>DASXGZ010000021.1:0-206985 GCA_036488825.1 Candidatus Angelobacter sp.
CTTTCGGCGATTTTGCCAATTCTGGCCCCCTTCCCCCTCCCCGATCATCCCAGATTGGCGTAGCTTTGAGAGGGTTCATCCCAGGGTCATCCCAGATTGGCGTGGATTTGAGCGATTACGTATCGATTGGCGTAGGGTCGCGCGCAATTGGGGTTGATTTTGCTTTAGCCCAAGAGCTAAAAGCAAGAGCTAAGAGCCGGGTCTGCCCTTTGCTAATTTTCAAAGATCTTTTGCCGCATACACCCTGAGGCGCTGCCGGAGTATAGCCAGCTTGAATATGCGAATCAAGCACGAATCAGTACATCTTGACAAACTGCACCGGCGGAAACATGCCCATTTTTTGCGATGCTGACTGGAGATTAAAAGACATCGGTAGTAGTCTTGATGGGTGACTTGGCGCAGTTTCAAGTTCGCTTTTGTTGCGGTTGTGCTCGTCGGACTCAGCACTGCCCCCGCCGTGAATTGCATGTCTCTGTTTCATCAAATGAGCATGCAGGAAATGGCTTGCTGTGCCCAGATATCCCACGATTGCGACATGGGTGCGGATCACGCCCCCTGTTGCCAGTCCGTTACTGACCCGAATGCCGCCAGTTCTATTCTCACCAGCCAGACTGTTCACATCCAGGGACTGCCGCTACTGAGCGAGCTTGTTGCATCTCTTGAAGTAGCCCCTGTTATCAGCACAAGTCCGGTCATTGACGTCAGTAATGGCTCACCCCCTGGCGCTCTGCCAGGCAGCATTACAGTTCTCAGAATCTAGTTTTCCGCCCGTAGTTGTATGTGCATGCACATGCGCAAACGTGTTTTTTCGCATTTGTCACGGAGGAACTGTGAGAACAGCACTAACCCTTACTTTGTTTTTATCAATTGCCTCGCTCGCTCACGCCGCCAGCCATGGGCCTGTCTTTGGACTGGCTACACCCACCAATTCGCAAGGTGAATGGAGTCTTGATTTCGGAGCGTTCGGCAGAACTGCCGCCACGGGTTCCCAGGTTTCGTTGCGGGAATTAATAGGATATGGGTTTACACCCCATTTGACACTGTCGTTAACGCTGCCTGGGGTTGTTGGAGGCGCAACACTGCCGCCTACTCGCATCCAGCCGGGATCTGATTTTGATTCCACGCTGGCTTGGCGTTTCCATCACAACACCACAAAAATTGGTACCCGTTTTGAGAGTACCGCCTTTGTCGGCCTGGCGGTGCCTGGGCCGCAAGCCGCCTTTCCAATTTTCGCGCAAAGCAGTCATACGCCCGGAAATATGTTTGGCGCAGTTACTGGAATGGCTTCTCGCAGCCATTACGCCTGGCTCGGAGCCACATTTACTCACTTCTATGAGCACGACGGCAATCAAAGACCGGCCGTGTTTGATTACAGCCTTGTTTACGGTTACAGACCGCCGAAATGGCGGACTGAAAGCGACAAATGGGACTGGCGTCTTTTTGCTGAATTGGTGGGCGAGCGCGCCGGACATTTCGTTCAGTCCGGCGCTGACCTGCCGGGAACTGAGGCGCATCAGGTGTTCCTTGGGCCTTCTGCGCTGGGAATTTACCGCAATTACACCGTCAGTTTCGGCGTGCAGGAACCCATATACCGCAACGTCGGTGGCGTATTCCCTAAAGAGCGCGTCCGGTTCGCGGTGAACTTCAGCTATCTATTATTTCAGCATTCCCACTAGGAGAACTTCTATGAAGAAAATTGCAGCATTTTTGTTAATTCTCAGCTTGCTCGCCGCATCTGCATCAGCGGAAATTCAGTCCATCAACATCACGATATTTGGAATGGATTGAGAGGTCTGTGCACACGCCGTGCGCGTGTCACTGAAAGCAGTTCCGGGAGTGGATAACGTCAATGTCAGTCTGGAAAAAGGACTGGCGACGGTCACACTCAAACCCGGAAACACCACTACGCTCAAACAATTGCAGGAAGCAGTGGCAAAAAATGGTTTCACCATGAAGCAGTCGCAAGCCACGCTTATCGGTAAGGTTCAGGAAACAGCCGGAAAGCTTCAAATTCAAATCGCCGGGTCAAATGACGTCTTGCAACTCGCGCCGGAGCAGCCCGGAGCAGATGCAAAAACATTCTTGGGAAAGGCAGTAAAAATAACCGGCCAGATTCCTGAAGCGCCAAAAGGCAAATTGCCGGACACGCTCCGCTACGCAACAATTGAGGAAAAGCAATGATGACAACTTCTGTTTCCAGCCAGGAGCAGACCAAATCCGCCTGGCTCAGTTACTTTTCTCTATTCACTTCTCTGAGCACGCTTCTGTGCTGCGCGCTGCCATCTCTTCTTGTGCTCGCCGGGTTGGGCGCAACCGTAGCGAGCGCGCTTTCAGCCCTTCCCTGGCTGGTGACGCTTTCGCGGCACAAGGCTTGGACCTTCACCATTTCAGGTGTCCTAATTGCGGCGAGCTTCGTGAATATGTATTGGATTGCGCCTCGCTTAAACCGGGCATGCAGCGCCAATGATCCCAGCGCCTGCGTTCAGGCGAGCCGAGTTAGCAAAGTACTGCTTTGGATTTCGGCTGTAATTTACGCCACCGGCTTATTTGTTGCTTATGCCTTGGGACCGATATTGGGCCGGATTGACGCGGGATAGTGGCGCGATACCGGGCCGCTCTATACGCCTTTCCGTCCCGGAACAACCACATCCTCCGCCACTCTCGGAAGCGATGGAACCAGCCAACGGAAAAGCACAGTTGCAGCGGCAGCGCCCAGCACCTGCGCCATGATGAAACCGGCCACATCGCCCGCACGAATTCCCGCGAACGTATCTGTGACGCTGCGCGCCATTGTCACGGCCGGATTGGCAAAAGATGTTGATGCGGTAAACCAATATGCTGCGGTAATGTAAGCGCCCACGGCAAATGGGACGGCGGCTGATCGCAAGCGCGCGCAGCCCCAGATCACGGCCAGCAGCCCGAATGTCGCAATAAATTCGCTGAATACCTGGGATGCGCCGCTTCTGGCATGGCGTGAAATTGAAAATACAGGCAAAGCAAACATCAGGTTGGCGCACGCCACACCCACAAACGCACCCACAATCTGGGCCAGGATATAGCCCGGCGCTTCTCGCCAGGGCAGCCCTCGTTGAGAGGCATCGGCCAGCGTGACTGCCGGATTGAAGTGCGCGCCGGAGATTGGGCCGAAAGTCAGGATCAGGGCCACCAGCGCAGCTCCCGTTGCCAGGGTATTTGCCAGCAGAGCAATAGCCACGTTGCCATTGGCCAGCCGCTCTCCCATAATTCCCGAGCCAACAACAGCAGCCAGAAGAAATGCTGTGCCGACTGCTTCTGAGGCCAGCCGCCTTGAAAAACTTGCGCTATGCACGGGCTTCGCTCGATCTGGCTTTTGAGGAAATGCGAGTTCCCGTCTCGCTGATCGTGCAGGCGCCATTCTTGATTGCCTGTTTCAACTTTCTGGTGTCTGTGGTGAAGATTTTATCGGTCAGGGCGACTTTCAAATAAGCCAGCAGCTTTTTATGTTCTGGTTTGCTGCCCTGAATCAGGCGGTAATAGATGCGATATCCCTCGCGCCGGTCAATTACCAGTCCTGACCTCTTTAAGTAAGTGAGGTGGCGCGAAACATTGGATTGCGAGCTGCCAACCACGTATTGGATGTCGCATCCACAGAGCTCACCCTGTAAAAGCAGATTGATAATGCGCAGCCGGTTAATATCGGCCAGGCCTTTGAAATAGTCTTCAATGCCCTTCATTCCGTGTTGGCCCTCTTTCAGTGTTTTGCCCCGCTGGTATTCTGGTGTAAAATTCTCGCATCTTCAAGTTTATGCATGTACATGCATAAAGTCATTAACAATAATATTTCCTGGAAGGCGGCGAATTCATGCACGCACCTTACAATGTGCTCTTCCTTTGCACCGGCAACTCCGCCCGGTCGATCATGGCGGAAGCAATCATGAACCAGAAAGGCCGGCCTAATTTTATTGCTTACAGCGCGGGCAGCCACCCCAAAGGGTTGGTTCATCCCGCTGCTCTCCGCCAACTGGGAAATGCCCGATTGTCCCCAGACGGGTATCGCAGCAAGAGCTGGGAAGAGTTTTCGCGTCCTGGGGCGCCCCGTCTCGACTTTGTGTTCACAGTGTGCGATAACGCTGCCGCTGAAGTCTGCCCCATCTGGCCCGGTCAGCCCATGACCGCCCACTGGGGGATTCCAGATCCTGCCGCGGTTCAGGGCAGCGACCAGGAAATACAACGGGCATTCCAGAGCGCCTTCTTCATGTTGGATCGCCGCATCAGCCTGTTCCTATGTCTGCCATTGGAGAGCCTGGACAAACTCGCGATTCAACATGAGATCGACAAAATCGGCGGAAAAATAACTTAGTTCTAATTTTATCCGGAGGCTGGGCCCATCACGATAGGCATTGTGGGACTCTGGCTGCCGCCGGCAGGCTCAATGGTAATGGCGAAACCCTTGGCCTCAATGCCGGAGGTTTTCAGCTTGTGGAAGATCATGCCATTGCCTTTGCCATCGGGTTTGAACCAACCCGCGGCCATGGGCGCGCTGCCATCTGCGGGAAGCAGCCAGAGCTCATAAATCTTGTTCTCCGGCAAGACCGGCGTATTGGTGGCCATCAGGAACAACGATCCTTTCTGGCGCGAATAGATCATCTTCATCTGCGGCTGAGGCGGAGTTTTTTGGTGCACCAGCACCATTTGGGTCGCGTCTGGCGCATGCAGCAGGTCGGTAACGGCCTTGGCATCGGCCAGGTCCCGGGTCTTCTTTTCCAGTTCGGCCTGCATCTGTTCCATCTGCCCGTGAGCGTGCCGCAGTTCGCGGCGAGTGTTGCGCAGGTCGCGCCACAACAAAATGCTGAATACAGCCAGCAGCAGCATGACCATTACAGGCGCAAACGAAAACCAGCGTGGACGCAAGTGGCCAATCGCGTAAGGCCTGGGGGAACGCCTTTCCATACGCGGTTCTTTGGCAATGGCCGCCAGCAACCGCTCCCGCGAACGTGCAGGCGGCTGCGGCCCAACGGCAGAGAGGGCCAGCAATGCAACATCTCCGCGCAGCGCTTCCAACTCGCGGCGGCAATCGCCGCAAGCGCCCAAATGTGCCTGCAGAGCCGCCAAATCCTGGGGGTCGTCAAGCGAGCCCATGGCGTAAAGCGCCAGCGCTTGAGCGAATTGTGGGTGCCCGTTCATGCGAATGCTTTTCTCAAGGCCAGCAGTCCGGTGCGGATGCGGGTCTTTACCGTTCCCAGCGGCTCTCCGGTTTTGCCGGCGATTTCTGTATGGGTCATGCCCTCAAAAAATGCCATTTCCATGGTCTTGCGCTGGTCAGGAGGAAGCTGCCCCAGCACGGCGCGAACTTTTTCCACGGCCAGCCGCCGGGCAGTTTCATCTTCCATATTGACTCCCGTGGAGATCGGCATTTCGCTGATGTCATCTTCCATAGGACGCTTCCGCAGCAGATCAATAGCGCGATTCCGGGCAATCACCGCCAGCCATGGGGCAAGCCGTCCGCGGTCCGCGCTAAACGCCTGAGGATTGCGCCAAAGCTGGAGAAACACTTCCTGGACGATGTCTTCTGCGGCGGCGGTGCTGGCCAGAACTCGCAAGGCGACGCCGTAAACGACTCCCGCGTAACGGTCATACAAGTCGGCCATGGCGCTCTGGTCTCCCGCGCGTAGGCACGCGATCAGGGCAGCGTCATTCTTGTAATTTGGCGCTTGCGTGCCAGTCACGCGCATTCTCTCGCTTTCCTAAGTGTACGGATTCTGCTGGCGATTGGATTGCACCGGCTATGCCATCTGGAAAATCAGAAAAAAATCTGGTTTCCATCGTAACAAATCCGTTTTGGTACGGCGAGTTCAGCAGTACGGCTCAATAGTTGGGCAGATTCTATGGAACCACGCGGAATTACAGAATTGATGTTAGTATCAGCCGCATGTGGAACAGAATGGCTGCTCTTATACTGGCTTTCTTTAGTTTTTCAACCATTGCCTTTTGTGCCGGCACTGCTGACTTCACGGTTAAAAAAGTGGGCGAGGGTATTTACGCCGCGATTGGATCGGATGCCGGCAAGGCCGGCAGCAATGCAGGATTCATCATCGGCAGCAATGGCGTAGTCGTGATAGATACCTTTGAAGACCCTGCTCCGGCGCGCGACCTGCTGGCAGAGATCAGGAAGATCACAGATCTGCCCATCCGGTTCGTGGTAAACACGCATTACCATCTGGACCACACTGGTGGAAACGCGGTATTTGCAAAGGCTGGGGCTACCATTCTGGCGCACCGTAACGTGCGGGAATGGCTACGCACGGAGAACCTCAAATTCTTCGGCGCAAATCCCAAGCCGGAACAGAAAGCCATGGTGGAAGCACTGGCGCTGCCGGATGAGGTTTACAGCGACGCAGTCGATATTTATCTGGGCACGCGGCAGATACAGGTCCGCTATATGCTGGGGCATACTGGAGGCGACTCAGTCGTTATCGTTCCTGACGCCGACGTGATCTTCGCCGGCGACCTGGTCTGGCAAAGGCACCTGCCCAATTTGATTGATGCGACAACAAGTGATTGGGTGAAGAGCCTCGACAAGTTGCTGGCGGATCATCCTTCAGGAACATTTGTTTCCGGACATGGCGACGTAGCTACTGTAAGCGATGTCCGCGACTTCCATGATTATCTCGTTACCCTGCGGGATGCCGTCGCCAAAGCGCAGGCGGCAGGAAAGAGCGATAAAGACCTGGTGGATGCTGTGCTGCCGCAGTTACAGGAAAAATACGGCAACTGCCCAGCAACGGCAGGCTCCGTGGCGCCGCCCCCCACAGCTAATTGCTGGGGATTCTTCGGGCCATTTTCCAAGCGCAATATCACTCAAACAGCCGCTGAATTGGCAGGAACAAAGAAGCTGCCAACACCAGCGCCCTGATCAGCCAAAAACGCCGAAACGAGCTTCTATACGCTCTTTTCTGGACTAGTACGCTGATCAACGCATCGCGCCAGAAACTGCCAGTGAGAACCTTAATCGGTGCTCTCGAAAATGCTTATTCCACTTCGATATCGCCAGAGCCCGTGTGAACGTCAAGCAGCGCTCCGCCGTTCCCAACCTTGCCCTGGATATGGTTATGGGCCACCGTACCCTGAGTGGTGTACGGATGATTCACGCGCAGAGAACCTGAAGAAGTACGCGCGTCAATGTTAAAAGACGCGTTTGATGGCACTTTCAGCGTGATATTGCCTGAGCCGGCATCTAGCCGCCAGTCAGAAGTTGGCTCGCCTTCTGCCTCGATGTTGCCGCTGCCGGCATCGGCGCGCAAGCCGCCTTTTACACCATGCAGCCGGATATTGCCCGAGCCGGTCTGCGCTTTTACGCTGCCACCGTTGCTCTGCCGGACTTCAACGTCTCCGCTGCCGGTATTGGCGAAAACGTCCCCGTTAATATCGTTTGCCCGGACGTTGCCGCTGCCTGTCTCCGCATTAAGAACGCCCTTAATCGAGTTGATCTTAAGGTCGCCGGAGCCTGAACCCACTCGCGTATCGGCTGTAATGCGTTCCACCGTGATATTGCCCGAACCGGTCTTCGCCGTCATCGGAAGTTGGAGGCCGCTGATGGTCTGATCGCCGGAGCCGGTGCGTGAAGAAAGCTTGGTCTGTGGCGGGACCGTAACGTCATAATCAATGGAGATGTTTCGAGTCAGGTCGCGGTCCTCGATTTTGCCAATGTGGATAGTGTTGCCCTGCTGCTCAATTGGCGGATTCGCTTCTATCTTATGGATACGTTCTTCCACGTTGCCGCTGCCGAACAGCCAAGAGCCATTATTGGCATGAATTTTAGCCGTCACTGCAACCGATCCCGCGCCGCCCTGATGAACGGTAATATTTCCCGAGCCGGAGATAACTTCCAGGTCCACGGTCCCATTCACTTGCAGTGTCCGTTCGAAGTGGCCGGTAGTTGCCGCATGCAAAGGCAGCACAGCCAGACCAGCCAAGGTTATTACCAGCGCTAACAGTCTGAGTGATTTCATTTCGCCCTCCAGAATTTCAGTTTGCGATTATTGCAGGATGACCTGCTGGCCTTCCTTCAGGCCGGAAAGCAGTTCAGTCTTGGAACCGTTGGAGATGCCCACGGTCACGTCCACTTTCTTGCGTCCATCTTTTGCGGTCAGTTCAGGTATTTCAACGGAAGCTTTGCGGTCTTTGTCGTAAATGAGTGCGCCTTCCGGAACCATCAAAATCCCCTTATGCTCTTCCAGCAGGATTTCGGCATTGGCCGTCATTTGCGACTTCAACTCACCCTTTGAGTTATCAATGGAAACCCGCACTTCAAAGGTGGTTACGTTGTCTTTCTCCACGCCCATGGGAGAGATCTTCGTCACTTTTCCGGAGAATGTGCGGTCTTTATAAGATTCAACTTTGATCCGCGCCTCCTGCCCTAAATAAACTTTCCCGATATCAGATTCATCCACTTTGCCTTTAACATAAACTTCGCGAATATCCCCGAGCGTCATTACCAGCGTGGCGGAAGATCCCAGCACCAGGATGGAGCTGACAGCCGAGCCAACCTCAACGTCTCTCGAAAGTACAACTCCATCAATCGGCGATACGATCGTCGAGTTCTGGTATTCCTTTTCTATCTGCGCCAGCAGCGCCCTTGCCTGGACCACCTGTGCTTCAGCCTGTTTCAGCTTGGACGTCGCGGAAATTACGTTTGCTTTGCCCAACTGTTGCTTGTTCACCGCCAGTTCGTAATTTTTCTGCGCGTCATCCAGCGCCGACTCCGACACCACTCCATCCTTCGCCATTTTCTGCGCACGCTCATAAGCCCGCTTCAGCATGGGGATATCCGGCCCTTCAGCATCTACTTTGGCGCGTTCAAGATCGGCGTCCGCGGCGTGGGCGGCGGCTTCGGCTGCCTGCAATGACGCTTTTTGCTGGTTCACCTGCGCCAGAATCTCTTCTTTATCCAACTCCGCCAGCACCTGGTCTTTTTTGACCTTTTCGCCGTAATCCACCAGAAGCTTTTGCACAATACCGCTGGCCTTGGACTTCACTTCCACATTCGTTATGGGCTCAATCTTGCCTGTGGCCACCACGCTCTTGGCCAGGTCTCCGCGCTCTACCTTGGCCAGCTTTGACGCATCAATCTTCGTGCTTCCCCGCGTCGCCGCTACCAGTCCCACAACAATCACCACAATTACGAAGAATGCGCTAAGGATATAAATGACCCGCCTGCTCTTCTTTTTGCCATTTGCCATACGGAGATTTCCTTTTAAAGCGTGACTTTTATGAATACGTCGATGAAAGAAAAGAAGTTCCCGGAAAGACGTATATATTCAACTCTGGAACTAAATTAGACCATTCGTCCCGGAAAAAGATAGCAAATCCATGCAAGCATGGGACTTTCAGCTTTTCTGCCTTAAGCCCTTAGCAGTATATGATTACAGTCCATGGTCCCCTTGGTCCTCCTCAGGATCATCCTGGTGGTTCTTCTTGTGGCAGCGAATGCCTTTTTCGTTGCTGCGGAATTCGCCATGGTCAGTGTCCGCGATACACGTATCCAGCAACTGATTGAGCAGCGCCGTATTGGCGCCCGCACCGTCCGCAAGATCCAGCAGCACCTCGATGAATTTCTCCCCGCCGTGCAGTTCGGCGTCACTCTGGCCAGCCTCGGTCTGGGATGGGTGGGTGAAGGAACGCTGGCTGAAATGATCGTCCCCTGGCTGGGCCATATTCCTTACGCTCATGTTTACGCCCACGTAGTTTCCGCTTCATTGGCCTTTGTCTTCATAACCTATCTGCTCATCATCCTGGGTGAACTGGTTCCCAAGTCACTGGCCCTTGAACGGGCGGAGCGCGTCGCTCTGGCCGTTGCCGGCCCAATGGATGTTTTCATGACCCTCTCTCACCCATTTCTGGTCGTGATGAACAAGTCTGCCAACCTGGTGCTGCGCGGCTTTGGCTCCCGGCTTCGGCGTGAAGGCAGCGCCCATTCCGCTGACGAACTCAAGCTGATTGTCACCGCCAGCCGCCGCCTGGGCCTGCTGCCGGAAGCCGAGGAAGAAATGATCCATAAAGCGCTGGACCTCGGCAATGTGACCGTGCGTGAAATCATGGTTCCCCGGCACAAAATCTTCTCCCTGCCTGCTGATATGCCGCTTGAAGAAGCCATGGCTAAAGTGGTGGAAGAGCAGCACTCCCGCGTCCCCGTTTACGATTCGGACAAGGGCCAGGAAAATATCGTCGGCCTGCTTTATTCCAAGGACCTTTCCCGCCTCATGCAGATGCGTCTCTCCTCCGGGGATGTCTTTGCCCAGCGCGCCGGCGACCTGAAAGTCCGCCACATCATGCGCGAGGTGCTGTTTGTTCCTGAAAGCAAAACGCTCGATGACCTTCTGATTGAGTTCCAACGGCGCAAACGCCATCTCGCCGTTGTGGTCGATGAATTTGGCTCCATCAGCGGCCTTGTCACTGTGGAAGACGTGCTGGAGCAGATCGTCGGCGAACTTGAAGACGAATTTGATATCGCCCAGCGTCCAGCCGTGGCGCTGGCTTCGGGTGCTGTTGTCCTCGATGGCGGCTTCAATCTGCGCGACCTTGAAACCCAATATGACATCGTGCTGCCCCGTGAAGAAGGCTTTGAAACCCTGGCCGGCTTCGTCATGGACCAACTCGGCAAAATCCCCAAAGGCGGCGAGCGCTTTGAATATGACGGTCGCCGTTACACCGTCCTCCAAATGGACGGCCACCGCATCGTCCGCGTTAAGATTGAAACCGTAACCCCGCCAGCGCCGTTGGAACAGGCGATCTGATTTGTTTTAATCCCTCGCATTGCGAGGGATCGCTACTTACTAAAAGCTTTAATTTTCCGATGTCAGATGTACGTTAGACGCGAGACGATCTGCTGTAAACAGGCTGCCAACGCTTGAGAGTTTTGTAATCGCCAGATTTCCAGTTGATGAGTTCAGGAAAGACTCGGACGCAGGACTCAAGATCGAAACTTAGGGCGGTCTTGTCCTGAAAGCGGATGTCAATTGTGGAGTAGTCACGCGAGTTGGAGAGTTCCACACTGGCAATGACCTTGCCCTTTGCCTTGGGGAACTTGAGAACGCGGCGATACGGTTTCTTGGTTCTGCTACGCTTAGAGCCAGCCATTGCGCCTCTCACTGGTGCTTTGGTCAGGGCTGCGTCTGGTGCTTACTCACCGGCGCAGCCCGTTCATAAACTTATACGCGCAAATAATAGACGAAAGCAATAGGAAAACGAAAATATTTTGGATTTCAGCGCGACATATCATGTGTTTCGCTTTACTTTTTAAAGTGTCGAGATTCTACGTAAGGCACGGTCCGCTATCTTTCCTGTATTTAGGAGATGAATGTTTGAGACTGACATTGGAAATAACAATGAGCGTAGCGGAAGCTTCCTGTATTTCTCTGTCTTGGGCTATTGGATAAGGGAAGTTCGTCTGTCCAGAAAGGCTAAAAACTGGACTTCTACTGATGCAGTAGTGGAATCGACGCACCGGACCACAGGCGGCTATAGGCAGACCATTCAAGCTGAGCTTCGGTACACTTATCTATTCGCTGGCAGCCACTATTACGGAAACATAATCCGGGAATGCGTCTTCAACATCAATGCAGCCGATGCGTTGGCCTCAGGGTATCTCGAAGGCGACAAAATTACAGTATTCGTAAACCCCGCACGGCCAGAGCAGTCATACTTTCCATCAGGGTTCGGATCGGTAGAACCGATTCTGACCGGTTGTTTAGGCCTTCTGTCAGCATTGATGCTTATAGCAATGGTCATCAGCATAATCGTGGACAAGATAAAATAAGAGTCGATTGTCCCTCGATTTTTCTCCACGCCTCTCTGTTTCCGTGGTGAAAATTGCTTTAAATTTGAGACCTGTTCGTTCCATATCATCCCTTGATGTTGATAAGAAGCCCCCCTCATGTCACACTAAAGAGATTTCCCTGGCCCAAAGTTGCAGCCAGAGGACTATCGACAGGGAATTTCCACCTCTGAGTGAAATCGCAGGTTCCTGAAATAAGGCGATAAGCCGCACGCCCGAACACGCGGCGAGCGGCGCTGTTTTAGGAGGCTGTAAGATGCCACTATTAAACGAAACCGCTAAGCGGTTTGGAGCACAGCGACAGGAATAATGGATTTTCGTTTAGCTTCCAATTACACCCCCAAAGGCGACCAGCCCAACGCCATTGACGAGCTTACCCGCGGCATCTACGCCGGGGAAAAGCACCAGGTGCTGCTGGGTGTGACCGGCTCCGGCAAGACCTACACCATGGCCAAGGTGATTGAGCAGCTCAATCGTCCGGCCCTGGTGCTGGCGCATAACAAGACTCTGGCAGCGCAGCTCTACCACGAATTTAAACAGTTCTTTCCCAGCAATGCGGTCGAATATTTCGTCTCTTATTACGATTACTACCAGCCCGAAGCCTACATTCCGGCAGGTGACGTCTATATCGAAAAAGAAGCCACTATCAATGATGAATTAGATAAGCTTCGTCTCTCCGCTACGCGCTCTCTCTTCGAGCGCCGCGACTGTATCATCGTGGCTTCCGTAAGCTGCATTTACGGTCTGGGATCGCCGGAGGCGTATTACGGCATGCTGCTCTTTCTGGAAAAAGGCCAGAAGATCAAGCGCCAGGACATTTTCAGCAAGCTGGTGGAAATCCTTTATGAGCGCAATGACGTGGACTTCAAGCGCGGAACCTTCCGCGTCCGCGGTGATGTAATCGAAGTCTTCCCTACCTATGATGACAACGCCTATCGAATTGAACTTTTCGGCGATGAGGTCGATTCGCTTTCGCAGATCGATCCTCTCTTTGGCACCGTAAAACAGAAATACACGCGGCTGCCTATCTATCCTAAAAGTCATTACGTCATGTCGAACACCACCAAGAACCATGCCATCGGCACCATTCTGGAAGAGCTGGCATGGTGGGAAGACGCGCTGATGAAAGATGGCCGTCTGGTGGAGTCGCAGCGCGTCCACCAGCGCACCCGCTTTGATCTGGAAATGATGAAGTCCGTCGGCTACTGCCACGGCATTGAGAATTATTCCCGCCACTTCAGCGGACGCAAGCCCGGTGAGCCGCCGCCAACCCTGCTGGACTACGTTCCGCGAGACTTCATCATGTTCATTGACGAGTCGCATCAGACCGTGCCGCAACTTCACGGCATGTGGCATGGCGACCGTTCCCGCAAAGAAAATCTGGTGCAATACGGATTCCGCCTGCCTTCAGCGCTGGATAATCGGCCGCTGAAGTTTGAGGAATTTGAAGAGCGCACCAACCAGATTATTTATGTTTCCGCCACGCCTGGGCCGTATGAGCTGACGAAATCTTCCGGCGTTGTGGTAGAGCAGATTATTCGCCCCACCGGTCTGGTTGATCCGCCTACTGAAATCCGTCCCGTCAAAGGCCAGATTGACGATCTGTTGCATGAAATTCGCGATCGCGTCAGCAAAGGCGAGCGTGTGCTGGTCACCACGCTGACCAAGCGCATGTCTGAAGACCTGGCCGAGTATTATGCTGAAGTTGGCGTGCGCTGCCGCTACATGCACTCTGAAATTGAGACGCTGGAGCGTATCAAACTCTTGCGTGATCTGCGCAAAGGCGAATATGACGTGCTTATCGGCATCAACCTGCTGCGTGAGGGCCTGGACCTTCCGGAAGTTTCGCTGGTTGCCATTCTCGATGCCGATAAAGAAGGCTTTCTCCGTTCCAGCGGTTCGCTCATCCAGACCATTGGCCGCTGCGCCCGCAACCTGAATGGCCGCGCTATTCTTTACGCTGACCGCATGACCGACTCAATGAAGCGTGCCATTGACGAGACTGACCGCCGCCGCGCCATTCAAGTGGCTTATAACCAGGAGCACGGCATCACGCCGGAATCAATCATCCGTCCGCTTTCTATGTCTCTGGCCGGAATTGCCGAGTCCGATTACGTGGATATGACACAGGAAGCTGAAGGCCTGCCCGACTTCCAATCGCAGGAAGAGTTGGACGCCTACATTGCCGGCATGGAAAGCGACATGCGCGAAGCGGCCAAGCGTTTTGAGTTTGAGAAGGCCGCTAAACTCCGCGACATGGTTCGCGAGCTGCGGACCAAAGAGTTTTTATTTACTTGAACGCAGGTCAGTGTGCAGATGGTTCCAGATGGAGCCCTTTCGCCAGCGGAACCAATTCTTCGTAGGTGTTACATCCGCGTAATCGCGAAAGACACATAGGTTCAAAGGCTTCAGGCATTCGGTTGCGGAAATCGGAACCAGTGCTGAACAAAATGCGATTCCCCATTACAGCTTTGCTGGGAACTCGCAATGGCTGTGAGCACGGATCGCCCGCGCAGCCAGCCGGCAAATCCGATGTTTGCGTCACCGAAACTGGCAGGAGTCCCGCTCTACTAACGATCACAGATACCCTGGTGACTGTTCCATAGCGCACCATTACTGCAGTGTACAAAAACATGTGTGGCGCCATATGCAACCTGCTCAAAAGACTATTTTGCCGTTCCGTGTGATATACGCAGTCTGCCTCAAAGCAACGATGGTCCATGGTTTGGAAAGCGCTGCGGCTGAGTAACTCAGCTTCAGTGGTTTTCCCCACAGTAATGCCGTTAATTGCCTCAAGATCCAATGCCGCAGCCTTCGCGGGAGCAGCGACGGCATGGCGGATGAAAAAGCCGCCGCCAAGGAGCAGCAGGACAGCAACTGGTATTAAATATTTTTTCATTCACGTAGTGCCAAAGATCACAGAACCAGAGTTGCTAAAGACCGGCTGCGGAGTGCTTTTTTGCGCGATGATCAGCACTTTATCGCGTTCATTTCTTAGCTTTTGGCTCCGCCTTCGTGGGGGTCGATGCGGGTTCAGGCTCTCCCGTCAATTTTCGCAGTCGTTGCTCCAGGTCCGCTCTTTTCAATCCGCCGCTCACCCGGTCAACGATATTACCCTGCGCATCAAGAAAAATTGTCCCCGGCATTACCTGTCCCACGCCAAAATCTTGCAGATTATCGAGAGTCGCGCCTGTCATCACGGTCAAGCCATCGCCCTCGTGTTTTTTGACAAAAGCTTCAATCGAGGGCTTCATATCATCGTCATCAATGGACGCTGCAATGAACAATACTTTGTCCTTATAACGGCTCTGCATTTCGCTCAGTAGCGGCATTTCGGCTGCACAGGGCACGCACCACGTGGCCCAGAAGTTCAGCACCACCGGCTTGCCCCGATATTCTTCCAGCTTATGCACACCGCCCTTCAAGTCGTGCAGTTCCAGGGTGGGCGCGGCTTCGCCTGCACTGGCTGTAAGCGTGCATACCAACGTCGCAAATACAACTGCTGTTGCAAACAATTTCGACATCACGCCTATATATAACACGGACTCCACGCCAATTCCGCAGCTTAATTTAGAATCTAGCCACGCCGAATGCGGAGGCTTTTCTCTGTTGCAGTTATTATCTCAACCCATGATCCACGAAAGCCTCACCTGACATGTTTTTCGCCTGCCTCCTTCTTTTCATTGCGATCATCGGCGGTACGCTGCTCACCTTTCTCTTTGACCGCAGCGCTCCACGCGCGGCGCGCCTCTGCATGGGAGCATGCATCGGCATGGCTGTTATGGCATTCGTGGGTTATCTGCTTAGCCTGCTGCTCGGGCTTGGTCCTGCCACTCTCATTCTTACGGGGCTCATACTTCTGTTGCCCGCTCTGCTTTTCTTAGACAAAGGACATCGCACCACAATTCTGAGTACGCTGTATCCCAGCGCCCCGCGCTCAGGCAGCTCTGGCGCAAGTATTGGATATCTGGTCTTCTACCTTGCTATCGCCATCCTTCTGGGAATGGTTTTTGGCCGCGCCGTTTTCGAGCGTCCTACCGGGATATATACCGGAGTCACTAACAATCTTGGCGACCTTCCGCTGCATTTTCAGATCATCAACAGCTTCGCCCAGGGCCACAACATTCCGGCGGAAGATCCAACCTTTGCCGGCGTGCGTTTCGCTTATCCCTTTCTGGTTGATTTCTTCGCCGCCATGCTGGTGCGCGCAGGTGCCGGCATAATTGCCGCGATGTGGCTGCAAAATATGGTGCTCGCGCTAGCATTTGTCGGCCTGCTCCATTACTGGACGCTCCTACTCACGCGCAACCGGCTTGCCGGAGTAATTGCCCCATTGCTCGTCCTTTTCAGCGGCGGGCTCGGCTGGTGGCTGCTTTTCTCTGACTCCAGTTCCGGTGACGGCCTATTTTCCACGCTCGCGAATCTCACGCACGACTACACCATCATTCCCAATAGCATTCTGCGCTGGGGAACTTCGCTGACCACGCTCATTGTGCCGCAGCGCAGCATTCTGTTTGGCTTGCCGTTGGCTGTGACCATCTTCTGCCAGTGGTGGCGCGCCATTTCGCAACAGGAGAATACTCAAACTTCCTCGACCGCCGACAATCAGACGGCCGTGGCCGCACTCCACAACCAGCCGCTCACTGCTCAAGCTACTACAAAGAAATCCGCCAAGGCCCAGCGCAAGGCTGCCAGAAAATCCGTTGCCGCGTCACCCAACCCGCCAGAGCCACAAAATTTTTATCTCCGGCGCATGCTTGCCGCAGGTCTTTGCGCCGGACTGCTGCCGCTCATTCACGCACATTCTTTTTTAGTTGTGATGGGTGTAGCTGTCTGCTTGACTCTGCTCTTTCGTCCAATGTGGCGAAGCTGGCTGTATTTTTTTGTCGTCGCGCTCGTGGTTGCCGCGCCACAGCTTTATTGGCTCGCGCACACCGGTGGCGTTAATACCCGCAGCTATCTCGGCTGGCAGCCTGGATGGGACAGTGCCGGGCACAATTTTGTGTGGTTCTGGTTTGTGAATACCGGGCTTTTCATTCCGCTGCTCGCTTTCGCTTTGCTCTGGCGACGCACTGTGTTCGCCCTTCCCCGCCGCCTGCTCAAGTTTTACGCGCCATTTCTTTTCTGCTTTTTTATTCCCAATCTGATCAAACTTGCCCCGTGGGTCTGGGACAATATTAAAGTCCTCTTCCTCTGGTATGTGGCCTCCACTCCGCTCGTAGCATGGCTGTTGGCGCAATGGTGGCAGCGGCGCTCCCTTTTCCGCTGGTTGGCTCCCCTGGCTTTCGCCACGTTGATTTTCGCTGGCAGCCTCGACGTATGGCGCGTCATCTCAGAGGCCCCTGAATATCTGGAGTTTAACCCTACGGGCATCGCTGCCGCGGCCCAGATTTCTGCTCAAGCTGCGCCCCGTGCCGTGGTTCTACATGCACCAACCTTTAATTCTCCGGTATTCTTAACTGGTAGGCGCTCTCTGCTCGGCTATCCGGGATGGATGTGGTCGCGCGGCCTGGACTACTCCCAGCGCAGCAGTGACATTGCCCGCATTTATTCAGGAGGGCCCGACGCAGAGGCGCTATTGCGCCACTATGGCGTGGATTATGTGCTTTTAGGTCCGGCTGAATTTGCATCGTACAAGGTCAATGAGCAATTCTGGTCGCAGTTCACCAGTTTGCCTCAGTCCGGAGCATATCGCATTTATCAGACTACGGTTCATAATAAGTGAGGGGAAAGAAAATGAAGATCGGCATTCTTACCGGCGGAGGCGACTGCCCGGGATTAAACGCGGTGATCCGCGCCATTGTTCGCAAGGGTGTTTTTCATCATAATGATCAATTTGTCGGCTTCATGGAAGGCTGGCGCGGTGTGCTGGAGAACATGACGCGCCCGCTCGACCTTGAAGCAGTGAAGGGCATTTTGCCGCAGGGCGGGACCATCCTCCGCACCTCGCGCACCAATCCATCCAAAAAGGAAAACGGCCTCGACCGCTGCATTGAGAATCTGAAGAAAAACGGGATCGAAGCGCTGATTGCTTTAGGCGGCGACGATACGCAGTCAGTCTCACTCAAGCTTTTTGAACGTGGCGTAAAAGTTGTCGCCGTTCCCAAGACCATCGACAATGATTTGAGTGGCACTGACCTGTGTTTCGGCTTTGATACGGCTGTCAGCATCGCCACAGAAGCTATTGACCGCGTTCACACCACGGCAGAGGCCCACAACCGCGTCATAGTAGTGGAAGTCATGGGCCGCGATTCCGGCTGGATTGCGATTTACAGCGGCGTGGCCGGAGGCGCAGACGTAATCCTGATTCCGGAGCAGCCCTTCGATATCCAGGAGATTGCTGAAACCATCAAGGGCCGGCATGATCGCGGACGCTACTTCAGCATCGTGGTTGTCGCAGAGGGTGCGCGGCTGGCCGCGCGTGTGCCGGAAAATGAACGTCGCAAAACAGATGAATTTGGCCACGTGCGGCTCGGCGGCATCGGCAATTCTCTGGCGGCTGAAATTGAAAGCCGCACCGGTTTTGAAACGCGCGCCGTGGTGCTGGGCCATATCCAGCGCGGCGGCTCGCCCACGGCTTTTGACCGAATGCTGGCCACGCGCTATGGCATCGGCGCCATTGATTTAGTGCATCAAGGCAAATTCGGCAGCATGGTTGCGCTCAAGGGCAATGACATCACTTTTGTTCCCATTGCAGATGCGGTTTCCCGCACGCGCTATGTCAGCCAGGAACTCATTGATGTTGCGGCAAGTCTGAGCGAAAAGCACGCCGAAGAAGTCCGTAGCTCCTGATTCAAGATGGCGACACGGATACCAGAGATTTCTGCCCGGCCCCGCAGGCGCAAATCCCACTTGCGGCCCAACACCTTTATTGCCAGGCAGGAAACAAGCCTCCGCTCGCGTGATGCCTGGTGGTGGGCCGGTTGTTTCATCCTGTTTGTCGCCGCAGTGCTGCGCCTCATCTATCTCACGCAAAAGCCGCTGCACCATGATGAGGGCGTGAATGGCCTTTTTCTGGTCAATCTTTTCCGCACTGGCTATTACCACTATGATCCCAGCAATTATCACGGCCCTTCTCTCTACTACATTGCGCTGATCCCTACCGGCATCAATAATCTTCTGCACTGGGGGCATGGGCTGAGCACCTTCGCCATTCGCTTTGTTACGGCTGCTTTCGGCGTTGGAGTGGTATGGCTAATGCTTTGCCTGCGGCGGTTCATCGGACCAGCCGCGTCAATAGCAGCAGCGCTTCTGGCCACTGTCTCGCCCGGCTTTGTCTTCTTTTCACGCTACTTCATCCATGAAATCCTGTTTGTGTTTTTCTCGCTGGGTGTCATCGTCGCATGGCTCTGGTATAGGGAAACTGCAAGACCGCGTTATCTGATGCTGGGCTCGGCTTCAGCGGCATTCCTGTTCGCCACCAAGGAAACCTGGATCATTACTGCGGCCGTCTGGATCATTGCGATTCCCTGCACCACCGTTTACCTTCGTCTAAGAAAGCGCACAGCCAGTGTAGCTGCGACAAAGCGCCCCGCAATCGCCAGTGACGATCCAAAGAACACGCGCAATCTCTACCTGAAAGCTGCCGCTCTTTTCCTGGCGATTGGAATCTTGCTTTATTCGTCATTCTTCACCAACCCGCGCGGGATACTGGATTCCATACGTACTTTCACATATTGGACAAAAACGGGTGAAGCCGGAATTTATAACCGGGAATGGTCAACTTATTTCGACTGGCTTCGCCAGGAAGAATCGCCCATTTTGTTCCTGGGCGGAATAGGAGTGGTCACCGCACTCATTCGCGCGCGCAGTTATTTCACCGTCTTCTGTGCCTTTTGGGCCATGGGGATATTCACCGCATACTCACTTGTTCCTTACAAAACGCCCTGGCTGGCGCTCAGTATCATCCTGCCCCTCACCATTATGGCCGGCTACGCCATCGGGGAGGCATATAAGCCAGGGCTGCGCGCTTTAACTTCTGTCATTGCTGCAGCGGCGATTCTGTTTTCCCTTTATCAAGCCATCGACATCAGCTTTGTAAATTTCGATAATGACACCTACGCCTACATTTACGCGCACACCAAGCGTGACTTCCTCAAGCTGATTCGCGAAATTAACTCCATTGCCGCCGCTAATCCGGCGAAGAAAGATATTGGTATCACTGTAGTTTCGCCTGAACATTGGCCGCTGCCCTGGTATTTACGCGAATACACTCATGTGGGCTATTGGGGACACGTCGTAGATACTTCAGAGCCGATTGTGATTGCCCTGCAATCGCAGGTGCCTGAGGTGGAGCGCCAGCTTGGTAACAAATATCGCCAGTACAGCACACATGAATTACGTCCCGGCAATACGCTGGTAATGTTCATAAGAAATGACGTCCAGCCGTCTGACAAGAATGCCGCTGTCCTGGCCGCTCCAACCTATTAGTAAAGAAGCGCAAAGACGGTGCGCCGCGCGATTACTTTTTCCACCAAACCATCGTCTATAAAATCGTGGTCCTATAATCGTGGCAGCTATGCACTCATTTCTTCAAGATGTACGCTTTGGCGCGCGCATGCTGCGCAAAAATCCCGGTTTTGCCCTGGCCGCCATATTCACTCTGGCCCTTGGAATCGGCGGCAATACCGCCATTTTACCATTACCAGTTCCGTGCTATTAAAAGCACTGCCCTATCAAGATCCGCAGCAGCTCATCTCCGTGGACTTGCAAGATAAAGACGGACAATCACATTGCTGCAGCCTGAATCGCTTTGATATGGTCCACGACCGCAGCCAGTCTTTTTCCGGAGTGGTCGCCGCCGCGAATGACAATTTCAATCTTACCGGACGCGGCGAGCCTCTTCAGGTGCCTGCGGCGCGTGTTTCCGCCGACTTTTTCAGCGTGCTTGGCGTCAAGCCGCAGATCGGGCGTTTTTTCCTCCCTGAAGAAGCGCAGCCCGCCGGAAAGCCGGTCATCGTAATCAGTGATGCGTTGTGGCACAACCGTTTTGGCGGCGACCCAAACGTTTTGAATCAAACCGTCGCCTTGGATGGCACGCCATACAACATCGTCGGGGTGCTGCCGGCCGGCGTGCAGTTTCCGTTTCTTGCGCCTGCTGACGTTTGGAGTCCTCGTTATTTCGAACACACTCTTTTCACGCCGCAGCGGCTGCGCCAGGGTGTGGGATATCTGACCATAATTGCCCGCCTCCGTCCCGGAGTTTCGCGTGAGCGGGCGGCGGCAGAATTGTCTGTACAGCACCAGCAATTCCAAAAGGAGAATCCCGGCGCGCCGGATGCCCATCCTGATCTCTCCGTCATCCTCACTGGCTTACAGGATTCTGTGGTGGCTAATATTCGCGGCATGCTCCTGATGCTTTCCGCCGCGGTAGGAGTGGTGTTGCTGATCGCATGCGCCAACGTTGCCAGCCTCTTGCTATCACGTGCGCTCTCCCGCAAAAAAGAAATAGCCGTCCGCGCGGCTCTGGGCGCTCAGCGTGGTGCGTTAATCCGCCAATTGCTGACGGAAAGCGTTTTGCTCTCTCTGTTTGGAGGCGCGCTAGGATTGGGCCTGAGTTGGGCGGCCACTAAATATCTTGCCACCCTGGGGAACAACAATCTGCCCCAGGGAATGCCAATTACGATCGATGGGCGTGTGCTGCTGTTCATGGTTTCAATCTCCGTATTGACCGGAATCCTGTTCGGAATCTTTCCCGCTCTCCAACTCTCGAAAACAAATGTCAACCAGACTCTCCGGGACGAAGGCCGTGGTTCCACGGGAGGACATCGTCGCGTCCAACTCCGTGGGCTGCTGGTGGTGGGACAAGTTGCGCTTTCCATGCTTTTGCTGATCGGCGCCGGGCTGTTGGTGCGCAGCTTCTCCCGGCTGCTGCATGTTGAACCCGGATTTGATCCGCAAAACGTTCTCACCATGAATATCTCTTTGCCCACCGTAAAATATGCCGACGCGCAAAAGCAAATCGCCTTTTTTGACGACCTTTTGCGGCACGTTTCGGCACTCCCGGGGGTGCGCTCCACCGCGATCTCTGCCGCGCTCCCGCTAGTTCCCAAGCGAATCACGCCCGTATTGCCGGAAGGCCAGCCGGAAGTTCCGCTTGCTGAGCGTCCTTTTATCATTATTGAAGCCATCAGCCCCGCATGGTTCCAGACGCTTCGCGTTCCTATGCAGGCAGGACGGGAATTTACTGATGCAGACAATGCCACCGCGCCAAAGGTGGTGATCGTGAATCAGGCACTGGCACGCCGCTACTGGCCCGGTCAAAATCCTATTGGCAAGCACATTGTAGTTGGCCGCCAGACTGCCTCCGAAGTTGTTGGTATGGCCGCCGACGTGAAGAACAGTGGCCTGGCTTTAGACGCTAAACCGCAACTTTATCTTCCCTTCCCTCAATTGCCCTGGGGCAATATGAACCTGCTTCTGCGCACAGCCAATGATCCACACGGCATGATTTCGGCTGTCCGAGCGCAGATTGCCGCACTTGATTCCGACCAGCCGGTCACAAATATCCAGACCGTAGATGAACTCATGGATGGTTCCCGCGCACAGCCGCGCTTCATTCTGCTGTTGCTGGGATTATTTTCCGGAGCGGCCCTGGTGCTTGCCATCATCGGCATTTACGGCGTCCTGGGATATTCCATTGCCCAACGCCGCCAGGAGTTGGGAATTCGTTTGGCTCTGGGCGCGACCAAGGCGGATATTCTACGCATGGTTGTTGCTCAGGGGCTTAGCCTTACTGCCGTAGGCGTCGCCATCGGCCTGGCTGCGGCGCTGGTGTTCAGTTGGCTGATGGCCAGCGTGATCTCCGGATTTCTATACAAGATCAGCGTTCGCGATCTGGCGACATTTGTGATAACGCCGCTCATTTTTCTGATGATCGCGCTCTTCGCCAGCTATCTGCCCGCGCGTCGCGCGACAGACATAGATCCCAATGAGGCATTAAGGGGAAGTTAGTTTTTCAAAAAATCCCGAGCATAACGAGGAGACAATACTGCAACGCATGGTCGCGAAACAAATTTTCATTCATGTTGGTTCGCGTTCATTCGCGGCCAGATTCTTGATCAGCGTTTATCTGTGAAATTTGTGGCGAAAGCCTTTTAATCCGCCGCGCTGCTCGCGCCTGCCCGCAGTGTCTGCTTGCGTACTGTAAGCTTTTCAATTAAGTCAGTCCGAATCTTGAAGCCGCGGCCAACCGATTCCGGCACTTTGATAAATCCTTGGGATGAAACTTCTACCCCTGGTTCAATAATGTCTTCCTTCCAATAGCGCTTGGATGCGGACACATCTCCGGGCAGCGTGAAATTCGGCAGCGTTGAAAGCGCGATGTTGTGCGAACGGCCAATTCCTGTCTCCAGCATCCCGCCGCACCACACCGGAATGCCTCCCCGATGGGCCACATTATGGACTGCCACCGCCTCGCTGAATCCGCCGACGCGTCCCACTTTGATATTGATGATCTTGCATGCGACCAATTCAATCGCAGCCTGCGCGTCGCGCCAGCCGTGAATCGCTTCATCCAGGCAGATACTGGACTTCAGTTGCTTTTGCAGGCGCGCGTGAAAATAAAAATCGTCATGCCAGAGCGGCTGCTCGATCATCAGCAGATTAAAGACATCAAATTTTTTCAGGTGGTCGATCTGCTCCAGCGTGTATGCGGAGTTAGCATCGCAGCTCAACACAATGTTCGGCCAGCGCGCGCGAATCTTGGTAAATACTTCTATGTCCCATCCCGGCTTGCACTTGACCTTGATGCGGCGATAACCGGCATTCAGTTCAGTCTCAATTTTTTCCAGGAGTTGTTCGTGTGAATTTTGAATGCCAATGGAAACGCCGCAGGGAATTTCCTTCTGTGTGCCGCCCAGCAATTTCCATAATGGGATCTGCCTGACTTGCGCCTCGGCGTCCCACAATGCATTTTCCGCCGCTCCCTTGGCCATTCGATGACCGCGCACTTTCCCGAACAACGCTGCCGCATCACTTCCGCGCTCAATCGTTTTTCCCAGCAGTGCCGGCGCCAGATAACGCTCTGTGGCATACCATGCTGTGTCGATGGATTCTTCGCTGTAAAACGGATCTTCTCCTGCCACGCACTCGCCCCAGCCTTCGGGGCCGTCGGTATGGATCGTCAAGAGCAGGATGCGCCGTTCCGTGGTGCGGCCAAAACTGGTCTCAAAGAAATGGACCAGCGGCATGTGAATCTCCCGCAGCGTAATGGCTTCAACTTTCACCGGGTCTCCTTATGGGCAATTAGCAATGGGCAATTAGCAATTGGCAACTGGCCTTTCTGAAATCCCGAAGCGCAGCGAGGGATCCCTATTCTTCTCCCATCCTTCATCTTCTAAAATTTCATACTCGATTCCCAAAGCAGCATGATGACTATAGGGCTCCCTCACCCGCGCATCTTTCAAAAGCCAGATCATCATGAGCGCGCAGGTTCGGGATTTCAGAAAACTATTCTTCATCCGTAGATGCATATGACCAATCCTCATCCCATCGCCCCAATAAAAATGTTCCATTTTCCTGAGTGTCCCGCTCATAACCCAGCGCGATCAGCCCCTGAGAGAAAGCCGGCAGAAACAATTCGCGGTTGCGCCTCTGAACGTCTGCGGCTTTCTGCCGTTCTTCGGCTGCGGCCTTCCACGCATAGATCTGTGCCGGAACCTCAATTCTCTTCTCTGCTTTAATTTGTGGCGGCTGTTTCCTGTCCAGAAGATTGGCCACTCGTTTTGACTTCAGCCACCACTCCGCCACCAGCCGGTCAGTCGGTAAGCCGCCTTGCAGTGGCGAGGATGAGTGCCCGTAATGGTTCACGCTGTAACGCCGGGCGATCGCTCCCAGCCGCGACAGGTTGAGATGTGCATTCTTAATTTCCAATGGATCGAATGTCCATTCCAGTAGTTCAATGCCATGCGCAATGGCATCATCACGCTGCGCCAGCTTTAGCCGCCGTCCCAGGCCGTGGTTCCGAAATGAATCCCGCACTGCCAGCATATGTGAATGCAAATAAGGACGGCCGGAGCGGCTGCCGGGAATGGAAAAGGCAAATCCAACCAACTCGCTGCCATCAAACGCTCCAATGACCTGTCCCCCGATTTTCTGGCTGACTACGAACATGCGCAGCGGCACAAGGTCCACGTCATCAAAGTTCCAGACTTCTTTTTGCAGCGCGACGCACGCGTTAAGTTCGCTAATGCCGTCACACTTTCTTATAATGATCTCGTCAGTCTGGGTGAAGTCGCCGCTCACGGTTTCGATCTCTCCACCACTTTTGCCTGTTGCCATAATGTTTCCATTTCGTCCAATGTGGATTCTTCCAGTGTGCGGCCCTGCCGGTGCAATTGCTCTTCCAGCCAGCCAAAACGCTGCCGAAATTTTCTGTTCGTTTTGCGCAAAGCGGATTCCGGGTCCACCGAAAGATAGCGAGCAATATTCACCAGGACAAAAAAGAGATCCCCAACTTCATCTTCTATGCGGCTTTTAAGTTCTTCCGGCGGGGTGGAATTTCCAGATGCGGCAGGGATATGCTGGATTTGCTCTTGCAACTCACGCGTTTCTTCTGAAAGCTTCTCGAACAAACCACCCACGTGGGGCCAATCAAAACCAACATGCGCGGCCTTGGAGCTGATTTTGTGCGCTTCCTGAAGGGCCGGCATTTTGGATGACACACCTTCCAGCAGGGGCTGTGGTCTGGTTGGTACGGTTACGCTGCCATTTTGCAGACTTTTTCTCTTTTCCTCGGCTTTCAATACTTCCCAATTCTTAAGTACCTGCTCGGAATTTTCTGCTTTTGTATCGCCAAACACGTGCGGATGGCGGTGAATCAGCTTTTCACTGAGCGTATCCAGCACGTCGTCAAGAGTGAACGAGCCTTGTTCCTGGGCCATTTCCGCATAGAAAAGCACCTGCAACAGCAGGTCGCCCAATTCTCCCGTAAGCTCTTTCCAATCCTTGTTATCAATAGCTTCCAGCACTTCATACGTCTCTTCTAAGGTATACCGCTTAATAGTGTCAAAAGTTTGTTCACGGTCCCATGGACAGCCGCCCGGAGCGCGTAATCGCGCCATAATCGCGACAGCCCGCTCGAATTTTTCACCTGTTGACATAAAAGTAATGTATCATTGCGTCGATTTCTCCAAAAAACCCAACCTTCCGGGGTCTAACGGCGTATGCGCGTGCAACTAAAAAGTAGCGGCAAGAATGTGCTGAGGAGCGCATTGGACGCCCGCAGACTCCTGCCCTTTGCCTTCATCCTGATGCTGGGTTTTCTTGTTGCCATGGCGTGGGATAGCTTCTCCCGCACGCGCGAACTGCTGAGTTCGCAGGCTTATGTTGAGCACACGCATCAGGTTCTCTATCAACTGGATGCCATTCAGGATGGACTCCAGGATGCCCGGCGTGCGTGGGCGCATTACATTTTAACCCCTGAAAAGCAGGATCTTGATGCCTTTGATGAGGCTGTTAAAGAGACCTGGATGCGGGTTGACCGTGTGCAAGAACTCACCAAAGACGATCCTGCGCAGAAACAAAGACTCGATCAGTTGCAGCTATGGATCGGTGAAGAATTACAGCAGTTGCGCGACAATTTGCGCACTTCAAAAACGCTGCTGATTTATCACAGCGCGGAAAATGATTCGAGGATGGATCGGGTACGAGATGCCATCTTGAAATTCAGGGATGAACAGGAATCCATATTGAGCCAGCGCCATATGGCGGCGCAAGAGCGGGCGAGAGAAGTGGAACGTAGCGTCTCTGTGCGCATAGGCGGTTTCAGCGCGCTGATGGCTGTTGTTTTTCTGCTCGTCATTCGCGAATCCAAGAAGCTGCGCATCGCGGAGGAATCGGCGCTGCAATCCCAGAACAAGCTGGAGGGTTCGCTGCAGCAACTCCAGATTGAAACAGAGAGCGGTAAGCTGCTGAATGAGTTGCAGGCCCATTTGCAGATTTGCGTCAGTGCTCCGGAAGCCTATGAGGTCCTGGGCGGCTATGCCAGAAAATTCATTCCGGACAGCGCTGGTGCGGTGTTTGCTATTGACAGTTCCCGGAATCTCATGGGGGTGATGGCTAGCTGGGGAGATTCACTCAGTCCCACCCAGCACATACTCTCTCCTGAAGATTGTTGCGCGATGCGCGGCGGACGCTTGCACCTTCAGGTGGAAGCTTCGCAGGGCCTCACTTGCCGCCATTTCAGCGGAAGTATTCCAGATGCTTACGTTTGCCTGCCGCTGGCGGCGCTTGGGGAAACGCTCGGCATCCTGCATATCAGCACAACCCATTCTGTAGAGTTCACTGCCGCAAGACTGGCTATGATCCAGCAGGCCGGCGAATATGCCGCATTGCGGCTGGCCAACCTCCGGTTGCGCGAGAAGCTGCATGATCAATCCATCCGCGATCCGCTCACCGGGCTTTATAACCGCCGCTTTCTTGAAGCCACGCTTGAGCAGGAACTCCATCGCTCCAGCCGCCACCACACCGGGCTTGGCGTGATTATGGCCGATATTGATAAGTTCAAAACATTTAATGACACTTTTGGCCATACCGCTGGCGACATCGTTTTAAAGGAAGTCGGCTCGCTGCTGCGGCGGTCCGTTCGCACAGAAGATATTGTCTGCCGCTACGGCGGTGAAGAGTTCCTGGTAGTAATGCCTGACACGTCTCTGGAAAACGTGCGTGAGCGCGCTGAGCAGGTGCGTGATGCCATGGCCAAAATTGAACTTCAGCACGCGGGCCACGAACTAGGTAAGATCACTGCTTCGTTCGGCATTTCTTTTTCTCAGGATGGCGTGCTCACATCCGACATTCTTCTTCGCTATGCCGATGAAGCCCTTTATGAATCAAAGCGCCGCGGCTGCAATTGCGTGAGCCTGAGTGAATCCGTAGCCAACCTGCTGGGAGAAAAGCCAGGCAAAGATCAGGTCCCAACTCCCCTGACCTTCAAAATCGCACAGAGTTAGCCTGCAAACAGCGAGCCATAAACCCTCCTATTCCCGAGCGCATTTTTCCGCTTGTTGGCCTCCAGTCCCAATCGAGCAGCCACGCGTTTGAACAACCAGCCCTATGACTTGTAGTAGACTTGTGGTTTGGCTTGTATTGCTGCATCTATGTGTTCAGGTCGCTGATTCTTTCATGAACCCGAAAACTCAGAAAAAAAATAACTCGCTGGGATTTGTGACATTTGCTCTGCATTCCCATCTGCCTTATGTGGTCAATCATGGGACGTGGCCGCATGGAATGGAATGGCTGCATGAAGCGGCGGCAGAAACTTATCTTCCTTTGCTGCGGGTTTTCGGTGAACTGGAACAAGAAGGTTTAGCGCTCAAAGCGAACGTGAATCTCTCGCCCATTCTGCTTGAGCAGCTCTCTCATCCGGTCTTTAAAGATGAATTCCCAAAGTACCTGCTGCGCAAAATTCAAGCGGCACACAAAGACGCTGATGACTTTACACTCCAGGGTGAGCGGCACATGGTTGAGGTGTCGCGTTTCTGGCTGCATTTTTATGAACAGGCGTTGCGGCAATATGATGCGCTCAACTCAGACATCGTGCGTGGGTTCCAGCGGTTTTACGATTCAGGCGACATCGAAATCATCACCTGCGGCGCAACGCACGGCTATTTCCCCTTGCTAGGCACTGATGCATCCATCCGCGCGCAGGTGCGCACCGGCGTGGAAACTCATGAGCGTTATTTTGGCCGAAAGCCGCGCGGGATATGGCTGCCGGAGTGTGGTTATCGTCCCGCTGGTTCCTGGCAGTTTCCCGTTCCACTTGACGGCTTCGGCACGTCCAACGTCCGTCAACCTTTTTATCGCGAAGGCGTGGAACAAATTCTTGCCGAGCACGAAATTGAATTCTTTTTCGTCGATACACATTTGGTCGACAGCTCCACGCGATTTACTCCATACCAATTATTGGCTGGAGGCGTTCCAATAGCCACTGAGATTGCGCCGGAGCGCCCACAAAAGAATTTTTACCGCGCATATTATGCCGAGAGTCCTGATCCCGAAGCACATGTCGCTTTTTTTACCCGTGATCCTCGCACTGGCGTGCAGGTCTGGAGCGGCGACCACGGCTATCCTGGTGATGCAAATTATCTGGAGTTTCACAAAAAGCGCTGGCCCGGCGGGAACCGTTACTGGCGCATCACGGGACCCAAGATCGATTTGGGCCTCAAACAGCAGTATGATCCGGCTATCGCATTGGAACGCACGCGTGAGCACGCAAAGCATTTTGTCCGCATAACTACTGAGGCCCTGGAAAAACACGGCAAAAACGGAGCTGGCGCGCCTATCCTGACCGCGCCGTTTGATTCAGAACTTTTCGGCCATTGGTGGTTTGAAGGGCCGGAATGGCTTAAGAATGTGGCGCTGGAATTCGCGAAACCGGAATCTCAACTCAAGCTGGTTTCATGCGCAGAGTATCTCGACGAGTTTCCTCCCGCAGGCTATGTGGCTTTACCCGAAGGTTCATGGGGCGCAGAGAGCAATAACAGCGTTTGGTTAAATGAGGATACGTCATGGACCTGGAAGCACATTTATCCTGCCGAACTCGCTGTGCAGCAGATGGCCAACAGCGGCCTTTGGCGGGACCATGCAATTGCCACCAGGCTGGTTAAGCAGCTCTGCCGTGAGTTGCTGCTGCTGGAGTCCTCTGACTGGCAGTTCCTGATCACCACCAAGGCAGCCCGCGACTATGCGGAAAAGCGCTTCAATGCTCATCTAGACCAGTTCCGCTGTTTGCTCGACACCTGGCGCCGCTTTGAAGCCACTCATCAGATTCCTGCTGAAAAACTCCAGGAGTTGGAAACGATCGAACTGCGCGACTCCATCTTTCCGGATATAAACCCGGAGTTGTGGGCCACAACGGCAGGGGTGTTGCAGAACGCACGGTCCTGAATCCGCTCAAAAGCCTTTATCCACGGGCTTAACTATCCCTGACCTAAAGTTATGTTCTGAAGTAATGTTGCCCTCTCCCTGAAAAAGCATCTAAATAGCTGTAGACGTGAGTAGCCCATTGCAGAAGCAGGGCCAGAAATTCGACGTTCTGGTAATTGGCGGCGGCATCAACGGCGTTGCCATAGCGCGGGAGTGCGCGCTCTGGAGCAAGCGAACGCTGCTGGTCGAGCAAAATGATTTTTCGTCTGGCACTACCAGCCGTTCCACGCGGATCATTCACGGCGGGCTTCGCTATCTGGAACATGCTGAAATCGGACTGGTCCGCGAATCATTGCGCGAGCGCGAACGCCTGCTGACAGAGTTGCCGCATCTGGTGCGTCCACTCCAGTTTCTACTGGCTTTGCCTAAAAAGTCTCGTTCAGTGCGCAGAAGTTCTCTTGCCATCAGGACTGGGCTGTGGCTTTACCATCGCTGGGCTGGCGGAAAACGTGCTTCCTGTTCCGACTTAAAAGCATTTGAACGCCAGTTGGACAATGGCAGTACATGGTCGGTTTACTCCTATGAAGACGCGCAATGCGAATTCCCCGAGCGTCTGGTTGCTGAGTGGCTGGCGGAAAGCATGGCCGCCGGGGCAGTGGTTTGCAATCACACTCAGCTTCTGGAAATATCTCGCAATAACGGCAATGTCACCGGCGCCCGGCTGCGCGACCGCATTTCTGGCCAGGAATACACTGTTCAGGCGTCACATATCGTAAATGCCACGGGTCCGTGGGCTGATGCCGTCATTGCTGCGTCCGGTATAAGCACGCCTCGAATGATCGGCGGTGTACGCGGCTCGCATCTGGTTCTGCCAAAATTCATTGGCGCGCCGGAACAAGCTATTTATACTGAGGCCGTCGATGGCCGCCCGATTTTTGTGGTTCCATGGAATGGCCAGCTTCTGGTCGGTACCAGCGAGGTGGCCGACGCCAGTACTCCGGACAACCCTCAACCAAGTGTGCAGGAAATCGATTATCTTTTCCAGAGCTTTGCTCGCCTTTTCCCCCACTCTGGTCTCACGCCGGCCGATGTTCATTATGACTTTGCCGGAATCCGTCCTCTTCCCTTTTCTCCTGGCAAATTATCCGCTTCGATAACGCGCAGACACCTCTTACATGACCATACTGATGACGGCGCTGCCGGCTTGCTTTCCGTAATAGGTGGCAAGCTCACCACCGCCGCCAGTCTCGCGCGTGACGTGGCCCGCAAACTCGGGGCGGATATTCCGGAGCCAGTAAATATTTTTGCCTCGCCAGGCATGGAAGAAGATGTGGAATCAACGGTCCGCCAGTGGGCCCGGCTTGTGGCATGCAAAGCCAGGATTCCCGCTGGCTGCGCTGAAGCCATTGCCGAATGGCATGGACGCCATGCCCTGGCCATTGCTCATGCGGCTTCGCTCGACGAGCGTTTGCGTGAACCGCTGTGCCCGCACAGTTGCCATCTGGTGGCCGAAGCTGTTGAGGCCGTAGCGCATGAATCAGCGGTGACTTTGGGCGATATTCTTCTGCGCCGTGTGCCTGTTGCGCTGGGCGCCTGCTGGTCAGAAGAGTGCAGCCGTGATGCCGCGCAAAAAATCGGAAACGCCCTCGGCTGGGACAACTCACGCATCGACCTGGAATTGTTGCAACTGGAAGAAGAACGGCAGCAGTTCCTGCATCCTCGCACTAAGAAATCCGTGGATCCCACCAAAAGCTGCGCAGGAAAAGCATCCCCGTTGCATCCAGAAAAAGCCTGACCTCTATATCGTATTGCACCTCCAGACGAAAACTGGTTCGATATTAAAAGCAAGAATCGGATCGTTTCTGCCATCTTCAAGCCCTATTCTCAATCTGACGGCTTGGCGGGTCTTCCCAACAAAATTCTGAATCCCAATGCCGTTTTTAGCATTCTTTAGTTACAGGGTTTTTCATGGCTATTCAGGTCACTGATCTCCATCTGCTTCGCGACCAACTGCTGCTCCGTCGCCAGAAGCTTCAGCATGTGGTCACTCGTACGGAAACCGCCAACCTGCTTCAGCTTCTCGAGCAAGTCGATAAGGCGCTGGCACGTGTGGATGCCGGTTCATATGGCATCTGCGAAGTCTGCCATGAAGACATGGGAGCCCAGCGGGTGCTTACCGATCCTATGGCCCGGGTCTGCCTCGATTGCCTGCCACCTTCAGAAGCCCGCGCACTGGAAAGAGACCTGGAACTGGCAGCGAGTATCCAGAACGGGCTGTTGCCGCCACGCGACTTCTCTGCTTCAGGCTGGAAAACTGCATTTCATTACGAGCCCGCGGGCATGGTCAGCGGCGACTATTGTGACCTGGTTCCGCACGGCAATGAACTCTATTTCATGCTCGGCGACGTCTCTGGCAAAGGCGTGGCCGCATCCATGCTCATGGCCAATTTACATGCCATGTTTCGTGCACTGGTTCCTGCCGGACTGCCCCTGCCGGAACTTGTTGAACGTGCCAATCGGATTTTTTGTGGCAGCACCCTGCCCACACAATATGCCACTTTAATCACCGGCAAAGCCCATGCCTGCGGAACTGTGGAGATTGCAAACAGCGGACATCTCGCGCCAATGCACGTCAGCACATCCGGCGTGCGTCCCATCGAGTCGAACACTGTTCCCGTGGGACTCTTCTGCGACCAGAAGTTCTCCAGTACGCATATTCAACTGGCCCCGGGTGACGGCCTGGTCATCTTCTCTGATGGCTTGACCGAAGCTCTTGGCCCGGATGGTTCCGAGTACGGCTCTCAGCGTCTTGCCGCCCTCCTGAGCCGCTGCCTCTCCCGTGGCTCGCGTGAAGTTGTGGAAGACTGCATTCGAGACGTTACGGCGTTTCGCGGTTCATCCGCCAAATTGGACGATCAGACACTTCTTGTACTAACGTTTGCGCCAGTGCAGCACTGACATTGGACGCGCTTGTACATTAGACAGCAAAAATGGCGATGAGTTATGGTCACTCATCGCCAAAAGTGTTTTGTCAAAAATTCTTGCAAAGCTACAACGATCTATCTGTCTACGGTCGCCATTGATCTCTCAGCATAACGGGAGCCGGCAGCTACGCCTTTGGGCGCTACCTGATCAATACGCGCCAAGTCATCTGGATTCAGCTTGATATTAACCGATTCAAGATTCTGTTCCAGATACTTCCGGCGTTTGGTTCCGGGAATCGGCGCCATGTCATCACCTTGCGCCAGGACCCATGCCAGTGCCAATTGCGCGGCAGTGCATTTCTTCTCCCGTGCGATCTCTTCAATTTTCGCGACTAGATCAAGGTTCTTCTGAAAGTTTTCTCCCTGAAACCGCGGAGACATGCGGCGGAAGTCGTCCGGGGCAAGATCTTCAAAGCGCTTAAATTGTCCGGTAAGGAAGCCGCGTCCAAGCGGGCTATAAGGCACAAAGCCGATGCCGAGTTCGCGTACGGTGGGCAGGATTTCGTCTTCCGGATCACGCTCCCACAGTGAGTATTCAGTTTGCAGCGCGGAAATGGGATGGACCTTATGTGCGCGGCGAATGGTTTTGGGTGACGCCTCAGAAAGTCCGAGATAATGCACCTTGCCGGCCTTCACCAGATCTGCCATGGCGCCAACCGTATCCTCAATGGGAACGGTTTTATCGACACGATGTTGGTAATAAAGGTCAATTACATCAATGCCCAGCCGCTTGAGGCTGGCGTCACAAGCCTGCTTCACGTATTCAGGCGTGCCCTTTACGCCCATGAATTCGCCATTCGGTCCGCGCACGTTGCCGAACTTAGTCGCAAGCACAACCTTGTCACGACGGTCCTTAATTGCGCGTCCGACCAACTCTTCATTTTTGCCGGAGCCGTACATGTCGGCCGTATCAAGAAAGGTGCAGCCGAGTTCGATAGCGCGATGAATGGTTGCGATGGACTCCTGTTCGTCCCCCGCGCCATAAAACTCTGACATACCCATGCAGCCGAGTCCGAGAGCCGAGACCTCTAGTCCTTGTTTGCCTAGTTTTCTTTGAGGAAGCATGGATAATGTGATGTCAGACAAAGCAGTGAAGACTCACAAAGAATTGAGTTGTCGTCATCAGCGGTAAGAACGTGGCTCAGCAGCCGCCTGCTGGACATGGATGAACATTCCTGCCCAGGCTTGCAGTAGCATGAGGCAGTTTATGAGAAGCATCTTTGCAGACGATCTTTTTTACTATAGCGCGGCCATGCACAAATTCCGCCCACTTGAGATCGTGTTTGACGAAATCATCAAAAGCTGTTGCCGCTACTTCAATGTGTGTGCCGTCCGCGAAATTGATCGTCATTCCCGCCTCCCAAGGGTTTTAATTTGAACATCTGGTGAATAGATGATCTGGAATTAAGGCAGGGTTCAGAAATCCGCATGAAATCAACAAAAAAAGTTCTTGCTACGCGCTAAAAATTATCTTTTGGCGTTTATTGGCGCTATGTGATGGCCGTGGCTTCTTCCGCGTGCTCTTCGTGCATTCGCGATAACAGGCGCTCGACATATTTGGTATCGATGTTGCCAGCACGAAACTCGGCGTCAGCAAGAATGCGGCGATGCAGAGGAATAGTGGTATGAATTCCTTCGACGATAAACATTTCCAGCGCACGCTGCATCCGCATGATGGCTTCAGCGCGATCTTTGCCGAAGGTAATCAGCTTGGCAATAAGCGAATCGTAATAAGGCGGAATCACGCCCTCGGCATAAGCAGCGGTGTCCACGCGGACGCCGAGCCCCCCGGGAATATGGAATGTCTTGATCCTCCCCGCAGAGGGTGTGAACTTTTCTGGATGCTCTGCGTTGATACGGCATTCAATCGCGTGGCCGCGCTGACCTTTGCGATCAATCTTGGGAATAATTTCCTCCATTTTCGCGCCAGTGGCTAAAAGGATCTGGGATTTCACCAGATCAATGCTGGTCACCATTTCAGTAACAGGATGCTCCACCTGAATGCGCGTATTCATTTCAATAAAGTGAAGACTTCCGTCTTCATCCATCAGGAACTCTACAGTCCCGGCATTTACATACCCAATTTCAGAGAGCGACTCTTCCAGCTTTTTGCCGATTTCTGTACGCATTTCCTGTGTCACTCGCGTGGAAGGCGATTCTTCCAGCAGCTTCTGGTGCCGCCGCTGGATGCTGCATTCGCGCTCACCCAGGCTGATCACCTTGCCGTAACTATCGCCAAGTACCTGAAATTCAATGTGGCGGGGACGCTCAATGAACTTTTCCATGTAAAGGTTTCCGTTGCCGAAGGCCGCGGCAGCCTCAGATTGCGCTGCGTTGAATGAGCCCTCAAGCTCAGACTCACTGCGGATGACCCGCATACCCCGTCCACCGCCTCCGGCGGAAGCTTTTACGATCACTGGAAAGCCAATTTGCGCGGCCCATTCACGCGCTTCTTCTGTTGATGCAATCACACCATCGGACCCGGGCAGAATCGGCACTTTGGCCTTCTTCATTGCCTGGCGTGCTTTTTCTTTTTCGCCCATCAGTCGAATGACTTCCGGAGGCGGCCCAATGAACCTAATATGCGAGCTTTCGCACACTTCAGCAAAATTCGCATTCTCGCTCAGCAGCCCATAACCGGGATGGATAGCATCAACATTGGCAATTTCAGCCGCGCTGATCACTGCGGGAATATTGAGGTAGCTTTCCGAAGAACGCGGTGGCCCAATGCAAATGGCTTCGTCGGCAAACCGCACATGCAGCGAATTTCTGTCCGCGTCACTGTAAACAGCTACGGTCTTTACACCCAGTTCTTTGCACGCGCAGATAACGCGCAGCGCAATTTCACCACGGTTCGCTATGAGAATTTTTTTAAACATTAAATTATGTCGCTCCGCTCCAAACCGCTTTTACATCTCGACCCTGCGCTCGGATGGCCGCCTTGTTGCCCGCCGCTCGGCGCGTGGTCGGCCTCGCGGCTATTTTCGCTTACTAAATGTCGCTTCGCTCCAAACCGCTTTTACATCTCGACCCTGCGCTCGGGTTGCTGCCTTGTTGCCCGCCACTCGGCGCGTGGTCGGCCTCGCGGCTATTTTATGTTGAGAACAAGTATCCTGCCCGTTCCAATGAAGCGGTTTTACCTTCGCGGCCGGATTGCGAATAGCGGCTGGCCGTACTCCACCGGCTGGCCATTGCTGACCAGGGTTTTCACAATCTCCCCGGAGACATCGGATTCGATCTCATTCATCAGCTTCATGGCTTCAATGATGCACAGCACCTGCCCCGCCGCCACCTGGTCACCAGGCTTAACGAAAGGCAATGTGCCGGGGCCGGGCGCCTCATAAAATGTCCCTACAATCGGCGACTTTACAACGTGTAACTCTTCTTCCACGGCTGGGGGTGGTGCTGTCACGGGAGGGGGCGCAACGGAAGGAACCTGATGCGTAGCGGGAGTGGGATGAGCGGCCATTTGAATGGGCGCCATCGGCATCGTGTGGGCGATGACTTGAGTCTCTGCATCACTGCCGCGTTTGATCCGGACCTTAACGTCTCCGCGCTCGAGCTCAAACTCGGAAATGTCTTTTTCTATCAGGAAATCGATAAGCTCTTTCAGCTCTTTCTGATTCATGAAGTATTCGGCTCTCCTCTGCCCGTCATTCGCGATCGCCGCGGATGCTGGGTTCCCCACGGAGCTAAAGCGTGATCAGGTCCTTTGTGGTAGGCGTCAGGACTTCATGTCCGGACTCAGTGACCAGCACCATGTCTTCGATCCTGACTCCACCCTCATCAGGAATATAGATGCCCGGCTCAATTGTAACCACCATCCCCGGCGCCAGCTTCTGGGTTTGGCCTCTGGCCAGCCGAGGCGGTTCATGTACCTCAATTCCCACTCCATGGCCGGTGGAGTGGGTAAAGAACTTATCGAAACCAGCCTTCTTCAGAACTTCCCTGCCTGCGTGGTCCACTGTGCCTGTTTCCACGCCTGGACCGACGACTCCGATTGAAGCAAGTTGCGCTTCCCGAACTGCATCATACATGCGGCGATGTGCCCGGGAAATGGCTCCTGCATGCACAGTACGGGTCATATCAGAACAGTAACCAGCGAGTATAACACCGTAATCCAGGATTATAAATCCTTTAGCTGGAATGGCTTGTGCGGATGCGCGCCCATGCGGCAGAGCCGAACGGGCCCCGGCAGCCACAATTGTGTCAAATGACATCTTTTCCGCCCCAGCGCGGCGGGCCTGCAACTCCAGTTCTCCCGCCACTTGCGTTTCCGCGATTCCCGGCTTAATGACTGAGAGCGCTGTCTGGAAAAGGCTAGCTGCCAACAGCACCGAAGCCCGGATTTGGCTGATTTCATCTGCGTCCTTGATCAGCCGTAGTTGCTCTACCGTGCCGACGGCAGGCTTGAGCCTCGTCTTTCCACGCACTGCCTGCCCAAGTTGCTGGTACGCCGCGAATGAAAGCTGCTCGGCTTCAAATCCAAGCGTCTTGATTTTGGCCTTAAGGGCGGCCTCACATCCCTCAACAAAGGCCGACCTCTTGCCTACTACAACCTTCGCGTTCCGTACTTCCTCATGGGCCTGTTGGTCATAACGGCCGTCGGTGTAAAAAGCCGCCTTATGTGTGCGCTGGCTTACCTGGAAGAAGATCACGCCGGCTGTCCCGGTAAAACCGCATAAGTAACGCACATTCGGCAGGTGCGTTATCAAGAGACCATCAAAGCCCCCACGACGCAATAGTTCTGCAAGATTTTTCTGTCGAGCAATGTAGTTCATAAGTTCAGATCAAAACACTAACTTTTTTCTGAATAGCTGTAAAGCAAAGGCGTTGTTTGTGTTTGGAAACCAGTGCGTCTCTTCAAGTAGGACAAAAGGAGTGTGCCCTGCTACCACACTCAATAAAAAACCCCGGGGCGCTAAATCCCCGGGGAAGAATTCAAATGCGCGACACTAAGTTTGAATTATTTTTGGAGTAATGAAGAAAATCAGCTCCGCGGTAGAAGTATTCACGTTGGTGTGCTTGAACAGATTGCCGAGAAATGGAATGCTGCCAAGGAATGGAATCTGTGAAATGGCCACGCTGTTGTTGGTTTGAATCACGCCGCCAATCACAATCGTTCCGCCATCAGAAACCAGCACCTGCGTGGTTGCCTGTTGCGTGTTGAGCGTGGGGTTCAATTGTGAACCGGTCACGCGGCTGAAGTCGGGCGTCGTGTTCTCCACGTCCACGTTCAGGAAAATCGTGTTTTCTGCCGTGATTTGCGGGACCACTGTCAAACGGAGAAAAGCGTCGAAGTAAGTCACTGTTGGCGGGCCGCCCAATTGCGCCGCTGTGACCACGGGAATGCGCGAGCCTTGCTTGATCATCGCGGAGATATTGTTAAAGGTAGTGATGTGCGGACGGGAAAGGATTTTCACCAAACCTCTGCTTTCCGCCGCAGTCAGGATGAAATCAAGACGGAATCCAGCAGTTGCATTGCTGAATTGAATACCCCCCGTTGGGCTGGTGGCGCCAAGGTCGGAGAACAAAGGAATCGAGCTTGTTGCGCCAGGCGCTGTAATGAACCTGGGAACTTGTCCGTTCGGTAGAGTAACTTGAATCGGGCTGACGCCGGTAGCGCCTCCCACGGCATTGTTTCCGCTGCCAAAGGCCGCGCCGAGTTGTGTACCGATATCCCGAGCGAATGTCCTGGTTGAAGCCACAACACGGGCCTCAATCTCCACTTCCGGAGTCTTGCGGTCCAGCATGCGAATCAACTCTTCCACTTTGGGAAGCACGCTTGGTATATCCTCCACGATTAGAGCATTGCTGCGATCGTCAGCCACAACCTCTCCGCGGGCGGACAAGAACTTTTTGATTACCGGCATTGCATCCTTGGCATGACCATAACTCATGTAGCGGGTGATCGTCTGCCTGGGAACTGCAAGGGCCTGGGCTTCCTGCTGTGCGCGACGTGACTCCGCCTCCACTTTCATGGTGTCTAGCGTAGCGATACGAAGCACATTGCCAGACAAGGTGCACGCCAGACCGTTATTGTCCAGCACGATGGCTAATGCCTGGTCCCACGGCACATCATCCAGAACGATTGTGACTGTGCCCTTTACCGAAGGATCCAGCACAACATTTAAGCCGCTGATTTCGTGAATCAAGCGGAAAAAATCCTTAAGATCAAGGTCTTTGAAATTCATGCCAAAAGGTTCGCCGGTATAGCGGCCAGTGGTGCAGTTGCCAGTTGTTGTCGCTGTGACAGGTATGGTAGTCCCTGCTGGAGTGCTTTGCGCCGCCTGCTGTTGCTGCTCCAAAGCCGCATTAATCATTGCGGGCTGAGCAGCCAGGCTGGCGTGTGTCGCAAAAGGAGGCTGATTAATGCTGGGAAGCGGAGGAGTTGCACCCGCAAAATGCGAAGCCGCAATCTGGGACCTGGAGGGGGCCGCCTCCACTGTTTTTTCGATCTTGGATGTTGTAGCCACAGGCGCGTTGGGCTCCTCAGCAGCTTTCTGGCCAGCGGGCTGTTCCATGGCTGCCGAAATGACCGGCTCCTTCACTTCACGTGCCGGCGCGGGCTTGTTGCTGGAACTCTCAGCCAGCCTGATCACCAGTTTGTTCCCCTCCGGGACCACCTGGAAATCGCGCATCTGGGCCACATCCACAACTACGCGCGTCGTACCTTCCTGGTAGCGGGCGACGCGAACTGATTTGACATCGCTGCCGCTGACGGGGATTTCTCGTGCACGTCCCCGAAGCAATGAATTCGGGATGTCCACTACAATACGATTTGGTTTCGTGAGCCGCATGGTCTTAGCGGTCATGGGGCCGCTACCGCTAATCTCGACATTCAATGTCTCGCTAGCGCGGGCAATGGAGATCTCGCCAATCCGTGTAGGGGCACCGATTGCCTTTATAGACGGTGCGGGTGTCGCCGCAGCGCTATCCTGGCTTGTTGCCAGAACGCCTCCCTGTTGCGAAACGGTAGCCGCCATTGCGCTTGCGCTGGCCAGCAGAACGATTCCTAACAATTGCTTAAGCCTCATCTATTGTCTCCCCATTCCGGCTGCAAATTTCACTCGCCGGTCATGCGCGGCGTTAAACGCCTATGTAACAACTCCAGCCGTTCGGAACTTCTTATATCTCTCAAATCGTAGCTGTTTGTTTCCCCTTGGTTCGGCCCTACTGCGTTGCAATTTCTTCTGACTGCCGTTCTTTTCCGTTACGTAAATTCAGTTAACCGCTTATGAAGCCGGCACAAGTTTCTTGACCACTTCACGCGCGGTTTCGCGCCCCAATGCATCCTTCACGTACTCACGAAAGATGATTGAGTCACTGGTGATCTTCTCCACGCTTCCCTGAAATACCTGGTCATTTTCTCTTAGGAAGTAAGTATGTCTGGTGCTATTGGCAACCACGGCCATCATCTTGCCCGAGGTGTCTTTTATCGTGCCTTGCAGCACCAACTCCGGAATCACTAGGCACCGTTTGCCATTGGTGCAATTTGGCTGAGGTCTGCCGACTCCCTCTTTGCTGACGATAGGACTTACAAAGGGGTCCCGGCGTCCTCGCGGTCCAAAACTTCTTGTTGAAGGCGCAGGCTTTTCTTCCGTCTTGGGCGATTCAGCCAGCTTGGTTACCTTCGGTGCAGCAGGTGTGACGGCCGCCTTGGTGTGCGCAGATGACGGCTTCTTAGTTTCTTTGGTTGGTTTGACAGCGATCACTGCCGGTGCTTTGGTCGCATCTACCTTTTTCTTGGCATCTGCCTTTTTGGCGTCCGATTTTTTAGCGTTCGCCTTGGTATCTGCCGTTTTCACCGCACTTTGGGCAGCGATCACGGGGGTAGGCGAACCCTTAGCTTCCGCGCCGTTAGTGTGGACCTTAACCGGCATTATGCTCGTCTTTACAGCAGGCTTGGTGGGAGCGCCTGAGGCAGACCCACCCTGTACCGGCGTTCCAGGCTTGGCCGCAGCCTTACTGCTCGTGGTTGGTGCCGGTGTCGCAGCGCCTGGCTTAGCCTTGGACTGCTGGCTGCTGCCAACGGGCTTTTTAGCGCCCGTTTGCGTGGTTCCACTCGATTTACCGGCGGCAGCCGGAGTCGGAGTTGGAGTTGCCTTCGTCTGGCCGTTGGCGCCGGAATTCTGCGCCGTGGCCATCGTCGCCATGGCTGTTGCAAGCGCAAGAATTTGTATCAGCTTCATCTCAATTCCCTTTTGTCGCAGTCTTCATGAATTCATTTACTTTGCCGGCGTTGCTGGAACCGCGGGCTGTCCGAGCTTACCCGGCCCAGCCGCCGTAACGTCTTCCGGCTCATGGCTAAAGAAAGTAGTTGCCGTGCAGCTGGCCAGAACGGTTTCACCGGGTGCATAGCTATATCCAGTTTTTACCTTGGCTGCGCTGCCACTCTTGGTGTTGCCCATTTGCATATTGCTGACGTTAACAATCCGTTCCAATTCGGCCACACGCTGAAAGAAATTCAGCACCGAGTAATACGGGCCGTCAATATCGATGGCAAAAGGCACTTCGCTGTAGAATTCCTTATTGGTTACGGGCATGGCCGTGTACCGGCGAATTTCAATTCCAGATGTGGCCGCAGTATCATGCAATAACTTGATGAACTGGTCCGCATCTTTGTCCTCAGGAACGATCCTTTTCTGGATTTCAAGCTGCTGTTGCAGGATGGCCATATTACGGTTTACCTCAAGCAGCTTGGGCTCGAATGTCTTCAGCCGTTCGTTTTCGTCTTTTTTGTCCTTGATCTTGGCATCCAGTTGCTGGTTCGCCTGATACATGGGATTGAAATAGATGTAGTAGTAGGCTGCGCCCACCATGGCCGCGGCAAGGAACAAGATTCCCGCCCGCGTTGCTAACGACATTTCTCCGAATTTAGCCATATACAAACCGTCCCCGGTGGATTACTGCTCGTGTTACGACTGCTTTTGGGCCTTCCCCTTATAACCAGGGGCCATTTCACAAATTAGCTCGAACTTGAAAGCCTGAACTTCCTTCACATTTGTGTCCTGGGCTGTCTCTTTAATTTCTACTGTCCTGAAGGCGCCAGTCTTTCTCAGGTTGGACATCAGATCGGCCACGGAGTTCGGGCTTAATGCCATCCCGGTAAAATTCAGCGTCTTACCATCATTGGTCATGGTTTCAAGCCAGACTGCATCTGTGCCATTGATGGTGTCCGCCACCAGGTTGAGCAGATCAACCGGCCCTGACTGCGCCGACTTAAGTTCGTCGATAACGCGTACCCGGCGTTCATAGAGATCGGCCTTTCTCTTGCTGGCCTCGTATTTGGCTTTTACGTCGCCCAACCGCTGGTTCTCCAGAATGGCTTTTTGCAGGTCCTTTTCCAGCACGTCATGCTGGCGTTGTACCCAGACGTGCGCTATACCGATCAGCACTGCAAGCGCGCCTACAAATATCAGGCCCAGAATCACGGTGCTTGATCCCTCGCCGCCACCAGTGGAAGCTACGGTGTTGACGCGTCTGCCACGCGATGTCTTTTTCGGAACTCCTAGCAGGTTGATGCGAATCATAAGTCTTCAAAGCTCCTCAGGGCCAAACCCACCGCAACCGCGAGCTGTCCCGGATTCTGTTCCAGTATGTCGTGCTCCATTGAATCGGCTGGTGGAATAATGCGCTGGAACGGATTGAGTATTTCCACCGGCAATGAGAACTCCTGCCGCAACGCCTCCACCAGGCCGGGTACCCGTGACGAACCGCCCGCCAGGTAAATGCGTTCAATGTGCTCGCCGGATGCCGTGGCACGGAAGAAGTCAAACGTCTTCTGAATTTCCAGCACGATAATTTCGGTAACTTGTTGAAGAATCGGCAGCTTGGCGTCTTCGCTTACCGTCCCGACCTTCCGGCCAAGCTTAAGTGCCTCGGCATCATCAAAGCTCAAGTCCAGTTCTTTCTGGAGCGAATCCGTGTACTGATTGCCGCCTACGCTCACGTCGCGGGTAAACAGTGGCGAAGTGCCTTTCACTATATTGATGTTCATTACGCTGGCGCCAAGGTTGAGGAGCGCTACCGTGGAATCATGGTGCGGCTGATAGTTGTATTCGTAACAGTTCTGGAGGGCGAACGCGTCGATATCCACTACCGCGGGCGCTTTGCCCGCCAGGGACAACACATTCGTGTAATTCAGGATCTTGTCTTTCTTCACCGCCACCAGCAGTACGTCCATCTGGGGACCGGTGTCATCTGGATTGAGGATGTCGAAATCAACATTTACGTCAGCTATGTCGAACGGAATATGCTGGGCCGCTTCCGTGGTGATGCTCTCAGCCAATTCGCCCTCGCTCATGGGCTGCACGCTGATCTTCTTCACGATCACGGAGTGTCCGCTGACCGAGGTGGCCACCGATTTCGTTTTAATTGCGTGTTCACCGAAGATTTTGCTGATCGCACTGGAAACGCTGCCCGAATCGACAATCATGGAGTCCACCACGATGTCGCTGGCCAGCGGCTCCACGCCCAGGTGCGATACCACGATCTCACCCTTCGAACGCTTTAGTTCGATCGCCTTGATGCAACTGGAGCCGATGTCCAATCCCACAATCGATTTTGCTGATCCAAACATGCCATCCTGCCTTGTTCTTGAATTCCTTTATCGTTCTCCGGTTTCCCGGTCTTACCGGGCTGCAGCCGCTTTTGCCGGTTTTGGCTTTTTCTTGGCTCCGCCCATGTTCATCGTGCTTTTTTGTTCCATCCACTGGTCCAGAATCGTTTTCTTGAACTTCCAGCGGTTCCCGAGCTTGAAGGCAGGGATTTTTTCTTCGGTCACATATTTGTACAGCGTGTCCGGGCTGACCCCCAGGTACTGCGAGGCCTGCCTGATGTTCATTACCTCACGCGAATCTGCCGCCATAAATGTGTAGCCTTTCCACAATAAGTTGATTGCCTCACCTGAGGCCTGTGGATAAATCCTTTGTCTTCTCGGGGGGGAAAATTTAAGGTCGATGCGAGTTATATCCGGGTTAACGAGGGAAGGTCAATAGGTAACTTCCGGTTTCTTCCGGTGTTTGGGGGGTATCTTTAGGGCTAGTACCAGCTTTTTTGCCGCTTAAACATCTAAATCCTGCGACACAAACGGCATAGCACCACAAGTTATTGTGGTATTGCTGCACACGGTTCTTGAATTTGCCCCAAATGTTACTAAGGGAGCAGGGCAGGACTCGGGGATTGTACCGAAAGTAATGTGAACTTGTGGGGCAAAAGCCCTAAATCATCACAGTGGAATAAGCAGGAAATGCCCGCAAAAATCCACGGCGTTGTAAGGTGAATGAGACCTCAAATTATTCAGTCCGCAGAGCTTGCGTGGGCTCAATCCTGCATGCACGTAATGCCGGCACGGCGCTGGCAATCACAGATGTAAACAAGAGACTGCCGATCATCGCGGCAAACACCACCGGATCCAGCGGACGCGTTCCGTAGAGAATTGATTTGATGAGCACTCCTGCAACCGCGCCTCCCATCAATCCCAAAACCAAGCCGAACAATACTGGGCGCATTCCATCGACTAGGACCAGTCGCAGCACTTCGCTACGCTGCGCACCCAAGGCCATGCGAATGCCAATCTCCGGGATGCGCTGAGTCACCAGGTAAGACAGCACTCCATACAGACCCACAGCAGCTAACACCAGTGAAAGCAGCGCAAGTGCCAGCACCAGCGAAGCACTGAAACTTTTGCTCGCAGTTGCCCTTCCAACGATCTGCTGCATAGTCAGCACACGATAAATCGGCAACTCCGGATCAAGAGCCGACAGTTGTCTCTGAATCGACATCGACAAACTTAAGGGCTCAACAGCGGCCCGCACCACAATCGTCGCCAGGGTGTCCAGGTGCGGATCACCGTTCAAGATCGGTCGATAAATTGTTGCTTTGATTGGTTGGCCTACGTCGTGGAGGGTGTCGCCCACAACTCCGATAATTTCATATGGTTCGGGCTTATTACCCATGAAGGCTATCTGCACATGCTTCCCTATTGGATCTTCCCCGGAAAAAAATTGTTCAGCGAACTTTTTGCTGATCAGCACATGATGCGTTCGCCCCAGCTTGTCCTGATCAGTAAAAAGCCGGCCGCTTAGTAAGGGTATCTTCAGGGCACTGAAATACCCGGGCTCGGCTTTACGGGTAAGTGTATCCAGATCCAGACTCGGGCCTTGGCCCGGATGCTCAGGGATGGTGAAGACACTATCGCCCTCGTAGCCGGCGCCTGGCGCTGTAGAGATTAGTCCGGCAGCACGGACTCCCGGCAGGCTGCGAACGCGCTCCAGCAAGGCCTCGTGAAAAGCCGTCACCTTTGCCGCCGTATCGTATTTCTTTTCTGGCAATCCATATCGGGCAGTCAGCACGTTTTCCGTGACACAGCCGAGGTCTGACGTGCGCAGGTGAACAAAACTTTTGAACAATAGCCCCGCAGAGATAAGAAGAACTACCGTAAGCGAAATTTCAGCCGTGAGCAGCACCTTGCGCAGCGCCGCTCGTGATGCGCTTCCGCCAATAGAGCGCGCGGAATCCTGCAATGCCCCGAGCAGGCTCTTGCCTGTAGAAGAAATGGCCGGCAATAATCCGGCGAGCAAAGCAGCCGCAAACACAATGGCAATGGAAAACGCCAGAACTGTCCCATCTACATGGATTGCATCAGCGCGGGGCAGGTCGCGCCAATGTGTTGCCAGCCACTTTGTTGCCGAAAAAGAGAGCACCAAACCCACTGATCCTCCGCCAATGGATATTAGTAAGCTTTCTATCATCTGCTCTTGAACCAACTTCCACCGGCTGCCGCCCAGCGCGCCTCGAATTGCTACCTCCTTGCGGCGGGCAGCGCTACGCGCCACCAGCAGATTCGAGACGTTCAGGCATGCAATCAGCAGCATGCATCCCACCGAAGACATCAGCACGATCAGCGGCGTTTTTACGTCTTCAACTAGGTCCTCAATCATGGGACGCGTTACCACATCTTCCGCCACCGGCTTGCCGAGATTCTGCATGTGGATCTGATATTGCAGTGCGCTCACCTCTTTTATTGCTGCCGCTGCGCTATGCTTGTCCTTCATACGCGCAATCACATGGCTCTGATGATGGTCGGGCTTGAATTCATCCGGCATAAAAGTCGGTGTGTATGGGAGCCACAACTTCACTGTCGGATCAGGATAGGAAAACCACGCCGGCAGCACCCCAACAACGGTGTATGGCTTTGAATCGATCCGTACTTGCTTGCCGATGATGTCTTTGTCACCGCTGAACCGGCTTTGAAATAAGCTCCAGGTAAGCATAACTACATCGTTCGCGCCGAACCGGTCTTCTTCTGCGATGAAAGTCCGTCCCAACGCAGGCTCAACCCCCAGGACAGAGAAGAGGTTCCAGGAAGCGGCCGCAGCACCCAGCACTTCAGGCAACTCGCCATGCTCGCCGCTCAGATTTAAGCCGTACCAGCGCCACGCGCCCATATCTTCGAATCCATGCGTCTGCGCCCGCCAGTCGCGAAAATCAGCAGGAGCTACGACGTTATAAGACTCCGGCTGCTGGCGAAAGCGTTCATACAGCATCACCAATTTATCTGGCTCGCGGAATGGCAGCGGCCGTAAAAGCACCGAGCGCACAATGGTAAACAATGAAGTAGTAGCGCCAATCCCCAAAGCCATGACGAGAATCGCTGTCAATGCGAATCCCGGCGTGCGCAACAACGTTCTAACGCCATAATGCAGATCCCGCCAGATGCCTTCCAGCCAGTTCCAACTCCAGGCTGAACGGGTTTCCTCCTGCAAAAGTGTTGGATTGCCGAAAAGGCGCAGGGCTGCTGCGTGGGCTTCCCCAGGCCCCATTCCGCTGCTGATATTCTCCGCAACCTGCTGTTCCAGATGGAACTGCACTTCCGCATTTAAGCGGTCTTTTTCGCTTTTGCGGCTGAACAGCATCAGGAGCGCCATTCGAAATCGTTGCACCCAGCGCATACTTCCTCCCCGTTACAGGCTCTCGATCACTACGTCAATCGCTGTAGAAAGACGTTTCCAGCTTTCTTTTTCTTTTTCCAACTGAGCGCGGCCGGCTGCGGTGAGCGAATAAAACTTGGCTTGCCTGCCGGTTTCACTCTCATTCCATTTGGCGCGAATCCAGCCCTGCTGCTCAAGCCGGTGCAGGGCTGGATAAAGAGACCCTTGTTGGACTTGCAGAACCTCATTCGAAATCTGCTGAATACGCTTCGCGATGGCCCAGCCGTGCTTAGGCTCAAGTGATAGCGTCTTGAGTATTAAAAGATCCAGGGTTCCCTGAACCAGATCGTTTGGTTTTCCCATACTATGATTATCGACAACCTGATTGTAGATCGTCAAGGTATCGCGTTTTAATAGACGGTCAAAACCAGGAGCGGTTAGCCTCCAAAATTGACAAACAAAAAATTTAGCCGCGAATCAACGCGAACTACGCGAATCATTTCTGATTCGTGTTTATTCGCGAAATTCGCGGCTACGTTTTATCGGGTCTTGCCTGCAAGAAATCTGGGTGATTTTGCCAAAGCTAATTGCCAATTGCTATTTGCCAACTGCTCCGATCACGCCAGGTCAAACACCAGCACCTCACTGGCATCGGCGCTGCCGCTGATCTGCAATTTCTCTTCTTTTGTAACCGCAGCGCCATCGCCAGCCTTGAGTGTCTGGCCATTGATGTTCACCTCGCCGCGTGCTACCTGGACCCAGGCATAACGCCCGTCACGAAGTTCATGCTCCACGGAATCTGCTTTATTCAAAGCCGCGGTGTACAACTCTGCGTCCTGATACAGTTTTACCGCGCTGCTGCCGTTGCCTCCGGCAGGCGAAGCTACCAGCCTGAGCTTGCCTTGCTTCTCTTTCATCGGAATGGCTTTTTGCTCATAATTCGGCTGGATTCCTTCTTTTTCCGGCAGAATCCAGATCTGGTAGAGATGTACCGGTTCGCTTTTTGAGTGATTGAATTCGCTGTGGCGCACTCCTGTGCCGGCGCTCATTTTCTGTACTTCTCCCGGACGAATCACTGAGCCCGTGCCCATGCTGTCCTTGTGCTCCAGCGATCCTTCCAGCACCACGGTGATGATCTCCATGTCACGATGAGGATGCGTTGGAAAACCGTATCCCGGCTGCACCCAGTCCTCATTGATCACACGCAGGCTGCGAAACCCCATATGCTTTGGGTCGTAGTAATCGCTGAACGAAAATGTGTGGTATGTATTCAGCCAGCCGTGGTCGGCATGGCCGCGTTCTTTACCCCGTCTTACCTGAATCATGTTGTTGTCCCCCCGTTGTTTGTGTTTATGCCCTTGCTTCTGCCGTCTTCGGACTGGCGTAAGCTAGAATCAACAGGCCGCCCATAATCGCGACATTCTTTAGAAAATTGATCATCTGTTCCTGCTGTTGGTCCGCCGGAATTCCCCAAAAGTGATGAAAAACCAGCGTGACCGGTATAAGCCAGAGTGCAATTACCAGCGCCGCATACTGTGCTTTGTAACCGGTCAGCACCAGCAATCCGCCGCCGATTTCAATCAGCAACGTGATAACCAGTGCCACGGAGGCAAGTGGAATGCCCTTTGCCGCCATCATGCCTGCGACATCGTGAAAGTGCGGCAGTTTGCCCAGGCCGCTTAGAATGAAAATCACGCTTAACAGCACGCGCCCTGACAACAGTTGCCATTTTGAAGCCATATCCTTCTCTCCTCAGGAAAATTGGTATTGCAGGCCCTGTCTCGCTCGCCTGAATTAGATGCTTTGATGTCAAAATAGTTTCAGCAGAGTTAAAGCGAGAGATTCAGGGAAGATTTATGGCTTTTTGCCATTATCTGCTCCGCCATTGAAATTCAAGATTGGCAGCAGGCTGCTGTAGTCATCCGTCCAGAGGCGCAGGTTGGGATGGACAGCAATTTCCTGGCTCGCCTTGGTTATTTCTGGCAGTGACAAAAATTTTTCATTCGAGGTAACCAGGACCCATTGTGCGGCGAAAGCGCCTGTATTGTCATGCTCTGGAGTTGATATGTTGACGGCCTTCAGGCCGGCGTGGTCCGCCTGTTGCTTTACCACGGGAGCGAGATCGAGATAAAGATTGGAGATATGGAAAGCAATGATTCCGCCAGGCTCCAGATGGCGCAGATAGAGTTGAATTGCTTCAGAAGTAATCAGATGGACGGGGATCGCATCACCCGAAAAAGCATCTACGGCAATTACGTCGTAATTCTCGGGCGGCTCCGCCTCCATCGAAAGGCGGGCATCGCCATGCGCGATTTCGATTCTTGCCTTCGATTCACGCAAATAGGTAAAAACATTTTTTGCGATGATTTCCACATGAGAATCGATTTCATAGAAGCGGAACACATCACCGGGCTTTCCGTATGTTGCCAGCGTCCCAGCCCCTAAACCGACGGCGCCCACGCGCCGCGCTTTGCCCTTACAACAGAGGTCCAGCGCCAATCCGATGCCCGAATTGTGCGTGTAATAGGTGGTTGGGTCTGTACGAAATTCTTCGCTGGCAAAGTATTCCGTCCCATGCTGGATGTTTCCATGGATCAGCGTACGAAACATGCCGGCTTCGTCACTGTTTTCTTCCGTCACGCGCAGCGTGCCGTAAAAGCTGCGCACCTGGACAATGGCGTCTTCACTGTAAGACCGCACCTGTAGCGCCACAACCACAAGCAGCGCTACCGTGGCCGAGGGCCAAAACAGACGGAAACCTATATGTTCTTTCCACAGCAAAACTGCCGCGAGCGCTGCTGTATAAACCAGGCCCCATGCCAGTTCATAGCTTCCGCGAAAAATCACGGGGGCAAGAACGCCGACAAACATTGAACCCAGAGCCCCGCCGGCTGCGATAAACAAATAATACTGGGTGGCATAGCGCGGCGAAGGCCGGCGGCGATACAGTTCGCCATGGCAAAACAGGCAGGCAATGAAAAGCATAATGCAAAAAAGAGGAATGGAGATCTTGATAGGCAGGTCGGCATCCGCATCGGCGATGAAATATCCCACGCTGCCCAGGGCCACCGGCAGAAGGCGCACGACCGCCCACCGGAAATATAACTTTCCTCCGTTGAATGCAATCACAAACGTCAACAAATAGATCGTGAGCGGGATGATCCATAACAGCGGAATGGCGGCAATGTTCTGGCTGAGGTGGTTGGTCACTGCCGAAAGCAGCAATGCTCCGCAGGCCGCCATCAGCAACCAAAGCGTTCGCTCATGCGGAGTTGGCGGCAGGTTAGATCTCAGGTCAGAACTGTTCATCGCGATGGGAGACGCCGGAATTGGGGGCTGCTTTGCGGAGAAATTGCGAGCACCCAGGCTGATTCCGCAGCAAACCACCACGAATACCAGATAAGCTGACGACCATGCCACTGTTTGCGCATGCAGGCTGGAGTGCGGCTCAATGAGCGTTGGATAGGCGATCAAAGCCAATAGCGAACCGAAATTGGAAAGCGCAAACAACCTGTAAGGCGGCGCCGGGGCATTTACCGGATCGCCGCTTTGTGCAGAGCCACGCGCGTACCACGCCTGTAGCAGTGGATTCGTGGCGGACATTACAAGAAACGGCAGTCCGATGAGCATTGTCAGCAGCCAGAGCACGCTTGAAATCGGGTGAGCGGTGGACGATCGAAGATCGGGATGCAAACTGCGCGCCACTTGGACAAGGCTGGCAATGAGAAGAAATCCATAGATCCATGCCTGCATCCGTGGACTTAAGCGGGTTGCGATTCCGTGCGCGCATAGGTATCCAGCCAGAAGAATGGTTTGAAAGAAAACAAGACAGGTTATCCATACTGAAGCGGAGCCGCCCAGTAACGGCAGTAGGCGTTTGCCCGCCATGGGTTCCACCAGAAAAAGAAGGCTGCTGCTTAGAAAAATCGCAGCAGCATAGAGGAAAGCACGTGGGCGCATGAGCGGATAAAGATAACAGACGAATTTAGTAAATTGGTAATTTGGTGATCTGGTAATTGATTCTTTTCACCCGTGGTAGCTCTCTTCAAATTACCCAATTACCAAACCTTCTTACTCGCCTTTTCCCAGCTTCCTGCACAGCTGTCCAAGTTGCTCCTGTTCGTCAGCTTTAAGCCGGCCCATGATCTCAGTGATGCGCCGGGCATGTTCAGGAAATATCCTGGCAATCAGCTTTTCACCAGCAGGTGTGATGCTGGCCAAGACAAAGCGCTTGTCCTTGCCCTGCTGTTCTCTTTTCACCAAGCCGCGCTTTTGCAGGTTCTCGATCACCAAAGTCAGGTTTCCGCTGCTGGTGAGGATGCGCCGCGCCAGGTCGCCCAGGCATTGCGGGCCCACGTGAAACAATGCTTCTAACACGGCAAATTGGCCCAGGGTAAGGCCTTCTTCTTCCAGTCCGACACGTGCATAGGCAAACGCCGTGCCGGCAGCGCGTTCCAGCTTCACATATGCGCTCAGCGCGCGCTCCTGCGCGGGCGTACCTTTGAATTTTTTTGCCATTGGTGAGATTCAGGAGCCTGTTCGGATCGACCGAAGAATTTACCGCAAAGGACGCAGAGAGCGCAAAGCTAAAAACTTGCCGCGAATATACGCGAAAGAACGCGAATTCTTGTTTGATTCGTGTTCATTCGCGCAATTCGCGGCTAAAAATCACTGAATATCGAACTGCTCCGGGTGCAGCAACGGATCAGACTTCACCAGCACCGTCTTCTTCACCAACTCTTCCAACTCCTGAATCCAGCGTCCGTTGTTTCCTTTCAGGGCCTTGGCCACTTCAGGGTTCACGCGGATCATTACATCGCGCTCAAAATGCCGCGCCATCTTCCGCATTTCCACGTAAATTTCATTGCAGACCGTGGTTACGGACTTGATCATGCCAGTAGCCTGGCATGTGGGGCATGGCTGACCCAAAGTCCGCTCCAGCGATTGCTTGACCCGCTTGCGTGTGATGGCTACCAATCCGAAATCATTAAACTGCAGCACCTTGGAAGGCGCACGATCTGCTTTCAGCGCTTCTTCCAGCGCCTGCATAACCTTTTGGCGGTTCCGGCGCTCGTCCATGTCAATGAAGTCGATCACGATAATGCCGCCGAGATCGCGCAGGCGGATCTGCCGCACAATTTCCTTGATGGCATCAATATTGGTTTTGACAATCGTGTCTTCCAGGCGCGCTGTCTTGCCTACGTATTTGCCGGTGTTGATGTCAATGGCGACCAAAGCTTCCGTCTGATTGATTACGATATAACCACCGCTCCGCAGCCAGACTTTAGATTTGAGAGCTTTGTTAATTTCATCCGTGATGTTGAACTGCTCAAACAGCGGCGTATCTTTGCTGTACAGCTTGACGCGTCTGACCAGCGAAGGCTGGAAGCGGCTGACAAAGCGCAGAACTCGTTCGTATTCCTGCTCTGTGTCCGCCCAAATGGCGGAAAAGCTTCCGCTCACCTGGTCACGCAAAATGCGCTCAACCAGATTCAGATCATGGTAGATCAGCGCGGGAGCCTTCGATGTTTCAGCACGTCCCCTGATCTCAGTCCACAGATTGATGAGGAACCGGATGTCATTGCGCAGATCCTGCTCTTCCGCTCCGGCTGCAGCCGTGCGCACAATGAAGCCGCCTTGCGCCTCACCACGTTCACTTAATGCAATCCTCTTTAAGCGATGCCGCTCTTCTTCCGAAGCAATCTTGCGTGAAACCCCAGTATGATGCACAGTGGGCATATAAACCAGATAGCGCCCTGGCAGGGCGATGTGGCTGGTGATGCGGGCGCCTTTCTTGGCGATTGGCTCTTTGGCAATCTGCACCAGAATTTCCTGGCCTTCTTTCAGCAGATCGCTGATGGCCGGCATCTGCCGTGCCGACTGATGACGCGGTGGGCGTCCGCCACGCGTGCGGCGTCCTGGAGGGCCACGTCGCCCGCCACGGCGATCATGCGGCCTGCGTTCTGTGCGCTGCTGATATCCACCCGCAGGTGCATGCTGCTCTACGCTGGCGTCTTCCGACTCGTCAGGTCCTTCCGCGTCCTCTTCCCCGGCTTCCGCGCCTTCTTCAGCCAGCCCAAAAGCCTCTTCAACTTCTTCCTGCTCTTCCTGATCAAGCCCTTCTGCTTCGTACTTTCCCGTGGCCTTTTCGTTCACATAGGCATCGCGTACTGCTTCCATGAGTTCGCTGCCCATTGGGACCATCTGTTCGCCTGCCTGACCCAGGACTTCTTCTTCCAGTTCTTCGAACTCACCAATATCGGCGTCTTCTTCAAAGCGGGGTATGTCGCTTTCCTCTTCTTCGATTTCTTCTTCCTCAATCACGCCACGCGCCTGGCTGCCGCGATTTTCAGAAACGCTGGGAGACGACCACTTTTGCTGCTCTTGGGAGGCGGGCTCAAGCGCTGAATCCAGGTGTGTAGCTTCCTCGGCTTGCTCTTCCTGATCGACTTCAGTTGTTTCTTCCTCTTCAGTCACACCGCCGCCAAAAGCACTTCCCACGTTCATGCTTTCGAATCGTTCTGCCTCCTGCTCGTGGGGCGGGTTCTCCGCGTGTTTGAAAGTTGGAACAGGCTCAGGAGCTTCGGCCTCTTCTACGGCGTGCGCAGGCTCCCGCCGATGGAATACAGCAGGCGCTTCCACGCGTGCTTCGGCTTCTTCCTGATGCTCGAATTGCGATGGGACCGGTCCGGCTGATTCGGCGTCCTGAAGGAAGCCATGTTCTTGCGTCTCTGTTGCACTTGGTTCCGGCGACTGAGTCACCTTGTTTTGTGGCGAATGTTTTTCTTTTCCATACTTCGCCAGCGTCTCGCCTGGAAGCACCATGGAACCAGCCGAAAATGCAGAAGGGTCAATGGAGTATTCGGTAGAGGGTTTAGGCCGTGGTGCTGACTCTGTCTTTACTTGAGCTTGTGAAGTGCTGGACTGTGATCCTTGCGGCTGGTATTTGGAAATCGATTCACCGGGCAACAGGATTGGTTCAGGACGCTGTTCAAATCTGGACTCGGTGCGCCCTTCGTGACGGCCCTCATGCCGCGGCTCATGGCGCCCTTCGTGGCGCGAGTCAGAACGGCTCTCGTGGCGCGGCTCCGGATGGCTTTGGTGGTGCTCAGAGCGGGGTTCCGCTTCCTCTTCCACAGGTGGTTCGCTGTGCTCTTCAGTCGCCGCTTCTACCGGCTTTTCTGTGTCTCCACGGTCACCGGATGCTTGACGGTTGCTGCCGCGATCAGCAAAACGGTCACGTCCACCTCTTCCGCGGCGGCGACGGCCTCGCCATTTGCGCGCGCCTTCCCGTTCTGGTTCCTGCGGTGCACCGGCATCAGCCGAGACATTTTCGGATGCTCCTTGATCAGTTTCGTCCTCTTCCTCGCCTGATTCGCCAGGCGGAAAAATCTCTTGCACCTCAGGGTGAGCTTGACCCTCTGCGCTGCGCACCTCAATGATGGGGGCGTTGCGGGAGCTTGCGACGGCCTCGCCGATGGCATCGGCGTCCTCATCTTCTTCCATCAGGAAGTCGGAAACGTAAAGGAACGCATCGCGCTCCAGCCCGATATTCACAAAGGCAGACTGCATGCCCGGCAGCACACGCGTGACCCGTCCCTTGTAGATGGAACCGGCCAGCGTGTATTCGTTTTCCCGTTCGTAATAAATTTCTGATAGTTGGTCGTCTTCCACCACCGCAACTTTGGTTTCGTGCGGTGTGGAGGAGACAAATAGTTCTTTTGACATGAATCTTCTCCGGTTTTACCGGTGAGAGAGAAGAGGCGGGAGGTCCAGAAAAAAGGTCAGGAGACCGGCGCTTGCGGCGCGGGTTGACTGGCTTTGAGTGCCCGGAAATTCAATCTGATCTTATGCAGGAAATACAATTCGGCTGCGGTGAGTAAACCTCTCCGGCCAACATCTGTAATCTGCTTATGACTTGTTTGAAAAATCTGTGCACCTTTGCACTCCGGGTTTGTGGCACACACTGCGGGTCCCCAAGCAAGCGCCGTAGTTGCGCCTGGTTGGGTAAATCCCGCGGGGCCGTTCCCTGCCCGGCAATGCTTTCTGATACTCTCCGGCTTCCTTCAATCTGCCGGCGCCCTCTTTAACGTCAGGGCGTAAACGTTCAATCCTGAAAAATCCTGTTACGTGTCGCGCCACTTGGCGCAATTTTTGTTCCTTCATCAGTTCACGAAGCGGCGCATCCGAATGTTCATTACAATACCCAGCGCCAGAAACATGAACAACACTGAAGAGCCGCCATAGCTCATCAGTGGCAAAGGAATACCGGTGACGGGCATATACCCAACCACCATTCCCGCGTTTACCAGGATGTGGAACAGTAAAACCGCCACCACACCCATCACCACAAAGCCGCCCGCGCTGTCCGGCGCGGTCTGAGCGTTATGGATCAAACGCATTAATACTAAGAAGTATAGCAGCAGCAAGGCCACTGCGCCCACAAAGCCATGCTCTTCTGACCAGGCGGCAAAAATGAAGTCGGTATGCGGCTCAGGCAGGAAAGACCCCTGTGTTTGCGAGCCTTTCCGCACACCTTTGCCCCAAATCCCCCCCGAACCAACGGCAATCTTAGATTGCTCAAGTTGATACCCCGACTTCTGCGAATCGGCCTCAGGATGCAAAAAACTGGTCAACCGGTCCTTCTGATACTGCTTCACCAGATGCAACCGGGGTCCATAAATCCAGAGCGTAGGCAACAACACTCCAGCAACAAGCAGGATGGCTGCTGCGTGCCGGAATTGAATACCGCCCAAAAATAATCCCATCAACGCTACTGGAACGTACGTGAGCGCGGTGCCCAGGTCAGGCTGCTTCAGCACCAAAAGCATCGGGACGCCAGCGATCAGACCGGCCTTCACGATGTCAGAAAGTGAAGCATCCTCACGTTCACCTTGCGCGCTGAAATACTTTGCCAGCATCAATATCAGGACGAGTTTGACCCATTCTGATGGCTGAAAGTGCTGCCCCCCCGGCAGTTGGATCCAACGGCGCGCGCCCAGGTACTTCTTGCCAAAAACGGCGACGGCAAAAAGCGACGCAACGGAAATGAAATAAAACCAATGGGCATTTTCCAGGAGGACCTGATAATTGATGAGGCTCACGGCCAACATTACGCCCAGGCCAGCCAAAATCCAGTAAACCTGCCGGATATGGGCTCCGGCAAACTTGGTCCCATAGGTAGTGCTGTAAATTTCCAGCACGCCAAGGGCGCATATCAGGAGGATAAAGGTCAGCAGCAGCCAGTCGAAATCGCGAAAAGAAATCAGCCGCCTCATCAGTCCGCTCCCGCCAACCCTATCGATAGCGGTTTGGCTGGTTTCCGCGAACTTGTTTTGCCGAGCCGCACCAGGACAGTACCGCCTTGCAAATGATTTTCATCCTGCGCTACTTCCTCGCTGGAATCGGAGTGGATATCAACCGGCTCCACAGGACCATTGCCGATAGAACCGGACTGGTTCCAAACTCCTGCGATTGGAACAGAGCCGGGATCAGCTTTATCACTGAACAGCATGGGATCATTGCGAAGACGCCTTTGCTTCTCCACATACGCTCTGACGATCTGTGCGGTCAGGCGGGCAGCGAGCTTGCCGTGTTCGCCGCCTTCGAACAACACTGCGACGACAATCTCTGGATTCCTGCGCGGCGTAACTCCAACAAACCAGCTGTTGTCATTAAATTGTTTGCCTGCCCCACCTTTACTTTTACGGAACGCATTGCTCACAACCTGGGCGCTACCCGTTTTTCCCGCAAAATCCACGCCCTGGATATGCGCGCTGGGAGCAGTGCCTCCTTCTGGTTCGCTTGGAGACGCAGGATTCACCACGCCAGCCATCGCATTGGTGATCGTGATCCAGTTCTGCGGATCCATCGGCACATGCACCACGTCTGGCATGGATGAGGTAGCAGCAACGTTCTTAAATTCGGGCGGCATCTGGTCCGGATTTACCACATGCGGGCGATAAAACGTTCCGCCCATTGTAATGCCACCAATCGTGCGCGCCAGTTGAATGGGGCTCACCGCGACAGCTCCTTGCCCAATGCCCACGGAGATGACCTCACCCGCATACCATTTCTGGCGGAAGGTCTTCATCTTCCACTCTTCCGATGGCATTATGCCGCTGACCTCATTCGGCAGGTCGATGCCGGTCTTCTTGCCCAGTCCCATGGCAGTGGCCCATTTTGCAATCTTCTCGATACCCAGTCGCTCCGCCAGTGTGTAAAAGAAAACATCGCAGGATTGATAAATGCCCTTCGAGATATCCACCGGCCCGTGAACGCGGTGTTCCGCCTTGACCCAGCAATTGAAGTAGCGTCCGAAGAAAACCCCGCCGCCGGCGCAGTTCACGTGCATATTCTGCGCGACGCCTTCCTGCAGGCCGGCCACTGACATCACAATCTTGAATACCGAACCCGGCGCAAGTTGCGCCTGGATCGCCTTGTTAAACAGCGGGTGGGCAGGATCTTCCACCAGACCGGCCCACTCCTTTGCTGAAATGCGCACCGCAAAATCATTGGGATCAAAAGTCGGCCGGCTTACCATGGCCAGGATCTCGCCATTGCGCGGGTCCATGGCCACCACTGCGCCATTCTTTCCTTCCATTGCTTCTTCAGCCGCTTTTTGAATATCAATGTCCACCGTAAGCTTCAGCTTTTGTCCCGGAACAGCAGGGATATTTGCATTCGGCGGCCGACCTACTTCTTTGCCTTTGCTGTTGACCAGCACGCGGCGTGAACCGTCCTTGCCCATCAGAAGATCGTTGTATTGCAGCTCCACGCCGGACTGACCCACAATATCGCCACGCTCATACAGTTCAAACTTGGGCGAGTTGAGCATGTCTTCACTGACTTCACCCACATAACCGATCAGGTGCGCCATGAAGCCGTCTTTGGGATAGAGACGGCGATGGATCATCAACGTTTCGAGTTCGGGAAATTCGTCACGATGCGCTTCAATGAAAGCACGCTCGTCAGGAGTAATGTCATCCTTGATGATGATTGGTTCAAAGGCCGGTTTATGCGCGAGCTGATAACGGCGGACCTTTTCCAGCACGTCCTCTACCGGAAGGTGCAGGCCATCGGCAATCTTCTGCGCATCTGCGTTAAGGTCACGCATCTGGTCGCGCAGCAGCAGAGCGGAAAATGACGGATAGTTATCGACAATCAGTTGACCATCGCGATCATAAATTTTTCCGCGCGGCGCGAGGATCGGCACTTGGCGAATGCGGTTCTGTTCTGAGCGCGTGACATACTCGTCAGTCTTGCGTACCTGCAAGGTCCAAAGCCCGTAGGCGAGCACAATGAACACTGCCAGAATGACGTACTGGACGGCTGAGAATTTTGTTTGCGGGATTTTTTCGTCGCGCCCGGGCATACCTTTAACGATCTGTTGCTTGCGCAACAAATCAGAATTCCATTTTCCTTTTGTTGGGGTCCCTATTTAGAGTACAGCAATTCCGTCACACATGCTGTAAGACAAAGACCTCAATATAGTTACTGAAGGATTAAACATTCTCTATTGAGGGTAACTCGGCGCTTCCCGGCGCATTCTTATGCTCAGAGTTTTAGACTCGTCAGCCTGCCGGAATGAGCGCTCAGTTTCGAAGCTTGAACCTGTCGAGCATCGCGAATAAGACAACTGCGGCCAGGCCGTTCACCAACGCGGAGAGCAACGTGTGGCTCCATATCCACGCTTCACTCCCTCCAACCAGTTGCGAGCTGATGGCCATGTACACAAAGCGGTGGATCAGCACAAAAGCAAAAGTCATCAGGAAGCGTGAACCGGGATTGTCCACATCCACTTTCACGCCCAGAGATGACCCCAGATATCCCACGATCGTTTTGGCAATTCCGAAGAGCCCAATCGGGTGCCCGGTCCATGCATCTTGCAAAGTTCCTATCAGCGCGCCGGTAATCATACCGGGGATGGGCCGCCGCCGGGCAACAGCGAAAAAGATGGTCACCAGCAGCGGCAAATCCAGCACTGCCATAAACCGCAAGCGCAGAAATACCTGGAGGAAGATAGCCAAAACCGGTATGCCAATGGAAACTGGCCAGCTAAACCGGTGTACCTCAATCTCTTCCCTGGAAGTTAGTGAAATGCTGGCATTCATCGCAGATGCATCTCCGGGGTTGGCGTCGGGGTTGCTACTGGAATAGCGGTTCCAGGCTGGTTAGTTGGTTTTGGTTCTGAAGTGGCTGGTGAAACTGAACCGGGTGCAGCGGTTTTTTGCTTCTTTGGCGTAGGGCTGGGTTTTGGTAGTGCAGATGTAGTCGTTCCATTTGCGCCGACAGATGTTGCTGTTTGTGCTGCGCTCGCCGGCTTCTTTGCCTCTATACCTGCTTTTCCCGCAGCCGGAGCTGGGGTTGGACCACCCGTGTTTCCCGCAGCCTGCTTAGTCGGGCCGGTTAGGTTGCCCGGCTTTTGTTCCGTGTTATTGCCAGTTGTGCTTTCTTTGGCCGGAGTAGGCGACGGTTTTGCCGCCTGCTTGCCAGGTGCAAGTGGACCGGTAGATGTACCGCCTGGCTTCTTCGCTGCATTCGGGTCCGGCTTGGGAATACTGGGCAATCTTTGCGCCAGAATGTCTGCGGCACGCATGGGAGTCTGGCTCCCGGCGACTGATGGCGCCTCCTCCGCCATCTTCGTGATGACCAGCACTTCTTCCAATCGTCTGAGATCGGCAGACGGTCTGACCTTGATTACCAGAAATGGATCGTTGTCGCGATCAGGTGTGGCGCTAATAACTGTACCTACGGAAAATCCTTTAGGATAAATTCGGTCGCCGCCACTCGTAATCAGGTGCTCCCCGGTTTCAACTTTTTCATCGGACATAACGTCATTGATCTGGAGTTCGCCCAGGCTGGTCCCCTTTACAATGCCTTGCAAGCGGGATTGTTCCAGGATTACTCCAGCGCCGCTGTCATGGTCATTGATCAACAGCACTTGGGAGCTGAGAGGAAAAACGTCTTTGACTTTCCCGACAATCCCTTCGGGAGTAATCACGGCCATATCGGGCTTGATGCCGTCGCGCGAGCCTTTATCGATAATGATTACGCGCGATTGTTCCGTTCCGCTGGTTCCAATCACTTGCGCCGCAACGGTTTTAGAAACATATTTTTCCTTGAACTCCAGCAACGCTTGCAGACGCCGTGCCTGGTCCGCATCCTGCCTGAGCTGGACCTGCTCCATTTGCAAACGGGAAACTTCGTCCTGCAAATCCTGGTTTTGCCTGCGGACACCGCGGAGATCGGCGTAGTTATGCCAGCCGCTGCTGAAAAAGTGCCCGGTGGAAACAAACATCTTCTCTACCGGAGTAAATGCGGTCAGGGTCCAGACGCGGATCAAACGCGTCCCGTTCCCCGTGGTTCCGACCTTTGCGTTTTCCGGACGCTTCACCTGCGTGGCCAGGGCAACCACCTGAATGAAAAGAACCGCCATCAGGGCGAGCGGGTTCTTGTATCGAGAAAAGAAATTTTCCATGACCTGCGCTAAGGAGGGCCAGAAGAGGACGGACTTACCAGGTCCGCCCCCGGTTTAACTTCGATGCCTTATTCAATCGAAATCTTTCTCAGGAGTTTGAAATCGCTGAGCATTTTTCCCGTGCCCAGCACCACACTGGCCAGCGGATCGTCGGCAATGGAAACCGGCAAGCCGGTTTCTTCGCGGATTCTCTTGTCCAGGTTTTTCAACAGCGCGCCACCACCCGTAAGAACAATGCCACGATCGCTGATATCGGCGCTCAACTCGGGAGGCGTGCGCTCCAGCGCGACGCGAACGGCATTCATGATGGTGCTAATGCATTCGCTCAGGGCCTCGCGGATTTCGCTATCGTCAATAGTGATGGTCTTGGGCACGCCTTCAATCAAGTTGCGCCCTTTGATTTCCATGGTCAGCGGCTTATCCAGCGGATAGGCCGAGCCAATCTCAATTTTGATGGTCTCAGCGGTGCGTTCGCCGATCAGCAAATTGTATTTGCGTTTGAGGTAATTCATGATGGCTTCATCCATCTGATTACCGGCCATCCGTACAGACCGCGAATAAACGATGCCGCTAAGCGAAATGACGGCAATGTCAGTGGTGCCGCCGCCAATATCCACCACCATGTTGCCGCTGGGCTCAGTGATGGGAAGCCCGGCGCCAATCGCAGCCACCATCGCCTGTTCCACCAGGTGAACCTCACTGGCCTTGGCGCGATAGGCTGAATCCATTACCGCGCGCTTTTCCACCTGCGTGATTTCAGAAGGCACGCCGATCACGATGCGCGGATGCACCAGCATTTTCCTGTTGTGCGCCTTCTGGATGAAGTAGTTCAGCATTTTTTCCGTTACCTTGAAATCGGCAATCACACCATCCTTCATTGGCTTAATAGCCACAATGTTGCCCGGCGTCCGGCCCAGCATCTCTTTGGCTTCTTTGCCTACGGCCTCAACTTCGCCGGTGTTTTTGTTGATCGCCACGATGGAGGGCTCATTTACCACAATACCCTTGCCTTTGGCATACACCAGCGTATTGGCCGTCCCCAGATCAATAGCGAGATCGCTGGAAAACATGCTGAAGAGAGAGCGCAAATTATGAATGCGCGAATTTTCTGATTTGAAACCGTTTTTCGACATACCAGATTCTTTCTGTCTGTTTTGTAATTCGGTAAAACCTGAACTGGCTTTAGGGCCGCGGACAAACTCGCGTAAAAAATGCCTCTCGCCTTTGCTCAAATCTGTTCTGGGAACGTACTACTCTGATACAAAAATCAAGCCGGTGCAATAAGCGATTCTACTGTATAACTACCGGCCTTGTTTCGGTGTGCACCCCGCCTTTTGCGTTCTGTGCCGTAACAGTAATCAGGTTTTCCCCGGTGGGAAGGGGGTCAGTGAAATGGTGGAATGCGCCATCGCCTGCCACCACTGCCTCCTTGCCGTTCACCATTACGCGTGCATTGGGTTCGGTGTGACCCTGAACTTCAATCACATGGCCCATCTGTACAAAGTCGCCAAGCTCAAGTGAGAGGGTCCCGCTACCTTTAGGCACAATCGTAAACCGGTAGGTTTCGCTCTCAATGGATTCTTTTCCGTTCTGTCCAATCGACCGGACCTGCCAGTAATAAGTGCCTTCCTGAAGATTCGTGACCAGTACCTGTGTTGCAGCCTTGGTATCATCCACTCCGGCCCCTATAAAGGAGGGATTGCGATTGATCCTGATATGGTATTCCTGCACGTTCTCTACCGGCGCCCATGAGAAGCTCACTCCCTTGGTTCCCTGATCGACAAACACATTCTGCATGGGAGCTGGCGAAATCAGGGTTGGCGGCTGAAGTTCCTTGGTCTTGATGATCCCCTTGGAGGCGCTGGTAAACGAACCCTTTGTATAACTCTCCAGTGGAACTGTCTGGCCTTCGCGGGTCACCTCACCTGAACCTTTTCTCATCAGCACCGAATGCTCGTCGGCCCGCAGATCGTTCACCACCTCCGCGGAGCTTTCAGATGCGATGGTAGCCGTGGCATCACCCACAATCACCTGTGACTTGGACCCGGTATTCAGAATGGAAGTGTTCAAATCCACCTTGCCCGTGGTCACCTGCACCGCAACTTTGGTTTGCTGCGCCGAGTTCATGGAGTTCTCCTGGATCGCGATCAATGACGCCGGTTTCACCGTGTAATTTGTACCGTCAGTAAACACGATTTTGGCCACTCCTTCGGGAGACGTCTGCACCACGTCACCCCTTTCCAGCGCCAGCGAGTAATCTGCAACAACCCAGGCATTTGTGGCTGCCTTGCGCACACGCACATTTCCATCAATGTTGGTGAAATGGGCCTGCTGTGGACCAGGCTCAGTCACCGGGCCAGGCCCCGAACCAACGGGAACGCCCACTTTTGCGAACACCTTGTCCAGCGCAATCTGTCCAGAAGCGATCAATTTGTTGGCTGTATCCGGAAAAGCGAAGTACATCACAACGGCAGCAAGCAGAAGCACGCCAAGCATCCCCATGAGAACACTGCGATAGGTGATGGTAACGTAAGAAATCTGAAATGCGGATTTTCGCTTTTGCGCCACTGCGTTGAATTGTGGGGAGTTCCAGTCGGTACAGATTACCACAACCTTTGCTGCCTCTGGAGAGATCCCCGGATGCTTAAGCTAAGGTGTTTTTTGAATTTATTGCCCGCTCTGAAACCCCTCGTCAAATCAGTAATTAAAGCAGAAAGCAGGGCCGCTGACAGTAGCCATATTGGTTCAGGGCCAATCACAAGGTCATGCACCCGTATTCAGGCGCAATGCATATTGGCTAGAATGACCCTCAGGACACAAATTTAACATGCCATCTCCCACATCACCCCGCTCTAAACCTCTTGACCAGACGCTCGGCCGCATTCAGGCGCGCTCCGCCAAAATCGGGATTATCGGGCTCGGCTATGTCGGCCTGCCTTTAACTCTGCTCTTCACCGAAGCAGGTTTCCCCGTCACCGGCTTTGACATTGACCCGGAAAAAGTGAAGGCGTTGAACAACGGCCGTTCGTATATCTTCCGGATTCCGGAGACTGAGATCGCTGCCGCAGCCGCCAAAGGCTTCTGGGCAACTGATGAATACGCCCATGTCAAAGATATGGACGCTGTCATTATCTGCGTCCCCACGCCGCTGAACGAATACCACGAACCGGACCTCAGCTACATTCAAGAGACAGCCAAAGCCATTGCGCCGCATGTGCGGGCCGGCCAGTTAATTGTGCTGGAGAGCACCACTTATCCCGGAACCACAGAAGAGGTGCTGGTCCCCATTATTGAAGCGGGCAACAAAGCGAAGCTGAAAGCCGCCCGCACCGGAGAAGATGACCCTGCAACAACGTTTCTGGTGGCATTTTCCCCTGAACGCGAGGATCCTGGCAATGACACGGTAGCCCGAAAAGATATTCCCAAGGTTGTGGGTGGAGTGAGCCCCGCTGCTTCAGAATTTGCAGGTGCGATTTACAACTCCATCTTCAATCGCGTGGTCCCGGTTTCCAGTCCGGCGGCGGCGGAAATGACCAAGCTGCTGGAAAATATCTATCGCTGCGTGAACATTGCGCTGGTCAATGAACTCAAGATGCTCTGCCTCCGCATGGGCATCGATATCTGGGAAGTGATCCGAGCCGCTTCCACCAAGCCATTTGGCTTCCAGCCATTTTATCCAGGCCCTGGCCTGGGTGGACATTGCATTCCGGTAGATCCTTTTTATCTTTCCTGGAAGGCCAAGGAGTTTGATTTTCACACACGGTTCATCGAGCTTGCCGGTGAAGTCAACTCTGCCATGCCTTATAGCGTTGTCGATGCCGTCACAGCGGCTCTAAACCAGCACAAGAAAGCGCTGAACGGGTCTAAAGTTCTGGTGCTCGGCGTGGCCTATAAGCGGGACATTGACGATCTGCGGGAATCACCCTCGCTTACCATCATTGAGGAGTTACAACGCCGGGGCGCCGATGTGGCCTACAACGATCCTTATTTCCCCAAGGTCGGCCGCGGACGGAAATACAACCTGCAAATGACCTGTGCTCCGCTGGAAAACCTTGGCCAATACGATTGTGTCCTGATTGTGACCGATCATACCGATTATGACTACAAAAAGATCGTGAGCGAAGCGAAGTTGGTGGTTGATTCCCGCAACGCGACCAAGGGGATTAAGTCAGAGAAGATCGTGCATTGCTAAGAACCAGCACTTAGCAATTAGTAATTAGCCGTTAGCAATACACAGAAGACGTGAACTACGGATTTTTACTGATCAAAGCAGATAAACATAAAAAAAATAGCCGCGAATCAACGCGAAATACGCGAATCATTTTCTAATTTAATTCGTGTTCATTCGCGAAATTCGCGGCTGTTTTCTTATCTGCGCCTATCAGCGAAAAATCTGCGGTGAACGCCTTTCGTTGACCGCTGATGACTGATGGTTAACTGCTAATTGCCATTTGCTAATTGCTAGATCGAACTCATATTCGACAAGAACTGCCCGTTCGAAGGCGTCTTGCCTAACTTGTCAATCAGCAGTTCCATGGCTTCCACCGGCGATAGAGGATTCAGCACCTTGCGCAGCACCCAGATGCGCGCCAGGTCTTCCTTGGGAATCAGCAACTCTTCCTTACGGGTTCCGGAGCGCTGAATGTCGATGGCCGGGAAGACGCGCTTGTCCACCAGCTTGCGATCAAGAATGATTTCCATGTTGCCCGTGCCTTTAAATTCTTCAAAGATCACGTCATCCATGCGTGAACCGGTTTCAACCAGTGCCGTGGCGATGATAGTGAGCGATCCGCCTTCTTCAATGTTGCGGGCCGCGCCGAAGAAGCGCTTTGGCCTTTGCAGCGCATTAGAATCAACGCCGCCTGAGAGCACCTTGCCGGACGGCGGAACAATGGTGTTGTAGGCGCGCGCCAGTCGGGTGATGGAATCCAAAAGGATTACCACATCGCGTTTGTGCTCCACCAGGCGCTTGGCTTTTTCAATCACCATTTCGGCCACTTGAACGTGGCGGGCTGCCGGTTCGTCAAAGGTGGAAGAAATGACTTCGCCTTTCACCGAACGCTGCATGTCCGTGACTTCTTCCGGACGCTCGTCAATCAGCAACACGATCAACACAACTTCAGGATGGTTGGTGGTAATGGAGTTGGCGATGTTCTGCAACAGCATGGTCTTACCAGTACGGGGCGGAGCGACGATCAATCCACGCTGACCTTTACCTACAGGGGTAAGCAGGTCCATCACGCGGGCGCTTACATTTTCGCGCACGGTCTCCAACTTCAGCCGTTCCTGTGGATACAGCGGCGTGAGGTTATCAAAAAGGATCTTGTTGCGCGCTTCTTCAGGCGACTCAAAGTTGACCGCCTCAATCTTAACCAGCGCAAAATATTTTTCGCCTTCATGCGGCGGGCGCACCTGGCCGCTGATGGTGTCACCGGTTTTCAGGTCAAACTTGCGGATCTGTGAAGGCGAGACATAAATATCGTCGGGGCCAGGAAGATAGTTGTAATCGGGCGAGCGAAGGAAGCCATAGCCGTCAGGCAGGATTTCCAGCACACCTTCCGCGAAGATATGCCCTTCTTTTTCACTCTGAGCCTGCAAGATTTTGAAGATGAGGTCCTGCTTGCGCAGACCGCTGGCGCCGGGAAGGTCGAGGGTGCGCGCGATCTTGGTAAGCTCGGTGATATTTTTTTCTTTAAGTTCTGCGATTGTCATTTGTCACCTACGGGAGTTTTCTGCTGGATAGGAAGGATTTTTGAATCAAAGGCGAGAATTACATCCTCAGAAACCTGAGGGGCCCGCCAGGCGCCTGGCCCGGCGGGATTTTTCAGGAAAGTCTATTATGCAGCGCGACGCTGTGGTTCTGCAACCTGTTCGTTGACCAGTTCAATAACGGCATCCGGCTCAGGAGCGTTCCCCACGCGGACAAGCACGTCATTCATGGTTTCTTGCACACGCGTATTCGGTTTGTGGAACTTACGCGTGGCCTTGGAAATCAATTGACACAAAAGATAGCGGTTTCGCACCGTGTCGAGTGCGTCATAAATCAAGTCAGAGCGCATGACTGTATTTCTCCTTATATAAGTTCATTAAGTATTTAGGTTTGATTCCGTTCAATTGCGAATGAATTCAAATCTTTTACGGGGCCTGTCCGTACCGGGGCACAGCGCAACATAAATTTGCCTCTATATAAGGCCAATCACATCTGATGTTGTGGGAATACCAGAGACCCTTGTGCGAATATTAGACGCAAGTGCAGGTATCTGAGTTGCCTCAATTTATCAACTTTGTTTTGAAGTGGCAATTTCTGAACAAAGCCAAGGTACGAAAGCCCAATCCGTAAGACGTTCTAAGGTAAACGGCATTTGCCAAAACGTCAAGATTTTTTTACAGTCTGCATTTGAAAGATAAGTCTTTATTTTTCTTACCATTTCTTCATAAAAAAGCTCTTTTCTAGGATTAATAAGCAGTTAACCCCCATAAATACTTGAGGACCCAACATGACAGACCTTCGCTACCCGACTGGCCGATTTGCCCCTGACTCAAATCCCACTCCGGAAACCCGCAACCGTCATATTGAGCAGATTGCCGGTCTGCCTAAAAAAATGCGCCAAGCCGTTGCCGGTCTGACGGAAGCACAATTTGATACCCCTTATCGGGAAGGCGGTTGGACGGTCCGGCAAGTCGTTCACCATGTGCCGGATAGCCATCTGAACGCCTATGTTCGCTTCAAGTGGGCATTGACCGAAGACGCGCCCGTGATAAAGGCTTACGATGAAACATCCTGGGCAGAACTAAAAGACTCCCGGTTTACCCCTGTGGATGTGTCACTCACTCTGCTGGAATCCCTGCATGCACGCTGGACGGTGTTGCTGAAGTCGCTTGATTCTCAAGACTTCCAGCGCATCTTTACACATCCGCAGTCGGGGCCGCACGATATGGATTGGCTACTTCAGCTTTATAGCTGGCATGGAAACCACCACGTTGCGCATATCACAGGGCTGCGGGAGCGGATGAAGTGGTGAAGAAAGATTTAGTAAGTGGGTAATTTGGTAATTGAGTAAATGGAAAAGGGTAATCTGAGAATTGCTTCTCAAATTACCCAATTACCAATTTACTAAATTAGCAATTGCTTTTTACGGGATGAATCCTAAATCTTCTGGCAACGGACCCGCGATCGGCACTTCAAACAGCGGCCCCGGTCCATCAGGATCGATGGTGAGAGCACCGTCAGTGGCAAAGAAGAGGCCAATTTGCGTTTGCCCACCTATGGCAACGGTCGCTACCGGCACAGTTCCGCCGATATTGGTAAGCCAAGTGTGCGGGTTCTTGCCAAATCCCACGCCCAGAGCAAAGGCCAGGTCATTGCGGAAGAAAGTTGCGCGGTCCTTCAAATCGCCGGAACGAATCAGCGCCGTGGCTGTGGGGTTCGGCACAGTTTGATCGCCGCGAGCAAACTGGATGATCACAGGTTTCGCCAGATCTCCAGGCAAAGGATCTTTGCGGATAAATGGCGCCCAAGCCACGGGATCGCCTGCTTGTCCCAGCCAGCGGCTGGTGTCTTCCACAGTCTGGATCGCAATGGCTCCCGGCACGTTATTGATGACCGGCGGAAGGTTGCGAAGCGGGCTGTTGTCATTGAAGAAGATTGGCGGACCCGCATTCAGCAGCGATGGGATGCGCACGGCGAGAGCCTGTGTCAGCAAGAGTTGGAATGATGGACTCAATCGGACGATATCAATGATCGGTCCGCCGGGTACGTTTGGCACGCCGGCACGGATGTCCGATTCAATGCCCATGAAAATGGCGCCGTAAATCCCGCCAAAAGACTGGCCGGAGTAGTAAATGCGATTGGCATCAAGGTCTGGCAGTCCATCCCCATCGGCATCAATTCCGCCCTGAATGGCGCGGACCAATTCCATCAAATTCGCGACAGTCTGCTGTAGAGCATCGCGCGAACCGATGGTGCCCTGCGGGCTGGCAAAAAAGGTGGAAGATCCCTCTGAACTGGTGATCTGTCCATTGCCATCCTGATCAATGCCGCGGCCGCCTTCAGGGAACGTAACCGAAGTAGTGCCCTGATTGATGGTCAGCGTGCTATTGGGGCCAAAACCGTGGCCAACCACATTGATCGCGATGCTGGCAATTCCGTTGTGCGCCAGGGTTGATGCCACGGCGAACGGAGCGCCCTGCTTGCTGTCAGTAAATCCATGGCCGAAGATTGCCACCGGCCAGCCATTGGTTGGACGCGGCCCTGAAGGAATAAACAAGTTGAAGAATATATCTTCACTGCCCTGCGATGGCACGCTCTGCCGCGTTGGCACCTGAGGAATGAAAACCCCAGCATTCTGCCAATGCTGTCCGGTAAATTTGCCAAAAGCGATTGTTCCTATCGACCCTGGAAACACTTGCAAAGCGGCAAGAGCTGAATTCAGATTCGTAGGAATGAGCGGGCCAACCGTGAGCGCCTGCACGTTCCATGTGAGACCGGTCACCGTGTTGAGCGTAAATACTGTCTTCTCACCGCCGCTGCCCAGATTGAAATTCACCGCCGGGGCGGCCGCAGATTTTACCTGCTCACGGATGCTGCGCAGAGTCGCCGTGGCGCTTTCCGTGGTAAAGAAGCTGGCAGCGGCAATATTGCCGCCATCATGTCCATCTCCGCCCAATGCTTGTTTGATCGCCTGCTGATACCGCTTGAGCAACTCATCCCTATTTTTGCCGTCTACGCCGCCATCGCCATGGCGAAATTGATTAAAGGCATCTGTGGCTGCAATCGGATTGCCTGCCGCATCGTGCACGCCGGTGGTCACGATCAGGGCATAATTCGAATCTTCATCCAAATGGTCATTCGATTCGGCAAACAGCGTCAGGCTGGCCGGGTCCCAGACAATCTGATTGATTCCAATTATCTGCCTGGAGCGTCCGCCATCATCATCGCCACTGTCGTCGAGCCCTCGTCCTCTAAGCCTGACGAGAAACACCGTGTTGCTGTTCACGGTGCTCACATCGATGGCGCCATCAAAAGGAATCGAGAGCCGTGGCTGGAGGTTGAATCCATCCAACTGGTTCAGCAACGCAATATCGGCGCAATCTGAGGGGTTGGTAGCGCAATTGGGGAGAGGGACATTCACGCGCAACCCGGTAAGTTGCTGACGATCAAACGTCGTGAAACGGTCGCTGGGGAATGGCGATTGTGTTGTCGATTGAAGGTTAAAGAGCGGATGTGTGGCAGCCGCGGCCAGCGCGGGCGTTAAAAGCGCTACCGCAACCAGCAGAATAATAGTGCGGCGAACCAATGAATACTTTTCAGTGAGGGTCGAATGCATGGCGGTGAAACACCTCCAGGGGGAGTTGCAACGGGTGACAGAAACCTTAGACCTTCATGAAAGCCTTGTCAATGGCTTGCAATACTGAATTTCCGACCATGAATGCCTTCTATTTACCAAACTTCTCGAGGAGAATGCCGATGACTGTTCCGCCAATGGCGCCCAGAACAATGATTGGAGCATAAGCCTTGATAATCACAGCGTCGGCCATGCTCAGGATTATGCCGATGATCAAGCCTGAGGCCCATCCCGGCCACGGCAGTCAGACAGCCAAGGACAAACTGGAACGGGCTGCTACTTCCGCCGAGGCCGCTGCACTAATTCGCCGCTACAATTTGGACAGACGTTATTCATTTCCGTAGCGCATTTCGTACAAAATGTGCACTCATAAGAACAGATCATGGCCATGCCATCTGCTGGTAACTCAAGGCCACACTTTTCACATGCACCCTTCATCTGCAATGCCATAAACCACTCCCTAGCGAATGCGAATATTCACCAGATAAGGACTGCTGAACTCGGTCATATCCCCAGCCTTTTTCCCCGCCACCGGCAGCAGCCTGGCCGAAAGTGGTTTGTGCCACTTCACTGCCAGGCTCGCCATATCCCCAATGATGCTTTCAAGTTCGTGCAGTGAAATATCTCCCGGCAGCGGAACGGCATCCAGCCCGGTGCTGCAAACCGAGGAATAAGACATCAGCGAATCACGGCTGATTGTCCCCGCCTCCCACCGTTTTGCGAGTGTTGAGTCTTCCATCACGGGAAGCATCAAGCCGCTGTAACCTGCCTGCTGCACCGGCACGCGCTTTACCGCCGATGTGATGGTGTAAGCAGCACTCAAACTTCCCGCCGAACCGATGGGCCCCTGCAACAATGATTCCAGCGCCGCGCCAATGGAGATCTCCTTCAGCGGAACAGGAGTTAGATCAATTCCCTGATATTTCCAGCCCGTGCTCGTTTCCACCCGATGCGCGATCGCCTCCACTTTTCTTGCCTGTTCAGCCAGCGCAGCCGTGAGTTGCTCGCCAACCTGATTCAGATCGCCTTTATACGTGGCAAAAACCTGCTGCACGATATCGGCTGACTCCAATCCAAGGGCAAAACCATGCCCAGTATCGGATGTGTGCGAAACCGGAAAAAACGGCGCTACCGCTGGAGGGAAAGCGCCAGCGGCAAAATGAAAATTACCTTCGCTGCGAGCCGTATGTTCTTCAAGATACTTGATCACGCGCGCCGCGGCGCGGATACCGTTCCAGTGAATGCCGGAATCATCGGCAACCACCACAAAGCCATTGATGGTCTGCGTTTCAGCCAGAATATGCGCCAGCAAATCAGCCTGTCTGGGATCGTCAGAATCCCTACTCATCGCCGGGCCGATGTCAGGAGTAAAGTCTTCCTGCTGCGCCAGTTTGTCATAGTCGCGGAAGAACTCCAGCGCCTGCTCATCGCTCAATCCTTTGGTAAATTCCGGAAACGGCTGCGTAGTAATGCGGATTGTTTCTACTGTATAGCCAGCCTTGGTGAAGGTATCTTTGGCGGCGCGCAACATCTTGAGAGCGTCTGCAACCTGCGCGCGATAATTGACGCGGTCCAGCCGAATGAATGCTGTTACAGCCCGGACTTTTGGCAGCGATGTATTCGCGGCAGGGCTTTGGGCAAAACTTATAAACGAAACGGCAAAGAAAAGCAGAGCAGCGGTGGATCTCTTGTGCATGCGCGGGTCTCCGCATCGCATTGTACACAAGCAATAAACGGCCTACTGCAGAAGTTCATCTCCGCTGCAGTTCTTCATAATCATCTCCCGCACTTTGTCGCTGACGCGCGTAAATTCCAGGCCGTAACGAAAGCCCTCACAGGTGCGGACGATTGCATCCAGCTTTGCTTCAATGGAGGAATGAGGAAACGTAAGCTCCAGGCTTACTGTTGTGCCCACGGGAATAGTGCAGGGAATATAAGCGCCGATACCGCCGCGGCTCAGGTTATTCGCGCGTCCGAATGCCGAACTCTGTTTGCCTTCTTCGGCGAACGAGACTTTCAGGCGAACGTCGATCTTATGACGCGTCCAGCGGCGTGCCGCTGGGCTTTGTTCAACTTGGGACATGGGGAGTTCCATAAAAAAATTCTCTTTGTTCGTTCGGCTATGTAGATATTCGGCGCTTTGGGCCAAAACTTCAACGGTACTGCAGGCGATGTACCTGCGTAGTTCACATGGAAGCGCTCGATCACACAAGCCGCTTGCACCAATTACCGCGAATTTGAATACGATCGCCGTTCCATCTGGTTGATTAAAATATTCCACATGTCGATATCAAGCTGAAATTGGTGTTTCAAAGGAGACTGCGTAACATCCACAAAAGCCAAGTTGGTCTCCATCTGATTCACCAGAGCGCGCATTCTCTTTATGTCATCTCGCAATGCCTGCGCATCATTGCCGCGTGAATTGCCAAGCTGGCGAATCTGCGCGTTTTCAGCAGCAGCGGCCGCTCCAGCCTGGCTGCTGGTGGCCTGCGTAGATGAATTCGGGCTCTGCTGTAGTGCGCTCAGCAGAGTGACGGATAACAATGTTATTAAGACCAATTTGAATGACATTTCGCCTCCCTGGAACAGTACTTAGTATTTGGTATTTAGCCGTAAGCTTGCAACTGTATTGGAGCGATAAAGACCAAGTACTAAATACCAACTAGCGTCGTCCCGCAACCGTGTCTTTCACCACGACTCCGCCCTTCATCACAAAGCCCACTGTTTCCAGCGCACGAACGTCCTGGAGAGGATCGCCAGTCACGGCGATCACGTCAGCAAACTTCCCAGCCTCAAGCGTTCCCACGTCCTTGGCGCGCCCGATGAGATCAGCAGCGCTGCTGGTGGCTGCGCGAATGGCCTGCGCCGGAGTCATACCAAATTTCACCATGTAGAAAAATTGTTTAGCATTGTCGCCATGCGGATAAACGCCCGCGTCGGTGCCGAACGCCATCTTTGCTCCACTTTTTACCGCGCGTTCAAAGTTCTCTCGCTGTAAGCGGCCGACCATTTTTTCTTTCTCTACATTTTCCTTCGGCAAGCCGAATTCAACGGCTTTGCCCAGAATGTAATCATCGTTGTAAATGTCCATTACCAGGTACGTATTGTGTTCTTTTGCCAGACGAATCCCCTCATCATCAATCAGGCTGGCATGCTCAATGGAATCGATGCCGGCAAGAATCGCATTCTTAATGCCTTGCGTGCCGTGCGCGTGCGCTGCAATCTTGCGTCCGGCCATGTGCGCTTCATCGGCAGCGGCCTTGAGTTCTTCAAAAGTAAATTGCGGAGCGCCAGGGCTATCGCCCTTGGACAGCACGCCGCCGGTAGCCAGAATCTTGATCACATCCACTCCATACTTCACCTGCGAGCGCACGACATGGCGAATCTGATCCACGCCATCGGCAATCTGAAAATTGCGCTCTTCGGGAAACATGCTGACGCGCGTCTGCGGTGAAAAATTGTTCAAATCACCATGTCCGCCGGTGATCGAAATGGCCGGCCCGCTGGCGACGATTCGCGGCCCAGGAATTAGCCCTTCATTAATTGAATTGCGGAGATCGACAGCCAGAAAAGGCAGCGATCCCACATCACGCACGCTGGTAAAACCTGCTTCCAGCGTCTTGCGTGCATTCACCACCGCGGCAAATGCACTTTGAAACGGTGTGTCTTTGAAGTTGTAAATTTCATCATAACGGTCAGCGCGTGCGCCCAGATGCGTATGGCAATCAATCAAGCCGGGAAGCACAGTAGCGTGAGAAAGATCGACCACAGTCGCGCCTGCGGGAATTGAAACTGCGTTTGCCGTCCCGACGCTTTGGATGCGATCGCCCACCACAACAATCACCATGTTGTCGCGGGCCTTGTCTCCGGTGCCATCAAAAAGATGTCCAGCGCGGATATAAACCGTTTTCGTCGGGGCGGTCTGCGGCTGCTGGGCAAACGCCGGCGCAATCAGTGACAAGAAAAGCAATGCGGGAAAAAGAAGGCGTCTCATTCAGGCTCCTTGTGGGAAATATCGGCGAGTATATACGAGGATAAAAGCGGCGAGGCCGACCACGCGCCGAGCCGCCTGCGTCAAGGCGGAATACTTAAAACCAGAACCAAACTCTTGAAGCGGTCTGGAGCGTAGCGACAGAAATGAAGGTGGCGCGCTTCAGGGACTACTGTTTGGCAACCAAAAGCACTCGGGAAAAATTCAGCCAGATTCTCCATCGGTCATATTCGCGGCTGTGTGAGGTTGCCGTCACCATCGCATCTTCTACGCAATTCTTGCTGAAAATTACCTGCAACTTTGATCCCAGGCTGACCATCGGCCCAATCAGCATGGTGGCATCGCGTTCGCCGACAGGAAGAATCAAATCGCGTTCCTGAAATGGAAGACCGTTGCTGGCCAGTCCTCTCAGAATTGCGATGGTCCCGCCTTCTGGTATTTGCAGTGACTGCGCTTCCGCCGTCTCAGATAAAGGTTCACTTCGCATTGCGACGCTGGGCTGGGTGGCTCCACTACTTGCTGCGGCGCTCATCACCGTAACCGGAGGCACGCCCAGTTCCCAATCTTCAGGAGGAAAATAAATTCCCCAGAAATTCTCCGGACGATACAGTTCGATCCCGTACTCCCGCTCGCCGGAATCTGCCCACACCACCTGGCCAACGCGCCATTTATAAGGCGCAAGCATGGCCACGCGCACTTCCATTTTCGGTTCAAGGGGCACAGTGGAGCGGATCTTCGCGCCATGCCGGTTCACAAGGATAGTTTCCGCGGCCCCACTCACATGGGACCCGTCACTTTTCTGGCCGGAAACCGCTAATGCTAGCGATACAAGAACACGAGAGCTTCTGCGCCCGCGCTCATGTGCAATGAGTTGCGGCATATGTCTCTTGGGACACGCTTGGATTTCAGGAAAACTATAGGGCCCTGGCCAGTTGTTGCCTATATTACCTGAACCCGATTCGCTGGTATCAAAAAGCAACCTGCCCTTGTCCTAAAGTAACCTTTGTCATCAATACCTTAAATTGTTCCAAAATTGCTCAGTTGTGTGGCTTATTAGAGATCAGCTTTGGCTTGACAAATGCTCAATGGTCTTTCTATTCAGTAATTTGCGGATTGCGTTTGACTGAAACCGAAATACCTCTTTCGTATGCAAATCAAATTGCTGGCTCAATGCTGCTCACATAAATCGTCTGGGTTGCTTTATCCAGCGCGCCTTTAATTTTTACTTTTTTGGCGGCGAGTTCGGCTGGTCTCTCTTGATCGCTAAGCTTATAAACCTTTCTGGTTGCCGGAACATACAGGACAAAGCCATATTTCCTGGCGCATCCCTTCACGCAGTTTGCGCGCGTGTTTACGCTGGCCTTTTTCATCACCTCGGTATGCGATCCCGTAACCGCACACTGCCCGTCAGAAATCACTCCAACAAATGTCTGGATCGGAGCGGCACCCTTTGCCGACGATTTCTCGGGCTTCGGCGTGCTTTGCCCGGCAAAGCCGCAAAGGGAAAAGGCCACGATCATCGCAAAACCCGCTGCTGCCATCTTCAATTCACTTCTCCGTGATTCATCGATTCTTAATTCCCGGAATCTCTGCACCGGAATTTACTTTCTAGTTAATACAGGATCTATCCCCTACCCCCTCCCCATTTCATCCCAATCATCCCAGATTGGCGTAGGTTCATCCCAGGCAAGGCATCGGATCGTTTGCTCTGATCTAAGGCCATCAGTCGCCCAACTTCGGGTCGATGATTTGTACTCTGTAGTTAACAGGCTAAAGGAGGTTACAGTATTTCCTTCAGGGGATCAATCAGGAATAAGGACATCTTGACAATCGCATGCCACGGTTGACATCCGAAATTTCTGTGATCATCTGCCTGCTTTAGCTTGCTTTCCCTTCCGCGGCAACCCGGGCCTGCGCCGCGTCATAGCTTTCGCCATAAATCGACGGAACTTTCCCGCCCATCGGTCTCAGATATGTAGAAAGCTGGCCGCGATGGTGGATGGAATGGTTCTGCGATAGCTGCAGAAAGCTGACTGCGGGCATCTGGAACATGCCGCGAAAATCGATCAACTTGGCCAACTGCTCCCCGCTCAGCCCCTCGATCTTTTTCACATTGGCATTAAAAGACTCATCAAACCAGCCCGCAATCTTGGCGGAGTTGTTGATGGAGTCCGGACGATTGTTCGGCGTGAAATCAAAAGCTCCAGTGCAGATTCCGCCCAGGAACCTGTTCTCTGCTGCCACAATGTGCCAGGCCAGTTCCAGCGCGCTCTTGGCCACGGGTTCGGGCCGATAATCGCCTTTATCCAGCGGTATGGCCTCAATCACCCTCTTAGTGGTCGCATGTTCGGTTTTGATGATGGGCAGTGTGAGTGCAAGCAGGAATTTGGCTTGATCGGACGTAATCTGTGAAGACATGGCTGGATTCCTTTCGTTGGTTAAGAGAAACATTTTATCAGGGCGTCGTGATGCCAGGAGCGACTCGCACTGTGTTTGCCGCCGTATTGTGTACAAATATTAAAGTCAGTCGATATGTAGCATTTATGAAGCATTAGATTAGCGCTTGCAAAGTTTTGCTTTTTCCGCGCCTCCCGTAAGTCTGCATCCAAAAAAGAGGAGGGTAATGTGCCTAAACGTACCCGATTACTATTCGTGGATGATGAGCCCGCAATCAGATTGACCCTGCCCGTGATTTTGACGCAAGAAGGTTTTGAAGTCACAGCGGCCGCATCTGTTCCGGAAGCGCTCGAATATATACACCAAGAACGCTTTGACATCCTGCTTACGGACCTGAATATCGGGGCGCCTGCTGACGGATTTACGGTAGCGAGCGCGATGCGGCGAACGCAGCCGGAAGCCGTTGTCCTGATTTTGACGGGCTATCCCGATTTCGATACGGCGCTAAGAGCACTGCGCGAACAGGTGGACGATTACCTGACAAAACCGGCAGACATCAAGCAACTGGTTTCCCTCATTCAGGAGAAATTGAGGGCCCCTGCCCGGAAGCTTCCTCTGCAAACCAAACGAGTTTCAGCTGTGCTGCGGGAGAACGCAGATGGCATCCTCCAACAATGGTATGAGGCGGTGTCACATGATAAAGAATTGTCCCGCGTTTCGCTGCCGAAAGATGAACGGATCAATTACCTCCCTGAAATGCTGTCGCAACTTACCGATGCGTTCCACCTGGAACGGATGGCTACCGCTCTTCACGCCGAGGGCGCTCGCAGACACGGCAGAATGAGGCGAGAACAGGGCTACAGCGTCATGCAAATGCTCAAGGAAGGCCACATTCTGCACCATGTTATTTCTGCGACAGTGCAGGAAAATCTACTTTTCATTGATCTCAGCACACTCGTCCCCGACATGCTTCAAATCGGTGAAAGTCTGCATGAGCAGATGGAGTGGTCGGTTCGTGCCTTTGCCGCCGCAACAAGGATTCTTTTGATCACTTACGACTCTAGGCTTGAAGGGGGTCGGGTGCTCCTTTTACGCGAAGCAGGTTATGATACAACCCCGGTATCCGGAACCAGCGAAGCCAAGCGCGCTGTCGAAAGCTCATCAGCGTTCGATCTTGTTCTGGTTGGCCACCATGCCCCGCGCAGCGAACGGGAAGATCTGCTCCGATGGCTACGACACACATTACCCGGCGCTCGTGTTCTCATGTTAACCAAAGCACATGAAGGCGGCTTTGCCGGCGCCGACTGTACCGTTGAGGCAGACGATCCACAAAGGGTGCTCGATACCATCCAACAATGCGCCCCGCTTGTTCCATACATGCAATTGAATCGACCGGCGTAGAGTTGGCTGTCTGAGTCACGCCTCCAAGCACAACCATGGCAGGATTGCGCTGAGCTTGGCGAGACCGACTTGCGCGCCAAGCCGCCCGCGTCAGGCGCAGAACACACCGGCAACGTTCCAGAGTCTCAAGCGGCTTGGAGCGAAGCGACATTTGCTGTACGCGCGGAATTAAGCGGCGAGGCCGACTTGCGCCACGAGCCGCCTGCGTCAGGTGCAGAACACGCCGGCCACATTCCAGAGTCTCAAGCGGGTTGGAGCGAAGCGACATTTGCTGTACTCGGGGAATTAAGCGGCGAGGCCGACTTGCGCGCCGAGCCACCTGCGTCAGGCGCAGAACACCCTCGGCCACGTTCCAGAGTCTCAAGCGGGTTGGAGCGAAGCGACAAAAACTACGCCCAATATGTCCTATCCAGCGTCCTGTATTGAATCGCCTCAGCAATGTGCTTGCTCTCGATTTGCGGACTGGCCTCCATGTCCGCAATCGTGCGCGCCACCTTAAGAATTCGATCATGTGCCCTGGCACTGAGCCCTTGCTGTTGCATCGCGCGTTCCAGCATGCGTTCGCTGTCACTGCCCAGATCGCAATACGTCCTGATCTGGCGGGAACTCATCTGCGCGTTGGAATAGTTTCGTTCGCCCGCTGCGGCAAAGCGGTTAAGCTGCACATCTCGTGCGCGCACCACGCGTTCGCGAATCTGCGCGGATGTTTCCGACTTGCTGTCACTCCCTCTAAGCTCTTTGTAATTCACCGCTGGAACGTCAATGTGAATGTCGATGCGGTCCATCAGCGGCCCGGAAATTTTAGATACATATCGCTGGATCATGGTAGGTGAGCAAGGGCACTCCCTCTGTCCTGAACCGTGGTAGCCGCACGGGCACGGATTCATCGCCGCCGCGAGCATGAACCGCGCCGGAAACGTAAGGGACATGGAAGCCCGAGCAATGGTGACATTGCCGTCTTCTAGCGGCTGCCGCATCACTTCCAGCACATTGCGCGGAAACTCCGGCAACTCGTCCAAAAAGAGCACTCCATTGTGCGAAAGGGAGACTTCTCCCGGACGCGGAATAATGCCGCCACCAATCAGCCCCGCATCTGAGATTGTGTGGTGCGGCGCGCGGAATGGACGCACGCTCACCAGTCCTGACGCTGCATCCAGCACTCCGGCCACGCTGTGTATCTTTGTTGTCTCCAGCGCTTCTTCAAACGTCAGCGGCGGCAAAATGCCGGAGACTCGTTTGGCCAGCATGGTCTTGCCTGATCCCGGCGGCCCGATCATCAAAATGTTATGTCCGCCGGCGCAGGCAATCTCCAGCGCCCGCTTGGCGGTGAATTGTCCCCGCACTTCCTTGAAATCGGCTGCGCCGCTCTGCTCCGTCTCGCCCAGCATCTGGGACGTATCAACTGTCAGGGGCGTTATGCCGTTGCCATTGTTGAGCAGATTGACTACATCAATCAGTGACTTCACCGGATACACATTCACGCCGCTTACCACTGCCGCTTCACGCGCGTTCACTTCCGGCACAATCAGATTGGCAATTTTCTTTGCTCGCGCCGCAATGGCAATGGGTAGCGCGCCGCGCACGCCGCGAATGCCGCCATCGAGCGACAACTCACCAACCATCACATATTCCGGCAGCTCTTTCTTAACCAGCCCGCCATAAGCTCCCATAATGCCCATGGCCATTGGTAGATCAAATCCTGATCCTTCTTTCTTGATATCCGCCGGCGCTAGGTTGATGGTGATCTGCGTGAGCGGAATTTCATAGCCGCAGTTCCTCAGCGCTGCGCGGACACGCTGCTTGCTCTCGCGAACGGCCGCATCAGGCAGGCCGACGGTCTGGAAGTTGTCCTCCTGGCTTCGCGATGGGCTGACATCGACTTCCACCTCAATAATGTTGGCGTCGATCCCGTAAACTGCGGCGCTCTGGGTCTTGAACAGCATAGAAAGAGCTAGATTGTAGCACTTGATGAAAAGCGTCTTCGGTAGCACTGCTGCACTCGAACGCACATACCGCTTGCTCTGCGTTGATCTGGTTAAATTTCGCGGCTAACAGTTTTTTCACTTGTCACTTTTGGCAGTTTCGGCGATTTTGGCAATTTCTCCGGTTACGGAAGTGTATGTTTCCATTGAATCGGCGCCCATTTAAAAGTACCATCAGCCCATTCTCTCTGGTATTTATGGCGACTCAAATCGAACCTCGCGTTGATATCAGCCTCGAGGTAAAGATATGGGGCATGGATCTCTACGGAAAGCCTTTCGTGCAGCATGCCCGTACTGTAAACGCCAGCTCCGTGGGAGCGCGGCTGATTGGCATCGACTGCGTTCGCGAGGGCGAGGTAATCTCTCTTCAACACAATGAGTTGAGGGCCCGCTGCAAAGTAATATGGGTAGGCCATGACGCCGCTAAATCCAGGCAGATCGGCATCCAGTGCGTGGAGCCGGGCAAAAAACTTTTTGGCGCGAAACTTAAGACCGTGGCGGCGCCGCCCGCGAAGATGCCCGCTCACTTTATCGGCGGCTCTGGCATGGCACAAACGCCGCAACGGGAAAGGAAAATCATGGCAGAAGCACCAGGGACCAGAAGAAGCCAGCAGCGTTTTCACGTGACCGGTGGCGTGGAGTTGCGCCGGAATGAAGGCGCTCCTCCGGTCTTTGGCAATCTGAGTGACGTCAGCATGACCGGTTGCTACGTGGAAACCGTATCCACTCTGGCCACGGGCACGGAGCTTCTTTTCATGCTTCGCGTTGGTGAGACCGTGGTCCGTGGCCGCGCGCAGGTCAAGACTTCCCATCATGCTGTCGGCCTTGGGCTGATCTTTCAGCATTTGAGCAAAGAAGACCAGCAGAAACTTGAGTTTTTGATTGGCAACCTTGGCGGACGGGAAGAGATGCGTCCGCAGGGACAGAGCTCCGTTGTGCATGAAGATCCATTGCCGCCAGTCCGGCCCTTCGCCGGAAACACCGTAAAACCAGCTTCAGGAGGAAATTCCAGCGCCATGTCCGGCCAAATGTCCGTACAAGTTACGCGCACCATCGCTGAACTTAACCAAGTGGAACAGGCCCTGGTGGTTGATAAAGTTGATCCGCGCGTCATTGCCCAATTTCATGACGCGGTAGAACACATGCGCCAGACCGCGTGGTCCGTGGTGCAGTGGGCGGAATTGCATTCCACCGGCGGTGATCCTTTTGAAGTGCTGCCTCAACTGGAAGCCGAACGCATGCACATGTTGCGCAAACTGGCCCACAACGTTACCGCCGATCTCGATTCCGGCAGCGTCACCCGCTTCACGGAAGGCATTTCAGAAATTTATGAAGTAGTGCACACCCTCTATCGCGGGCTGAGGAAGATCGTGATCGATTCGCCGGAGAATGTTTAAACATTCCGAGCAAAGCGAGGAATCCCTATAACTATTTACTGTCTCAATTTTCAAAAAAAGAACCGCGACCTCCGCAGCCTGAACACTTTTTTAATTCGTGTTCATTCGCGAAATTCGCGGCTCGCTTTTTGGTTTCTTCATGGTTAAACCCGCTCAACCGCCATTGACACCGAGTTCCCGCCACCCAGACACAATGAAGCAATACCGCGCTTGCCGCCGCGCCGGATCAATTCATAGATCAACGTAACCAGCACACGTGTTCCGCTTGCGCCAATCGGATGTCCCAGCGCCACAGCGCCGCCATTTACGTTCACCCGCGCCGGATCAATGCCAAGTTCTTTGATCACTGCCACTGACTGGACGGAAAACGCCTCATTGATTTCATAGAGATCGACGTCTTCCGGCTTCCAGCCGGTTTTGGCCCAGATTTTTCTTATGCCGTCCACAGGCGCCATCATCACCCATTCCGGCGCGATGCCACTAGTCGCCTGTGCTACCACACGGACCATCGGCTCTGCGCCAAGCTGCTTTGCCCGAGAAGCCGAGGTCACCACCACCGCCGCGGCTCCATCATTCATGGTGGAAGCGTTACCGGCCGTGACCGTGCCGTCTTTCTTGAATACCGGCTTCAGATTGCCCAGTGCTTCGGCTGAGGTGTCCTCACGCGGCCCTTCATCTTTATCAAAGATCACAGGCGCCTGGCCTTTTTTCTTTGCCGGCAACTCCACGGGAACAACCTGGCTCTTAAAACGGCACTCTTTCCAGGCCTGCACGGCCTTCTGGTGCGAACTCACCGCATACTCGTCCTGCTGCTCGCGAGTGACGCCATACTTCTGCGCCACGTTCTCGCCGGTCATGCCCATGTGATAGTTGTTGTAAATGTCCCAAAGGCCGTCATTCACTACGGAATCGATGATCTGCGAATTTCCCAGCCGGTAGCCTTTGCGTGCCTGCGGCAGCAGATAAGGGGCGTTCGTCATGGATTCCATGCCACCCGCAACAATGATCTCACCATTGCCAGTCTGGATGGCCTGTGTGGCCAACGCTACTGCCTTCAGCCCCGAACCACAAACTTTGTTGATCGTCATGGCGCCAACGGTGTTGGCAAGCCCACCACCCAGCGCTGCCTGGCGTGCCGGGTTCTGTCCCAAACCCGCAGCCACAACCAACCCCATAATGCATTCATCCACCTGTGCGGGATCCACTTTGGCGCGCTTCACCGCTTCGCGCACCACGATCGACCCCAGTTGCGGGGCTGACAATGGCTCGAGCGCTCCCTGAAATTTGCCGATCGGCGTGCGCACTCCGCTGATAATGACTACGTCTTCCATGACCTCTCCTTAGGAAATCCAAACCCTTCATTATAAGATGATTCTCAGCGCCCGCGCGCTTCCAAAACTATGTCCATGTCCATTGACCCGCAGCCGACTCCCGAACCTCTGCCCATAGCTGACTCTACTATTTCAACTTCTGCCACGCCCAAGGCTGCGCTGATCGCTCCCGTTTGGCACACGCTATTGATTGTTAGCTTGATCCTGGCCAATTCTTTCCTTGGGTCATCGAAAGTGGGCGCGGTACACGGCTCCGCCTCACGCATCCTGCTCTATGGCGGGACCTTTGTCACTCAATTTGTCTTGATTCTGCTGGTGTGGTTTGGAATTCGGCTGCGCGGCGTCCGCATGCGCGATCTGATCGGCGGGCGATGGGATACCGTGGAAGCCTTTCTGCTGGACGTGGGCATCGCTATTGGATTTTGGATTGTGGCCCTCTTGCTTCTTTTTGGTATTCGCGTTGCCCTGGGCACAATCGATCTTCACAATATGCAGAAATCCGCCGATGATGCTGTCCGCATTCTTGGGCCAATCGCCCCTCACACGTATCTTGAGGCTGGACTATTTGTCCTATTAAGTGTTTGTGCCGGACTCTTTGAAGAAATCATCTTTCGCGGATATCTGCAGCGTCAATTCGGCGCACTCGGGCAGAGCGCGATCATCGGCATTGTCGCTTCAGGCGTGATCTTTGGGCTGGCCCATGGATACCAGGGCGGGCGAATGATGGTCGCGATCGGATTTTTTGGGATCTTCTTCGGCATCCTGGCACATTTGCGAAAGAGCCTCCGTCCGGGAATGATGGCGCATGCTTTCCAGGATTCCGTCGCCGGTATCGCCCTTTTCAGGCTCGTTGTCCGGCATTAATCGTTTCCAAATTGGCCATCACACTATGTGATCCGGCCCGCTCCGCTATAAAAAATAATGGTTACCAAGGTACTCGCACATCGTGGCTGCCGAGGAATATTTTTGATGAATGCTTCCACGCCGATGAAAAAATGATTCTTCTGCAATCGCGTGAACACCGCTAACATCAAGGATTTTTTCATCACTGAGCAGTCACACTTTCCAGAATTGTGATTGCATTTGGCCTTCGATGGAGTCCCAACGGCTCTTCTTCCCGACCGGCAATCTAAAATGACATCAATTTTTTTCTTGACTTCGATTTTCAACCACTCTATACATTCATCAATTGCGGTTTTTTACTTAGGACCGCATCCATGAAAAATGGAAAGGGAGAATAGAAACATGGCAACCAAGAAAAAGGCAAAAAAGAAGAGCAGCGGCAAGAAGAAATAGTAACTCTTCACAATCAAACCCAAGGGGACGCGTAAAGCGTCCCCTTAGTTTTTGCAGTGCAATCTTGAGTGCTCAATCAGACGCTTTACTCGCCGACAAAGATTTTCGGTTCGGCACCATCTCGCCCTGTTCGCCGGCTTCCGGCTTTTCCGGATCATCGAACTCCAGCGTGAGATTCCGAGTGGTGGTCTCAATCGGATTCAACTCCGAAATCTCCTCTGTAACTGGCGCGCCCAATTCGGCAAACTTGCGGGCGGAAACCATCACCCGGCTCTCCAGTGATCCTACGGCCTTGTTATAGGATTCCACCGCCCGGTCCAGGCCCTTGCCAACATTCTCTATGTGCGCACCCAGGCCGCGCAGCCGGTCATGCAGCTCTTTTCCCAGCGCGCTGATCTCCTGCGCATTGCGGGCCAGCTTTTCCTGGTTCCAGCCATAAGCCACGGCCTTCAACAAGGCAATCAGCGTGGTCGGTGAAGCCGGTATCACTTTTTGCGAGACGCCGCGCTCAATCAGCCCCGGGTCCTGTTCCAGCGCTGCGCTGAAGAATGTTTCTCCCGGCAGGAACATCACCACAAATTCCGGAGTGGGCTCAAACTGTTCCTGATACAGCTTGGAGCTGAGCTGTACCATGTGGGTCCGTACCTGGTTGGCATGCTCAATAAGCTTTTGCCGGCGAAACTCATCATCCGTGGCTTCTATGGCGTCCAGGTAGGCCAGAAGCGGGGTCTTGGCATCCACCACCACGTTCTTGCCTCCGGGCAGCCTTACGATCAGGTCTGGACGAAACCGACCCGCGCTGTTGGTGACGGTCTCTTGCTCCGCGAAATCGCAATAAGGCAGCATGCCTGCGATCTCCACTACGCGCCGCAGTTGAATCTCTCCCCAGCGCCCGCGAACAGTGGGGCTGCGCAGCGCCTTCACCAGGTTGCCGGTTTCAGTCTGAAGCTTTTCTTGCGTCGAGATCAACGAGCGTACCTGCGTGGTCAGATCGCCGTAAGCCCGGTCACGCGTGCTTTCCATCTGCCGGATCTGCTCATCTACTTTTTTGAGCGACTCGCCAATTGGGGCCACCAGGTTTTCCACTGCCTGCTGCCGCAGCTCCAGGTCGCCTTTGGCCGTATTCTGAAATTTTTCCAGCGTCGCGTTGGCTAATTGCAGAAAGGTTTGGTTATTGCTCTTGAGCGCGTCCGCCGAGAGCGCCTGAAAGCTGTTACGCAGTTCCTGCGTCATTTGGTTTAGTAGCGCGATCTTATCTTCATTGGCCTTTCGCTCCAGCGAAACTGTAGTTTCCAGCTTCACCTTGGCAGCATTCAACTGGGCGTTCAACTCGGTAAATTTCGCCGCTTCGCCCCGGACCTTCCCCAGCTCCTGCTGCAAAGCCGTCAGGCGTGAGTCCAACACTGCCGCATCCGGACGCGCCAAGAGTCTTGCGATCAGGAAACCAAGGACCGCTCCCACCGCCACCAGCAGAACGCTTGCCAGTCCCATCATGCGCCCTCGATTTCCAAAACTATTTCTTTCATCCATTCACTCCTGCTGCCTTTTGCTCCGCCTCCAACACCTTTACCGGTACAAACACGCGTTGCTCGGTCGCGGGACACAAGCTCCGGTAATCGCACCAGCGGCAATGTGAACCAGGTTTCGGATCGAATTCGCCGTTGGCAATTCCCTGCGCCGCGTCATCAATTTTCTGCCGCGCCGTTTCCAGTTGCTTGGGTGTGCGCCCAGCGATGGCCAAGCTATTGTCCTGCACGTTGACCAGCACCAGTTCTCGCGGCGTCATGTTCATCTGTGCGACGGCCATGGCATAAATCGAGAGTTGCAGGCTCTCTTCAGCAAACTTGCGGTCTTTGGGCGCTCCGGTCTTGTAATCGATCACCCGCACAACACCATCTTCCAATTGGTCAATGCGATCGATACGGCCCTTGATCTCCCTGCCACCCAGCCTGAAGCTGAACTTATGTTCTGTGGCAATCACATTTGCAGAACCTCTGGGGCTTGCCTGCAGAAGCGTGCGCACCTGGTCTTCTCCCCGTTCTTCATAGATCGCCCGCTGCACCTGATCGCCAATGTAGCCCTTGGCAAACTCTTGCTTAAACGCCTGCACTGCGTCCTCGATGCTCATTTCTTTCGCGTGCGGCGCCGGATCGTAGTAATGCTTCAAAACCGTGTGAATGGCGAAGCCATACTGCATGGCCGCCGCTGCTTCGCCGGAAATCTTCCAGTCGCGCTCCAGCTTGAATTTCATCGGACACGTTGAGTAGCTCTGTACCGCGTTCGCGCTGAGCGCCATTTCATTTTTGGCGAATAAGGGCGGCAAAAGCATCCACCGGCCCACCGGAGAAGGTTCCAGCGGCAGCCTGGCCGCCCTCGTTCTGTTGCTGTTTTGCGTGGTTAGCGCCGTTGTCAATCTCCTGTCGCCCATAAGGGTACGCAGGAAACCGGGCGGTGTCGGATCTTTTTTCCCTTTGCCCGGACGCGATCCCATGCTCAACCTGTCCCGCGCCCGTGTGATGGCCACATAGAAGAGCCTGCGCTCTTCCTGGTCGTGGACCAATTTGCCCTCGCCTACCGCGATAGAGCTACGCAGCGCCGGCGGAAATTCAAACAGCCCTTCCTTGAAATACGTTGGGAATGATCCCGATGTAACGCGCAGCAGCCATACGTGGGAAAACTCCAGCCCTTTGGCCGCGTGTACGCTCATCAACTGCACAGCCTCTGGATGCTGGCGCTCCAATTCTGCCATCTGCTCTTCCGTAAACAACGGAATGATCCCCCGCCCCTGCTGGTAATACTCCAGGTACTCCAGGAATTTCGGCAAGGATGCATCATGAACAAAGGCCTTCTGCTCCCATCCAGCGGCGAAGCGCAGAACTGCTTTAATTACTGGCTCATGTTCCGGTAAGCCGAACTGCCGGATGAGATATATCAGCGCTGCTTCCGCCGTGAGTTCCTGTTCCTTGATGAATGCGCGCGCCTCTTTAATTGCCGTCAGCACTGGCTCCGCCGATTCCAGCGTTTGCAGCACGGCCTTAAAGCTTTTCTGACCGCCCGCAGCGTTAAGCTTTGTTCGCAGGTCGTCCACAGAAACATCAAACCTGGGCAGGGCGCATACACGGAAGAGACTGTCGGCATCGCTGTCATTGCCCACGGCGTTCGCCAGAGCAAGCAGATCACGCGCAAGGGCCGTCTCCAGGACGTTGAGTCCTGTAACAATAAACGGAATGTCACGCGCTGCCAGTTCCGCCATCAGGTCCTCGCGTTGCGCGTGCTGTCTGTACAGCACAGCCAGGGAACATTCGTCGCCATGCCGCAGTTGGGCGATCTCTTCGGCAATGACTGTCGCTTCGCCCTCGTTGGAATCGCTAAGTACGATTTCTACTGGCTCATCAAAAACAAAGCGTCCGCCTTCCTGGTCCCGGCGGTCGCGTCCAGACTCAAGCTGCGCCCGTTGGAATTGCACTCGCTTGCCCAATGACTGCACCGGAGGATTTTCATTGATGGCTGCAAAGGCCACCCGCAGAATATTTCCACGCGAGCGCTGGTTTTCATCCAGCACCACGCCTTCAGTCTGCGGAAAGCGCTTCTGGAACTCTTCAAATGCCGCGCTGGAAGCTCCACGAAAGCGATAGATGGCTTGATCTGGATCGCCAACGGCAAAAATGTTTTGTTCTTCACCAGCCAGCAGTTGTGCCAGGATGATGTTGCTGGAGTTACAGTCCTGAAATTCATCGATCAGGATGAACCGCGCTTTCCTCTGCTCGCGCTCCAGCAGCGAGGCGTCCGACTCCAGCAGCCGCACGGCGTTGCGGATCATCATGCCGAACGTGCCCAGCTTTTCCCGTTCCAGCAGCCGCATGGAGTTGGTATAAACGCGCGCAATCTCCTGCCAGCGCGCAATGATCTCCGGCGCGCCCATCTGTTCCACGTCCTTGGAGCGACAGTTGCGCGGCACTTCACCGGACGCACCCAGGCAATTCACATATTCCTGGAATTTCTCCGGGCCGACCAGCTCTTCATGGCAGCGATCAAAAAAATTCTTGAGATCTTCCAGAAATTGACCCAGATCCGCAGGCTTGATGAATCGCTTCAGGCCAAGCTGGTCGATCCGCTGACGCAAAAAAACGTAAACGTCCTCAGGAAGCAGAAGGCTAAAGTCCTGACCGGCACGTTTGAGCACTCCCAGACAATAGGCATGAAATGTTCCGGCCCAGATGTTTGTCTTAAAGCCGTTTGTTTTGACGCCAGCAGTCTTGCGCCGCAGACGCTTTTCAACCCGTGCCTTGAGTTCGTCGGCAGAATTATCAGTGAAGGTGATGGCCAGAATCTCGTCTGGCTTGGCGTGTCCTTGCTCAATGAGCCATGCAATCCGCTCAACCAGCACGGTGGTCTTGCCAGTACCTGCGCCGGCCAGCACCAGCATGGGTCCAAGAGCGTGCTCAATGGCCTGCTTCTGCTTCGGATTGGGAGTAAATGTCACCACCGCGTAAAGCTTTGCCCTATTATGCGAATCTAAGGCGAAGCAAGCAATGGCTAAATGAAATAAGTTGAGGAAAAGCTGTTTATATTTGGGTCGAGGGGTGTTCTGGCTGAGATCCGGCCGATATTTCACATTCAAATCGAAATAAAGTTTGCAGCCTTGCAGTTCAGCTTAACTCTGCCATTGCCACAGCCACCGCCGCGATTGCCGCCGTTTCCGCCCGAAGAATAGTGTTTCCCAGTGAAGCCGACTTCCATCCTTCAGAAATAAAAAGCTGTAACTCAGACTCTGACCACCCGCCTTCCGGCCCAAATGCCAGCAAAAGCGGCAACGGACATTCCAAAAGAGCTGACTTGAGTGAAATGTGTTCTTCCGCTTCTGAAAGCACAATACGGCTGCCTTGGGCTTCAGCGATTGCCTTCCTGAGCATTGCTGGGTCGGCAATTTCCGGCGGCGCAATCCGCCGCGACTGCTGTGACGCTTCCCGCGCAAGCTTGCGCCAGCGTTCCACTCGCTTGGCTGCCGCTTTGGCCAGGTGTTCTTCCGTGCGCTGAGTAACCATCGGCACAACGCGGCTCACGCCCAGTTCTGTCAGCTTTTCCAGCGCCCATTCCAGCCGGTCAAATTTGAAGATTGAAAGATAAACGATGACTTGCGGGAGAGCAGCGCTTTCAACTTCCGCTCCCAGATGGAATTCCACTTCCTCATGCGTGGCCAGGACCACAGTACCAAACCGGAGCACGCCATCGGCAGCGACGTCAAACTCCTGGCCTGTTTTTACACGGAGAACACGGAAGAGATGGTTTGCGTTCGGCCCCAGAAGCCAGGCGCGGTCTCCTTCGACTCGATCAGCAATCCAACGGCGCCGCGTCATACACGCTTGAGCATCACGTAAGATCCAGCGGCCAAACCGAGATACAGTATCCCAAGCAACCGGCTTTGGAACACCAGCGCTTCCAGTGTAGGAAATTGCGCCTGGAAATAAGCTTCAGCGGCGCTGAGCAGGGAAAAGATTGTGCCAATAACGATCCAGCTCTGGTGGCCCCAGGGCAAAAAGTAGATTGCGCCAAAAAGCACGCTGACCACCAGGAATATCAGGCTGCGCATTTTTGCCTTTGAGAGCGCATTGACGGCTTTGAATCGCTCCAGTTGCAACTCAGCAAAACGCCGAGGCAGCAGCAAACGGATAAGGCCGGCAAGACCGGCCACAACTACGACAAACCAGATGTAGTATTTACCCAAAGATATCTTTTACCTTTTCAAACAGGCTGCGAGGCTCTGGCTTGTTATCAATCGTCTCGCCCAACTCTGCCAGCAGTTCGCGCTGTCTCTTAGTGAGTTTGGGCGGCGTCTGTACCCTGACTTTCACGTACATGTCGCCCTTGCCGGAACTTTGAAGCGCCGGCACGCCTTTAGCGCGAACGCGAAATGTAGCGCCCGACTGCGTTCCTTCAGGCACCTTGAGCTTGTGCTCGCCGCCATCCAGAGTTGGGATGACGATTTCCGCCCCCATGGCCGCCTGACTGAATGAAATTGGCACCGAACAATGCAGGTCCTTCCCTTCGCGCTCAAAAAAGGGATGCGGCTTTACCTCAAGCACCACGTAAAGATCGCCCGGCGGACCGCCGTTAGGCCCTACATCGCCCTGTTCCTGATAGCGAATTCGCGTGCCATCTTCCACGCCAGCAGGTACGGAGACATCAACCACATGCTCTTTCATCACGCGGCTTTCGCCCTTGCACTTGGAACATGGATCAGAAATCACACGCCCCACACCCTGGCAGGATGGGCATGTCCGCGCAATGCTGAACATTGCCTGCTGATACCGTACCTGGCCGCGGCCCGCGCATGTAGGACACGTAGTGGGGCCTTTGCCCCCCGAAGATCCGCTTCCTTTGCACTGTTCGCAGGTCTCATAACGGCGAACTTTGATCTGGGTCTTCTTGCCAAAAGCTGCTTCTTCAAACGTCAGTGTCAGGTCAGCCCGCGCATCGCCACCGCGCTGCACCCGGCTGCGGCCTCGCCCGCTACCGCCAACATTCACGCCAAAGAAATCGCTGAATATATCTCCAAAAATGTCGCTGACATTGGCGAAGTTTGAAGGATCAAACCCGCCAAAGCCGCCGCCATTGTTCACCGCGGCGTGGCCGTACTGGTCATAGCGCGCGCGCTTCTCAGAGTCCATCAACACGCTATAAGCTTCCGTGCATTCCTTGAACTTCTCTTCTGCCTCGGCATCCCCGGGATTGCGGTCAGGATGGTGCTGCATGGCCAGCTTGCGGTAGGAGCTCTTGATCTCCTGCTCCGTGGCCGTGCGGCTCACACTCAATATTTCGTAATAATCTCGTTTTGCTTGCGTCGCCAAAATTCCCTCAACCGTATTATGAAAAATGATCGCCGAATCACATGCTTGCGCGATTCGGTGATTTCAAAATTTTTATCTCGAGCGATCTGCTGATCACCCGATCACCCGATTTTTTTAGCCACTCTTACCATCGCTGGCCTTAGCAGCCGCCCTTTGATCCGATATCCCGGCTGTAATTCTTCCAGAACATGGTGATCCGGCGCTGCATCGGTTTCAACCATTTCAATGGCCTCATGCACCCGGGGATCAAATGGCTCACCCTGCGCGGGAATGCGTTCAATGTTCAGCTTTTGCAGCACGTCCTGAAGCTGCTTGAAGATCAGTTCCACGCCTTTGCGCAGATCTTCCGGCTTGGCCGCTGCATTTTTCAATGCCAATGTAAAGCTATCGATCACCGGCAGCAAGGCGCGGGCCGCGTCTGAAACTGCAAAGTCACGGAAATCCGCGTTCTCTTTTGCTGAGCGCTTGCGATAATTGTCGAACTCGGCCTGTAAACGCGCCAGGCGCTCAAACAAGTCGTTGCGCTCTGCCCGGACTTTTTGCAATTCGCTGTCTGCGGCGTTCTCCACAGAACTCTGCGTATCGCCTCCCGAAACGTTCTTTTCCTGAAAACCGTCCGCCGGATCGGCGGGCGGAAGCTCATTTTCCAAAGCTTGTTTCTGCCCGTCTTTCAACTGCTCGTCTTTTACTTGCTCGTCTTTTAATTGTTCGTCAAGGCTGACGTCAGCCTGTCCATTTCCCTTGCTCATTACTGCACCTGGTCTCTTGATTGGAATCTTCACGTGTTCTCATTCAGCAGCTTGTCAAAAAGCTGCGCGATATAGGATACCGCCGTGATAGTGTGCTGATAATCCATGCGCGTGGGACCAATTACGGCCAGCGATCCCCGCATCTCCTCGCCAACCCGTGCCGGCGCGCCAATCAGCACAAAATTGCGCATCTCCGGTACCGCTTCTTCCAGGCCAATCACCACGCGGACAGCTTCCTGGCGAGTGTCTAAGTAGGCGGAAAGCAAATCGGCAACCCTTTCTTTCTCTTCCAATGTCTTCACCAGATGCCGCAGCCGCTCGCGGTCCTGGCTGTTGTTCACAAGGTTTGCCACGCCCTCTACAAAGATGTTCTTGGAGGGCTCTTCTGCTGCCAGCGCGCCGCCTTTATCCAGCTCGTCCAGGCTCTTCATCAAGCGGTCATACTCGGAGCGTTCCTGATCAATGCGCCGGCGCAATTCAGTCTTTACGTTGCTGATGATCCACCCACGGAAATTCTCATTGATGTAATTGGCAGCCGTGTTCAAGTCGCTCTGGTCCAGGTCGCGCTCCAGGCGCATCATGCGGTCATGCACCACGCCGGCCTTTGTGACCATCACCGCAAGCACGCGATTATTGGACTGGCGGGAAAAGTAAACGTGCTCCAGCGCGTTCTTTGGTCCCGTATTGCCGATTGCCACTCCTACTCCGCTCGAAACCAGCGAGAGCACATGCGAGGTGCGCTCCAGGAACTCCTGAACATCGACTGTGCCTTGTAAAGTGTCTGAAATCAACGTCTGGTCGGCCGCTGAGATGGTGGCTTTGCCGGAAATCTGGTCAACATAATATCGATATGCCTGCGAAGTAGGCACGCGCCCAGCCGACGTATGTGGCTGCTCCAAAAAACCGCTGTCGGAGAGGTCCGCCATCACGTTGCGGATGGTTGCCGGGCTGAGGCCATCTTTATTGTGGCGTGAAAGCGTGCGCGATCCAACCGGCTCACCAGTGGAGATGTAAGTTTCTACAATAGCGGTCAGAATTTCCCGTTCACGATGGCCGATTTGTCCCGGGTTTGGCATACTACAGATTCACTAAACGTTTTATTTACAGCAGTTTGGCAAAAATTTTGTAAACTCCTGCTCATCAGATTTTAAGGATGTTAGTGGGTTATTGTCAAGATAGCACTTGGGCCGGAAGAGTGCTTATAGAGCAGCTTTTGGCCATTAGCCATTAGCCATTGGCCTTGGCTCTGTTTAAACAACTTAGGCAGAAGCTAGAATCTTGCAATCATGTTCGAACGCTTCAGATCAGCAAAAAAAGTATTGAGAGCTGACAAGACCGCCCAGCATATCATTTCGTTTCTCGAGCCATGTCTGATTCTAGTATGGGCAGACGGTGGACTGAATCCCAAATTGCAGTCCGACGAGTTCGTTCTTGGTTACATCTACGGCGTGATAGCGGCGTTTTTGGATGCGGTTAAGGTAAGCGATCAAGAGGAAGTGGGATGGACAATTCGGCAAGTTTTTGAACGACTCTTTCCCAGTCACGGCAAGTCAGTTACCGAACTCTGTAATCAGAAAGCGATACAAAAGAATTCCGAATTTGCGCGATCAGTTCCCCTCGGCTATACCGAAATGATTGAAGTATTCAATGCCGATGGACAAAAAATCCTAGATAGCCTTCTATATCATGTCTCCAATAGCTATTGAAGAGTGAGGAGGAACACGCGAAGGATACGGGTTACTTGTTCTTCTGGCCGCCAGTCCGATTGATCGGTAGCATCTCAGTTTGAATTTGCTCGGTTTCTGCCAGTCTGCGTGATCTCGTGAAGACCTCCGCGAATCATACTAGGCTGCCGCTTATTGCATAGATGAGAAAGAAAACTGCGAACTCGATTTTGAAATGCGGGACGGCTACCCCATTGTGGCCTCAAATGATGAGGTTCCAGTGCAATCCGTTCTTCAAGGGTGGTGTAGAGTCTGTAATTCCATGTCTGACCGCCCAAATCGACAAAGCATTTCAGGATGTTAAGTTCCCAATCATATTTCATGCTGCCTCTTTTCCATGTCCGGTGCCTCAAGCGACCAGACGCGATCAAGAAGGATAGAACCATCGTGTCGGTATTCGAATGGTAAAGGACAATAATAACTCCGAATGCGTGCCAACTTACGTAAGGCTGGAGGCAAAAGCTAAAGGCCAATGGCTAATAGCTGTTCCTACTGCACCTGAATCACGTCCCCCGGCGCGCTGCTGCTCTTCACTTCGGCGAGGCGCATCAGCACCCGCTTGGCGAAGTCATAAAGCGACTTGGCATGAGGATCGTTCTCTCCCGCCAGCGCTGGTGGCTTACCGGCATCGCCTCCCTTGCGGATTTCAGGATCAAGCTCCACCGAACCGAGAAAAGGCACGCCAAACTCCTTCGCCGTCCGCTCCACTCCACCTTTTGAAAAAATATCGATCTCCTGATGGCAATGCGGACACAGAAAGTGGCTCATGTTTTCCACCAGTCCCAGCACATCGACGCGCGCCGTACGGAACATCTCAATGGCCTTGCGTCCATCCTGAAGTGACACATCGGACGGCGTGGAAACCACTACCGCGCCGGAGAGAGGAACTGTCTGAAAAAGTGAGATCACAACATCGCCCGTACCGGGCGGCAGATCGACTACCAGATAGTCCAGTTCGCCCCACACCACCTGCTGCAGAAATTGCCGGATGATCTGATGCAGCATGGGGCCGCGCCAGACGATCGGCTTATCGCCGGGGTTGAGGAATCCCACGGAGATAATCTTCACCCCAAAATTCTGTAAAGGCTCAATCAAATTCTCATTCAGCACGCGAGGCTGCGCGCTGGTGGCCATCATCATTGGAACGTTCGGCCCATATACGTCGGCGTCCAATAGGCCGGTCTTGTAGCCCATTTTCGCCAATGCCACTGCAAGATTCACGGCAATGGTGGTCTTTCCTACACCGCCCTTGCCTGATCCAACTGCGATAATGTTGCTGACTCCCGGCAGAGGAAATGGTCCTTGCTGTTGCGCGGGTCCGTGCTGGTGTCCGTGGGCCACTGTGAGCCTTTCTGAATGAGGTTAACCCTTGATTATACGGGAAAGAAAACTTGAAACACTGCAACAGGATGACCAGACTGTGGGATTGCTCTAAATTGTCTTCGCCCTTCTGCTAGCTTCTTCTTTCCTCAATTCCCTTCTTCGCCCAGCATCTTCAAAGCGCCGCTTCTCTTCCTCTGTCTCAGGCAGGAGAGACGGCACCGCCTTGCGCTTACCATGTTCATCCACGGCTACAAATGTCAGATATGCGGAAGCCACATGGCGGGTGCTTCCGGAAATATAATTTTCCACCCAGCACTTTACGCCGACCTCCATTGATGTATTAAAAGCGCGATTGACTGACGACTTAAGAATCAGCAGGTCGCCAATCTTTACCGGCAGCCGGAAATCAATGTGGTCCATGGAAGCCGTCACCACATGGCTATGCGAATGCCGGTGCGCGGCGATGGCGCCCGCTATATCGATCAGGTGCATCAGCCGTCCGCCAAGAAGATTTCCCAGCGGGTTGGCGTCATTCGGGAGTACAACCTCAGCCATCTGCGACTGCGATTCATGCACCCCGCGAGGCGCAGCATGGTGGCCGATATTCTTTTGACCATCGCTTGAATTCATGTGTGTTGGATGTTCTGTGCCAGGGTAAGCTTCTAAAAATCAAGTGCCACAGCTCATTCGTAATCTCGCATACGCGATTCAATCCCTAAAAATCGAGCTGTTTTCATAGTCCTTGTACAATCGTCTGCGCAAAATTACGCCTAAACTGCTTTTCTTGGCCGCCGCTCAAGATAGACCGCTAGAAAGCATTCGGCCTGGCGTTGCAGGCAAGGTTCGCGCATTAGGGCCAGCCATTTCGCGCTCACGCAATCGTATTCAAGCCGGCCATACTCCACCGGCTCATGAAGGCGCTCGCTCACGTAATGCAGTACGATTGTTGACTCCTCGTCCCTGGCCAGAGCAAACCGCACCCCATCGGCGCAGCGTTGAGCAGGTATCCGGGAACAGCCGCCGGCGTAGCCAATGTTGCAGAAATCGCGCAGTTCGGTTTCCGATGGTGTGACTTCATCCGTTCCAGCGCGGCAGGTTCCGGTGAATCCGGCGCCTAACGGTAAGCGGGACGGAAAAGGCCAGCCAATAGAAATCTTCTCGGTAGGAAAAAAGAAAGGACACGCCACAACCGGTAATCCTAGTGCCAGAGACACTGGGTGTAAAGATAAACCTTAGCGGTTTTCCACAGCCTTTCCACATGCACTGGATTGTGTGCAAAGTCGCGCAAGAGCTCCCCTCATTCGGCTTATACTGCAATATGTTAGATTTTTGCCATGACTGATCCTAGCCGCCTCCAGATGCTCACCCAATTCCTGGAACAGAATCCCGGGGACGCCTTCGCGCGTTACGGCCTTGCGATGGAGTATTCCAACAGCGGACAAACGGAGCGTGCGCTGGCGGAGTTCGCCAAACTGCTTGAACTCCATCCTGACTACACCAACGGCTACTTCATGGCTGCACAGGCTCTGGAACGTTCCGGACGCACTGCCGACGCAAAGAAGATGCTGGAGAACGGAGTTGAGGCCGCAAAACGCACTGGCAACAAGCACGCGCTGGCGGAGATGACGGGGATGCTGGAGGAATTGAAGTGACGCTCCGATATCGAGGCAAAGTGCGGCTTTCTCTGGTGTGGGAGTCACGATCCCAAACGTCCAACCTGCCTCGTGGTAAATGGAGTTCGATCTTTATATTGATTCTTGCCTGTGCTCTTTCAACTATTGCTTCGTCTCAGACGGAAAACGATAAAACAACACATCAGGAGAAGAAGTCGGACGAGCAAACGTTGAATAAAAAGCTCGAAACAACGTCAAAAAACGGCATTGAAATTCTTTCCGACACAATGGGCGTTGATTTTGGGCCATATATGAAGCACTTAAAAGCTACTGTGCAGAACCATTGGGACCGGTTGATCCCTGAGATCGCATTGCCGCCTTTAAGCAAATCAGGCACTGTCACAGTTGAATTCGCAATTATGACCAATGGCCAGGTAAAAGCCATGAAGCTTGTGAAATCATCTGGAGATCTTTCGTTGGATCGGGCTGCGTGGGGAGGCATAATCGACGCAATACCATTGCCAGCATTGCCTCTGGAATTCAAAGGCGATTACCTGCGGCTACGCTGTAACTTCATTTACAATCCTGTTTTCAAGGCAGTACCGGATTCGCCACTCGATCCAAAGAAGTGAAATTTTTCAGCTACTTCTTCGCAGCCTCCGCCATCACCTGGGATGTTGGCTTCAGGCTTTTGCGGATAGTCCGCTCCACCATCCCCGGTGAAGTTTGATACAGCTTGATAAAAATCTTATAAAACTTCGGGACAATCACTTCCCTCTTGCGTTTCAGCAATCCTTCCAGTGTTGCATCAGCAACTACATCCGCCGTAACGGCGTACTTCACTGACGATCCAACGCGCTGCGGGTTCTTGCCTTTGCTCATGTTCTTTACGAAATCAGTGGCAATGTAACCAGGACAGACCGTAAGGACGTTGATGTTGTGTCGCTGCAACTCGATACGCGCCGCCTTGCCGATGGCATTCATGGCGTGCTTTGTGGCTGCATAGCCGGACATATAAGGCGTGGAGATATGCCCGGATACCGACGAGATATTTACGATGTCGCCCCCGCCCTGCTGCCGCATGATGGGGATCACGGCCTGCATGCAATCCACCGCGCCAAAAAAATTTGTGTCAAACATTCTCCGCAACTCGGCCATATCCATATCGGCGACAGCGTCATTCAATCCAAAGCCGGCGTTGTTCACAAAAATATCGATTCGTCCGAATTTGGCGACTGCTGCTTTCACCAGAGCGTCCACTTGGTCTCTGCGGCTTACGTCGCACGCGACGCTCAAAGTATTTGCACCGCCACCCAGGCGCTGCTCGGCTTCCTTCGTCCGCGACAGATCGCGGGCGCACAAAACCACTTTCGCGCCCTGTTGCAAAAACAATTTTGCAATGGCCTCCCCAATCCCCATGGAAGCGCCTGTAATCACAGCCACTTTGCCTTCAAGTTTCATGCCAGTTTTGTAGTTCCTATGCCCATCTAAGTCAAGCGGCTTACGAACTCAATGGGGCTCGTCATACTGATCTCACCTAGGTTTCTTCGCATCTCCGCGCCTCTGGGATGCAGTTCCAGCTTCCCCGGAATGACGCGATCACCCGGTTTTCATTGCCAGTTGTAAAATGGTGCGTGGCTCTTCTACCCTTATTTCCGCTGGAAATCGTTCTCTTCCCCGGCGCTCCGCTCCCATTGCACATCTTCGAACCTCGTTACAAAGAAATGATCAACGAATGTCTGGAGCAGGGGCGACCATTCGGCATGGTCCGGGCAAAAGAAAATGCATTGTCCGCGATTGGCTGTGCCGCAAGCATTATCAACATCTTAAAAAAATACGACGATGGGCGGCTTGACATCGCGACGGAAGGCACGCGCCGCTTTGAGATAAGCCAGGTCAACCAGGAACGCTCTTTTCTTCAGGGTGATGTCACCTATTTTGAGGACGAGCCTTCAGTTCCCGGCAAGAATGCCGTGGACACGGCAGTCCGTCTGCATGAGCAACTGTTCTCAATTTTGGGGCAATCGGTTGAAATTGAGCGCGACGCTGCATTTCTTTCTTTTCGTCTCGCGCATGAACTTCCCGTTGACCTTGATTTCAAACAGGCGCTGCTGGAGATGAAGTCCGAAGTAGAGAGAATCGAAACGCTTACCGAGTATTATCAGGCCACGATTCCCAAAGTTGAACAAACACTTGTGGCGCGCCAGCGTGCCAGCGGGAACGGCCACGTGCATTGATCCACTCTTGCCCAGCGTATAATCTCTAAAGAGGCCCCTTCATGAATCTTCCCCGTACTCTGGGCGAACTCAAGAAAAGTTCTTTCTCTGAGCAGAGGCTGCGCTCGCGCAACGTCAAAGATGAACTTCGCGAAAATCTGATTTCTCGCTTGCGCAGCGGCGAAACCATTTTTCCTGGCATTATTGGCTATGAAGATACAGTAGTTCCGCAATTGGTGAATGCCGTTCTTTCACGGCACAACTTTATCCTGCTTGGCTTGCGCGGACAGGCCAAGAGCCGCATTTTGCGAGCGCTGACCACACTGCTTGATCCCCAACTGCCCTATGTTGCCGGCTGCGAAATACGCGACAATCCTTACACGCCAATCTGCAAGCGCTGCCGCGAACTGATTGCCCGGGAAGGCGACAACACGCCTATCGCCTATCTCACATCGGATGACCGCTACGTGGAAAAGCTGGCAACGCCGGATGTAACGATTGCTGACTTGATCGGCGACGTTGATCCCATCAAGGCAGCGCGCGGCGGCCATGACCTTTCCAGCGAGATGACAGTTCATTACGGCTTGCTGCCTCGTGCCAACCGCGGATTGTTTGCGATCAATGAATTGCCTGACTTGGCAGGAAAAATTCAGGTCGGTCTGTTCAACATCATGCAGGAAGGCGATGTTCAGATCAAAGGCTATCCGTTGCGCCTGCCGCTGGATGTTGCGCTGGTATTTTCCGCTAACCCTGAGGATTACACGGCGCGTGGCAAGATTGTTACGCCTCTCAAAGACCGCATTGGCTCAGAAATTCGCACTCATTATCCCGGCACGCTGGAAGAAGGCATCAGCATCACCGAGCAGGAAGCATGGCTCCATCGCGACGGGCTGGAACTTCACGTCCCACGCTACGTTCGTGAGGTAGTGGAACGCGTGGCGTTTCTCGCGCGCGAAGATAAGAAGATTGACAAGCGTTCAGGCGTGAGCCAGCGCCTGCCTATCAGCGTCCTGGAAAACGTAATATCGAATGCTGAACGTCGCGCCGTGCGCAGTAATGAAAAAACGATTGTGCCGCGCATTGGTGACGTTTACGCTGCGCTTCCTTCCATCACAGGCAAGCTTGAGCTGGAATATGAGGGTGAGATGCGCGGAGCAGACACCGTTGCGCGCGAGCTAATCAGGACCGCCGTCGCCAAAACTTACGATACCTACTTCAAGGACCTGAACATGCAGCAGGTGGTGCAGTGGTTTGAACTGGGCGGAGAGATCAAGCTTTCCGATACTGCCAGTGCGCAGGAAATTTTAGAAGGGCTGAAGAACATCCAGGGGCTGACGGACAAACTTGCTCCGGTCGGCATCAAATCCAAGGAAAAACCAGAGGTGCTGGTTTCCGCGGCGGAGTTCGTGCTGGAAGGCCTGCATGCGCACCGCAGAATTGGACGGTCGGAAGAGCGGGTCTTCGGCGCGGAAAAGCAACCTAAGAAACATGAACGGCCGTTCGAGCGGAGTGATGATGAGCCGCCGCCGATGCGGAATCGGAGGCCGTACAATTAGCGGCGCTGGAAGGCGTGAGCGGAGCGGGAGCCTTCTGCCGCTATCCTGAGCGAAGCGAAGGATCTTCTGGAGGCGAAACAAGGAACTTTGCCGCAGATTTTCGTGGATATACTCAGATAAAGAATTGGCCGCGAATGAACGCGAGATACGCGAATCGATTTACTGATTGCCAATGCATATTGCTGACTAATTGCTAAGTACTAATTGCTAAGTGCTGGTTTCATGAAGTACACCAAATACTCCAAATACGTTGCTGATCTGGCTGACGAAATGAGCATGGAAGACCTGCTCAGCGCACTCTCGGATTACATGCTTGAATCCGGTTTCCAGAGTGATTCCATGTATTTCCAGCAAATGGATGAACATTCACTCGACGCACTGCGCCAGGCCATCCAACAGGCGCTGGAGATGGGTGAGTTCATGGATGAAGGAATGCGCGAACGCCTGGAACAAATGCAGGCGGAAGGCACGATGGATGAATTGATCGAACGGCTGATTGAGCGCATGCAGCAGGAAGAATTGATCTCGGTCGATCAGCCGCACGATCCTGCACGCCAGTCCACCACGCCCGGTCAGACCGGTGAAGCTCAAACGCAAGCCCGCTTTGAAATCACAGACAAGAGCCTGGACTTTCTCGGCTTCAAGACTTTGCGCGACCTTTTGGGATCACTGGGACGTTCCAGCTTCGGCCGGCACGATACGCGCGACCTGGCCACCGGCATCGAATCCAGCGGCGCTTCCAAGCCTTACGAGTTCGGCGACACAATGAACCTTGACATTACGGAGACGCTCTCCGCGGCCATTCAACGCGAGGGGTTGCATCTGCCACTGAACATCGAATATTCCGATCTTCAGGTGCATCAGTGTGAATACCAATCTTCCTGCGCGACGGTGGTGATGCTGGATTGCTCTCATAGCATGATCCTTTACGGCGAAGACCGTTTCACTCCGGCAAAAAAAGTGGCGATGGCGCTTTCGCACCTGATCCGCACGCAATATCCCGGCGACTCGCTGTCGCTGGTGCTGTTCCATGATTCGGCGGAAGAGATGCCGCTTTCACAGCTGGCCCGCGTAAAAGTTGGGCCGTATTACACCAACACACGTGAAGGCCTGCGACTGGCGCAACGCATCCTGCAACGCCAGCGCAAAGACATGAAGCAGATCGTGATGATTACTGACGGCAAGCCCTCAGCACTCACGCTGGAAGATGGCAGAATTTACAAAAATGCTTTTGGCCTCGATCCGCTGGTGGTCAGCCAGACACTGGAAGAAGTTTCGCGCTGCAAGCGTGCGGGAATCATGATCAACACCTTCATGCTGGCCTCGGATTTCGGTCTGGTCCAATTCGTGCAGAAGGTCACGGCCATGTGCAAGGGCAAAGCGTATTTCACCACGCCGCAAAACCTCGGCCAGTACCTGCTGATGGATTACATGTCACGAAAGATGAAGACGATTCACTGATTTACTTTGTTTATCAAAGCTCCAGCGCGTCTTAAAGTGCGTTGCGGCTAGTTGAACTCGACTTCGCTTTTTTTGATTTCATCCGGCTCGTGCACCACGTCTTTCACCATCTCCCGGCGGAACTTGTCCGCCTGGCGGGTGGCCAGCACACGGACACGTCGTGCAGGCAGCGTTACCGGCTCAATCTTCTCAAACCGTCCGCGCTGAATTTCAACGTCAAAGCGGAACCAGTCACTCTTGTAAAGCCGTCCTGAGGAATAAAAACTGACGGAAGCCGCCAGCGTCCCCTGAAAGTCTTTTTCTGTAATAGCCAGGATGCGCTCACCGATGTGCTGCGTCCATGTATTGCCGCCAACCAGCGGCTCATTTAGATACTGGCGTTCAAATGGCATGGCATGAGTCATGGTGCGCAACTGGACAAGTTGCAGCAGCACAGCGGCACGCGCCAGGTTGGTAATCACTATTTTGGCGTCAGCGGTGGAAGCCCGTTCCAGCCGCACGTGTAGTTCTGGCGCCCACTCGCGTTCAAACTGCTCACGTGAAAGTTCCAGGCCTCGATCAGCCGCTTTGGCATAGCGTAGCGTGGCCCGCGCCAGTACTACGCTGAGAATCGTGGTCACAATGGTTGCCGCCACAGGAATATATTCAAGTAACGTGGAGAACGGCACCCGAACGATGAAGGCCATCAGCATGGACCATCAGCTTACTCAGATTGTCTTGTTTCCCCGAGATGCGGGACGTGTCGGGGCTTTGGTAATGTCAGCAAAGAACACGCAAGTACCTGAAATGAAATGGAGAGCCGGTTGGGCTCTCCATTAGAAACTTATATCGGCAACCGATCTAGCCGCCTGCCTTCACCGCGGCCTCAGCCGCCTGGAAACCGATCTTAGAGTGCTGGCCATCACAAAAGGGCTTGTTCACGGACGCGCCGCAGCGGCAAAGAGCGATGGTCTGTTTCCCGCTGATGTCATATTTGTTTCCGTCGGCGTCCGTCAAGTTAAGTTCATTCAGGTCGCCGGTCACCAGATATGGCCCGTTTTTCTTGGGCACTATGTTGATTGCCATTCAGTTCCCTCCAAGCAATTTCTACGCTGAAACAATTTAAATGCTACGCATGCGGCATGCAAGCTCAGTCATTTTAGTAAATGAATATTTAATAATTGAGTGCTGGAAGTCGCAGACCAAATCATCGTTTTTTAAACGCAACATTCACCAGTAATTTTTCGCCTTCAATGTCCACCACGTTGCAGAATGTGCGCTCGCCCTGGCGGGTAAAATCAAGCCCAACGCGGCTGCCGCCAACTCGCATGTTACGTATGCTTAAGTGATTTAGAAATTCCGGGAGGGCCGGATTTACGATGTTCAGCTCTTTCCTGTGAGCGCTGGGCCGGATGCCCAGCACCGACATAAGAATTAAAAACACTGAGCCAGAAGCCCATGCCTGGGGCGAGCAGGAAACCGGATATTGCACCGGTCCGTCATGTTCACGCCGCTCAATGCCGCAAAAGAGTTCCGGCAGCCGGTAATCACGGAACTTGAGCGCCGCCTGGAAGAGAGTGGTAAAGAGCTGATTGGCAGGTTCGCGAAATTCATACAGCGCCATACCGTGCGCGATCAGCGAATTATCGTGCGGCCAGACAGAACCGCGATGATAACTCAACGGATTAAAAACGCGCTCGTCGCGTGACATGGTGCGCCAGCCCCAGCCGGAGTACATATCTTCCCGCATGAATCTTTGCGTAATGGCTTTGGCGCGCTCCAGCGGCAGCATGCGTGTAAAGAGCAGGTGCCCCGGGTTCGATGCTATTACCTCGGTCTGCCGTTTATCGCGGTCCAGAGCCATGGCGTAAAAGCCCAGCTTCGGCATCCAGAACGCCTTCTCAAACCGCTTGGCCATCTCCGCCGATTCTCGCTTCAACCGGTCGGCGGTCTTGATGTCACCGAAGGAACGCATCAGTGAAGCCATTCTGTACTTGGCTTCATATACGTAACCTTGTACCTCGCACAATGCGATGGGTGTCTTAGCGACTTCACCATCACGATGCATGATCGCGTCCCAGGAATCCTTCCAGCCCTGGTTTGCCAGCCCTTTGGGCGAACGGCGCTGATATTCAACAAACCCGTCGCCATCCAGATCACCGTGGGAATCAATCCATTCCAGCGCGCGATAGGCATGCGGGAGCATGTCCTTTACCAGTTGCTCGTCGGCGGTCCAGTTGAAAGTCTCGCTGAGCAGGACCAGCCAAAGCGGCGTCGCATCGACAGATCCGTAGTACGGCCCAAAAGGCATTTCCCCGGCGCGTGTCATCTCGCCTTCGCGATATTCATGAAGGATCTTACCGGGCTGTTCGTCGCGCCAATCGTTCTGCTCCTTGCCTTGATGCAGGGCCAATACGCGTAGTGTCTGTGCTGCGAGCTGCGGATTCAACATCAGCGATTGATAGGCGGCAATTACGGAATCGCGTCCGAACATGGTGGCGAACCAGGGAATGCCGGCAGCGATCACGCGCTCCTTGGCTTCTGGAATCTGCAATGCGTGAAAGTCCGCTTTGCAGGTGCCGACCATTTCGCTGAAGATGCTGTTGCTGGCGCTGAAACTAGTGGAATGTGAAGCCCATTCCGCCAGGGACTCACGGCGCAGACGCAATTGCTGGGCAAAATCAGGCCGTCCGGCGCGTGAACGCTTGCCCTCTACCTGGGGCACGATTGTGGTATGCAACTGGAACCGCTTGAATGGCGGCAGGCGCAGTTTCCATCGCGCCGTGGTGCCATCCACCTTCTCAGGTTCAGGCGAGAGATGGATGATGGTTTCGCGCGCTACACGATCAAGGCCGCAATAGTGGAAGACAATGGAATCGCGGCGCACAACCGGCTGGTAATAATGTCCAAGCGCTTCCCGTGCCACGCCGCGGACCTGGAATACATCCATGAAATCGGCTTCGTAGGCAAGCTCAATGTTTAATTCAAGTTCATGGAAATTGAAGTTCTCAAAGGAAAAATTGTCGTAAAGCGTATCAGAAGAGAGCAGTTGCTCACGCCGGATGTGGACCGTGTTTTCCGGAATTTCATAAGTTTCGCGCATGGTGTTCTTGCCGGTCGTGAGTTCAATCTGCGAAGCGAATGTCTGCTCGGTGTTGGAGGAAAGCACCACGGTACGATATCCGTCCACACGCAATTCCAGACGGCTGAGAAATCGAGTATCGTCATGAAAGAAACCAACATCTGCCGCGCCCGGCGGCATGATGTCACCTGCAATCGTGGTGGAGAGGAAAGTCTTGCCATCGATCAAAGTCAGATTATTGACTTTGCGCGGCTCGGCGTTCTGGTATACCAGCCGCGGCTCTGGATAGGGAGCAGCAATCTCAACTAAATCAACATGGGCAATAATTAATTTTGCGCTCATGCCACAATCTGCTCCGTCTCTGCCACTCCATCGCGAAGGATTTCAGAATAAAGACGGATGTAATCGCGGGTCATACGCTCCACGGAAAACAGCTCTTCCATATAGCCGCGAACGATAGGCGCTGGTATATCCAGATTGCGCGCGCATTCAGCCAGTTCACCAACAGTCTTCCGCACGTGCCCGCTTACGCCTTCTTTGACTATTTCACCAACGGAGCCGCCAGGCATCGCCAATACCGGGGCTCCGCAAGCCATGGCTTCAATCATCACCAATCCAAAGGGCTCATCCCACTGCACCGGGAAGAGCATGGCCTTTGAACCGCCCAGAAGTTCTACTTTATCCTTCTTTCCAACTTCACCCACATATTCAATAAATCTGCCATCCACATGCGGCTTGACCATGGTCTCCCAATAGCTCTTATTGATGGGCTGAATTTCCCCCGCAATCTTGAGCGGAATGCCGGCTTTTTTAGCTATCTCAATGGCCAGATGCGTGCCTTTGGGCTGGGCAATTCTGCCCAGAAAACTGAGGTACTCCCGTTTACCCTCCGAAAGAGGATAAAGTTCCGGATCAATGCCATGGTGGATTGTGCGCATATCCGGCATGTTCAGCTTTTCCCGTTGGAAGTCACTGATAGTAACGTAAGACACTTCAGGGTATGACTGGTAGAACTCCGCCAGTGAAGAATCATAAGCATGATGCACTGTATAAACCATTGGCACAGCTGTGAACCTGCCGAAGCTCAGGCAGGGAGCGCTGTTGACGTGAATCAAGTCGGACTCGTGTGCAGCCTCTTTGACGGCCCATGCAAAATGATTCAGACCTTTTAATGATGCTTCCACGTCGCGATTGAGCGGCCACTCGCCTTTCGGATAAATCCAGAGTGTTGGTGCGTCAACTGTAGATTCACCATTGGTATAAACCGTAACATCAATCTTCTCGCGCTGGAGTCCTTGCGCTAATTCAGCAATAAATAATTCCGTTCCTCCATATTTTTGAGGAGGAACTGCAATGAACGGAGGGGCAATAAGGGCAATTCTCATTAGTTTGAAAAGTGATCAACAGGAGTAAGATGCCGAATTGAACTCTGGTGACTGAGGAATTTTCCGTGACGCAGGCTCTCTATTGGTCACATATCTGTTGTTTTCCACAGATTGACTGCGACCACGCAACCATGCAGGCATGCCGGATCGGATTCTGTCCCCATAATACGAAGCGCGTTGGCTGGCATACTTTGGACAGAAGAAAAGCGCAAGCTCACGCAAAGTCGTCAGCAATTGGGTGAGATTGGCGGGCGATGCGGCTGAAAATCGGTTTGTGTACCTGTTCTGTGCTCGCCTTTACAGCTTATGGCCCGTAACGGGTTGATTCATTGTTGCGGGGGTCTGCAACCATCCGAATTGTTTAGTCCGGCCCTTCACTCTGAAACTAGTTTGCTGCGCTGCTTAGCCAGTGTGCCGATTCGCTAGCCCTTGGATTGTTCCGGATTGCCGGCAACTCAGCAATTAACGACGATAAGGGGCGTTTCCCGTTACCTATTTCATTGGTACAGCTCTCCCAAAAATCAGCTGGGATGATTGAGGTGCTTGGATTATGAAGGTCCATAGGAACTCCCGCCCTTTGCACAGTCACAAGGATTGGCCTAGGCGCTTCTCAAGCTGTATGCGATAGGTTCTGCTGACGCGTAAACGGTGGCCGGCCTTCAGAACAAGTTCGAACTCGCCGTGAGAAATGGGCTGAAGTTCAAGAATGCTATCTATGTTAACTATGGAGGATCGATGAATGCGGATGAATCGCGAGGGATCGAGTTGGCCGACTAGCTCGCTGAGTGCGGATCGGTAGAGCAACTCTTTACCGGCGATGTGCAGATTCACATAAACTCCTGCGCCTTCGATCCAGTCAATGTCGGCTACCCGAATGAAGCGCGTCGTTCCACCGCCCTTCACCACCAGGCGATCAAGATAGCGACCGGCCTGCGATCGTGTGCCTAGCATGCGCAATACGCTGCGGCCAAATTCCCGGAGGTTGAGCTCATCATGGCGAGTCTTGGCGCGGGCAAGCGCGGCTTCCCACCGTTCATCACTGAACGGCTTCAGCAGATAATCGAGTGCGTTCGCTTCGAAGGCGCTGATGGCGTGCTTATCGTATGCGGTGACAAATACAGTGAGCGGCATCGCCGCTGCCCCGACGGTCTCAATTATTTGCAGACCGTTCAATTCGGGCATTTGCACATCGAGAAAAACGATATCCAGTGCCTCGCGCGCGATGATCTCTACGGCAGCACGTCCGTTTGCCGCTTCCAGTACGCTTACGACCTGGGAATCCTTGTTGAGCAGATCTACCAAGCGTTGGCGCGCAGGCGCTTCATCGTCCACGACGAGAACACGGATTCGTTCAGGGAGTCGCGCCATTAGTTTCCTCTTCTGCGAATCGTAGCGGCAACGAGATCTCCACCTCTGTTCCGCCCCCGGTACGAGACTTGACAGAGAACTTGCTATTGCCGTCAGGATAGAGCCCAATGATACGTTCGCGCGTGACCGACAGTCCCATTCCTGAGGATGTTTCGAGCGTCCACCCTGGCGGCAATCCAACGCCGTCATCCGCTACACGGATCTCTACCTGGTTCGAGCCGCGATGGGCTATCACCGTCACGGTGCCGCCTGAGGCGCGCCGCGACATGCCGTGACAAATGGCGTTTTCAACGAGCGGCTGCACGATGAGGCAAGGTACGAGCGCAAACTTCACCTCGGGCGCGACTTGTATCTCGATGCGCAAATTCTCTGCGAAACGAATCTTTTGGATAGCCACGTAGTGATCAAGAAAAGCAAGTTCCTCCGCAAGCGGAATCTCCTGTCTGTCTCGCAAATCGAGTGACAGGCGAAGCAGATCTCCCAAGTGCTCGATCATGGTGCGCGCCAGCCTCGGATCGCGCTCGACCTGTGAAGAGATGGTATTGAGCGCATTGAAGAGGAAGTGCGGGTCGAGCTGCGTACGCAATGCATTCAGGCGCGCTTGCGAAAAGCTGCGCTGCATTCGCTCCAGCCGCAGTTCACTGGCGCGATAGTGTTCGTAGTATCGGAACGTCTGGCCCGCGCCGAGTATCACCCAGTAGACAAGCCACTTCCCAAGAAAGCTTCCGTTGAACGCGCTGGAGAAAAAATGCTTAGCCGCCAATGAACTCCAGGAGTTGAGGCCCTCTAAAGCAGCCGCCACCACCCAAATGTACGAGTAGAGAAGGATTAGAACCACGCTCACCGGCAAATGTGCCAGTATACGAATTCCGAGCTGTTTTTCTTCGAAGGGAAGTTGCCTATCTGTCCAGAAAATAAGAGGGGTGACCACTCCCCACACCCACCAGAACGTAAGCGATTGAAGGAGATATCGGTTCCAGTCAGGAGATGAAAGACCCGGCAGGGCAAATAGTACGCCCAGAGTGCTCCACAGTAGAATTGCCGCTATCCAGAGGGTCCAGCGGTTCTTCATCGCAACATTCTATAACACGAAAGAAATGTCGACTCAACCGGCTTGAGTCGAGCGGATTCGGAACCACGAAACGGATACCGAGGACGTGAACTCAAACATTTATTGCCGTTCAAACACATAGATGTTCGGCGCACCTTGCACGGTCATCGTCAAGGTTTTGAGATCAGCAGAAAGCTCAAGCCGCCGGGTGTCCCTAATCTTGCCATTGGTCTTGTCGGTCATTTCCAGTGCATGTTCATTCACCCGGCGCAGCGAAGACGCAGAGCCTGGGCGCGCGTTCGCACCCATGTTTGGATAATCTTTCCCATCGAATTTGCTGTTTTGCGTCACCTCTGCCGTATGATCGATGATGGAAAGGCCGTCCTCCTCGTACGTCCGAATCTCAATCTCATAGACGAAGTTCACCTGCTCGCTCGTGCTTTCCCATGTGCCCGCAAATCCTGACTCTCCTGCGGTTCGCTTGTACACATACTTCACGTTGGAAGTTGACCCGTTGGTCTCGATACCGGTGAAGTCATCGCTGAGCGTATTGCCGTCTTTGGAAAGATTCCAGGTTGCCGTGAGGAGCATGCGGCCGTTTTTCCTACGGACGACCTTCCACGTGCTGGGCCCTTCGACGGTGACGGACAGGGTGGTGCCAGCAAGGCCGGGCTGGTCCGTCCCATCGGCCACTATGGTCTCGCTGCTGCCGCCGCCAAGATTAAAGGCGTACTTGTTTGCGCCGACGCTTGCAACTTTCATCACGTCGGTGAGTTTGCTTCGGGACGGATTGAGCTTCCATTTGCCCACGAACGGGTTGTCAGCTGCCCACAATGCGCCCATGACCAGACAGACAAACAGCAGTAGTTGGATGCTGCGTTTGAACATGAGTTCTCCTTTTCGCATGGCGCAATCCTGACCGCGCGTGCCTCCCCTGTCCTCGAAAATGTTCTGAAACGGACAAGCGCGTTGCGAAGCGGCCTTCTTGTTCATTCATTCGGCGAAGGAAGCTGCATGAAGTTCTGCCTTAGAGCCACCATGGTCGTGACCGTAACGGGCCGCGCTACGTCTTGGCGTCCGCTGGTTCGGATTCGATTCGCCCGTGCCTTCAAGGCATCTGATACCCCACATCGCATAAAGGCAGATCGTGCTTCGTCGCCGGCAAACTGCGCCATTTCGGGGTTTTTAGTTTTAACGGAAAATTCAACTCTTCCTAACACGGCCTTCACAACCCGTTTCGTAACATCGCTGCCGAGGCCACAATGAAAAAAACAATTGCTTCGCTTTTACTTGTAGCTCTGTTAACCGGCGTCACTCTCGCTGAAGATAATGACCACCACCATGGACACATTAAACGCGTCCTTTTAATCAGCGTCGACGGCATGCACGCCGTCGATTTCGCAAACTGCGCAAAAGGCATCAGCACGGCCAACAATGGTGATCCCTATTGTCCGGCGCTTGCGTCTCTCGCCAGCAATGGCGTCAATTATGTTGCCGCAAATACTTCCAAGCCATCGGACTCTTTCCCCGGATTGACCGCCATTGTCACCGGCGGGAGCCCGGCGCTGACCGGCGTTTACTACGACGTGGCATATTCCAGAAATTATGACGCACCCGCCAAAACCACCGGCAATGGCGTCGCCGCCGGCCCCTGCACTGCCGGCGCCGCACCTACCGGCACGACCACAGAGTATGAAGAAGGTATCGACATTGATCAGACTAAGGTGAATGGTGGCGCGCCCGGCGCATCACTCATTGACGGCGGGCTTGCATCCATCGACCCCCAGCGGTTGGTACGCGATCCGAAGAACGGCTGCAGCCCGGTGTTCCCTTGGGAATTCGTTCGCGCCAACAGCATCTTCAGTGTGATTCACCAAGCCGGCGGCTACGCGGCATGGTCCGACAAGCACCCGGCGTATGCGTCGGTGGCCTCTGGCCTTGGCCCGGCGGCCCTCGATGATTTTTATGCGCCTGAAATCAACTCCAACGTAATTGCACTTCCCGGCGTCACCACTCCCACCGGCGTTTCTTGTTCCACCGTTCTCGATCCGGGATCTGACCTGACCGCATGGACCAATAGCTTTCAGAATATTCAGTGTTATGACACATTGAAGGTTGATGCCATTCTGAACGAGATCGATGGCAAGAACCATCTGGGTACCAGAAGGACTCAGGTTCCCACCATCTTCGGCATGAATTTTCAGGCCGTGAGCGTGGGGCAGAAACTTATCGAACAGAGCAACGGCGTGACCGGCGGATATCTGGATGCCGCGGGTACGCCCAGCGAGGCGCTTCTCGGCGAATTCAAATTCGTCGATGCCTCGATTGCTGCCTTCGTCAAGGAGTTGAAAGCCAGAAACCTTTACGATTCAACTCTGATCGTGATCACCGCCAAGCACGGCCAGTCGCCAATCGATCCCAGCCGATACGTGCCTCAAACTCGCATTGGAACTTCACCCGCGACCCTGCTCTCCAACGCAGGTTTTATTCCTGACTCGGAGTCCACCAATGGTTCTGGTATTGGCCCCACTGAGGATGATGTTTCGCTCCTCTGGTTGAAGAATTCGGCTGACACTGACGCGGCTGTAAAAATCCTGGAAGACAATGGCTCCGCCACTGGTATCGGGCTTGGGCAGATCTTCTACGGCCCGTCGCTCTCCATCAATTACAACGATCCAACCAAAGACCCGCGGACTCCGGACATCATCGTGGCCCCGAATGTTGGTGTCACTTACTCCGGCAGCCACGCCAAACAAGAGGAGCATGGCGGATTTGCGCATGATGACACGAATGTGATGCTGTTGCTGTCGCTTCCCGGCTTCAGTCCGCGAACAGTTCGTGCGGAAGTGGGTACCGCGCAGGTTGCGCCTACCATCCTCGAAGCGCTTGGCCTTAATCCCGCAGCATTGCTTGCCGTCAGGGTTGAAGGGACGAGCGTGCTTCCGGCGGTCGATCTTAAATAAATCGCACAAACCTAGCTGAACATAAGGACGCTCCTAACGAGCGTCCTTTTTTTATATATCGGATGACTCAGGTGATAGAAAAGCCAACTTTATGCCAAAAGAACCAAAATGAAAGTGATAAACATCCAATGAGCAGAGGCATTTATGAAGCGATTTTTTCTCGTGGCGATTAGCTTGCTTCTGGCGGTTTCCGCCCTGGCTGCGGCCAACCCAAGTACTGCGAAGATGCCGGCATTTCCTGGCACTCTGGCAAATGCGCGCTACGTCTATGTAGCTTCCTATGACGGAGATCAATTCAATCCCAACCTACTTCCCGAAGACCGCAACGCGATCGGCGCCGTTCAGGACGCCATTAAGAAGTGGGGCAAACTGACAATCGTCTACCGACCCTCCGAGGCGGATGTCATCATCCTCGTGACGAGCCGTCCTTCCGAAGACCTGTTGGCCGTATACGACGGGCACCAAGAACCAATCGGCAATTTTCTTTGGCGCGTCATGGGGCGCGATGGTCTCCAGTACGGTGAAACTCCGCTGGTCACCCAATTTGAAAAGGGATTCGAAAGCGTGCAGAAGCACAAATAAGTTTGCAGGCGCGCCCTGCAGGAATCCCACAGTGCATAGTCAATGCTAGCGGCTCATCTTCCCTCAATTCATCTTCCCGGCAATTGACCGCTAGTGCTATTTCTGCTCTGCTATCGACGGGCCTGCGACACCCCGCGAAATGCATCTTTATTTCCATGATCGCCAAAGCACTGCGATAATCGCATGATCGATAATGGTTTCAACTTGCGTCCAGGACATCATTGAAGATCAAATGAAAACGAGACCTCAAATCGACAATCGCTTCCAGCGCGATGCGGGCAAGTATGCGGCCTATCTCGAAACCCCGGAAGGCCGTTTACGGCTGGACTTAGTATTTGGCAATCTCCAGGGATTTCTGCCAGCGCAGCGCGACACAAAACCCCTGCGCGTCCTAGACCTCGGCTGCGGCACTGGAGCCACTGTCCTTCGCCTGGCGCGGCTTGGTTTTCATGTGACGCTGCTGGATTCCTCGCAGGCGATGCTGGAGATCGCACAGCGCGCGGCACTCGACGCGGATGTTAGTAACCAGGTCACGGTCCAATATGGCGACGCCACCAGGCTGTCGAGTCTGTTCAAAGTTAGGTCATTCGATGTAATTCTTTGCCACAACCTCCTGGAATACGTCGATGATCCGGGCGCTGTGTTGTGCGGCGCTGCCACCCTCTTGCGAGATTCATCGGCCATACTTTCCGTTCTTGTGCGCAGCCAGGCCGGTGAGGTATTGAAGGCCGCTATTCAAACGGGCGATTTGGCTGCAGCGGAGGATGCACTGACCTCCGAGTGGGCACAAGAATCTCTGTACGGCGGCAAGGTAAGACTGTTTACGTCAGATAAAATGCGTGACATGCTGAACGCGAGCTCGCTCAGGGTCATCGCCGAACGGGGTGTGCGCGTCATCGCCGATTATCTGCCGCCCAAAGTGTCTCGTGACAAAGAATATGAGCGCATCCTCGAACTGGAGCGCAAACTGGGCAGGCGACCGGAATTCGCCGCGTCTGCTCGCTACGCGCACTTTTTAGCGCGGGTTTTGGCCCGCTGAAGGATCGCGCATCAAGAAGGACCCGCCCATGAACAATGTCAAAGCGTCACCTTCATCCGCCACATCTCACGTGGCGGAGCATGAAGAAGGCATCGCACTAGGGCTTGGGCTCACCAATGAGTGTAACCTCTCGTGCGCCTTCTGCTACCGTGATCCAGCTCGGACCGACCGTCTCTCCCTGGATCAAGTGAAATCCGTCATGGAGCGGTTACATATCCGCTCGGTAAATCTAGGCACTGGCGAGAACGGGATGCATCCGGACTTCAGGGCAATGCTGGCCTACCTGCGCACGCGACCTGTCAAGCTCACCATCACTTCCAACGGCCACAGTGTGGCTGTTTTGGAAGATCAAGAACTTCGCGCCTTCCACGACATCGAGTTTTCTCTCGATTACCCGACCCAGGCGGAGCAGGATGCACAACGCGGTATCGGAAACTGGGAACTCATCCACCAACAGGCGTTGCGTTGTATGCGGCTGGGCGTCCCGGTGACAATTATCGCGGTAATGATGAAGCCGAATTACTTGCGTCTGGCGGATGTCGCACGCGTTGCCAAGCGCTTTGAAGCTCCCTTGAGAGTGAACGTATACCAATCGGTGCGTTCCGACCTGTACGCCCTCACGTATAAAGAGTACTGGGAGGGATTTCAGCAGCTTTTTGCAAAGACTGACGTGATAGCAATTGGCGAGCCTCTAGTGAGAGCGATGGCCGGACTACCGCCGCGAACTGGCGGATGCGGCGCCAGTACCGTGCGCGTGACTCCACGTGGCACAACGCAGCCGTGCGTCTATTGGCCCGGGACAGGAAGGCCGTTGTCCGAGTTGCGACAATTAGGGCCGGAAATAACCGAGACTGCTCCGTTCCGTGATGCGCAATCCCTGCCGCCCGCCTGCGAGCCTTGTGATTTTTGCGATGTCTGTCATGGAGGCTGCGCCGGACGCCGTCGCATCCAGGACGCGCTCCTGAAACCCGACTTCTACTGTCCCATTACTCGCGGCGAGGTCCAAAAACTAGATATCACGATGGCGCCCGCTCGGGATCTTCCCAAAGGAGAGAGTTCCTGCACCACCATAGTAATGGCAAGGGATTGAATATGATACGTTTTACGACCTTACGCAAAACAAGCCCAATCTTATTGGCCGTGTTGATTTTTGTCCTGGTGCAGGTACCTGCAATCGTCCCGCTAAATGTTCGGGCCGCGCAAACTGGCGCTAAGACGAATGCTCAGCCCATGCCGCGTAAGACGAGTCAACCGTACACTGGTGATCTCTCCATCTTTGAAAGTAAGGACCGGGACCAGAAACTACAGGTTCAACGAGTGATGGATATTCTCGGCATCAAGGAAGGCAAACAGGTTGCCGATATCGGAGCTGGTTCGGGATGGTTCACGGTTCGCGCGGCAAAGCGCGTGGGAAGGACTGGAATTGTCTACGCCGTGGACATCAATCCAGAGTCCATTGCCTATATAAATCGGCGTATTCAGCGGGACGGCATTGGCAACGTTCACGCGATCCTGAGTAAGGAGGATGATCCTGGACTATCGAAAAATAGCATTGATTCCGTGCTGCTGCTAAAAACCTATCATGAGGTCGCTCATCCCGTGCTTCTGCTGGAGAACTTGCGAAGGTCCCTGCGCAGCGGGGCAAGGGTCGGGATCATTGATCGCAATGGTAAGGGTGACGATCACGGCGTCTCTCGTGATGTGGTCATACAGGAAGCTGCCCAGGCCGGTTATCAGCTACAAGAGCAGTACGACTTTGTGAAGGGAGACGGACAAGACTATTTTCTCGTCTTCCGCTTGAGCTCCGCGCCTAAGTAGCCGAATGCCGGCACCCTACCTGAGAAACCGCTTTAACAGATTATCACTCCGGCGATGAGCAAACAGCCCGGTAAACCAGGCTGTTTGCCAAAGGTCTTTGTTGGATGCCCAGGTGCTCGTCCGCGGTTATTGGGCGTTAACCCAGGCATCTGAGCCCGCCAGCTTGACGGCTACATCGGTAAAGAAAATGTGTGCCGGGTTGCCGTCGGCGGTGCCTTGGTGCTCCGTCGAGATCAAAAGAGGACCCGCCTTCTTGTAGCCTGCCCATGTCGCCTTGACGAGGCTCGGTTTCGCGGTTCCACCATGATGGAAAACCATGTACTGTATTCGATTGTCGGAACCGACATAGAGTTCCCAGGTATCGCCGGGCGTGTAGCCCACGTTATCGGGATACTTCACCACCACGTGCCTGGCTGATCCCTTTCCGCCTGGCACTTTTTGTATGCCTTTATCTTCCACATCGGCTCCGCCGTCCCAAACAAGGTGGAATGGGAGGAGCAGCCAGTATTGATCGTTGATGAAACCTGAATCGATCTGCTCCTTGACGTTGGCAGGCTGGCTGCCAAGCTGCGAACGAACGTATGTAACCTTTACGGGCTTGCCGTCTTTATCTTTTCCTTCGTAGGTAACGCGATCGGCTTTGGGTTCCCAGGTCCATGTTCTGGAGAGTTTGAATCCGGGAATGTTGAAGGTGTACCGGATTGCATCAATTTGTCCGAACGAATCAAGACCATAGGTCTTGGCAATCTGTTCGGCGATAGGCGGTTTTTGCGCCCAGGAGGTTGCCGCGAGAAGCAGCGGCGTGATGATCAAAAGACCGATTCTTGTAATGCAGTTCGCGCGTGTCATGAGGGTTCCTCTTGTTTAAAAATTGCAGTTCTTATGTAAAGAGCCAATTAGGGCCAGAAGCGCGGATTGATAATCTATTGAATGAAGGTATCAACCGATACCAAAGTATTTGCCAGTGGGCATGATGCAATTCACTGCCCCGCGTCAATCGCATTCGCGATGCGCCCCTTGTCGGTTGAACATTTGGCGCGCCGACGGTCGCAGGAACCGGCGCAATCCCAGAACGGCCACAGCCGTTGCCACGGCTCCGTATTCCAGCACCATGATCCATCGCGGAAGTAACCATAGCTGCCCCAGCGCGCGCAGATGCCAAACATAGTAAGTGGGAATGATGCTCACTGTCCAGACCATGATCGGCAGCGTGGAGACAGACCGCACAAACGGCAGCATCCACAACAGGTACCAGGGATACACCACTGGCGCACAAAAGAGTGACGTTGCCATCGGCCAGGCAAAGGCGTCCGAGGATAAGTCGTTGGATCTTCTTCTCATCCATCCCGCGACAAGAAAGCCCATCAGCACTGCGAGGCCAGCGACAGCGTGTGGTGATGCGATTCGCTCGAGCATAGTAAACACCGGATCATTGAAGCGGAAGCTCTGGACGTAAGTGCCTAACGAGCCGGTCGGAATTCGACCTCTCTCGAGGAATGGCAAATAGAGCAGTCCAAAAACAAACAGTGCCAGCAGCGCATCGCGAATACGCAGGCGCCGCCAGTAAAGCGGCACAAGCACAATGGGAAGGAACTTCACCGAAACTGCAAGAGCAAATGCCACGGCGGCAATGGCGCGCCACTTGCGCCACAGCGCAGAGACGGAGACCAACAGCAGCAGTGCACCGACAATATCGACGTGACCACTGCCCGCCACCTCGATCGCCAGCAGTGGGTTCCAGGCATAAGCCAGGATCCAGTGCTCTCCCTGTCCGGTGCGGCGTAAGAGATCGAGTAGCAAAAACACAATCGCACAATCGCAAAGTACAAATGCGATTTTCAGCGAAAACACAGATTCATGAAGTGCGGTTACAGCGCGAAAGAAAAGCTGCGCACCTGGTGGATATGGGCTCGGGAGGTCCGGGTGGTTCAGCGTGCGCGTCTCAGGCGTGTGCAGTCCGGCAAGCGCTGGATTGTCGGGTACGATCACATACGGGTTATAGCCGAGCCGCTGCACCCGTCCGTCCCAAAGATATCGGTGAATGTCGTCATCTGAACCTGGAGGTTTCAAAAGAAACAGAAAATGCCATACAGCGGCCAGAATCAGTCCAAAGACTATGACCCGCTTCGAGAATCTTGAGCTTGCAGAGAGCTCACGGATGGCAAGCAGGTATGCTATACCGCCAACCGTCAACCAGATAATGAAAGAGGGCGCTCCCACATCGCTGAACTTGCGCGAACAAATCACCAAAGCCAGGGACAGAATGCCGCCAAGTGCTAATAACCTTCGCTCTGCCGTGAGCTTCACCGCTTTTCCGTGCGGTTCAATTGCTTGACAGCTTGTCTCCACTGGGCGAGCCAAGCTGCGGTTCGCGGCGCCCTTGCCGGCGCGAGTTGTAGTTCCGGATCGAGCCGAATGAGATCGTCAGCGACGTCAATGTCGTAGAAAGGTTCGGTGAGGCCGGTGGAAAGCTCAAGGCCCCGGGCACGCTCCAGTAATCTCTCAAGCGCGCTGCTGGTTCCCAGCCCATCGTTTTTGAAAAGCGTCGGATGAGCAACCTTAGCGCCGACAAGATAGTAGCCTCCGTCGTGTGTCGGCCCGACAACCAGGTCGCGCGCCGCAAGCGTCTGAAAAGCGCCATCCAGAACCGACGGAGAGAGGTGCGGGCTGTCGCTGTTGAAGGCAATGACGCGATGCCGGCCGGCCGCCGTGAAATGTGCAAAAACGGAGACCAGTCCTGCGGCAAGACCCTCGCCTTTCTGAGCTACCACCCGAATCGAATTACCCAGAAAGTGCACCAGTTCGTCCTTGTCCGATTCAGGGCACATCACAGCGACCTCCACGCCACGCAACGACTTTGCCAGCGTTATTGTGTCCTCTAAAAGGCAGCGATATAGCGCGGCCACTGCAGGAGAAGGAAGGCTCTCGAGAAGACGGGTCTTGACCATCCCCGGCTTCGGCGCTTTCGCCATAATGACCAGCGTGCAGTCATGCTTGGTGAAACGCGCAGTGTTTTGGCCATAGGATTCCATAAAGAGATCTGTGTATCAGTCCTTATCGAGTTGCGCTGTTGCTGCCTTTCGACGCCGAAAATAATAACGCACGATACGGCTGAGAATGAACCACGCAGCTCCCACCGTGCCCTTCAGCGTACCGCTGATCTTTGATTTCCCAATCCGAGGATGATAGCTCACCGGGACCTCAACGATGCGGAATCCGGCGAGAGCGCCTTTCAAGATCATCTCCACCGCCCAACCGTAGGTGGCCTCTTCAAGCGCAAGGTCGCGAAGGACGTCGGCGCGCGCAGCGCGAAATGGCCCAAGATCACTGATCTTTAGACCGTACAAAAGCCTGATCAGGGCGGCGGCAAGACGATTGCCAAACGATTGGTGCCACGGTAGCGCCCCGGAATTGCGGTTCGGCCCCAGACGCGAACCAACCGTGATATCGGCGCGGCCCTCGATGATCGGAGCCAGGAGAATCGGCAGCTCCGAGGGCCGGTCGCTGTAGTCTCCATCCAGGAAGACGACCACTTCAGGGTTGTTCGCATTCTCAAGCCCGGTCAGGCAGGCGCGTCCATATCCGCGGCGCGGTTCTTTAACAACGCGAGCTCCCCTCTCTGCGGCGATTTCGGGAGTTCCGTCCGCCGAATTGCTGTCGACAACGATGACCTCGGTGACGAGATCGGATCGCAGATCGGCAAGCACACGGCCAATGGCCTGCGCTTCGTTATGGGTAGGAATGATGACCGACACTCGCACGCAGATTCGCTCACCACCACGGGGACGAGGGGTGCTGCCGTGCCAGCAACGCGTCTATGCCCCAGGCTCGCCCTGCGCGTCCCACTACAAGCCCGAGCGATGCGAGAACCGGAACTAATAGTTCCCAAATCCAGGAGGTGCCCCACTCTGAGACCCAAAGGCTGCCAAGGAACAAAAACGCGACGAAACCAGCCGGTCGTGTGAGCAATCCCAAAACCAGCAGAATTCCCAGGGAGATCTCTGTCAATCCTTGCATGGGAGCAGCCAATGCGGCATGGTTTGCCGCCAATCCCATCACCGCTTTCCACGCGGCTGGCGAATGGCTCATTTTAATGTAATAGTTGATCAGGCTCGAGTAGCCTCCCGCCGTATAGAGGCCCTTCCCCAGATTTTCGAAGAATACCCATAGAAACATCGCACCAATCGTCAAACGAACCAGAGCCAGACCGTTCGCTGCTTGTGAGTGGCCGACCGACCTCGCTGAATCTGCAATTGTCGCCATGTGAACCTCTTTCGCGGCGCACTTGACCCGCGACCGCATGTTCAAATTAGACAGGGCAGATGATAACACCGGCCGTGTGCTCCGCGGGACTGTGGTTTTATCAGGACGTGACTTGCGAAACAATTGGACGATGGTATCGTAATACCTTTGTATAGCTTGCGGTGATTCAACGCGTATGCAAGATTACCAGATGGAAGCGAGAGGTACTCGGATGCGGAAGACTGCCTCTGCATATCAGAGTGAGCCTGAGTCGTCGGATTGCAGCGAAACGAATTGAATTCTGAAGCCGATCCTGCTGAAAGTTGCCGGATGTGAATTGTTGATCGCTGTCAAGTGGATGGATCGACAGCCAGTTTGGCAGGGCCTCATTCTGGATCACGACGAGCGGGCGTCGCCCTTTGACGTCTTTTGCGGTCTGAGCCGCCATCGCCTTTGCAAAAGGTACTCTTTGGAAGCCTGCTTTCGACGCCCTTCCAAGAGTTGCAGTGAACAGAGAAAGCTATTTATGAAACACGCTTTAGGGATTCCCGACTTTCTTACACTTCTTAGTTATTGGGAAGGCTTGCAGAAACAAAAACCTAAGGTTAGTTGGGGGGTGGATTTGAACCACCAACCTTTGGATTATGAGGGCAACAATCACTTAGCTCGTCTTTGCCTTTTCAATCATAGCTGCTGGTGATTGTCTCTTGATTTTCGGTGTTCTGTTCGCGGAATGTTCTTATATTTGTTCGCATTTGAGGCGAGCGGCGGAGTTCAACATGGTGAGAATATCTACATTGCTAAGCCTTATGTTGTGTTGCGGCCTGCTGGTCAGTTGTGCCGTGGGACCCAAGTATCATCGGCCGGCAGTACAAACCCCAGGCGCATTCCGTGACGTGACAACGGATTCCCAGCAATAGGCTCAAGCGGCTTCGTATGCAGATCTTCCTTGGTGGCAGGTCTTTCACGACCCGAAATTGCAGGAGCTCATTCGCACGGCGCTTAGACAAAACTACGATCTGCAACTGGCTACGGAGCGCATTAATGCCGCACGCGCCGAGGTTGCAGTGACACGCTCAAGCTTGTTCCCGCAGGTTTCAGGCAACGCCAGCTTCAACGAGGGTAAGGAAATCATACAATCAAAGTTCAATTTTTTAACGCTGACTGCGGACGCCGCGTTTCAGCTGGATTTTTTTGGCTGGTTGCGTCGGGCCACAGAAGCGGCACACGCGCAGCTCCCGGCTACTGAAGACGCCCGACAAACCGTAATGCTGACCCTCGTGAGCGACCTGGCGAGTAACTATTTCACCCTGCTTCAACTTGATCTTCAACTACAGATCACGCGTCAAACGGTTAACACTCAGATGGGGTCGGTCAAACTGACCGGACTCCGCCTTGACCGCGGCGTGGCCACAAAGCTTGATGTGCTTCAGGCCCAGCAAGTCCTCGATACGGCGAATTCCCAGATACCTGACTTGGAGCGGCAAATTGCCCAGGAAGAAAACGCCATCAGTATCCTGCTGGGTGACTATCCACATGATGTTGCCCGCGGTTTTCCGCTTGTTCAGCAGACACTTCCTCCCGAAGTTCCGCCCGGCCTTCCATCCTCCATCCTTGAGCGCCGTCCTGATATTCGCGAAGCGGAGGAAATTTTGATCGTCGAACGCCGAAATTGGAGTCGCCAAGGCCCAGTTTTTTCCGCAAATCGCTCTGACTGGATCAGGCGGAGGTTCTTTTGGGCGCAGCAGCGCCTTCTCCAGCCTCATGGTTCACAGATTGGCCTCTGGTCGTATGGTGCACAGGCAAGCCAGCCGGTTTTCACGGGTGGCGCCCTTCGCGGAAATTTGCGATTGGCTAAGTCAGAGCACCAGCAGTCTCTCCTCGCATACCGGCAAACGATCCAGCGCGCTTTCGGAGAAGTTTCTGACGCACTGATTGGCTATGAGAAGCTGCATCAAGTGCGCATGCGCCAGCAGGACACGGTATCGGACCTGGAGGAGAGAGTTCGAATCTCCACGCTTCGTTATAAAGGTGGAACCACAACCTACCTTGAGGTTTTGGATGGACAATGTTCCCTGTATGGGGCCCAATTAACACTCGCTTCAGCCCGCGGTGACCAATACAGAAGCCTCGTCCAACTCTACAAAGCGCTTGGCGGAGGCTGGCAACACCTGTGCAGATTGCAGATACCATCGGCGCTGGTGATGCATTTTCCGCAGCACTCGTTCACGGCATTAACGCCGGCTGGCCCGCATTGCAAATTTCCGATTTCGCCAACCGTGTCGGCACGCTCGTCGCCAGCCGTACCGGTGGAACTCCCAGATGGACTCTGGAAGAAGTCATCGCACTTCAGCAAAAATGAACACGCTAACGTGGCTGGTCAACAACACCCTGCGATTAATTAGCTTTTCCGGAATGGCTGTTCCAATTCAGGGCTTTGCGGCGTAAACAATTCCGCTCCATTCTCCGTGATGTGCATATCGTCTTCCAGGCGGACACCAAATTCGCCTCGAATATATATTCCGGGCTCATCGCTGAAGCACATATTCGGCGCCATTGGCAGCGTGTTGCCGCGGACAAGATATGGCCATTCATGGCCGTCCATGCCAATGCCGTGGCCCACGCGATGGGTGAAATGCTTGTAGTCCGGACCGTAGCCTGCGTCTGTAATCACTTTGCGCGCAGCCGCGTCCACGGCCTGGCATTGCACACCGGGCTTGGCTGCTGCCAGAGCCGCCGACTGTGCCTGGTGCACGATTTCAAAAACCTGCTTCATCTTGTCTGTTGGCTTGCCCAGAACCAGAGTGCGGCTGATATCGGATTCATAGCCTTCCACCTTACAGCCGCCATCCATCAGCAGAATGGTGCCTTCGCGGATTACCTGAGGCTTGGCCGATCCATGCGGCAAAGCTGAATTTTCTCCCACCTGGATGCTGGCTTCACCCTGAAATCCCTGCTGTGCATGCGCTGCCTGCACCATGGCGCCAAAATCGTTCTGCGTCATGCCTTCTTTGGTGGAAAGATAGGCTGCTTCATACGCCGCCAGCGTGACTTCATTCGCCAGTTTCATCAGCTGCAATTCGTGCGCGCTCTTAATCATGCGGCAGCCAGCCGTAACAGGGGTTGCGCTTGCAAGCTTTAAGCCCGGCGCAGCCTTGCTCAGCCCCTCACTAAAAACATAGCGGACAGTTTCCTCTATCCCCATGTTCCCGCCGGTAATTTTCCTGTCCTTCAGCCCCTCGACGATACGCTGATAGGGGCTTTCATCTTCCTGCCATGTGCGCACCTCTGCATTATTTCCGCCGGGGCCGCTGGCAATCTGCTCACGTGCGCGATCTTCCTCAAATGCCGGACAGACATAAAAAGGATTGCCCTTCACCGGCAGGATAATGGCAAAGAGCCGTTCGCTCATCCACCAGTGAATATTGGTGAAATAAACCAGCGATGTCCCGCCGGTAATCATGATGGCGTCAAGTTTATTGTCCGCCATCAATTGCCGGGCGCGTTCAATACGCTGTTCTCGCTCTGCCGTGCTGATGGGCTTGGCTTCCGCTTTGCGCGACTTCAGCTTAGCAATCGCTTCGGGCTGTTTGGCTTTCTCCTCGTCTTGCATTGCAAATGCGTAGCCCGGCTGGGCGATTGCGACGGTCGTAGCCATACCAGCGGTCTGAAGAAAACTGCGGCGGGAAAATTTCATCTGATCACAGGCTCCTGAGGAATCTTGCAGCTCATTCTGAAATCCCGACGCGCCGGTCTCGCGCGCGTGGGATCCCTACGTTCTTCTACGATTTTCAAACATCGCAATCTATCACCGAAAGCTCTTCGCTACTATACAGATCCCTCGCTTCGCTCGGGACTTCGGAAAAGTTAGTTTCCAGTAGCCGGTTGAGTAAACTTCTTTACGTCCGCTGGGGTCCCCTTCAACAGATCGCGCAGAATCGTCACTTCCGCCGTCATTCCGGTTTTTAATGAAGGCTCTGGCACCGGCGCAAATAATGGAGAGTGATTGCTTGGCAGTTGCCGTCCTGCCGCCTGCGCTTCGGCAAGTTTCTGTGGATCGGCCACGCCTAGCGTAAAGTAAAACGAAGGCACGCCCTGTTCCACGAAGTAAGAATAATCTTCAGACGTCATGATCGGTTCTTCCGTCACCACAGCTCCCTTGCCCAGCACAGACTCCAATGTCGTAGCAAGATGCTGCGTCAGCACCGGGTCGTTATAGACCGCAGAGGTTGACTCATATTTTTCCACCAGCGGCATTTTCTCTGCACCTGCGGCCATGGCTTCTGCCTTGGCCACGCGTTCAATGCCGGCCAGCAGATGCTTGCGAACGTCAGGCTTGTAAGATCGCACAGTGAATCCCATTTGCGCGTCATCGGGAATGATATTGTTCTTGGTTCCTGCCTGAATGTAGCCGATCGTGATTACCGCGGCATCACCGGGCTTGATCTCGCGCGACACAATTGACTGCACCGTGACCGCGATTCTTGCGGCAATCAACACAGGATCAACCGTGGTGTGCGGCTGCGCGCCGTGTCCCCCCTTGCCATAAACGGTGATGCGCACTGAATCGGCGTTCGCCTTGGCGTATCCCGGCGTGATCCCAACTTTTCCGAAAGGCAGCGCGTTGGTGTCATGCATGGCGATCCCAATGTCAGGCTTGGGAAAACGCGTGAAGAGGCCGTCTTTGATCATCTTGTCAGCCCCGGTAATCGTCTCTTCCGCAGGTTGTCCAATTAACATCAGTGTTCCGTGCCATGAGTTTTTATCGCGGGCCATAATTGCGGCCGTTCCCCAGAGGGAGGCCATGTGCACATCATGACCGCAGGCGTGCATCACGGCTACATCGCGGCCGCTGTCATCCTTGGTGTGGACCTTACTCGCGTAAGGCAAACCTGTTTTCTCTTCTACCGGCAGAGCATCCAGTTCCGTGCGCAGCATCACGGTTGGCCCTGCTCCGTTTTTCAGGATCGCCACTACGCCCGTTCCGCCCACATGCTCGGTGACTTCGTAACCCAGAGCCCGGAGACGTGTAGCGAGTTCTGCCGCCGTGCGCGTCTCATGTGATGAAAGTTCCGGGTGCTGGTGCAGGTCAAGATAAAACGTCTGTGCGTCTGGAAGAACCGAGCTGACCTGCTTATCGAGCGGGGTATTTTGCGCGACTGCTTGAATCCCAAGCAAACCTGCAATCAGAAATGAGAAACTCACAACGCATATAACAGTCGAGCGGCGGACGGCAAACATGGGCGGCTCCTTTTCAGGGACTGGATAGAGTACCACTCCATTATCTGAAGCCAAACACTCGCCTGGAATTTGTACCTTTATTCGTTGCGAAGAGCTTCACTCGGCTCAACCGCCGCAGCCCGGCGCGCCGGGATAATTGCCGCCAATGTCCCAACCACAATTAGAAGCACCCCAACGCCGACATACGTCCAGCCGTCTATTGGCTGCACCTGATAAAGGAAGCTTTTGACCAGTTTGCCTGCCCACAGCGCGCAAACCACACCCATAACCAGGCCAGCAATCACCAGAGCCAAGCCCTGCTTAAGAAACATCCCCAGGATTCGCTCGCGGGTAGAGCCCAGGGCGAGACGGACACCAATTTCGCGTCTGCGATAGCTCACCAGTTGCGCAAGCACTCCGTAAAGCCCGGCAATCACCATCAGAACGGCCATGCCGGCAAAGGCGGCGGTAAGATAGAGGCCCAGCCGCTGGCTGAAATTGCTTCCGTCCACGATTTGCTGCATGGTTTGGAAGTTGTCCAGCGCGAAATCAGGCGCAGTCTGCCGAAAAACATTGCGCATGGTCGGCGCCACGGTAATGTTTCCTTGCGTTTTTACTTCAAAGAACACCACTGTGTTTACCAGAATCTGGTAATAAAGCGAGGTAGGCGGCACCTGCTCATAGGGGACCATCAGCAGCGGCAATGGCTTTTTAGAAACAGCCTTATCAACCTGATCCCCGATTACCCCCACGATGGTATAGGGATTCAGAGCACCGGTTTCCTTGCCGCCAAGATCAATCTGCTGACCCAAAGGATCTTTGTCGCCAAAATACTTGTGCGCCATCGATTCATTGATCACAGCAACATACGGCGAGTTCGGCCCATCGTCATTGTTGATCATACGTCCCCGCACCACCGGCGTGCCCATCAATCGCTCATATCCGCCGCTTACTGCAGTAATCCGCGCTTCCGGCCCATGCGCCGGATCTTTTGGCTGGCCAACAATTTTGAAACTTGTGTTCATGTCGATTCCGGAAAGAGGTGGAGAGGTAATTAGAGCTGCTTCCTGAACTCCGGGCATCTGCCGCATTCGTTCCAGTGTTGGCTTGTAGAATTGCGTGGCAACGGAAGCCTGCGGCTGCGCGGGAGAGTGCGATACGGCCATGTTGGAAAATCCAGCAGCGTCAGCAGGCATGGCCGTAAAGGATGTGACCCGCGTTACATCAAAACCGAGCCGGGTGTGCTCAAGATTCCAAAGCGTGTGGAACAACAAACCCGTTGCGATCAGCAGGACGGTAGATAAGGCCACCTCCAGCGCAACCAGCCAGCCGCTTACGCGCGCGCCAATGGTGCGGGACCCCAGGCCGCGTGAAGATGCCTGCAAGGCGGGCTGCGGATCGGTCCGTGATACGAAGAGTGCCGGCAGAATTGAAGTAAGCACTGTGGTAAGAGTTGCGATCGCCGCCAGCGCCAGCACCACCGGCCAATGCAGCGCAATGTTGTCGCCGCGGGGAATTGTATCCTGCGGCAGCTTATGGACAGCGGTTATCGCCAGCCACGCGAACCCAAATCCAATGGCACATCCCAGCGCGCTAAGCAGTCCGCCTTCAACAAATAACTGTCGCACCAATCTCAACTGGCCGGCGCCCAATGCGGCCCGGACCGCAAATTCCTGCTGCCGCCCCAAACAACGGGCAATTAATAAATTGGCAACATTCCCGCATGCGATCAATAGCACCAGGCCCAGAGCGATCACCAGCGCCAGAAAGACGTCATGCACAGGCCCGGTCAATAATTCGTGATAATCGACGATGCGAAAGGCGATGTCCTTACCTTTTTCCGGATCGACCTGCCGGATGTGCTGTGCGATGGCCGCTAACTCAGTTTTTTCCTGGTCCAGAGTTACGCCTTGCTTAAGTCCCGCGATGATGTAAAAAAAGTGGCTGCCACGGTCATTCTGCATTTCCGTGGTGGGTTGAATGGGCAGCCAAATTCCTTTGGCGAGGTCCTGCCCCGCTATTTCCGGGAAGCGAAAAGTTGAGCGCATCACTCCCACTACGGTTCGGGGCTGGCCATTCACCCGAATTGTCTTGCCCGTGATCGCTGGATCGGCATTGAATGCCTGATGCCACAAGCCTTCTGAGAGCAGGACCACTTGCGGGCCGCCGGTCTGGCCTTCATCCTCAGTGAATGTGCGGCCGAGAAGCGGTTGAACACCAAGCAACTTGAATAAATTGGGTGTGACGCCGGGCGAGACCACGCTAAGAGAACCTTCCTTGCCCTGGACCACCCCCACGTCTTCAGAGTAAAGAGCAACGTTCTCCAGATTCTTTGCCTGCTCATGAACATCGCGGTAGGTGACCCATGAAGTAGATTGAAAGCTGTCTCCCTCTGCCGGCCCGATATAGACCAGCCGGTCTGAGTGCTGGTAAGGCAGCGGACGTAAAAGGACGCTTTCAATCACGGTAAACATGGCCGTGTTGGCGCCGATCCCCAATGCCAGCGTGACTACCGCGAGCACGGCAAAACCCGGAGATTTGCGCAATTGGCGCAAAGCGTAACGAATCTCCTGAAGCAGCGTCGTCATAATGGTCCTCCGGGGCAAGAAAAAACAGTATTGCGGGCTTACTCAAGTGTAATTCAGTAGAAGAATACTTTCTAAGGGCTAGTGACGGCGGATCTACTTGCGATTCCGTCTATGACAATCTTGCGCGTGGTTTGACGCGGCGGAATTCAGGTTTCATAATATAGAGTTTGCCTCGCAACCTGATGGGAGCATAGGAGTACATGGCTAGCACTGCATCGCCTGTTAAGCGCGGAGTCCCGCCGATTCGTGCTGGTCAAGGCCACTCATTCCTCTTGCGCCGGCTGCATTCGCTGAGCGGCATCATACCCGTCGGCGCGTTTCTGCTTGAACATTTCATCTCAAACGCATTTGCCACCAACGGCCCATGGGCTTACCGCGACCAGGTAAAGTTTCTAACCGGACTGCCTTTCGTTCTGGTGCTTGAAACGGTTGGCATCTATATTCCGCTTCTATATCACTCTTTGTACGGCTTTTACATCTGGTATCAGGGTAAGTCCAACGTCAGCGAATATCCCTGGGCGGGAAACTTCATGTACGCCGCGCAGCGTTGGACGGGCGCCATCACGTTTGTCTATATCATCTGGCACACATACACCATGCGCTTTACCGGCACGCATCTGCTGACGCATCCGGACGCAGCGTTTAACAAAGTACAGATGGAGTTGCAGCACTGGTGGGCCGGAGTGTTTTACCTCGTCGGAATCATTGCTGCCTCATGGCATTTCTCTTATGGCATTTACCTTTTCAGCGCAAAGTGGGGCATTACGGTAAGTGAGAGATCGCGCAAATGGACTGCAAGGGCATGTACCGTGCTTGCGCTCACATTGATTTTTGTTGGATGGCTGACGATGGCCGCTTTCTTCCGTCCGCAGTGGCGCAATATGCCGGAAAAGCTGCCGGTGCAGCAAACTGTGGAGGAAAACGTTCACTAAAGCCTGAACCACAAAGGTCACGAAGGAACACAAAGGAAGGAATGAATCGGCCCGTCGCAAAACTCTCTAACTCTGGGTTCCCAACCTTCAAGCATGCTTTGGCTCGTAGGGAATGAAGCAGACTAGAAACATTTTTTCGTAATCCTTCGTGCCCCTTTGTGGTTAAAAAGATTTATGGCAACAACACCTAAAATCATCGTGGTTGGCGGCGGGTTGGCAGGCCTGGCAGCGACCATCAAGATTGCTGAAGCCGGCGGTCACGTCGATCTCTTTTCTATCGTTCCGGTCAAGCGGTCCCACTCTGTGTGCGCGCAAGGCGGCATCAATGCGGCCAAGAATCTCAAAGGCGAAGGCGACACTACCTGGCAGCACTTTGACGACACTATTTATGGCGGCGATTTCATTGCCAACCAGCCTCCGGTAAAAGCCATGTGCGAGGCTGCCCCTGGGATCATCGACCTGCTCGACCGCATGGGCGTGACTTTTAACCGCACGCCGGAAGGGCTCCTCGACTTCCGACGCTTTGGCGGCACGCTTTACCATCGCACCGCGTTCGCTGGGGCTACCACCGGCCAACAACTGCTCTACGCTCTTGACGAGCAGGTACGCCGATATGAATCAGAGGGTCGCGTCACCAAATATGAGCATCGGGAATTTCTGAGCGCGGTCCTGGATACGAATCGCGTCTGCCGCGGCATTTGCGCCATGGACTTGCGGACGATGGAGGTCCGCACCTTCCCTGCGGACGCCATCATCATGGCCACAGGAGGCATCGGCGCGATTTTTGGTAAGTCCACCAACTCAGTTGTCTGCACCGGATCAGCTCAATCGGCGCTTTACCAGCAGGGCTGCTATTACGCCAACGGGGAATTCATTCAGGTGCATCCAACTTCGATTCCCGGCGAAGACAAGCTGCGGCTGATGTCTGAATCGGCGCGCGGCGAAGGTGGGCGCGTGTGGGTGCCAAAAACCAAAGGTGACAAGCGCGACTGGAAGAGCATTCCTGAATCCGAACGTTTTTACTTCCTCGAAGAGTGGTATCCCAAGTACGGCAATCTGGTGCCGCGTGACGTGGCCACACGCGCCATTCACAAAGTGGTTTATGAATACGATCTGGGTATTGACGGCCAGCCCATGGTCTATCTGGACCTGACGCACATTGATCGGGAAACGCTCAACCGGAAGCTGGAAGGCATTCTGGAGATTTACGAGAAATTTGTCGGCGATGATCCACGCGATGTCCCGATGAAGATTTTCCCCGGCATGCACTACACCATGGGCGGCTTATGGGTGGATTTCAACCAGGCCACCAACATCAAGGGTATCTTTGCTGCTGGAGAATGTGAATACGGCTACCATGGCGCAAACCGTCTGGGAGCAAACTCGCTGGTTTCATGCATCTATGGGGGATTTGTGGCAGGACCGCAGGCAGTTCTTTATGCCAGAAATAGTGCTAAGTCCACTGATGGGGTGAGCAGCACTGTATTTGATGCAGAGCGCAAACGCCAGGAAGATGCCAATGCTGGATTGCTGAGTTCCAACGGCACAGAAAACCCGTTCCGCCTGTGGCGTGAATTGGGTGAACTGATGACCCGCAATTGTACGGTGATCCGCTATAACAAGAACTTGCAGCAGACGGACGCCAAGCTGGTTGAATTTCTGGAGCGCTTCAACCACATCAACCTGAGCGACAAGAGCCAGTGGGCCAACACGTCATTCGCCTTCACCCGGCAGCTCTACAACATGCTTCAGCTCTCGCGCGTGATTGCACAAGGAGCGGCGTTGAGGGACGAATCGCGCGGCGCGCATTACAAGCCTGATTTCCCGGACCGCGACGACAAGAATTTTCTGAAAACAACGAAAGCGTACTTCGCTCCGGACGCTGACGAGCCGAAATTTGAGTTTGAGCCAGTGGATATTTCACTGCTGCCGCCAAGACCGCGGCGGTATGACATGGCGAAATGACTTTGTGAAATCCCGACCTGAGCGTTCTTTGCGAAAGGGAGGGAACCCTATAGCCGGAAGATGCCGAGGGGATAATAAATTGTAATGCTGTCGATAAAAAATGTTGGAAGCGGGTAGGGTTCCCTCGCTTCGCTCGGGATTACAGGAAGAAGAAATGGACCAGCCACAGCGCAGTGCGTCGCCGAAGTTTTACAAGAACGTAGCGATCTTGTTTTCTCTGATCGGCTGCTTCCTGTCATGGCAGGCAATTGTGCATCATGACTGGGCTTACGGCGCCTTTGCGATCATCACTTTCCTGAATGCTGTGATGACCACGCTAAAACTTATTTCGATTCGGGAGACAAAAAGCTGATGGCCCAATCCGCCACAAAAAGCGTCATCCTTAAAATCAAACGCCGGGAAAACCCCAGGGCTGCCGCCCGCTGGGAAGAGTTTGAATTGACCTGGAAGCCGGGAATGAACGTGATTTCGGCCATGATGGAGATTGCCGCCAATCCCGTGACACGCGACGGTAAAATGACCACTCCCATTGCGTACGACTCCAACTGCCTGGAAGAAGTTTGTGGCTCCTGCGCCATGCTGATCAATGGGCGGGCACGTATGGCATGTTCAGCCCTGGTTGACAAACTTGAGCAGCCGATTCGTGTTGAGCCGCTCAGCAAGTTTCCGATCATCCGCGATCTCGCCGTGGATCGCAGCGTGCTTTTTGAGAACCTCAAGGCAGTCAAAGCCTGGGTGCCGGTGGATGGGACTTACGACCTTGGTTCCGGGCCGCGCATTTATCCTACGGAACAGGAAGAGGCCTACCCGATTTCGCGGTGCATTTCCTGTTGCTGCTGTATGGAAGCCTGTCCCCAGTTCAATGAGGATACGGGGTTTGTTGGTGCGGCGACGATCGCGCAGGTGCGGCTTTTCAACCAGCATCCCACGGGAAAAGCCCTGAAGCATGAGCGGCTGCAGGCGCTTATGGGTGATGGTGGGATTCAGGAATGCGGCTTCGCCCAAAACTGTGTTGAGGTCTGCCCCAAGGACATCCCGCTCACCAAGGCTATTGCGGACACTGGCCGCGAAGTGATGAAGCAAGCGATTAAAGATTTCTTTCGTGGTTAGCTTTTCCGCGCTGGGATAGCTTTCTTCAGGTCCTGGCCGATGGCCTTGGAACGCTCTTCGATTATCTCAAGGAAAGCCGCCCTCACTTGCGCATAAAAACCCTTTAAAGGCTCCGAGGAAAGTTCCTTCGCATATTGCTTGAGCTCAGGCCGGGTTACGCCGTGATAGATCACGCTCATCGAAAGCTCGACCGTATTTTGCAGTTGCGCCTTCAGGTCTTTGCGGTGGGCCTGTATCTGAGCGACGATCTCTGCCGGCGCTCCCAAACCTGTCATCATCCCGCGCATTACCGCTAGCGTGGTGTCCGTTGCGAAGTCGCTCGAGTTAGAGCTGGCATCCAGCTCATCAAGGGCGTCCATACGATCATCAGTAGGTGGAACTGTCTGGGCGATGGTGATATATCTCTTTAGCTTTTTCTGGCCTTCTGGAGTGTTGCTCGTGGTTTCCAGGGCCAGCATGCGTTCAATAAATGGGACCTGAAGCCGCTCCACGGTCTGGGCCATCTCTTCAGCTTTGCAATGGGCCGTTACGCGGTTCTGAAGCTCTTTCCGGAGCATGCCACCATCGAATTCCTTCAGGAAGATGGGCTGGAAAATAGCAATAAATTCGTCTGCAGATTGCCTTCCCCGTATCTGCTGCAAGAATTGGTCAGAAGAGATCACATCGGTTATGTGATCGATGGCTTGATTGGCTCCGCTTAACTCGAGCGCCTGATGGGTTAGAGCGGTGCAATCAAGCGTCTGGGCGGACGCAAATCCGCACAAGAAGAGCACACACAGAAACCACAAAGTTCGTCTCATTGGTCAATGCCTTTGCAGAAAGATAGTGACTTGAAGAGTATGGCAGACGGCTGCTGCCGACAATATAACTTTAGTTTGAAAGACTGGTGTGGCTTGGGTTCATCTGGAGCTTTGCCGAAGCCACGCTTTCTTTATTGTCCCTGACGTTCTATTGACCCTGATCGCGCTGTTTTCCTTCCGGCGATCAGTGCGGGTTTTGGCTTGTACTCTGCTGGGTGCTTTTGGCGGGCGGAACGATCATGTTCTTTCTGGGAGCGCGCGATCCGGTGCAAGCCGAAACCGTGATGCTGCGTATTCCCTTTGTTTCTGCTGCCATGTTTCAGAAAACCCAGCAGAGTTTCCACAGCGATGGCGCCTGGGCATTGACCAAAGGCCGGGAAATGGCATCCCTATAAAGTTTATTGCGTGCAGGCGGCTGAATATTCAAGTTTGCCACTTTTTCCCGGGGTGAGTTTATTGGTCCGAAGGAACGCTTTGCTCTGTTCTGGCTGATTGCCGGCGTCATGGGCCTAACTTTCTGTAAGAGCATTCTGCGCCAGCCAGAGGTTACTTTTGCGGTACATGCCTGCATTTGGATTCCGGGCTATGCATGGAATTGGAGCAGGATATAAACCATGCGTCTCAAAAAGACACAGGCTTAGGGGGACAACCGAACGCTGCGCTTCCAAAGTAAAAAAATATTTAGGCGAATGAATCAAAAAACTAGCAAATTTTGGCAGGCAATCTAAGCTGTTGATTACTAAAGTCGCAAGCAGAAAATGTCCGAGGGTTCGGTAAATTTATGAAAATTCAGGTAAATAGCTGGGTACGAACCCGGCAGCTCTGGTTTAAAATCTGCCATCTAATGCCGATGATGTAAGTAGTCGGAATTTGAATGGAACTGGATCCGATGGGCGCTAAGAAAACTTTCATTACTTCGTCGATGCTCCTTCTGGCGGTTGCCGCCACGGTACCGGCTTCTGCCGCCAGCCGCTACACCACCCACTATCGGCATCATCGCGTACACATTCGGCACGTGGCATGGAACCCGGTTTTGCGGGGATCCATGGATTCCATGGTCCGCCAGAATGAGGAAATCGACCGCCTGCAATTGCCTCGCATTGCCGATAATGAGCAATTGCTTGAACTTGAGCGCACACAGGAACTGGTTCCGATCCAGGAAAGCCGTGCGCTGCGCGTGAACCCAGGTATCCAGGCAGACAAAAGATATTGCCGGCCGTGGTGCAATCAGTTTCTCCAGGACATAAGCGAAGCGTACTACAAAGAGTTCCGCGTTCCCTTGCAGGTAAATTCGGCTGTGCGCACCATGGAGCAACAGCAAAAGCTTCGCCGCCATAATGGCAATGCCGCGCCAGAAGTGGGCGAACATGCTTCTTCCCACCTGGCTGGCATTACCGTTGACCTGGCCAAACGCGGACTTACGCGCGCCCAGCATGCCTGGGTGGAAGAGTATCTCAAGAACCTGCGCGACCAGGGACTGGTGGAAGCAGCGGAAGAGCGCCGGCAGGCGTGTTTCCACGTGATGGTTTCAGATCGCTATACGGAATGGCGTGAGGCGAACCAACTGGCTGATAAAATTGCCGGAGAATGAAGCCAAAACATTCCCTTGTATGCTTTCTGCTGCTTTCAAGCTCAGCGCTCGCACAGCATCAATCTCCACATAAAAATGCCAGCAAGGCCGCGCCGGTAACGCGGCCTAAAGCTGATACGGCGCTTGCGATCCACGAGTCCGCGCTGATTGTGGACACCCATGCGGACACGCCACAGCGCTTTCTCGACGAAAACTTTGACCTGGGGCAGAACACGCCCGTCTCCGACGGCCATATTGATCTCGGCAAGATCAAGCAAGGCAATCTGGGCGCGGAGTTCTTTTCCATCTGGGTTGAGCCGGAATTCAAAGGCCACTACGCCAAGCGGGCCATGGACTTGATTGACAGCGTTTACCAGCAGGCGGCAAGGCATCCGGACAAGATGACCATGGCGTTCACCGCCAATGACATTCTGCGCGCTCACCAGCAACACAAGTTTGCCGCTCTGATGGGAATTGAAGGCGGCCATGCCATTGAAAATGACGTTCGCCTGCTGCGCGATTTTTATCGCGTGGGCGCCCGCTATATGACGCTGACTTGGTCCAATACCAATGAATGGGCAGACTCTTCCGGCGATATTCAAGACCCCAACGTCAAGCACCACAATGGCATGACCGATTTTGGCAAAGATGTGGTCCGCGAGATGAATCGGCTTGGCATGATCGTGGACATTTCCCACGTTTCCGATGCCACGTTTTATCAGGCATTACTGGTGAGCCAGGCGCCGGTCATCGCGTCCCACTCATCATCGCGCGAACTCACCAACCAGCCCCGCAATATGACTGATGACATGCTGCGCGCCATGACCCACAACGGCGGCGTGGTGATGGTAAATTTTTATTCCGCATTTATTGACGAGAATTATCGCAAGGCATCTTCCGATCCGGAGAAGATCAAGCAGCGTGATGCCGAGGTGGAAGCTTACAAGAAGGCCCATGCCCATCCTGATGGGAGCCCTGTGACCTACGACGAAACGGCAAGCATTGAGAAGAAGTGGGCAGCACAGTTTCCACGGCCGCCATTGAAGTCGCTGATCGATCACATTGACCATATAGCGAAGGTGGCTGGGATTGACCACGTTGGACTCGGCTCTGATTTTGATGGAATTACTTCGTTGCCGGATGGAATTGACTCAGTAGCCGACCTGCCGAAGATTACCCAGGCTTTAGTTGAGCGAGGCTATACGCGTGAGCAGATACTCAAGATCCTTGGCGGAAACTTTATGCGGGTAATGCGTGAGGTGGAAGCCACGGCAAAACGGCTTCAGGAAGAACGAAGGATTTCTGACGCATTGAGCTTTGAAGACATTGAATTGATGGCAGCAAACCACGTCAGTTCCGCACAACTGGTGAACCGAATCAATGATCGTGGGGTAAATTTTGAGTTGACTGCCGAACGCCGTGTACGGCTCAAGGCACAAAAAGTTGAGGATACGGTGCTGGAAGCAATCGTAAAAGCGAGAAGGACCTAAGCTCAGTTTTGCTTGCTGGGGTAAACAACGAACCCGGTTACAACTTGCAATTACCGGGTTCATCTTCGGATCGTTTACTGCTTTGCTCCGGCTTTCCTGATGTAAATATTACCGTTGAAGTTCTTGAACTGGATTTCCTGGCCACCGCCGTTGATTGTCCCGCGCACGTTCTTATCGATCTTTACGCGATATTTGCCGCCTTTGCCGCGCTCATCTTCCACGGTCTGCTGAGGCGCAGTAGCCTGAACTTTTACGTCAAAATCGCTATAGACTTCGCCGTTGTCGGTTCGCAGGCTTACGTTGGCCTTGAGATCAGCCGGAAAAGTCACGTCGATATCGCCATTCAGGGAACTGAACGCCATCGGCTTCTGCGGATCGATGCGGTTGAAGCTTGCTACCACGTGGCCATTCAAGGCATGGGCCACCGCGCTGCCGCCGATATTTTTCAGATCGACTTCGCCGTTTACGTCATCAATATCAAATTCTCCATCAACACCGGTGACGGTAATATTGCCGTCATTCACCGTATGCAACGAAAGCGACGTGTGGACTGGAACCGTGATGGTGAGATCGGTGGTCCGCTGATAAGAGTCCGTGCTTATGCGTACCTGGTTATTGTCTGACTCAATGTTCAGCCCGGTTGAGGTCATGGGGATATGTTTCATCCCTTCGCTTCTTCCGCCGCGGCCTGAGTCTTCGCCGCCCCGGGCCCGGGCTTCCACTACGACTTCTTTTACGTCAGCACCTTTAACCGTGATGCTGCCGCTAACCAGGTGGGCCCGCAGGTTTACCGGGCGTGAAGGGTCAGTCAATGGAACGTTGACCTTGTTATCAGACTGCGCGCAGAGTGGCTGGGAAATAGCCATCAGCGCAACCACTGCCAAAGATAAAAGATATTTATGATTCTTAAAGTAACAGTTCATAGGTTTACTCATGGCGTTCAAGAACGCGTATGTCTCCATTCAAATTTTCAGCTTTGATTTCCGGGCCGCCAGAGCCAATACGGCCTCCGGTATACCGGTCTGACCGAAACACAAACTTGGTCCCATGCCGCTCACTGCTCACCGGCTGCGCCGGCAGCGATGTCATATCAAAATCGCTATAGACAGAGCCGTTCATCGTCTTAAAGCGGAAGTCGCCGGATAATCCTCGGACAAAATACAGTTCAACATTGCCATTAATGGTTGCGAAGTCAGAATTCTCACGCGGGTTCTCGCGGAATGTGACCTTTACCGGGCCGTTCACGGTTTTGGCTATCCCAGAACCGGCAATATTTAGCATTTCAATCCCGCCGTTGACGTTGTGTACGGTAAAGTTCCCCGTAACATCCTGCACGTGGACGCGCCCGGAGTTGACGGTTTTCAACTTGACCTCAATATTCCGTGGCACCTGAAGCTGAAAATCCATCTTCACTATGTATCCGTCGTCGCCGTGGCCGCGGCAGTTGTTTCTTCCATCGTCACAATTGCAGCGAAACGGGCCATTCACGTAGAGCTTTAAGAAATCCGGCTGATCGGTGATGTCCAACGTGACTTCTTTTTTAGCGGCATCCATCCTGTCTTTAGTTTCGGAGGAGATGGTTTTATTCACCACTAGCTGGACCTGGTCACTTGGGCCGCCCACGACATCAATCGAGCCGAAAATATTGTCAACCTCCAGTATCTTATTGGCCGCCGTCAGGTTGAACGTCTTGCGGATGGTTTCCTTTTCCTGCAATCGCATGCTTGAATCGGAATCGTCGTCATCTTGCACTGCTCGAAGCGGAGCGCTCAATTGCGGCAACAGCAGCATTCCGAGCGAACCCATCAAAACAACTGTAAGAAATTTCTGTTTTAACATTTTCTGCTTAAACGTTTTTTCCTTAACCATGGCGATCTCCAGTAATAGCTGAATCGGACGAACTTTCTTGGTGCTTCTGAGACTGCTCTAATTCAACTGCTGAATTCCCCAGTCAACCCGTTTTTTCACCGTAGGATCGATCTTGGGGTCCTGCTGGAACCTTTTGAATTGCGGCACTGCTCCCCTGTCATGCAAGTCCACCAGCAGATCTATCAAGCCAATCTGCACCATGGGCGACTGTTGGCTTTGCAGCGCATCCACCAGTTCGCTGCGTATTTCGGGGCGTCCGGCGTAACGGCCAAGGGCGTCAAGCGCGGCAAGCCGCACGTCCACGTTGTTGTCAAAGCGCAACGTGTGAAACAAAGCACTCGTGACCTTGGGATCAGGTTCAGGCAAACGCGTCGTCCAACTCACGCCTTCCAGCCGCTGGCTTGCCGATTGCTGCTGCAACATTGAAAGCGCGACCATTTGCCGGGTAGCGGCGAGTTCACTCTGCATGGCCTCAAACTTCTGTGTCATATCCGGACTCGCGGCACGCTCAGAATGCTTGCCGATAAAATATCCGCAAACCAGAAACAGACAGGCCCACACGATCCCGGCCGCAGGAACCTGTCTCCAATTGCCCAAGCCCCAGAGCATGGGCGCGGGAACCTTGCTCTTCTCCGCTGCAAGGTGGGTCTTTTCCCAGCGACCTTCCTGATAACTCTCAAGCATTGCTTTAAATCTTGTTTGCAACGCCGGACTGGGCTGCTCCTGCGGAAGGGACGCAAGGTTCTTCCATAAAGCAGCTTCTTCGGTGCAAGAGGCACAGTCCGCCAAATGCTTATCAACTTCTGCCGTCAAGTCAGGGCTGAGCCTGCCTTGCAGATAATCCGGTAACAGTTCGCCAATTGCTTCGCAGTTCATTGCACACTCCCGGACGTCGGCCAAGTCCCTCTGGGACCTTTGCCCTGTAACGGTTTGCCGCTCTCCAGTTGATGGAACACCTGCCGCAGCTCCTGCAGAGCACGATGCACCCTGGTTTTCACGGTGCCTACTTCGCAGCCAAGAAGCTGGGCGATTTCTTCATACTTCAAATCTTGAAAGCGGCTCAGCACCAGAACTTCACGCTTGTCTTCCGAAATCCGCATTAATGCGTTGTGCAGCAAGACTGCTTCCTGGGTTTGCTGGGCAGTATCGACAGGCACAACCGCCGGCGACATCTCAGCTTCCCACGGCGCTTCCGGACGCCGCTTGCGGAAGTGATCAAGCCGCGCGTTGCGGGCAATCTGGTACATCCATGCGCGAAAGGGCGTATCCATGTGGTAGCTGTGCCGATACTTGAGGATGCGGAAGAATACTTCCTGCACCAGGTCTTCACTTAATGGCCGGTCTCCCGATAATTTCAAGTAAAAGTTGAACAAAGGCACGTGATAGCGCTCAAATAACACCCCCAGCATCTCACCGACGCCACTGCGTACCTGCGACATCAGCTCTTCGTCGGACATCGTGTTGGTGATCGGATCGGGCAGGGCGGTTATTTGTCCTTTCAGGGATGATTACCGCAGCGCATGAAAAAGGTTACAGCGAAAAGAATGGAGAGGCGGCAATGAACCAAAGCATTGACTTTACTTCTTTCAAGACTCCATTTCTAATATCCGCTGCGCTCTACATCACCAAGGAGAGATGAATGGTACCCCGTGCTGCGTTGATTCTAATGTGTTTTAACCTGGCTGTTGCCGCCCAGACCAAGCCCCAGACCAAAACTGCTTCCCCCGGCGCCGCTCAGAAGAGCACACAGCCAGCTGCGGCGAAGCAGCCTACGGCCATCATCCACACTACAGCGGGTGACCTGACTTGCACCCTCTTTCCAGATATCGCGCCCAAGACAGTTGCTAATTTCATCGGTCTGGCCAAAGGAACCAAGGCATGGACAGATCCCGCGACCGGCCAGAAGCAGACCAAGCCGCTCTATGACGGAACCATCTTTCATCGCGTGATTCCCGGTTTCATGATCCAGGGCGGCGATCCCCTTGGCACTGGTACCGGCGGCCCGGGCTACAGCTTTGAAGATGAGTTCAACCCCAGCGTGACATTTGATCAACCAGGACGGCTGGCCATGGCGAATTCCGGACCAAATACAAACGGCTCCCAGTTTTTCATCACTGAAGTGCCGACGCCGCATCTGAACGGCAGACACACCATCTTTGGCCAGTGCGATGATAATTCAGTTGAACTGGTAAAGAAGATTGCCCGCATGCCTGCATCGCCGATGAATAATCGGCCTGTGGATCCGGTGAAGATCAAGCACATTCAGATCAGTACTTCCGGCGCTAAACCGGCGCCCCCCAAAGCGCGTCCAAAGGCCACACCATCCGGGAAAGGCTGATTTCATGGCCGGCACGACAGGTACGCATAGAAGGATCGGCGTCAGTTCCCTTCACTGTGGAACCATTTTTTATTTGTTAGCGGCTTCCCTGCTTTTTGGTATTCGGCTTTCTTCTCAAACAGGCAAAGCGCATACCCCGACACCTCAGAGCAAGCCAGTTACAACTAAAAAAGCAGGCGCGGCGGCGAGCCCTGTGGCGATCATCCACACTACTGCTGGTGATATGAAATGCACTTTATTCCCTGACAAGGATCCCAAAGCGGTAGCAAATTTTATCGGCCTGGCCAAAGGAACCAAGCCATGGAAGGACCCGGCTACGGGAAAGATGGTCCGTGGCAAGCCCTTATATGATGGGATAACGTTTCATCGCACAATTCCCGACTTCATGATTGCGGCCGGCGATTCCACAGGCACCGGCACAGGCGACGCAGGTTTTACAATTTCAGATGCGCTATACAGCGATCTTTTATTTGACCAGCCAGGGCGGCTAGCAATGGCAAATCGCGGATGGCAGCCGAACACTAGCTCATCCCAATTCTTTATCACGGAAAAGGAGCTTCCACACCTCAATCCCTGTGTGACTGAAGGTGGATGCCCTGCGCTGGGTCGAGCCAAGGACACAGGCTATATCATTTTTGGGCAATGCGATGAGAACACTGTGGAACTGGTAAAGAAGATTGTCCGCATGCCTTGCATGGGTGGAGCGCCATGCGACCGGAATAACAGCAAGCCGCTGAATCCCGTAAAGATCAAACACATTGAAATCCAGAGCGGCGGCACAGCAAAGCCTGCGGCAAAGAAACCAGCCGACAAGAAGGCAGCAGCGCCGTTGAAACCTACGTCCCCCAAGCAGTAAAGCGGAATTCAGATTATCAGCAATAACATCCATCGAAAGGAATAACGCATGACACGCCAGCCAGGAACATACGCGATTTTTGATACTACGGAAGGCAAAATCGTTTGCCGCTTGTTTGAAAAAGAAGCCCCCATTACTATCAAGAACTTTACCGATCTTGCGGAAGGCAAACGAAGCTGGAAAGACAATGTGAGCGGCAAGAGCGGTGACGGCCCGCTCTACAGCGGAACGATTTTTCATCGCGTGATTCCAGACTTCATGATCCAGGGCGGCGATCCCAGCGGCACGGGAATGGGCGGACCAGGCTACAAATTTGGGGACGAGACGAAAGGCTCTCCGCACAAATTTGATAAGCCGGGCAAGCTGGCCATGGCGAATGCCGGCCCGGGGACCAATGGAAGCCAGTTTTTTATTACAGTGGCAGCCACTCCATGGCTTACGGGAAATCACACGATCTTTGGCGAAGTGGTGGAAGGCCAGGATGTTGCCGACAAAATTTCCAAGGTAAAAAAGGGCGCACAAGACCGTCCGGCGAAGGACGTGATAATCAACTCCATCACGATTGAGCGGGCCGCGTAAACGGCTTAGACGTGGCCCCGGCAGTGTTAATCATTTTTGTCGGGGCTTCTCTGCTTGGTCGAACGGCCGAACGGCACTTTAGCTTAGAAAAAATCAGCTATATTTCAGCTATACAAGGTGCGGTTCGGTACACAAACGGTTGGTATGCTACACTATTCTTTTCAACCACATACCTCAAAATAGCATGCTCTTTTCCAAAGAATATGTCGGGTATCTTGCCCGTCAAGTTGCCCAAAAATTGATTGCTGGCGAATTCATTGAGGCCAAGAATGTCTCTGCGATTTCGGCGGCGCTGAATACCGCGCTGCTGGAAGAGCTTCAACTTGAAGACCGCATCAACGACGAAGTGCGTTTGATCCTGGAGCAATATCAGGATGAAATGCAGCGGGCCGGCGCCAGCTATCAGGAAATGTTCAAAAAAGTAAAAGGCGAACTGGTGCGCAAGTACAAGGCGGTGCTGTGAGACTTTCTCGCGACAAAATCAACCGCCTGGCCCACAGCGTGGCAGATGCGCTAACCACAATGGACGACGTGGAATTCATCGAAGATCCCAATACCATCCGTATGGAGGCACGCCGCATTCTGGAAGAATTGCTGACCGCCGAGGCCAAGATTGATTCGGCTGCGCGAGCCAAGATTGAAACTCAGAGGCGCACCATCACGGAAGGCACCCAGGAATGGGACATCCTTTACCGCAAGTATTACAACGAAGAAGTCAAAAAACTGGGAATTTGAAGGCTGGCGGTTTAGTAGCCTGCAAGCCGCCGTTCCTGTGAAGTCATCTGGGCCCACAACTGGTCCATGTTTTTCTGTATCCACATGTTGGCTGGCTGAAGTTCATGGGCTGAATTAAACCATCGGTAAGCCATTACGCGGTCCTGTTTTACGCACAGCCCGCTGGAGTACAGCGCGCCCATCTGAATGGCAGCGCCGGGATCATTTTTGTCGGTGGCAGCGTGCAGGTAAATCAGGCCCTGTTCGCAATTCTGCGCCACACCGCCGGTTCCGCGAATAAACTGCTGGGCACGCACCAGCGCGGCGCTGGGTTTGTAGTCTGACAAGCGCGCTTCTTCCGTCGGTTTGCTTGCGGCAGCCGCAGGCGGATCGTCACTGGCAGGCTTTTTGTCGGCAATATTTCCGGCGTCTCCTACCGGCGTGGTTGCCGCAATGCTTTCATCCTTCGGCGGGACGTAATCTGCTTTTTTGTCCGTCGACTCGCCCGTTACGCCGTCTGAAGTGCTCGCGCTCGTAACCGGAGCTTTTGCATCAGACTGCGGAAGCTGCTCCGTTGGAGCTGCGCTGGGCGGATCATTAGCTCCCTGCGGAACAGGCGAAGGAGATGTGGTTGGATCGGTTTTGGCAGGCTTGGGATTGGCTCTAAAGCTGGAACGCCATTGCACAAACACTAGGCCAAGTATCGCAACAATGATTACCAGCAGGAGCAGTTTGCGGAGACCACCGCCGGTGGGCTCGTCCTCAAGCAAATACTCAACGCCGTCAGCGGTGTCATGCTGGGAATTCAATCCCAGAAAAGAAGGGCCGCTGATGTTGCGCCCGTTGCCCAGATCAGAGCGCCGAGGCTCACTGTTCAGAGGTCCATTCTTAAAAATTGCGGGCTCGGCTTTATGCGGAAAAGGTTCGGGAATGTCCACTGGGGCGGGCGGTGGCGCAACTTGTGTAGCGGCACGGCGGTGAATATCCGGCGTCGGCAGTTGCGCATTGGCAATTGCGGCCGCGCGCGGTTCATTCGCGTTATTACGTCGCTCCTGCATGCGGCGTTCAACCCGCGAGCCGCACATTCCGCAAAATTTCATACCCGGCTCATTTACATAGCCGCACTCAATGCATTTGGTGCTGGCTCCGCCCGGATTGGCTCGTCTTTCCGTCTGCCGCCGGTCCAGCCGCACACCACAACTGCCACAAAACTTGTACTCCGGACGGTTTTCAGTACCACAGAACGTACACAACATGAGCCCTCAACTCCTTTAACCACTGCTGGCACACGTCCGCCAACCAGCAGCTCAGTTATTTAATAGGATGACGTTTGCCCCTGATAAGCTGCAAGGTGATTTTTTACCTAGGGCCCTTTGCCGCCCGATTAAGAAATGCACCTTAATACTCAATGATCCCGTTTTGGTGCTTGGCGGCTTAAGCTTCAGCAAGCGCTTTTTCTGAAATCCCTGCCTGTTTGGGACTGGATAATAGCAGATGATGGTATTCGCAGAAGAATTTGCCCGGACAGCAAAGCGCGCCGCAACCGAAGCAGGCTTTGATCTGGTTGGAATCGCGCCCGTCCGGGCCGAAGACCTGCCAGAAATCAGCGCTTTTGTGGAATGGGTGGACGCAGGCCGGGCCGGCGAGATGAAATACCTTGAGACTCGCACGGAAACCGGCGAACTCCGCCGCGCGTCAGCCACAAATGCTGCGCCCTGGGTCAAATCCATGGTGGTCTGCGCCCTGAATTATAGCGCGGACAAGCCCTATTCGGTTGCCGCCACCGATCCACACCGAGGCTGGATTTCACGCTACGCATGGGGCACCAAGGATTATCACGATGCCCTGTTGCCGCGCCTTCGACAAGTAGAAGGGGCAATCAAACAACATGCCGCTGAGCTTGGCCAAGCCATTGAAACGCGCAGCTACGTTGATACGGGTCCTATCCTGGAACGAGTGTATGCGCGGCACGCCGGGATTGGGTGGATCGGCAAAAATACCTGCATTATTCATCAGAAAATGGGTTCGTGGCTCTTCCTCGGAGTGATTCTTACGTCGCTGGAGCTTCCGCCTGATCTTCCTGCCCCGGACCGATGCGGCAGTTGCACACGCTGCATCGATGCCTGCCCGACTCACGCCATTGTTGAGCCAGGCAAACTCGACGCGCGGCTCTGCATTGCCTATCTGACTATAGAAAAGCGCGGAACCATTGCGGAAGATCTGCGTCCTGCCATGGGCCATCATATCTTTGGCTGCGACATCTGCCAGGACGTTTGCCCGTGGAACAATAAAGCGGGCAACGCGCCTCCTACCTCTGTGCCTGAGTTTCAGCCTCAGGAGCAGCTTTACCATCCTGACCTGCACTGGCTTGCGCAGTTGGATGAGGAAGCTTATCGCCGCACATTTCGCGGCTCTCCGGTAAAGCGGGCCAAATATGCCGGTTTAAAGCGGAATGTTGCCATCGCCATGGGAAACAGCGGGAACCAGGATTTCATTGCGGACCTGAAAAAGATGGCGGATGGATCCGATCCGGTTGTCGCCGAACATGCGGCATGGGCCATCCGAAAACTTGCTGATAAGTAGCTCCGCAGTTAATTTTCAGGAAGAGTATGGTAAGGTTTTTCAAACGATGTCCCAGAACAAACAGCACCCTTGGACCCTCCCGCGCGCTCACAAACGGTATCTTTTGGATGTCCGATTGGCGGTAAAGACCTTGACTGTAAAATCCAGCGAAACGCTGCTTGGCCGTACCAAGGACATTGCCGAAGGCGGATTGGGCGCCACCATACCAGGCAACATTAAGATAGGTGAAATTGTTGAAATTGAGCTGCAACTGCCTGAGACTGCGGAACCTTTGAAGTTTAAAGCCGAAGTCCGGTATCGCCAGGGATTTCAATACGGCTTCAAATTTCTGCAAGCCGATGAAAAGCAAAGAGAGATGATACGCCGCGCTACCCATGAGTTGCGGATGGCTCCCTGAGTTTATGAAAATTGGCTGCGGAATACGGCTTTGATGTGAGCAAGCCTTTTTTCGAGCTCGGCAGCCTCTTGCGTTAGCCCGAGCGAGTTGGCGGCTGCAATCGCATCACAAAACGCATCTTTTGCGCTGCTATACAGGCCACTCGGGCTAAACGGCGACTCATACATCTGATCGTAGTATTTTTCGCCCAATGCCTTGCATCGGCGCAAGACATCAAAGTTCAGCTCACGCTCTTCTCGCTCAATTCCAACTTCGGCCGGATAAGATTTAACCGGCAGCACGGTTAACAATGCACGCTTCCCAACCAACTTGATGGTGCGAAAAAACTCCGGAACAGGCTGCGGCAATTGTGCTTCCGGAAGCAAGAAAAAATCCGGGTAAAGCGGAGGACGGAGAAGTGACCGCCAGTCCTCGTCAAACAGCCATGGCATTGCGACCGGAAAAGCGCAGTACTGCGCTCCAACCGCTGCCCCCAGAATCGCCAAGACCCGAAAAAGAGACATGGCCGCATGACTTGTATTCGCCTGCTCAACGTATGCAACCTCACGCTCATGCAGAAAGACGACCGGCCCGAGGCCCCGCAAACGAAATTCCAGGTGGAAGCGCTGCGAGCCGGAAAAGGCCACAACGCCGCCATCCCATGCTCTTGCCGATGCGACGATTTGCGCGCCAGTAAGATTGCCAATCTTTTCTCCCCATTTCCACCAGCGATGCTCGTAATATAAGCGTGCAGTGTTCAGCCCTTCACGCAACCGGAAGCCGCTTTCCATCATTGCATGCATGGCCGTCTCCACCAATCTCTCTGGATGCTCTTCCAGCCCCCAAAATACTGCCGTGCGATGCAGCGTGGAAGTTGAAATTACCAGTTCAATTGCATCAAGAGGAACATTGATGGTGCAGGCTCCGGCAGCAGTATAGAACTGGGCCTCGGCTGAAATGGCCTCGTCTTTATTGTGAATAAGATTGACGATATTGCCTTCCGCATGGAGTGGCAGCTCATGCTCCGGGAATGCTCGCAAGAGACGGACCGTCTCGCCTGGATAGTACACTTGGCTCCTTGAAAAATCAGGGTACCCGCAATGCAACACTTCAGCAACTGAATTTCACTGGATGGCAGCATTTCATATCATCACAATCGTCATCGGGCTCCTTGCGGTTTACAGCGTTCCTGAAGAGCGATAGATTACTGGTCATGAAAAAATTCATGCCATGCTTTTTTGTTCTGTGCTGCGTAACCGGGCTCATGGTTAACGGAGCTGCGCAGAAATCTACGCCACAGCCTTCGCCTCAGGCGGCAACACCCACGTCCACAGCCTCAGCGGCCCCCGGCGATGTAGACACAATTGAGCACATCGTCGCCGCAGTATATGACGTAATTTCGGGCCCTCCGGGCCAGCGCAATTGGGACCGTTTCCGCGGTTTCTTTTATACCGGTGCGCGATTGATTCCCAGCCGTCGAAACGACAAAGGCGTTGTCACCGCCCAGGTACTCACGCCTGACGAATATGTAACTCGCGGCCAGAGCTTCTTTTCCAAAGAAGGCTTCTTTGAAAACGCTGTGGCCAACCGCGTGGAAACCTGGGACAACATTGCCCACGTCTGGAGCACATACGAATCGCGGCACGCCAAAGGCGAGAAGCCATTCGCGCGCGGCATCAACAGTTTTCAATTGTTTAATGATGGCAAGCGCTGGTGGATTTTAACCATTTATTGGGAAGCTGAAGACGCATCCCACCCGCTGCCGGAAAAATATCTGAAGTAGCCGGAAACGCAAAAGGCGCTGGCTTGAAAGCGCAGCGCCTTTTAACAGCAGCGAAGCTACAAACTACGAGGCTACTTCTTTCCCACCACCAGCAGGGTAAATGTCCCGGGCTTCATATTGCGCCGAGGCCGCTCGCCCTCTTTTGCCGGCGGAGCTTCTTCTATATCCGCCGTAACTTCATATACATCATGGTTCGTGGTATCCAGCGCCATGGTACGAGCAAACTTTTGCGTGGGCGCATTTTCCACCACGCTGAATTTGTCAGGTGAGTCTTCATGCACCACTGTTAAATTGCCGTCGCGTCCGTTAGAGCTGAATGCTAGTTGCGTTTCAGGATCAAAGCCATTTGCATCCACGCCTTCGCCAATAGGGACCGTGGTAATCACTTTGCCGCTGTCAGCATTTACGATCGCCATCATCTTATTGCTGCATCCGGCAAACAGCCTGCGATGTTTCTGATCCATGGTCAGACCACTGGGCTCTTCACATGGCGCGAGCGGCCACGTCTTCACCACTACGGCTTTTTTTGCATCGATGCTGGTCTGTTCGCTCTTATCCTCAATGTTCACATAAACCATGCCTTTGCCGTCCGCCACACCGAACTCCGGCCTGCCGTCAAGCGGGATTGTCGCCACAACTGTGCCCTTGTCGGCGTCAATCACCGTGGCATTCTTGCTGCGGCCATTAAAGGTAAAAACACGTTTTGATGCTGGGTCATAAAGAATGGCGTCAGGGTTTTCACCATCAATCTTGATCTTGGCCGTTTGCTTCAGAGTCTTCAAGTCAAAAACGGTCACAGTATTCTCGCGGCCGTTGCTGGTGAAACCTTTACCTAAATCCTGGGCAAGAGCGATCCCATGGACTCCGGGAGTATCAGGAATGTCTCCCACCGTAGACCCTTTATAGGGATCAACGACCATTACATGCGTTGCCCGCGAGATGAACAGCCGCTTACCAGCGGGATCAAATGTCAGATAGTCCCAGCCACCATCGCCACCGAGAACATATTTTTGTTTGACTTCATACTTCACAGGCGCAAACGCCTTAACTGAGCTTGCGCATACGCAAGCTAAAACGAGCAGAACTATCAATTGTTTCTTCATCTATGTATCACCTCATTTGTCCCGATCATTTTAATAGGCGCAGGAGCAAGCTGTCACATCAGCGGGGCTTTCCTAAAATCTCATTTTGAAATCTGCGCAAGCCACCAGCGACGGAGCGCGACCACTGACCAGATTGCTTCCACAGCGCCAAACGGCCACGCGCCCTGTAGAAACCCATAAACTGAAGCTAGAACGCACGCGGCAGCAAAGGCCAGCACAAACCATGGACTGCGCTTTTCCAGCGCGTAAAAGACCAGCATGGCTGAGACGGCAAACAGCCCGAAAGCGGTCAATGCATTCAAACGCAGATCCTTGTACTGAAGCGCGATTGTAAAGCAATGTAAGTCGAATCGAGAGGTGCACGCATTCGACAAAATAACGCGTCCTGCCCGAAATTATTTTGCAAATTTCCCGCCTGTCGGCGTTCTATCTGCAGAAGCGCTCCCGTTTCCTCCAAGGGAGGGCCCAAACGCTCGTAAGTGACGGTCCATCCCCTACAGGATGGTAGTTGGTTGCGCAAGCTGTTAAACCCGCAGTCAATTACCATCCTGGGACCGCTCAGATGAGATCCCCAAAAGAAAGGGCCGGATTGACTCCGGCCCGGTTCGATAAATCGAGGTTACTTTTATTGCAGTTTTACGTGGGTAATGCGGGTGGCCCAGTTACCGAGTGAGCCGCGCGTATTCCCGCAGGTAAAGTTCGTAGCCACGTAGTTGTTTAAATCACACGAATTGGCAATATATTCACTGGCAAACCAGATTGTGTTTCCGTCCACGGCGGCGGCTCCGTAGTCACCCCAACGCGGACGAACGGGGTTCACTTCTGGGAAGTAGCCTGTGAAACCATCCTGGGGAGCGGCTCCTTCGGCAGCAATATGCACGTCGCCGGCGCCGATCTTGGCATCCAGCGAAGCATATCCGGCGCTGGGAGAATGGTCCTGACCAAGCACTGTAAAAGCAATTACGCCCCGTCCGCTGGGATTGACGGCCACAGCGGGATAAGTCACGTTGTTGTTTGGCAGTGATATCACGCCCTGGGTAACTACGTCAGCAGACACGCCGTTGGGATGCAGCACAAAGAAGGCTGCGCCCGCCTGGTTCTGTCCGTTGACCGTAGCTGCTGTATCCAATGCGGCCCAGAGTTTGCCGTTCGCATACGAAACCTGCTGCATACGCGAATCGTTGCTGGGCGGTCTGGTTTCTGGATTGATAAATGGACCACCGGCAGTGAAGAAGAAGCGCCAGCAACCTGTGCCAAATGGCGTTGAGATGGCGGTATCGGCCAGGCATTGGCCAAGTGGAAACGGACCAACCTTCTGATTTGAACTCGGCGGAACAGCATAAGTCTGGGTGTCCACTGTTCCGGTGGTAAGACTAACTGCAGGCGTGGCGGCATCCAACGACTGAGTATTGGTCAGTTGCCAGAGAACAAGCTGACTGAAAGCTCCGGTGTTAGAGAACACGGCCAATGAGCTCAGCAAGAATTCAGTGCCGCCATTGTCAGGACGGAAATCGGTTCCCGGCGAGAGCGCGGGGAACACAGTAAAGCCGGGAAGGCCGAAAGGCTGCTGAGGGGCTAGCGCGGTAGTGTTGAACTCCACTACGTTGATGGCCGGCGCTCCCGCAGCCAACTGGCGCTTGGAAATAGCATAAACCTGCGCGCCATGGAATCTGCCAGGAGAAAACAGATCAAATTCGTTAGTGCTGATATAGAGACCGTTTGCGTCCATGCCAATGTGCGGATAGTCTCCCAGACATTGAGCATGCACCAGCGCGCCGCCGGTAACTCTCGCCACACAACCATGGTCCTGCGTTCCGTCAGTCCCGTCATTCTGGACTGGGAGCTTATATACAGTCCAGGTTCCGAGCGGACTGGACGTGTTACTCACGGCGATATCCAGGTGATTCTTCCCATTCAGCGATTGAGTTGTAGGCGCTGCGCGGTCCAGAGTAAGTACTACATGAAACCAGCGTTGCGTGTCAGGATCAAAGTGGCAGGTGGGATCTGTTATGGAGGGGCCAAACTGAAGAGGCGAAACAGCCCGGTTAATAGCCGGCGCATCCCCATAGAACGTGTTCAAGTCGGTCACACCCAGCAGCGATGTGCCGTCTGGACCATAAACATTTAAAACATCGTTTGTTGATTCCACTACAAAGCCGTTCCCAGCGCACAGCGCTTGATCAGGCGGCTCTACGGAAAACTGGTTGCCATTGTTGGCGAAGCGCTGGTTGAAGAAGTTAAGACCGTCAAAACTCGTAATCAGCTCAGGGTTTGATTTGGCTTTTTGCTTGCCCGCGACTTGCTGTCCCTGCCCTGGGCCGGGAGCGATAGAGCGCTCCTTTGTGGTCGCGCCGGAAACGTTTCCTTGCGCATCCACGTTTACTTCGTCGCTGTCATCTCCCTCCAATCCTGCGTCAACTTCCGTAGCCTGTACATTTGGCGCTCCGAATTGCGTCGCTTGAGGATGTGTTGTTCCTGATCTGCTGATTTGCCGAATGACCTGCGCGCTGCTGTTGACAGTCATCAATGCAATCCCAAACAACATCAAAAACAAAGGGGTTCTTAGCTTGATGGGTACTTTCATTGGATCTCCTGGGGGGGTGAAAAGTTGTGTAAATAAGTGTAAGCTCTGCCAAACAGATCACCACAGGGTAACCAATGTTTATAGTTACCTAGTTCCCCCTTAGTTCCGCGAAAATAGTTCCGCGAAAACAATCGTGGATGAATATAACGAATCTCAGGTAAGGCGCTGAACTGGATAGTTTTTAACAGACAGATTACTGCTTTAACGAACCGGACAAGCCTGGGAAGGCCCGGTCATTAACGTTTGGTCAGGGAAGCTGAAAGCGCCCTCGAAGGCCTCTGACTCTGAGCCGCGCTGGAACCACTGCAATAAAACCTCATTCTGCGGATGGTAGGTAAATCCGTCAATCATTACCGGATATCCGGCATTCGGCATTAGAGCAAGCGGATCGCCGGTTTCAAGGTTGCTTTGGCACCCACTGGTGTTGGGGACCTGCCATGCCGGGACGGTATTGCTGCCGAAGGGATTGTTCATCCATTCTGAAATTTCATGACTCATAGGCGTAACGTCCGCCAGGCTGGCCCCCAGAATCCCCTGATCAACCCAGCTTGCCCATATAAATGTCTGCACAAACTTGAGTTGTGTCAGAGACCCTACGTCAAACGACGTGTGGAAACCCAGCACACAGCACTTCTTGATGTCGCTTTGCGGAGAGAGGAACACATTCGATGTGAGCGCAATGGCGAGTGCGTCCGGTTGCAGGTGTTCCAGTTGGATGATGGTGTTCAACTGCGAAAGGAAAAAGTCGGTATCGACAATTGCATACATCACGCCGGTGCTGGAGTTGCGGTAAACCTTGGCAAAGCCGCGAGGCACGGCGATCCTTAGCGGAGGCTTCAAAATTTCCGGCTTGCCCAGCAGGGTGTGCCAATCCGTGTCGGCAGTACGGTAAAACTCCGCCCGCTGGACGGCGTCACCAAATTGCGTGAGTCCTGTGGGATATTGCGCATTGCGGAAATTGGGCGAAGATTGCACCCGCGCAAGAATAGGATCAGGATCCAGAATGACCGGCGCGCCTTTGTCATCTACATATTCTTCAAAGAACAATGAAATCGGAACAATTTGTACTGGCACTTTGGTGGTTTTGCCGGATTGCGGTTTGCTCCCGACCATTGTGTAGGGATACGTGTTTCCCTGCCACGCAAATGATCCTGAGAAATGCGGCACGCTGAAGATGCGTCCTTCTTTCACGGCTGTTAGTGCGTCAGTGGAAAGCTTGCTGACTGCTTCAAACCTTGGTTGCGCACCCTGGTTCTGCAAAAAACCTCCGGCGGCATCAATAGGAGGCGTAGTGTCCGCAGGCGCAGTATCCGCCGGTGCATTCTGGGCAAAGCTCGCACCCTGCAGCAGCCATAATACCGCTATGGCGCCTGATAAAAGACAGGCACGCCAGCCCCAACGGTTTTGCACAAATGACACTTTACGCCGGCTCCGGAAGCAACAATCTGCTATTTTCTTCTGCTTTGGTGCATTTGTCGAATAAATTCATCCCAAGTACCTGATTATAAGACTCTTTCAATTCACAAGGGGATGGCAGGAATTAGACTTTCCAATAATAAATCAGGTAGCAAACACCTGTTTCCCTCTGCAATTCAACCCAGACCTATTCAGTGTCCTCGTTTGCTGTATAGTTTTGCACTCCATGAAAAAACGCATTGCCAAGCCAAATCCAGATAGCAGTAAGGTCACAGTGGGAGTGGTACAGGCGGCGTCGGTTGCTTTTGACCGTAAGCGCACTCTGGCCAAGGCGCTTGATCTTACCCGGGACGCGACAAAGCTTGGCGCACAGCTTGTGCTCTTTCCTGAAGCTTTTATCTCCGGCTATCCCCGCGGCCTGAATTTCGGAGCCGAGGTTGGCCGCCGCACCGATGCCGGACGCGAGGATTTCAAGCGCTACTTTGAGAGCGCGGTCGAAGTTCCGGGGCCAGTGGTGGATGCGCTGAGCAAGGCGGCACGTGCCAATTCTGTTTATCTTGTAATAGGCGTGATTGAACGCGAGCGCGGCACGCTCTATTGCTGTGTACTCTTTTTTGCTCCCGACGGCAGGCTTCTGGGCAAGCACCGCAAGGTAATGCCTACAGCCTCTGAGCGGTTGATCTGGGGCTATGGTGATGGATCTACACTGCCCGTGTTTGATACTCCTCTGGGCAAGCTGGGCGCGGTGATCTGCTGGGAAAATTATATGCCGCTGTTGCGCACGTTCATGTACTCCCAGGGAATTGAAATTTATTGCGCTCCAACGGCTGACCATCGCCCCACATGGTCTGCCACAATGCAGCATATTGCCACCGAGGGACGTTGCTTTGTGCTGGGCTGCAACCAGTTTAACCGCCGCCGTGACTTCCCCAGCCATTACGATAGCTCGTTCGGTAACGAGCCGGACACCGTGATTTCCCAAGGAGGAAGCTGTATTGTAAGCCCTTTCGGTGAATTTCTTGCTGGCCCGAACTTTCAAGAAGAGATAATCCTCATAGCTGAACTGGACCGTGGTTTGCTGCCCAAAGCAAAATTCGATTTTGATGCCGTTGGCCATTATGCCCGCCCAGACATCTTTCGGCTTATTGTCGATGATCAGCCCAAGCAAGCCGTCGCCACCTTGAGCGTAAAGACAAAATCGCGAGCACAATCTGGATGATCTCGCGTACTGAAATTCAGGATGCAGGCCGCCGCATTGCCATGCACGTGAGGCGGACACCCGTGATGGCGCTGGAAGAAAAGGCCCTGGGCCTGGATGCCAAAATCTTTTTCAAGCTGGAATGCCTTCAACATACCGGCTCATTCAAGCCGCGCGGTGCATTCAATTGCATTCTTACCTCTTCCGTCGCTGAAGCCGGTGTGATTGCAGCTTCCGGCGGCAACCATGGCGCCGCCGTTGCCTACGCGGCACAAAAGCTTGGATACTCTGCGGAAATTTTTGTTCCTGTCATTACACCGCGCAACAAAGTAGATCGCCTTCGGCAGTACGGCGCAGCCATTAACATCACTGGCAATAATTACGCTGAGGCTCTGGCCGCCAGCCGTGAGCGCGCCGCGCAGACCGGCGCGGTTTCCATTCACGCGTATGACGATGCCCGCGTACTCGCTGGCCAGGGCACTTTGGGCATGGAATTTGAAGAGCAGGTGCGTGGCCTGGATTCCGTGCTCATTGCGGTCGGGGGTGGCGGGTTGATTGGCGGGGTTGCGGCCTGGTACCAGGAAAGAGTCAGAATAATCGGCGTTGAGCCGCAACGCGCACCCACATTGCACAATGCGCTGGCTGCCGGACAGGTGGTGGAAGTCGAGACCGGCGGCATTGCCGCTGATTCCCTGGGCGCGCGCCTTGCCGGGGAACTCATGTTTCCCATCGCGCAAAAGTTTGTGCCTCAGGTCCTGCTTGTCTCTGATGAACAGATCGTCGAAGCCCAAAAATTCCTCTGGCAACATCTGCGGCTGATTGCCGAGCCTGGAGGCGCAACCGCCCTCGCGGCGTTATTGTGCGGTATCTACAAACCCTATTCCGGAGAACGTGTTGGCGTGGTGCTATGCGGATCTAACACTGATCTGGCGAAATTCCCGGCATAGAAGCTATGTTTCCCAAAGATCACAGCCATCCGTTTTCTCTTCCACAATGTAGAGCAAGGGGAACATGCAATCAACGCAGCAATCGATCTTCCTGACCGCCTAAGCCCGTAAGACACAGCGACTGTGCCATTTATCCGCCAGAAACGTGGCTTTTTGCACGTATTTTCATGAAAGATTTTTGCCATTTTAGCTTACCTGATTGAAACGTTTGTTCAATCCCCATGGCACTAGTCTGTTGGCGAGTAAAAATTGCCGAAGGTATAGCTCTGCCCTGGTCTTTCAAATTCAAACCCAAGAAGTAGCGAGGATAAAATCATGAGACTTCGTTCTTTCGGGCCCAAACTGTTGTGCGCTTTTCTGTTGCTTTTTCTGGCCTCCAGCCTGTCGTTTGCCCAGGTCCGCACCGGCGTTACGGTTGATTGCACCGGAGCTACCCCGGGAGCTTTCACATCATTAAGCCAGGCAATCTTCAATTCATCTGACCACACAACCTTCGCAGTCAATGGCACTTGCAATGAAAATAGTATTCAGATACGAAGCCGAAACGATCTGGTCATCATTGGCAACCCAACAGCAACAATTCAGACATTGCAGCCTGACCTGCCGTTGATTTCCGTCCAATCCTCGCAAGGTATCCAGTTCTCTAACGTCACCATGAACGGCGGCCAGGGGCTTCTGGTTAACAACTCTTCCGGCGTAGCCATTTTTTCCTGCACGATAGAAAACAGCGGCAGCTTCGGCATCAATTCCAGTAATTCCCAGGTTCTGTTCATCAGCGGCTCAGTCACCGCCAACAACCGCACCGGCGTGGTCACATCCGGAGGCACCATGGAACTGTCTGGTGTCAACATCAGCAACAATGGACGTCTTGGCGTAAGCTCCGCTACCACGCACTTGATCATAACTGCTGGAAATGATGTACCCACTATTGTCAACAATAACGGAATTGCCGGAGTTCAGCTTTCTAACTCCTCTCAAGGAGACTTTGCCGATCTGCAAATTACCAACAACGCCGGCAACAACTTTGGGCTACAGGTATTCACCAATAGCGCCGTGGTGATGCAAGGTGGCTCGATCACCGGCAACACCGGAATAGGTGTCAACTGCGGTTTAATCGCCCACTGCGAATTCTTTCAAACGCAGATCAGCGGCAATTTCTCCGGCGGAATCCAAGTTTCCACCCACTCTGAGCTTGACCTGGATGGCGGCGTTCAGATCTCCGGCAATCAGGGCGTGGGTGTCCTTATAGACCAGCACTCCGCGTTCGCCAGCAGCGGCGGTAACACGATTTCAAACAACACCGGCGACGGTCTCATCGTCAATGCCCTGTCTACGCTCGATTTTTTTGCCCCGGACACAATTAGCGCCACCGCCGGCAACCTGGCTTTGAACTGCAACAACGGCTCGATGGTTACAGGTGACATCAGCACCTATAAGCCTAAGAGGTGCGGCTCTGCTTTCCAGGCTGTTCCGACTCACTAATTGCTTTTGCATGCAAAGAAGGGCCGCCAGAAATTGGTGGCCCTCTTTTTGGCCCCTTCTGCCCTGGCGCAAACCGGTAGGTTCATTGCACTTAAAAGCCAACAAAATCTCATCCCAGAAAGTTGTTCCATCCGGGTACTTACAACTGTCTAACTTGATGTAAGGGAAAGGAAACCAGTGGCAGCACAATCGACAACGGTGGCTTCAATGTATCCGGTACAGGCCGATACAAACCCGAACTGTGCTATGGTACCCAAGGCACTCGCCGCAACGGGCGAGTTGACGCTCGTACCCAGCCGCCGCGCTGGCGCTTCCCCGGAACTCAGTAGAAATGAAGGAGTTGCTATAATCCGGGAAATGCGATGGGAAGACCTTACAGATGAGGCGCTTATCGCCAAATACCGGGCGGAAGCCGGCCGAGTCTCAGTGGATCCAGCTTCAGCGGAGCAGTATCTGAATGAACTTTTCCGCCGCCACCATGTAAAGGTGGCGCGCTGGTGCCTTTCCGTTACGGGAGACCGGGAATCAGCCGCCGATCTTGCGCAAGAAATCTGTGTAAAGGCTTACCAGAATCTCTCTTACTTCAAAGGTCAATCAAAGTTTTCCACCTGGCTCTATTCCATTACCCGGAATCACTGCCTTAATGCCGTGCGGTCGCGGGCAAGCGCCCCGGAGATGGATTCTGACGAACTGGTAATGGGAACTCTGCCCGATGTAACGGACAGCCCGTTGGCGTCGTTGGAGCGGAAGCAACAGGCGGAAATTGCGCGACAACTTATTAATGAAGCGCTGGAAGATACCGAGAAAACCGTTTTCACCATGCATTTTGGAGAAGAGCTTCCACTGGACGTGATTACGCGCATGCTCCACCTGAGCAATGCCAGTGGAGCCAAGGCTTATTTGGTGAGCGCCAAAAGGAAATTGGACCGGGCAGCAAAACGCTGGAAGGCAAGAGCATAGCTTCAGTCACAATTAAGGGACCGCAGCTTTTAGACCGCATGAGGGAGATTCGTCATGGCCGACAACTCACAAACCTTAAAAACTTGGCAGGAAGCAGCATCCGCCACTAAAGATTGCCTTTCGCTGGAAGTGCTGGAGCGGATAGCGGACAACACGTCTACTGATGCAAACGCCGCCAGGCATCTTGCGGGCTGCGCACACTGCCAGACTGAGATTTCCCTGCTAAAGAGCTTTCAGGAATCCACTCCCTCGGCAGATGAAGGTGCTGCAGTAGCATGGATCGCGGCGCAGTTGCAGCGCAATCAGGCTGGTCCGGTGGCCAAGCCGGTTGTTGCCCGGGTTCCCTTCTGGCGCGCAATGTTTCGCGTTCCTTACATGGCCGGAGCTGCGGCCCTGGCGGTGGCGCTGGTTCTGGGAATTTCGCTCCACAATAGCGGCGATTCTGGTCCTGTGAAGATTAGGCCTATCGGCGGGCCGGGGGTTTATCGCAGCGGCGCCGTCAAGCTGGTCAGCCCGATGGGCGAGATCGCGCAACCGCCTGCTGAGTTTCGCTGGGAAGCTGTAAAGGGAGCCAGCAGCTACTCAGTCGAGTTGAAAGATGTTGCGGAAATTACGCTGGCGTCAGCGAAGGCAACGGAGAACAGTTTGACGGCAACGCCTGAGATGAAAGCGAACATGGCTCGCGGCAAGCCGCTCAAGTGGACGGTGACGGCCCTGGATGCGTCAGGAAAAGAGATTGCTCGGTCAAATGCGCAGAGCTTCAAAGTGCTGAGCTTAAAGTAAAGTAACGCGTTTTAGGTGAGAGCCCGTTGCCGAAAAGATTAGGCGTGCGTAGCGGCAGATTTTCTCTTGCGCCGCATGCGCAAATAAATGAATATGGCAAAGGCAATCAGCGGAAAAGGAATTAACAAAGCTTGCCAGGGGATGAAGCGAGGGACCGGTTCAGTGCCATCGCCATTTAGAACGAATGCCGCCCAATACCGTGGATGGCTGAGCGACGTCCCTGAGCGGAGAAAGTCAAGCTTGGTCAGACGCAACGCTTCCGCTTTGGATTTGTGCTTCTTCAGCAGAAAATAATAAAAGCGCTGCATGAACTCTGACGTTGGCTGATCAGGAACGCGCCACAATGTGGTGAGAGCGGAACGCGATCCAGCGGCAAGCAGCGCCCGGCTGAATGCCTGAATGCCTTCCCCGGGGACGAGGCGGCCGCGCTCGGTATCGCAGGCGGAAAGTGTAGCCAGGCTCATGCCGCGAAGATCGAGATCATAAAGCTCTTTGAGAAAAAGATAGTTGTTGGGCTGTCCCGGTTCGTCAGGCGAGAAAAGCAGCCGGGAGCGCTCAGGGTCGTCCATGTCCGCCACAGCGTGTGTGCTCACATGAAGAAGCGCCGCGCCGGAATGCGCAGACTCAAAAAAGCTGCGCTTGCGGTCGTTGGCGCCAAGAAACAATTGCGTTCGGCCTGCGCTCATGCGCGCGATACTGCGAATCTCCTCGCCGGATGCTGGAAGCGATTCCGAGGCCTGACCGCGGATAGAACTGGTAAGTGAGCTTTCTCCGCTACCGACGACTGCGGGATCGCCGAAGCCGATGAGCTGTTGCTGCCATGGCAATCGGAGGGCGGAAGCATTTTGCAGTGCGCCACGCAGCAACAGCACGGCGCTCGGCAAATAAGTGACATCCCGGCTTTCAAGCAGAGGCTGTCCGGAGGAGCTGGAGACGAGTTCAAACGGTACCAGACTGAGAAACCCGTCAGGAACGATCAACACATGTCTGAAGCGGTCCTGCGCGAATGGGAGAACGCCTTTGGGCAACATGGCGCTCACTTTCAGGAAATCTTTTTGCCAATTACCGCTGAGGTTATCAGGCAGTCCGGAAACAAAGTGTTCGAACGCATCCATTTCCGCGGAGGATAAATAGCTCTGGGAGACGCCAACGGATTCATGCGTCAGCCAGACCACGGCCAACCCATTGGCCCCTGCCCAAAATTCAAGCAGCGCTGTTTGGGGATCGAGCCGGGCCTGGATCGAGTGCAGGGTAAGTGACTCGGGCGCACGTTTGCCACCAAAAAACCGGTCCTGGAAAACGCGGGCGCGGCTGCGCTCCATAAATTCAAACGCTCCGGCAGCATCGTTGCGCTCCAGCAGCAACTTGATCAGAGCATCGTAAACATCGCGTTTGTCGGCGAGAAAATCTGACTTCAATCGCGATAGCTGCAATTGCGAGCGCATGCTTTCAATGCGCTTAATAGCATCGCGAAACCTGGCTTCAGCAACATCGCGCTTGCCATTTTTAAGTGCGATCTTCCCCAGCGCATTGATGGCCTTCCATTGTTCTTCGATGGTACCAAGCTGTTCGGCGGACGCCAAAGCAGCGTTAAACTCCTTTTCTGCCTGCGGGAGTTTGCCCATCCGATACAAGGCTTCCCCGCGATAGAGCACGGCTTGCATCGCCTCACGCTGGTTTTTTGTTCTTTCGGCCAGAACATGCACACGGTCAAAAGTCTTAAGCGCATCCTGAAGCTGGCCAAGCTCCAATGCCTGGACAATGCCGCTGTTCTTCAGTACTCCCAATTCCCCGTCAACGTCTTTTTCCCTTGCGTAATATTCATCGGCATAGCCGTAATATTTGAGAGCATTCTGCGGATCGCCCAATCGGCGATAGAGCGCTCCCAGATTGGTGTTCAAATGGCCCAGATCGCGCGGGGTAATTTTCGCCGGATGGGCCAGGATATCGTTGTAAATCTTGATGGCCCGCTGATCGTTGCCCAACCGCTGATAAAGCGTGGCCAGGTTTATCAACGTAAACTGCCGCCACAATGGCGTCCACGCTTCAGTTCCCACTTTGTCTATGGATTGCAACGCAGACTCGTATGTTCGCAGCGCCTCAGAATATTTCGCCTGATAGTAATAGACAACGCCGAGATTATTCAGCACCAGCACAGCCGTTTGCGCGTTGCCGGTTTCCGACGTCAATCTCAAGGCAAGATCAAGTTCCGCTGCTGCTTCGGGATAGCTTCCGGCGTTGGAAAGCGCCAGGCCAGCGTCATCATGCGCCTGCGCTTCACAATTTTTGTTATGCATGGCTTGGCATGCAGTGGCGCTTTCCCTTGAAAGCGCTACAGCGCGATCGTAACTACCAGACATGGTTTCTATGTCGCTAAGATTGTTCAGCGCCTCGACCAGATCCTGGCTTGCGCCCTGGCTCCGCAACTGCGGCAGCACCGACTCGTAAATTTTTCTAGCCTCTTCCGACGAACCCGCGTCACGCAGCGTTTTGGCTTTATCCATCTGCGCTTTGAATGGTCCGCTTGCCGAGGGTTGGCACACAGCAGCAATTGCTGAACACAGAGCCAGCGCAAAAAGAAGAATGATGGATGGCTTGAACACGGGATAAAAAAAATTATATGGAAGCCGCGACGGTTTGTGCCAGATTGGCAGCAACAACTACTTCAATTTAGCGTTACCGAACCAGAATTTCCAAAGCTTCATGCACAGCAGGAAGAATCGCATGGAGGCAGGCCAGATACGCCGCCAGCCCGATTGCGACAGGTATTAGCAGGTTGCTGCGCTTCGTTCGCACTGGCGCGGTCTCCGTGCCTTCAAGAATTTCGCTCAGGCACGTAACGCGGCTTTCCAGTGATCCGCTGCAAGCTGAGGGAACCAGATGGGAAGCAAGGGGTTCTCTGCCCGGCAAAGGCTGCTTTAACCGCCCAACCTTGATCAGCGCCGAGGACAAATCAAGCACTGACGCGCCTACCGCCAGCGCATCATGGTCCGCGGCGATTTCAGATGCCTTGCTCCATTCCGCATCGGCGTTATACAAAGCAGTGAACCAGCGCGGCGCACGGGTAATTTTCAGCAAAAGCTGTTTAAGATTGTCAAAGGACAAAACATGGGCCATCTCGTGGGCCATCGCCGCTCGCAATTCTTCCGCGGAAAGAGCTTCAGTAATTTCTCGGGCTACAAAAATGCATGGCCGAAAAATTCCCGTCACGGCCAGCAGGGACGGAGCATCCTCCACGCAATAAACCGGGACGGATATCTCTTCAACTTCGATTCTTTCAGAACACTCTTGCCATCTCCGTTGCGCCTGTCTTGTCGCCCGCAAAATAGCCAGACCGCGAACCACCATGCCGGCCATGACCAGGGCGCCAAGAATGGCCAGCGCTACCAGGCGGATTCCCAGGCTTTCTTTCGTTGAATGTGGTTCAAATTCCAGGAAAGCGGGCAGCCCCATCCCAAACGTCACAATGCAGGCCAGACCGACCGGCAGAAGCCGCGCTCCAAATATAAGGTTCGCCTTTGTCCCCGGCGTCCATGAGCGGCTCATGCGCAATAACAGCCGCACCACCGGCACGCATAGCAGAGACGCACCTGCAATCACCAGAAACATCACGGCAAAGCATAAGGCGATGGCCAGAACGTAAAACATTGCGTTACTCCGGCCTGCGCAGGGCGCAGCGCTTGGCTTTTACCAACTGGTCAAGATGTTCCAATAGTTTTTCGTCGATCGCGCTCACCGCATCTACAAAATTGGAAAGAACCGCTCCGCTATTTTTGCCATCGTGCAGGACCATGCCAAACAGATGATGGCTCAATCTCTCCCGGTATTCCTGCTCCGTCAATGCGGCAACATAAAGGAAAGCCTTCCCCACTTTCCGCCGCTGGAGCATACCTTTCTTATAGAGCCGATCCATGGTGGTCATCACGGTTGTGTAGGCCAAACGGCTTGCGAATTCCGCATGCACGTCACGCACGCTTGTCTCGCCGCTGCGCCATATCCGCTCCATCATTTCCGATTCCAGCGCGCCAAGCTGTCCCAGTGCCGTCTTGCGTTCACCAAATTGTTTCTTGAGCCACATGATCCAGCCCACAGTTTACCGCATGCTCCCGATGATTGAAATGCTATTTACCCTGTAATTGCCTGCTTCAAAGAGACTATCCCCGAACTGTGCTGTTTCTTGTATCATCCATCTACTGAGGAGATTCCATGCCCCAAAAATTGGCCGTCATTTTCTTGCTGGTCCTGTCTCTAGTCTTGTTTGCTCAAACCAAGAAATCCTCGAAATCGGATAACAAAAAAGCCAACGGTCCCACTGCAGTTAAGGGCCAACCCGTAACCACCGCCAGCGGGCTGCAATATTGGGAGATCAAAAAAGGCTCTGGGGCACTGGCACAGTCCGGCAAAGAGGTCAGCGTGCATTACACCGGCTGGCTCACCGATGGCAAAGAATTTGATAGCTCACTCGATGTCGGCGACCCCATCAAATTCCAGTTGGGCACGGGGCAGGTCATCAAAGGCTGGGACGAAGGAATCGCGGGCATGAAGGTAGGCGGTAAGCGGCAACTGCGCATCCCCCCGCAACTCGGCTACGGACAGCGCGGCTTCGGCACTACCATTCCTCCCAACTCAACCCTGGTCTTCGATGTCGAGCTGATGGACGTGAAATAGAAGAAATTGCCAATCGCCGGAATTGCCCTGATTGGATTGTGGCTTCCCGATTAATATTCTTCGGTCTCCGGCCAATTTGCCGAGGCCAAGAGCTAAAAAGGCAGAGGCTAATTGTTACCTCACCATAAACCAGAAGAACAGCACGTTTGAGATCATCATTCCCGTAACAGCGCACCCCAGCCAGAAGTTTTCAAATCGGCTGTTGGTGGTGCGCATGATCCTGGAATTATTGGAGAGCAGCAGAATATAGGCAAAAATCGGCACCAGCACAGCTCCGGCCAGCACCTGTGACCAATAGAGAACGTGTACCGTGTTCACGCCAAAGAAGTCGATAACCACAGCAAGAAAGACGGTCGCCGAGATCATCACAAAGAACAAGCGAGCATTCCAGGGCTCCATGGAAAGCCCTGACCTCCAGCCGGCTGCTTCCGCCACGCTAAAACACAGCGAAGCCACCAGAATTGGCAGAGCAATCATGCCTGAGGCAATGATGCCCAGCGCGAACAACACAGTCCCCACAAAACCAAATGATCCCAGCGCCTCTGACGCGGTGCGCGTGGTCATATTGGATGGGTCGGCTACATGCATGTGTGATGCCACCACCATTGCAGAAAGTGAAATCACACAGGCCACAAACGTCCCCGCGTGCGATTCGGTGACATGGGCCTTCGCCAGGCCTTCCGGCAGGCCGCGCTTGGAACTGGTCTGCCATACGATGACATCGGGTGTGAGCAGAGAACCAAACACAGCCACCACGCCCATCATGTATCCCGAGTTCACCTGCATCTTGGGCAGAAGAACGTCTTTAGCCAGCCCGGTAAAAGAATCCGTGACGCGATATGCCGCCAGCACATAGGCAACCAGGATTAGCGTAAACGTGCCCAGAAGCTTAGTCGTCTTCTGATAATTTCCTACAATCAGCACGTACCAAACCGTAAAGCCGACAATCGCCAGGAAAAATAACCTGGGGGACATGGTGAGGAGGGAGCAACTGTCGCTCACCGCAACGATATCGCCCACAATCATGGTCAGATTGACACCCACGATTAGAAGCGCGATTACCAGGGCCATCTTGCGGCCGTAATGCTCGCGGATCAGTTCTACCAGCCCTTTCTTGGTTTCCTCCCCGATTCGGGAGGACACAGCAAAAACGCTGAACAGCACCGGTATGCACAGCACCACCACCCAGCCGAGTGACGTGCCAAAGCTTGCGCCAGCTACCGTTGCCGTCAAGACTGCTGCCGGATCAAGGTCCGCCGCGCCGGCAATAATTCCCGGCATAGTCCGTGCGGCTTTATGGAGCAGCGACGGGTTCGGATTGTCAGGAGCGGTTTTCTGCGCCAGATGAAGGGCTTCCATCGTAGATCCACTCACTTAGAAGCAGATGCAGCTCTGGTAGTTGGACAACCTTAGTACCAGTAATTCAGGTTTTTACCTCTTCAGAGTTTAGAAGGTTGGTGCGCGATTGCCACAGTGGCAATTTCAACCAGAAGCTACCATTCAGGTGCTTGATGGCTATTTAAAGCCCTTCAGAGCTGCTTGGGCGGCAAAATATCCGCACATTCCGTGGACTCCCGGCGCGGGTGGGGTGGAGGAAGAACACAGATATACGCTTTCTAAGGGAGTTTTATAGAGACTGGCAGTGGGGCGCAAAAACATCTGGCTCAGATAGCCTGCCCCGCCGCCGATGTCCCCTCCGATCAAATTTGGGTTGCGCCGCTCAAGCTCAGCCGGTCCCAAAATGGAACGCGCAGCTATACAGTCCCGGAAGCCCGGAGCAAATCGCTCAACCTGATTCTCTATGGCCTCTGTCGCGTTGCCATTAAAGCCGTTTGGCACATGGCAATAGCCCCATGCCGTGTGTTTGCCTGCTGGAGCGCGCGTGGAATCAAACAAGCTCGCCTGTGTAAACAAGACATAAGGCCGCTCCGGAGCTTCACCTCGCCAGGGCCGCTGCTCTGACTCGCTGATCTCTTCCAGCGTGCCGCCCAGATGAACAGTCCCTGCCTGCGCGCATTCCTTCGCTCGCCAAGGCACGGGCTGATGTAGGGCCCAATCTATCTTGTAAACTCCCGGACCGTACTTGAAGCGTTCCAGTTTTTTCCGGTAGGTAGCTGGAAGCTTGCCGCCCGCTATTCTGATGAGCTGCCTCGGTGTAACATCCAGCAGCACTGTGCGCGCCGATGGTAGTTGCTGAAGCGATTCGACGTTGCAGTTCGTGATCACCCGGCCGCCCATGGATTCCAGATATCTGACCATCGCTGCCGTAAGCTGCTGGGATCCTCCGCGCGCGAACGGCCAGCCCGCTGCATGCCCAGCGACAGCCAGCACCAGTGCAACCGCTGATGTTGTGAGCTTTTCCAGCGGCAGCATCGAATGCGCCCCCAGTCCGGCAAAAAGCGCACGTCCCCGCTCGGTCTTGAAATACGCTTTCGCCAGCGACGTCGCAGGTCGCAGCGCCTTTAACCCAAACCGCGCAAAGAAAAGAGGATTGCGCGGAATACCTGGAGGCGCGAAGACGTTGTGCATCAAATCGTGCCAGCGCGAGACCAGTTCGCCCATAAGCCTTCGATACCCACCGCCGTCACGGCCAAGAGATTGCACAGTCTCGTCAAGCGACTGATGCAGCATTACCGCTGTTCCATCATCCAGCGGGTGAGCGAGAGGTGCGGCAGGAAAGACCCACTCAAGGCCCTGCTCTTTGAGCGGCAGTTGGCTCAAAAATGGCGAACACACCACCATGGCATAGACCGACGAGCAGATATCGTGTACGTAACCTGGAAGCGTCAACTCTGCGGAACGTACACCGCCGCCGGGCGTGTTTGCAGCTTCCAACACCACAACGCGCTTGCCCGCCTGTGCCATGCGGACCGCCGCTGCAAGCCCGTTTGGACCGGAACCCACGAGAATGGCATCGGCCTGCGGAAGATCAATTTTTGCTGGCACAGAGCTCAGGATAAATCATTGTGTGGAGCAACCGCCTGAATGTGGAATGCATTGGTCGATTCGATTACTATCAAGAATACGAATTGATGAGGAGTATCTCCGCAATCGTTCAATTTCCCAATTGCCAAATTACTCATTTACCAAACTCTAATTCATCGCTTCACCCTGAATTTGCGCGTTACGGACTTCCCCTGATGCGTGGCTTGCACCATCACCGCGCCTCGCGCCAGCACATCTTCTGTAAGCGGGACGGAAAGATTCACCAAGCCTGAGACATCGGCAATGCCGTGCGCCAACTCAAGTCCGTCTGACGCAATTACTCCCCGCACCACAACTTCCGCGCCCGTTGCGGCTTTGCCGGAATCAAGCACTTGAAAGCTGACCAGAATATCCGGCGCGGCCCCTGCTGCAGGTGATTTCCACTGCAAAGAAAGTCCCGAGCCACCGATATCCTGCACATCCGCGCCGCTGCTCAACACATTTAACTGGCCCTGCTGCACGGCATCGATCACAGCCTTGTGTTGCGCCTTCAATAATTCATGCATTGCTTCCGTGGAAAAGCCCGGATGGGATATTTCCCGGGCATAAGAAAATGCCTGCTTGCCAACGCATTGGCCTTTTACAAAGACCAGGGTTTGCAGCAGCAGATCATTCTGCCGGGCCTCGCTCTGCACGTGATACACCACGTCGGCGAGCTTGACATCCGTATTGAATCCAAAAATTGTCATAAAGCAAGGACGAGCAATGTCGCCGCAACTGCCTCAGCTCACCTCTTAACCGCCCTCTTCTCTTTGCCGATTAGAAATCATTAACTCCGTTCAAAGTCAAGGGCTTGACAGTGATGCGAATGGAAATTACATTCGAGTGTTTGGCACATAGCAGACGCTCTTTCTGTACAGGCCTTGCATGCCGGAGAACAGCTACTTCGCCCATTATATTCCGTTGCTCATTCAGGTGATCGTCGCCATTGCCCTGGCTTCGGTCATGGTTACGCTTTCTCACCTGCTGGGAAAGCATAAATGGTCTCGCGCCAAGAATACCGCTTATGAATGCGGCATTGAGCCTACCGGCGACGCGCAGCAGCGCTTTAGCGTCAGGTTTTATCTGGTGGGAATGCTCTTTATTCTGTTTGATGTGGAAGCTGTCTTCCTCTATCCTTGGGCCGTGATTGCGCGCGAACTCAAAATGTTCGGCTTCTGGGAGATGCTGATTTATATCGGTTTGGTGCTCGTCGGCTTCTTCTATATATGGAAAAAAGGCATTCTGGACTGGAACTCCTCTGAGAGGAGTGGAAGCTAATGCCACTCGCTCCAGCCATTACCGATATCGAGCAATTGAAAAATCGTCCTGTGATCGCTGACCTGCTTTCCTGGCGCGCCGAGGCTGTTGAAGGTGCTTGCTTTGACCGCGATGAACTCACCATCTATGTTGCCCGTGAAGCGATCCGGGAAGCCTGCTCGCGCTTGAAAGTCCAGGGGTTGACAGATTTTATGTCAGACCTGACCTGCGCCGATTTTTACCCCCGTGAGCCGCGCTTTGAAGTTGCCTATCACCTGCTCTCAATGAAGCGGAAAGATCGTGTTCGCCTGAAAGTACGCTTGTCGGGTGACGACCCATCCATTGAATCGATCACCTCGGTATGGCCGTCCGCAAATTTCTTTGAGCGCGAGTTGTTCGATCTGTTTGGCATTCGTTTTCTCGGCCATCCCTACCTGCGCCGCATCATGATGCCGGAAGACTGGGAAGGCTATCCTCTCCGAAAAGATTATCCGGTCGAGGGCTATCGTTAAATGGGCCATTTGAACGCCAATCCGGTGCTGGACCCCACTGAAGATAAGACCATGATCCTCAACATGGGTCCGCAGCACCCGTCCACGCACGGCGTGTTGCGCCTGTTGCTGGAAATTGACGGCGAAACCATTGTTCGCATGATGCCGGATATTGGCTTCCTTCACACCGGTATTGAGAAGACTTGCGAAGCCAAGTTCTATCAGCAGGTGGTCCCGCTGACCGACCGCATCGACTATCTCTGCCCGATGGTGAACAACCTCTGCTACGTCATGGCAGTGGAGAAGCTGCTGGGGTTGGAAGTTCCGCCGCGCGCGCAATGGATGCGCGTAATGCTGGCCGAACTGCAACGCATCAGCTCGCACCTGGTCTGGCTTGGCACGCACGCCATGGACATTGGCGCGATGTCGGTCTTTCTGTATTGCTTCCGTGAACGCGAAGACCTGCTGCGCATTTATGAGATGGTCAGCGGCCAGCGCATGATGACGTCATACTTCCGCATCGGCGGGCTGGCGCTGGAACCGCCGCTTGGGTTCTTTGAAAAGGTCAAGGATTTCCTGGATAGGTTCCCCGAGAAAGTGGATGAGTATGAGAACCTGCTCACCGGAAACCGAATCTTCATCGATCGCTTGAAGGATGTCGCCAGAATCTCTGGTGAAGATGCAGTTGCTATCGGCCTTACCGGCCCTTCCCTGCGCGCCAGCGGCGTTGATTTCGATATCCGCCGCGACATGCCTTACTGTGGTTACGAGAACTTCAAATTCAAGGTGCCAGTCCATCAGGATGGCGACGTCTGGGCGCGTTATCTCTGTCGCGTGGCCGAACTGCGCGAATCACGCGAGATCGCAAAGCAGGCGCTGGAAGGCATGCCTTCCGGCCCGACTAAGGCTGACGCACCCAAGATCATTTTGCCTGATCGCGAGAAAATGAAAACGCAGATGGAAGCCCTCATCTATCACTTTAAGATTGTTACGGAAGGCTTTGCCGTTCCATCAGGTGAGGTTTATCACGCGATCGAGTCTCCGCGCGGCGAAATGGGCTATTACATTGTGAGTGACGGCACAGCAAAACCGCTGCGCGTTCACATGCGGTCACCTTCGTATGCCAACCTTCAAGCTTTACCTCAGATGTGCGAAGGCCGCTTAATTGCCGACGTGGTGGCCGCGATTGGAAGCATTGACATTGTGCTGGGAGAAATAGACCGTTAGTAGCTAAACGAGTTCAGCGCCGTAGGCGCGACGAGAAGTTCGCCCAGTGCGTAAGCTGGGTAAACGTAAGAAATAACGAATGAGCCCCTTTAGGGGCGATACATATAGATGCCGCCGATCAGCGAAAAACTCGACGCTTTCTTCACCGAGAAAATGAAGGAGTACCCGACCAAGCGCGGCTTCCTTGTGCCGATGCTCATTTATACCCAGGACGAACTTGGCTATCTGAGTGATGACGCGATTGCGCATCTCGCAAAAAAGACCGAGTTGACGGAGCTCGAGGTGCGCAACGTGATCAGCTACTACTCCCTGCTGCACACCAAGCCGATGGGCAAATACCACGTTCAGGTCTGCACCAACATAAGCTGTATGCTGCGCGGCGGTGAAGAGATTCTGGACCATTGCAAAAGCAAGCTGGGCATCGGCCATAAGCAGACCACCGCTGACGGAACGTTTTCTTTGGAAGAAGTCGAGTGCATTGGCGCATGCAGTTGGGCTCCAGCCCTACAGGTTAATTACGATTTTCACGAGAACCTTACACCCGAGAAAGTGAATTCAGTTTTGGAGCAATATCGAACGAAAGCGAAGCTATGATATTGCCAAAATCGCCGGTATTGCCAAAATTGTCGATTGAAAAGCTAAGACCTTCTGCGGTTGAGTGAATGAAAGATTTGCGAGTGAGAGATATTTGGACAGCAAGACGGAACAACTGCGAAACAGGACTAAGGATTTTGCAATCAGAATTGTTCATCTGTTTCGTTCACTGCCGCAGGCAAAAGAAGCGCAAGTTATAGGAAATCAGTTGTTACGATGTGGTACGTCGGTCGGCGCAAACTACCGCGCCGCATGCCAAGCCCGATCCAAAGCGGAGTTTATCGCTAAAATCGGGATTGTGGCTGAGGAAGCTGACGAAACAGTTTTCTGGATCGAGCTGCTCTCAGATATCGGAGTTCTGAAAAAAGAACGGCTCGAACCATTACGCAAAGAAGCGCAGGAGTTAACTGCAATATTTACTGCATCGCGACAAACCGCGAAGCGCAAATGAATTTTAGCCCGCACAAATTGACACTTTTGGCAATTTTGGCATTTCTGGCAATAAAAAAATGGCCGAACTGACCTCCCATCCCGATGAAGTAAAGATCGTGTCCAAGCGCTTTGGCAAAGGCGCGGCGGACATTGAGCAGTACTTGAAGCTTGATGGCTACAAGGCCGTGCAAAAAGCGCTCACGATGTCCTCTGACGACATCATTAATGAGGTCAAGGCTTCCAATCTTCGCGGACGCGGTGGAGCAGGGTTCCCTACCGGCATGAAGTGGAGCTTTGTCCCTAAAGACACGGCCAAAGCCAAATACATCCTGGTCAATGGCGATGAAAGCGAGCCCGGCACCTGCAAAGACCGTCCTATCCTGGAACATGATCCGCACGCAGTGATTGAAGGCGTAATTATTGCCGGCCTGGCCGTCGGCGCAAAAATTGGTTTTGTTTATATTCGCGGCGAATACCGCTACCTGGTCGATATCATGCGCAAAGCCATTGCGGACGCCTATGCCAAAGGCTATCTCGGCAAGAATATTTTCGGCAGTGGCAAAGAATTTGACGTTCGCTGGCATACCGGGGCAGGGGCCTATGAAGTGGGTGAAGAATCCGCTCTGATGGAATCGCTGGAAGGCAAGCGCGGCATTCCTCGAATTCGTCCGCCTTTCCCTGCCGTGGTTGGACTCTGGGGTGGGCCGACAGTTATTAATAATGTCGAAACACTCGCCTCTGTTCCGCATATTATTCTTATGGGCGGCCAGAAGTTTGCCGACTACGGCCCTCCCAAAAACGGCGGCACGCGGCTCTTCTGCCTGAGCGGACACATCAACAAGCCCGGAGTCTATGAATTACCGCTGGGCTATCCGCTGAAGAAAATGATCTATGACGTTGGAGGCGGCATCCCCAATGGACGCAAGCTTAAAGCTGTCGTTCCCGGCGGATCTTCCACCTTTGTGCTTACAGCCGAAGAAGCCGAGCAGATGAACATGGACTTCGATTCCTTCGGCAAGCGCGGCGAATTTCTTGGCTCCGGCGGCGTGGTGATCCTTGACGACCAGACCTGTATGGTCAAGTTCGCGCTGCGTGTGATGAAGTTCTACCAGCATGAAAGCTGCGGCTGGTGTATTCCCTGCCGTGAAGGCACAGACTGGCTCAAGAAAACGCTGATCCGTTTCCACAACGGCGGTGGCCTGCGCAAAGACATCGACAATATCAAGTACCTGGCGCAGAACATGTTGGGCCGGACTTTCTGCCCGCTAGGCGATGCAGCGGCTATCCCGACCATGTCCATCGTCGATAAGTGGCGCAGTGAATTTGAAGCGCATCTGGAAGGGCGACCGTGTCCGTTTGATCCAGCAGCAAAGATCACTGAACTGCCCGTGGTGGGAGCACACTGATGAGCGCTCAACCCAATCCGGCCATCGCAGTTGTGATCGACAAGCAATTTCTGCTGGCGCTCTTGCAGGAGACCCGTGATATTTTTCTAAACAGCTTTGCCGGCGTTACTGAGGAACAAAGCCGGCTGAAGCCTGCTCCTGACTGCTGGTGCGTGCTTGATACGGTTGAGCACCTCACAACCGCTGAGACTATACAACTTAAGCTGATCAGCACAAAACGCACACTGCGCCCCGCCAATGCGCCGAACCGCGAACAGGCGTTTCTGCACATGATTCCCAACCGCACTCACAAAATGGAGTCGCCGGAAGCCGCAAAGCCAATTGGACGCTTTGCTACGCTGGCAGAGGCCGCAGAACAATTTAGAACAGCGCGTGCCGAGGTGATCCGGTTCCTTGAGCAGTACACAGAGGATTTGCGTTGCAGTGAAGTTAAACATCCTCATCCGGCTGCTGGGATGGTGAGTATTTGTGAAATGCTGGTGGCGATGGCCATGCACACTAAACGGCACGCGGCGCAGATCGACGAGATCAGGACGACTTTGAAATTAGGGTAAGCATCATTATTGGATTGGTAAATGGGTGATTTGGTAATTGGGTAAATTAAAGTAAAAATAGCAACCTGGGACCTCAGATTTTCAATTACTAAATTACCAATTTACTCAATTACCAAATGAACGAGACATTTATAGGCAACTTGGAAGCTCAGGAATCATGGCTGAAGTAAAAAATGTAACCATCACCGTTGACGGCAAACAGGTCACTGCGCCTGCGGGCACTCTTCTTATCGAGGCCTGCAAAGCCGTGGGAATTGAAGTCCCTTCATTCTGCTATTATCCGGGACTTTCCCTTCAGGCTGCCTGCCGCATGTGTCTGGTACGCATTGAAAAGATGCCTAAGCTTCAAACGGCCTGCACAGTCCCAATCACGGATGGCATGGTGGTCGCCACAGACACCGATGAAGTCCGGCAGGCGCGCAAGTCGATGATCGAGTTGCTGCTCGGCAACCATCCGCTGGACTGCCCTGTCTGCGACGCCGGCGGCGAATGCGAATTGCAGGACATGACATTTAAGTATGGCGCAGCAGAATCGCGCTATATGGAAGGCAAGCTGCACAAGGAAGAGCAGCAGTGGTCGCCGGTGGTTTTCTTTGACCGCCCGCGCTGCATTCTCTGCTACCGCTGCGTGCGCGTCTGCGGTGAAGGCATGGACGTCTCCGCGCTCGGCGTACAGTTGCGGGGCTCCAGTTCGGTAATCGCGCCCAATGAGGGCGACCATCTCAACTGCGAAGAGTGTGGCATGTGCATCGACATCTGCCCTGTCGGCGCACTTACGTCTGGCGCTTATCGCTACAAGACCCGCCCGTGGGAGATGAATCATGTTGGCACCATCTGCACGCATTGCGGCGATGGCTGCAAAACCACGCTTGGCGTGCGCCGTTCAGATACCGGCATGGACATTGTACGCGGTGACAATCGCGACAAGAGCGGCATTAACGGTGACTTCCTCTGCATTAAAGGCCGCTACGCCTTCGATTATTTTGATCACAAAGACCGTCTGCGCCAGCCGCTTGTGCGCAAAGACGGCAAGCTCACGCCTACAACATGGGAAGAAGCCATTGAGCACGTAGGCAAACGCCTGCGCGAGATTCGAGACAGCAAAGGCGGCCAGTCGATTGGCGTAATCGGTTCCAACCGCACCACCAACGAAGAGAATTACCTTCTCCAGAAATTCGCGCGCACGGTGCTCGGCACCAATAATATCGATCACCACCGCACCACTGATTTTGCCGGTTTTGCCCGCGCTATCGCCGGGAAGCACCACAGCACGGCCACCATGCGTGATGTAGCCAGTGCCTCGGCCATTTTGCTGATTGGCAATGATCCCACGGAACGACACCCGCTGTTGGCATGGAATATCCGTACCAATGTCCGTTTGAATCAGGCAAAGTTTTTTGTGGTGAACTCGCAGCCAATCAAGCTGCAGCGCCAGGCGACGCGCTTTGTACAAGTTCCTGAAGGCCGTGAAGGCAAGCTGCTGGCTTTCCTTAATGGCGACGATGCCGCAGCCGGCACGCTGACCGGAGCAAACAGTTCGAATGACGCACTGAAACAGCTGCGCGATGAGCTAAAAGCACAGAAAAATCTGGTTATTATCTTTGGCTCCGAAATCCAGGGCGCTGATATTGCCGCGCTGGTAAAGTTTGGCTCGGCCCTGAACGCCAAATATATCTGCCTGGGTGACTACGCCAACTCTCGTGGCGCAGCCGATATGGGCCTCTTCCCTGAGCTGCTGCCCGGATACGTTGCCATTAACGGCCCGCATAAATACAACGAAGAGTGGGGCGCGCTCTCCAACAGCAAAGGCTTGTCCCTGCAGGAGATGATGCAGGCAGCCAAAGGCGGCAAGCTGGCCGCGCTTTACGTGGTCGGCTCAAATCCTGTGGTGGATTACAACTTTGATCCTGCCGCGCTGCAAAACACTTTTGTCGTAGTGCAAGAACTGTTCCTGACTGAAACCGCGATGCTGGCGGAAGTCGTGCTGCCTGCGGCTTCAGCCTACGAAAAATCGGGCACCTTCACCAACACTTGCGGCGATCTGCAGATGCTGAAGAAAGCCGGCGACATCTCCGGCATCAAGAGCGATTTTGAAATCATTGTGCGCGTGGCGGAACGCATTGGCACGGAAATCCGCAAGCTGGTGCCATTCGGCAGTGGTGTCCGCGCGGACATGGGACAGACACGTGGAGCGCAATCGGGCGAAGCCGACCGGCATTCCGTCTGGTTGGCGGCCAACAATCTTGAGCCACGGCTAAGCCCGTTTGATCCTTACGCCATGCTGGACGAAATCCAGCGGCTGGTTCCTGGCTATGAATTTTCAAGGTTGAGCCTGCTCTCCGGTAATGACCAGCACATGGAAGCCGCCGAGCGCAGCAATGCCGGCGCTGCCGACGGTCTGGTGCAGATTGTTCCAGCCAACGACACGTTGTTTACATCCGGAACCATGGGACGATATTCGAAGACGCTGAACGATGTGCTCGAAAATAAACGCGCGCCTTCAAACAAAGAAGTGATGGCGGATTGAGAAAAGCGGCTCTTAGTTATTAGCCTTTAGCTCTTGGCCTAAGTTTGTAGGATTTGAGTTTCCGAATCACCGTAAAGTTCATCGACCAAGAAGTCTTTTAAACAGGGATTGTGGATACAACTTCTTTCATCATCGCTGCTGTAATTAAGATCGCTCTGGTGGTCTTCATCATGCTCACGGGCGTGGCCTATACGACATGGCTGGAGCGCAAGCTGATTGGGCGCATCCAGAACCGTTGGGGACCGACGCGCGTGGGCCCGTTCGGCCTGCTGCAACCGCTGGCGGACGGAATCAAGTTCATTCTTAAAGAAGACCTGCTGCCGGACTACGTTCATAAAGGGCTGTTTATTCTTGCGCCCATGCTGGCGCTGGTGATGTCGCTGATTTCCATTGCCGTGATTCCCTTCGGCGAGACCATCACTATTGCCGGACATACCACCGCGTTGCAAATCAGCGGAATTACGCATGCAGGCGGTGGCATCACCGATATCAATATCGGCCTGCTTATTATTCTTGGCGTAACCTCTATCGGCGTCTATGGAGTCGCTCTTGCCGGATGGTCGTCAAACAGCAAGTATTCCCTGCTTGGCTCCCTGCGCGCCAGCGCCCAGATGATCAGTTATGAGCTTGCGCTTGGGCTTTCTCTTGTCGGTATTCTGCTGCTCTCAGGCAGCCTGAGCTTGCGTGAAATTGTATTCAGCCAGAGCGGCCACTGGGTTATAGCCGGGCATGATACACACATTCCGCATTGGTTTATCTTTCCCCAGATTATCGGGTTCTTTATTTACCTGATGGCGGCATTTGCCGAGACCAATCGCATCCCGTTTGACATGCCGGAAGCCGAGACCGAACTGGTGGCCGGATACCACACCGAATACAGCTCCATGAAGTTTGCCATGTTCTTTATGGCCGAGTACGTAAACATGTTTACCGTCGCCTGCCTTGCCAGCCTGCTTTTTTTTGGCGGATGGCATGGCCCGCACTTCAATTTTCTCCCCCCGATTGCGCAGTCGCTGCTTCCCGTGTTTTGGTTCGCGCTAAAAGTTTTCTTCTTCATCTTTCTCTACATATGGATCCGTGGCACGCTGCCGCGCTTCCGGTATGACCAGTTAATGGCTTTCGGATGGAAGTTCCTGCTGCCGCTGGCCATCGCCAATATTATTGTCACCAGCCTGATTGTGGCTTGGAGGGCGTAACCGGATGCTGCATCAGGTCCTATTCATCGTCTTCGGCCTTATCTGCGTTGCAGGCGCAATCAACCTGCTGGTGCAGCGCCATCCCATAAGCAGCGCGCTTTCGCTGGTGGTGGTCATGGCTTCGCTGGCGCTGATCTACCTGCTTCTGGGCGCGGAATTTGTGGCAGCTATCCAGTTGATTGTTTATGCCGGCGCCATCATGGTGCTGTTCGTCTTTGTCATCATGCTTTTGAATGCCGGGGCGGAAGAACGATCGCGCGGCAGCCGGGTTGCGCTTTTTCTGGGTGTGCCGGGCGTGATTGTTTTGGCCGGCACCGTTGCATGGTTGCTGATCACCGGCAGCGGACACCTGGGCAGCGTTACTATCGGCGCCAGCGATTTCGGCGAAACCCACGCCATTGCCCGTCTGCTGTTCCGCGACTTCCTGCTGCCCTTTGAAGTCACTTCAGTGCTGATCCTCATCGCCATTATGGGCGCGGTGGTGCTGGGAAAGAAGGAGAACTGAAATGGTTCCGCTATCCTGGTATCTGATTCTCAGCGCGGTCCTCTTCTCTCTTGGCATATTCGGGTTTTTATTAAAGCGGAACATCATCACCGTTTTCATGTCGATTGAGTTGATGCTGAACGCGGTGAACCTGAGCTTTGTCGCGTTCGCCAATTACTGGCACGCGCATCCCATGAAATTTTCCGATGGGACCAGCGTGGTCCCGCTCAGCGGTCATGTCTTTGTATTCTTTGTAATGGTCGTCGCCGCCGCCGAAGCCGCCGTGGGGCTGGCCATTATCATTTCTGTTTTCCGCACCCGTGAGACCCTGAACATTGATCGTGTAAACCTGCTGAAATTATGACCAAGAACCTACATCTCTGGGTTATTCCGCTGCTGCCGCTGATTGGCGCGGCGATTAACGGGCTGTTCGGCCGTCGCTTCAAGAACGCAATGGTCAACACCGTTGCCCTGCTGTTTACCGCCGCGGCTTTCGGATGGGCTGTGTGGGCAGTGTTGAGCATCTGGCCCGGTGGGAGTACACCATACATCGAAACGCTCTTCCCCTGGATTACGGCCGGCAGCTTTTCAGCGCCGTTCGGGTTTTACCTTGACCAGCTTTCCATGATTATGGTGCTGGTAGTCACAGGCGTCGGGTTCCTCATTCATATCTATTCTGTCGGCTACATGGCGCATGAAGGCGGGTATTACCGCTTTTTCGCGTATCTGAACCTCTTCATGTTCTTCATGCTCACGCTGGTGCTGGCCAACAATTATCTGCTGATGTTTGTTGGCTGGGAGGGCGTAGGGCTGGCTTCCTACCTGCTGATTGGCTTTTACTTCCTCAAGGACTCAGCCGCAGACGCGGGCAAGAAAGCTTTCATCGTCAACCGAATCGGCGACTTTGCGTTTCTGGTCGGAATGTTTTTGATCATCCAGCATTTTGGCTCGCTGAACTATGAGACAGTGTTCAGCAAAATCGCCCAGGGTCATTACGCTACAGAGGCTGGCTGGGGCTTCTTCACTATCACGGCTCTCTGCCTGATGTTTGGCGCTACCGGAAAATCAGCACAGATTCCGCTTTATGTCTGGCTGCCGGATGCCATGGAAGGCCCTACGCCGGTATCGGCGCTCATTCACGCCGCGACGATGGTTACAGCCGGCATCTACATGATTGCTCGCTCGCATGCCATCTTCAATCTTGCTCCGCATGCGCTGGAGATTGTGGCCATCATCGGCTGCCTCACGGCGATCTTTGCCGCCACCATGGGTATGGCCCAGACGGACATTAAGCGCGTCCTGGCTTACTCGACTATTTCCCAACTCGGCTATATGTTCCTGGCCTGCGGCGTAGCGGCCTACAGCGCTGGAATTTTCCATCTGATGACGCATGCATTTTTCAAAGCGTTACTCTTCCTTGGCGCTGGCTCGGTGATTCACGCCGTGGGTGGCGAGCAGGACATGCACCGCATGGGCGGCCTACGGACAAAAATTCCCGTCACATTCTGGGTAATGACGATCGCTACCATTGCCATTGCCGGAATTCCGCCGTTTGCCGGCTTCTTTAGTAAAGACCAGATTCTGGGCGCGGCTTTTCACAGTCCGTATGGCGGGCCGGTTATCTGGGCAATCGGTCTCATTACTGCCGGGCTTACCTCGTTCTATATGTTCCGCCTCTGGTTTATGACGTTTTTCGGAGAGTACAAACCCGGCTCTGTGGATGTTGGCGAAGAGGCCCATGCCGCAAGTGCTCCAGCGCATGCCGGCCACGGCGCGGCTTCACATGCGCACGGCCATGCTGACGATGAAGCTCACGGCCACGGCGGAGTGCATGAATCACCCTGGGTCATGCTGGCTCCGCTGGTTGTTCTTGCTGTGCTCTCGTTTGTCGGAGGTTGGGTGGGTGTTCCGCAATTCCTGGGCGGCAGCAATCATATTGAGCACTTTCTCTCGCCCGTGATGCAATCCGGACCGGCTGTATCCGGAGAAGTCTCATCAACTGGGAGCGAGGCCACGCCTTCTCACGCGGACGAAGCGGCACAGGAGAAACCCGGCGAGGAACTGCTTTTGGCCGGGACCTCTGTTGGCGTGGCTGTTCTCGGACTTTTCTTTGCCTGGCTGCTGTATTACAAACGCCCGGAGCTGCCCGACCGAATTACCTCGAAAATGCATGGCATCTACACCATGGTCCTGCACAAGTATTACGTGGACGAAGGTTATGGCGCGATTTTCGTCAAGCCACTGCTGGCGCTCTCCACGGTCGTGCTGTGGCGAGGCGTTGATCAGGGCGTAATTGATGGCCTGGTGAACGGCGCTGGCTCTTCATCCAAAGGCATCGGCAATGAACTGCGGCGGATGCAGTCCGGCAATATACGCTCTTATGCCGCGTGGGTCGCCATCGGAGGCGCTGTTGTGATCGCCTACATGGTTTGGATGGGGGTGACAAAGTGAACGATTCCATCCTCACACTGGTCACATTCGTTCCCGCAGTCGGTGCGCTGGCGCTGATGCTGATGCCGCGCAATGACCGCGCTCTGCGCTGGGCCGCGCTCATCATTTCTATCGCGACATTCGGCCTGTCTCTCCTTCTGCCGATATATTACGAACACGGCAGATCCGGGTTTCAGTTCGAGGTGAACCATAACTGGATTGGCCAGACAATTCACTACCACATGGGCGCCGACGGTATTTCCATGTGGCTGGTGCTGCTCACCACCCTGCTCGTTCCTGTCAGCGTTCTGGTTTCATGGAAGTCGATTCATGACCGGGTGAAGGAATTCTTCGTCCTGCTGCTGCTGCTAGAAATGGCAATGATCGGCGTTTTCCTCTCCCTGGACATGTTCTTGTTCTATGTCTTCTGGGAGGCCACGCTGATTCCCATGGCCTTGTTGATCGGCATGTACGGGCATGAGCGCAGGGTTTACGCCGCCGTAAAGTTTTTCCTGTACACAATGGTGGCTTCAGTCTTCATGCTGGCGGCTGTTATCTGGCTCTACACGCACAATCCGCAGCACAATTTTGAATACGATGCTTTCCGCAAAATAATTAGCAGCGGCGCCGTTTCGCCGACAACGCTGCAATGGCTTTTCCTCGGCTTCTTTATTGCCTTTGCCGTAAAGGTCCCATTGTTTCCGCTGCATACATGGCTGCCCGATGCACACGTAGAAGCGCCTACCGCAGGCTCCGTCCTGCTGGCCGGCGTGCTGCTCAAAATGGGAACTTACGGTTTGCTGCGCTTTAACGTGGGCTTGTTCCCTGGCCAGGCAGCTTACAACTCAACCTGGATTAACGTGCTGGCGGTGATCGGCATTATTTACGGCGCGCTGGTCGCGCTGGTGCAACCGAACCTTAAAAAGCTGATTGCCTACTCTTCCGTCAGCCATCTTGGGTTCGTAGTGTTGGGCATTTTTAGCCTTACGACCATCGGCACGGACGGCGCGGTTTACCAGATGCTGAACCATGGCATTTCGACGGGCGCGCTCTTTATGCTGGCGGGCATGCTGTATGAACGCAAGCACACCTATGAATTCAAGGAATTCGGCGGGCTCGCCACTCCCATGCCGGTCTATGCAACGTTCTTTTTACTGGCTGTGCTCTCATCTGTTGGACTGCCGCTGCTGAATGGCTTCGTCGGGGAGTTCCTTGTATTGAGCGGCACATTCCAGAGCGCGGTTCCGCACCACGTGTTGTTTGCGGTTCTTGGCACTAGCGGCGTGATCTGGGGCGCGTGTTATCTGCTGTGGATGTATCAGAAAGTTTTTTACGGACAGATTCACCATAGTGAAAACAAAACGCTGCCGGAGATCGACCGCCGCGAGCGCATTTCACTGGTTCCTCTGGTAGTGATGTCTATTATTATGGGCGTGGCTTCGCCTTACTGGATGCGATCGATTGAACCGGCAGTCACCAGCACCATTGAACGCGTTGCTGGAGCCGTAAAGGCGCAAGCGCAGAAACACGTCGTCTACAGGGTCGCTGAATCCGTGCAAACTCATATACCAGCCGTCAACAAATCAAGTGCCGCTTCTCCGGTCCAGAATGATTCCACCACGGGCGGGCAAAAATAGATGAACCCGATCCACACAATTGATTACATTCGCATTTTGCCTGAGCTGATGCTCACCGCCTTCGGCATTGTGGTAATGATAGCGGACCCACTGTTGAAGCCCGGCGCCAGCCGCAAAAGTCTGGGATTGCTTTCCCTGGCCGGAACGCTGGCCGCTATTGCCGCAACTTTCTGCCAGATTGCCTGGCTGCATCGCGACGCATCTCTCTCCGATCCGGGCTGGTTCGGCATGGTGCGGGTTGACAGCTTCTCCATTTTTTTTCATCTGCTCATTCCAGCCATCTCAGCAATTTGCATTCTCATGTCGCTCGAATATCTTGACGCGCAAAATATTCGCAGCGGCGAATACTACGCTCTGATCCTGTTTGGCACGGTGGGCATGGTGCTGATGTCATCGGCGGTTGAGCTGGTTCTGATCTTTATCGCCCTGGAAATTTCTTCCATATCGACTTACATACTCGCTGGATACCGGCGCCGCAGCGCGGGCAGCACTGAGTCGGCGATCAAATACTTTCTGCTTGGCTCCTTTGCCACAGCTTTCTTCCTGTATGGCGTTGCCATGATCTTCGGCGCAACCGGATCCACAAGCGTTCTAAAGATCGCTGCCTCGCTTGGCGATAACCCTGGACTGCTTGCCATTGCCGCCACGGCGCTCATGATCATTGGGCTGGGCTTTAAAGTTGCCGCCGCGCCGTTCCATGTGTGGACGCCCGATGTTTATGAAGGTGCTCCTGCTCCCATTGTGGCCCTGATGTCCACTGGCCCCAAGGCCGCCGCGTTTGCCGTTTTGCTGCGCGTGTTGTTTGCCACCACCTCAGCCCACTGGTTCCCGCTGATCTGGGTTTGCGCTGCCCTTTCCATGACGCTGGGCAACTTCGGCGCGCTCATGCAGAACAACGTGAAGCGCATGCTGGCATATTCGTCCATTGCGCACGCAGGCTATCTACTGGTGGCGTTTGCCGCCAGCAATGACATTGGCATCTCCGCCGCAATCTTCTATACCGCCGCGTATGCCGCGATGAACGTGGGAGCATTTGCGGTGGTCAGCCACTTTGCCGCGGGCGGTGAACGCTACGTTTCAATTGATGACTACTCCGGCCTGGGACGCCGCTCTCCCTTGCTGGCCTTTACGCTGACAATCTTCATGCTTTCGCTGATTGGCATACCGGCAACTGCTGGGTTTCTGGGAAAGTATTATGTTTTCACCGCTGCGCTTTCACCCTCGGCGCATCCCACCGCGCTGGTCTGGCTGACCGTGATTGGTCTGGTCAACAGTGCTGTAGCTTCGTTTTACTATTTACGCTTGATTGTGGTGATGTATATGCGTGAGCCGGTTGTGGCTGAAGCTCCCGCGCCAGCTACAGGATTCATGCGGCTGGCCCTGGTGCTGGCCGCAATCGCCACAATTTATCTTGGTGTGATTCCAGGAAAAGTTCAGGACTTATCCGTGGCCGGGGCACATGATCTATCGCCCACAGGTACTCCGGTCGGCGCGCTTCCACCTGGTACGCAGACCACAATGCCCGTTGCGATTACTCAGGCGAAATAGTCACATCACGACGGGCAAACACAGCACAGGCGGCAATCAGAAAAATAAGCGCTTGAAATACTGCACTGAGCATGATTGTTCCCAGGCCGCTTACCGGCTGAAATTGAAAGATCCACAATGCGCGAAACAGCGCGCCCAACGGATAGAGAGCCCAGGCAGTCTTAATTCCAACCTGATCAAGGGCCATAGGCAAAGCTAAAACAACCGAGGTTGCAGCCATAGCCAGCAGAGGATGCAGAAAAGCAGCAAAAAACAGCGCCGTGGAAGCTGAAGCCACGCAGCAGAAAAAAAGCGCCAACACGATTCCCCCAAGGCCGTTCGTTGCGATTCCCGATTGTTGTCCCAGCCATGCGGCCGTTCCGCCAACCAACAGGCAAAACATCGCGGAGATTATGGCGCAGCCGCACAACACTCCGCTCATATACTGCCAGCGATAAATTCCCTTGGATAACACAGCCAGAATTCGGCGGCTCTTGCGCTCTGTCTGTAAGACAGGCATGGCTATCATGGTCGCAAACAGAACAGCGTAAGCCGCGTTCCAGCGCAGGAAAAACAATATCTCTTCAGACTGCGTATGCAAGCGATAAATGCTGCCAATCCCGATCACATACGCGCACATAACGGCGGCAGCAACCCACTGGCTGCGGACAAAATTGATGCCGATCAGGATAATGGCGCGCATCAGATTAGTGGCTGGGAGCAAAGATTGCCAGAGATGTGCCGTCACCCACGATGAGGTCTCCGTAGGAGGAAAGGGAATAATAGACGTTGCTGCTGTGCAACGGCACAGAGATCAGCGGCTTGTTGCCGCTTTTGAATTCGTACAACTCAAGACGCAATGGCTGGGCGGTCGCGATGGGTATATTGCTTGAGGTCTCCCAGCGAACGGTGCGGTGCTCGATCTCAACCACAAGGTAATCCCCGGCATCCATCACAGAGCTCACAAAATCATCCGATCCAAATTTCAGCGAGAAGAGTTTTTCGCCGGTCCGGGGAAATACGGAAAAATGACCGCAGCCGAAAGCGGCAAATAATTGGTGCTCCAGGGCAGCAAGCTGATAGCGGCATGGCTGCTTTGCCGAATACCAGTCCGGGAGAATCGGTGACCATCTTCCATCAAAATCCAGCAGGCCAAATAGGTTTGCGGACGCTGAAGGCTCAGGAGTGGACGCGAGCAGGAAATTGTCGCCGGCACTCCAGTAGTCCCAGAATGATGGCAGGGTGAAGTTCCGGGTCAATTGCAGTGTTTCAGCATTCAAAATTTCCACATCGGTCTGCGCTTTTTCGACCCTTGAGGTGGGTGAAATCGCGTTGCGCTTGAATACCTGCTGGTGGAGCAGCAGAACCTCGTCGCGTGAAGGCGAGACGCCGATCTGCCATCCTTCTTCCGTCGCCTGCCGTTTCAATGGCAGCGCATGTGAAGCCAGCCGCTCAAAGTTGGCCGAGTAAAGATAGAGAATGTCTCCGGTGCGAACAAGAAATCTTCCGTCACGCGTGGCCATGACTTTGGAGAAATCCGCGTTGGTGGGAAGGTCCAAAGACTTTATGTCGCTGCCGTCTTGCGCGTTCAGCACCCGGATTTGAAGAATGAAGTTTCCAGAACCGCCGCTGGCGTCGCGCGCAGAGAGCTTGGCCGGGCCACGCGAGCGATTGACTTGATAGATGAGAATACGTTCCGGCGAAATAAAGAGCACACCCTGATGGAGTGTCCAGCGAAAGTTAATCGTGCGGTCAAATGCCTGGAACTCAAATCTTTCTCTGAGATCGATCTTCCACTTTGGCTCTGGGCGCTGGGGAGCGGCCGCTGCGGGTAAACTCAAGCAAAACAAGAGCAGGGATTTCGTCCACAGCTTCATTGCCGAACCTCTGTGCCTTCTTGTTCGGCGCTTCCTCGGCCGCCCTGGTTTGACAGCTCTACAAACAATTCTTCCAGTGAACGTCGAACAGGATTCACCCCCATTACCTCTCCGCCTGCAATCCATATCTTTTCAATTGTCTTACGCTGGTCTGCTGCGGGGATAGTGATTTTGAGAAGCCCGTTTTGTTCCGTGCCTGGAAAAAGCGTTGCGTCAATGCCTTTGGCGGTGATTACGAATTTGTCTTGCGCTTCCAGCAGTTCGGCCAACGTGCCCACTCGGACTACCCGGCCTTTTATGACGATGGCAATGCGATCACAAATCTGCTCCACTTCAGACAGCAGGTGCGAACTCAGGAAAACTGTCTTTCCTGCTTCCCGCGCTCGCAGCAGAATTTCCCGCACACGGATGCGCCCCAGCGGGTCGAGAGCGGAAGCAGGTTCGTCGAGGATGAGCAGTTCCGGGTCATTGACAAGAGCCTGCGCGAGTCCGACGCGCTGCAGCATTCCGCGGGAAAACTTGCCAACATTGCGATTGGCAGCGTCAGTCAGTTCCAGTTCTTTGAGCATCTCCGCAGCGCGCTGCCGCAACTGCGGATCACGCATGCCATTCAATGATCCATAAAATCGCACCAGCTTGGCGGCCGGTCGATGGTAGAGCGAGACGTTCTCGGCAAGAAAGCCCACTCGGCGCCGGGTGGAAGCGTGTCCAAAGCTGTATCCCAGCATTTCTCCGCGTCCGCTGGTTGGAAACATCAATCCAATGGCAAGGTGCATGGCCGTAGTTTTGCCGGCGCCGTTAGGGCCAAGAAAACCAAATATCCCACCCTGCTCAACCCGCAAAGAAAAATCGCGCAGTGCCGTGACCCATTGGCTTCTGAAGAAGCCGCGGTATTGCTTGGTCACGTTGTCGAATACAAGGGCCGGAAGGCTGGGCATGGATGCAGTCAAGAATAACACCTGCGCATGCGCATTCTGCTTTCAGCAGTGGATGCAAGTCCTTTTTTGAGAATAAGTACTGTGAAAGGTTTTGCGCATAAGGCAGTGAGTGCCACCGCGCCGAGGTCGCGCGAAAAAAGCCTTCGCCGCAGCGAAGGCTTTTCAACAGCAAATGCTATGAGGTACGCAGGAAAAGCAGCACAAAGGTGAAGAGTACCAGGGACTCGATGAAAGCCAATCCGATAAACAGCGCCAGTTGGATACCATCGCGTGCTCCGGGATTGCGAGCCAGTGCCTCAGCGACGGAACCTGCAACTTTACCCTGGCCGAGTCCAGCCAGTCCGGCAGCCAGTCCCATGCCCAGGCCCACGCCGATCGGCACAGACCAGTTGCCACCAGGCGCTCCGCCAGACGTTTGCGCATAGACCGGCGATGCGACCATCAGGATTACAAAAAATAACAACAGAAAAGTAACTTTCCTCATTCTTCCTCCTTATGATTTGCTGCCAGTGGGTGGTTGACATACGTCCTGGGGGACGACGCCCTCACGCTTGCAGCGGCTACACTCTAATGCGCTTCACTGACCGCCATGCCCAGGTAAACCAGGGTCAGCATGACAAAAATAAATGTCTGCACCAGCGATACAAATAGGTGCAGACCCAGGAAAGCGACCGGAACCAGTATTGGAACCAACGAAAAGAAGGCCAACGTGACCATGTCGCCGGCAAACATGTTGGCATAAAGACGGACGGTCAATGACAAGATGCGGGCGAAGTGACTGATTACCTCAATCAGGAACATGAGCGGCCACAAAGGCCACATGGGGCCGATGAATTGCTTGATATAGCGATGCTTGTGGATGCGCAGTCCGTGAAAATGATAGTAAATAAACGTCACAACAGCGCAGCCCAATGGGACCACCGGACTGGCCGTGGGCGATTCAAATCCGGGGATAAGGCCGAGCAAATTGGAGAGCAGAATGAAATATCCCAAAGCAATGCAATAGGGCAGATAACGCTCAAAGCCGTGGCCGATGACTCCGTGCCCCTGTTCGGCGAGAAACTCATGCATAGCCTCCGCCAGATGCTGCAAGCCGCCCGGCTTTTCCACTGACATGCTTGCCCGGATAGCCAGAAAAAAAAGCAGCAGCAACGCCACAACCAGGACTTCCATGGCTACAGCATTGGTGATGGGCGCGGCAGGATGCGCCGGTTGCACGCCGAGATGGCGCAGCAATGAGGTAGTCATCGCGCCAAAGTAATGATTCAGGACTGCAGTAAACCAGAGTTGCTCAGGCATGGTTCCAATACGTAAAAATAAAATTTAAAACCGAAACTTAGTCGGAGGCTTGGTCTATCTTGCTGATCACAAGTGCTTCGTAGATTCCTTCGCCCATTGAGGCTATGATCGGCAAAATCAGGCCCACAATAAAGCCCACGAGCAGCCTTGGAGAACTTTTTAATATAACATACGTCACCGCGATTACCAGGAGGTAGCGCCCTGGAAAAGGAAAGGCAAAACGGAATCTTGAACGGGCCGCGGCGCCTGGGGTAAGCATCCGCTGGACAAGCCGCTCAGTGCCATGGTGCAGCCAGACAAAATTGATGTATGCCACCAAAGATCCAATGGCCACACCCAGCCCGCTGCGCCAACCTGCAAATAAAGCCGCAGCCAGAGCGGCAATGGCGCTTAGAACAACGGCCACACGCAGAATGCGGCGGTAAGCGCCCGATAATCGCTCTTCTACTACCATGGCAGAACCAGCCCCTTCTACCGGCCCATTCATGTGTCTTTACCTGCTTTAATCATTCCGCGTATCAGCTCAATAAACCCGGCAACGCACCCTACAAGAAGGCCAACCAACGTAATCCATGAGGTCTTGAGCCAGCGGTCCAGCGCGGCCCCAATCAGCAATCCCGTCACGATTGCGGCAGGCAGGACAAACCCAAGATTGCTGTAGCGGCCAATCTGCCGCCACATGTTTTGGTCGCTCTTGTTCTTCTCCGGGGCCGGATCAGGCATGTGGCCAGTCTAGCAGCAAGGGCACAGGACCAGGAATGGCCGTAAACTGGCAGATTTTACCCTCCTGCCATGCAAATGGCGGAAGATGACAGTGGGCAAGCTGGCTGCAACCTTGGCTATAATCAAGTATTGAGAACTATGTCGCTGACGGCCCTACATCCCTGGCTCGCTACGGACAATGCCCGCGTGGGCGTATATAACGGCGTGGAGACCGCGCTCCATTTTGGCGATCCCACGGTGGAATTGGCAGCACTGCGGACTGGCTGTGGTCTATTCGCCATGGCGTGGCGTGGAAAGATCAACGTTAGCGGCAAAGATCGCACTCGCTGGCTGCATAACATGGTCACCAACAACGTGCGCGATCTGCCGGTCAACCACGGCAATTACAACTTTGTGCTTAATGCACAGGGCCGAATTCTTGGCGATATGTACATCTTCAACCGGGGCGAATCACTTATCTTGGATACGGATGCCACGCAAGTAGAAGCTCTGGTCAACACCATGAAGCGCTTCATCATCATGGATAAGGTTGAACTTACTCCCATGGGCGAGGATTTGATTTCTCTCGGTGTATGCGGGCCAAAAGCAGCGGCCGTTCTCGCCAAGGCCGGGATCAACGCTGCAGGAATGGCGCCGCTGGAAATAGGCAATCTTACGTTTGAGAGCTTTCCCATTACGTTGATTGCCGGGCCCGCCAAGAAATCTGTTTGGTTTGAGATTTGGTTCGATCAGGCCAAGGCGCAAGACATTTGGAGCAGGCTGACCGAAGCGGGGGCCCAGCCCGTTGGGGTCGATGCCCTGGAAACGTGGCGGGTGATACGTGGCATTCCACATTATGGCAAGGACATCCGTGATCGCGACTTGCCGCAGGAAACGGGGCAGGCTGACGCCCTGAATTTTACGAAAGGCTGCTACATAGGGCAGGAGATCGTGGAACGGATACGCTCCCGCGGCCATGTGCATCGGACATTTACGGGTTTTGAATTTCCCGGCGTGGTACCCGCGATGGACGGCGGCGAACCAGACCGTCGCGCCCCAGCAGAGGTAACGAGTGTGGCGCGTGTGCCCTCTCCCGTAGGCGAGAAGAACATTGGTCTGGGCTATGTTCGCCGCGAGGTAATGGCTGCGGAATCAGAGGTTGACCTGAATGGCGTAGTCGCCAGGGTCGTGGAACTACCATTTGAAATCTAAATAAAATATTGAGGGGATGAATGGCTGAGAAGAAAAAAGAGTTTGTCGTAACCGATCGGCGCAGGTTTGGATCCGAAGGCGAAGCGCGGCCGGATGCTCCAACAACGGAAGAAGAAAAAACCGCGACAACACCGCCACGCCCAGCACAGACGCCTCCTTCAACCAAGCCACAGGCACCGCAAGAAATCGCGAATAAGGCCCAATCGCCCGGCGCGGGTACGCCAACCGGCGCGCCGCAGGAAGAGGAACTGCCTGCACCGCCTACAGATAAAGAGCAACATGAACAGCACGAGGCTTATCGGGCATCAGGCAAAAAGATTGATGAGATGATCGCAGCCGCGGGAAAGACCTCTGAAAGCGGTCCGCTGGAAATGAATTTTGAGCGCGTGATTGAATCGTTTTATATGAGCGCGCTGATCCAGATGGGCGCAATCCGGCAGGATAATGAGCAGCCGCGCATTGACATCATCGGCGCACGGCAGACCATTGATTCACTCTCGGTGCTTCAGGAAAAAACCAAGGGCAATCTCACGGACCGCGAAAAAACATTGCTCCAGAACGTGCTCTTTGAGCTGCGGATGGCCTGGATTGAGATCACCAATGCCGTCGCTACTTCTGCGACCAAACCAGGAGCTGTACCGCCGGGAGCCGTGCCGCCGCTCAGCCAGAAATGAAAGCAATCCTTACCGTGCTCGGCAGCGGCACCTCAATGGGTGTTCCCACCATCGGGTGCAACTGCCGCGTATGTACGTCAGAAGATCCGCATGACCGGCGCACCCGCCCGTCCATTCTGCTGGAATACGACGGCCACTTTGTGCTCATTGATACCACGCCGGATTTCCGCCAGCAGGCTATTCGAGAAAAAATTACGCGGCTGGACGCGATCTTATATACGCACGCTCACGCCGACCATATTCTTGGTCTGGACGATGTGCGCCCGCTCAGCTTTAAACGCGAAGGCAAAATCCCGCTTTATGCGCATAAAGCCGCAGCCGACGGTCTGGAAAACATTTTTAGTTACATCTTCAAATCAGACTATAAGTTTGGGGGTATAGCGCGGGTGGAGATGAACCGGCTTAACGGACCAATAGATCTCTTTGGCGCACGCTTTGAGCCGATAGAAATTGTGCATGGCGAAGCGATGATCCACGGCTTCCGCTTCGGTTCCGCTGCGTACCTCACTGACTTCAGCGAAATTCCAGCGCAGTCAAAAGAAAAACTTCTTGGGTTGGATATTCTTTTTCTGGACGCGCTGCGGCACCGTCCACATCCGACGCACTCTACAGTGGCAAATTCGCTGAACCTTGTAGAAGAATTAAAGCCACGTCGCGCCTTTTTTACCCATATCTCGCATGACCTGCCGCACCAGGAGACCAATAAGAACCTGCCAGAACACGTACGGCTGGCACATGATGGTTTAAAGCTGGAGTTTGAGATCGCATGAAGATATTCCGTTCGCTGGAGGAAGTGCCTGCGGATTTTGGACCCACCATTGTCACCGTGGGAAACTTTGACGGCATCCACTGCGGCCATCAGCATGTGTTGCGGGAAGTGGTTCGGCGCGCCCGGCAAAATCACAGCAAGGCGGTAGCTGTTACCTTTGAGCCGCATCCGTTCCGCATTTTGCGGCCGGACGTTACGCCTCGCCTGATTACTCCGTTGCCAAAGAAAGAGGCGCTACTGGCTGAAACCGGGTTGGATGCACTGCTGGAAATCCCTTTCACACGCGATTTTTCCATGACCACGGCGGAAGAATTTGCCGGCAATATCCTGGCAGGCAAGCTGCACGCAAAAGAAGTGCATGAAGGGGACAATTTTCATTTCGGACATAATGCGCAGGGCACCACCGCAAGCCTGAAAGAACTTGGGCGGCAATTTGGTTTTGAAGTGAAAGTTTATCCCGTAATGATGGTGCGCGGCATTCCTGCTTCCAGCAGCCAGGTACGGGCGCTGCTGATCGCAGGAAAAGTGAGCATGGCGCGGCGGCTGCTTGGGCGGGTCTTCAGCATTACCGGCGCTCCCGGACGCGGACGCGGCTATGGCCACAAATATACTGTCCCAACCATCAACCTGAGCCGCTATGACGATCTGGTGCCGGGAAACGGAGTCTATCTCACGCGTACGCGCGTGGACACTGAAATTTTTAATTCAGTCACGAATGTCGGCCTGCGACCCACATTCGGCGACGAGTCTTTTGCTATTGAAACCCACCTGCTTGATTTTCATCCGCTAGATGTCACGGCGCAGACGGAAGTCGAGATTTCATTTCTGAAATGGCGCAGGCCGGAGATTAAGTTTCCCTCCATTGAGGCGTTGAGAGCACAGATCGGGGAAGATGTGCGCAGGGCGCAGAGGTATTTTCATTTGCTGGACAAGTCCCAAACCACAAAGGTCACGAAGGAACACAAAGGCAGCCTGTAATCATGTAAAAGGTACTGACTTCGTGAGCCTTCGTGTCCTTTGTGGTTGGACTCCTGATAGAATCCCCTCGCCAATGGCTTCCACCACGCTCCCAACTCTTTCCCAGGCTACTTCGGCGCAGAAGCGCACGCTGATTGCGGCAGCGCTGGGCTGGGCCCTGGATGCCTTTGACGTGATGCTGTACAGCCTGGTCATTGCTCATGTGATGGCGGCTTTTGGCATTTCCAAGTCGACGGCCGGATGGCTTGGCACTTTCACTCTGCTGGCTTCAGGCATTGGTGGCGTACTCTTTGGCTTTATTGCAGACCGCATTGGACGCACAAAGGCGCTGATGCTCAGCATTCTGACCTATTCGGTGTGCTCGCTGGGCTCGGGGATGGCGACCACCATCCCCATGCTTGCCTTTTTCCGCTTTGTGCTTGGATTGGGCATGGGCGGGGAGTGGAACACTGGAGCAACACTGGTTGCCGAAACATGGCCGGTCCACCTGCGGGCCAAGGCAATGGCCCTGGTGCAAAGCTCATGGGCCTGGGGTTACGCTGCCGCGGCTGTGGTGGCTGGACTGATCCTGAACTCTACGCAGAATTGGCGGTTCGTTTTCTTTGCCGGCATTTTGCCGGCGCTGGTCACTCTTTGGATCCGCAAAAGCGTTCCTGAATCAGAGGTGTGGGAGCGGCACAAAGCGGCGGCGCATGAGGTGACGCCTTTCAGCGAAATCTTTTCCCGCGGGCTGCGCAAGAGCACGGTGTTCCTCTTTCTGCTGAACTTTTTTGGGCTTTTTGCATGGTGGGGCCTTTTCACCTGGATCCCAACCTACCTGGCTCTGCCCGTTGACAAAGGCGGCCGCGGATTCGGGCTGCTTCAGACTACAACCTTCCTGGTGGTGCTCAACCTGGTGGGAATGTTTCCCGGCTACGTCAGCTTCGGGTGGATGGCAGAGCGCTTGGGACGTAAACGCTCACTTATGCTTTACCTGTTCTGCGCAGCCTTATCAGTTCCAATCTATGCGGCGGCCCGATCATCCTGGGCCATTATGATTTTGGGCACAATCGTGGCATTTTTTGGGACGGGCTTTTTTTCCGGTTCCGGACTGATCGGCAGCGAACTCTTCCCTACCAGTGTCCGCGCCCGGGCGTTAGGTTTCACATATAACGGCGCACGGACACTCAGCGCGCTAGCGCCCTATACGATTGGCAGGCTGGCACAAGCCAGAGATCTTTCCTGGGCATTTTCGTTCGCTGCCGTTGCTTTCCTGCTGGCGACTGTGATGGCGTCACAACTGCCGGAGACGAAAGGGAAACAGTTGGAGTAGCCGCAGATTGGCGCAGATGAACGCAGATCAGAAAAGCCGCGAATGCACGCGAATTAATACGAATCAAATTCAAAGTGTTTACCATTCGTTGATTCGCGTTAATTCGTGGCTAACTCATGCGCATTTGCCGGCGCAGATGCATTCTTCTTCGGCCGCCTGTTCGCCTGCAGAATCTTCTTTCGTAGACGGAGCGACTTGGGCGTGACTTCCACTAATTCATCGTCAGCCACAAATTCAATGGCCTGTTCCAAGGTGAGGTTTTTGAATGGAACCAGGCGGATGGCTTCGTCGGCCGTGGAAGCGCGCATATTGGTCAGCTTTTTTTCACGAACGGCGTTTACGTCAAGATCGACTTCGCGGGCATTCTCTCCCACAATCATTCCTTCATACAATTCCACGCCCGCGCCTACAAACAAAACACCGCGTTCCTGCAGGCTCCAGAGCGCATAGGCTGTTGAGGGGCCGCTGCGGTCGGAAACCAGCGCGCCAGTCATGCGATGAGGAATTTCTCCCAGCCATTCGGTGTAGCCATCAAAAAGCGAATTCAGGATCACCGTGCCGCGAGTATCGGTGAGCAACTCTGAGCGCAGGCCGATCATGCCCCGACTGGGAATGGTAAATTCCAGGCGGACGCGGCCTGAGCCATGGTTGTGCATCTTGAGCATCTGGCCTTTGCGCGCGCCCAACTTCTCAATCACCACGCCGATGAATGTGTCGGGAATATCCACCATCAGTTTTTCCTGCGGCTCCATTAGCTTGCCGTCAATGCGCTTGGTTACGATCTCCGGCTTGCCAACCGCCAGCTCATAACCTTCACGCCGCATGGTTTCAATCAGAATGGAAAGTTGAAGCTCGCCGCGGCCCAGTACTTTGAAAGAATCTGTGGCGCCCACATCTTGCACGCGCAGAGAAACGTTGGTGAGCAGCTCTTTTTCCAGCCGTTCACGCAAATTGCGTGAGGTAACGTAGGTCCCTTCACGTCCGGAAAACGGGGACGTATTCACGGAAAACTGCATGGCAATGGTGGGCTCATCAATCACAATGTGCGGCAGCGGCGCGGGGTTCTCTACGTTGGTGATGGTTTCACCGATTCCAATGCCTTCAACACCCGCGATGGCCACGATGTCGCCGAGTTCGGTCTGCTCAATATCGACGCGCTTGAGGCCGCTGAATGAAAAAAGTTTTGTGATCTTCCATTTCTGGAGTGAGCCATCCAGCTTGGCGATGCCGGCTTCCTGGCCATTGCGGAGCGTTCCATTAAATACGCGGGCAATGGCAAGACGTCCGAGATAATCACTGTAATCGAGGTTCGCGACAAGAATCTGCAACGCGCTCTCAGGGTCGCCTGCGGGCGGTGGCGTATTTTTTAAGATCGCGTCAAACAAGGGCCGCAGATCTTCACCCGGAACGTCAATGCTGGTGGAAGCCGTGCCCGCTTTGGCATTGGTGTACAGTACGGGGAAATCTAGCTGGTCTTCGCGCGCGTCCAGGTCGATGAATAGATCGTAAAGCTCGTTTAAAACTTCCTGCGCACGGGCATCTGGGCGGTCAATTTTATTGATCACCACCACGGGCGGCAAGCCTGCTTCCAGGGCTTTGCTGAGCACGTAACGCGTCTGCGGCAGAGGACCTTCGCTGGCGTCCACCAGAAGCATAACGCCATCTACCATTTTCAGGGCGCGTTCCACTTCGCCGCCAAAGTCGCTGTGGCCGGGGGTATCGACAATATTGATCTTTACATCGTGATACAAAATGGCGGTGTTCTTGGCCAGAATGGTGATGCCACGCTCACGCTCCAGGTCATTGGAGTCCATTACACGCTCAATCACGTGTTCATTGGCGCGAAATGCGCCGCTCTGGCGCAGCATGGCGTCAACAAGCGTGGTTTTTCCGTGGTCAACGTGCGCGATAATTGCGATATTACGAATGCGGGAATTCAAATCGGTATCTGGCTCTCTGTTCTCAAAAGAATGGGTTCTCTCTATTCTATCTGGAAATCAGCTCTGGCGCGGGCCGCGGGGTGCCACAAAAGAAAAAACGGACGGCACTGTAGTTTTCAAACCCAGGCCGTCCGCCATCCGTCTGACTTGCAACGTGTTTAGCGGGCCAATGTTTTACTGGAGCAATGTCTAGTGGGACAACGACCGGTCAATTTTGATTCGATCATCCACGCCTACAATCGCGCTTTCATGAATGGGTTTAAAGCCATCTTTTTGAATCACGATATCGTAATTGCCCGCTTCTACCTGGACTTCCAACGGCGTCGGTTTTTGCAGCGGCGTTCCGTTGATGGTGACCAGCGCCCCCTTAGGCTCAGTCTTGATCTCAATCCGTGCCATGTTTTGCGCGGAATTGCCATTGCCGCCGAAGAGTTTGCCTACTCCACCGCCTACCAGCCTCATGTTGTCCGTGCGTCCGGCTGCCATCAGCGCAGGCGCGTAATTGACTGACTGGCCGGCCACCAGCTTGAGATCGGTGGTTGCATCAAGAAAGCCCGGTTTGCGGACAACAACGTTTTGTGTTCCGGGCTCGACCAGAAATTCTATCGGGGTAACTTTGCTTGTATCTTTTCCGTTGATCCAGACTTCGCCGCCCGCTGGCTTGCTTGCAATCGTCATGAAGCCTTTAACGGCCGTCATGCGCACATCGAGCGGGGTGCGCGCACCGGCTGTTACCTGAATGTTGCGCGTTTCGGTCGCGTATCCAGGCAGGTTGAACGTAACTTTGTAATTTCCCGGAGCCAGCGCTGGGATGGTTTGCGGCGCTTTCCAGGATTGTCCCGCATGTCCTTGAATCTCCACAGTCGCGCCCATCGGCAGCGACGAAACGATTAACTGTCCTTCACTTGCCACGGGCGGAGCCACCGGAGCTGCTGCCACGGCGCGGCTGTTCCTCGTCGGACGCGCCGATGCACTATGCGTTCTTTCCTGAACTTCCTGCGCCGGCGCTGCTGGAACTTGCTGGCTGAACGGAGCAGGTGTTGTCGAAGCCGGCTGCGTCGATTGCGTCGTTGTGTCGTCCGGCGGCAAATCTGCGGAACGGTGCTGGAAAATCAGCGCCAGTCCGATGATCAGAAATAATCCGCCCACCACCGCTCCAACCAGCTTCCAATGATTCGCTGTGCTTACCGGAGCTCTGGCCGCGGTTGGCTGCGGCGCAACGCGGCTCGTGCCTGCGGCAGGCGTCTTGATGACTTGGCTCGCTGAAGCCGGCGGCACAGCCTTAAACGTCTGGCTGGCTGAAGGCGTTGAAGAGGACGACCCGACCTTGATGGCCTGGCTTGCGTTCGGCCCCGGCCCCTGATAGGCAGCCATGGATCCTGTGCTATTGGCGCGGGCCACCGGCTCAAACTTGGCTGCTTCTTCCAGCGCGGCAAAGAACTGCTTGCCACTGCTGTAGCGGTCGGCCGGATTCTTGGCAAGCGCCTTCAGCACCACAACCGATAGCTGTTCCGGCACCCGCTGATGCGCCATCTGCATCGGGTGCGGATTCACGTCCGTTATGTTGCGGTCCACTTCACCAAGATGCGGGCCGCTGAACGGACTGCGCGCCGTGTATAGCTCATAAATGATCGTTGCGGCATTAAAGAGATTGGCTGCGCGATCTACCGCCTTGTTCTTGATCTGCTCCGGAGAAAGATACGGCTCGTTCTCCAGCTTTTTTGTTGGCGACTGCGTCAGCAGGTTCTTATCGCGAATCACGCCAAAATCCAAAATCTTCAGCGTGCCATCCGGCAGCATCTTGAGGTTGTACGGATTCAAACAGTGGTGAAAAACGCCTTTGTCATGGGCAAAATCCAGCGCCGCGCAGAGCTGTTTTGCCACCTGCAAAACCTCATTCATTTCCAACTGGCGCTTTGACGTGAGTTCTTTCAGGGTGAGCGCGTCAACAAATTCCGCCGTCATGAACACGGTAAAATCTTTATAGCCGCAGGTATGCAGCTTGGCGATATTGGGATGGTCCAGCGCGCTGGCGGCACGGGCCTCCGTCAGTATCTTTTTGAGCCGATCGTCAACGTCATCCAGCCATTCCGGCACGTCAAACTTGCGCAGCGCCAGAAAGCGGTTCTGCTGCGGATTTCTAGCCTGGTGTACGACGCCCACGCTCCCACGCGGCAACTCCTTGATCAACTCAAGGCTGGCCGTGCGAGGTGCCGCAGCCGTAGCTGGGGCCGTGGCGGTAGCAGTGCCAGTAGCGGACGAATCTGTGGCGGTTTCCGGGTTTTCCTGCATCGTGGCGCACCTATGCAAGTCTTGGAGGAGGACACCCGCATCTTACCCTGAAGTCCCGCCTTGGCTGCCCATAAGAACAGTGTTCTGCAATTACCAAGGTAATTGGGGATTCTTGAGGACGGGAAGGGATGGTTGCACGTTTCAGCCAGTAAATACAATGGGTTGGAGAGCTGATCTCTCGATCTTCAGATCTTACTCCGTGCTCCTCTGTGTCCTCCGTAGTAAAGGTTTGGTTTCCAATTTCGATTTTTGGCAATTTCGGCGATTTTGGCAATGGCGCTCTTTCGCGTTCATTCGCGGCCAATTCCCGCAGCCGTGTCCGATATTTAGGGCATCCCCGATGTCCCGGTCTCCCGACTTTCCGATCACCAGATCACCCGATCACGTGCGATCACCCGATCCCTTCCCGCTTTTGCCTTTCAAGACGCTGCTCAACTCAATCACCTCCAGCGGACAATCCGGCCAATTGTTAATCCAGCACACAATCAAATCGCACCCGGATATCGGGTGCAAATGCTCCAGAAAATTCCGGCTTTCGTACTCCAATTCAATCAGCACCCTCTGGGCCCTGTTTGGGCCCACCTCGCGCAACGCCTCACAGTCCGGAAATGCCGCCTGCAATCTCAGGATGGTAAATCCCAGCTCTCGGGCATGGCAGGCAAAAGCCGCCAGCACCCCAGCCTCGTTCGTCGGCGCAAAAGTCAATGGCCGTTGCAAAAGTGGCAACCCATAGATCGGCCGGTCCGCAATGAGCCTTGGCCAGGAAGTACATCCGGAATGCATTTTGTACTTTGTGGCTTCCTCCAGTGGCATCCCCAGATGTGCGGCAATGATTTTCTGCACATCCTGCCATTCACCGCCCAGTCCTTTCTCCACCATGTAGGCCAGCAAGCTTGCCGGCACCTCTCTCCAGTATTTAAAGCGGTTCATGTACGCCCGGCAGCTGTAGGCCCCATGCCGGTCATAATCAGTGGCCGTTGGAATTTTTCCCATGCTTCGCACCATTCCCGCCCAATCCTCAAACAAACGCTGCAGCGTCAGCGGCGCCCCTGAGCCGTGTCGCTCAAACCCGCACTCTGTCAGCAATTGCGTGTACGTGCTGAAATGTTTCCGGATCAAGTGTCTTCTTACTGACATGGTTACTCGAAACTCATCCGCGCCAGGCGCACGCCCAAGCCTGGCCGCGCACTCTTTAAATGCTGTAAGGATCTCTTCTCTGCTCACAGTCTTTCTCCAGGGTAGGCTTGCTATGTAGACTTTCTCAAATCCGTCATCCCGAACGATCGTGAAGCGGGCGCGCCGTCATCAGCGTGCGAATGGGCTAAATAAAAATTGGGCCCGGCTGGGGTGGTTCAAATTTCGGCAGGTGGGTCAGCTTTAAAAACAAGCACAAATTGATTCGCGTTTTTCGCGTTAATTCGCGGCTACTCCTTTTTGATCTGCGCTGATCTGCGAAATCTGCGGCAAACGGTTTTTTGATTCGTGTTGATTTGCGGCAATTCGTGGCCCACTTCCTATCTCCCGCTCATAAACGCTTTGCCGCCAAAACCGCCCACAGCATCCACTTCCCTTATCTCGCCTGCCTCTTTCATGCGCTTCAGCGTGTTGTGAATGGGAGGCATCACATGCTTGTACTTGCTCAGGTCATAACCCATCTCAGCCATGCGATCTCTTACCTGAGTCGGCGTCAGCGGCAGCAACAAAGGCTGGCGAAACACCCACCGGATCGCCTCCGTCAGTCCCATCTCGGCTCCGGCCCCGCCAGCCGACGCCTCATCCTGTCTTAACTCATTGATTCTGCTGGCAATATCGTGATCAATGGTTTCACCTGTTAACCGGGCCAACTGTTCTACAATCGGCCCCCAATGTGAAATCTGCTCTTTGATCTCGGTTTCCTGCCGCACTAGCTCTTTGAATCTTCCCCTTGCTGATTCATACATTTTCATTGTAGTTTCATCTGACATATTTAATTTATACATTAATGTTCATTTATTGTCAAAAACAATAATTTCACATATATTAACATCCAGCAAAGGTCATATTCTCGATAAGACTAAGAATTTTTTTATGAACAGGGACGATCTGGACTATCAAGAAGTAGTGTGGCTAGCGCATTCCGGTGATACAATCCAGGCAACCCCCTAACTCATTTCAACCGTATATTTCTTGGAGTCGTGTTGAATAATGACGTTGTTCACAAATGCCCTCCGCGACACATTTCTATTCGTGTTCCATGGCACGACGATGGCTGGCGTGGAACTGTCTGTAAAAATCCTGAATTAAATAGCTCATGTCTTCGTCTGTCGCGCATCGCGGCATATCGGGGTGACAAAAACAAGCCCAACCAGTGTGAGCCTGTGGCCGGTCGCAATATTCGGGAGCTCGATCCGAAGATGTGGCCATGTTGCATTCCAGAACGAAGCACGTTTATGGCGCCGTTTGAATTCATGCGGCACGTCACCCATCCCTATCAAGAGAGCTCCCCGGAAACGCATGGACACTTCAAAGGTACTGACCTTCGGTTTCCGCAATACTCAGCCTCCGCTGTGCCGTTTGCCTGGATGCTCCGCGAAGATATGGAACAACGAGCTGAACAGTATGGACTTGCCGTCGATCCAGCGCGCGAGCCAAAACTGCTTTTTGATACCAATTGGGTCCAGGAAAGGGGAAATCAGTTGGCTCTGCTTGACTGCTTTTTTGGGCATATCAAAGCAGAAAAATCTCTATGCTTCTTCTATGCGAAGGAAGTACCCTTCATCGAAGATTCGCGTCGCGTAATCCTAGGTGTCGGGACGGTCCGCCATATTGGAGATTCGACAGAATACAACTATTCGCGAGATGGGAAATTGCGCTCTGTTCTGTGGGAAAGGATGATCCAGCATTCGATCAGGCCGGGATACGCGAATGGATTCTTGATGCCTTATTACGAGTTGATCGACTACTTGGCTGAGCATGAAGATTGTGATGCTTCGCGATTAACGGCATTTGCGCCGGGCGACTATTTCGATGAATTCTCCTATGCCTCGGAGTTGGTCAGTCATGATGCCGCGATCGAAGCTTTACAACATTGTGCAGGTGTTTTGAATCGCATTCAGAAAACTCTGCCCGGCAATTATCAGCCGCAAATCAAATGGCTGCACGATCGCCTCGCCGAACTCTGGAAGATGCGGGGCCCTGCCCTGGACTTGGCGCGGCATTATGCGCTTTTGGGATTGAGTGTGGAACGTTTCTTGCGCACGAAATCGAAACCAAGTTGAGCGACAATGAATTTCCCTGGCCTATGCTTGAAAAGGCTTTTACCAATCCCAAATCTGTACTGTCAACCGAATCCGTAAAGCTGCTTGGAAAAACGCTGTTGGAGAAATGGAAGCATCTGCCTGACGAACGTAAGGCACTTTTAAAGCTGCTGAGCAGGTTCAATCTTCTGCCCACGCAGGCAATTCTTCTTTACGTACCAGAAGAACGGGAAAAACAGGGAATTAAAATCAAAGATGCTGAGATTCTTGCCAATCCTTACCTTATTTACGAATTAACCAGGCTTCTGGAGGAATCAATCAGCGTTGGGACTGTTGATCGAGGCGTCTTCCCCGAAGGCGTGATCCGCGAGAAGCACCCTCTCCCTCCAAAATCTGCAATTGATAATGGGACGGATGCGCGGCGCGTCCGAGCGCTTACAATCTCTCATTTGGAAAAAGCTGCCGGAGAGGGCCACACACTCCAGCGAAGAAAGGATGTGGTACTGGGAATCCGAGATCTCGACATCAGCCCGCCCTGCTTAGTAGATTCCGACCTCCTGGACGTCGTGCAACCGTCTTTTGGCGGCACAATTGTATCGGCAAAGCTCAAGGATGGCTCTCCGTGTTATCAGCTTCACCGTCTAGCTGAAGTGGGCGCCCTGATTCGGAGCAGCGTGAACAAGAGAAAGACCGGGATCCGGCATAAAGTTTCGGAAAACTGGGGCAAGTTGCTCGATGATTCCCTACCTCGACTAGAACCAGGCTCCACGAGCAAAGAGGAAGAAAAAGAGGAAGAGCGAGCCCGCCAGGAAAAGGCAGCTGCCTTGAAGGAATTGGCGGAATCCCGCCTTTCCGTTCTGGTCGGCTCGGCTGGGACAGGAAAAACCACGCTACTCTCCATTCTTTGTAATCATCCTGAAATCGCTAAGGGCGAGGTGCTCCTTCTCGCGCCGACCGGAAAAGCGAGAGTCAAGATGGAGCAAGCCGCAAAGCAGCATCGCCTACAATTAAAGGGATACACGATTGCACAATTTCTTTCTAACTGCGATAGGTACGATGGCACAACCGGTCGCTATCATCTTTCCACAGCTCCAAAAGAATCGCCGGCAAAGACCGTCATCGTTGACGAGTGTTCAATGCTTACTGAAGAGATGTTGGCGGCTCTTCTCGATTCTCTCAAAGGCGTCGAGCGAATCATTCTCACAGGAGATCCTCGCCAGTTGCCTCCGATTGGGGCTGGCCGCCCCTTTGTGGATATTGTGGAGCAGCTGGCGCCTCCGAATGTGCATCTTTTATTTCCCAGAGTTGGACCGGGCTATGCTGAATTAACTGTTCGCAGGAGGCAGGGAGGAATGCTGCGCGAAGACGTGCAGCTAGCCTCCTGGTTTGGCGGTGAGCCGTTGGAACCGGGAGAAGATGAAATTCTCAGCAAAGTTCTTTTTAATGAGAATTCAAATTTCATTACTTTCCGTTCCTGGTCAACCCCAGAACAATTCAAGACTCTGCTGCTGGGCACGCTCTGCGAAGAACTGGAATCGCACTCGAAAAATTATATTGAGGCCTTTGAGCTTTCGTTCGGAGCGACAAAAGATGGCGAGTACCGGTATTTCAATCGCGGTTGCGCGACTCGTGCGGAAGATTGGCAGATACTTAGCCCGGTTCGCAAATTAACGCACGGCACTGTTGCGATCAATCGTTTGATCCATGAGAAGTTTAAATCGCGAGCAGTCGAATTCGCGCGGCGTGAGAAACATCGAAAGATTCCCAAACCGATGGGGCCAGAGTTAATCGTATATGGCGATAAAGTAATCAATGTCAGAAATCATTTTCGCAAGCGGGTTTACCCGGAGGAAGGTGCTGCTTCTTATATCGCCAATGGGGAGACAGGAATAGCGGTTGGCCAATTCCGAACTGCGAAGATGACCAAACCGCCATGGGTTCTGAAAGTCGAATTTTGTTCTCAACCTGGATTCACTTACGATTTCACGAGCCGAGACTTCCGCGAAGAGTCTGACCCTGTCCTGGAGCTTGCGTATGCTCTTACCGTACACAAAGCTCAGGGCAGCGAATACCGCACGGTGATACTCTGCTTCCCCAATCCTTGCCGGCTACTGTCCCGCGAACTCATTTATACGGCCCTCACTCGTCAACGTGACCGGATTATCGTCCTTCACCAGGGGCCGAGGAGCGAACTGCGCAAATATATGAGTGCTGAATTCTCGGAAACCGCACACCGATTGACCAATCTCTTCATAGACGCCAATGTCGTTGAGTTCAAAAATAAGTTCTATGAAGAGCGTCTCATACATACCACGCTTCGTGGAGAATTGGTTCGGTCCAAGTCAGAGCTCGTCATAGCGGATCGCCTACATGCGCATCACATTGAATATGTTTATGAGCAGCCTCTTACATTGGGCGGGAGAACGAGATATCCAGATTTCACCATCGACGATGCGGAAAGTGGCCGAAAAATCTATTGGGAGCATTGTGGCCTTCTACTGGATCCGCTTTATAGTCGCCGCTGGGAACAAAAGCTGCAATGGTATCGGCAGAATGAGGTTCTCCCGCTGGAAGAGGGTGGAGGTCCTGCGGGAACCCTCGTTGTGACCAACGACTCTGATAAAGGAGGCATATCCTCGGTTGAGATTGAAACGGCCATCCACCGTTTGTTCAATAGATGATTGGATTGGACAAACTTGTACCGCTTGCCCCATCCTTTCCCATAAGTTGGCTCTCTTAGTTTTTCAACTTTTGGGAAAGGATGGGATTCGATTTCACTATTCCTCACGCGCTTCAATCCACCACACAAGTGTCAGGGCACGACTTTAGCGTAGCCCGATGCAAGCGCAGCGCGCGAGGGCTGCGCAGTCGGGCCATACAAGCTTCCGCCAGAACAATTCCTTGCGCCGCAGGCCCGCGCGCAGCTGCTCCCAGCGAGCCCGATTTGGCTTGCTGGGACGCAATGCAGCGGAGCGCGCAAAATTGAGAGGGACACACCTCGACAGGAGATTTCGAATGCCAGTCAGCGCAACGGTTATGCCAGCCACATGAATATCTCAAATACATCAATGTTGCCGACAAGTGGCGCTTTGCCGCTCAAACCAGCAACAAACTGAAAATGGATTGGGGCCTGATGATGAAATCGGGTGGCACATCGACCCGCCACCCGCATATGTCAGTACTTGGGACTAAAAGCCTGAGGCATCGTCTCTAAAAAAATGTGGCGGAACACCACACAAGGTATGCAAAGACCCACAGCCGGCAATCCGGTCTATTTCTTCAGCCGTCAGCTCGCGAGCGCCACGGCGATTCAGTACTCGGTTCGACATGATTGACTCCTTGAACAGTAAATTTCCTTCATCATTATCCACCGGGCAAATCAAGGATACACCTCCTGGCTGCCGGTGAAAACCTGTTTGCGAGGGCTCTTGAATCAGGAGTCGATTTACCACTTTGGGAATCGCTAAAGAGCAATGGGGTGGTCGATTCCAGTCCCGCTCCAGCGGGACATAGCCGGGCAAACGACTCAAACGTAGCCGCACTCGCTATCCGCGAGCGCGGCCCACGTTATTAGCTACACTCCGCCGCAATCTGCCGGAACTCCATCTCCGTTGGGGAACCTCGGACTCGGGGCTGAACATGGCGCCAAGGTTACGAATCCGCCTTGCACCTTGTTGGCTTCCTGCTCATTTAATACGCGGGCGCCATTGCGGCCCAGTACTCTGTTTTTCTCGTCTGTCATATTGTCTCCTTTGGTTTGTTTTTGCTGTTGCGCTGCCAACGCCTCGCTCGCAACAAGGGAGACGCCGGGATGGCGGCCCAGGAACCAGATTCAGCTCAGCATGGGTTCCTTATTTAAAGGATGGCTAAACTGAAGCTGGCTATCACAGAACCGATTACAGACTAAAGAGAATTGTTCTCTGATTCAACCTGCCCGGTTCAAGGAAGTTTTGCCAGCGACCCCATCCTTTCGCAGAAATTGGCTCTCGTTTTCAACTTCTGGGAAAAGATGAGATTCAATTCACTATTCTTCCCGCGCTTCGCTCCAGCAGACAAGCGTCAGGGCAACAAGTCTTAAGCAACTTCACTTCCCTATTTGTCCTCTGTCTCATTCGATCGGGTCACACTGACTGACTTCGCCATGTAGCGCGTGCCCTCAAAGGTTGCCACCACCATCACCCCGGTCCCGACAGAGAGGCTGTTTCTGTCTGCAACCGCGGTAGGATCAAAATGGATTTCATAGTTCTTGTCGTCAGTTGAGTTCTGTATGGCGAGCAGGCCGCGATGCAGATCGAGGAAGGTGAGCTTTCCAGTGAAGGTAAATGTTGCTCCGGGCGCCGCGATGATATCCACTTCGCGCGCCAGCCCGCGGTTGGGGCTTGCGGCAGAGAAGCTGACGTGCACCAGCGTTCCCGGCTTTACGTCCTTGAAGGCGGCGGGAGTTTGCCCGTTGCTGATGCGCGTTTCAGGATCAACGGCAAAGCGCACCGGCACGGAGTTGAGCGTATCACGCAGGGTGAGTTCGTTGTGCCGGGTATCCACGGCGACAATCTGGCCATCGGCATCGGCCGGGGGAGCAGCCACGCCAACGCGGATGTTGCGGGCAAAAATATCGTGCTTGTTGTTGTCAAGCTGGGTGTCAACGTAAACGCGCTCGCCTTTTTTGAGCGCAAGCTGCGTGGTTTCCGCGCCGTTATGGAAGATGTGGGTGCGCTCGTCAAAATTGACGCTCCACTTGCCGCCGCCGAAAACATGCACGGTCAGCTTGTTGCGCATGCGGTCGACGCTGCTGATTGTGCCTCCGACCATGGTTGTGGTGGTGCGCGGCACGGGCGCGGGATCAAGGATGGGATCATGCCCGTCCGTGACAAGCGCGCCGGAAGTGGCGGAGCTATCAAGAATGTCGGTCTTGGGCGATGGCGGCTCGGCCGGCGGAGGCGGAGTTGCCGGTTGCGCCGTACTGGAATTGTCTGTGTCGGATTTCTTCTGGTCGCCTGATTTTTGATCAGAAGCTTTCTTCTGGTCGGCATCGGTCTGGTTATTGCTTGGCTGCTCTGCCGCAGGCGAAGGCGTTGGCTGCGCCGCCGGCGTTGTATCCGGCACTGTAGCCGTGGGAGGCTGCGCTGGCGAGGTATTTGGGGTAGTCGTTGGCGGTTGCGGAACCGGTGTCTGCGGCACTCCGGAACCCGGATTAGGCGTAGCCGGGTTGGACTGGGCGCAGACGGAGCCCATCGATATGACCAGAAAGAAGAATGCGAGCAAAACTTTAGGGGAACGATGCATAGAGTTCTTAAAAACTCCTGATTCCAGGCATTTTTAGAGCACCTGGGTTCGGAACCAATCACTTGGATGCAGCCAGCAGCAGCTCAGATGGCAGGGCGTCGGAAATCTTGGCCGGTTAGTTTCCTGCCTGATGTGGTTCATCGGAGCGCGATGAATTCTGGCTGCCCAACCTGAGAGGCTGTTTTGCCATCCAACAGACAAGCAGAGCTACTGCCCTGTGGGCCGAGGTGTGAAGATCGGCCAGGGTTTTAAGCCGGATCTAAAAAAGAGGATCTGAAAACTCATGCGTTCCCCATTGGTTATTCTAAGTAAGCCTGATCTAACTAAGCCTCACGTAAGTAAGCGTCATCTATTTAAGCGTTGCGTCCTGGCATCTTCCGTTCTGGCATTATTTCTGTGTGGCGCTACGGCTGCCCATACCCAGGAGATCCGGCTGCCGCTGCCCAAAAAGAGCAAATACACGCCGGTGCAGCAGTTGAATCGCGATGGCGTGGCCGCGCTCAAAAAGCATGACATCAGTAAGGCCAAGCGGCTCTTCTACAAGGCATATCTGATTGATCCCAATGATCCGTTCACGCTGAACAATCTTGGGTATGTCTCTGAGCTGGAAGGCAGCCTTGACCGCGCACAACGATATTACGACCAGGCGCGGGCCAACACCTCTGAAGCCGTGATTGACCGCTCCACCGCCGATGAAGTCCAGGGCAAGACCGTGGCCAGCGTTGCCGGGCACACTGCTGAAGGTCCGATGAGAGTGAACGAACTGAACAGTGAAGCGCTGGGATTGCTGAATCGCGATCGCGCGCCGGAAGCCGATGTGTTATTGCAGCAGGCGCTCAAGATTGATCCTAAAAATCCCTTCACGTTGAATAACATGGGATTTGCGAAGGAAAAAGAAGGCGAGCTGGAGTCGGCCATCCGGTTCTATGACAGTTCTGCGGCCACTGGATCACGCGAGCCTATTGTGATTGCCTTTAACAAAAGCTGGCGCGGCAAGCCGATCAGCGAAGTAGCGGAGCAAAATGCCGGCAAGAGCCGCAAAGAACTCAGCAAAGCGCAGAACCTGCAGGACCGTGTGGCGCGGCTGAATTTGCGCGGCGTTTCCGCAATGAATCGTAATGATCGCAAAACCGCGCGCGAGAATTTTGAGCAGGCTTACAAGCTTGATCCCTCCAATTCTTTCGCCATCAACAATATGGGTTACCTGGCGGAGTTGGAAGGCGACAAGGAAACTGCGCAGACATTTTATGAGCAGGCACAGCGCGCTCAACGGGCCCGACAGAAAGTAATGGTTTCAACCCGGCCTGAAGTTGAAGGCCAAACCGTGGGCCATGTCGCGGAACAGAGCACGGTGCTGGTTGAATCGAGCTTTGCCGCGCAGACAGAAGCCAGGCGCCGTAGCGGCGTTCCCCCGGCATTGAAGACCCGCGATAACCGCATCATTGTGGAACCAAAAACTCCTCCGCCAACAACAAATACTACGCCTCCGGAATTTCGCCGTCCCCCAGCGGACGAAGGAGAGCAACCAGTTGCGGCTCCGCAATCCGATCAGCCCACGAACCAGAACGAACCACAACTGAAAACGCGGCCTGGGCAGCAGCAACCCCCAACATCAGATACTCAACAGCAGCCCGCAAATTCACAGCAGCCGGCAGACACGCAGCAACAACCCGCAAATTCACAGCAGCCGACAGACACGCAGCCGCCGGATGCACAGCAGCAGCCGCAGACGAATAAGCCTCCGCAAACTTAGTAATTGATTGTGGAAAGGATCTTGGAGAATTTAAGTTGGCCTGAGAGATCTTTAGTTTTGCGAGTTTTACGATTTTCCGACTTTTTCGGAAATTCTAAAAAGATGTTGCCATGCCGAGTCTGACGCCGATTAGACAGCATGAATAAAACAAAATGGCCCGGCTTTGAGAAACCAGGCCATTCGTTATTGAGTAAGGGGGTCATCCTACTCAAACCGTAAAGCTTCAATCGGGTCCAGCATGGCGGCTTTCCGCGCGGGATAAAATCCAAAGAAGATTCCCACCGCCGTCGAGAACACCACCGCTGCTCCCACTGCCACAGGCGAAATCAGAATGCTCCATCCTAGTACCTTGGTGATGGTCATGGAGGAAGCAATGCCAAAGAGAATGCCCAGAATGCCTCCTGCCATGCTGAGCACAACGGACTCACTCAGGAACTGCCGCAGTACATCAGACTCAGTGGCGCCTATGGCGATTCGTATGCCAATTTCCCGCGTACGCTCCGTCACGGAAACCAGCATGATATTCATGATCCCAATTCCCCCAACGATCAGCGAAACACCGGCAATTGATGCCAGCAGCAGCGTCATCACCTTGGAAGATTCATCCGCCAGTTGCGCTACGTCAGCCAGGTTGCGCACGCTGAAATCGTCGTCCTGCCCTGCGCGAATCCGATGCCTATCGCGCAGCAGTGAAGTAATCTGCCCTTGTGCCGCATAGCTGGCTGACTGGGACGTGGCAGAAGCCATGATGTATTGCAGCCAGTCCTGCCCGGTAATTTTCTTTTGCAGCGTAGTGATGGGCACAAACACGCCGTCGTCCTGGTCTTGCCCCATGCCGGACTGCCCTTTCGCCTGCAGCACTCCGACCACCTGAAACGGCAGGTTGCCAATGCGTATCGTCTTGCCCGTTGGATCAGCGTTCCCAAACAGGTTCTGTTGCACCGTCGCGCCCAGCACCACCACGTTGGACGCGCGAGTCACATCGTCCTGCGTAAAGTTTCCGCCCTGGGCAAAGTCCCAGTTCCGGATATCGAAATATTGCGGCTCCGTGCCGGTAATGCGCGTGCTCCAGTTCTGGTTGTCAGCGACGACCTGCACGCTGCTTCCCGCTCCCGGCGCTACCTGCGCAATGGTTGAAACCTGTTGCTGGATAGCCTTCATATCGTCATACACCAGCGTCTTGGTGGCGCCGCCGCCCAGCCTTATGCCGCCCTTATTGATGCTGCCTGAGCTGATATACAGCAGGTCCGTTCCCATCGACGCAATCTGGTCTTGCACCTGCTGCTGCGCGCCCTGCCCCAGCCCCACCGTCGCGATCACTGCTCCCACGCCGATCACAATTCCCAGCATCGTCAGCAATGAACGCATCTTGTTTCTCGTCAATGCTCGAACCGCTATTTTTAAAATCGCTATAAAATCCATATAACCCCCTCAAACTAATTGCCAGAATCGCCATCATTGCCCTAATTCGACGAAATCGAAACTCAAAAACTTCATATTTCGATTTAGTTTTCTCTGCGCCTCCGCGTCTCCGCGGTGAGAGCTTTTTCCTAATGTCCCGATCTTCCGATGTCCTGATGTCCCGATTTTTCTCCGTGTCTCTGTGGTGGATTTTGGTTTTCCGATCACGGCGATCACCCGATCACGCGCGATCACCCGATCTGTTCAATCCTCATCCACCGTCGGCAACGCTTTCAGCACCTCAGCCGCTCGCGGACGGCTCCGCACCGGATCGTCATGCCTGATCTTGCCGTCGCGGAACACCACCGTCCGCTTCGCAAACTGCGCGATGTCCGGCTCATGCGTTACCAACACAATCGTGAGCCCGCTGTCATTCAGGTCCTGGAAGATCTGCATGATCTCCACTGAGGTTCTGCTGTCCAGATTTCCCGTTGGTTCGTCGGCCAGCAGGATTGACGGTTTATTCACCAGCGCGCGCGCAATCGCCACTCTTTGTTGCTGTCCACCGGAAAGTTGTGACGGAAAATGGTCCATCCGCTCTCCCAGTCCCACCAGCTCCAGCACTTCCTTTGCCCGCGCCTGGCGCTTTTCTTTTTCCATCTGCGCGTAGAGCGTTGGCAGTTCCACGTTTTCCAGCGCCGTGGTGCGGGAAAGCAGGTTAAATCCCTGAAACACAAATCCCAGTTTCCTATTCCGGATGGCGGCCAGTTGCTTCTTATCCAGGCTGGAAACGTTCGTGCCTTCCAGAATGTAGTTGCCGCTGGTTGGCTTATCCAGGCAGCCCAGCATATTCATAAAAGTCGATTTGCCGCTGCCGCTGGAGCCCATGATCGCCACAAACTCTCCCGGCTTAATCGTCATGTCTACGCCGCGTAGCGCATGCACCTTGGTTTCACCCAGGTCATAGAATTTGTGCACGTCCTGCACCTGAATTACCGGAACTGCTCCGGTCGCACCAACAATCTTCTGTTCTTCCGGCGTCGCGATCGTTACTGTCTTCCCTTCCATTTGAATAATGCTTGCCATAAATTCCTCGCGTTTTCTTTTCTTCCTGCCGCGAAACCAATTAGCTTCGCGGCCTTTGCGTCCTTTGCGGTAAATAGTCCGGTTACCGTCCTTTAAATCGATTCGCGTTTTTCGCGTTAATTCGCGGCCAACTCTTCTGATCTGCGTTTCATCAGCGCTGATCTGCGGCAAATTTATCGGCCTACTCGACCCGCTCCGCCACGGGTTGCGCCCATGCCCGGCGCGGCTGCAGATGCGCTGGTAGTCTTGCTGGCCGCAGCCGCTCCAGTAATCACCTGGTCTTGCGCATTCAGCGTACCTTTCACTACCTGCGCCACTTCAGTCGTCGTATGGTCCGTGATGCCCAGTTTCACCTGCACCGGCTCAACAGATTTGTCCGCATTCAGCTTCCAGACGACTGCAGTAGTGGCTTGCTGGCCATTGCTTTGGCCTGCTGAAGCTTGCTGCGTCCCCTTTCCGCTTTTGCGTGCTCCGTTGCCCGCTGAGATCCCGGCCTTCTGGTAAAGATCGCTGATCTGTTGCGCCGTAAGATCAGGAGTAAACCGCAATGCTCCATTCGGTACTTTCACCACGTCAGTCGCGGTAGCCACCGGTACCGTTACATAAGCCGTCATGCCGGGGAACAACTTTATGTCCGGATTATCAAAATCCACCACGGTCGTGTAAGTCACCACGTTCTGCACAGTCGTCGCGTTCAATCGCACTGCGGAAACCTTTCCCTTGAATGAGTCTTTGGGAAAAGCGTCCACTTTGAAAGTTACGTCCTGTCCGGTGTGGATCGTTCCTACGTCGCTCTCATCGGTGCTCACGTAGACCTGCATCTTGGTCAGGTCCTGTGCGATGGTGAAAAGAGTCGGCGCCTGCAAAGAAGCTGCCACGGTCTGACCCACGTCAACGCTGCGGGCAATCACCGTTCCATCGATGGGTGAGCGAATGGTCGTGTAATCAAGGTTCGCCTGCGCCACCTTGACTGCCGCGGAGTTCTGCTGCACCTGGGCCGCCGCCTGCGTTACCGCAGCCTTGGCCGCTCCCACTGCGGCATCTGCGCTCTGTGAAGTCGCGCGTGCGCTATCCAGTTGCTGCGTCGGTACTATGCCTTGCTGGGCCAGCACCGTATAGCGATTAAAATCCAGCTTTGCCTGCACCGCTGCTGCGTGGGCTTTGTCTAAATTCGCCTTGGCTGCCACCAGGTTTGCCTGCGCATTGGCCAGATTGGCCTGTGCCTGCAGCAACGCCCCTTTAAACAGTGCCGGATCAATCTGCGCGATGACCTGGTTCTTCTTCACGTGTGAGTTAAAGTCGGCAGAGAGAGTCTGGATCGTCCCGGACACCTGTGAGCCCACCTGCACAGTGGTCACTGCGTTGATGGTCCCCGTA
>DASXGZ010000027.1:0-103584 GCA_036488825.1 Candidatus Angelobacter sp.
AACAAAGGCGATCCGCTTGCCGCCGAGGAATATGTAATCGCGCGTGATGGAGCCGCTGGTGGTGCCCACGGACAATGGTCTGAGAAAATCGTCTATCCAATAAAGAGTTCCGTCCGATTTTTGTACGCGACGGCCATCGCCATCATAGGTGTACGTGGTTCCAGAGGTTGGGGTCATGCGGCCTTCAGCATCATACACCATAGAAATTGATGTATCCGAAGTCAAATTTCCGGCGGCATCGTAAGTAAATGCTGGAGTAGTCACCTGATTTTTGGCATTTACGGTAAGCGCCATGCTCTCCGCCGTGCCTTTGATTACGTTCTTTTGCAACAGGTTTCCCCATGCGTCATAGACGTAAGAATCGCCCCAGGTTGTAGCACTGGGCGTCTGGGCCGTGGCAAGGCGATTCAGTTGGTCATATGCGTAGGCAGCCGTTCTGGTACTGTCACGCCCATTGGTGATCTGCACCACGCTGCCATTGTTTTTTCCGCTACCCTGATCATAGCTGTAACTCAGGTTCAACAAGGTCAATGGAACGGGAGAGACGGCCTGGAATTGCACTGGCTCCAGGCGATTGTTGAAGCTGTTGGTCAAGGTGATGGCATTCCAACCGGTCACCGCACCGTGAATACCGCTGGTGAGCATTCCCGGAGGAGCATACTGCGGGCTGCTAAAGAAATTAACGCTGTGGGCCGTGTCCACCAGAGAAGCGATTTGTCCTGCGTTGTTGTAGGTATAGGTATAAACCCGACCACTTGGGTATGTCATGGTGGCAATTGAGCCGTCAAGATTATACGTGTAACCGATGCTCTTGGTGACGGCTGAAATGGCCTGCTGGCGGGTGAGGATCCGGCCCATTTTGTCATAACTCCAAGCCGTTGAGCCGGAGCCGTCCGTCATGCTCGTGCGCAGCCCATTCCCATTAGTAATAGTAAACGCGCCAACGGACGTTTGATCATAAGCGTAGGTGACAGAATGCGTGGTATCGGAATAAGTCTTTCCCGCCAAACGGCTGAGCGCGTCATAAACAAAAGTGGTTGTGATGCCGCGTGCGTCGGTAATCCGGCACTGTGCCCCAAGGCTTCCGGCGCACAATGCCCCACCGACTGTTGTGTAGAAATAATTGGTAATCCCTGATTCCGGAGCAACTGCCTGGGTCATCCGCGAAAGCCCATCGTATGAAAAAGTCCGGGTACGCCATTGTGAGCTGACTGCGCCGCCCTTTTGAGTGATGCTGACCACATTGTTCAGCGCGTCATAGGCGCTATCAGTTTCCCAACTCAGCGCAAGAGTGCTGTCCGGCTCGAAGGTGCTGGTGTTACGGCCCAGCCCATCAGTGCAATCTTTCCGCATCTTACCGGCTTCATCGGTCAAGGTTACGCAATTGGCCGAGAAAGAAGACGATATTGTGTTGCCATCCGGCTGCGTCTGGAGCGTGGTCCGTCCAAGCGCATCATATTGAAACGTGGTAATGCCATCGGTAGAACTAGCAGCGGTGCGATGTGGATTGGATAAGCTGTGAACGCGGCCATTTCCGTCATAGGTGCTATCGACGGTATCTGTTCCAGCAGGATCAGAGGTCAATTGCTGCTGGGAGACGCGGCCGTATGCGTCAAGATTGGTTGTGGTTGAGACGGTCTGAGTGCCTGTGATCTTCTGGCTCTGCACCACACTGGTTGCAGATGGATAGCTGAAACTGGTCAGGCCACCGTCAGGCGGATTGACTGTGAGCGGACGCGACAACGAATCATAAGTGTACGCCGTCGAATTGCCATTCAGGTCCGTTGTGCTCACTGGCAAGCCTGTGTTGACGTCATATTTCACCTGCGTGATATGCGAGACAGCAGGGGAACCAGTGGTCGGGGCAGTGATTTGGGTTACATATGCGTGGGAGCTTCGATTGACACCATCACTGAAGCTGTCCTGATAGCTATATTGTGTTTGATTTCCTACTGGATCAGTGCTGGTGAGCACGTTACCAGTGTCGTCATATGTAAATGTTGAGACTAGATTTGTGGGTGTAGCATTCACCCACTGAGTTACAGTCGTGAGATTTCCGCGAGAGCCACTTACGATAGCATGTTGTGGCACGCCCGTAGTACCTGATACTGCTGTTTGATCATATCCAAATGATGTTTGCGCCTGTTGATTGCTGCTTCCGTCTTGAACGGTGATAACCGAGGGTAACCCAATAATCCCATTTCCAAGGTTTGCATAAGCTATTGCCGTCGAGCGCAACAAAGCACCATGCGGGCTTGAGCCGAAATCATATTCGTGGGTGTTAGTGGTTAGACCGAAGCTATTGAAAATAGAATCTGTCAAGCTTTGCTGGCCGTTAGGCAAAATCGTGTAACGCTTGACTTCCGAAACGGGCAGAGCGATTGCTGTTGTGCTGCAATTCGGCTCCGCAGCCGTGTTGTAACACGTATCAGTTTGCAACAGAGTCGTCGAAGGCCCTTGGTTGACGATGCGATGTGTCTCATAGAAATTGGCCGGGTTTCCAGCGGTTTGAAAATTGATGGAGGTCTGATTTCTCGGGCTCGACGCGTCGAGGATAGTGGTCGTCCAAGCTGAGCCTGCGCCAGTACGACTGTAGTCTGTCGTGCCATCACTTGTTGTCCGGCTCAGCCCGGAAGTGCTGCCGTCAGTACAGATAATGCCGTTGTTGCCTCCGGTGTAGATATAGCTAATGGTTCCACCGGTGCGCAATGTGATCGTCTTCACGCGACCAGTAACATTTGAGGGAGCGCCAGGAGTCGCCTCATACTGAAAAGAATAAGAGCTGCCATCTGGTAGGGTCACGGTACTGACGAGAGGAACTGATGTTGGACCGTAGTCGCTAACTCCCGAGCACCCAAATGCGGTCTGAACGGTTTGGGAAACATAAGTTATAGTAACGGAAGCGGGCGTTCCCGATGAAGTAGTATAGGTAAATACTAGAGGGTTGGGTGCCCCTCCAGTGACGCTCAACGCCGTCATGCCGAGAGTATCTGTAAATGTATTTCCGCTTGCGGCCGTGATCTGGTTTCCATTACGATCCGTCACCGTGCCTCCACCATTGGGGGCTCCTAAGGGAGGGATGAACACCGCCCCCTGTGGCGTGGTTATGCTGGCCGCAAATGGGGAAAAGGTGTTCAGTATTAACCCAGACGAATCGGTACTAATCGTGTTATTTGGATCGTTGTCATCGGGGCAGCCACCATATATATTTGAAAAAACATGATCCACGCCAAAACGGTCGTGATACTCATAATTAGTATATTGCGTAGCATGAGTATAGCGGGCTGGCGGCCCTAGGGTGATGAGACATTGAATCGTATTCGTGTCGCGGCTCAGATATCCAGTGGCTGCTTCGGTAATCGCCCGCCATCCCCAGTTTCCATCCGGGATCCAACTGTTGGTCCCGGTAATCGAAGCCGGCGTCCAGATTGAGCTGTCGAAACTCAGAATATAATCAAAGGATTGCGCTCGTCCTGGCTTTGAGAAAACTGGAATTGCGAAATGCGCGTTTAAATTTCCAAGGTTGATTACGTCAGGGCCAGAGGAAAAACTGCCCATTATCGGTGTTCCAGTTGAAACCTGGGCGGTAGCACTTACAGCAGCGCACAGTATTACGCATGCAAACCAAAATTGAACACGTATGTTCATAGATCCCTTTATTTTCTGTTATTGCAAAGCCGATGAAGCAGCTGGAGTAATGGCGGCCGTAGCGAGTTGAACCTGAACTTCCGATATGTGCAGGTCTAGAACAAGCGCATGGTTAATGAATTTCTGTATGCGAGTTGGAACTGTTACGCCGCTGAAGTTGCCATAGGAGCTGTAATGAACCTCGACGCTTAAGTCCTTGCCGCCATCGTTATCTGGGTGTGCAGCATACGCCATCGTCACTGGTAGACCGGTGACGGCATCAATGTCTAATTCAACTGCGCTAAGGTGAGCAATGAACTGAGCAGTTTGAGCATTATCAACATCCATCACATGGCGTTCATGATGCAATCGTATGATGTTCGAATTACCGGTTTGGATGATTGAGGCTACGTCGTCAGATGCTCCAGCACCTGTTTGCATCGTAATCTGGGGCAGGAACCATGGCGCAGCAACCCAACACTGATGTATTGGGCTGATGTGGACAACGGTATCAGCACCACTCCAAGTGCATTGTCTTTGCGATTCGGAAAAGGCGTTTTGAGTTTCAACTCTATTCCCAGAAGGCAGATCAAGTGTCATCGTAATCTGGCCGTTCGCATTGGCTTGAAGTGCAACCGTGCCAGTCTCTTGAGCTGAACCGAAGGACCAGTTTGCCGTGCCCGTCAATTGAATGCTCGACACGGGGCCAACAGTAGAAAAAGTAATTGCAGGAAGAGCCGGTGGAAGAGTAACCGTAATAGCCTCGGGGCCGGCTCGCTTGTTTATTTGCAATGTAAACGCGTTTATCGTGCAATTCAGAACTACCAGGAAAACGAACAATTTCATTATGGTCTCGCAGGTGAATATGGATGGTAGCTAAGGACACTACATTGTGAGCAACTGAATGATATATAAGGAAAAATCTTACTATTTCTCGTATTTGTACCTAAACAATTTTAGGAATTTGACGCTGGCCTCTGATCCCACGAGCTGAACGGCGGTTCTTTTCAATTCCACCAGCACGCTATCCAAGACTTTTAGACTGTGCGCCTTTAGAGAGTATGTGTTGGCAGGACTGGAATCACGTGTGTTCCAACCGAGGATCGCAAAGATTTTTCCGTTTGAACAAATTGTGGAAGCTCATAGGTACATCGAGTCGGGAGACCAGTTTGGAAAAGTCGTGTTGAGCGTTTGAACAGTGGATTCAAATGGGGTGAGAACAGGAATTTTACATTTGCCCCGTTTCGTTTGCAGCATCCTGCAAAGTACTTCTGCTACTCCGATTGCTTCCGCCAGCGGTTTCCGCCCCTGGGTGCGTTCAATCCAAGGACTACGAATATGCCGGCTTTTCCGGGGACTCTGGCGAATGCGCGCTACGTCTACGTAGCTTCCTACGACGGAGACCAATTCAATCCCAACCGCTTCCTGAAGATCGCAATGCAATCGGAGCCGTGCAGAACGCCATTCAGCGGTGGGGGAAGCTGACGATCGTGTACCGACCCTCTGAGGCCGACATCATCATCCTCGTGACGAGCCGCCCTTCCAAAGATCTGATGGCCGTGTACGACGGGCACCAAGAACCGATCGGCAATTTTCTCTGGCGCGTCATGGGACGCGACGGTCTCGAGTACGGTGAAACTCCGCTGGTCACCCAATTTGAAAAGGGATTCGAAAGCGTGTAAAAGCACAAGTGAGCTGGTACGCGTGGCCCGACACCGCGACCAACACCGCGACCAACACCGTGGGTACGACCATTCCCCCTTGGAGGAAATTCTTTTGCGGTGAGGCTTAATGACTGCCCAGTATGCGGTCCAAATTGAATGTGTTACGCGATATGCCCCCATTTATAGAGAGCTAATCCGACCGGCTGAAGACAGCCCTCTTTATCAGCTCTCCCGACGTCTCGACAAATTCGATCTGTCAACCGCCTATCCGCTTATCCTTCTGATTACGGCAGCGGATGTTCCAGCAAATGTAAAGCAGACCCTTTATACGCTCATTGGCAGCTACATCATCCGACGAGCGATTTGTGGCTTGACTGCGAAGAATTACAATATCGCCTTTTTGGATGTTGTTTCCTACATGCGCATTCACGACGTTTCTGTCGACAGCTTTGCTGCTGCTATGGAACTCCGTAAAGGTAGCGAAGCAGCGAAGTTTCCTGGCGATAACGAACTGAGAGAAGCAGTCGTTAGCCGGGACCAGTACAACCGTCTCCTGCCAAGGCACCGACTCAGTTTTGTTATTGAAGAGCTGGAACTAGCATCACGCGACAAATTTGCCGCGAGCGAAGGGATCCGCCCCGGGCTGCCGGTCGAGCACATCATGCCCCGGCAGTGGCAGGAACATTGGCGTGAACTGCCGTCAAAGAGAATGGCACCACCTCAAGGTGGCGTGCCAGTCGATGAGGCGATGGCAACGGAAATAGCCGATCGAAATCGCCTCATACATACGCTTGCCAATCTTTTTTTGCTAACGCCTCCGGCAAACTCGTCAGCCGGAAATGCCAGCTTCGAGGCGAAAAAGCCGCGTCTTCTGGATGCGTTGCTTCGAATGAATCTTGATATCGCTCAGCAACCGGAATGGGCGAGAATCAAATTAGAGAGCGCGCTAAGCATCTTGCAGATCTGGCGGTCAGGATCTGGCCTGCGCCCTCGGTTGCGGCCTAACTTAACGATGATCACGCGGATTTCACAAAAGGGCAAGAAGGGGGTATGAACCGGGAGGACTGCGCAGAGAAGCCGAGCAACGTAGCTACTTGTTAGAAGCTGTTTAGCGAATTTGCCAGTTTGCCAGAGTATCAAACAAAATGAATGAAGGGGCTGATCCCCCACGTTGTCAGCCCCGATGTTCCCACTTTATGGTTAGAATTTTTGGTAGCAAATAGCGCCGATTGAGCGGGTTTTTACCGACTGTGCCGGTTTTGTAAGTCATTTACCGTCAATAACTTGGCGTTTTGCAGGTTTCATGGTATGAAAGAGATCGCGCGGACTTCAACCCTGGACACCGCGGATGACGAGTGGTCTAAGATCATGCCTGGTGGCTTTGGTGGATAACTGGCTCAAAGACGACGGTACTGAGTTCACGCAGTTCGAGCTTGAAACGCCGCTGCCGCATGCTACCAACGGACGACGGGGGCGAGAGCTACCGCGTGGAATGCAAGGTTGCAAGGGGAAGGCAGCATCATGGACGAGTTGTTTCACGAGCCAAGAGTAAGTGAAATTTTGAGTTTTTTGCCTCAAAGAGCGGGAGGCAGAGTACCATGCATGTTAGACCTGAGTTGCGAATAGCCCCAATCTGACCGACTTTAGATGAATGCTAAGGCTCCCCTTTTCAGCAATTCTCCTCGATTGCGAGGCGATGTGCGTGTCAGCCTAAGCATGTTGAGATGTTGAATGGAGCGAGTCCTTAGACCTGTGCCCGAACTGGATCGACCAGTGCTCTAAGGAGGTCCGGTTTTTGGAGCGCTAAGTCTGCTTGGCTGATCTCATCGTTGTCGCGTTGAGTATAGCGTGCGAGCCTGTGCTTTTGACTAATGCTGAAGTCAATGAACTCGTCGCTTGTTCCTTCACCGGTCAGGAGGAGGATTTCGCACGGTTTGCTCTGTGATAAGCGGTGTATGCGATCCTGTGATTGTAGAAAATCGACCAGGTTGAATGTTCGGTCGACGTAAATGGCGGTTCGTGCCTGCGTGAGCGTGAGACCTTCCCTCGCTGCTGCAGGGTTTGCAATTAGTAGACGAACATCCGGGTGCCGCTTAAATGCCGATACAGCCTTATCCCGCGATGTGCCGTCCATCTCACCGTGGAGACATACTGGGTTGAATTCAGCAAAGCGTTCCTTCAACGCTGGGATGTTGCCAACAAACGATGTCCAGACGATGGCTTTGTCCGAAGGATCTCGGAGATAGACTGGCAGGAGCCCGTCGAGTGCCGCGAATTTTGCAGGCGTCTCCCGATATCTCGAATCAATCAATCCCGGGTTTGAGGCGAGCTGTGCCAGGCGAATGAGTCGTGTCAGGATGTTGTCGGCGCTTGCCAGAATTTCCGCCCCCGATAGATCACGAATCCAGAGAGCAAGTGAGTTGCGCATTTCCTCGTACATCCGCAATTGTTCTCCCACGAGGGCGACCGGGACCCGTGTAATGGTCTTCGAAGGGAGATCCACTGTGCCTTCCTTCTCTCTCCGAAGGGATAATAAAGTAAGTCGTTCGCGGAGTTCGTTGACGCGAGTGTAACCTCCTTCAGGAGTGCAAAACCGTTGTCGAAACGCATCAAAAGTGGTGCCCAAGGTGGCGCCGTCATCGAGGAAGAAATACTGCGTCCACAAGTCTTCCGGTTTGTTCGCCACCGGAGTGCCAGTCATAATGTAACGCTTTGCTGCGTCACAACGAAGTGAGTGAACCGCGCGAGTGACACGGGCGGTCGGCGTTTTGATTCGGTGGCTTTCATCAAGAACTAGGGCGATCCTCTTGAACCGAAGAAGGGCTCGCAGGGACGGCAGCTCAGCAGCGACCGCTTCGTAGTTGATGACGTAAAATGCCGCGCGCAGACTTTGAAACGCTTCCCGTCGAGCTTTTTTTCCTGCGCCAAAAACTGCATATCGGAGACCTGAGTACTGTTCGATCTCCTGTCCCCAAGTAGTCTTGATGGTGTTCGGGCAAATGATTAGCGCGCCGTCCAGGATGCCCTCTTGGATATTCTGGACGATGGCGTCAATTAGCTGCCGGCTTTTCCCCAGACCTTGTTCGTCAAAGAGGGCAGCAGCTTTTCGGTCGGACAGAAAGCGAGTTCCATCTTCCTGGTGAGGGAGACGCGCCGGAATCTTCTTAGAGGCGCTCATCGCGATGCTCCGTGACAAAGCAGTCCGGAATATGGAGGCGCACTACGTGGCACGCCCCTAATAATCCGACCTGACCAAGTACACGATCAAGGACGCCAGCCGCTGACCGCGGGACGGCAACGTACAGACGACACGCTGTCCTTCCATCACGGTGTATCAGGCTTCCAAACACCCGTAACTGCTTCTGGGTGTGCGGCGTGTCAATATCCTGCAGTGTCTTTGCTTCGCCGAACGCAAATTTGCCTGTTGTCGGTGCAATGCCACACAGGTCCGGTCGAACGCCGGCAAACTCCGGCGGTTGGGGCAGAGCGTTCCAGTGTCCGCCCTGCGGTATAGAACCGTCGCAGGCAGTTACAAGAAATCCATCGGTAGTCATCTTACGGGCAATCCAAAGAAGCAGCGACTGGTGAGAACTGGAAGGCATAAGTTCCTCAGGAGTCCCGCCGCAGTCGTTCCGTCGCTTCCAAGACGTTAGAGAGCTCTTCTTGCAGTGTCTTAAGGATTTCTTGACGGTCATCGCTATCGCTCAATTCCCGGAGTTCTGTCACGTTCATAAGAGCAAGTCTGGATCTAGCACGTTCGAGCAGCGCATATAGCTCTTGCTCTTCCGGGTGTTGCTTCGCCAGATACTCATCGGCTGCATCGAATCCAATGACGTCAAGCAAGCGGGTAGCTTCTTTCGAATCGAGAATTCGTGGCAAGCGGCGAACTCTGGCACCTGTGTCTATACGACCGTCTCGAACCCAGCGTGCAAATCGTTCCGGCAAGTCTGAAACTGACTCAGCATGGGTCTGAATGCGGCCATTCTTATGGAATTCCAGGAAATAAGAGAACTTTGCCCTGTGCTCGGGATCAGTCGGGTCAGCGGTGATAGGAAAGTAAAGTTGGTCCATGAATTCGACGGCCGCTAGGTGTTGCCGTACTTCACGAGCTGTCATTCTGTAACGCTCGGCGATCTCATCTTCGAGGCTTACAAGATGGCGATTCACTGCGCAGTTGTTCACTGCGGCGGGCAGGACCACTACACCGGAGAACTGTTGGACTGGTCGCTCCTTGGCCGGTATAGCAATGAGGAATCCAAGGCTCAGGGACGGCACTACAAAGCAGCCTTGGCGCTACTTCCGTCGGTCGATCATGTCGGTGATGGTCTCGGCGAGGCGGATTTCAAAATCTGTGCATGGCGAACGAATGACGCTAAGAATGACGTCGCCCATGAAGAGTTTGTTGCTCTTTGCCGCCGAGTCGTATCTCACTTCGACCGGCCTGACCGGTGCAAATGAAAGGGCTGATCCCCACAATCAGCCCTTATACCCACTTGGTAAATTTGGTAGCAAATTGGTAGCAAATAGCGCCGATTAGGCCGGTTTTACCGGCTATGCCGGTTTTTAAGTCCTTTACCGTCAATAAATTGGCATTTTGCAGGTTCCATGGCATGGAAGAGGTCGTCGGTTCGATCCCGACCAGGTCCACCATTTAAACCTTCCTAAAATCAATCACTTCCAAAGCGTTTGCTCGAATCGTACAAAATCGTGCAACCGCCCCGACAGTGGTGATTGAAAATGCTCTTATACGCGCCATTACCCGCCGCCCTTGCACACACCAACATTTATCATCGGCGCTGCCGCTGCCCCAAATGGATACAAGGCCCGCTCAACGACGGAAGAGTGATCCGCCAACCATCCTCCTTACTTTATTGGGTCGAATAGTCACGCCTGAGTACAAATCGCCAGTTCGGAAAAAATATTCGACCTATTCTCGGCAGGCCCAAATCATTCCGCTCATGGTGACTGGCGTCTTGCATCATCATCGAACAGGAATCATCGCCGATACACAACTCCACCCTTCATTACGAAGGCCACCTTCTGCACGACACTAATATCCTGCAACGGATCGCCGGGGACAGCAATGATGTCGGCGAAATAACCAGCTTTCAAATCGCCGATCTGACCTTCCCATCCCAATAACTTGGCCCCATTCAGCATGCTGGCCTGAAGAACCGCCAATGGAGCCATGCCGTACTTCACCATTAGCACAAATTCCCGCGCCTGAGTTCCATGTGGGAACGGGCCCACATCAGATCCCACCGCCATGGGCACGCCGGCCGCAAGCTGTTTGCGAAACTCCTGAGCATGGAAATCGAGCATCTGCCTGCGCCGCTCGGATTCCGCGGGAGAGGCCGCATGGTCGGCGAAGTATTCAGAAATAGTAAAAGTGGGAACCGCAAAGATGTGTTTTTCGCGCATCAGGTGCATTGTCTCGCCGCTAAGCTGAAAGGCGTGATCGACGGAAGCAACTCCGGCTCGCGCAGCGTACAGAGTGCCCGGTTCTCCCGTTGCATGCACCCCTACACGCTTGCCGACACGAGCAGCCTCCTGTACCGCCGCACTCAGCTCTGCTTCAGTGAACTGGTACGGCGTGGAGAATCTGCCCTCCCGCAGCGAATCGCGGCCCGTCTCATAGATCTTGGTAAAGTCGGCGCCTTGCTTGAGTTGCTCCCGCATCACACTGATCAATTCGGCTGCGCTGTTGGCCCGAGTGGCGTTCGAAAGAAGGTGTTGTTCAGGATTGTAATTATTGGCGTCTTCGTGGCCGCCCAGAATATCGATTGCATTGCCGCTGATGCGCAGGCGCGGCCCCGGAATCAGGCCTTGATTGATCGCGTTGCGCACTGCTGTATCGGCAGAACCCGCTCCTTCAGTTCCCATATCGCGTTCGGCAGTGAATCCGGCCATCAAATCGTCTTTTGCCGCGAGCGTAGCCAGGATGGTTCGCTGTGGAACCGACTCCTCAACTGTCTGCAGGTCCTCAGCTCCGGGATGAAGGAACAGGTGGACATGGGCATCAATCAAGCCCGGGAGCAGCGTGCGGTCTCCCAGATCCATCACCTCGACTCCGGCAGGATGCCTGACCGCGTTACCGGCTTCCACAATCCGGTCGCCTTCGACCAAAACTTCTCCTGGCGAAATAATTTTCCCGTTCTCAATATCAAGCAAACGCGCTGCGTGAATGACGATGGAATGAGGCGCCGTCGCGGCCTGCGACTGGCCCGCGGCAAATGGAAGCAACGTAGCAGACAAAAGAATGAAAATTAACAGCGCAAATAATAAACAAGGCTTCTTCATGGTGGGCGCAATCATAACATCGGGGCAGGGGCAGAATTCGTCGTTTGCAGCAGTGCTGATCGTAGTTTCATATCGACTGTCGCAGCTATGAAAGGATACACCCAGCCTAACATCGCGGCATCTTTTGGGTCTGGTGTTCATGCCCAAAACCAATCGATACCTGGCTCGTCACGCCTTGGTCAGGTCCCTTTGCCCGTAGAAATGCTTTAATAACTCAATCGAAATGAAAACTGCATTGACCGTGCTGGAAGCTGGTTTGTGACGCCCGTCAGAGGCTGACCTATGGTTGCTGGTATACCCGTTCCATTTCCAACCGTGCCAACGTACCCCACAAAATTGGGATGATTGAATACGTTGAAAGCTTCAGCGCGGAGTCGAGCGCGTACGTTCTCGCCGAAGGGGAATACCTTTTCCAGAAACGGCGAAAAGTCATAGATAGCGCGGCCCTGCCCTGTATTGCGGCCCACCACCACGCCATTGATCACGGGTCGGTCCGCAGTCGCGCCAGGATCTCCGCTGTTATTGCTGCCGGTTACCAAATTAAATGGCAGGCCTGACGCCAGCGTGGTGATGCCACCGGCATCAATCCCGAAAGGACCATGGAAGGTGCCGCTCAGAACAAGGCGATGGCGCTGGTCGAAGGCGGCATTGCCCACTTCCTGCTCATTGACGAAGTTAGGATCATTCGGGTTTTGTCCGGGAACATCGGGATCGACGTTATCAATCGAATGCGAGTAAACGTAGCTGGCCAGCATGGCAAAGCGATGGTTGAAAGCATGGCTCAGGTTGACGTTCAGCGAGTTGTAGCGCACAAAGCCATCATTTACGTCAGTAGTAATTACGCCAAAGGCAGGCTGTGGCGGATTGGTAGCAGCAGGATTGCAAGTGCGTCCGGCCGCAGCGTAGAAGGCGACCCATAGAGGACGGGTGCAATTGGCTGCTTGCGCAGTGCGTGTCTGGCCCTGTGCAGCGCGGACGAACGGCGCTGGAGCATCAACATCGAGTGGGCGGACTACCCTAACGGTGTGCGCTCCCACGTAATCCACGCTCAGCACCCAGTTGCGCCCGAGCTGCCGCTCCACTCCAAAGGTCCATTGCTCTGAGTAGGGGTTGAGCAGCGCATCCGGATAACCTTGGAGAAATGAGGTGTCAAAGAACTGGTTGTAAAAGGAGGCCCGCCCAGGACGAATATAAATGCTGCGCACAGGCAGGACCGCGCCCGCTGGAGGCGCCGAAAGTGGCACAGCAGTAAGGCTGCCGGGGAAGCCAATCTGCTCTGCCTCCGCTGTGAAGTTGAAGACGCCTGTGGGGCCGCTCAAGGCATAATTAGCTTCTGAGTTGTCAACAACCTGAGCGTAGTAAACTCCAAAGCCGCCGCGAATGATCGTGTTGTGATGGCCCAGCCAGTCGTAGGCGAAACCTATGCGGGGAGCAAAATTCAAACGCGCATCGGTGAAGGTCTGCTGCTCATAACGCAAGCCCAGGTTAAGCGTAAGGTCCGGCCGGACACGGAAATCGTCCTGCGCAAACAGCGACCAGAGTGTGTCGTCAACGGTGTAACTGCCGTTGCCAAAACTCTGGGTGTAGCTCTGCACGTTGCCGATGCTATTCAGGTATGTAGTTTCACAAGTTGAAACTGGGGTGCCGACAGGACAAGGTTTGAATTGAAACTGTCCCAGAAAAATGGGCCCGCCGAATTCCTTACTATTGCCGCCGGTGTGCGCGTAGAGAACGTCCGCGCCGAACTTGAATTGATGTTTTCCCCGGAGGACAGCCAGTGTATCCGTGACGCCAAATTGGTGGTTCAACAGCAGCGCGGACTGCGATGTGCCGGTTGTAAAAGTAGGGGCGCCTACAATCGGCACCACAAATTGAGTGCCAAAAACGACAGGATCGAATTCAGTGATGGGAGAGGCCAACTGAAATTGCGCGCGAGCACTGTTGAGCAGCGTTGATGAGAGGGTTGCGGTTTCGCCCAGTTCGAAAGAATAAGTGCGACGGCGGAAGATGCGGTCCACAGTCGGCAACGTGGCTCCTCCTACGGTGCCATTGGGATTTGTGTCATGTAAGCTGTCAGTATTCGCACGAACAAAGGCCGTGTTGTTCTCATTGATCTTGTGGTCCACACGGAGAAAGGTCATCCAATCCGCGTAATGGCCGACGAAGACGCCCGGCGCAAGCGCAGAAGTTACAGGTGAACCGCGATTCTGACGCGTGTACTCGCCTCCAAAAAATAACTCTGTGGCCTGAGTATGCGGTATGGGGCCGGAAAATGCGGCGCTCAGTTGGCCCATAGAGTCCGAGACGACCTGATTGCCATTGGCTGCGTTGGCTGCAGTAAAGCCGGAGAGCTTGGCTGAAGTATCGTCGGGCCGCAACACGCCGATAAGCTCGCCGTGGTAGTGCCGGCCGCCCGTGCGGGTCACAATGTTCACTACGCCTCCGGTTGTGGCGCCGTATTCCGAGGAAAAGGCATTTTCAAGCACCGTCATCTCCTGGACCGCCACCCGGGGGATGTTGCTGAAAATGGTTTGCCGTCCCCAACTGTCATTGCCGCTTGCCCCATCTACCACCCATGACGTTTGGCGTCGGCCAGAACCGTTGGTGGTGAAAAGGTTCTGGTTCATGAACACGTCGCCCTGATTCAAGGCAGGACGATTTGCGGCATTTAGCAGTGGTAGAAAGGTGATGCGGCTGTTCAGCAGCGGCATATCCTGCACTTGCTCAGACCCAAGGCGATCTCCAAGCTGCGGCATGTCAGCGCGGACTTCTCCCGCGGCCCCGGTCACAACAATTTCAGTCTGAACTTCAGAGACATTCAACTGCAGCATCACAGTCGCATTTGTGCCGCCGACGAGTGTGATATCGCGCTGTAGATCAGCAAATTTATCTTTATGAACTGTGAGTGTGTAGGAGCCCACCGGCAGCCCGGAAAAAGAAAATCGGCCAGAGGAATCGGTCTGGGCAGATTTTTCCAGGGCAATGCGGCCATTGCTGATCTTGACTTCAGCGCTGGGAACAACAGCATGACTTGGATCAAACACCTGCCCGCGGATGCTGGAGCTGTCCGGCGTTTGGGCGGCAAGGAAAATGCAGGAAAATAAGAAAGCGAGTAGCAGAGGCAGTCGGAACATGGTCGGCCACCTTAGAGGTCGAAGTAAAAATAATAGCAGCGAGAAGCGGCTACTACTATTGATCGTACTTGAAGGTGGCTATTCCTGAGCGGCGGTAACGCCCACAAGCAGCAGGCAGAAAATGATCAGCCAATGGTTTGCTAATCCGCCGAAAAACTTCTGGTGCTCTCCGTATGCAAAGCGTGGAAAATTGGTTCGATCCATGCCGTGTTCCTATCCCTACCACGCCATCATTTATCATCTAACTGCGTGCAAAAGATTCGTGTCAGAACAAAGCCAGAAGGCTATAACGTCATGGTCGGCGCAGGATTACTGCGCCGGGCCGGGCGCGAAGTCCGCCGCGTTTTGCCGTCTTCAGGAAGCCGCGTCTTTGTAATTACCTCTCCGAATGTGCGCCGCCATTGGGGGGAAGCGCTGGAGAAATCTCTGCGCGCCGCCCGCCTGCCTTTTGAAATTCTGGAAATGCATGATGGCGAACCGGCCAAAAGGCTGCACATGGTTGAGCAGTTGGCCGAGCAACTGGTAGACGCCAGGGCAGACCGTAAGTCGCTGCTGGTGGCTTTTGGCGGCGGAGTGGTGGGCGACTGCGCAGGTTTTCTTGCCGCAATTTTTATGCGCGGTATTCCAGTAGTCCAGATTCCCACAACCGTGGTTGCCCAGGTCGATGCCAGCATCGGCGGCAAGACCGGGGTGAATCTCCGTTCCGGCAAGAACCTGATAGGCTCGTTTCACCAGCCCAGGGCCGTCCTGGTGGATCCGGAAATTCTGGAGACGCTTGCAGACCGCGAGTTTCGTTCCGGCCTATTTGAATCGCTGAAATGCGGTGTGATCCGGGACAGTGGGCTGTTTGAACTAATGGAGCGCAAGCCCGGCAAGCTGCTTGGCCGCAATTCTGCCGCCATGCAGCGCATGATTGCCGATTCAGTCCGCGTGAAAGCCGAAGTGGTTTCTTACGACGAAAAGGAATCCGGGCTGCGGCGCATCCTCAATTTCGGCCATACGATTGGCCACGCCCTGGAAGCCGCGACCGAATATACCCACTTCCTCCACGGAGAAGCCGTCGCCTGGGGCATGATCGCAGCGGCGGCCATTGCGCGCGACGCCGGTTTTTGTCGCGCCGAAACAGCCGCTCGCATTACCGCGGCAACTCATGCTTACGGTCCATTGCCGCCGGTTGTGTGCGATGTCCAAAATGTGATGGGCCGGCTTGGCTCTGATAAGAAGACCATTGCCGGAGCTATCCACTTTGTGCTGCCGCAGAAGATTGGAAAAGTTAAGATCTCGAGCGATGTGCCCATAGAAATCGTCCGCAACGCGGTGGAACTGATCAAAAGCCATGCCTGAGCAGACTGAAACTCCCGCTATTGATTCAGCCAAAGCTGCTGGCGCTGCGTCCGTCGGCGTTCGGGGCACCACGCCCGCAGGGGCGACGGATGAAAATTCTGCGGCGCAAGCCGTCCGGCAGATGTTTGATGAGATTGCTCCGCGCTATGACTTTCTCAATCACGTCCTCTCCATGAACGTTGACCGGCTATGGTGGCGGCGCACCGCGCGGACATTTACGCATATACTTTCCCGAAACAATTCCCGCGTGCTGGATCTCTGTGCCGGCACCGGAGATATGTCTGTGGCTATGCGTGCGGTCGCAAGCCGGCGGAACAGCAGCGCTGCTATTCTTGCGCTGGATTTTTCCCACCAGATGCTGCAACACGGCCTGCCTAAATTCCGCGTGAAGCAGATACAGCCCGTGGAAGCGGACGCCCTGCATCTGCCGCTGGCCGATAGCAGCATGGACTTGGTGGTTTCATCATTCGGGTTCCGCAACCTTGCCAATTATGACGGCGGGCTGTGCGAGATTTTTCGCGTCCTTAAACCGCAGGGTGAAATGGGTATCCTCGATTTCAGCGAACCGGGCGGATTGCTGGGAAAGCTCTACGGCTTTTATTTTCGTAACGTGCTGCCCCGGATCGGCACAATGATCTCAGGTGTGCGGGGGCCTTATGAATACCTGCCCGCTTCCGTCCATAAATTTCCCGCGCCGCAGGAAATGTTGAAGCGTATGGAATCTGCTGGGTTTAAAGACGCCGCTTGGACGCCTTACACGTTCGGTATCGCCGGGCTCTATCGCGGAAAGAAAAATTACGTCGTATAGAGTACGGTAAAAAACAACAGATAGCGATATAGGTAGAACAGACCGGAGCTGCAAAGCGTCAATATTACCCCTTTGGCTAGCCCTGGAATTAACTTGTCCTGATAAAACTTGCGGGCTGCAAAGAACAAATACAGGCCCAATCCGCCAAACTCCAACGAAGTTTCAATGACGTCAAGCAGATGAAGGTTACTGCCGCGGAGCCCGAACAATTTTGCCCGCGCAAAAATATACAGGATTGACACCACAATAATGAGGATAAGCGACGTTGCCACCAAAATGGTCAGAACCCAAAGCAGCCACCATGCATAAGCGTGCAAAGAGAAAATAATGTGTTCAGAAAAATAGCGTCGCCGCTGAAAATAGAGAATGCTAATCACGACTGCAAGCATCAGCGCCATTACCAGAATCAAGCTCTTAGCTTGCAGACGGGAGTTATGATCAAAGTTATGTGAATAGTCAACAAATTCTTGTTGATTTGCTCGCGACAGGTGCTTATGTTCCAAGCGTTGGTCGATTAAGTGCCTGGTCCATGAGTTCGGATCATCAAATATGCGCAAGGGTGGCGCCAGTATTTCTAAACCAGTCAATGGCTGAATTAAGAAAAACAGCAAGTTGCACACGAAAAACGTCTGCAGTGGAGACATATATGGCTTGCGCCTACCCAGAAAAAATTCTTCCGTTAGCTTGCCCGGCTTCACCATCAGGGTTTTAAGCGTGAGAAAAACTTTTGAGTCGATGTGCAAGAAAGCTTCGGCAGCCTCAGCTAGCACATGGGCAAGCGAGAAGTCATGATCGCCACGCCGCTTTTCTCCGCAGTTGGCGCAGAAATTTCCTACTGCGTTTTGGCCGCAGGTAACACACGTCCAGTTTGTTTCGGAGGCTTGGGCCGGTTCATTAGCATCGGTCTGCATGAATTTATTCAAGTGCGCCAGTATAAATGGCCATGCCAACTACGGCATCCACTCCTATGGCGTCAAGCGTATCAATCTCTGCGCGTGAACGAATCCCACCGGCAACAATAAGTTTTTTTCTGGTCAGCCCAGCCAACTCTCGGGCAGCGTTGATCGGGAAGCCGGTCATTGTTCCTTCGGTATCAATGTGGGTATAAAGATAGGCGCCGCAATAGGGATCGAGCACAGAGATCATTTCTGCCGGGCCAACGCTTGTGTTTTCGGTCCAGCCCTTGATTGCGATCTTGCCTTCGCGCGAATCAATGGAAAACGTAAGTTGATCTGTTCCCAGAGCTTTCGCGGCTTCCACCGCAAGCGGCGTATTGATCTTCCCATCCTTAAGCAGAGACGAGCCAAAAATCACGCGTTTAGCGCCTAGCCTCAGCAGTTCGCTGGCGCGCGCAACATCCCGTATGCCGCCGCCAGTCTGGCAGGGAAGCCGTTTGCAAATCATGGCAATCAACTCGTGGTTGCTGCCCCGGCCCATGGCCGCGTCAAGGTCGATCAGTTGAACCAGCGGATATGCCGAGAAGCGCTCAATCCAATAATCAAAGTCATTGAACTCCAGCGCCTTCCTCTCGCCTTGCACAAGTTGAACGATCTTGCCGCCCATCAGATCAATCGAAGGGATCAGCATGGCCATCTCATGGGAATGCCATGCTGAAGAAGTGTCTGCTTAAGCTCGGCTATAGCATGCGTACCAAAGTGCTGGTTTCTAAAATGCTGATTCCCAAAGTGCTGGTTTCTAAAATGAAAGATAGATGCAGCCAGCGCAGCATCGGCTTTTCCTGCTGTGAAGACTTCGGTAAAGTGCTGCGCATTGCCTGCTCCGCCTGAGGCGATGACCGGAATTGAAACCAATCCCGCGATTGCGGCGGTCAATTCGCAATCAAAGCCCATGCCTGTACCGTCGCGATCCATAGAGGTCAGCAGGATTTCGCCCGCGCCGCGTTCTTCTGCTTCGCGCGCCCAGGCAAGGGCCTTTTTGCCTGTAGCTGTTCGTCCGCCCGAAACATAGACTTCCGCTGCGTCTGGCTGACCTGCTCCACGCCGCGCATCAATGGCAACAATGACTGCCTGCGAACCAAAGCGGCCGGCAATCTCACTTATTAGCCCTGTGTTGGCGACCGCCGCAGAGTTGATGCTGACTTTGTCCGCGCCAGCGTCAAAAACTTTGGCTGCATCCTCCAGCGTTCTTATACCGCCGCCAACAGTAAAAGGCACAAACAACTCGCGGGCCGTGCGGCGGACGGTCTCCATCAGCGTCTTCCGGCCATCGGATGTTGCGGTGATGTCGAGCAGCACAATTTCATCAGCCCCTGCTGTGGCGTGAGCAAGGGCAAGCTCGGCGGGATCACCGGCATCGTGCAGTTGTTGGAACTGGATGCCCTTTACCACGCGTCCTGCATCCACGTCCAGGCAGGCAATAATTCTTTTGGCCAGCCGCGGGGTCCCTGGTAAGCCGGGGTTTGGCTTGCTGGGGTTGAGCGGCTCAGAGGGCACAAAAATTCTCCAGGATTTTTAAGCCTGTTTCAGCCGACTTCTCCGGATGGAACTGAACGCCAAAAATATTGTCGCGCTCAATGGCAGCAGAAAAATCACCGTCATAATTTGTGCAGGCGACAGTCTGTTCGATCATTGGCGCCCGGAAAGAATGCGTGTAATAAACAAACGCGCCATTGCTAACGCCGCGCAGCAGGCGAGATCCATCCTTGACCTCAATCTGGTTCCAGCCGACGTGTGGCGCTTTCACTGAGGCAGGGAAGCGGGAGTTTTGTCCGGCGAAGAGCGCCGCACCCGGCGTCTCCGGAGCTTCCGTGCTGCCTTCAAAAAGCCATTGCATGCCTACGCAGATGCCGAGAAAAGGCTTGCCTTGGTTAATTGCATCAAGCACTGGCGTGCGTAAATTCTGGTTGAGCAACTGGCAGCGACTGAAGTGTCCTACGCCGGGAACGATGATTTTCTGCGCAGATGCGATCACCGAAGGATCAGAAGTCACCTGCGCGTCTGCCTGCAAGTGTTCCAGCGCCTTTTTAACCGAGCTGATATTTCCTGCGCCGTAATCGACAATCGCGATCATAGCAGCCCCTTGGTGCTGGGCAGCATTTTGGCTAGTTGCTTGTCGCGAGAGCAGGCCACGCGTAAAGCTCGCGCGAAAGCTTTGAAAAGAGCTTCGATTTTATGATGGTTGGAGCGGCCGTAGATTGTTTTGAGATGAACATTGGCGCGCGCGCCGCGGGCAAAGCCTTCAAAAAAATCATAAACCAGCTCTGATTGCAGATCGCCGACGAGCCGCGTCTTAACTAGTGTGTTCACGACTGCGGCAGTGCGTCCGCTGAAATCGACTGCGGCCAATCCCAGCGTTTCATCCATCGGCATCAGAAAGTATCCCGCGCGCATGATGCCGCGTTTATTCCCCAGTGCTTTATCGAATGCCTCGCCCAGCGCAATGCCCACGTCTTCCACCGTGTGGTGCTGGTCCACGTCTAAATCGCCCGTGGCTTTTAACTTCAGGTCAAAAGCGCCGTGGCGCGTGAACAACTCCAGCATGTGATCAAAAAACCGGATACCCGTGGACACCTCATAGAGGCCCTGGCCTTCAATCGTCAGCGCAAGTTGAATCTGCGTCTCAGTCGTGTCACGGCGGAGAGAGGCTTTTCTCACGGCGACACCTCACGCCATACGTTCGCAATCAGCGCTAAACTCATCGCATTGCCTGCTTCTCTGCCGGAATTTGAGATAGCACTTGTTTCAGCTCTGAGATCAGCCGTTCCATTTCCATCTGTGTTCCAATCGTGATACGGACACAACCTTCACAATCAGGTCGGTCGCGCAGCGATATGCCCCGGGCCCGCAGAGCTTCAAGAATGGCCGCCTTTATGTCTCCGAATCGGCACAGAATAAAATTGGCCTGGCTGGGCCAGCACTTGAATTGCATCTGCTCCAATTCTTTTCGCAGCCATTCGCGGTTGGCAGCTACCTGCGAAACATAGTCAGCCACAAACTGCCGGTCCGCCAGTGCTTCGGCCAGGCATTCAATGGCAAATGCGTTCACATTGAACGGTGAAGCCATCCGGCGCAGGACAGACATTTGTTCCTGATCACCGGCAATTACTCCAAGACGGAGGCCCGCGAGCCCATAGGCTTTGGAAAATGTCCGGGCAATAAACAGATTGGGAAGCTTGCCAATCTGATCCATAAGAGTTTGCCGGGAGAAATCAAAGTAAGCTTCGTCCAACAGAATGGCCGCGTCGGGCGCGGACTCAACCACTTTCAATATGTCAGATCTTAAAACAGCTACGCCCGTGGGATTGTTGGGATTGCAGATGACGATGAGCCTGGTATTTGCGGTCACAGCGTCGATCACCCGCTGTACCGGGAAACTAAATTCGGCGCCGGCAGGCACCCGCACCACTTTGGCATTTTCCATTTGCGCAAACACTTCATACATGCCGAAGGTCGGGACCACGATGATGATTTCGTTGTCCGACTCCAAATATGCGCGGCACAGAAGGTCAATTGCTTCGTCGGCACCGTTTGTCAGCAATAGCTGCACTGGAGGCACGCCGAGGAAATCTGCCACAAGCTTCTCTCCCACCTCGCGGCGGGGATAGCGGGCCAGAGTCCGGACATCCATGCTGTTCAATTTCGCCAGTACGCGAGGTGAGCATCCGGTGGTGCTCTCATTCATGTCCAGGCGCAGATCAATAGATGGAGCGCTGAGAGGGGAATGGTATTCGCGCATCTCGCGAACGCACTGGCGCGCTTTAAGCATTGGCTAACCTCACTCCAATGGATTGTGCATGGGCCGTGAGCCCTTCTGCTTCCGCCAGCGTCACTACTGTCTCCGCAATGCGGCCCAGACCGTCGCGTGAGAGCTGCTGGACAGAGATGGTCTTTACAAAATCCTGTACGTTTAGTCCTCCCCTAAAGCGGGCTACACCGCCCGTGGGCAGGACATGGTTTGGCCCAGCCGCGTAGTCGCCTGCTGCCTGCGGAGAATAGTCTCCAATAAATATCGACCCCGCATTGTGAACGTGCGCCAGGTATTCCTCATCTACCGTGATGTGCTCGGGCGCGATGCGATTGGCGAAGTCAAAGGCCTGAGCTTCTGATTCAGCAAGCACAACCGCGCCATTGTTCTTGAGTGAAGCCTGAGCTATTTCGTTCGTAGCTGCTGCGAGCTTCACCGCAGAAGCAACCTCCGCTGCCAACAAACTTGACGTGGTGATGAATACTGCAAGTGTATCGGGAGCATGTTCTGACTGTGCCACCAGATCGGCGGCAATAAATCGGGGTTCACCGCGTTTGCTCATGACAACAATTTCCGTGGGGCCGGCAAGAAAATCAATGCCGCAATCAAAAGCCACCATTTTTTTAGCAGCTGTAACAAACAAGTTGCCGGGGCCAACAATCTTGTCGACCTTCGGTACCATCGCTGTGCCATAGGCGAGAGCAGCAACAGCTTGTGCGCCGCCGATGTGGAAGAATTCACGTACGCCAAGAAAATGTGCAGTTGCCAGAGTTTCTGTTGCGGGGCGCGGTGAGACCACGCGAATTTCCTGAACGCCAGCGACCTGCGCCGGAATTACCGTCATCAGCATAGTGGAAGGCAGGGGATAGCGGCCGCCGGGAACGTAACATCCGGCGGACTGCAACGGCCGTATTACCTGCCCTAGCTGAATTCCCGTTGCCACAGTATTGCGCCAGGGCTGGGGCTTCTGCCATTCGCAGTACTGGCGGATGTTTCCAGCAGCGATCTCCAGCGCTTGCTTAAATTCGGGTGAGACCGTGTTCCAGGCTTGCTCCATTTCATCTTCAGAAACATGCAGCGGCTGTTTGGACGCCAGGCCGTCCCATTTTTCCGCATACCGTCGCAGCGCGCGATCTCCGTTCTTTCTGACATCCGCCACGATCCGCGCCACCTTTTTTTCCACGCGAGCCAGGTCAGTGGCTCCGCGATCCTCAAGCGCGCGGACAAAGGCTTCTGCTTTGCGGCCCTTCAGCACGCGCATTACAACACCACCTTATTCAGCGGATATTCGACAATTCCTTCTGCCTTGGCAGCCTTGAGCTTGGGCATGATTTTCCAGGCCGTAGATTCCTCAATGATCGTATTCACGGCCACCCACTCGCCATCACTGAGCGTTGAAATAGTAGGCTTTTGCAAGGCCGGCAGAACGGACAAAATACCAGCAAGGTCTTCTTTACGGATATTCAGCATCAGACCCACCCGGCCTTGAGCATAAATAGCGCCGCATAGCATAAGCGCAAGGCTTTCGATCTTGGCGCGCTTCTCTTTATCTGCCCACGTAGTCTTGTTGGCGACAAGCTGTGTGGTGGATTCCATTACGGTTTCCACAATGCGCAGCCGGTTGGCTCGAAGCGAGCTGCCGGTCTCAGTGATTTCCACGATGGCATCGGCCAGCATGGGTGGCTTGACCTCCGTTGCGCCCCAGGAGAATTCAACTTTTACGGGAACATTCCTGACCGAGAAATAGTTGCGTGTAACATTGACCAGTTCGGTAGCGATGATCTTGCCAGCAAGGTCTTCGGCTTTGCGGAACTGTGAGTCTTCCGGCACGGCGAGCACCCAACGCACCTTTCCCAGGCCCTGTTTGGCATAAGTGAGTTCCGCGGCTGTTACCAAATCCAGTCCACTTTCCACAACCCAGTCTTTGCCGGTAAGTCCGCAATCCAGAGCGCCATGGTCCACATAGCGCGCCATTTCCTGTGCGCGGATCAGCATGCACTCAATCTCAGGATCGTCAGTCGCGGCAAAGTAAGATCGGCTGCTGGTGTAAACATTCAGGCCCGCACGTTTGAACAGGGCAATGGTGGAATCCTGCAAGCTCCCCTTGGGAATTCCAACGCGGAGCTTCATCGCGGCGCCTCCACAGTTTTAATCTCAAGCGGCTCAGTAAAGCATGACTTGGCGCCAGTATGGCAGACCAGGCCATCGCCTTCCACGGCAACCCGCACCAATATGGTGTCACGGTCACAATCAGTCAGGGCGGAGATCACGCGCAGCCGGTTCCCGAAAGTCTCGCCTTTCATCCACAATTTCTGCCGTGTCCGCGAATAAAAAGTCACATAGCCGGTCGCGGCAGTGCGTGCAAAGGATTCGGTATTCATGAAACCCACCATCAGAACCTCGCCTGTACCATCTTCCTGCACGATTGCCGGGGCCAAGCCATCCATTTTCTCAAAGTCAATCTGCATATCTCCTCACATTGTCCACGCTTGTGTGAAAAGCAAAAAGCCCGCCGATTTTATTGCCGGCGGGCGATTCATCTTTATGATTGCGCTGTAACCTAATTGATACAGGCCTCCGCCAGCATGTGTGCCGCATGACGATGGTGATGGCGAAGATGCTGGGCGAAGGAATACATTACGGTTTGATGCTAGCCGACTTTTTGCGGAGCTGTCAATCGAAAAAGCTCCTGATTCCGTTGCAGCGGGATTCTGCTGACTTCATTCCATATAACCACGTACCCGCCGTCCGGCAAGGACCAGTTTGATGGCGCTAATCAATTCAGAGGGCGAGTCGCTCAGGACAAAATCAGCCCCAGGAATTTCTGGCGAATTGAAGCACATTTCCAGAATCGGCAGTCCAGGGTAATAGTGGTTTATCTGGTGGGCAATCTTCCGCTTGTCGGGTCCGCGAAAGCCATGGCAAATCAAAGCCAAATCAATCGCAGGCCTCTCCTTACCAAGAGAATCAACTTCACCCAGGCCCAGCGCCGAGCAAACAGAGTAGGCCTGCTGCTCCAGCAAGAGTTGACGGGTGGTCTTAAGCATTGCACTGGAAGTGACTGACAGAATTGTGGTCATGAATTCCCGAACGCTAGATTGAGAAAAGATTGGCGGGATTATATCGCAAGCTTTTGACTTTGCACATGAATTGTGTGCGTCATTGGGATCACATATTGAGAAATGTGGGATCCATGCAACGATGCTGTTGAGATGGCGCCGGGATGCCATTGAGAATTGCCGGAAAAGTCTTGCATGCTCTTGCTACAAATCTTAGCATTCTTTTAATATTTATCAGGTCCCATTGAGGGGCGATATCCGCCACGCAAGGAAAGACCGTGCACGCAAAGCACAAGCCCGGGGAATTGGTGCCAAAAAGCGGAATTTACAGGGTCATGCATGAATCTCACCGCCTCATGCATGAAGCCACGCTCTTGGAGGGTGATCGCTTCCCAGTCTGCAAGCAGTGTGACCGCAATGTTCGGTTTGAATTACGCCGAGCAGTCAAGAATCCTACCCGCATCTCCTCCGGGTACCACGCTATTCTTGAAGACTTTCCTGATACGGAACCATACATCGTTAATTAGCTGAGTCTGGCGCCATACTTTGGCTGAGAGCCTGGGCAAAGCATGTGGCTTCAAAGGTCTCATGCTACGCAGTTGTGTTTAAATTATTCCCATGCTGCACACGCGCGATTTCGGCCAGGAATTTCGTCCCATGTTGCGCCTGGCCGTGCCGCTTGCGCTTACTGAGCTGGGATGGCTGGCCATGTCATTTACTGACACCGTCATGGTTGGCCGGCTGCCTGACAGCGCGACGGCCATTGGCGCGGTAAGCCTTGGCAGCACTTTGTTTTACGCGATTGGAATTTTTGGCAGCGGCATCATGCTGGGTATGGACACGCTGGTGGCGCAGGCTTATGGCGCACGGCGATTGCAAGAGTGCCATCGCACCATGTGGAGCGCACTTTATCTGGCTTGCGCTCTTTCCCCGCTGCTGATGGTTGCTGTGCTCGCATGTCTCCCACTGTTTCCTCTTGTCGGGCTCTCGCCGGTTCTGGTCGCAACTACAGTCCCTTTTTTGAAAGCCCTTGTCTGGAGCACGCTGCCGCTAACTCTGTATTTCGCCTTGCGACGCTATCTCCAAGCCATGCACATTGTTAAGCCGGTGGTGTTCGCGTTGGTGTCTGCGAATCTCGTTAACCTGGCGGGAAACTGGGCACTGGTTTACGGACATTTAGGGGCACGCGCGTATGGAGTGGCGGGCAGCGGATGGTCAACGTGTATTTCCCGCACGTACATGGTAGCAGTGCTCGCGGTCGCGGTTGTCTATTATGACCGGAAGAGGTCCAGCGGATTATGGAGCGCCTCACGACGGCTGGTACTGGAGCGTATCCGCCAGTTAGTGAAGCTGGGTTTTCCCGCGGCGTTGCAGTTGCTGCTGGAAATTGGAGCGTTTTCCTGCGCAACTTTTCTTATCGGCAAGCTGGGTGCAGTACCGCTTGCGGGGCATCAGATTGCCCTGAACGTTGCCAGTTTTACTTACATGGTGCCTCTTGGCATCTGCTCTGCTGCTGCCGTCCGGGTGGGCCATGCCATGGGCAGCCATAACGCGCATGGCGCAGTGCGTGCAGGATGGATGGCAATATTCTTTGGTGCGCTCTTCATGTCCTGTTCCGGACTGATGTTGTTTCTCTTGGCCAGGCCTATTGCCCGCATTTACTCGCCAGACCCTGAAGTGATCAGCGCGGGCGCAACTCTTCTGCTGGTAGCTGCCGTCTTCCAGCTATTCGATGGTCTTCAAGTGGTAGCCACAGGAGCTTTGCGGGGCGCGGGTAACACACGGATAGCCATGCTGGCCAATCTCATTGGGTATTGGGCCATCGGCTTGCCATTGGGCGCGCTCCTCTGCTTCAAATTCAAGCTCGGCGCTGTTGGAATGTGGATGGGATTGTGCCTTGCCCTGATGGTGATCGGCGTTACTCTGGTATGGGAATGGCATTCGGTCGTCAGAACTGTGCTCATTCCGTCATCGCCTGCAACGGACATGGAACGGGCTGCAAGCAAATAAAAAAGCGGCCCGTTCACGCTCCTAGACCCAAAATGGAGCATGTCTTCACCACTGAGGCATTACGAAGGTAATAGCGTGGACCAGAATGGGAACAAGGAGAGCCGCGCAATCTACCAGCACAACGTGATTTAGGGTTCCACCTGTCTTTATAGGTGTTTTGTGCCTTTGCGAGAAGAAAACGGTGCACAACCGTGGCCCTTGGTACATGTACGAATAGGTCGATGAGTAAGGTATATGACTGAACGTATGTACCTGGGTACTGATTGACATTCGTTCAGTAGTTGCTATATTCGCGCCTGAGGCCGCTAAACAATGACCAACATATATGACGCGATAAAAGAGAAGGAAAACCAAATCGCCATTTTTCAGGCACAGATCTCAGGGCTGCAAGCGGAGATTGAAGCGTTGCGGGTTGCAGCGCGAATCCTGGAAGGCGGCGCAGTAGGCATTACAGAAGCAGCGCGTCCGGTGGCGGTGCAGAGCACAGCCAACGGTGGTGGTGACAAGACTAAGCGGGTTTGGCCGTAAGAGACAGGCTGTTTCGACGCCGTGAGCGTTTTCCTCGCCCTAAAGGCGAGTCCCCCAATGACGCATCCGGGTACCAAGCGCCCACGTCTGACTTTTCGCCGATCCGGTAATTTTTTACATCAGTAATTTGATAATTGGGCCCATCCTGTCCGTGGCGCAATTCCCAGGGGGCAGGGACTTCTTTCTTGTCAGAAAAGGCGGCTGTTCCGATTAAATCAGGGGCGTCTGCCGGACAAAGTAGGACGGAATGTTTCAGCAAAATCAAAATTAGAGTTTTGAGGGACGGCGTAAAAATGGCGACACAAGCTTCAGATACTGCTAACAGCACCTCTAACAAAAGAGGGCGTGGCGGCTCCCCGGACGATTTGGCGGTAGTAGCACAGCGCGCCCAGGCTTTCACCAACGCTTCCGGAGTGGCCATCGCCTTGAGCGAAGGCAACGCTGATGAAATCGTATGCCGCGCGCGCAGCGGCGCAAGCGCGCCGGATGTTGGCGCAGCACTGCGCATAGAAGGCACTTTTACCGGACTTTGCATCCAGACCGGCAAAGAGTTGCGCTGTGATGATTGCGAAACCGATACGCGCGTTGACAGTGCCGCTATCCGTGCATTGGGAATACGCTCCATGGTGGTAACGCCGATCCGCGAGGAGAACCGGGTGGTCGGCGTGCTGGCTGCTTTTGCGCCCACGCCACACGCGTTCACGATTACACATGTCGCGGTGCTGAAGACCATGGGCGATCAGATTTCAGTGCTGCTGCAAAAAGAGCGTCGCACTCGGGAAGAACAGCCGCAAGCAGAAATACCTCCGCCAGCGCCAATTGCAGCCGTCCCGGTCATTGCAGCCAAGCCTGTAATCGCCGTGGCGCCCATGCCGGTTACGCCGCCACCGGTAGTCATTAAACCTTCAAACGCAGCGCCTCGTGCTGCCGCTGCGGCGCCAGCCAAAGTCGAGCCGATTAAGAGTATTCCTGTGGAAGTGGTTCCTCTGGCGATGCCGCCAAAGAAAGAGGAAAAGCATGCGGATCCAGCGCCGCGCGCAAACTTTGGCACTTTTGATTCGGTGGCTGAAGAAAGCAAGTCCGGCAACAAGTTCATGATGATTGGCGTAGTAGCGGTTGTGGTGATCGCCGCTGCAGCCACCTTTGCCTTTCTGAAATTTCAAAAACCAGGTCCATCTTCAACCCAACAGCATGCGCAAGAGGCTGCAAACGTGCCTGCGCAGTCTTCAGGACCATCATCTCCCGGGACAGTTCAGCCCGCATCGTCAAACGCAAGCGTACCGGCCGTGATTGGGACTTCCAACGGGAGCGCAAGCGCTGCTCCAGCAGTGAAACCAGTGGTTGAGATTGATGCCCGGAGAACATCAGGGAAAGCGGCCCCAGATAAAACTGCCGCTGAAAAGCCTGCTCCTGCCGAGAAGCCGGCAACAGTTGCCAGTCTAGGCGCATCTGGGCCTTCCAAAATTAACCAGCGCGAAACACCACAGCAGACTCCGGAGATTGCGCCGTCGTTTAACGTAAGCGGCGGCACTGCCGCGCCTTTATCAAACCTGGCGCGTCCTGTGGCTTCTGCTGCGCCTTCGGCAGCAGCCATTGAGCAATCACAACTCGAGCCTTTGAAACTCCTGCATACGGGCACGCTGATTTATCCCGCCATTGCAAGAGCGCGCAACATCACTGGGGTTGTGTTGGTTCAGGTTGATGTAGATAAAAATGGTGGAGTGTCCAATCCCAAGTTCATCAGTGGTCCGCCGATTTTTAAAGAAGCGGCGTTTGAATCTGTTTTGCAATATAAATTCAAGCCAGCCAAGCTGAATGGACAGGCGATTGTACAGACCACGGAGATTAGACTTAATTTCCACTGAGATGATTTGAATTGAACGCTTCAAAAGCGCATCGAAGGATGCGCTTTTTGTATTTGGCGGCTCCGAGTTTCGGCGTTGTTTGATCAGGCGCGAACGGCTTGCTGCGATGCGATCCGGCGCGAGCGTGAGCGGGCTACCAGCCATGCCACAACCCGGTATGCAAGAAGCACTGCGAGAATAGCGCCATAGGTAAGCGGGCGGCGCAGATCTGCCTTTACCAGCCATATAAAGTGGATAACGCCCGCAGCAGCGCTGAAATAGATCAACCGGTGCAGCTTCTGCCAGCGTTTGCCTCCCATGCGGCGGATCCAACCCGTTGTGGAAGTAATGGCCAGGGGAAGCATGAGAAGCCACGCTGTGAGGCCAGCTGTAATGAAGCGCCGTTTGACGATGTCATGCAGCATTTCATGCACGTCAAAAAACTTGTCGAGCCAGACATAGGTCATCAGGTGCAGCGATCCGTAAAAAAATGCATAGAGCCCCAGCATCCGGCGGAAGCGAATGAGCCAGGCAAGGCCGGCAAGTTTGCGAACCGGGGTGACGCTGAGTGTGATCAGCAGGAAACTCAAGGTCCAGCTGCCTGTAGTGCGCGTGATAACGTCAATGGGATTCGCGCCGAGTTCGCCGTGAAATCCCTTCCAGGTCAGTACAAAGACCGGGCCAAGGCAGGCAAGGAAAACAGGCACTTTGAGGGCGCGTACGTATTTATCCGGCAGCGCCTTCATCAGTAGTTCTTCTGCAGGTCCATGCCAGTGTAAAGGCTTGCCACCTGGTCCGCATAACCATTGAACATGAGCGTGGGCCGTTTGCGAAATTCGCCGATGCGGCGCTCACTGGCCTGGCTCCAGCGGGGGTGGTCTTTTTGCGGATTCACGTTGGAGTAAAATCCGTACTCATTTGGGGTCATGATGTTCCATGTGGTCGGCGGCATGGATTCGGTGAAGCTGATCTTAACAATAGCCTTGAGGCCTTTAAACCCGTATTTCCACGGCACTACCAGACGCAGGGGCGCGCCATCGACGTTGGGCAGCACTTCGTCATACAGGCCGACGGCCATTATGGTCAGCGGATGCATGGCTTCATCCATGCGCAGGCCTTCCACATAAGGCCAATCCAGCACGCCGGGGCGCTTCTGGTTGGGCATCTGGTCGGGAGCCATGACAGTCTGAAAAGCAACGAATCTTGCGCTGGGAAGCGGCTCCGCTTGCTTGATTAACGCGCTTAAGGGAAAGCCGACCCACGGAATCACCATCGACCAGCCTTCAACGCAACGGAAGCGGTAGATGCGCTGCTCCAGTGGCGCAAGCTTCATAATGGCGTCAATATCCAGCTTCTTCGGTTTCTTGACCATGCCGTCTATGGCGACAGTCCATGGCCGCGTGCGGAAATCTTTGGACAGCCCGTTAGGCTCATATTTGTCCGTGCTGAATTCGTAGTAGTTGTTGTAATTGGTAATGTCCTTAAATGATGTTGGCGTCTCTGAAGTGCTAAGCGGACTCTTCACAATGCCGCTGAGCTTGGCCCCGCTCGCTTGCACGGTGGATTCACCATTTACATGTTCGCGAAGGTAGAAGCCCCCGGCCAAAGCTGCTCCCGCAGCCGCTGCTCCGGCAATAAACTTGCGCCGACTCATGTATGCCGGTTTTGGAGTGATCTCCGAGGATGGTATGTCACTTGGTTTTTTTATCAGCATATGATTTCGTTTAAACCTGCCTTATCTAAGCCGCTGCAATCGCCCTTCTATCTACCTATATTTAAGATGACCAGAGCGGTGGAAAGATACACATATAGTACGAATTGGGATAAAAATTGGATGTTGCGTATTCAGAAGCCCACAAATACCGGCTCAGGTTGCAAATTGATCCCCCATAGATCAAACACTTTTTGCTGGACTTCACCCTTCAACGCGAGAATATCTTTTGCCGTCGCGCCGCCTCGGTTTACGATAGCCAGCGTGTGCTTGCGTGAAATTCCAACTGGCCCAAGAGAATAACCTTTATTAAACCCTGAATGCTCCACCAGCCATGCGGCGGCAAGCTTTACCTTGCCGTTGGAAGTGGGATAACGCGGCAGGAGCGTGGCCGGAGCGAACTTCTGCGCAACGGCCTCAATCATGGTGGCTTCGGCGGCGCTGACCAGCGGGTTCTTGAAGAATGATCCCGCGCTGCGGCAGTCTTCATCGCCGTTCACGATCAACATGGCCTTACTCTGGCGGATGGAGCGCACCGCCGCACGCACATCATGCAATGTTGGCCGCTTAGTATTGGTTTGCGCGAAGAAATTTTTTAAATCGGCGTATTCAATCTTCGGCGCGCCATTGCGGTGGAGACGGTAGGACACCTCAAGAACAATGTATTTATCGCGATGCGTGGTATTAAACAGGCTGCTGCGGTAAGCAAAGCCGCACTCGGCATTCTTCATTTCAATCGTCACGCCGGTCGCGATCTCAAGCACACGCACGCGGGTGATGACTTCTGAAACTTCCTGTCCGTAAGCGCCGACATTTTGTATTGGCGTGCCGCCCACGGTGCCGGGGATACCGCTCAGGCATTCCAGCCCGGCGCAATTCTTGCTGACAGCGAGTGCGACGAGTTCATCCCAGTTTTCACCCGCGGCAGCATGAAAGACCATCTTCTCGCGGTCACCCTCAAACTCAACGCCGGAGAGAGAAATTTTCAGGACCAGTCCGGGCCAGCCATCATCGGACACCACCAGATTGCTGCCGCCGCCAAGAACGAACAAAGGCAGCTTCCGTGCGAAGGCAAAGGCCACAGCTTCTGCAATTTCATGCTCCGAATGAGCTTCAACAAAATAACGCGCCGGACCACCCACGCGAAATGTGGTCAGAGGCGCAAGGGGAATGTTTTCCTGGATTCTCAAAGATTGGCTAACAGCTTACAGCACTAACGGACACTAGGGAAATGAGTTTTTACTTGGTAAAATAGAAAGGAGGAAATGGGAGGAAAAGATGTATCCAGAGGGAATGGTGGCGCCCATGCGCCAGGAATTGACAGCGGGCGGTATTGAAGAGGCTCGCACTGCGGCAGACGTGGAAAATGCAATCGGTCAGAAAGGCACGCTGATGGTGGTGGTGAACTCCATTTGCGGCTGTGCCGCAGGCAGAATGCGCCCCGGCGTGCGCGCGGCCATACAGAGCGGCGTCCGCCCGGACCGTATGATCACGGTTTTTGCAGGCCAGGACAGGGAAGCGACCGACGCTGCCCGCAGCCATTTCACAGGCTATCCGCCCACATCGCCTTCAATTGGGCTATTGCGCGACGGGCAATTGGTATACATGATGCAGCGGCATGACATTGAAACAAGCGATCCAATGACAATTGCGACGCGGCTGAAGCAGGCTTTTGAAAAGCACTGTGCGAAGGCAGCGGTCAGCAACTAGCAATAGGCAAATATTTAAGGGCACGCGCGAGCGTGCCCTTTGTGTTTCGCCACTGCATTGTCTTCATTTGCCCTGTTTTGGCGGTGGCGGAATCGTGATGTCAATAGGCGTGACTTTACCGAATGTTGAAAGTTCGCGGTCAAAGTCCTTCGCATTTCCCACCACCAGGACAGCCATCTTTTCAGGATGGACATATTTCCGGGCCACGCGGTCAACATCGCTGGCTGTAACTTTCTCTATATTGGCGCGGTATTGCTCCAGGAAATCCGGCGGAAAGCCATAAAACTCATAGCGCATGCGCTCGGCTAGCACTTTTTGCTTGGAGTCAAACTCAAAGATAAAGGAGTTCAGGATGGCGTCTTTGGCTTTCTTCATCTCCTCCGTGCTAACCGTGCCGGTAATGAGTTTGTCCATCTCCCTGCGCAGAGCATCAATGCCAGCCGCTGTGCTTCCACTCTTGGTGCCCATGGCGAACCGCGTTATACCCGGATGATCAGGCGCGGCGCCTACACCGCCGCCAACCGAATACGCCAGTCCTTGTTTAGTGCGGATATTGACAAATAGCCGGGAAGCGAAGCCTCCGCCGAACAACTGGTTCATTACCTCAATGGGGTAATAATCAGGATTGCGGCGGTCAATGCCGAGATCAACCATCTCGATTTCGCTTTGGTTGACATCATTTTTTTCCACAAAATAAATTCCGGGCTTAGCGCTATGGAAGGTGATTGGCGCGGAAACAAATTTTTCTCCCCGTCGCATGCTTCCAAAAGCCTGCCGCAACTTCTGTTCCATGGCTGCCGAATCAAAATCGCCCGCGATGCCAAGAATCATGTTGGCCGGGGCCATAGTGCGTTGGTGCCACTGGAGCAAATCTTCCCGCGTAATCGCGTCAACGGTACTGTATTCCGCCGAGCGGGCATACGGGTTCTCTGGCCCGTAGGCGAGCTTGGCGGATTCGCGTTGCGCGATTTCATCCAGATCGTCATTGCGGCGGGAAATCAGGCTGGCAAACTGCTGCTTGGCCAAATCAATCTTGTCCTGGCGAAATTCTGGGTTTTCCAGCAGATCAAGCACCACTGGAAACACCTGATCAAAGTTTTCCTTAAGTGATGACCAGGAAAGAAAGGTGGAGTCTGCGCTTTCTGAAGCTTCCACGCGAGCGGCGTGAGCTTCCAGAAAGTCATCAAGCTCATCGCCAGTCTTGCTCTTTGTGCCGCCGGTACGCCAAACGTCTGAATAGAGCGCGAGCATGCCAACTTTTTCCGCTGGCTCTGCACGCGAGCCGCCTCGAATACGTATGGTGCCGTCAATCAATGGCAGTTCATGGTCTTCTTGTAAGAAAATTACCATTCCGTTGGGCAGCTCCACGCGCCGGGGCTCCTGCGGCTTAAACTGGCGTAGCGGTGGAATTGGGACCTTTTGCCATGAAGCGGCTGGTGTACCCGGAACGTTGACGCCTGATTGTGCTGTTTTAGGCTGAGACGGCTTAACGGTTTGTGAGTAAGCAAGGCCCACATTTAACGCCAGAGCACTAACCACAAGACCGGTAATCACGAAGAGCAATGTCTTTCTCTTGTTCATTTCTGCTCCCCTTTGGCTGGCGCGGGTGATTCGGTTTTGGGCTCCTGGGTTTCCATGGTAGCGACAGTACGATTTCCTTCAACAAATGTTTTGATTGCCACACGCCGGATATCAGCCTTGGTGACTTTATCAATGTCGTCAATCTGTCGGAACAACTCACGCCAGTCTCCATAGAGCGCCTGATACTCGCCCAATTGGATGGCCAGACCCTGATCGTTAGCCAGGCCGCGAATCAGGTCGGCCTTGGCGCGGGTCTTGATGGACTGTAACTCCTCGTCGGTCACGTCCTGTGTTTTGAGCTTTTCGATCTCCTGATGAATGGGCGCAGCCATCTCTTCCGCGGTATGGCCCTGCGTGGGCACGGCAAAAAAGAAAAACAAGCTGGGATATTCACTGCCCGGGAAAGAACCACCCTGAGCGGCGAGAGCGATCCGTTTATCGCGCACCAGAGAACGGTAGAGCCGCGAGGTACGGCCCTTGGAGAGCAGGTCTGCCAACACGTCATAGACGGGATCATCGGGATCGTGAAAGTCCGGGCGATGGTAGCCTTCCACATAGATCGGCTGGCTCGGGTCATGGATCGTCACCGAGCGCAAAGCCTGTTGCGGCGGCTCCTTTGTGCGCAGTGGCTCCGGCGCGGGCCGCGCGGGAATGCGTCCAAAATACTTCTCAATGATGGGCATTGCCTCGCTGGCTTTCAGGTCACCTACGACTGTGACCACCATGTTGGCCGGCACATAATATTCGTGGAAAAATTTCAGCGCGTCCGTGGCGGAAAAGGCACGGAGATCAGAGGGCCAGCCAACCACGGGCCGCCCATAAGGATGGGCAATGTAAGCAGCGCCCAGAAATTGCTCCAACAGGCGGCCCTGCGGAGAGCTGTCCACGCTCATGCGCCGCTCTTCATAGACCACGTCGCGCTCTTTATAAAATTCGCGCATTACCGGTTCAAGGAAACGCTCTGATTCCAGATAGGCCCACAGTTCAAGGCGGTTTTCTGGAAAGGAATAGAAATATGTTGTCTCATCGCGGTCAGTGGATGCGTTGAGCCCCACGCCTCCCTGACTTTCAACGATCTCGGGAAATTCGTTCGGGATCACGAATTTTTCAGCCGCAGCCACAGCGTCCTGCCACGCTTTAGCAAGCTCAGCGACTTTTTTATCGTCACGCCCAACCTCTTTGAGATTTTCTTTCAGGTAAGCGGCATAGGTTGTTTCCACTTTTTCCAGTGCCACCTTTTCTGCCGGCCAGTCAGTCGTGCCAATCTCATGCGTGCCTTTGAAAGCCATGTGCTCAAACATGTGCGCCAGGCCTGTGATGCCGGGGACCTCCTGTACGGAGCCGGCATTGACGCGTGTATAGAAAGAAAAGACCGGGGCTTCAGGACGCTCCATAAGTACGATGGTCAGGCCATTGGAAAGTTTTTTGACCGTGATCCGCTTTTCAAAAGACGCAATGTCCTGGGCATGGACGCTGCAGGCAATAGAAAAAAGCAAAATGACGAATACGAGCTTGTGGGGGAAAGGAATCTTCATAGGCTATCCAGAATAAGGGTAAAGGGTGGCGCGGAGGTTTTCAAACTGTGGCACTGTGCCGAGTACATAAGTGAGCACCCGTTTGATGCCTGTAGCAACAATAATACCGTTGCTCCTGCGGGTTGCTTAAAGGTATAACAAGGGCAATCTGTAGATCGTCCAGGCCAACAAAACATGTCCAAACAACAGGAACTGCTGCAAGAGTTCCGTCATTTTGCCGTGACTGCTGCCACGGTAACCGCGTTGATGACGCACATTTCACAGCGCCTGCACGACCAAACGGCGCGTTATAACTGGGTTGGTTTTTACCTTGTGGATCCGGCTGATACGGGAATGCTGGTGGTGGGGCCATATGTGGGCAGCTTCAGCCCAAATGTGCGAATCCCCATCAACAAGGGACTTTGCGGCGTCGCAGCCACCACGCGGCAGACAGTGGTGGTAAACGATGTGGCGAATGATCCACGCTATCTATCGGGATCGGAAATTGTGAAGGCCAATATGGTAGTCCCGATATTTGCCAACAATGAACTGGTGGCGGAGCTCGATATCGAAAGCTATTTTACTGATGCATTTCCCAAAACGGAGCAAACGTTCGCGGAAGAAATTGCAGTTCTGGTGGGCAAGTACATGGAGAAGAAGCGCTAGCGGCCGTAACTGCCATTGCCCATCCTTTTAAGTTTTGATCCTGCTCCGCACTGCATGAACCCACAATGACATTGCCCAAAGCGGGCCGGTAACGATATAAAAGCACCAAGACTGCGCCGGGGTCAGCAAGAACATAGGAAATGTCAAAACACCAGGAATTGCTTAAAGAATTCGGGTACGTTGCGCAGTCAGCCCGGACTGTGGACGCGCTGATGGAGGAGATTGTTCAGCGCCTGCACGACACAATGACGCGCTATAACTGGGTAGGCTTTTACCTGGTGGACAAGGCGCGTCCGGGGAGCCTTATTTTGGGCCCGCATGTGGGCAGCTTTGAGCCGCATGAAAATGTTTCGCTGGACAAAGGTTTATGCGGGGAAGCGGCTTCTACGCGAAAAACTGTGGTTATTAACGATGTCGCGGCTGATCCTCGTTACAAAGCTGGCTCAGCGCTGGTGAAATCAGAGATTGTGGTTCCTGTGCTTTCCAAAGGAGCGCTCTACGGAGAAATCGACATCAATAGCTATTTCGCCAACACGTTTACCGCGGATGACCAGGCGTTTGTGGAAGCATGCGCCGCGCTGGTGGGAAGTTATATGGAAAAGCCGCGATGAGCTTTCAGAAAAAATGGCCCGGCTTAATCCTTCGCACAAGTAATGTCAATCCTTTGAGGCTTCCGGCTTATCCACCCAATAACTGCGTCTGGCCAAAATTACTTTGTCTTTCTCCTCCCGCAGCCGCACTCGAATATCATGCAGACCAGGCCGGGGATTTTTAGGCTCAAAGCGCAATAGGTATCGGTTATGCAGGTGGTTGGTGAAGTCAGTCATTAAACGCTCGAAACTTTTGTGTGAGGTAAAAAGCGCGTACTCGCCCCCGGTGAGGGAAGCCGTTGCTTTTGGTGTGTTCTTGCGCATTGCTTCCCGTGCCATTTTCATGAGACGAAATACGTCGAGATTCCAGCCGGCCGGGTCTGTGCGAGCGTCCCACTCGCCTCGCAACGTGTCCATCGCTGTTGATGCGGTAGGGGAAAACGCCAGGGTGTAAACCACCGTATTGCTCTCACTGATAGCAGACACGACATCATCTATCTTTACAGCATGGCTGCCATGATCGCGGGTTTCGCTGATCAAGAGAAGGACGCGGCGGCTGTCTTCCGGCTGTTTTGCCAACAACTTTACAGAGTAGTGGACGGCATCAAGGATTGCAGCCCCGCTGGGGTCGCCCTCTTCCATGTTTCTCCGGGGACCTTCCATCATGCTCTTGAGATATTCTTCAGTTCCGGCTGATTCAAAGCTGAAATCCTGGGCCAGTTCCACATTGTTATCAAATATCACGATTGCCGTTTGCACCTGGGGCTGGCTGACAATCTGGTCCAGCATGGAACTGATGCCTTTCATGCGCTGAAATTCATACAACGCGCTGCGTCCGCTCTGGATGGCGATGACCAGTGAAACTGCCTCCTGCGGCTCGGCTTCGTCCATGCTGACCTGCTGTTCCACGCCATCATCTTCGATAATGAAATCGCTGGCGTGAAGGCCAAAGACGAGCTTGCCCGCCTTATCTTTTACAAGCGTTGGAACAAAAACCACATTGGATTGTGAACGGAGGGTTGGCAGCTTCTGCTCAGATTGGTCCTGTGCCGAGCAGACATAAAGGACCGCTATCAAGAAGAGAAAAACACCTATTGACGGTCGCCATTTTCTAACAGTTTCACGTAGCATGTCTGGTTCCCCTATGATATTGCTGTCATCCAATTGAATGCCATGAAAACAGACCCCCTTCGCCAACACATTATCAACCTGCTTACCAAGGCAGAAGCGCACGTTGGTTTAGACGAAACCCTCAAAGACTTTCCCCGCGAGATGCGCGGACGTAAACCAGAAGGCGCGCCGCATACGCCATGGCAATTGCTGGAGCATATCCGCATTGCCCAATGGGACATTCTTGAGTTCAGCCGCTCCGCTAAACACAAATCGCCAAAATGGCCGGACGAGTACTGGCCCAAAACCGAAGAGCCACCCAACGATAAAGCCTGGGAACAAAGCGTAAAACAAGTCCTTGGCGATCTGGATGCGATGCAGAAACTGATTGCCGATCCCAAACATGATCTCTTCGCTGAAATTCCTCATGGCGATGGCCAGACACTTCTACGTGAGGCCTTGCTGATGGCGGACCACAATGCTTACCATCTGGGACAACTTGTGATCGTCCGCCGTATCTTGGAACGCAAGTAGGGCCGGTTCTTGCGCAGGTTTAAGCTGTTGCAGCTAGCAAAAAAGCAAACGGCGACTCTGTTCGGAGTCGCCGTTTATTTGCAAAATTGCTGTTTTCTGGCTAAGTTCCTTCGCTCCAGCTTGCCAGATATTCTTCCTGCTCAGGCGTGAGCTTGTCGATTTTGACGCCCATCGCTTCCAGCTTAAGCCGAGCCACTTTCTTGTCCAGCTCTTCCGGCACTGGATAAACTTTCTTCTCCAGTGATTGATGGTTCTTTGCCAGATACTCGGCTGCAAGCGCCTGGTTGGCAAAGCTCATATCCATTACAGAAGCAGGGTGACCTTCAGCAGCGGCCAGATTGATGAGCCGACCTTCGCCCAGAAGATAAATCTTGCGCCCGTCTTTCATGGCATATTCGTCCACGAAGTCACGGGTCTGGCGCTTGGAGGAAGACATCTTTTCAAGCGCGGGAATGTCGATTTCCACGTTGAAGTGGCCGGAATTGGCAACCACAGCACCGTTCTTCATGAGACCAAAGTGATCGCGGCCAATCACGTTCTTGTTGCCCGTAACGGTCACAAAAAAATCACCGATTTTAGCTGCTTCCGCCATGGACATCACACGGTAGCCATCCATTACAGCTTCAATCGCCTTGGTGGGATCGATCTCCGTGACGATCACGTCAGCGCCCATGCCGCGCGCGCGGGAAGCCAGGCCGCGTCCACACCAGCCATACCCGGCGACGACGAATTTAGAACCGGCAATCAGCGAGTTAGTGCAGCGGATCACGCCGTCCATGGTGGATTGGCCGGTGCCATAGCGATTGTCAAACATGTGTTTGGTAAGCGCGTCATTCACGGCGATAATGGGATAGCGAAGCTGGCCGTCCTTGGCCATGGCGCGCAGGCGGATCACGCCCGTGGTGGTCTCTTCCGTGCCGGCAATAATTCCTTCCAGCACGTCCTTCCGCTTGGTGAGCGCGATAGAAACCAGGTCGGCTCCATCGTCCATTGTCATGTGCGGCTTGTGGTCCAGCGCAGAAAGAATGTGCTTGTAATAGGTCTCGTTGTCCTCGCCCTTGATGGCATGGACTGAAATGTTGTAATCGCGGACCAGAGAGGCTGCTACGTCATCCTGGGTGGAGAGCGGGTTTGAGGCGCAAAGCACCACGTCCGCGCCGCCATCGCGCAGCGTAATGGCAAGGTTGGCGGTCTCAGTGGTCACATGCAGGCAGGCAGAAATGCGGATGCCCTTGAGCGGCTGGTTCTTGATAAATTCTTTGCGGATGCTTTGCAGGACCGGCATGGACTGGTTGGCCCACTCAATGCGGCGCTTGCCCAGATCGGCCAGTTCCAGATTTTTGACATCGAACGAAGTTTGCGTAACAGCAGTTGTTGACATGTTCTCCTGACTTGATTGCCTCAAAGGCGTTAGAAATTTAAATTGCGCGAACGATGGTTCGCCAAAGCCACAAATTGATTGTGGAGACGTAGCATGCTACGTCTCTACCGGGACCATTTAGCGCGCAGCACCCGCGTTTACCCTGGACTCAGTTTTGCCTGCTGCCTGCTCGCGCAGCTTTGCAGCTTTATCCGTGGCTTCCCATGTGAAGTCAGGGTCATTGCGTCCGAAGTGGCCGTAAGCCGCGGTCTTCCTGTAAATAGGGCGGCGCAACTTGAGCGACTCAATAATGCCCTTCGGGGTGAGCTGGAAGTTCGCGCGAACAAGCTCTTCAAGCTTTTCTTCGCCGATTTTGCCCGTTCCAAAAGTATCCACCAGCACGCTCACCGGTTCAGCCACTCCGATAGCGTAGGCAAGCTGAACTTCACAGCGGTCGGCCAGACCCGCAGCCACAATGTTTTTAGCAATATGGCGGCACATATAGCAGGCGGACCGATCCACCTTGGTCGGATCCTTGCCGCTGAAAGCGCCACCACCATGGCGACCCATGCCGCCGTAGCTATCCACGATAATCTTGCGTCCGGTTAGTCCCGTATCTCCCATGGGACCGCCAATCACGAAGCGTCCGGTGGGATTGATGTGGTATTTGGTGTTCTCGTCCAGCAGGTTTGCAGGAACCGCAGCCTGGATCACGTGCTTGAGAATGTCGGCGCGAAGAGTTTCATTGTCGACAGATTCGGAATGTTGCGTGGAGATCACCACAGCGTCCACCCGCCTGGGCTTGTGATCTTTGCCGTACTCAACTGTAACCTGAGATTTGCCATCCGGCCGGAGGTAAGGAAGCGTGCCATTCTTGCGGACTTCTGTAAGGCGGAGGCAAAGTTTGTGGGCCAAATCAATGGAGGTGGGCATGTAGTTTTCATTTTCATTAGTTGCATAGCCAAACATCATGCCCTGATCGCCCGCGCCGCCTGTATCCACGCCCATGGCAATATCGCCCGACTGCTTGTTGATGCTGGAAATTACCGCGCAGGTATTCGAATCGAAACCGTAGAGCGCATTGTCATAGCCGATTGACTGCACCACGCCGCGCACGATCTTCTGGAAATCGACGTAAGTCTTGGTGGTAATTTCACCAGCAATCACTACCAGGCCGGTGGCGGTCAGCGTTTCGCAGGCGACGCGGCTGTAAGGATCTTCTGCGATGCACGCATCCAGAATCGCATCGGAAATCTGGTCTGCAATTTTATCCGGGTGGCCTTCCGTGACCGACTCAGATGTAAACAAAAACTTTTCGCGTAAAGCCAATGACTTGCCCTCCTAAGAATTCTTGACCGTCACAGGGCGCCAAGCCCCGGAAATATACCTTTGGCAGGTTACTCAAACAGCCCAACCCGAAACAACGTTTAGGCGCTACAACCAGCGGAAACGCAGCCGAATGGGGTGTTTTGCACAGTGAAGTGTGCCAGCAACAACTTATTATCTGCCTGAACCAAATGTGTTCTGTACGTTATTGTACAAGGCCGGCGGTATTAAAGGTGAGGGTGCGAGGCTCATTTTCATTGCCCAGAGCGCCTAGAGGGTGGCCGTTAAAGCTGACTTCTATACCACCGGCATTGCCGGTACGCAGAACGAGAGTCTTACCAGCTTTGATTTTCTTGTGTTTATCGGCGGCCAAAACCCGTTCCATCACAGATTTTCCATCGGCAACAATAGAAACCCACGAATCTTCTTTTGCTTTGATGGAGACGAAGAATGACTTTTCTTTAACTGCCGCTGTCCCGCTGTCCCCTGAGGTTGATGGCAGGGAACTCGGCGGGGTAGCCGCAGCGCGTTCCATTGGCGCCGGAGTTACTGTTGCGGAATCAGAAGCTACCTGGGCCGGCGTTTGTGCAGGCTCCGTTGAAGAGGTATTCCCGCCATTTGTTACTGCTGCCGCGGCAGGCTTCTGCGTGTCTACCGCCGTCTCAGATGTATGCTGCTTCGATTTCACCCAAAATCCATAGCCCACCAAAACGCCAACCAGCGCCGCTACCGCAAAAGCTAGCGGCAAATAGGAGCGTTTAGGATTAAGGTCAGGATCGGGCTCATCGTGTATCTCCAGCGGAAACTTATCTTCTGGTTCAGGCTGTTCATTGCTGGCTGCCGAATAGTCGGCCACCGCCTGGTCTTCATCAATACCCAAAAAATGCGCATAGGCGCGGACAAACCCTTTATTGAAAACCCCCCCCGGGAGCTGGTCAAAGCGCTCGGTCTCTAAGGCTTCCAGATGGCGGCGGGAAATTTTGGTGGATTCGGTGATTTCGTCCAGGGTGATGCCGCGCATCTCCCGCTCACGCCGCAGCCGGTCGCCAAAGCTGCCTGTGGCCGTTTTATCGCGTTTTGGGGGTGTATCAGTCACGTTGCCCATTCGTTTAGGAAGCCCAAACTCCCGTTAAGTAACAAAATACCCCGTAACTGTTGATTCGACAACTACTTTCAAGGTACGTAAGGGCTATTACTCGAAAGTTTCAGGTCTATTGTCCGGTTGCCGATTTCTTCAAATCAAGCGATAATACGCAAAAAGTAGGAGTGTTTTTTCAGTTGCTGATAAGGACCACCCCCTAAATGAACGAGGCGGCAGGACAAGGACCCGAGCGCAAGACCAAAAGGCAACTGCAGGAAGTCGCCATATTTAATGACGTGGCAAAGGCCCTGACGTCATCGCTGAACCTCGATTCAATTCTGCAAACCATCATGGACAAGATGGCGGAATTCTTCCGTCCGGACACATGGTCCCTGTTGATGGTCGATGAACAGAAGGACGAGCTTTATTTCGCCATTGCCGTAGGCGATGCTGCCGAAACGCTCAAGACCGTTCGGCTTAAGGTGGGTGAGGGCATTGCTGGCTGGGTGGCCCGGCACGGCGAATCTCTGATCGTCCCTGACGTTTATAACGATCCCCGCTTTGCCAAGCGGATTGATGAAATGACCAAATGGAAGACCCGGTCAATCATCTGCGTGCCTCTGCAATCAAAGCACCGGGTGCTGGGTGTGATTCAACTCATCAACTGCGCCATGGAGAGCTTTGGCGAGCAGGAAATGTTCTTTCTGCATGCGCTTTGTGATTACGCTGCCATTGCCATTGATAATGCCCGCGCCGTAGAGAAGATCCAGGAACTTACGATCACGGATGACTGTACTGGCCTCTACAATGCCCGGCATCTTTACAAGACTTTGGAAGCTGAAGTTTACCGCTCCGCGCGCTTCGGCTATGAATTCAGCGTGATCTTCCTTGACCTGGACCACTTCAAGCACGTCAATGACACATATGGCCACCTGGTTGGAAGCAAGCTGCTGCAGGAGATTGGCTTTAAGATCAAATCGCAACTGCGTTTGATCGATTATGCCTTCCGCTACGGTGGCGACGAATTTGTTATTCTGCTCCCGCAGACCGACAAGCAATCCGCGCTGGTGGTGGCCAAGCGCATCCAGGACATGATGCGCAAGACCGTCTTCCTTGCCGAAGATGGATTAAACCTGAATGTCCGCTGCAGCATGGGGCTGGCTACCTATCCTGAAGATGCCAAGAGCTCCCACGAAATTATCCGCCAAGCCGACGAGATGATGTATATGGTGAAGAACTCCAGCCGCGACAATATCGCAGTGGCGCAGCAGGGGATGCTGAAGTAAAGCCAGACAGCAATCAGCATTCAGCCATCAGCCAAACCAAATCACCCCTGATTTCTACGCGATGATCGCAGATATAGACTTAGCCGCGAATCAACGCGAACACGCGAATCATTTTTAATTGATTCGTGTTCATTTCGCGAGAATTCGCGGCTTACTTTCTTTTAATCTGCGTCGATCTGCGCTCATCTGCGGCCAATCTGGTTTGGCTGCGGGCTGAATGCTGAGTACTATTTCGGCCTCTTTTCCAACTCAGGAACCTTGTTCGCATTCCCAGTTCCTGGCTGTTGAGGGGCCCAGGCACCGGCATTGGCAGGCGCTGCCGGATTTACGCCGAAATCCCACACAAAAAGGTTGATCTGCTTTTTGTCCAGCAACTCCACCACAGCATATTCGCCGGGCGGTAGTGGTTCAGCGGGCGTTAGTTTGATCCAGTCACCCAACGGCGAGGTGGTGACCGGAATCCAGCTTTCCTTCTGGCTCACTTTTCCATACATGGCCACATTGAGCTTGCCCACGACGCGCGAATCCTTCTTGTTCTCCACCCTCACAATTCCGTAATGATTTGAGGGCTGGTCTTTGTCTGAAGCCTTTTGCGTGAAAGCTGGTTGTGTATTTTCACTGGTATCAATGTTCAGGAAGATGGCAGGCTGGTCCACGTGTGACTGCACCCGCGCGTGCTCGCCTTTAAGTTCGATGGTCTGCGTGGAAGAGAGCGCCAGTGGATTCACGGCCGCCCGCAGTATATTCCGGCCGGTGTGCTTATTGAGTTCACCACCATTCTGGACCAATTCCACAAGCTCTGGCTGATCTTTGACCTTTTCCAACAAAAAGACCCCACCGGTATTGGGAAGGCGCAAGCCCGGAGCAACAAGCGGCGCTTCGCGCTCGTCGGCTTCGTCTTCCTTTGCGATCTCCTTAATGGTTTCATCGCGCTGCCCACCGCGTTCGTTGTTGTACTTTTCTGTGGCGGGCCAGTCCACCAAACCAGCGGGCAGCTCTTCCCAGTCATACCGTTCGGCGCTGTAATATCGGACGCGGTCTCCCGTAACCTCCCATTTGGTGGCTGACTGATAAGAACCATCTTTCATGATGAGCCGCTTGGGGTTCTGCTGCGACCATGAATGGATGCCTGCCAAAGCAATGACAACCAGGCCCAGGAAAGAAATGCGTTGGATACATCGCGCCATAAGGGTAGACCTGAAATAATTGAATGAAGTAAGCGTCTTCTATTTTATAACCCTGCGGGAGATGTTGGGGTTGCATACTGAAGCTGGAAGTTCCGATTGCTTCAGATTTTAGAAAAGCAGGATTTTCTGCTATCTTGCCCTTTTCCCGACACTTTGAGGAGGACTGCTTTCTATGAAGGTGCCTGCCCTTTTTCTGCTGGTGTTGTTTTTTGGAATTGCTGCGTGCTGGGTAAGGGCTCAAACTCCAAGCGCATCCTCCACGCCTGCCTCTGCTTCCAGTACTCCCAGTACCGAAACGACGCAGTACACTCTTCCACCCGACAAGCTGGCGAAATCCAAGGCCCTGTACGATCTGCGCGGTAAGCTGCGGGTCCTCGACACAGTTTATGGCCTGGTGGTGCTCCTGGCTTTGTTGTACCTGGGGATTGTAGGCAAGTTTCGCGATTGGGCCGAAGCCACGGGAAAGAACCGACTTGTGCAGGCACTGGTTTTTGTGATGCTGTTTTTAGTGATAACTACGGTCCTTCAGCTGCCGCTTGATGCCTATCAGCACAGCATCAGCCTCCGATACGGCCTGTCTGTTCAAGGCTGGGGCTCGTGGCTGGCCGATCAGGGGAAGGAGATGGTCGTATCACTTATCATATTCACTATCCTGGCATGGTTATTTACGACAATCGTCCGCAAGAGTCCCCGCCGCTGGTGGTTCTACAACTGGCTTATCGTTATGTTCTTTCTGGTTTTTATTATTTTCATTCAGCCGCTAGTCATCGACCCGCTTTTCAACAAATTCGAACCTCTGGACAAGACCAACCCAGCGCTGGTAACGGCGATCCAGCAGGTCACTCGCCGTGGGGGGATCGACATACCCCGCGATCGCATGTTTCTGATGAAAGCCAGTGAAAAGGTCACTACCCTGAACGCTTACGTCACCGGCTTTGGCCCCTCAAAGCGGGTTGTTGTCTGGGATACTACCGTTCAGCACGCCAGCACACCGGAGACGCTCTTCGTCTTCGGCCATGAGATGGGCCATTACGTCCTGAATCACATTCTGATCGGGATCACGGGCGCTGCGGTGGGGCTGTTCGTTGGATTCTACTTGCTTTACCTGATCGTTCATTGGGCCTTTCCGCATTTTCAGCAACGCTGGCGCATGCGCGAATTGCACGACTGGGCGGCCTTGGTGATGATGCTGTTGATTTTTTCTCTCATGTCTCTTGTCTCGGAGCCGATCGGCAACGCATTTAGCCGTCAGCTTGAACACAATGCCGATGTTTACGGCCTGGAGGTCACGCACGGCATCAATCCCAACTCACAGGAAGCTGCGGCTCATGCTTTCCAGGTGCTGGGCGAATTGTCCTTGTCTTACCCTTATCCCAGCAAATTCTACGTGTTCTGGTATGCTGACCACCCGCCGATCTCCGAACGAGTCCCCTTTGCCCATAACTATGATCCATGGAGCAAAGGCGAACAGCCGAAGTATGTAAAATAAATGGGCCGCGAATTTCGAACCACTAATAGTAAAATCCTGATTGCGTCGCCACATTGACCAGATAGCTAAGTCGCGAGTGATAAAACGAGGGACGTCCCAGACCATGCTCGTTAGCATTCAGAACTACGTGCGTCTCGCGGCTCCAGAACCGAGGGTTCTGCGGGCCATTGGTGAAGAGTCCATTCAAAACGCGAGCAATACACTCAGTTCGAAACGGATTGATCAAATCATCAAAGCTGTTCGTAAAAAGAAAATGAGGCGTTAATGAATGCGCCGACGCTGCCCGCGCCGACTATCTAGTGACTGAATCAACGGCACTCTGCCACGTTTTTCAAGAAGACCAAAAACATTCATGGGAATTTCTGGACATCGTCGCCTCATTTGACGTGAGATCAATGATTCCCCTTCCTTGCTGCCGCAGGCCAGCGCGTAGCGCCTCTAGCCCACAAACTTCTTTTTCGTCTTTTCACTCTGCTTATAGTTGGAAGGCTCACCTGCCGCAGAAAATATTGATGGATATAATTCGTTTACGAATGCGGCAATGCCCGATCTACGAGCGAACTTGTCCCACACAAATTGGTCAAGAGCGCTAACCAGTGGGCCCGTTACCAAGCTCACTCCGGGAATAAGCCCTGCCACAGTTTGCACTAGGACACGTATGGCTTTACCTGCGGTCGTTTGTACAGCCAGTCCTAGCTTTGCATTGAAACTGCTAACACGATCTTTTATTTCTGAGTCAGTAAGTTTTCCAATACCCGCAAGCCATCCACGAAATTCAAGCGCCTCCGGTTGGTTGCGGATTTCTAAGATTTTTTCGATGTCGATACGAGAATCCTCGGTGATCCTTGGCAAGCCAGCAATGGCAGCAACACGGGTGAACTCCCGCTCTTGCGAAGCTGAACCTAATACGTCAACAAGTGAGGCGAGTTTGCTGCGAAATAAAGGGTAGCTCTCCATCGGTAAAACCAGACAGAGCCGTATGCGCTTTCATCTCTCCGATTCGCTGAGCAATGCTGCTGACTCCAAGGACTGCGGTTTTAATCACATTGTGGAGTTCTTCAGTAGTAAGTGACAGCTTTTTATCTAAATTTGTATCAGTCCGATAGCGATCCTCAGCAATCTTGTCAAAGCCTAAATCAAAATCTCCAGTAAACGTGATGCCCTTATCCTTGGCAAGAACAAACCGAACCGCATCCTTGAGTAGAAGCTCGTTGTGGAGGACATCAAACTCAAATGCAGGGGCGACATCCGTGGAGAACATCTTGCGGTTATCTGGTTGCTTCACCGCTTTCATTACCGCGCTTTTCAAGTCCATTAACTCACGCGCAGTTAGACCCGGCGTTCGGCTTATTTCACCCAGATTGTCAATCACATATTGATCCCTGTTATGTGCTTCGACAACATGAAACTGGAATGTCAGGCGGGGATAAGGCGGCGTAGAAAATTGACCTTCTCCAAATTGGGCACACTCACATCGAATCTCAACCGCTCCGCTCGAAAGAAGCTCTAACGTGCCTTGATATCCAAAGTGCCGGACCAACTCCGGAATTTCTTTCAGCCTGACTGAATACAAAATATAGGTATCGAACAGCAACAGACGCCGGACGAATCCTTTTATATCCAGCCTGACGCCAATGTCTCTCTCCCCGGGTTTCTGATAAGCAATCGCTGACGAGCCAAGCAGTCTTCTATTTATTTCCAATTGCGGCACCGTTAGAGGCGATACGACAACTGATTTTTCCATTCATCTTCTCCGCTCCTATTATATGTCGAATATATGGCGAAAGACTTTACGCATACCGCGTCGTGGCAAATTAGGCAGCTATTTCCACAGCCCACCTCTTGTATAATTGATCGTGCACCCCAATCGGTCCTACGGCCACTGGCAAAAGCCATTTCTGAGCCGGGGACTAGAACCCCCAAAAATCACTTGCACGACCTTCCAAAATCCTAACCAATCCATTCTTGCGAGGAGTTCATGGCAGCGAAATATATTTTCGTAACCGGCGGAGTTGTATCTTCACTTGGCAAGGGGCTGGCGGCGGCCTCCATCGGCTGCCTGTTGGAGAGCCGTGGGCTTAAGGTCAACCTGATGAAGTTCGACCCGTATTTAAATGTTGATCCGGGCACCATGTCTCCATTCCAGCATGGCGAGGTCTTTGTGACCGACGACGGTGCGGAAACCGACCTTGACCTGGGCCACTATGAACGCTTCACCCACGCTAAGCTGCTCCGCGATAACAACTGGACCACCGGCCGCATTTACGAGCAGATCATTACCAAGGAAAGACGCGGTGATTATCTGGGAAAAACGGTGCAGGTGATTCCGCATGTAACCAATGAAATCAAAGCGGCCATGAAGAAAGTGGCGCAGGACGTTGACATTGCGCTTGTCGAGATTGGCGGCACGGTAGGTGATATTGAGTCATTGCCGTTTTTGGAAGCGATCCGCCAGATGCGCCAGGAGCTGGGACGCGACAACACAATTTTTATTCACGTAACGCTGGTGCCGTGGATTGGCGCCGCCGGCGAGCTTAAAACCAAGCCGACGCAGCATTCGGTGAAAGAGCTGCTGAGCATCGGGATACAGCCGGATATTCTGCTTTGCCGCACTGATCGCTTCCTCTCCAAAGACATCAAGTCCAAGATAGCGCTTTTTTGCAACGTGGAGGACGAGGCCGTGATCACGGCGAAAGACGTTGCATCGATCTATGAAGTGCCGCTGGTGTTTGCGCGGGAAGGCGTGGACACGCTGCTGCTACGGTACCTGCGCATGGAATCAAAGCCGCCACAACTGGCGCGCTGGGAAGAGTTGATGCACCGCGTCTACAACCCGAAAGACGAAGTCCATATCGGGATTGTGGGCAAATATGTGGAGTATGAGGACTCTTACAAATCATTAAAGGAAGCGCTGGTCCACGGCGCGGTGGCGCACAATCTGAAGCTGAATCTTACCTGGGTGGAAGCAGAAGGGCTGGAAAGTAAAGATGGAAGCCGCGATTATGAGACCCAGCTTGAGGGCTTTGATGGAATCCTGGTACCCGGCGGTTTTGGCAAGCGCGGCATTGAAGGCATGCTGAATGGCATTTGTTATGCGCGAGAGAAGAAAGTGCCTTACTTTGGCATTTGCCTTGGTATGCAGACTGCGTGCATCGAGTTTGCGCGCAACGTCTGCGGACTGGACGAAGCCAATTCCAGCGAGTTTGACCAGGCTACGCCGCACCGCATTATCTATAAGCTGCGCGAATTGACCGGCATCGATGAACTGGGTGGAACGATGCGGCTGGGGGCCTGGACCTGTAAACTTGAGCCGAACAGCCAGGCTGCCAAGGCTTATGGAGCAACGGAGATCAGTGAACGCCATCGCCACCGCTATGAGTTCAACCGCGAATATGAAGCGGTGCTGACCGGAGGCGGATTGCGCATCACCGGCGCTACGCCGGACGGAACCTACGTTGAGATCGTGGAAATCCCGGACCACCCATATTTCCTGGGCTGCCAGTTCCATCCCGAGTTCAAATCCAAGCCGCTGGAGCCGCACCCGCTCTTCAGCAGTTTTGTGAAAGCTAGTTATGAGAATGGCCGTCAGCGGCGCGATGCCAGAAGCACGGAAGATGTGGAGATGTTCTTAAGGCCGGAGAGAATTGTGCGTCGGTAATAACCGACGATGATTTTGTTAGGGATTGGATTAAAAGATCTGGCGGAGATGCAGTCTGATGCGAACCCGTGTCGTCCAGACCGCAAAGTTTTTTTCGAGAAACGATTAGGTCTGATGGCTTTGTCCGGTTGCTATGCCTCGATTGGAAGCTTTTGACCTTCCTTCCCGCCAACTCAAGCGGGAAGGAAGGTCATTGGGCTGGGTTAACTACTTTCTCTTCTGGCTATTCGTCGTGATTTGAGCGGGAAGAGGAGCCTCCGGTTAAATCACGCACTTGCTCCAGCAGTCGGTTCGCCTGCGAGATTAAATCATCCGCCGCATGTTCATCGATTTTCTTTCCTTGGAACTCAGCTCCGTCAAGAAGCTGGCGAATCTGTCCGGCAATCACGTTGCGCTGGGCGGTGATTGCAGTGATTTGATTTTCCAGCGAGGTATAACTCTGGTCATCGCCCGCCAAGGCCGTGGTGGAGATAGCGAGAGCGTCCATGCCCAGATCGCCCAGAGGTGCGTTGATCTGTTTATAAACTCGTGCCAGCTCTGTAAACCTATCACCTTCACGTAGCGAGTGAGGCAAAGAATCTTCCGCCAGCGTTTCCGCCAGAACCCTGCCATCGCTGATGTAGTCGTCTTTTAGACCGACCAGCGAAAGTAACGTCGGACGAATGTCCGTGTGGTCTGACCAGACCCGACCTGTAACGCCTTCCTGCCGGACTCCCGGTCCAACCAACCCTAGGAATGTCACATTTATTTTTGGGTCCACCCCGCCGTGGTTCCAGGCGAATCCGGGGTCCTCAACTGCATCTGGCCCGGAGGTCAGAAAGAAGTAATCGGGATCGCCAAACATGATGAATGAAGGAGTCCGCAGTGGATCGCCGGTAATCATGTGCAGCAAACTCATCGCAGGGTGGTCCACCAGGAAGCGTGTGAGCGTGTCCGTGTTGCCGGTAATTGGACTCACTGTGGTGAGCTGGGCTGTTGCACGCTCGAAGGTGCGGAGAGCCGGATCGCCGGTTGAGGGCTGCCCTTTAATATAAAATGTCGGCGCCATGTCGAAATGGATCGCGAACGAACTTGGGAGAATGGTGGGGTACTGCTTCTGCAGTAGGCTGGCGATATTGGAATCAATCTCACCCAGTTTTGCATAGGTGCAAGGCACTTGAACGCCGTCACAGTTCGCCGGGCTGGGCGGTCCGCCGGCAAAATGGTCGCCTTCATCAGCGGTGACGATGAACAGCGTATTATCTTCGTTAATGCCGTCTGCTGAAAGCCGTGAAAAAAACTTACCCCAGGCTTCATCGTACGAGGCTAGACGCGCTACATATCCTGCCTCACCCGGGCCGAATGCTCTGGTCGGACCGTCATGTGCATCCGATATATAAGAGAAGGTGACAGGTACGCCGTGCTCCTGCATGGTTGCCGTATACGCCAGTGTCTGCGCGGCGGTAATTGGGCCAAAGCCGGGGAATCCGACATTACCTCTGGAATCCGTAATCACCTGGCCATCAAGATCCAGCAATGCAGGATTTCCGCTATTGATAGCTGGAACAACGAACTTATGGCCGAACAGAGCGCTGAAACCGCTATAGCCCAGGGGTTCCTGAGGAAGCACGTCGTTCACTCCACCGGTCGCCGAGGAACAAAGGGAGGCTCCAGATGCACAATGAATGGCGATACCCTCAAAATCTGCCGCAGGCTGAGCTCGCACAATTGGATCTTTACTTGCGGCGTCGGTGACGGCTTCCTGCACCTCAGTAGAGGCAGGTCCAAAGACGGTATTCAGGTCTGATGTTGTGTTTTCAAGTTCCATGTTGGCAATGGAGATGGCGCCCACGTTACATCCTGCACGGGTAAATGGGACCCACGGCGCCGGTGCATTTTTCCCATCGGCTGTGATCAGGTTAAACGCCGTATCTGTAGTCGTGTTCACCGGATCAGTCCAATAGGTAAAGGAGCTAGGAAATGAAAATCCGGTCGGTGTAAAGATCACGTAGCTGTTGGCAACGGCCTCACCCTGACGGTCCGGATAAACTCCGGTCAAGGAAGTGATAATGTCGTCGGCGGTGTGCGAAATAAGCGGCGTGTGGTGGTTCGTGAGCAACGTTCCTTTCCGCCTGATAAAGTTCAGTAAATTCGGCATCTGCTCCAGATCCGAAGGAACATTGGGGATGTCACGTGTGAAGTGCACATTGTCGAATTGCACGTAAATCACATGTTGAATTTTTCCTTTGGCCGAGTTCAGCGAACAGTCCGCTGCGATTGCCGGCAAGGAAAAAATGGTCAGAGTGAGCAATGCAACAACTGAGGGAAACGTTCTGAAAATTCTCACAGATATCTCCTGTTTGTTCTCGGCAGAAGCCGGAACATAGAGATATAGTCCTGTCCGCACGCGGGTAGGTTAACGCAAAGTGAAACTATGATGAATTGCGCACTCCCGAACCGCCATATGTTTGTGTGTACCGCTAATGGATTGATATTGACGCATGGAATTAGAGGCGCGCGCCCGGCCGGAAAGGCTCTAATGTGGCGTCGGGCGAAGAAAGTGCTCAATGAAATAAATCGCACCGGAGTTGCCCACCTGTCCGAAAACTAAAAACTAGAGTTTTCAAAGGCAATTCCAAGCTCATGTAATTCTGCAAATAATCACCAGCCACCAATGAAATTTTCCAGGAACCTTTTTCTATCCTGGCCGTATATATCCTTAACACTGCGACATATCGCAGTCCACTATATGGCAAATCAACCGTCAGTCAGCGAATTGAAAAAAGGCAGCGCCGAGCTGCTCATCCTATCTCTGGTAGAGGCGCGAGTGCGACATGGATACGAGATCAGCAAGATGATCGAAAGCCGTTCCTCGGGCGACCTCCGGTTCAACGCCGCCTCGCTCTATCCTTTGCTCTATCGGCTGGAGCAGCGCGGATGGATTGAAGGCCGCTGGGTGGAAAAAGCGAACCAGCGCAAGCGGCGTTATTACCGGATCACTGCCGCCGGCAGGAAGATCCTGCGTGAGAAACGCTCAACCTGGCAGGCGTTTGTGACTGCCGTTAACCGCGTAACGGGGGTCGAAAATGCCTGATTGGAAACAGGAAATTGAGCGCCGGCTGGCGCCGTTGCGGCTCTTGCCAACACGCGAAGCTTCTGTGGCTGAGGAACTGTCTCAGCATCTCGACGACCACTATCGCGAGTTGATGGCAGACGGCGCATCTGCCGAGGAAGCCCAAAACGCGGCGCTGGCGGGTCTTGATCGCCATGAACTGCTGCGCGAATTACAGCAGGTGGAACGGGAGAGGAACTGGGAGCCGGTTACGCCTGCGCCTTCCGGCAAGAGTCTGTTCTCCGGCTTAGGCGGTGATCTGCGTTACACGGTGCGTGTTTTACGCAAGGCTCCTGGGTTCAGCATGTTTGCCGTTCTCACGATTGCCATTGGCATTGCCGCGAACACCGCCATCTTCAGCGTCATCAACAGTCTCTTTTTGCATCCGCCGGGGGTTACCGATAGCGCCCGGCTGATGGCCGTACGGGTGAAGTACGAGAAGCTCAATCTGAAGAACATAGGCGTTTCACTGACCGATTTCGCGGATGTGCGCGACAGCAAGCAGGTGTTCAGCTCCACGGCGGCAGTGCAGCCGGCAAACTTCAACTACACGGCCGGTCCTCTGCCGGAGCGGCTGCCGGGCTCGCTGGTAACGTGGAACTGGTTTGATACGTTTGGTGCGCACCCCATGCTGGGCCGGACGTTTACGCAATCTGAAGATGTGCCGGGCGCGAACCATGAAGTCGTGCTGTCGTACACGGCATGGCAGCGGCTATTCGGCAAGGACCAGGCAATCGTCGGCAAGAGCATGCTGCTGAACGGCCAGTCATATAGTGTGGTGGGCGTGATGGATCGCGACTTCAATTGGCCGTCCCAGTCTGAGATTTGGGTGCCGCTGGGATTGGCGGCGAAGGAATACGGACCGGACAATCGTTTCAACGAGAGCTATGACGCGGTGGCGCGGCTGGCGCCGGGCGTGTCACGCCAACAGGCAGAAGCCTATGCCGGAGTGCTGAGCCAGCGGGTTGCTTCTAACTCCGACGATTACGGCCGGTATGCGCGTAGCTCGCAATGGGGTATTTTCCTGACGTCGTTTTCCGAGCTGATCTACGGGGACCTGAGAATGCCGTTGATGGTACTGGCGGGCAGCGTCGGATTCGTGCTACTGATCTGCTGCGCGAACGTGGCTGGGTTGATGCTGGCAAAATCGTCTGGGCGCGCGAAAGAACTCACCATCCGGATTGCACTGGGAGCACGGCGCGGGCATCTGGTGCGCCAGGTATTTGTTGAAAGCGGGCTGATTGCCGCGTGCGGCACGGCGGTGGGAATCGCTTTGGCGGTGCTGGCTGTGCGCAACGCCGCTTTGATTGCGCCGGAAGGAAGTATCGGCAGCCTGGCGGCGCCAATCGACCGCTCCGTATTGCTGTTCAGCATCGCCGCGGGCATGGCTTCGGCGCTGCTATTTGGATTGGCGCCGGCATGGATGATCGCGGGCGCTAAGACTTTTGAAATGCTGAAAGAAGGCGGACGCTCGGCAATGTCGAGCAAAGGCAGGCAGCGAGTGCGTTCCACGCTGGTTATCGGCGAAGTGGGACTGGCGCTGGTACTGCTGGTGGGTGCAGGGCTTTTCCTGAAGAGCCTGATACGCACGCAGCAACTCAGCCCAGGATTTGACGCACGTGGAGTGATGACCGGAGCGGTATCGCTCGACGCGAAGGCGTATGCCTCGCCCGAGAGGCGGCAGGCGTTCTTTACTGCAGTAACGCAGAACCTGGCAGCGCAGCCAGGGGTCGAGGCGGCGGCAGCAGCGGTTGGAATGCCATTCGGTGACATGGGCGGCGCTTCAAGTTTCAGCATTGAAGGGCGTCCGCTGGCGCCGGGCGATCCGGGGTCGCACAGTGACATCTCGGTTACGACACCTGGTTTTTTCCGCGCGTCTATCAGGAACCCAGAAGGATCGGGGACTGAGCAGTTGACGATCTACTGAAATTGCCCAATCCCCCCGAGCGTCGGCACTTCCTGGTTACGGCAAATGGTCCAGATAGCACGCGCCGTTCGTCAATTGTGCTGGTGGCGTGGGAGGAGTGGCCCACGGCTTTGCGTTAAAGTCAAAAAATTCCTGCGCCATGCTAGGCTGGGCTGCATCGCGGGCCGTGAGATTTGGCAGATTGAAACGCTCTTCAATCAGTTTCAACATGGCGGTGTAGTCCATCGGAAGGTGGGAAACATAATTCTTTTTGCTGAAAGGTGAAATTACCACCAACGGCAGCCGATAACCTGAGAATTCGAAATTGCAGGTCGGACTGGAATTGATGCTTCCATCCTTGTTCGTGCAATCGTCACCAGGACGGAGGTCTTTGGGGGCAATGCCATCAGGACTGACGGTCTGCATCGGGGAAACGTGGTCATAGAACCCGCCAAACTCGTCCCAGGTCAGGATAAAGATCGTATCTTTCCATGAAGGGCTTGCCATCAAGCCATTGATCAGCGAAGCCACGAACTTGGCGCCGGTCTGAATATCATTCGCGCCGCTGCCCAGGTCAGTTGGATGTTCATCCAGTCCTTCGGCTGATGCCGGCTCAACAAAAGAGACTTGAGGCAGGGTGCCATTATTGGCATCGACAAGGAATTGGTCCACGGTTGTAAGGTGTTGCGGCTCTTTATTTACGATGGTGCTGGCATAGGTAAACTGGTTCAAGTAGCTTTGCCCCATGAGACACGTTGGGGTAACGCATGGGTTTGGCCCGAGTAAAGGATGAACATAATCTTTCCAGGTAATCTGGTTTTCATCCATCACTTGCGCAATTGTCTTGGCAGTCAGCGCTCCGGTGGTTGCGTCCGGCGGATAAGCATGGCCCTGAGAGGTGGCTGCCAGCAGGTACTCACGATTGATCTGGGTGCGTGACATGGCGGGTGAAAACCAGCGGTCCGACGTGGCGAAATTCGATGCCATGAAGTAGTAGTAATTCAGGCTGTCGCCATCGTAATAACCCATCACGCGTGCTCCGATCACGTCATGGATCGGGCCTTCATGCCCGGCTGTTTGGGCAAATCCATCGCCCATGAATACAGTTGAAACATGATCATGCTTATTGAAGTCAACGTGGCTTTCATTCCATGACGGGCTGGGGTTTTCCACGCACATGGTTTTCAACTTGAAGGCCTGAATCGTCGGCGCGGGGCCGCCGCCGGCGGGCGGATCGCCTACGTTTGTGGCAGTATCCGGCATGCCGTCAAATGTGGTCCCGTTGGTTGCCTGGGGAAAGCCGTTTTGCTGCCAGTACTGCATCAGGTGGCCAAAGTAGTGGTCAAATGACCGGTTTTCCTGGGCCAGAATAACAATGTGGTTCACTGACGATTGAAGTGTCGCCGCCGGAGTTGGCGTTGGCGTGGGCGTAGGTACGTTCGGTGTTGGCGTAGGCGTTGCTACGCCCGCGGAAACCCCAGCACACCCGGCGAGGGCTATGGCAACAACAAAAATGACTAAAGGGCACAGTTGTCTAGACATTTGGTAAAACCCCACAAAACTGAAAATTGTGATGGGGTATTCAGAACAGCGGGTTGTACCAATTAGATATCCGACATTGAACTTAACCTGAACAGACACAAATAATTCTCAGGAACTCTGGTTCCAGAATTACATAGAACAGAATTAAGGTGCTGCGACTGTGGACATTCCCCGGCTGCTGACTTAAAGAAATGCCCAAGGGAGGGAGGCCGAGCCGACCATGCCCGCTGATTTAGAAGCTGGAGAGAATATTTCATTGGTTCAACGGGCTCTCAAGCGGCTTGGGGCGCAGCGACAATATAAAATGGATCATCCCAGGCCGGGATGGCGGAACTGGCAGACGCAGCGGACTTAAAATCCGCAGGGCTTAAACGGCTCGTGGGGGTTCGAGTCCCCCTCTCGGCACCAAGTATATGGAGTTGTTTTGTCGCTCAAAAAGGACATCTGCTTACTCCGCCAGCTTCCTCTCGATGCGGCGGTCGGGGACCAGCCACATGATCGCAACGATTACATAGCATGCGCCAGCCATCCACGGCCGCGCAAAGGCCAATGGAATTGCCGCTGCGTTGATTGCGATTGAAATTTGTCCCTTTTTGTCGCTCCCAATGGACATCGCCAAAGGCGAGCCGTGCCCATGCAGACGAATGAGAGCTCTTGTAAGAATGAAATATGCAATGGCAGCCAACAGCAGGACTATGCCGTATACAGCAACCGGCCACGAATCGAAGTGGTTCTCACCCATCCAGGCAGTCGTGAATGGAACAAGTGAGAGCCAGAATAGCAGGTGCAGATTTGCCCACAGTGTTGCGCCATTGACGCGCTGCGTTGCGTGTAACAGGTGGTGATGGTTGTTCCAATAAATGCCGATGTAAACGAAACTCAGTATATAACTCAGAAAAATGGGAACAACTGGGCGTAACGAGGCGAGGCTCGTTCCTTGTGGCGATTTCATTTCCAGCACCATGACAGTGATGATGACCGCAAGGACACCATCACTGAACGCTTCCAGTCGGCCTTTGTTCATAGCCTTGTCTTAATCATGGCTGGGGCAGCGGTTTGGGACAAGAAGGCGTTTAAATAGGTGTCACCCGCCGGTGTTTGACCTTCTAATCGTTGCCCGGTGTGCGCGACGCCGTTGTTTCTTCTTGGCCAGGCGAGCTTCAGCGAATTTATCGACTACATCTGGTGAACCAGCTTTTGTCTTTTTGTCTGCTGTCGTGTTGGATTCAGTATTGGAACTCATTGCTTTCTTCTCCCTTTACGAGTGCTTTAAAGCATACACACTTACTGGACAACCATTGAATTTGTAAGAACTTCCTTATAAGGAAGTGGGGCCTGAAACGAGCAGCCGTTTTCATATTGCGCGCAGAGTCGTTCCGCAGTGCAGGCACTTCTCCTTACCGCGGGTTGTAATGGAGTGGCAGGTTGGACACATGACTTGTGAATGATAGCTTGCCACGTGGACGCGGACCGTTCGCATTCTGTAAATCCTGAGCATTGCAACCATTGAAATAAAAGCGACAAAAATGCTGAGACAAATCGTACTTGTATCCATGAAAACCCCTTCCAGATCTAATCCTGCCTGCTGTCGCTCGATTCACGCGTGACCGGCGCAAACTAAAAGCCCCAAGCTCATGATGAGCCCCCTGATTACCAATCGGTTGCGCAGAGAACGTCGCGAGAAATGGAGTGGTAAATCCCACAGATGCGGCGAGGCAAGCGAACGACTGCCTTCAGATTAGTCTTCAGCAGACGCTAAAGCAAATGATTTCCAGCGAAGCTGAAAGTGCAGATTGAACTGATGTTTCAGATGAACTGCCAGGGCTAAGCGATGCGAATGAAGGAGACCCGCCAAACAGAACTGCCCGGAGCACTCAACGCGCGTCCGGGCAGTGATTTGATGATTTGGCTTACAGAACTTTTACGTTTTCTGCCTGCCAGCCTTTGGGGCCTTTGGTGACGCTGAATTCCACCGCCTGGCCTTCCGGCAGGCTCTTGAAACCGCTGGACTGGATCGCGGAGAAATGTACGAATACGTCTCCCTCGCCGCTGTTGCGGGTAATAAATCCAAATCCTTTTGCGTCGTTAAACCACTTCACAATTCCTTGTTCCATTTGTTTTTGTTCCTTAATTTTTGATATTTCCTGCTGAGAAGATTGACTGGTTACTGTGAGGTGGGTTGTCGCTTTAAAGGCTGGACCGGCTCGCTAACCGCTGGTGAATCACTTAACTGGAAGTCTTAGTATACCACGTATACCCACGCAACGGCGGTAAACCTCAGAATAAGGGCAGACGCGCCACAGTCAGCATGAAAGCGAAACCGCGCCTAGAACACTTCATGCAAGAGGAACAGATGCAAAAAAGCCCTGAATACGCACTGGCACGCGTCGCCAGTCGACGACGCAAACGCGGAACCATACTTACGAATGACGATGCCGTTTGTGATTACGTGTCCATCCGTTCGACCCATTGAGCGCGCCATGCCGGGGCCTCGAATGGATCCGCAAAGTACTGTGTTTCCCGTGCAACCTCGTCGCCGATGAACTCCATGATGCTCACGGTGTAGGACGGCTTGCCGTCATATGTCAGGATGAATTCAGTGATCCAAAGCTCACCGCTGCCAACGATTCGCCGGACAGCGAAGCGCTTATTGCTCGGCTGACTAGCGCGCTGGCCCTGTATGTTCCTTCGACCGCGGGTTCGCTCGCCTGATTGTGGATATTCCAGAACTGCGTCCTCGCGATAGATGCGGTGCTCCGTTTCAAAATCGTTGGCATCAGACGCCGCCCAATGCTGATCCAGAGCCGCACGTATCTCTTGATCTCGCATTCCAGAATGCTGCTCTTTCTTTTGCTGATCGTTCATTTGTGCCTCAATTTGACAAGAAGCTTTTAGGGAAATCGGAGTATACGATGTCTGCGGTCGCGGTGGCTAACTGTTGATAATTAGCCTTCCCGTATAGAATCCCCGAGACCCCAGTCCCGCTTCAAAAAGGAATGCCCGTGAACTACGCCCGCATTGCTCTCGCGTTTCTCGGCGCCACCGTCGCCTACTTCGGCTGCGGCTTCGTCATGTTCGGCGCAGCCATCGGCCTCATCTACAAGCCATCTTAGACAGGGCGGGCACTTTGTCCCAGTTGAGCGCCTGTGGGTTTCAAAAATGGGTTCGGCGTCGCGTCAGGTGCTTACGCGTGACGCAGTGTAACTGGTGAGCCGAATGTCGCGAGGCGCTATTCATCGCGCAACGTAATCGCTGGATCGATGTTCGCGACCCGCCGCGCAGGTATGGCCGTTGCTGCCATTGTTACAACTCCGAGCGTAAGCACCACAACGAACAGCGTTTTCGGATCATACACGTCTACGCCCCATAGCACGCTGCGCATGGCGCGCAAAGCCGCCGCACAGATCGCAAGTCCGAGCACGACCCCCGCCGCCGATGCGATCGCTCCCGACTGGCCCACATGCAGCATCGCTCTCTCGATTGTCGATCCCAACGCCATCCGAATCCCTATCTCGCGCGTACGCTGCGCCACCAGGTTTGCGACTAGCGCGAAGATCCCCACCGCGCTCAGCAACAGCGCGAGCGAGGCCATCGCAACCAGCAGCGCCACCTCCACGCGTTGCATCGCCAGTGTCTTGGCCATCAGATCATTCATCGCGAAAAAACCAGAGAACGGCAGGTTGGGATCCGCCGCGGCCAAAGCGCGCTGCATCTGAGCGTTCAGCCCTTCCACCGGACGGGCTGTCCGCACAATCCAGCTCGGCTGGAAAAACCCATGTGCCAGCGCCAGAAACCCGCCGTCATTGATCTGCGCGGCCGGAACGTAGAACACCTGTTCGTGGCTGAGCGGCGAAGACTCGCCAGAGTGATACGCGGTCGACATCACCGTGTTAGCCACCACGCCCACGATCAGCATCTTCCCGTCGATGTACCGGCCGACCGCATTCGAGTCGTGGAACAGAATCCGGGCCAGCGCCTCATTCACAATCGCAACCGGCTGCGTGTTGGGGCCATCGGAGTCGGTGAACAGCCGTCCCGCGCGGAGCGGAATCTGCAACGTATCGAAGTAGCCAGGTGTCACAAGGATGGATTGGCTCATCACGTGCTCGCCCGCCTCCTTCCCGTCCGTCACATCGACACCGTTCAGCAGCGAACGCTCATACGGCACGCCCAATCCATATGCGGCGTTTTCCACGCCCGGAATCCGCTTCATGTTCTCGATGCTCTCGTTCAGCAGTTTCCGGAATGCCGCCGGATCGTGATAGCGCACGTTGTCGAGCGACGCCTTGGCCACGATCACCCCGTTCGGATTGAATCCCGGCGCCAGCGTCTCGAGGTGAATCAAGGTGCGGATCAGGAGTCCCGATGCCGCCAGCAGGACGATCGTCAGCGCGACTTCGCCTCCAATCAGCGCTTGCCGAACCCGTACACTCCCGCCCCCAATCACGCTACGGCTCGCCATCGCTGACCGCAGATCGACTTTGCGCGTGGTCAGAGCCGGCAGCATCCCAAACAACACGCTCGTCGACATCGACAGCGCAAACGTGAATGCAAGCACGCGCGCATCAAGCGAGATGTGCGTCGCCGGCAGGAAGTGTTCGGGCAGCAGGAGAAGCATTCCACGCAGAGCGGCAAATCCGACCGCCACACCAGCCACTCCTCCAATGAACGCAAGAAGCACGTTTTCCAGCCAAACCTGCTTTTGGATCTCCCATGAGGACGCGCCCAGGGCCAGCCTGGTTGCGATCTCTCGCGTGCGGCGCAACATGCGAACCAGCGTTAATCCGGCGAGGTTGCCGCATGCGATCATCAGGATGAACCCAGCCGCCAGCATAAGAGCGATTACCTGCGGCCGGACGCTGTCCGTCTGGCTTTTCTGCAATGGAACCGAGTAGAAGCTGTAATGCTCGCCGGGATTGAATCGGAGCATGTCGCGCATCTGCACCGTCCCCTCCCAGGCGCGGTTGAGTTCCGCATCCGCCTGCTGCCAATTCGCACCGTCCCGCAGCCGCGTAATCACGTAGTAGTTCGTTCCTGCCGCCCCTTCTGCGGCTTCACGGCTCGGCTGCAATGTGGCATACGCGTCCGCAGCCATTGGCGTGGTCGCATCTTTCGGCAGGACGCCGACGACCGTGTGCGGTTCGCCCTTCAGCAGGACCGATTGTCCGATCGCGTTCGGGTCGTCGCCAAACAGGTTGTGCCACAGTGCATAACTCAGGATGACTGCCTTCGGCCCGTGGAAACGGTCCTCATCTTCGGAAAAATTCCGTCCCATCACCGGGCGGATCGCCAGCACGTCAAAGTAGTGTGCCGACACGCGTCCCGCATGTACATATTGAATATGCGATCCCGCCTGCATCGTCGAACCCACGTCGGGCAGATACACCGCCGAGATCAGCGACGGCACCTGGTCGCGCAGGTTTTCCCACATCTCACCGGTAAGTCGTTGGCGACCGTCGTCGGAAGGTCCTTTCTCATCCGTAACGTGCACGTAGGTTGTCCCCATCCGGTCCGGCTGTGCATAGGGAAGCTGCTTCAGCAGCAGAGCGTTCATCACCGAGAAGATTGCAGTGTTCGCGCCGACGGCGAGCGCCAGCGTCAGCACGACTGTTAACGCGAATCCGGGGCTTCTCCACAACTGACGACATGCAAACTTCAAGTCTGTCATTCCAATCTCCTTGCTCCGAGACGATCGCAGCGGCGCGGACGAGCATTGCACACGTCTGCACCCTTTATTAGACGAGCGCCATGCCGCGAGGTCACGGTGAGGGACAGAGAAAAGAGGAGACATGAAACGATCAGAAAAGGGTGGTATCCGCCCTCGGGATGACGATCTGTTTATAAGGATCGGACATTGATCTGTCTTTATAGCTCGATGCCGTGAAGGAATGCTGAGTGGGATCTCTGGTTCACAACTATTGCTGTTCTGCATCAGCCGAAGCTGAACCTGAATCTAGGCGCTTCTGCATGAAAATGCGTTGCACCCCACCCCGATAATCATCGACGATCCCAACGCGGATATAGCCGTGCTTCTCATAAAATCCCGGTGCTTGGAAGCTTAGTGTGTCGAGAATCGCCGCGCGACAGCCGCTCCTCATGGCAGCATTCTCTGCCGATCTCAGTATCTCGGTTCCCATGCCCGAACCCCGCAGATCCTCCGTGACCCAGAGTGCGTGAATTGAAAGCCAACCGAGAGCGATGTCACCAATTAGGCCTCCAACTACTTCACCATCGACATTCCGAACGTACACATCCAAGTCAGTCCATACATAATCACCCAAATGACGAGCGTTGAATGTACGCAGCCCGCCCGCAATCAGACCGCGACTCTCTGGCTGAACCTGTTGGGTCACCTCGATCTTGAGGATTGGTGTTGGCTTTTGTGTTGAGTCCATTGGATCGAATTATAGTGCGACACAAGTAGATGGGTTCGTCTTCGGCCCAATTCGGCCATTGACGAGAAATCGCGAAGCGCCCGAAACCGATCAAGGGTCAGCGGCTTTTCATCGGAGGGGCTACTCTGATCTCACGAACCAAGTTCTACATACACCAGATACGTGTCCCATAAAGCGCCTGCTCCTCATCACAGTCCGGCGCTGCTGCTTCCCGTTAAGCGCCCTTTCACAAATATCCGCGGTTATGAATAATGTGTGGCAGCAACAGAGAGGGTGTACCATACGAGGTTTTAGAGTACGAGGTTTACCAGGAGAGGAAACCCAATTATGAGAATTGCGGTCCCAAGGGAGCAGCAGTCAGGGGAAGCCCGAGTGGCGTTAGTGCCGGAGTCGGTCAAGAAACTGGTGGCAGCCGGCGCGGAAGTTGGGATTGAGACCGGTGCGGGCGTCCGCGCCGGATTTCCCGATGCCGAATACCAGACTGCTGGGGCCAGCGTAATGGGCCGTTCCGACCTTCTGCCTGAGGCCGATATCCTGGCTTGCGTGAACCGGCCTGAGCCGGATGATTTTGCCCGGCTGAAAGCGAATGCCGTGGTCATCGGTTTTCTTAAGCCGTTGGACGAACCCGCTGCTCTGGAGCCGATCATCTCCCGCAAACTCACGGCCTTTGCCGTGGAACTTGTACCCCGTTCCACGCGCGCTCAATCCATGGACGCGCTTTCTTCCATGGCCACCATTGCCGGATATAAAGCTGTGCTGATTGCCGCTGCACGGCTGCCCCGAATGTTTCCCATGTTGATGACGGCCGCCGGCACGGTTCCTCCAGCCAAAGTTCTTGTGCTTGGCGCAGGTGTCGCGGGGTTGCAGGCCATCGCCACCGCGCGAAGGCTTGGCGGTGTGGTGGAAGCCTATGATGTTCGCGCTGCCGCCGGCCAGGACGTGAAATCTCTTGGCGCGAAATTTTTGGAAGTCGATCTGGGCGGCATTGAAACCCAGGATGCAGGTGGGTACGCAAAAGAACTTTCACCTGAAGCCCTGCAGCGTGGACGTGACATGGTTGCCAAGCGTGCCGCTGTTTCTGATGTGGTGATCACCACAGCGCAAGTCCCAGGGCGCAAAGCGCCTCTTATGCTCACGGAAGAAGCTGTTAAGAGTATGCATCCCGGTTCAGTGGTGGTGGATCTGGCGGCTTCCACCGGAGGCAACGTCGCCCTGACTAAACCCGGAGAAGATGTGGACCATAATGGCGTTCTGATTATGGGACCACTCAATCTGCCTGCCACCGTTCCCGGACACGCCAGCCAACTCTACTCCCGCAATCTCACCAGCTTTATGGCCCTCATCAATGACAAGGGCGCTCTGAAAATTGATTTGAACGATGACATTTTGAAGGGCGCCTGCGTCGCCTACCAAGGTGGTAATGTCCATCCCAAAGTGGCCGCAGCCCTCGGGCATCCAGTGGCCTAGCGCAACAAGTTGTTGAATTAAAGGAGACCTGAATGGAGCACTTATTGTTTCATCCTGTGGGATTCATCGCCGCCCTGGCTTTAGCGGAAAAGGGGCAGGCGCAAGCGCAGTCATTGAGTCCCGCCGTTCTCATTGCGTCACTTTATGTCTTTGTGCTGGCGGCCTTTTTGGGCTACCAGGTAATTTCCCGCGTGCCTCCACTGCTGCACACGCCGCTGATGTCGGCGACGAACGCCATCTCCGGTATCTCCCTGATTGGGTCGTTGGTGATCGCAGGCTCGCACTATGACCGGCACCAGATGCTTGCGTCGATTCTGGGCTGCGCGGCGGTTACTTCCGCCATGATCAACGTGACTGGCGGTTTTCTGATTACCGACCGCATGCTCAAGATGTTCCGCAAGAAAGAAGCTCCGAAAGAAACGCCGAAGGAAGCCAAGCCGGAGGAGAAAAAGTGAGCCACGCTCAATATTTTATTGAAGCCACTTACCTGATTGCCTCCTGCCTCTTTGTGCTGGGCTTAAAGGGGCTGAGCCATCCTGATTCAGCGCGCCGCGGCATGATCATGGCTACGGCAGGAATGGCCGCCGCCGTTATTGGCACATTGTTCCATCCCGATATTCATAATTACCTCTACATCGCGATTGGCATGATTTTGGGTTCCGTCATTGGCATACCCATGGCCATGGTTCCAATGACGGCCATGCCGCAGCGGACCGCGCTATCACACGCCTGCGGCGCTATGGCTGCTGCCATGGTGGGCATTGCGGAATACGTAATTCATGGCTCCGGGCTCGGCGGCGTAAAGATGGGCGCACTGGGTCTTGAAGTCATGCTCGGGTCGCTTACCGTAACCGGATCTTTGATTGCTGCCGCCAAACTGCAGGAAATGATGCGCGGCACGCCCATCATGTTTAAAGGCCAGCAGATTTTTAATCTGGGACTGTTCATTTTGATGGTGGGCTCGTTCATTTACTGGCTGGTGAATCCAGCGGCCGGGACATTTTTCTATGTCATGGTTGGCTGCGCCTTCATTTTTGGCATCATGCTGGTGATCCCCATCGGCGCGGCTGATATGCCCGTGGTGATGTCACTGTTGAACTCTTATGCCGGCCTCTCTTCGGCAGCCACAGGCTTTGTGCTGGGCAACAACGTTCTGATCATTGCCGGCACGCTTGATGGATTTTCCGGGTTCATCCTATCAATTTTGATGTGTCGCGCGATGAACCGTTCCATGACCAATGTGCTCTTCGGCGGCTTTGGTGCAGCGCTCACCGAGGCGACCACAGTATCTGGGTCCATGCGCGAAGTCAGCATCGATGACGTTGCGGTCCAGCTTGCCTATGCCAATCAGGTGGTTTTTGTTCCCGGCTATGGCATGGCAACAGCGCAGGCGCAGCATGCCTGCCGCGAGCTTGGTAATCTTCTTGAGGAGCGCGGCGTCTCGGTGAAATATGCCATCCATCCCGTGGCGGGACGCATGCCCGGACACATGAACGTGCTTCTGGCGGAAGCGAATGTTCCGTATTCGTCGCTCTACGAAATGGAGCAGATCAATCCGGAGATGCAGGCCACGGATGTGGCAATGGTGATCGGCGCGAATGACGTGGTCAATCCCGACGCCCGCGATAATCCCAAGAGCTTAATCGCCGGTATGCCAATTATCGAAGTAGATAAGGCAAAATCTGTGGTGGTGCTGAAACGAGGAAAGGGCAAAGGCTTTTCCGGACTGGAAAACCCGCTGTTCTTCAAGTCCGTTACAGGCATGCTCTATGGCGACGCTAAAGCCAGCCTGACGAATCTGGTGCAGGCGGTGCAAAAGGTTTGAATTTACTTAGATGAGATCAGATTAATGAATGCACAAATGAGAAAAGGCTATCTACGTCGGTATATTATTTATCGCGTCAAAGTTATCGAATTTTTTGATTTGTCATCAATGCGCCAAGGTTTGCGCGTTAATGATTTCACCGTCCCAAAACCACCATTCAGAACCAGCGAAGACTACATTGCTGCGCTGAGAACGGTAGGGTTAAGTTGGCTTGCCTTATTTGTGGACAAAAGCAAAGACGCTATGGACGTTATTCCATTATGGAAGGCGTTATTCCCTAAATTAGAAAAGGACATAGATGAGGCATGGACAAAAATGGAGCTTGTCTGGAACACAATCCGAGCCTTTCGAGATAAGGCGGGGTTTCATGCCGACAAACCGCTGCAATTCTTTCGAGCACGAAGCGCAATCATTGCACAGCAGAAAGAAGTGACAGACGCTCTGAAAGAATTCGAAAAATTGCAGAAGAAAATACTGCATTCTGAAACTGATGCACTTCCTGATCTAGAGGCAACACTTGATGAACTACTGGATGAATTAGAGAACGGGGAAGAACGCAAATATAACAGAAGCGAATTCAAACGATATCTGATTATGCCCGATACTCGTGGAAGTCACCAGTGAAGGCTGAACCCTGATATAACTCATCAATGTTTGCTGATCGCACGAACTGGGACCTTAAAACTAACCGTCTTGCTGACGCGCTGGATCGCCACAAGAGCAGCGGCCGCAAGCTGCTCGATTTGAGCGCGTCGAATCCGACCGAATGTGGATTTACCTATAACGCTACGGCCATCATGCGCGCGCTTTGCACTCCGGCGTCGCTGCAATACCATCCTGACCCGCGTGGACTGAAATCTGCGCGCCAGGCAGTGTGTGATTACTATGCGGGCCGCGGGGAAAGCGTCAGCATTGACGATCTGCTGCTTACCGCCAGCACCAGCGAGGCGTATTCATTTGTCTTCCGCCTGCTCTGCAATCCGGGTGATGAAATTCTGGTCCCCAGTCCCAGTTATCCGCTCTTCGATTTCCTGGCGGACGTGAATGACGTAAAGCTCATTCGCTATCCGCTCTTTTACGACCACGGCTGGCACATCGACATGCACGCGCTAAAGCAATCCGTCACTTCGCGCACTCGCGGCGTGATTATTGTTCATCCCAACAATCCCACGGGACATTTCACCCGGCCTGAAGAAGCCACCCAACTTAACCAGATATGCTCGGCCAGCCAGATGGCAATCATCGCCGATGAAGTTTTTCTGGACTTCGCGCTCGAAGAAAGGCAAAAAAGTTTCATCGGCAACACCGGCGCGCTCACCTTTACCATGAGCGGCATATCCAAGATCGCTGGTCTTCCGCAAATGAAATTTTCCTGGCTGGCTGCCAGCGGCCCTAAGGCGGAGAAAAGGGAAGCGCTGGCCCGCTTGGAGATGATTGCCGACACATATCTCTCAATGAATGCTCCCATCCAATTGGCATCGCCCGTGTTGCTGCAACAGGCAGCGCCGTTTCAGCAGCAGATCATGGCCCGCGTGCGCACAAATCTTGCCGAACTGGATTCGCAATTGGAAGGGAACAGCCATGTAAGCCGGCTGAAAGTGGAAGGCGGCTGGTACGCCGTTTTACGCGTTCCTGCAACGCGCTCTGACGAAGAGCTTGCGATTGAGTTACTGGAGAATCACGATGTCTACCTGCATCCGGGACATTTCTATGATTTTCCCAGTGACGGATATTTAGTCGTCAGCCTGATAATGCCAGAACGTGATTTCAGCGAGGGCTTACGCCGTGTTTGTGCACACCTGGGCAGCAAGATCGTCAAGTAACGATCAATTTCAGGATGAACTTTGGCACGTGCGCGCGGTCTCAACAGGGTTGCTCGCAGCTTGCGCCTTGCTCCATGCCGGACGCTCAACCAGATGCCTTACAACAATGCGCCGGATGAAGCACAGCGCGGCCAGGAGGCAAACGACTACTGCTCTTGCCGAAGGAGCGCGCAAGCGCGGTAATCGTGGATTGTGAAACTCGACAAACTGATTGAAGTCCTGTATTTCGGAAATCAGGAGGCAGGAAAGATATTCCTGCCTCCTGTATCAACAAGTTAGGTTTGTTAACTCACAGTCAACTCAAAAGTCACGACCTGGGTTCCGCACAGATCCACATAATACTGAACCGTCAGGCTTGTAACTGAAAGGGGAGTCGTAAATGTTCCCTCAATCGGCACGTTGGTGCTGCCGATTCCAAATTGCTGCAGTTTGACCGCCGCAATTACGTTCGCGTGCTGATCTAAGACCTGGGCGATGATAGACCCGGTTCCGCAAGTCCCGCTCTGGTTGGTAGCCAGTGTCATATTTCCATGTACTTCATGGACAGTAACCGGCGACGCTATCGTTACCGGAATCTGCACAAGCCCCGGAGGGGTGTTAAAGGTTGCTGTTGCTCCAATTGTGGCTGTAATAGGCGCACGATCTACCTGCCAGTTATAGCCGCCCCATGAAGTAGAGGCTGAACCTGAGGTAGACGTTACCTGTGCGTGCACGCTTATTGCTGACATGAATACCACTAACGCAAGTGCAATTCGAATAGAGTGTTTAAAAATTGAGTTCGGCATCTGTCCTCCTTCAGGACGAAAATTCTTGATATGGAATATCAGTTTCGATTTCAGTCCGAGTTCATTCAATCAACTCATGACCAGGGACCACGATGCAGTCTGCACACCGCATGAAGGGATATAAAACTGGATTGTCATTGCGGTGACTGAGAGAGGAGTCGTGAATACTCCTTTGATTGGGATATCAATGCTGGATTTCCCAAATTGAACTATGTCAGCAACGGCAATCACATTCCCGTTCTGATCTAAAACCTCCGCAAGGATAGAGCCTTCTCCGCAAGTACCTGATTGCCATACAGAATAGGCAAAATTTCCGTGGATCTCGTGAATGGTTGCTGGACAAGCCATGCTCACCGGAATCTGCAGCAGGCCAGGGGGAGTATTACTTCCTGTTTCTGTCGTAAGAGTAGTGGTGCCGGCCAATTGGTCCACTTGCCATTGATAATAGCCCCAGCTCGTAGTTGTTGTTGGAAGTGACGTCGAACCGGGGCATGTAATCATAAACCCCGATAAGGCCGGAGTAACAAAATGTGACGGAGAAAAAGAGTTCAACATAAACAAACCCCCGTCGGTTCCAGTTTGGGAATAAGATCCAGGAGCCATGCTTAGCGTGGCAAGCATAACTATTGCTAACTTATACATTCTATCCTCCGCAAAAATGAATTTCTGTTCTAGCTTTAGGAAAGCTAGATGTTGTGCCCATTCGTAGCAGATAAAAGGCAATATATATATAGCTATTAAGTACAGTGGCACAAGGCATAATATGACATGCATGTAGATGGACTTAAGTACATTATCAAGTTTACAAAGCTTTATTTGGGGTGGATTATACTACACAGTAAATATTTAGATAAAAATAGGATGGTTGGATTTATTTAAAAATCAGCACCAAGTTATAGGGTGCTAAGCTGTGACATTTCAAAAGGTTGTCCATTTGAGCAAAACCATAGAAGCTGATTGTGATGAGCAGTCAGTTCAACCTAGAAGGTCGAATGGACATTCATAAGAATGCACGACTTACCTTCATTCGTCGACAGCAGTTGGCACAAGACGTCCTTGTTCAGAAGATGACTTTGAAGGTTGCCGCTAGCGCTTTCCATGTCTGCGGCTCGCACCGCCGCCAAGTGGACCCGCTGTTATCAGCAGGAAGGCTTGGCGGGATTGTACGATCCTCGCGTCCGCATCGCTCTCCCCGGCTTCTCCATTGCCCAGTTCACGGGTTTGAGCCGCGCCACCATCAGCCGCATTGTTCTTATGCAATATGCCTCCGGGGAGACAAAGCTTTCAGATTTTCCGCAATGCGCCAGACTGGTGCTGGTTCGGCCTTTTGATACTAAAGGGTAGCGCCAAAGCTGCATACCCCGAAAAACTAAATTCTGGTTGTGCGCAGCGTTAGGTCGCCTACTCCAACGTGAGCGTGCAAACGGTATTTGCCCGGACCAATGGTCTTGAATGAATGCCAAACTCCGCTTTTTACGGTCTTAAAAATCGGAGCGTTTACGTCCCCGATGCGCACGGAAAAATCTGCCTGTGAATAGTCCTGGGGACGCAGGACAGCTAATTCCAGATTACCTGCTTGCACTTCAATATCTTTGTTGCCTTCAACATCGCCTATCTTTAGATCGCCTGTACCCATCCGCACGTGCAGGTCGGTCTTGTGCGGCACCTCAATAACAGCGCGAAAACTGGATTTCTGCCCAGCAATTTTAAGATAGTTCTGGCCGTGTCCCGAACTGATCTGCACCTGCAGGTTGCGGACGTCTTCAGGCTTTCCATCTTCATAGACCACTGCAATGCTGTCAGATTCGCTGGCCACAATCTGGTAGTCTCCGGAGCCAAGCTCAATTTGAAGCGGCTGGTTTGGATCAGGGCGCAATTCACAGCGTCGCGTATGGGCGCTTTGCGCCCAGGTAAAAGATGCGGATAGTGCGAGTAAGAAAGGCAGGAGTCTTTTCATTACACGCCTCCTTGCAGTCTATATACGCCGGTTGGACTGGAAAGGTTCCGCGAAGTCGCGAATCTATTTGGGCAGGGTCTTTGCGGCTTCGTCAGCCGACTGTCGCAGCTTGTATCTTTGTATCTTTCCCGTGGCAGTTTTAGGCAGCTCTTTCACCACTTCAAACGTCTGCGGGCACTTAAAAGACGCCAGTCGGGCCATCACATGCTGCCGAATTTCTTCAATCACTTGCGGCAGATTATTCACGCCATTCTTTAGCACTATATAAGCAGCAGGCTTTATCAATTGATTACCGTCAGTGTTGCCAATAGCCGCCGCTTCCTGCACCATGGGATGCTCCAGCAGCACGCTCTCAATCTCAACCGGGCTTACCCACATGCCTTTCACCTTCATCATGTCGTCATTGCGGCCCACGTACCAGTAATATCCATCTGGATCGCGGTAATATTTGTCTCCAGTGTGGATCCAGTGCCCCTGGATTGTCTCTTTTGTTTTCTCGTGCTGGTTCCAGTAACAGGAACAGACAGAGTCGCCTTTGATTAGCAGGCTGCCGATCTCGCCATCAGGAACATCTTGTCCGTTCTCATCCACAATGCGCGCTTCATAGCCGGGCATGATTTCGCCGCTCGACCCTGGACGCACCGCACCGGGCTTGTTGGCGATAAACATGTGCAATGCTTCGGTCGAGCCAATCGCGTCCAGAATCTCAACCTTAAAGCGTTCCTTAAAGCGATGGAAAATGGGCGCCGGCAGTGCCTCCCCTGCGGAAATACCGTATCGGACAGTTGAAAGATCAAAGTCCACCCCGCTTTCACGCTGATAAGAAAGGAGCGTGGCGTAATTGGAAGGTACGGAAAAGAACAGCGTGGGTTTGTGCTTTTCGATCACGGAAAAAATGTTGGGTGGCGAAGGCGAGCCCGGCCAGAGAATACTCGTCGCTCCAACTGATAGGGAAAAATACAGGCCATTACCCAAACCATAAGCAAAAAACATTTTGGCCACGCTAAAGAAACGGTCGTTCTCCGTGACCTTTAATATCTCTTTAGCGTACAACTCGGCGCATACAACCATGTCGTGATGCAGGTGAACACAGCCTTTAGGAAAGCCGGTGCTGCCGGAAGAATACAGCCAGAACGCAGCATCATCTTTGCAGGTAGGCTCTGGCTCAAGTTCCGGGGAATTATCGTCCAGCAATTGCTGTAGCGACTCCATGCCTTCCGGCGCTTTTCCGAACACCACAATGGTTTTAAGGTAACGAAGCTTCTCTTTGGGAATGGCCTGGATCTGCGGCAGCAGCGCTTCACTCACAATCAGAACTCGCACGCGCGAATCATTGAGTATGTATTCATACTCGTAGGGTTTGAGCAGAGTGTTAATCGGGATAGGCACAGCGCCAATCTTGATTCCGCCAAAGAAACAATAAGGAAACTCAGGAGTATCCAGCAGCAGCAGCCCTACCCGCTCCTCCAGTCTCACCCTTAAATTCTTTAGCATATTGCCGGCACGGTTCACCCGCTCAAAAAGCTGGCCATAGGTAACGCGTTCATCGCCACATTCATACGCAATCTTGCTTTCCCGCCCTTCGTGGATGTGGCGATCTACGAAATGGGTAGCCACGTTAAAGATGGTCGGTAATTGAATGGATTGCATTTTGTGAAATCTCGACCCTGAGCCTGCGAAAGGGAGAGATCCCTACCATAATAAACAGACTGGAAAAGAATGAGAATGTGTTTAGATATGGTCAGTTTCAGCGCATATAATCGGCTATGCTCGAGCGGTTTGGCACACAAATGCAGCCAAACAGAGACCCACCGTCTGTATTTACCTGAGCATTATCATCGCGATAGGGGCCCTTCGCTCCGCTCGGGGTAAAAACAAAGGAACTTACAGCTCTTCCCAGCCGTAACTACTGGTGAACGGCATTGCAAAAGCGTGATAATTTTGCCATTCCGTTAATAACTGGCGTCTTCTCTCGTCTGACATCTTGAGAGGAGCACCGTACTAAATTGCAGGCCACAATGCAAATAGCGCAGGCGAATATGGCAGTCATGGCCGGAGACCGTTTCTCACCCGGGCTGGAGCAGATATTTCTGGAACATAAAGACCTGGTTTTCCGGGCGGCCTATCGGGTCACGGGCAACGCCAACGATGCAGAAGATGTTTTGCAAACCGTCTTTTTACGTCTGGTGCGTTTGGAGAAGTTCCCGGAAATTACGAACCTACCTGGATATCTGCACCGTTCCGCGGTGAATGCGTCTCTGGACTTGTTGCGGGGAAAGAAGGAAACTTTTTCCCTGGATGAAGACCCGGACCAGGCTGAAGTGGTGTCCACCGATCATGGACCCCATTCGGCCGAACTCAGGGACTGGTTGCGCCACGCTCTGGCGAAACTGAATCCCCGCTGGGCGGAAATGTTTGTGCTTCGATTTATAGAGGATTACAGCAATCGTGAAATAGCCGGACTTATGAATACATCGGCTGCCGTTGTTGCTGTGGTGCTGCATCGTACGCGTACTCAGCTCAAGAAAGACTTTAAAGGATCGACGAGAGGAACCCGATGAAGCACCAGGAAAAAAATCGCGCCAGCAATGCAGGCGAACAGCTTGATCACGCTCTGAGCGCCATGCGTGAAGATCAGCCTGACCAGGAAACCATGAACGCCGCTGGAGAGCGCGTCTGGCAGCGCGTGAGCCAGGTAGCAAACCTTGCCGCCGGCGCACAGGTTGAATCCATCCGTGGCTGTGAAGATGTGAGGAAATTGTTTGTGCAATATCGCGGCGGACAACTGGCTCCGGCCCGCGCGCTGCTGGTGGAATCCCATCTGCATGAGTGCGCTGACTGTCGTCGCGAATCTGAAATTACCAACGAGCAGCGCACCATGCCCGCGCCTTGGAAGCAGGAGCTTCCGCAGATCGCCAACACTGGCTTTCGCTGGGTGGCTGCTGCCGCTGCCATCGTTCTATTTGCGGTTGCGACTTACTTTGTACAAGACAGATTCTTTTCTGGTCCGCAGGGCATGCGCGCCCGTGTGGAATCTTTGAATGGCGTGCTGAGCCGCGTGGGTTATAGCGGCGATCAGCCGCTCAAAGTGGGCGACGAAGTCACGGAAGGCGAGCGTGTGCGTACCGGCGGCGGATCACATGCCATGCTTCGGCTCCGCGACGGCTCTGTGGTTGAAATGAATGAGCGGGCCGAGTTTGGCGTGTCCATGGGCCGCAAAGATACAACCGTTCAACTTGAGCGCGGGAACATTATTATTCAGGCCGCCAAGCGCCAGACAGGACATCTCTATGTCGCTGCGCGGGATTGCCGCGTCTCGGTCACAGGCACTGTTTTCTCGGTCAATGCGGGAATGAAAGGCTCTCGCGTATCTGTAATTGAAGGCGAGGTTCGCGTGGCTGAGGCCGGCACGGAAAAAGTTCTTCATCCCGGCGACCAGCTTACAACGAACGCCAGCCTGGGTACCATTCCAGTAAAGCAGGAGATCGCCTGGAGCCAGAACCTGGACAAGCACCTGGCTCTGCTGGCGGAGTTCGCACATCTCAGCAATAAACTGGGAACAGTGCAATTGCCCGGCCTGCGCTACCAAAGCGCTTTGCTGGCAACCTTGCCTGCCAATACGGTTGTCTTTGCGGGCATTCCCAACCTTGGCGACGCAGTACAGCAGGCCAATAAGCTCTTCCAGCAGGAATTGCAGGAATCGGCAGTGCTGCGCGAGTGGTGGCAGCAGGCGCAGGCCGGGAAGAAAGATGGCCCGGAGTTTAACGAAATCATTAACTATGTTCACGATCTCGGCCAATATCTGGGCGACGAAATTGTGTTCTCCGTCGCGCTCAACGGGCATGATGCCAGGCCTTTAGTAGTGGCCCAGGTGCAGCATGATGGACTTAAGCAATTTATCCAGCAGGAAACGGCAAAGTATGCGGAAACAAATTCACATATTCAGGTAGTGGACGAGACAGAGCTCAATCAGCTAATTGCGGGGAAAAAAGGGGAGCAGTTGCTGATTCTGGTGCGTCCTGATTTTGTTGCCGCATCTGGCGATGCTGCCACGCTGAAGCAATTTGTTGCCGGATTAAACAGTGGTGGCGGCGGATTTGCCGCTACGCCGTTTGGCCAGCGCATGGCTGCCCAATATAAAAACGGAGCTGGAATTCTGTTCGGCGCGAACCTTGCGGAAATGACAGCCTCTCACCGGCCAACTAACCCGGTGCAGGGTGCGCACTTTGAAATGACAGGACTTGCAGACGTTGAATATCTGATCGCTGAACGTAAGGGAAGCGGGGAGCAGGTACAGAACCGCGCTCAACTGACCTTTGTCAGCCAGCGGCGCGGGCTTGCTTCGTGGCTGGCAGCGCCAGCGCCGATCGGCGGCCTGGACTTTGTATCGAAGGATGCAGGTGCGGCGGCGGCATTCATTTCCAAGAATCCCGCAGATATGCTGGACGATGCTTTGAAAATCGCCAGCACCGACGGCAATGCTGCCGAAAACATTGCGCATGGGGAGGCGGAACTTAAAATCCGGTTCCACCAGGACCTGGCAGACACTCTGGGTGGCGAGGTAACGCTTGCTTTGGATGGTCCCATTCTGCCGACGCCCTCATGGAAAATAGTGGTTGAGGTAAAAGATCCCGGCCGGCTGCAATCTACCATCCAGCAACTAGTTACAGATGTGAATGACCATGTCAAAGCAAATCATCCCGGTTTAGCTCTGGAGCAAACGGCTGCAAACGGCCTGACTTTTTATACAATTCGCCATCTCGACGAAACAAAACCGTTTGAGCTTACGTATACCTTCACAGACGGATACATGATTCTGGGGCCAAGCAGGGCACTGGTTATGAACGCAATTTCGATTCACCAAAACGGAAACTCGCTGGCACGCTCCACTGATTTCCGTGCCCTTCTGCCGCAGGACGAGCAACCAGATGTCTCGGCGGTGCTCTACCAGAATCTGGCGCCGGTGATTGCGCCGATTGCCCAGCAGCTTTCGCCGTCACAGTTGCAATCATTGCAGCAGATTGCGGCGGAAACCAAACCCAGCGTGGTGTGCGCTTATGGCGAAAATAATGCCATTCGCGTGGCCACCAGCAGCCGGCTCTTCGGCTTTGACCTGAATACACTGGCTCTTTCCACCTTAATGAACCTGACGCAACCCCGGCAAGCAAGCGGACATAGGATGCTCCGCATGCAGAACTGAGGCTGAATGCCTGCAACTATTGAAATGCAAAACCTGACAGTGCAACTGGGCAACCGGACGATCCTGAACCAGTTGAACGGCGCGCTGTCAGGCCGCTGTATTGGACTCCTGGGGCCGAACGGATCGGGCAAGTCGACTTTGATCAACACGCTTCTTGGTTTCTATAAACCGATTGCCGGCGCGACCCGCATTTTCGGAAAAGAAGTCCAGAGCAGCTTGCGAGAGCTGCGCGCAATGATCGGCTATATGCCGGAAAGCGACGCGTTTATCGCGGACATGACCGGCGTTAGGTTCGTTCGCTATATGGCCGAGCTATCCGGTCTTCCGCCCAGTGAAGCCATGGAACGCGCGCATGAAGCTTTCTTTTACGTCGGCCTGGGAGAAGCGCGCTATCGTAAAGTTGGGACGTATTCGTTGGGTATGAAGCAGTTGGCAAAGCTGGCGCAGGCCATTGCTCACGGACCACGGCTGGTCCTGCTGGATGAACCCACCAACGGCCTTGATCCTGAAGCCCGGACACGAATGCTGCAACTGGTACGCGAGATCCGAGATACCGGCGAGGTCAGCGTCCTGATCTCTTCTCACTTGCTGCGCGACATTGAAGAGTGCTGCGACCAGGTGCTGATCCTGAAAGACGGCCGGATTGCCGCAATCTGCAATCTGGAAGAAGAGCGCAAAGCCAATCTTAAATTTCTGGAACTTGAAGTTACGCAGGGCAACGGCTTTCTTGAGTCGGTGCGAGGCATGGGCTGTGAATGCGCTACGTTTGGCGCGGGCCGTGTTCGCATCGTACTGCCGGACAATATTGATTTACGCCAGATTTATCGCACTGCGGCAGAGCATTCGGTGCAAATCCGCCGCATGAATTACCGCAGAGATTCTCTGGAAGACATTTTCCTGAAAGCCATGGCCGGAACGCCGCCGGCAGCTTCATTACAGCAAGGGAGCACGAATGGCCGTTTATAAACGCACCTACAAAGCGTACAGAGGCGCGCTGACGCCGGCGTGGTCGCGGTTCACAGTGCTCTCGCGCTATGGACTCTCAACGCTATTCAACTCACGGCCGTTTACCGCCTATACGGTTCTTTGCTTCCTGCCTTTTCTGATTGGCCTGGCTTACATCTATATTCTTCACAATGCCGCAGCACAGGCTGTAATGGGCATGCGCATGGGCAAAACTATGCCGGAACTGGTCAACAATGATTGGTTCCTGGGATTTCTTGGCATTGAAGCGGGCATGGGATTTATTCTGGCTGCGTGGGGCGGGCCAGGAATGATTACCAAGGATTTTGCCAATCATTCCGTGCAGCTCTATCTGAGCCGGCCCATTTCACGGACGGAATATCTATTCGGGAAAATTTCAGTTCTGGCCGCTTTGCTCTCCTGCACCACATGGATTCCCGCTCTCATTTTGTTTTTCGTGAAAGCTGAGCTTCAGGGGAATGGCTGGCTGTGGCAGAACCTCTGGATGGCCGGATCCATTGTCCTCAGCTGTTTGATCTGGATTGCCATGATTTCGCTGATCTCCATGGCTGTGGCAGTCTGGGTGAAGTGGCGGATCGCCGCTACGGCGCTTATGCTTGGCATATTCTTTCTGCTGCCGGCTGCGGCAGCTATCCTGAATGCGATTCTGCGCACGCAATGGGGGAACCTGATCAACCTTACCCACATGATTACGCTGGTCTGGATGCGGCTTTTTCGCGAGAAAATTTCCGATCTTCCTCCAGCCTTTAACGGCGTACCTTTGTGGGCGGCATGGGCTTCATTGTTGTCAGTCTGCGGGGCGTGCTTCTGGCTGCTCGACCGCAAATTGCGGGCGAGGGAAGTGGAGCGCTCATGACCACCACGAACAGCAGCATTATTTTTGAAAACGTCTCAAAGTTTTATGGTGAAGTGCTGGGCGTAAACCGGGTGAACCTTACTTTGCCTCCCGGCGTTACCAGCCTGGTTGGGCCGAACGGTTCCGGCAAGACAACGCTGATGAATCTGGTCACAGGACTAGTCCGTCCAACGCAAGGGCGCGTTAGCGTGCTTGGACTTACCCCGGACGAGCCGGAAGAGTTCTTTCGCCATGTCGGTTACTGCACCCAGTTCGATTCGTTTCCCAAAGGCGTGACAGGTTTTGAATTCATCCAGCAATCGCTGCGGCTGCGCGGACTGAGCGCACCTGAATCTGCGCGGCTGACAAAAGAAGCAATCGACCGTGTAACTATGGGCGAAGCTGCTCATCGACGTGTGGCCGGCTATAGCAAAGGAATGAGGCAGCGAATCCGGCTGGCACAGGCCATTGCGCATCATCCCACGGTGCTGGTGCTCGACGAACCTCTGAACGGCCTTGATCCCATGGCGCGCGCAGAGTCCATCACGCTGTTTGAAGCATTGGGCAAACAAGGTCTGCACGTTGTGATTTCCAGCCATGTCCTTCACGAAGTGGACAAAATCTCTGATCAGGTTGTTCTCATGAGCTTTGGCTACGTTGTGGCCGAAGGGCAGATCCACGGTGTCCGCACCGAGGTAAAAGAACATCCCATGCAGATTCTGGTGCGCTGCGCCAGTCCGGGATTGCTGGCCTCAAAACTATTTGCCCAAGACCACGTTGTAGAAGCCAAGCTGAACAATGACGGCAAGGGTGTTTTAGTCCGCACCAAAGATGCTGACCAGTTTTATCAACTTCTGAACAAAATTGTCGTGGAAGAAGACTTCGCCGTGGATACAGTGGCTCCAAACGATGATGACGTGAACTCTGTTTATCAGTATCTGGTCGGCAGCGGAGGAGGGGCCCTATGAGTTCAACAGTGATTGTGCCAGCACGTAAACCGTTCAGCGAAATGCCGTGGCAGCTCTGGGCTTCACAACTAGCAGCGGTCCTCCGCATTGAGATCAAGAAAACACTCTGGATGCGCCGCAGCATCTGGATTTATATTCTGGCCTTTGCTCCCACGCTGATGTTTGGCATTCACGCGCTTACCAGTCCTATGGGCCGCAATTGCAGCATTGAAGAAGACACTCGAATTCTGGCATACACGTTCCAGATTTTTTATTTGCGAGTGGGAATTTTCTTCGGCTGTATGGGCCTATTCACCTGGTTATTCCGTGGTGAGATCGTGGAGAAAAGCCTGCATTACTACTTCCTCGCGCCGATGCGCCGCGAGTTGCTGGTAGCAGGAAAGTTTCTGGCCGGTTTTATCACTACCTCACTAGTGTTTTGCGCCTCCGTGTTACTTTGCTTCACTTTTGTATATGGTCACTTCGGGGCGCCGGGTCGCGCGTTTGTGTTTAACGGGCCTGGTCTTGGTCATCTGGGTTCCTATCTGCTGGTAACTGTGCTTGCATGCCTGGGCTTCGGCTCTATCTTTCTAATGCTCAGCTTGATCTTCAAAAACCCGATCATTCCCGGTGTTGTTGTACTGTTATGGGAATCGTTTCACGCCGTAGCGCCTTCACTGCTGCAAAAGTTCAGCGTTAGCTTTTACCTGAAGCAGCTTACTCCAGTTACCATTCCGCCTGATGGCTTGATGGCGCTGTTCACTGTGCTTGCTGAACCGGTCTCGCCTTGGCTGGCGATACCGGGATTACTGGCTTTGAGCATCCCTATCCTGGTGTTCGCAACATTTCGCATCCGCAGGACCGAAATCAGTTATCTGGCGGATTGACTATTTCTGTAAAAACGGATTCGTCTCACGCTCTTCGCCGATCGTCGTAACCGGCCCATGTCCTGGCACCACTTCTGTTTCATCGGGCAATGCCAAGACCTGAGTGTGCAAAGAGCGCATGATCTTTTCCATTGAGCCGCCTGGCAGATCAGTGCGGCCAATACTGCCGGCAAAAAGCGTATCGCCGGCAATGAGTTTTTTTTCTTCAGGAAAATAGACGCAGATGCTGCCTTCGGTGTGTCCGGGAGTATGAATCACGCTGGAGGAAATCTCCCCAATCTTCAGCACCCGGCCCTGGCCGACGGCCTCATCCACCTGAACGTCTCCGGGCGGCCGCATTCCTATCCAGGCTGCCTGCATGTCGAGCATTTTTAACAAAGCGTAGTCATCTTTATTCATCAGGATAGAAGCGCCAGTGGCGGCTTTCAGCTTCATCGCTCCGCCTACGTGGTCAATATGCGCGTGCGTGATCACGATCTGCTTGAGCGTGAGCTTTTCCTGGCGCAGGATTTCAAGAATCCCCTCAATTTGATCGCCGGGATCAATCACCATGGCCTCATGGGTCTGCTCATCGCCAATGACTGAGCAGTTGCACTGTAGCGGCCCGACAGGAAAAATTTTGTGGATCATATGAATATGCTACTCCCAGCCCGGAGTGGCTCATTCGCCAGTTCAAGAATTTTGAAGATGCCCGCGCCCGGAGGGTACTGCTCGTCTCAAAGCAATCAGCCGCCCGCAGGCGGCTTTCGCTAAAAAAAGTTTTTATTACTTCTTTGGCGTCTGCGCCGGCGTTGGCACCCTATCCATCAGGGAAGATGCGCCGCGTGAAGTGGAGATATAGGTAAGCGCCATTGACGTGAGCATGAAGATGATGGCGCACCAGGTAGTGAGCCGGGAAAATACGGTCGCGGTTCCGCGCGGACCAAACGCGGTCTGGCTGCCCATGCCGCCGAATGTTGCGGCAATGTCGGCGCTCTTTCCGTGCTGCAATAGCACCACCACAATCAGCACCGCGCAAACAATTACGTGAATCAGGGTAATAAGAGCTGTAAGCATTGTTCTTAAAAAATCCTTTCAAACTTGGTGCGGAAGGGGGGATTTGAACCCCCACGCCTTTCGGCGCCACCCCCTCAAGATGGTGTGTCTGCCAGTTCCACCACTTCCGCTCAGGGCCTGTTTTGCACCCACTTTGAGCGCTAACGCCGGATGGGAGAAAAAGGAATATCGATTATAACAAATTCCATTTTCCTGACCTAGCAGCTCTTGTACAACAATTTCAGCGGATAAAGACCATCCAGATCATTTCAAATTCATGTCCGGAATGCTCTTAAAAGCGATTCTGGGCGGCGCAGCCTGCCGAACCTTGTGTATCCCGCCCAGATACAAGGTCGTAGAACCATATTTTGCATTCACGCTGTCCATTACCTCCGCCACGCGATCAAACTTTCCCGCTCCATACATTTCGTCAAACAGAGTCATGTTGCGCATATTTTCCGGCAGTAGGTCCATCAGCGCCACGCTTACCATTACCGGCCTGCGTTTTGGGCAGTCTTTCCATGCTTCCTGAAAGACGTTCACCAGGGTCATCGTGTCCTGGCAGGGAGGGAAGCGCAGGCTGGCTTCCCAGAGTGGACGGTCTTGGTGCATCCAGTAGCCGTTGGCGTCTTCACCTTTCGAGTTTTTATCTTTCGAGAATAGAACATAGATCACCATGGCGCTGGTCCAGAGCTTCGCCTGGCGCAGCCGGACAGCAGCTTTATGCAGCAGCTTCTTCCCGACAGCACAGGCCTGTTCCGGCGTGCGCAGTTCAGGCGGCAGCACGTGCTGATGGCTGATGCTGGTCTTTTGCGATTCGCGCTCATCAAAGTCGCTGCCGCGCAGCTTCAGCCAGAACCGCGTCCCCAGCACGCCGCCCCAAAGCCGCGTCATCTGGTCCATATCAAGCTGCCAAAGCTGTTCCATGGTGGTAATGCCCTGGCTAACCAGCCGCTTTTCCATCTGATGACCAATGCCGGGCAGGTCGCGCGGCTTCAATTTGAAAAGCACCTGCGGAAGCTGGCTGGCAGTAATCGTTACCAGGCCATCCGGCTTTTGCATGTTCGATGCAATCTTCGCCAGAAAACGATTCGGCGCCAGACCAACAGAGCACCGTAAAGTCTTGCCTACAGCGCGGATCGCCTGCTTCACCTGCCGTGCCAACTCCTGCGCGTTGGAGATCTGCATGTCGCGTCCGCGAAGGCGGCATTCCATCTCGTCTATGGAGATGACTTTTGAAACGTGCAGGCAATTTTCTTCCACTGCCTGGATAATCTTCAGGTGATATTCAACATAAATTTCATGCCGGGCCACCACCACATTCAGGCCAGGACATTTCTTCCGTGCTTCACCCAGAGCAGTTCCGGTGCTTACGCCAAATTCCTTGGCTTCATAACTGGCGGCAATGCAGACCGTCGAATCCGCATCCACCGTTACTACAGCCGTAGGCTTACCACGAAGGTGGGGCTGGACTTCCTGCTCCACGGAGGCGAAGTACGAATTCATGTCCAGAAAGAGCCAATTGACCTGTTCCGCTATTGAAGTGGCGCCCGGCATGACCAAGCGAAGATAACACGAATAGCGAACATAAAGCAAATATTCTCATTTGATCAGCGTGCGACATCACCAGTATCCTACCCCCATGCCTTTAACTAGGATTTCAAAAGCACTTATAGCCTTCGATCCCAGGGTATCCCCGCGCGATGTTGGCGATTTTCCTGCTCTTGCCTTTCCGATCACGTGCGATCACGGCGATAGGTGCGCTTCGCGCACCCCCCTCCCCCTCCCCTGGTCATCCCAGATTGGCGTGGACTTCAGACGGTGCATCCCATGGTCATCCCAGATTGGCGCGGGGTTCACAGGTTGGCCTCCATTTGGCGTAGGGTTAAGCGATTTCTTCCGCCCTTAGGCCTTTGGTTTGGCCAATTGCTAGTTGCCAATTGCTATTTGCTTTTTTTCGCTCTGCCACACTTTAGCGCAATTCATGCCGGCAATCACGCGCGAACTAGTTCATCCGCGCAGGACATGTCTTTTGCGACCCTCTGCCTGACATTGTTCATTGTTCTAATGGACGAAGCGCGGATGGACGAAACTCTAGCTTTTCCCAATACATTGACTAGACAGTTTTCAGTGTAAATGTAGACCATCACGGGGTGGAGCAGGCATTCATGCCTGCGGTTAAGCTGGCTAAAGAAGTCGGCTTTAGCCGCTGAGGTTTTCTCGAGGTTACGGTAACCTCGAAAATGGGTCTAATGACGCAGGGTTAGAGGCAGGGCCCCGGTTACTCAGCGCCGGAGGCGCGAAAGAGTTTAGCGCAAGCGCGTAAGCCCTGGGTAGGCATTAAAGAAGAATTGAGCGCCGTAGGTGCGACACCTCTTCCCGCAAAATGTACGGAAAGGGTGGGCTCATCCGGCGGATCGCTCTTATCCGGTCCAGAGAAGCAAACGTTCTGTTTGTCCCCAGGTTCCAAAAATGTTTTACAATCGGCATCACAAATGACACTCACTTCAGACATGTTGAAGGGCTACATAGCCAACCGAGATGTGAAGGGTATTTTGGGTTTGATGTTTGAGCAGAGGACGCCTTCTCTCTCTCTGGGGTTTAATCGAGAAGATCAATTATGGGATTTTAAACAAGACTGCCCGTCCGTCAGTAGAGGAAGCTCGGAAGCTGAGTGGGCTAAGATCAGTGCTGATGTCTTAGCTTTCCATAATCAAGATGGTGGAATTATTTTCTTTGGAATACGGGATTCTGACTATTCTTTCGTGGGTGCTACAGAGCGGCTTGATACTAAGCTTTTCAATGACAAGATCCGGAAGTATTGTGGAGACAAGTTTTGGGTTAGCTTTGCAAGGGAATATATCACGCCGGATCAGCGCTACCTCGGAATCGCAATCATTCCACCAAAATCATTCGCTCATCAAAGATTGCTAAAGGATGCTCCTCCGGAACAGGGTAAATATTATTTCAAAGCAGGCGACCTCTGCTTCAGGATTGGGGATGAAACACGCATTCTTCGTGGATCAGAGGCAATAGAGTATGCTGCAACCAAGGGCTGGGTGTGTCTGAGGCGACTTACGCCATTGAAGAACCTAACTTTCGTGTTCTGAGACCTGACTACAAGAGGTTTGTGCTAAGAAAGCGATATTGCGACGAAGTCGAAAACGCATTGAAGAGTAATCGTACATTTGTGACCTCTCTAACTGGGATAGGGGGCGTAGGTAAAACTGCGATAAGCTGCTGGGTATCTTTGAAGGCTTACGAAGCTAAATGGTTTGATTTTATTGTTTCGTTAAGCGCAAGGGATAGAGCGTTAACCAATACTGGAATCGTCGCGACAAAGCCTACTTTATCTTCGCTAGAAGATCTAATTCGACAGATATGTGAGACCACCGGCTTCACTGAATACAATAATCTTCCTTTAGAGGAACGAATTCAGCGCGTCCGCATGAATATTTTGGGAGAATTTCGCGGATTACTTTTCGTCGACAACCTTGAGACCATCAGCGATCCAACCCTGGTTCGTTTCTTGGAAGATTTGCCTATGCCAACCAAGGCGATTGTGACTTCGCGGAAGGTGAAAATCAGAGTCGCCAATTTTCCAGTGGACATTGGGCCTTTTGAGGAACGGGAGGCGATCAGCTTTCTCAATGAAACTGCTCGTTCAAATAGAAAGCAATTCTTAGCTGAAATGGCCGCTGCAGAAAAGAAAATTATCGTAGACGGTTGCGATTGTATTCCGCTGATTATTGAATGGCTTGTAGGGCGAGCGCGTGACCCACAAAAGGCGATTCGGCTGGCGAAGTCTCTAACTAAAGATGGCGGCCACGGAGAAGAGCTATTGGAATTCGCTTTTCGACGGGTCTATGCCGAAATGACAGGCGAGCAACACGCCGTCTTACAGGTTTTGGCCTTAACTAGCCGTCCGCTTCCAATCGAAGCGATCGCTATAGGCTCTTCTCTCTCTCCACACAAAGCGGCAGACGTGTTAGAAGAGCTAAAGGACTATTCGCTCCTTGAAAAAATATACGATACTAGCTATCGAGATATCGTTTATTCACTTCTGCCGGTAACAGGCAGTTTTATTATGCGAGAACTCTCCAAGCAGAGTAAGACTGAACTGAAGATTAGGAAACTTCTCACAGACTGGTATCAAGCCGAAGATGTGGTTGACGGTTCTGATCGGCAATTGATGCAGCAGGTGCGTAGAGGTGAAAGAGATCCAGAATTGGCGCTTCTGGAAGTTGCGCGTCACCTTATCGAGCAGAATGAGCTTAACAAAGCAGAGAGCTTTTTTAAGCAATCGATTGACCGAAATCCTCGAAGTTGGCAATGCCACTTGGAACTTGCGGAATTCTATAAGAGCAGAGGGATGATCGGCGAGAGCCTCAAACACTTCGAACGCGCCGCTGAGTTCAGTCCAAAACAGGGGCCTGATCGTGCGTCAATCTTCGGCGAATGGGGGCTATTGATTAAAGCTTCGGGCAATCGCACAGCCCTACGGGACGCCGCGCCAAAACTTGCTGAGGCTCTAAAGGAAACTCCTACCGATCATATTTGTAGAAATGCACTAGGTGAATGTTATGTACACATTGGTTCCATAGATGCGGCAATACATATTTTGGAGCCTCTTCGAAACGTCGTGCGTTTACGATCTGACCTTCGCAAGTCAATGCTTCGCCTCTTGGAACAGTGTTACAAAGCGACGAGCGATATCATTAAGCTGGCTGAAGTGCGAAACGAACAAAGGGATATCCAGTAAATTTCGGCTTTGCCGGGTGCCCATCGTTCGCGCTGTTTGCGAAGGGCTGTACTGCAATAGTCCTCATGCCATCCAAATGCACCGCTTTCCTTCATTACCTGCAACTGGTAGATAATATCCATTCATACCTGCAACAACCTGGAGCTGCCCCATGCAAATCAAAGACCACGTCTTCCTCGTCACCGGTGCATCGTCTGGAATCGGACTGTCAACGGCAGTCGCCCTTGCGCCGCAGGCTTTGCGCACAGCGTAGCGGAGTGCATTAAACCCCAGCCCGCACCTACGGCGCTCATCCATTTCCCGTACGACTCCACAGAGGCAAAGTACGAATTCAAAAAGAGCACAATCGACCTGTTCGGCCGCTTGAGCTGCGCCCGGCATAACAAAGCGAAAATACGAGTAAGGAATTAAAAGCAAATAATATTAAGAAATTTGATAAAAATTACATTAACGTCTGATACTATTTTGCTCTAGGCCTATTGGCAAATCCCATGGTGATATTCCTGGGTGAATGTTGGCTAAGAGGTGAAATATGAACCGGATCGGACAATTATTGTCACGCAGAAAGATTCACGCCGATCTTTCACAGGAAATCGAGGAGCATCTCCGGGAAAAGACCGAAAATCTGATGGCGGCAGGCATGTCCCGGGATGCGGCGAGAGAGCTGGCCCGGCGCGAGTTTGGAAACGCTACTCTCATTGAAGAGCACAGCCGCGAGGTTTGGGCCTGGGCGAAAATAGAAAAGATCCTGGCCGATTTGAAGTTCGCATTGCGCCAGTTAAGAAAGTCGCCTGTTTTTGCTTCGGTCTCAATCCTCATGTTGGCGATTGGTATTGGCGTGAATACAGCTGCGTTCAGCATCTTTCATCATGTTCTGATGCAACCACTGCGTTTTTCTCAGCCTGAGCAGCTTTATAGCGCATGGGAGCACATACCATCCGAGGGGGACCAGCGGCTGCTTGCTTCCGGGCCGGACATTGTTGATTTCCACGACCAGAGCACAGCTTTCGTCGGGATCGCCGCATATCTCAAATTTACCGAAACCTGGATCGGCCATGGCGAACCCACCATTGTTTCCTGTACGGGCGCGACGCAGGATTTTTATTCAGTTCTGGGATTAAAACCAATTCTTGGGCGGCTGTACACAAATGCAGAATACGCCACGCTTGACAGCGGTGCGATGCTGATTTCTGAGCGTTTCTGGAAAGAGAAGTTGAGTAGTGATCCGGCAATCATCGGCAAGACGCTCAATATAGGCGGACCTGCCGGAACTGTGGTTGGCGTTGTTGAAGATACTCCTGATTTAGTTCCGACTACAGACATTTGGCTCACTTTGACCACTCAGCCAAGCTGGGATTTTATGAAATGGCGAAACAATAAATTTCTGCACGTAGTTGGACGTCTCAAGCCGGGTACCACCACTTCAGTGGCTGAGCAGCAGCTTACCGCTATCCTGCGCCGCGCAGATGGCGAGCCCAAAGATGTTCAAGTGCAGTTGGAACCGCTGAAAACAACTGTGGTTGGACCTGTGACCAGCCAGCTAAGAATTGTGATGGCTGCCGCCGGCATGATTCTGCTGTTGATCTGTCTTAATATCGCGGCATTGCTTCTGGTCCGCGCCGTGCAACGGGCGCCGGAGATGGCGGTGCGTCTCGGCTTGGGCGCATCGCGGGCGCGCATCTGGCAGCAACTTCTGATTGAAGGAATGATTTTGAGCGCAACAGGATGCGCCGCCGGACTGCTGGTTGCATTAATGACTGTTCGAGCCATACCGCGTATTCCTGCTTTAGATCTTCCCCGCATTGATAACCTGCATTTGAACACCACAGCCGTGGCTGTAACACTGATGATAATTTGCGCTGTTACCGTGCTGTTTGCCTTGCTTCCGGCGCGCTCTCTTTCCGATGTGAATGTTTCTTCAGGCTTGCGCAGCGGGCGCACTACGGCTAGCAAAAACCAGCGCCGGTCTTTTTCCGCGCTGGTCACCGCTGAGATTACCTGCGCCGTCGTGCTGTCTGTTGCCGCCGGCCTTCTGGTGCACAGCTTTTGGAAGCTTCATCATGTGGATGCCGGCTTTGAACCTGAAAAGGTCCTTGCTACGTATTTAAGAGTCGACAATGAAACTCCACATGCGCGGGCATTATGGCAAAACATGCTGGATAGTACGGCCAGCCTTCCCGGAGTAAGCAGCACAGCCGCTGCGGACTGCGTGCCCGGAATTTTGGCAGCAGCGGCGACGCTAAAATTTGATGATCGGCCCAACGATCCTAAAAACCCTCCCGCTGCCCAGGGATGCTGGACGAGTGCCGGCTTCTTCAAGACTATCGGCGCATCGCTGATAAAAGGCCGCGTCTTCTCAGCCCATGACGGGCCGGATGCGGCTGCGGTAGTAATCATTAATGCAGAGGCGGCGCATAGATATTGGCCCGGAGGAAATCCGATCGGGAAGCACATTGCTGTGGCCTACACAGGACCGGGTAGACGAAATGTGGGGATGCGGATGCGCGAAATTGTTGGCATAGTGCACGATATCAAGCAGAGGACGCTTGACCAGCCCACAGAGCCTGTTGTTTATCTACCTTATCTGCAGGATGAGACCGATCATGTTCTCTGGTCAATGAACCTCTATCTTCGTAGTGATGATCCCATTCACCTCTCTAACAGTGTGCGGACCAAGATACATGCCCTATATCCGAATCAACCAATTGTGCGAATGAGCACGATGGCGGATGTTGTGGCCCGCTCATTGGCATCGCGAACTTACAGCATGTCTTTGATTGCAGCTTTTGCTGTTCTTGCCGTGCTTTTGGCAGGAATGGGAATTTATGGCGTCATGTCGTACGTTACGGCACAGCGGACACATGAATTTGGCATTCGCATGGCTCTAGGCGCGAACCGCAGTGATGTTCTCTGGAACGTAATTCATTCGGCAGCATTGCTGGCCGGTATTGGCATTGCTTGCGGCATCACATTGTCTTTTACTGTAGGCGCGACTTTAAAACAGTTGCTGTTTGAAACAACGCCATTTGATCCAATGAGCTTCGGTTTTTCAGTTATTGTGCTTGCAGTTGTTGCTCTTTTCGCTGCGTTACATCCGGCCTGGCGTGCAGCGCGCCTGGATCCGCGAACAGCGTTAAATGCTGAGTGAGCCAATAAGTCGATGCTGTTGAGTCCGCCATCTGGTATGCGATGGATAAATATCTCCATTTATACTTGGCTATTTGGAGATTCACCCCATGCAAATCAAAGACCACGTCTTCCTTGTCACTGGCGCATCGTCTGGAATCGGATTGTCAACGGCAGTCGCCCTTGCGGAGGGTGGCGCTCAGGTAGCGCTGCTGGCCCGCAGCAAAGAGGCCGTTGAAGAACTCTCCGCGCGGCTTCCCGGCAGCCTGCCGGTCATCGCCGATATGACGGACTTTCAAGCCGTGCGGCATGCGGTGCAGAAAGTCCATCAGCATTACGGACGCATCGATGGTCTTATCAATAACGCAGGGCGCAGCTATGCCGCAGCAGTGGAAGAGATTGACCCTGAGTTATTTGATGAAATCTTCCATCTCAATGTACTTGGGCCCATCGTGGCGATGCAGGCCGTGATTCCCATCATGCGCGCACAGGGCGCTGGCAGCATCGTGAATGTGAACTCCGGAACGGCTTTCATGACCATTCCCCAATACAGCGTCTATTCTGCTTCCAAGCGGGCGCTTCTTGGCTTCAGCCTTACCGCGCGGGCGGAGTTGGAAAAGGACAAGATTGTCGTGAGTGAAGTCTATCCGTTTATTACCGCAACCAATTTCGGAAAAAACCGGATGGGCAATCCCGCAGGCGGCGGTCCGGCTTCCAGCTATGCCTCTGGCGACACACCGGAATTTGTGGCCAGTATTATTCTGCAAGCCATTGCAGAAGGGCAGGCGCAGTACTTTGCCAATGATCGGCTGAAGCAGATGGCAGGCGCGTAAGAATAAGCAACTTAAGGCAGCGCCAAGCAGACGCCATTGTCGCTTAGAACTGTTTCGCTCAGCGTCGCGCCTGAGCTGGTGCGCAGGAAGATGACGTAACCCTGGGATTAGGGTTCAATTTGTTACATGAACAAACTGTGAATCTTGGGCCAACTTGAGAGAGAACTCCCGACTCAAAGACACATGAGAGGTGCACGTATCTTGAGGCGCGTTCTTCTATGCTTTTTAAGCCCTCTATTTCTGGCCCTAATTGTCGGATGCGGTAGTGTGAAGAGTTCGTCTACTTCACCCTCGCCGTCTCCCGTCCCCTCCGCGTCCCCAACGCCAACCCCGGTTGCGGCGCAAATTAAGAATGTAGTTGTTGTAATCATGCAGAACCGCTCGTTCGATAATCTGTTCGGTGTTTTTCCGGGCGCGAATGGTATCCAGCCTGGAGTGCCAGGTTTCACCCAGATAGATGCAAAAGGCGTGACCATTACACCGCAATTGCTGACCAACGATGCCACCGGCGACTTGCCACACGCGCGCGAAGACTTTTTGCGGGTATGGGATTCCGGAGCAATGGATAAGTATGCGTTTTTCAATGGCGACGTTTCCATGGGGCACTATGACAGCACCACCGCGGGAATGAGCACATTGTGGAGCTATGCGCAGCAATTTGCGCTGGCAGATAACTTTTTTCCGTCAGTAATGGGCGATGCTCCGTCGAACCAGCTCTACCTGGTGGCGGCGGATGACAACGGTACTCCCGGAACACTTCAGCCGTTCTTTCCTCCGTGTAACACTCAAGTAAAGGCCAAGGCCGGATACACTTTCCAGCATGTCGGAGACCAATTGGCCGCCAAGGGGCTTACATGGGCGTGGTATCAGGAAGACCTTGGAACATGCAGCTCATACGTGCCGCAGGAAAATCCATTCCAGTTCTTTACTGACGCGCATGATTCTCCCAACATACGAGACCTCACCAAATTCACAACTGATCTAGCGGCAGGTCAATTGCCGACGGTGACGCTTGTGCAGCCAGGCCCGCCGCATAGCATGCATCCAGCGACTGGCGTTCCCGTTTCCAATGGCATCAACTGGCTTGACGGTTTCATTCGTCAGATCCAGGCGTCTCCTGTATGGGCGAATGCCGCCATTGTAGTGATCTGGGACTCAAGCGGCGGTTGGTGGGACCATGTTCCTCCTCAGCAGGTTGATGACCAGGGACTTGGCCCACGCGTGCCAATGCTGGTGATTTCTCCGTTCGCGAAGAAGAATTACATTTCCCACGTGCAGATGGATGATGTTTCAATCCTGAAATTCATTCAAACCACCTTCGGCCTGTCTCCGCTGAACGCAAGAAATCAACTTGGCAACGACATAAGCGATATGTTTTCTTTCTGATTGCAAATAGAAAATAAAGGGCCACGCAGTTGTTTGCGTGGCCTTCATTACAAGCGCGCGGCGGCTTCGAGCGCATTTCGGCTAAAGCTGTTCCGTCGGAGCTTCGTGTGCAATTCCAAGATAGGCTCGGCGCACAAATTCATTGTTCATCAGCATTTCCGTAGGCCCTTCCAAAGTGATGCGTCCGGTTTCCATCACGTAGCCATAATGTGAAATTTGCAGCGTGTAATTTACATTTTGGCCAACTAGCAGGATGGTCACGCCCTGGCGCGAAATGTTGGCAATGAATTCAAAAATTTCGTCAACGAGTTTAGGCGCCAAGCCAAGTGAAGGCTCATCGAGCATGAGTAATTGCGGTTCAGACATCAGGCCGCGGCCAATGGCGCACATCTGCTGCTCACCGCCGGAAAGCGTCCCGGCCATCTGCCGCCGCCGTTCTTTAAGGCGTGGGAAAAGATCGTAGACCCTGGCCAGTCCTGGATTGGCCCGCGCACGAAACTGCGGAAGGAAACATCCCATCAGAAGGTTTTCTTCCACTGACATCCCAGGCCAAAGCTGGCGGCCTTCAGGCACCAGACTTATGTGGCGGCGCACGCGATCACGCGCGGAATATGTAGTGATGTCATCGCCATTCAAAAGCAGTCGGCCCTTTTTCGCGCGCAGGATGCCGGCCACTGTATTCAATGACGTAGTTTTACCTGCGCCATTCGAGCCGATAATGCAGGTGACCTTTCCTCTATGAACCGAAAACGAAACGCCCCAGAGGACCTGAGTGGAGCCGTAACTTACTTCAAGATTTTCAGCTACCAGCAGCTTCTCGGATTCAGTAGCGGGAATCGGGAGTTCAGGCACTCTTCTTGCCCTCAAAGGAACTTTTACCGAGATACGCTTCAATCACAGCTGGATCATTTTGAATGTCTTGCGGTTTGCCTTCCGCCAGCTTCTGGCCGAAGTTCAACACTGTGATGCGGTCACACACTGACATAATTGCTTTCATGTCATGCTCCACATACATGATCGTAGTTCCGCTTTCCCGCACACGGTGCAGCAGGTCCATCATGGCGCGGGTTTCTCCACCGGTAAGGCCGCCGCAGATTTCGTCAAGCAGGACCAGCTCTGGCGCAGTTGCCAGAGCGCGGGCCACTTCCAGGCGCTTCTGTTCTCCCAAAGAGATCGCGGATGCAAGCACGTTTGCCTTGTAGTCAAGGCCAACAAGTTTCAACGATTCCATGGCATGCTCTTTTGCCACTCCGGTGCGCGTCACCGAGCGGCGGCCATAGTGGACCGCGACTTGAACGTTTTCGAGTACCGTCATTGCCTTGAACGGACGCACCACCTGATGGGTTCGAGCAACGCCTTTTTTCACCAGGGAAGCGGCATTCAGGCCGGTAATATCTTTATCGTGAAAATGGATTTTGCCTGACGATGGACGCACTGCGCCGGTGATCACGCTGAACAAGGTTGTCTTGCCGGCGCCGTTTGGTCCAATGAAGCCGCAAATCTGCTTTTCCGGGATGTCAAAGCTAACGTCCTTCAACGCCGCCACGCCCCCAAAGAACTTGGTCAGCGTTTGGACTTCCAGAATTTTCACGTTTTCTCCTAAACAGCCGGAAGAGACGCCGCAACAGTCCCAGCAGGCCATCAGGCTCCAGCAAAATAATGATAATCAACAGTGAACCATAAATCAGAAGGTGGAGATTAGGAAAATGCACCACCAGTTCCTCTTCCACAGTGCCAAAAACCACTCCGCCCAGCACCGCCCCCCAAACGGTCCCAATCCCACCTATCACAGGCATCAGCAGAATCGAGATGCCTGTCTGGAAGGCAAATACATCGCCGGGATAGAAGAATGCCGCGCGCCGGGCATAGATGCCGCCCGCAATGCCGGTAAGACCGGCGGCGATGGCATGGATCCACAACTTGGACATGTAAGGATTCACGCCAACCGCGGCGGCAGCGTCTTCATCCTGCTTGATGGCGCGAAGTGCAAGGCCAAATTTACTGTTGGCGATGATCGTGGAAACAATGACTGCCAGAGTTACCGCTGCTATCGCGGTGTAGTAGTGCTCAAGCTGGCTAAAGGGCTGATCTTCAGTGATGCGATAGCCACTTGCTCCGCCAGTAACGTCAATGTTGTTCATGATCACGCGAACGGCTTCAGTCACGCCGATGGTGGCAATCACAAAATACGGTCCGCGCAGCCGGAATGTTGGCAGGCCTATCAGGAAGGAAGCGAGCATGGCGATGGCTGCTCCGCCAATAAAACCGAAGTAGGGACTGTGTCCGGCATGCATGAGCAGGGCCGTTGTGTAAGCTCCCAGACCAAAAAAAACGGCAAAGCCGAACGATACCTGTCCTGCCATGCCTCCAATCAGGTTCCAACCCAGACTGGTAGTTGTCCACATGGCGGTAATGAAAATCAGCCGGATGAGATTGTCGCCCGGTCGGGCTGCAGGCAGCAACAGCAAAACCAGCAACAATAACCAGGGCAGTATGGCTTTGGCCCAGCCGCCAACTCCAGAAGGGCGCTTCATGCGGCTTTCCATCTTCGCTGAAACAAACTGGCCAGGCCCTTTGGCATGATCACCAAAACCACAACAAGCAAGCCGAAGGAAATTGCCGGCTGATAGCTGGCGGGTATTTTCAGAATGCCGAATGTTTCCACCAGTGCAAGCACGATTGCTCCCAGAGCCACGCCGGAAACCGAATCAAGGCCGCCAAGCACGATGATGACAAAGGACCGCAATAGAAATGGCCGGCCGAAGTCCGGACTGAAAGAATAAAGCATGCCGAGCAAAGCGCCCGCGAATCCTGCGAAAGCGGTCCCCAGGCCAAAAGTAAGGCGGGCAGTTTTCTCGTCGTCCACGCCGACGATCTGTGCCGCGTAAGGGTTTTGGATCAATGCCCGCATGGATCGGCCAAACCAACTGCGATGAAACACGATTTGCAGGACGACCATACAAAACACCGCTGCCGCGAACACAACGAGATTCACTTTCGGAATGGAAATCTGCCCGATCTGTACCGAAGACAGCGTGAGCGGGGTCAGGATGGATTGGTCTTCATTGCCCCAAATCAGGTACGCCACATTCTGCAGGACCAGAAGAAAGCCGAACATCAAGAGCAGTGACGCCAGCGTGGGAGTATTTGATTTTGGAAGCCAGCGCACCAGAAGCCAGTGCACCAGCATTCCGAACAGAAAGAAAGCCGGCAGGGCGAGTATAGCGCCAAGAATCGGATCGATGTGAAAGCGCTGGAATAGCTCAAGGGCAAAGTAAGCGCCCAGCATCAGGAACCCGGCGTGCGCCAGATTCACGATTTTCATCACACCGTAAATGACCGTCATACCGACAGCCATGACTGAATACACGCCGGCCAACAGCAGCGCTTTCAACAGCAGGTCGAGATACTCGACAGCTTCCATGGGATTGAATTGATACGCCCTGTGCCGTATTACTTAGCTGGAATCGGCGCCACTGCTTCGCCGGTTGCCGCATCTTTAGGAAACACGATGTCCACTTTGTTGTCAGGTTTATTTTGCGTGATCACAAAGGGGTATTCAGCTTGTCCATTGGCGCCAAACTTCAAGACCTGGCCGGGAAGCACTGAATCCTTCAATTGTGCTTTTTTAAGAGCGTTGCGAATCGCAGTCTTGTCCAGCGAACCGGCCGCCTGGATGGCTTGCGCCAGGATGCGCATTGCATCATAGGCGGGAGCGGCGTACCAGGAATCCACGTCATGTCCCGTGAATGCTTTGTAATCTTCGGCAAACTTCTTTGCCTGCGGATAAGGGAGCTTGTTCGACCACCAGATTCCGGCAAAAATGTAGTCGGTACCGGCGCCCAGCGCCTGGCGGGCGTTCGCTTCAGGTCCACGAGCGCCATAGCTGATCATCTGATGGTGAAGGCCATTTTGCAGGTATTGGCGGTGCATGGTGATGTAGTCAGGCAAGTGAGCGTCTGAAAGGAAGATATCTGCGTGGCTGTTCTTTACTTTCTGCAGTATTCCGGAAAAGTCGGTGGACCCCAACTCGAACTTTTCATTAAGGACGATCTGGAAGTAGCCCGGATGCTTGTTCGACCAATCCGTAAAGCCCTGGACGTAATCGGTGCCATGGTCTGTGTTCTCTACCACCATGGCGACTTTCAAACCCTTCTTAAGCTTGCCCTGGTCCATAAGAGACCCTAAAAATTCGCCTGTAGTAGTGCCGATCAGCGCTACCGGGCTGAGCGTTCCAAAAGCATATTGGTAGCCCTTGCCGAAAATGGCCGTAGCGCCGGCGCCGGTTGTGATCCATGGAGTTTTGTAGCGGTCGGCCATTACGGATTCAGCCGTGCCAAGCGCAGTGGAATAGCCGCCCAGAACGGCTACAACATTATCTGAACTCATGGAGCGCTCGGCCAGCGAGGCCGATTTCTTGGAGTCAGAGCCGTCATCATAAAAGATTTCATTGATCTTGAGCTTCTTGCCTTTGCTCTTCACCATGATGCCGCCGCCATCATTGATCTGTTTGATGGCAAGTTCGATTCCTTCTTTCTGATACTGGCCGGGCTTGCTTTCACTTCCAGTTGTCGGCAGCACCACGCCGATGTTGATGGTGTCATCCGCCGCTACTGCCTGGCTTGAACCGGCAAAAATCGCCGCCATCCCACAGAGCAGCAGAACAGTCACCAGCCCCCTGCGCGAAAACGCGGCAGTAAAAGTTAGAGCTTCCCTCATAGTTCCTCCTCAGGCAGTCTGCGGCCAGAACATCAAAAGACCGGAGTTTATCAGCACAATGGCTGGCGAAACACAGATGTTGCATGATATTCCTGCCTAAACAAAATTAACAAGAGGCTGTCATAAAACTCTTCGGGGCAGTCTGCGGAAGGCGAAATCAGGTTAGAGAATTCCGCGCTCGGGGGCACTTTCCGTGCGCGATTGTTGCTCCGGCATTCATTTCTGCTTGACATCTACGCTAATCCGGCTACCCTAGGGTGCCAAATGGTGACAGGTGTTCTATTACGTTGCGTAACAAACAATGATCCCGGAGCTCGGTTCTCTGCACCACGGGAGCTGGGAGCAGCACGCTTATTATGGGCGAGATAGTGTTCGGCGCCAAAGTCAGGTCAACATATCAAGGACCAGGTCCGGCCGGCCTGAGTTCCTTCTAGGAGGGCCACAATGTCCAGCACTTACATGCCGATAACGTCATCGGACCAGATTTCGACCTCAAAAATTTGGTCGGTGATTTTGGCGTCGTCAGTCGGAACCATGATCGAATGGTACGACTTTTACATTTTCGGCACCTTAGTGGCATATCTTGCGCCCAAGTTCTATCCGCCTGGCAATCAATTGTTCGCGTACATCGCCTATCTGGCCACTTTCGCGGTCGGCTTCATGGTGCGTCCCTTTGGTGCGCTCTTTTTTGGGCGCATTGGAGACGTAGTTGGCCGGAAATATGCTTTTATCGTCACGCTTACAATTATGGGTGGCGCAACAGCTCTTGTAGGAGCACTGCCTACCTACGCCCAGGCTGGCTGGTTCTCTCCGGTAGTTCTAATCGCATTGCGTGTGCTTCAAGGCTTGGCGCTGGGCGGTGAATACGGCGGTGCGGCAGTTTACGTGGCGGAGCATGTTCCAGACAACAAACGCGGCTTCTATACCAGCTTTATTCAAATTACAGCTACCCTCGGCTTATTTATTTCTATTGCGGTAGTCCTTGGAACACAGAGCCAAATGAGCGAGGATGCCTTCAAAAGCTGGGGCTGGCGCATTCCATTCCTCGCGTCACTGATACTGGTCTTGATTTCTCTCTATATACGTTTACAGATGAAGGAATCGCCCATTTTCCAGCAGATCAAATCTACTGGTATGACCTCCGCGACTCCCCTGAAAGAAGCATTCACGGTACCTGAGAACTTCAAGCGCTTCCTGATCACATTATTTGGCGCAACCGCGGGTCAGGGTGTGGTGTGGTACACGGGGCAGTTTTTCGCCCTTTTCTTTATGACGGCAATATTGAAAGTCCCGGCGCATGATGCAAACATCATCGTTGCCAAAGCCTTGTTACTGGGGATGCCGCTGTTTGTGCTTTTTGGCTGGCTCTCTGACCGGATTGGCCGCAAAAAGATCATCATGGCCGGATTGATTCTTGCTGCCGTGAGCTACCGTATTCCGGGAACTGATATTGGCATCTATCCCGCGATGCAGCGAGCGGCAGGCAACGACGTGAGACACGTGGACGCCACCAAAAACAAAGTAACGGGAGCGACGGTGCTTACGCCCCAAACTGTGGATGCAACAGGCAAGCTTGTCGCCGCACCTATCGCCAACAAGGCGGATAAAAACAAATTGATGTGGCTGATTTTTCTGCAAGTCATTTTTGTCACCATGGTCTATGGGCCCATTGCTGCTTTTCTGGTGGAATCATTTCCAGCGAAAATCCGCTATAGCGCACTTTCATTGCCATATCACATCGGCAATGGAGTCTTCGGGGGGCTGGTCCCGCTTGTCTGCGTCTGGATCCCCGCAGCGACCGGTAATCCGTTTGATGGACTGTATTATCCAATTGGAATTGCTTTAATTACATTTGTTGTCGGTTCGATCCTGCTTCATGACACCAAAGGAGTCAAAATCTGGCAGGAAGTGGCTACGGCTCCACCGTCTGGCGCATCAGGCGTTGTACGCAGGTAGGACGCTTGCGCGAGGATGGCCCGGTAGGTGTAGGATAATCTGTTTCGGACTGGCGGGTGGCAGCCGTTGCCACCCGTTTAGTCGTTGCGGCCCAATCCCTGTGGGCCAGAGCGAGTTCGCGCGATTCGATTTCGAACATAAGAGGTCAAGGCCATGGCTGACGCTCGCGTAATGAATGAAAACGAACAAGAAACAGAGCTGACCGAAGCGCAGATAGCCGTTCATTGGAAAGAAGAGGAGTATTTCCATCCCAACTCTGCTTTTATTGGTCAGGCATACCTGACCGATCCCGCCGTGAACGAACGCTTCAGCGAAAAGCATTTTCCCGAATGCTTTCGTGAATATGCTGACCTTTTGAGCTGGGATCAATATTGGCACACCACGCTTGATACCAGTGACGCTCCTTTCTGGAAATGGTATGCGGGCGGCAAGCTCAATGCCTGTTACAACTGCGTAGATCGTCATCTGGAAAAGTACCGGAATAAGGCGGCATTGATCTTTGTCGGTGAGCCGGAAGATGTTCCGCCGGTTTCCATTACGTACCAGGAGCTTTACTACCGGGTAAATGAAATGGCGGCGCTGCTGCGTGATTTTGCCGGGCTGAAGGCCGGGGACCGCGTCACCATTCACATGCCTGTCGTTCCTGAACTGCCTATCACCATGCTGGCTTGTGCGCGTCTGGGAGTGGTCCATTCTGTTGTCTTCGGCGGGTTCAGTGGAGAAGCGTGCGGAATGCGCGCTGCGGATTCAGGAAGCAAAGTCCTGGTCACCATCGACGGTTATTACCGCAGTGGCACGATGACCGACCACAAAGAAAAAGCCGACATCGCGGTCAAAACAGCTAAAGGTGAAGATCAGACGATTGAAAAAGTCCTTGTCTGGCGCCGCGAGGCAGGGAAGTATCACTCCAAAACGAAGATGGTGGAAGGCCGCGATTTCTTTGTGGAAGACGTGCTCAAGAAATACGCAGGACAAGAAGTTGCACCGGTCCCCATGCCCTCCGAAGCTCCGCTATTCCTCATGTATACCAGCGGTACCACAGGCCGCCCGAAAGGTTGCCAGCACGGAACGGGCGGATATTTATCGTATGTCGCAGCCACTTCAAAGTACATACAGGACCTTCACCCGACAGATGTCTACTGGTGCATGGCCGATATCGGCTGGATCACCGGCCATTCATATATCGTCTATGGACCGCTGGCGCTGGCTGCGACCAGCGTCCTCTATGAAGGTGTTCCCAATTATCCTGACGCCGGCCGGCCGTGGCGCGTGGCCAAACGCTTGAACGTGAACATTTTTCATACCTCGCCAACTGCAATCCGCATGCTGCGCAAAGCTGGGCCAGACGAGCCGGCAAAATACGATTACCACTTCAAACATATGACCACCGTGGGCGAGCCGATTGAGCCTGAAGTCTGGAAGTGGTATCACGAGGTTGTAGGCAAAGGCGAGGCAGTGATCGTGGACACATGGTGGCAAACAGAGACTGGCGGAGTTATTTGCAGCACCAAGCCTGCTATAGATCCTATGAAGCCGGGCAGCGCTGGCCCTGCATTGCCTGGAATTTATCCTGTCATCTTCGATGAAAAAGGCAAAGAAGTAAAAGGCGGGTCGGGCAAAGCAGGGAACATATGTATCCGGAACCCGTGGCCGGGAATGTTCCAGACCATTTACGGTGATCGAGACCGTTTTGTGGAGCAGTATTACCGCAAATACAACAAGAATCCCAAGAGCAAGGACTGGCGCGATTGGCCGTATTTTGCCGGAGATGGCGCAGTGCAGGCGCCGGATGGCTATTTCAGGATTCTTGGCCGCGTGGATGATGTGATCAATGTCGCGGGCCATCGCCTGGGCACTAAGGAACTGGAATCTGCGTGTCTCACCGTGACGGAAGTGGCTGAAGCCGCCGTGGTCCCAGTGGTGGATGAAGTAAAAGGACGTGTGCCGGAAGTTTACGTTTCATTAAAGCCTGACGCACACAATGCGGCGGCAGTGCAGGAGAGCGTGACCAGGGCCATCGAGCATCAGATTGGTAAAATTGCCCGGCCAAAAAAAGTGCATGTAGTCCCTGACATGCCGAAAACGCGTTCCGGTAAAATCATGCGCCGGGTGCTGGCAGCAATTTCCAATCAGATGGATACAGGTGACGTAACTACGCTCGCCAATCCGGACGTGGTGGAGCAGATCCGGGTGATGGTGCAGGGAAATCGTCCGGTTGTGAAGAAAGATGTTCCTGAAGACGTAAAGAGGTTTGGCGAAGAACGTTGACGCTCGGCGCGGGAGCAAATTCTAAGCTGACATTGCGATTAAAAAATCGTTGAAGGATTGAGGAGGCAACATGAAGGAAGAGAAGAAGGGCAAGGGTGTAAGTCGAAGAGATTTCATCAAAATTGCCGGCGCTGGCGGCATTGCTGCTGGGGCGCTCGGGCCTGCATTTCTGTTTCCTGAGCGGGCGGCCGCGCAGCAAAAGACGCTCAAGATTTTGCAATGGAGCCACTTTGTTCCCGCGTTCGACGAATGGTTCAACAAGAAATTTGCCGTTGAGTGGGGACAGAAACACAACACCAACGTTGTAGTGGACAATATCAACCTGGTGGACCTGAATACCCGCGCTGCATCGGAAGCCCAGGCCAAGAAGGGCCACGATCTCTTCATGTTCCTGTCGCCGCCGGCAGCATATGAGAACCAGGTTATCGACATGTCACACGTGTACCAGGAAGTGGAAAAGAAGCATGGCAAGAAGATTGACCTGGCGCACAAGTCCACTTACAACCCAAAGACGAAGAAGTATTACGCATTCTCTGATTCCTACGCTCCCGATCCAGGCAACTGGCGCAAGGATCTGTGGTCGCAAGTCGGGTTCCCAAATGGCCCGGACACATATGACGACCTGCGCAAGGGCGCCAAGGCAATTAAGGACAAAGCAGGAAATCCGTGCGGGTTGGGGCTCTCACAGGAACTGGATACCAGCATGGCCATGCGCGCGTTGCTGTGGTCATTTGGCGGAGCGGAGCAGGATGAAGCCGGCAATGTAACCATCAACTCCAAGAACACAATCGAAGCGCTCAAGTTCATGAAAGCGCTGTATCAGGAATCAGAAACGGCGGAAGTCTTTACCTGGACGCCGCCTTCAAATAATCAGGCAATGCTGGCGGGCAAAGTTTCTTACGTGGCCAATGCGATTTCCATCACACGGCAGGCCGAGCGCGAGCATCAGCCCATAGATAAGAACATTATGATCAGCCGGGCATTGAAAGGGCCGGTGCGCAGGATCGCTGCTGAGCACGTGATGGATTGCTACGTGATCTGGGAATTTGCTGAGAACAAAGATGGCGCCCAACAATTCCTCATCGACTACATTGACGCGTTTCACGATGGCTTTGTGGCCGGGCAGTTTTATAATTTCCCCTGCTTCCCAAGCACGGTGCCGAACCTGCAGAAGGAAATCTCCAATGATCCGCGGGCGACGCCCAATGACAAGTACAAAGTGCTGGGCGATGTTCTGGATTGGGCGACGAATGTAGGCTATCCCGGGTATTGCTCTGCTGCCATTGACCAGGCGTTCAAGAGTTGGACAATCCCGACCATGTTTGCCACAGTGGCGCAAGGCAAAGCCACTCCGGAAGATGCAGCTAAGACTGCCGAAGCCGAGTACAAGCGCATCTTTGAAAGATTTAAGTAAATTGAGGACTGAATGGCCGTCGTTGAAACCCGGAAACTAACCAAGGTTTTTAAGCAAGGAGAGCTCGGAGCAGTTAACGAAGTAGATCTGGAAACGCGCGAAGGCGAGTTTCTGGTTTTCCTGGGACCTTCGGGTTCCGGGAAAACCACGCTCTTACGGATGATCGCCGGCCTGGAATCCCCCACGGCCGGCGAAATCCTTATCGGGGGAAAAGTGGTGAACGATCTCACGCCGCGTGAGCGTCGCATCGCCATGGTGTTCCAGAGCTATGCGCTTTACCCGCATCTCACCGTTTACAACAACATTGCTTTTCCTTTGAAGGCGCAAAAGGTTCCAAAGAACCTTCACAAGGAAAAAGTAGAGTGGGCCTCGTCCCTGTTGGGAATCGGCGGGCTGCTGCAACGCAAACCGCGCGAGCTCTCCGGCGGCGAACGCCAGCGTGTAGCCTTGGCACGCGCGATTGTTCGCGAGCCTTCGGTCTTCCTGCTGGATGAACCTCTTTCCAATCTCGACGCCAAGCTGCGTCTCTCAGCCCGGGAAGAACTGGAGCGCTTTCACCGCCGTGTGGGCACTACAACAATCGATGTGACCCATGACCAGGTAGAAGCCATGGCCATGGGCAACCGAATCATGGTGCTCAACAAAGGAGTAGTGCGGCAGCTGGGAACGCCAAAGGAAGTCTATGACGATCCTGCCGACACTTTTGTCGCGACCTTCCTTGGATCACCGCCCATGAACCTGATGGAGATGGACGGAATGATTGTCGGCTTTCGGCCGGAGCATTTCCGAGTAACAGAGGATGTGAAGGAGAGCGCCAAAGCTACATTCAAGTTCCGTGTGGAGAACGTGGAATATCTTGGTGCAGAGTTCATCCTGGCGGGCTTTCTCGTCGGTGGAAAGATGGATGGAAAAAAAGTGATTGCGCGACTGCTGCTGGGGCATAGCTTCGAGATCGGTACGATCTACGATTTTGCTGTGGCGGAACGCCATCTGAAATTTTTTGATCGCACAACAGAGAAAAGAATCACTGCGAGGAACGTCGCATGGCAGTAGGCGCTATTGCAAAACCCGGCAAAGGAAAGTTCAAATCCGCAGGTGCGGCCAGAAGTCCATTGCTTGGTATTGCCATGTTCAGCCCTGCCGTCTTGTACATAGTCCTGCTGATCGGGCTGCCGTTTCTCCTGGCTATTTTCTATGCATTCAGTGACGCCCGCATCGGCACGGATATGGACTTGGCGCACTTCTGGAAGCATCTGGTCGGGCTTGATAATTTTCGCAGCATCCTGCAAAGCCCCAGTTTCAGGGCGGCGCTCAAAAACTCAATCATCTTTACCGTTGCCGCGCAAATCATTGTGATGGTCTGTGCCAACATTCTCTCTATTGCCCTGGAGAAACCGTTCCGCGGGCGCGGTCTGGTTCGTTTTCTGATTCTGTTGCCGTGGGTGGCGCCGGTGTCGCTAGGCACCATCGGCTGGAAATGGATTCTCGATTCCATTTACAGCGTGATCACCTGGGCGCTGGTTACGCTGGGATTCGTCAATAAATATTCTCCGCCAATGTGGCTTGGGCAGGAGGGGCTGGCCATCACCTCAGTCATCCTGGTGCATTGCTGGCGGCTGATTCCGTTTTCAACAGTGATTCTGCTGGCCGGCAGAAGTGCCATACCCAAAGAAATTCCGGAAGCTGCGTCCATTGACGGCGCAGGGTTCTGGCGCACGTTGTTTCAAATCAACCTGCCCATCATGACGCCGATCCTTGGTGTGGCTGTGCTCTTTGGCACGATCTTTACTTTTACTGATCTGGCGGTGGTCAACCTTCTAACCAATGGCGGCCCGTACGACTCAACGCAGACACTGCCCAACCTGGCATTTACGCAGGGCATTCAGGGCAGCGACCTGGCCGCTGGGGCGGCAATATCCGTCTTTCTTGTGCCGGTGCTTGTGGTGATTGCATATTTCATGTTACGCGTAGCCAACCGGGCGGAGGTTGTGTGATGGCAATCGCCGCCAAGCTCAGCTCGACCACCGGCAGTGTGAAAAGACCGTCAGGAATAACACTTATCAGCGGTCTATTGCTTGTTGCCGCTGTGGCACTGCTGGGGCTTACGCTATTGCACCACGTTGGCGGGCTCACTGGTGTATTCAGGTTGACAGCAGTGCTGGTGATGGTGTTGATCGCCCTGGGCCTGTGGAAGCTGCACAACGCGGCCCGCACATTTCTGTTCTTCCTGAGTGCCGCTGATATCATCGGCTGCCTTCTGGCGCTGTTTTTGTATGCTTTGCGCCAATCGCATTACCAACTGGCCGTGTTCCTCGTTCTCCAGATGTGTATCTCGGCCGCTCTCATCTGGTATTTGCAATCTGAGAACGTAAGACGAGCATTTCAAAATCTAAATCCCTGGCCCACCACGGTAAAAATGCTGGTGCTCACGGTGTTCACCGTTTTGCTGGCATTTCCGTTCTACTGGATGGTGATCGCCACCTTTAAGCAGAACATTGATCTTTACGGGATGGAGAACAATCCGTTCATCTTCAATCTTCCGCCAACACTCGACAACCTGCGTCTGCTGTTTACGCAGACGCGGTTTTTGCGCTGGCTGGAGAACACGGCGCTGGT
>DASXGZ010000032.1:0-254385 GCA_036488825.1 Candidatus Angelobacter sp.
CCAATTTTCAAGCGCGATCGAGTTTCGCCGCGACGACGCGGAACAGCCCGACCTGACTCATATCGTGCAGACTGTATTGCTTTTGCGTAACAACTTCAAATACCAGTTGACGCCCAGTTGGCGACTGCTTGGCAAACTGGATTACTCAATCAGTAATAGCACGCTCGGCGATTTTTCTACCGGCGGCTACACCGAGGGGGTGGTCGGCTACGCATACCGCCCGGTGCAGAACGACCGGTTGAATGCCCTGGTCAAGTACACGTACTTCTATAACGTCCCGACCCCGGATCAACTGGGAGCGCAGAATACCGCGACCGAGTTCCTTCAGAAGAGCCACATCGCGGCGGTCGATGTTACCTATGACCTCACCGCCAACTGGTCCGTGGGCGGCAAGTACGCGTACCGGCTGGGTGAGGCGAGCCTGGACCTCGTGCAGCCGACTTTCTTCGACAATACCGCGCAGCTCAGCGTGTTGCGCGTGGACTACCGCTTCCTCAAACAATGGGACACCCTGGCCGAGGTGCGACAGCTTGGCCTTCCGGATCTCAATCAACGCAGCCGCGGCGTCTTGACCGCGATCTACCATCACATTACCAAGAACCTGAAGGCTGGCGTGGGCTACAACTTCACCAACTTCTCCGACGATCTGACCGACCTGAACTACAACCACAGAGGCATATTTATTAATTTGATCGGGACCAAGTGACGGCAATCGCGCATGTGTGGTAGCTTCGACAAGGATGAAATCGAAGGGCTGCGGACACATGGCTTGTCGAATACGGGGACAAGCGAGCTGCCTGAAAGAAGCGATTGACGCGGAAACGCATTTGGAGCAGAAGTTTTGCACTTGAGTGGCAGCAGAATTAAAAGGGGACTCCCCTGCAGTTCACTTTTTGCGCATAGCCTGGCTGACCATCTGGTGTGATCTCATCGCTGACCACAGATGGCAGTGGGCCAATCAGGAGTATCCAAGTCAATGGGAGAACTGTTTCCAGAGGTGGAAGGCTGGAATTTCATTCCGTTCCCCAGCAGCCGCGATTAGTTGCCGTCGAACTATCCCTTAGCGCCAATGGCCCTGAGCGGGCGTGGGTTCAGTGAGACGCCGGCATGATGGCCCTGTCGAACTGGAATATGCCCCGGCATCTCGATAACCAATTGATTTGAAGTTCGTCAGAGAAGAAGGAGGTGCGGGCTTTTCACCTCCTTGAGGCATGCGCCGCAGCGGCGCCAAAGTGAAAAACCACTTCTACTTCAAAGAGATAATCCTGATTTGAGGCTTTTGCAGATGGCTCCTGTTACGAGACGACAATTTTTGAAAACCGCCATGCTTGTCAGTGCTTCGGCTGTCTGGGCAAAGCACTTCCCAACAGCATCGACCGTGTCATGGCATGAACGCAGAAACCTCTTTCCGGAGGGAGTTGCCTCCGGAGACCCAAACAGCAATAGCGTTATATTGTGGACGCGCAGGGCATCGGGGGGCCAAGTACAACCATTGCACCTGATGCTCGAAGTGGCTGAAGACCAGGATTTTCACCAGGTAGTGGCGACGCAGAGCGTTCCAATCTCAGCGGAGACCGATTGGACCTGCCGGGTCTTGGTGGGAGGGCTAAAGCCTGCTCGCGTCTATTGGTATCGTTTTACAGACAGTGACGGGAATGGCAGTCGAATTGGCAGGACACGCACTGCACCGGACGATAATGATCCGCGGCCAGTTCTTTTTGCGTTTGTAAGCTGTCAAAACGCAAACCTCGGTGCGCAAAACGCGTATCGAAGAATGATTTATGAGGACGAACGCGCCCCTGAGAATGAGAAACTCGGTTTCGTCCTGCACCTTGGGGACTTCATTTACGAGCTGGTTTGGTACCCCGAAGACCGCAAGACATACTACGCCCGTCAAGTACGGGACATAGTCCGTTATCCGAACGGCGAAAAGCACAAAGACTTTCATGTCCCTACCACGGTGGACGATTACCGTGCGATTTATCGAGCATATCTCCACGACCCCGAAATACAAGATGCGCGTGCACATTTTCCGTTTGTGCCCATGTGGGACAACCACGAATTCAGCTGGCAGGGGTGGCAGAGTTTCGAGAATTTTGGCGACAAAAACATACCGGCCCAGACCCGAAAAGTGGCAGCCAACCAGGCATTTTTTGAGTATCAGCCGGCGCGGCTGATCAAGCCCAGCGGGCCTTCACTGGCCGCTTTCGTGCCACCCAAAGTAGTAGATGCCCCGATCACAAAATTTGACGAGCACGGCCTGGGTCAGGAACCGAACAATCTGGCTGCAATCGGAAGTTTGCGGGGCTATCGCAGTTTGCGGTGGGGCAGGCATCTAGACCTGATCATTACGGACGAGCGCAGCTATCGATCAGAAGATCCGTTCGCTCGTCACGAGACGGACGCACTCGACGACAAAGACTTCAGCCTTTTCAGTCCACAGGAACTGATCGAGATTCTGGATGGTGGCCGCGGTTACAACGGCGGAAAACCTCCCCAAATAATCCGCGTGGGAGAAAAGGAGATCCCCAACTTCCGCAAAGACGAGCCTCCGCAAAGCATCTTAGGCGCTGAGCAAAAAGCCTGGTTCCTTGGACAGCTCAGGAACTCAAAGGCAACATGGAAAATTTGGGGAAGCACTACCGCAACCCTGGAGGAGCGGGTTGATCCCCAGAACCTGCCCGACGGCCTGGCGGCCAAAAAGTGGCCGGGAGAGGGCTACGCACTCGCGGGGGCCGGCGATGTTTCGACCGCATTCCTGGAAAAAGGCGAGATTTATGATTTCGTCCGGGAGCACGGCATTACGGGCTTTGCCACCGTGGCAGGCGACCTTCATGCCTTTTGGGCCGGCCTTTCTGCCAAGTCCCTGCCACCTAAGAAGTTTGAACCGGTAGGCCTGGCTTTTGTTACCGGCTCCATTTCAGCCCCGGGAGCATGGGAATCCTATCAATATCGCTTCCCAAAAGATGAGCGGCTTCGCGCCCTTTTCATTGGACAAGGGCCTCAAGACCAGGCCCCCCAGCCTATGATCAACATGCTTCTGCGGCATGGCGTGCGGTCTTGTCTGGAATACGTCAAGTCCGGCGACATCAACAAGGCCAGAGAACAATCCAATCCGCAAATGTCTCCCCATCTTTCTTTTGTCGATACAGGCGGGCACGGGTATGCAGTGGTCCGCGTCAGCAACGACCATCTGGAGACTGAATTTGTCTGCATCGAGCGTCCCGTCAATCGACATGATCAACCGGACGGCGGCCCCCTAAATTATCGGGTCAGGTTCCGAGCACCCATGTGGCGTAAGGGCGAGACACCAAAGCTGGATGCCAAAGTCATCGAAGGTGATCCGCGGTTTTCCATCTGAGATCGGCCCACGGTGATCAGCCTGACCGCGTATGCAAAACTACCAACACCCTGTCATGGTGAGCGACGCTTGCCAGAGCCGTGCGACCTCGGCATATTCGAATCCATCCCGTGGAGGATGATGATTACCGGATTCATTACACCATCACCTCACCCGCTTTCAGGAGGAGGCTGTAATTTCTCAGCGGTGGAAATGAACAACACATGCAAGGCGGCGGAAATCTTCGGAGCGAACGAATCGTACTCGGTTGGTAAGCGGCTAATTCAGGCTAACTCAGAGAACAATTCTCTAGACGGAAGACTGTCTGGCGGAGAGGGAGGGATTTGAACCCCCGATACCCGTTAAGGTATGTCCGCTTTCGAGGCGGATCGTTTCAACCACTCACGCACCTCTCCGCGCCGTGAAAAGTAGTGGTCTGCTGACATTTTATCAGGAGCTACTTATTGAGGAGCGCAAACTCGCGCTGGATCAAGCCGCCGAGCTGTAAGGCGGCAGCGTCTTATGGCGTCCGTTGCAGCCATGTGCTATTGGTGCCGCAGAGCCTCGATGGGGTCCACACGCATTGCCCGTCGGGCAGGCACGTAGCAGGCGAGCATCGCGATAATACAAAGCAATGCCGCGACCGAAACAAAAGTTAGCGGGTCCGTCGGTCTTACGCCATACAGCATGGTACGCATCAGTCGCGTCAGTGCTAACGCGCCAATAAGACCCAGAATAACTCCTGTGATGGTCATTCTCGCGCCATCTCTCAAGACCATGCGCAGCACGTCAAATTTTTGAGCGCCCAGGGCCATGCGTACTCCAATTTCTTTGGTGCGTTGCCCCACCATATAGGAAAGAACCCCATAGATGCCGATGCTAGCCAGCAACAACGCCAGAAAAGCAAAGACCCCAAGCAGCGTCATGGTAAAGCGCTTGCTGGAGATAGAATCGGCAACGCTCTTTTCCATGTATTCAGGATTGTGGAGGATCAATTCAGAGTTAAATTCAACCATGCGGCTGCGGAGCATGGCCAGGTTAGCCGATCCGGTGGATCGCTGGCGGATAAATATATCGCCGCCAAGACCGCCGCGTTGCAGTTCTTTATCAGGAGTCTGCGCCATGGGGAGATATACCTGGTTATGTAATGCAGTGGGCCCGTCACTATCCAGCCCCCACTGATTCACATGGCCCACAATTCCTATGATCTGTGGATTGGGAACTTTGTCTGGATCAGAAGGGTTCGTGTTGAAGTTCAGGTACTGGCCGATGGGATCGCGATCAGGGAAGTATTTTTCTGCCAGGGTTTCATCTATCACAACTACGGCAGTCGCATGTTCGTTGTCCGCAGCGGTAAAGAAGCGTCCGCGTTTTAACGGAATCTGCATCACTTTCAGATAGTCCGGTTCCACAACATATTCCAGCGTCATGGCCAGATCACTCTGGTGCGTGGGCATGGGTTTGCCAATGAACCAGAAATACTCCTCATCATCGCTTCCCATGGGATGCGCGCCTTCACTGAATGACACCGCTTCAACTCCGGGCGCAGACGCGAGTTTGTCATGGATCTGGCGGTAAGCCGCTCGAATTGCGTCCGCTGGCTGCGCCTTATAAGAGGATGGACCGGAAAGCTCGAAGGTCTGCACGTTTTTTGCGTTGAACCCCGGATCAAGGCCCCAGAGATGAAACAATGTGCGGATCATAAGGCCAGCGCCAATCAGGAGTACCAGGGCCATGGCCATCTCACCGACTACAAAGGCACTCTGTGCGCCGCCGCGCCTGCCCGCCACGCCGCGGCCGCTTTCATTGAGCGTACCGCCCAAGCTGCTGCGAGCAGCCTTCCATGCCGGAGCCAATCCAAATACTATGCCGGCAACAATGGATAAAACAAAGGTGAACAGTAGCACGCGAACATCAAGGCCAATGTCTTCCGCGCGGGAAAGAGTTCGGGGCACTGCCGCCAAGGCCGCCGCAGTGCCAAACTTCGCCACAAGTAATCCCAAAGCTCCGCCAATAAGGGCCAGAAGAAGGCTCTCCGTCAATAATTGCCGAATCACGCGTTGGTGACCCGCGCCCAGAGCAATGCGGATGGCAAACTCCTGTTGCCGCGAGGTGGAGCGTGCCAGAAGCAGATTTGCCACGTTGACACAGGAAATAAGAAGCACAAAGCCGACCGCGCCCAAAAGGACCAGGAGAATAGGGCCCATATCGCCAACCATTTCATCTTTAAGGGAAATAATATTGGCTTTCTTGTCTGAATCAATATCTGGGTAAGCGGCGGCCAGGTCGTGGGAAACGCGCAGCATGTCTTCGCGCGCCTGCTCAAGAGTCACGCCGGGTTTTAGCCGGCCAATGCCATCCAGCCCCCAGCCAGCGCCCCGTTCCGCGTAGAATTTGGGTTCATTAAATTCGCCTACTGGAACATAGACTTCAATCAGCGATTCTCCCCGCTGAAAATTCTGTATGCGCAGATGGAAGCTGGAAGGGACCACACCAATAATGGTTCGTCCAACATCGTCCAGAACCATGCGCTGGCCAAGAATGTCTTTCCGCCCGCCAAATTTACGCCTCCAGAGTCCTTCAGTGATCATTACCGTAGGGCTTGCACCCAGACGGTCATCGTCGCTGCTGAAGCTGCGGCCCATCAACGGGTTCACGCCCAAAATCTCAAAAAAACCGGCAGAGATCATTTCGCCACGTAGCCGTTCAGGTTCGCCGTTTCCAGAAAGATTGAAGCCAGTCGAGCGATAGGCAGCCATGCGCTCAAACGTTGTATTCATGCGCCGCCAGTCTAGGAAATTTGGATACGAAATGGACCCATTCTTGAAATTCGGGATTTCCTGAAACATGGAAACGAGCTGACCAGGCTCATGAAAGGGTAGAGGATTGAGCAGCACTCCATTCACAACAGAGAAGATTGCAGTATTCGCGCCAATGCCAAGGGCCAGCGTCAAAATAGCTATCAGGGAGAAAGCAGGGGCCTTTACCAGCACGCGAATTCCGTAACGAATGTCTTGAGGCAGCGATGTTAATGGATTGGCAGACATAAGATTATTTGACTGGAATAAGCAGTTAACGGTTAGCTGGCATTGGTACTTCTCCGTTGACGAAAAAACTCCCGTAAAATCTCAGAGCATCTACCAGATAATACGCCGCTGGTTACTTCCATCTGGTGATTCAGGCTGGGATGATTGATTACCTGAAGCACTGAACCATTAGCTCCGGCTTTAGGGTCGCTGGCGCCGTAAACCAGCCGCGCAATGCGCGCGTGGACAAGTGCGCCGGCGCACATCGAACAAGGCTCAATGGTAGCGACCATCACGCAGCCGGGCAAGCGGTGATTGCCAACACGCGCCGCAGCCTGGCGCAAAGCCACAATTTCTGCATGCGCAGTAGGATCGTTATCCAGCAGGTTGCGATTGCGGCCGCGTCCAATGATCTCTCCATCCTTGATTACTAAAGCGCCAACAGGCACTTCACCGGCAGCAGCGGCCAGAGCTGCCTGCTCGAGAGCGGTCTCCATCCATGCCGCATCTTCTCTCCAACGCGTATTTGTTGGGTCTTTCTGGATACCTGCCATAAAGGGCTACTTCAAAGATATCTTTACAAAAAGTTCGCATGAGCAGCAACTCTGTTTATGTTTTATTTCGAGTCAACCCGAGAGAGGTTACTAGTCTCTAACCAACCATCGGCGTCCTTACCTCAGTGGACGTTGGCGGGAAAACTCGCAACAAGCCCCGACGGGCACAGATAACGAAGGAGCAACGACATGAACAAGAAATTTATTTTGGCGCTGATGCTGACTACAGGAATGGCATTCGCGCAGACGGGCAGCGCGGGTTCGACACCGGACCAGCAACCGAGCCAGCAGCCATCGACAACCAGTCCATCCACCTCTCCCTCAACGACCGACCAGACCAATTCCACGGCCACCAGCACGAGCGACCAATCGTCCTCGATGCGCGGCTGCCTGAAGCAATCCGGCGGAAACTGGGTTCTTGCTGCTGATAATGGCCAGAGCGTCAACCTGCAGGGTGACAGCTCCATGTTGAAGCCCCATGACGGACATCAGGTCCAGATCCAGGGAACGCGCAGCAGTGATGGTTCATTGCAGGTTAGCTCGGTCAATATGATTTCCGACTCTTGCACCAGCAATCAGGCTTCAAGCACCGGCGCGGCTACGGGCAGTTCCGCATCCGACGCAGCAGCTTCCAATTCTCAGGCTACCAGCCCGAGTTCGACCGCCAGCGCTTCCAGCGCCACGGCCCCAACCAGTTCCACTGACCAGAGCGCGGCAAGCCCGTCTTCTGCCAGCAGCACGACTCCGGCTACAGATGCAAATAGCTCCAGCCCATCTGGTTCCACCACCAGCCCGACAGGTGGATCACCGCAGAGCGCAAGCTCTCCGGAAAATCCTCCGACAGGTTCCAACGCTAACGCCGCAGGCACAACTTCTGCGACGGATGCAAACAACGCGAACGCTCCAGCCGCTACCACCAGCAGCCCAGCGGGTGCATCTTCTCAGAGCGCCAGCGCTCCGGTAAATCCTCCGGCGCAGACGCCCAGCAGCACTGATCAAAACGCCGCTGCTTCCAGCACCACGACAGCCCAGAATCCTCCGGCCAGCAGCACGACCTCAACTGACCAGAGTGCAGCCCCTGCCAGCAGCGCCAGCGCCGCTGACCAGAGCGCTACAACTCCTGATAAGACTCCATCTGCCGCTGACCAGAGTACTACCAATGCAGATAAGACTCCTGCGGCCGCTGACAATACTGCTTCTGCCGATCAGAACGCAAGTGCTGGCCAGAAACTGCCCCAGACCGCTTCTCCGCTGCCGCTGCTTGGCCTGCTGGGATTCGGTTCTATTGCTGCCGGTTTTTTCAGCCGGAAAAGGAAATAACTTAGTCTATCGGACTAAAAACAAGCTGCCCGTATGCAACGCATGCGGGCAGTTTTGCGTTTGGCTGGAAACATTGACGGCAAACCCCGAACTGCATCAAGTCATGAAGTAAGCGCTGGCTGCTGTTGTGTCATGCAATGAATGGCGCCCAGGCCCCAGATGAAATCACCGCAGTGTATACCCACGATTTCCCGCTTGGGAAACAGGTCGGCAAGAATGTTGAGCGCGACTCGATCATTAGGATCATTGAAAGTCGGCGCTAGCACCAGACCATTGGCAATATAAAAGTTGGCATAGCTTGCGGGTAAACGCTGTCCGCGGAAGATCACAGGGCGGGGAAGAGGCAGTTCGACAATTTGCAGCTTGCGTCCTTGAAGGTCAGTGGCGGCACGCAAACGGCGCAGGTTTTCCTGAAGCGGTTCGTAATTGGCGTCACCGCGGCTGTGTTCGACGGCCGTGAGTGCCGTGTCAGCGGCCACGAAGCGCGAAATATCATCGACGTGGCCGTGCGTGTCGTCGCCCTTAATGCCGCACCCAAGCCATATTACTTTTTCAACTCCAAGGTAATCCGCGAAGACTTGTTCCAGATCGTGCCGGGAGAGCGACGGATTGCGTTGCTGCACTTTACTGAGATGGCATTCTTCCGTGCTCAGCATAAGCCCCTGGCCGTTCACGTCAATGCTGCCGCCTTCCAGGACCACATGATGCGGCTTCCGCTTGCTTACAATTTCAGGAACAAATTGTTTCAGCTTAAGTTGTTTGCTAACGCGATAGGGAAGCTGGTTATCATACTTCCAGTCGTGGTACTTGGCCCATGCATTGAATCGCCAGTTGGTGATGGCAACCGAATCTTGGTTCTTAATAAAAATGGGGCCGGAATCGCGGGTCCAGACGCGGTTGGTAGGCCAAAGGTGGAACTTCACGCGCTTCATCTCCACGTGGCTTCGCTTCAGAATTTCTCTAGCTGTTTGTTTCTCCCGCGCGGAGGCAACGATCAGGTTTATGTCTTCCACGCGGGCTAGATGCCGGATAATATCAGCAAAGACCCAGGGGATGGCGTCGAATTTGCCCGGCCAGTCAGAGCGATTGTGCGGCCATGCCAACCATGTCGCCGCATGAGGTTCCCATTCGGCGGGCATGCGGTAGCCGAGAGAGCGAGGGATGGGCGTCAGTTCCTCAGACGATTGTGGTCGCGCCATCAGTCGATAAACCTCTGCATAATGCCGGCATAGCTTTCAATGCGGCGGTCACGCAGAAACGGCCAGTTGCGGCGGACATTTTCCAAATGCTTGAGGTCGCATTGGCCGATCAGGATTTCTTCTTTGTCGTGCGATGCTTCAACGATGACTCGCCCAAACGGATCGCAAAGAAACGATCCGCCCCAGAATTCCAGGCCCTTGCCCTGGGCGCGGTTGCCGAGGATATCGCCATGTTCATGGCCGACGCGATTGACAACTCCAACAAACACGCCATTCGCGATGGCGTGAGCCCGCTGTATGGTGCGCCAGGCATCGTGTTGCGTGACGCCAAATTCGGCCTTCTCGTCCGGATGCCAGCCGATAGCAGTAGGATAGAAGAGAATATTTGCGCCCTGTAATGCGGTCAGGCGCGCACCCTCCGGATACCACTGGTCCCAGCAGACCAGCGCGCCCATGCGTCCATACTCGGTGTCAAAGGCCTTGAACCCGAGATCGCCTGGGGTGAAGTAAAACTTCTCATAATAAAGAGGGTCGTCGGGAATGTGCATCTTGCGATAGAGGCCCCGGGTGCTGCCGTCTGCGTCAAGAATAACTGCTGTATTGTGATAAAGGCCGCGTGCGCGGCGCTCAAAGACAGAAACCACCACGGCAGTCTTGGTTTCACGTGCTACGGCAGAAAGCGCTTCAGTAGTCGGGCCGGGGACTGCTTCAGCCAAGTCAAACAGCGCAGCGTCTTCTCGCTGACAGAAATATTGTGTGCGGAAAAGTTCCGGCAGGCACACCATCTGCGCACCCTGTTTGGCGGCGGAGCGCACTTTCTCAACCGCCCGGTGAAGGTTATCGTCAGGATCGGGCGAGCAGTGCATCTGGATGAGGCCGACTGTAAAGGTTTCGGGATTGGGCATCATTTCTCAGGAATTGCCAGAATCGCCGAAATTGCCAAAAATCGCCGATTGAAAGCCGTTTGTTCCTGGGGTGATTTTCAATTTGTCAATCTTGGCAATCTTGCAATCCTGGGCAATTCTCAAATCGCTTTAAGCATATCAAACGTTCTCCCGGTTTGACTCTGCGCTCTTGAGCGTTTACTTTTCTAAGTTTGCCCGACCACGTCCAAACCATTTGAGGTGAAGCATTGAGCAGGAAGCAGGAAGGCACAGGCATTGACCGCAAATTGCATGATCCGGTGCAGGACAAGCTCTCCCCGGTTTTCCCGCTGGATCTTTCCAAGGCCAAAGGCATCAGTGACCTGCTCCGAGGCATGGCCGACACGGCATTTACTGGACGGCAGCTAGGGGAAGCTGTGGATGTGCTGGAAGCCATGGCGAGGGACAAAGACTGTTTTGTGGTGATGACGCTGGCCGGGGCAATGACTGTCGCAAAGCAGGGCCTGATTATCTGCGATTTAATTGATAAGGGTTTAGTAAATGCGGTGGTCTCAACCGGCGCGCTGATGGCGCATGGACTTGTTGAAGCTACCGGCTGCAACCACTATCGCTATGATCCGAAAATGAATGATGTGGAGTTGTATGAGGCGGGATATAACCGCGTCTATGACACGCTGGAACCGGAGCAGAACCTTGACCATGTGGAACTGGTAATGGAAGAAGTTCTGGGCAAGTGGGACCCTCAACAGATTATGTGCTCATGGAAGTTGAATCGTGCGATTGGAGAGCACCTGAAGAACCATGCGAAAGGGCGCGGAATTTTGAAGTCGGCGTACCAGAAGAATGTCCCGGTATTCGTGCCGGCATTTACCGACTCTGAAATGGGTCTGGATGTGGCGCTGAACAATCGTATGCGGGCGCGCGAGGGTAAGCCGCAATTGCGGTACGATCCGTTCCTTGATCTGAATTATTTTGCCGAGACACTGTTACAGCAGAAGAGGCTGGGAATTTTGACCATTGGCGGCGGCGTGCCGCGGAACTGGGCGCAACAGTTTGGGCCGTATTGCGAACTGCGCGTACGACGCGCCGGAGAAGATGTCCCGCTCAAGCGTTACCACTATGGAGTCCGGATTTGCCCGGAGCCGGTGTACTGGGGAGGACTTTCAGGCTCGCCTTATTCAGAGGCGATTTCCTGGGGCAAGTTCGTTCCTCCAGCGGAAGGCGGCCGCTTTGGCGAGGTGTTTATCGACGCCACCGTTGGCTTGCCGATCATGTGCGCGGCTATGTTTGAGAGATTGGGCAAGGGATACAAAAAGACAGGATTTAAGTCCAAACAATCTTAGTCCAGCACGCGATGAGATCAGGCTTGCACGCGCCGTAGCACCGGGGCTAAGAACCATCCCAAAGCTAAGCAAAATTGAGGAGCAGCAAAGGATTCGCTGCAATAATAGTTTGTTATAGCAGGCGGCTAGTCCGCTGTTCAGGAGGAAGAACCATGCCATCCGAAAAGCAGGGTGAGTACGTCAGGCCAATGCGTGTTTTTGTAGCCAGAGGCAGCAAGGCCGAAAAGAGCATCCGTTCCCGTTTGTCAATGCCGACGGTGCGGGCGCCGGGTTTGCCATCTACTCCCAAGCACGATCTGATCTTTCATGGGGGCAAGACGATTCCGGATTTGATTTTTGTGAATTTTTATGTCGGCGGAGCATCCGCATGGAATCCGAACGATATCCAGTCCATCAATGACAGTCTTTCGGCGGCCATGTCCGACAAGGACCTGAACAATGTAATATCCCAGTACTATCCTTCCGGGAAAATTACCAGCACGTTCAATGGGTCGCATGTCCTTGCAGGACCGAAACCCAGTACTGTCTCCCAGGGAGACGTTGAAAATCTGGTGCGCCGTCTTTTTCAGGCGGGTACATTGAGCGGAGCAAATTTTGCTTCGACGGTATTTAATTTCATGTTACCGCCGGGCACGGTACTTACCACTGATCCTGCGCCTACCAGCGGCGCAATTGCCGCCAAAGTTGAGTCTTCCCATGATGAGAAAGGCGGTACAAAGAATTTGGCTTCTTTGGTCCCACACGAGAATGAAGAAGATTCAAAACACGGGCTTGGCGGCTACCATGGATCAATTCACGTGAGTACCGGATCGACTGCCCAGACCATCTACTATGCAGTGGGCGTGTTTTCCGAGCAGCTTGCCGATGGGACCACGAACGGCATTCCTGTCTTCGATCAATCGTGGAAGAACGTAGTGGCGACTTTTTATCATGAGCTCAACGAAGCTCGCACTGATCCGGATGTTGAGGACGCAATCAACGCAGGGAACAGCCCGAGTGCAATCAACTTTCTTGGCTGGACTTCTTCGCAGGGAGAAGAGTGCGGAGACTTTCCTGTTTCAGAGGCCAATCCCCTGACGGAAGTGTTCAAGGAAGTGAAACTCACAAACAGCCAGAGCACCGCTCCAATCCAACTTCAGTATTCAGATGCAGATCACGGACCGGGCCTCCCGCGAGCCACTCCTGGGCCTTTTGCGGGCAAGACGAAGCAGCCCAAGGCTGGGTAAGCCGGTCTGATGTGCAACCCCGCAAATGGGAGGAGGTTACCCGTTTTTATTTGCGAGGAGCGTCAAGCTCGTCCAGGCGTTTCTTTGCCATGGAATTCTTTGGGTTCAATTGCAATGCTTTTTGAAAATCGACTCGAGCTTTTTCTTTGTCGCCGCCCGTTGCATGGGCAACACCCAGCAGATAGCGTCCCCAAGCGGAGTCAGGATTCAGTTCAGCATCAAGTTCTAAAACCGCAGTGGCTTCCCTGGGCTTGTCAGAGTCCAATAGCGATTCTCCCAGTCGATTCAGGGGAATATCGCTGAAGTCATATTTGCCGTTGCCATAGTTTTCCGTCTTGAGCTTGCGATAGAGGGCAACGGCAGTTCCGGAACCATCTTTGTTGATGGATTCGGCAAGAATGGCCTCTATCGGCCGAGGATCGCTATTGCGCCGATGACAGGTCACGCAAGTTACCTGAGGCTTGCTGGCCAGCTTAGATAGATGATCCTGGTTGATGGATTGCATCATGCGGATCATAAGCCGCGCAGTCTTCTTTTTTTCGTTGTCATCTGAGGCAAAGTTTACCCCCTGCAGCGTGTTGGGATCGCCTCCAGCGTGGCAAAAGCCACAGCGCACGCCCAGATCACCCGCGTAATTACGCATGATGCCGACCAAGTCAGTTTTTGAAGTGTCTTTGGGTAAGACCTGGAGATTGGTAAATTTATCGGGAATTTGGGCGGTTGCGCTAGCGGTTAACGCCAACAGCACTATTAACAGGGTCAAACAAGGGCCTGAGGTATGCCGCATAGCTCACTCTCCTAATTGTGCCCGGAAGCCAGTTCTTTTGACTGGCGACGCGGGTAGAGGTGAGCAGCCGAACCCATGCATTTCTTTGACGCAAGTCCGGCAGGCCGCAACGAGACGTGCAAAGGTGGCCGGTGTCGGCTATTCGAAAATCAAAATGGCTGATGCAATCACAGTAGTCCAGAGGCCGCGCTTGTCCCCGACTCCGCTCTGGGTAATGTTGGTGGTGCGCACGATCTTGTTGGAAATGCGGTAAATCTCTTTCTTCTCGTCCCAGGATGTGTCCGGATTGAATTCCACGTTGAGCGTGGTGGCGAGCATCTCCGCAGCCAGTTCTTCAGCATATTCGCCAGCCACGTCATCGGCTTCACCAAAGGAGTGATGTTCGCTCAAATAACCGTAGGTGCTGCGGTCAGCGGGCATGGCTAGGCCAATGCTGGCGGCGGTGAGGCGATGCGGCTCACGAGTGGAGTTTTCCGCGACCACGGCAAAGGTAACTTCGCCGGGATGGAGGTACTTGACTCCCTCTTTACGCGAAATCAACTTGCAATGCGGAGGAAAAATGGAGGAGACCCTGACCAGGTTCTGTGCCGCGATTCCCGCATCTCTGAGGGCCAGCTCAAAGGAAGTGAGTCTTTCTCTGTGCTTTCCAACCCCATTTGTCAGGAAGATGCGCTTCGGCACCATGTTTAAACCCAATTTGCTTGCCTCCAAAGTCCTTTTTTTAGGTGAATGAAAAAAATAACACACGCAGACAGGTGAACGCAGAAAATTTCCGGTAAATTTTTCAGAGAGCTGAGAAACGAGAATATGGGTTGATTCAAATTTTGCGCTATGCACCATATATGGTGCAGCCGGGAACACGTCTCGCGGAGGATAGCCAGTTTGCCTGAGCGGCTAGCGGGCGCTTAGTGGAGCGCCTGTGGCTAATGAGCCTTGCTTAATCTTCACGGCAATTTCTATGAATGCCTGCGCTGCGCGGCTCAGCGCCTTGTCCTTGCGAAATACCAGTGCAAGATCGCGCCGGATGGAAGCATCAGCCAGTGGAATTGCCACCAGAACGCCGGCCTTTACATCTTCCAGAACATTGGAGCGGGCGATAAAGCCTATACCCACATCGGCGGCCACGAACCGCTTGAGCAGCTCACTGGAATCCAGCTCCATGGCAATTTTAGGCTTGAGATGCCGTTCTTCGAAAAGGTTTACCAGAGCGTCCCGTGTGCGGCCCAGTTTGGGGAGTAGCAGGGGAAACGAAACGACATCGGCGATTCCAGCCTGCTCCATGCGGCTGAGAGAGTGTCCGGGCGGCGCGATGATCACCAATTCGTCGCGATGAATATTCACGACGGTCAGGCGTTTGTCATCCACCGGCGCGGAGACCACGCCAAAATCAACGGAATTATCGATGATCGATTCCATGATCTTGGCGCGTTCCAGGCGGCTGATCTGCACGCCCACGTTGGGATAAAGCTTTTTAAATTCGGCAAAAACTTCAGGCAGGATGTGGAGGCATGTGCCTTCATTCGCGCCCACCACGATTTCACCACGAGGGACGCGCTCAATTTCCGCTACGGTGACCAGCATAGTCTTACGGGCTTCCAGAGTCTGCTCGGCATATTGCTGGAAGAGCTTGCCGGCAGCGGTGAGGGCCACCTTGCCGCCACTGCGGTCAAATAGACGGGCGCCAACCTCTTCTTCCAGGGCGCGAATCTGAGACGAGATGGCCGGCTGCGTACGAAAGCGCTTCTCCGCCGCGCGGGAGAAACTGGTGTGGCGGGCGACCTCGAGAAACGCTTCCAACTGATCGAAATCCATAGGTATGGTTTCTAGTCTAGTATGAGTTGCTAAATGAGATTGCCGGAATTGCCAAAATCGCCGTAATTGCCAAAACTGCAAGAGCTTTTGGAGCTTTAATTTACCCAATTAACAGGTTTTCGCAATTGTTTTTTAAGACTACTTAGAATGAGCATATGAAGGCAATTATCGCAGAACAATACGGCGGCCCTGAGGTTCTCACACTCGACAATGACGTACCTGTGCCGCGCGTGGGACCGAACGGAGTACTGGTGCAGGTGCATGCGAGCAGTGTGAATCCAATTGACTGGAAACTACGACGAGGGCTGCTGGACGCAGTGCGTCCAGTGATTTTTCCCGTGATCTGGGGCTGCGATCTTTCCGGCGTGGTGACTGAAGTTGGCCCGGCAGTGACTTTGTTCAGGCCCGGCGACGAAGTTTACGGATTTAAAGATGGCTACGTGGCCAAGACGTATCGAGGCGCATACGCGGAATTTGTCGTTGCGCCGGAAAAGACATTGGCGAAGAAGCCGGCCAACCTTAGCCACCAGGAAGCCGCGAGCATTCCTTTGGCTGCACTTACAGCATGGCAGGCGCTGCTCAATCAGGGCAAGCTGAAGCAGGGCCAGCGAGTGCTGGTCCATGCCGGAGCGGGCGGCGTAGGCGTGATGGCGATCCAGATTGCAAAGACGTTTGGAGCTTACGTTGCCGCGACAGCCAGCGCGCGCAACCAGGATCTGCTGCGCGAATTGGGCGCTGATCTGGCAATTGACTATGGACGCGAGAGGGTTGACCAAGTCCGGCCGAAGTTCGATCTGGTGCTGGATGCCGTGGGTAGGAGCGTGTGGGCAGCTTCTATACCGGCGCTCAAGTTCGGCGGAAAGCTCGTAACTTTGGCGGTACCGATCCCGGAACATCCCGCGGGCAAACTTAAATTTTTTTCAACTGCAATTGCCGGAATAGCAGGCGGCATGTTGCGGGGATTGCCTGAAGCAAAACGATTGCTTCTAATCCAGGCCAAGCCGCGCGGCGGCGAATTGGAAAAAATCACCGCGTTGATTGAGGCAGGCAAGATTCGGCCCGTAGTAGAAAAGGTTTTTGCTCTGGAACAAATTGCTGAAGCGCATCGGTTAAGCGAGACTGGCCATACAAGAGGGAAGCTGGTGGTGAGAATTGGCGGATAGCCATAGGATGTTAGCTCTTAGCCTTTGGCTTTTGGCAATCCGTTGTTGCGTGGCCTTTGACGCTACTGCTATGCATATCATGCAGTAAATTTTTACAGGCGGCTAACCGAGTTTCTTCCAGTCAGTCTTTCTTTTGGGGGATAAGGGGGACCATGACCAGCGTTGGCCAGGATGTCCGTTATGCATTCCGCACGATGCTGCGAACGCCAGGGTTTGCGGCAGTCGCGGTGATTACATTGGCGCTGGGTATCGGCGCGAACACCGCCATTTTCAGCATCGTCAACGCAGTGTTGATCCGGCCGCTTCCGTATGATCGACCGGAACGGCTGGTTTCTATTTTGGAGAGCAATCCCCGGCGCGGACTGCCAGTGACAGCGGTTTCGCCAGCAAACTTTGCTGACTGGCAACGCCAAAGCACTGCGTTCAGCGCCATGGCTGCCACACAGTCTGTATCGTTCAACTTTACCGGCAATACCGGAGCAATCAGGATCAACGGAGCCGCGATTTCCCCGAACCTGCTATCACTGCTGGGGCAGCAAACAATGATGGGCCGTGGCTTTGAAGACGCAGAAAACCAGCCCGGTCATGATGATGTGATTTTGATCAGTGAAACTCTGTGGCAGCGGCAGTTCGGCGGCGAAAGCGATGTCATGGGCAAAGTGGTTACGATGAATGGCCAGCGGTTCACTATTGTTGGAGTGCTGCCCAAGTCTTTTCAATTTCCTTTTCAGGGCGTGGAGGTCTGGAAACCTCTGGCTTTTACAAATGCAGACCTGGCGAACCGGTCGAATTACCAGTTGCAGGTGGTTGCGCGTTTGAAGGATGGAGTATCGCTCGAGCAAGCCAGAGCAGACATGCAAGCTGTATCCAGCCGTCTGGAGCATGATTATCCGGACACAAATGCCGGAGTGGGTGTACGGATCCAGGATTTACATGAGGCGTTGGCAGGCGGAGCGCGCAGCTTGATCATGGTGCTTTTTGGCGCTGTGGTAATGGTGCTGCTGATTGCGTGCGTAAATATTGCCAGCCTTCTCTCTGTGCGTTTTCTGGGACGGCAACATGAGATGGCATTGCGCTCATCTCTGGGCGCGACACGCGGGCGGCTGCTACGGCAGTTTTTGACCGAGAGCGTTCTGCTGGGATTTCTGGGAGGGGCGCTTGGAATTTTGACGGCATTTGCAGGATTGAAGTTTCTGCTGCGTTTTTTACCTCAATTCAACCTTTCGCAGGATGCGATTACGATAGATGGCCACGTTCTGTTGTTTACCGTGGCGCTGTCAGTCTTATGCGGAATTTTGTTTGGCGCCGTTCCGGCATGGCAAGGAGCAAGAGCCAACCCGGTGCAAGGCTTGCGCGAAAGCACTCGCGGCGCGAAGGGAACGCGCAGCCAGCGGCTATTTCAAAATGGCCTGATTGTCGGGGAGATCGCACTGTCCCTTGTATCGTTAATCGGCGCGGGGCTGCTGATGCGGAGTTTTGTCAGCATGCTTCAGGTGGACCCGGGATTTCGCAGCGATCGTGTTCTGGTGAATACATTGCTGGTGCTGCCGACGTACAAGTATCCCGAAAATTATCAACGAGTTGATTTTTTCCGCACTTTGCTGGAACGTCTTAACGGCCTGCCCGGAGTTGAAGCTTCTGGCGGAATTACCTCATTACCGCTGCAGGGCAATAGCTCCTTTTCTCCGTTCACAGTTCAAGGACATCCGACTGGGCCGGACGGCAAGCTGATGGCGGCGGTGATCAACGTGGTGAGCCCTGGTTACTTCAACACCATGGGAATCCCACTAAAAGGAGGCCGCTGGTTTACTGACAATGATGCGGAGCAATCGCCGCGAGTGGCAGTTCTGAATGATGTTGCAGCAAAGCGGTTTTTTGCCAAATCCAATCCCGTGGGTCAGGAGTTATTCATACAGTCGCAAGGTGAGCAGCCATACACAGTGGTCGGCGTAGTGGGTAGCAGCCGCCAATTCGATATCACAGATGAACCTGATCCGGAGATATTTACCAACTACCAGCAGAGCACGATGAGCTATATGTATGTACTGGTGCGGACGAAAGGCGATCCAACCGCGCTGGTTCCCACTATACGCCGCGCGGTGGCAGAGATTGACCCTGAGCAGCCGGTTGGGCACAGAACACTGACTCAGCAGATGGATAATGCAGTGGCGCAGCCGCGACTGTACACGCTGCTGGTCGGGCTGTTCGCCGCGCTGGCACTGCTTCTGGCGATGGTAGGCGTTTACGGAGTAATGTCATATGCGGTCTCGCAACGTACGCAGGAGATCGGCGTGCGCATGGCCCTGGGCGCTCATCGAAATCACGTCCTCGGCCTGTTTCTGACCAGCAGCTTTAAGATTGTCATGTTTGGAGTGGCAGCAGGATTGGTGCTGGCTTTTGCGATGAATCGAGTTGTGGCTAACCTGCTTTTTAATGTGAAGCCGACGGATGCTATCACTTTTACCGGCGCTGCGGGCCTGCTATGCCTTGCTGCATTCATTGCAAGTTATGTGCCGGCGCGACGCGCGACGCGCGTGGACCCCATAATCGCGTTGCGGCATGAATGATAAGCTGGCGGTATTCACTGTCTCAAGTTTTATAAAATTTGAATCCGTACAGCATAAAATTTACTCTGCGATAAATCATTCCCGCTCCCCGGAAGGAAGCTCGATGAAAATTCTTCGTCTGATAACCGTGCTGGCGGCAATTGCCATCACTGCAGCAGCACAAACGCCTACTCCCACGCCTACCCCGCCTCTGCTCAAGCCGGATGATCGTCTCAAAGTTGACCTTCTGCTGGTTGTTGCGCATCCGGATGACGAGACCGGGGCAATTTCCTATTTGACGCAATTGATCGATCAGCACAAGCGCGTTGCTGTGATCTACACAACGCACGGCGAAGCCGGGCACAACAACATGGGGCCGGAGCGGGCGCAGTCCCTGGGCGCGGTGCGTGAGATGGAGTTGCGTCATGCGCTTAATAGCGTGGGAATCACGAATGTGTGGTTCCTGAGCGGACGCGATACGCCCAGCCAGAACGTTCTGGAGTCGCTGGCAAACTGGAGGCAAGGCGTGGTGGAAGAAGAACTGGTCAGGATGGTGAGGCTGACGCGCCCTGAGGTGATCCTTACGTTGCTGCCGGGATTTTTCTTTGGCGAAAACCATGGTGATCATCAAGCGGCCGGCGTGCTGGCCACTGAAGCGTTCGACACAGCAGGCGATCCGGCCGTTTTTCCGGCGCAGCTTGCCGGCCCGACAAAAGTCAATGAAACTCTGCTGGATGGTTTGCAGCCCTGGCAGGCAAAAAAGCTCTACTACATTCCCGACGCAGCGGATGACATCTTTAAGGGCACCGGCCCAACTTACCAGACCAATGGTATTTCCTCCGCTCTGAAGATTCCGTACTGGCGCACGGCCATGGAGACGTTTAAGTACCACCTGACGCAGTATCGCCATTATATTGAGGGCCTGAAACAGATGGACGAAAAGCAGATTGCGGAGCAGGAGAAAAACTGGGGCGGAGAGGGAAGCTTTACACTGGGCAAGTCGCTTGTGCCAGGGAGCGTGACCGGCGACGTTTTTGAGGGAATCACACCTGCGCGAATTGCATTTGTTCCAGTCACAAGAGAGCCTTATGAGCATCCGCCGGCGCTTTCTGTAGAACTGGGTGGCCCGTGGGGCTTCTATGAAAAATTTCGTCGTGCTCATGGAATTACCAAATTGCCGAAGGCCAGCCAACCGGAGATTGCCATCAAGCGCGGCGCCACGTTGATGATTCCGCTGGAGCTGCACAACCAAACTGACGCTGCGAAAACTATTGCCATCACAGCAAAGCTGCCGGATGGCTGGACTACGCAGAGCGGAGCAGGCAGCCTCACGCTTGATCCGCAATCGGACTATTATTGGCAAGTGCTGCTCGATTCACCCAAAACTGAAACCAAAGGACCGCAAGAGATCGAATGCATTGCCACCTCTGACGGCAAGACTCTTGCCACCATTAAGCTTTCCGTCCGGCTGGTAAATGGCGGGCTGCCGCAAAACTGATAGCACGTGCGGGAAACTGAACCGCCGCGCGCAACTCGCCAAACCCTGCAAGTGAATTACAATCACGCTTCGCCATAATCAAGGAGGACCGACATGCGCGCCGTGCTTTGCAAAGAATGGGGTGGACCGGAAAAGCTGGTCGTTGAAAATGTTTCTTCGCCCGCAATCAAAGCTGGCGCGGTGCGGATCGCCGTGCATGCCGTCGGCATCAACTTTGCCGATTTGCTGCTCATCTCTGGCCAGTACCAGGAGAAGCCTCCGTTCCCTTTTACTCCCGGCATGGAAGTTTCCGGCACCGTGACTGAAGTTGGCGCAGGTGTTACCGATTTCCGCGCAGGCGATCGTGTAATGGCTCTTACCGGCACCGGCGCGTACGCGGAAGAAGTTATTGCTGACGCCAACCGCATTTACAAAATCCCCGCCGCAATGGACTTCATCACCGCCGCGGGCTTTCCTGTAACTTATGGCACGTCGTACGGAGCGTTTGACTGGCGCGCTCATCTCAAGCCCGGCGAATGGCTGCTGGTCTTCGGCGCAGCCGGAGGCGTTGGTCTTACCGCCGTAGAAATCGGCAAAGCTCTCGGCGCAACCGTGATTGCCTGCGCCAATGGCCCGGAAAAACTGGCTCTTGCGCAGCAGCACGGCGCGGACCATCTCATCGACTATTCGCGCGAAGACATTCGTGAGCGCGTAAAGGCCATCACCGGAGGCCGCGGCGCTGACGTGGTTTATGATCCCGTCGGCGGCGACGCATTTGATGCCAGCCTGCGCTCCATCGCCTGGGGCGGCCGCGTCATTATTATCGGCTTCGCCTCCGGACGCATCCCCCAGGCCCCCGCCAATATCCTGCTGGTCAAAAACATTGACGTCATCGGCTTCTACTGGGGCTCTTATCAGGCGCGCAAGCCTGAGCTTCTGCGCGACTCTTACGCCAAACTGCTGCGCTGGTTTGAAGAAGGCAAGCTCAAGCCGCACGTATCGCAACACTTTGACCTTAAGGACGTGACCTCCGCAATGGAACTGCTGCGGCAGCGCAAGTCCACGGGAAAAGTAGTGTTGACCACTGGACGATGAATAGCCGGTGCTAAATAGCCTGCGGCTGCCCTTGTTCGCCCGATTTCATGCCTGAACCCATGGCAATCGCAGTGCTAATCCATGCCTTCTGTGCCGTAACATTTACGCCTCACCTCCTTTGCTTTCATCCGCGAGGCGCTACTTTGTGTTCCTTCGTGTCCTTTGTAGTCGAGCCCTAAGATAAATCCCTATTCACCCCCACCGGGGGTAGACGTTTTTGTTGCAAACAAAACCTTTGTTCCATTCGACCGGACGGTCACCGAACGGTCGAGGCCTCTTTTCTGCCTTGTTTCGGGGTTGAATCCGACTAAATCCGTCTATCTGCTATTTGCCCCGGGTCAGGTAAACCGGTATTGCTCTTTCTGGCCAAAAGCTAACAGCTAATAGCCAAAAGCTATATTGTCAAAGATCACCATCCAGAAACTACATTCCACCAAAATGTCTAATTTGCTACTTTACCATTTGTTCGCTTTCAGGTCAAGCAAAATCAAGGCAGAAATCCCTGCGTAGATCGAGTGCTTTACACTGAAAAAATGGATTTCGGCTCTATCGGGGTTGATTTTGGTACCACAAATAGCTCAATTGCCCGTGCTTTTCCTTCGGGCGAGGTGGAGCTTGCGCAATTTCCGCAAATGGGTGGCATGACCGATGCCTACCGCTCGCTCCTCTATCTTGAGCAGATGCGCGAACGCGGGACTAAAGTCGCCAAATCGTGGACAGGCCCTGAGGGCATTGAGCGGTATCTTGCCGCAGAGCCCAAAGGTCGGCTCATACAGTCGCTTAAGTCTTTTCTCAGCAGCCGCACCTTGAGCGGCACGGATGTCTTTGGGCGGCGCGTTACGCTTGAAGATCTGATTGCTCGCATCCTGCGCGACCTCCGCGAAAAAGCCGAGCTTCAATTTGGTGCGCCCATTCGGTCTGCCGTAGTGGGCCGGCCTGTGCATTTTGTTGGCGCAGAAACGGACGCCGATGATCAATACGCAGAAGGCCGCCTCAGGTCGGCCTTTCAACTTGCCGGATACGAATCTGTGGAGTTTGAACTTGAGCCAGTCGCTGCCGCCCACTATTACGAATCCACGCTTGACCATGACGAGCTCATTCTCATTGGCGATTTCGGCGGCGGCACCAGCGATTTTTCTCTGGTCCGCGTCGGCCCGTCCATCCGCCAGTGCGGCAGACCGTCAGATAGCCTGCTGGGCAACTCAGGTCTTGGCATTGCCGGAGATGCGTTTGACGCAAAAATCATTAAGCATCTTGTGTCGCCCGCCCTTGGCGCAGGAAGCAGCATACGGTCCATGGATAAGGTATTGCCGGTCCCGGGTTGGGTCTATGCCAAGCTGGAACGCTGGCATCATCTCTCGCTTCTCAGGACGAAAGATGTCATGGATATGCTGAAAAGCGTTTATGCGCAGGCGCTGGAGCCCGGGAAGATCGCCGCGTTGCTGCACTTGATTAGGGAAGACCTTGGATACCACCTGCACCAGTCCGTGCAGAAAACCAAGTCTGATCTGTCCGCCAATGCAGTATCCACATTCCGCTTTGCCGATCCGTTCATTGATCTCTCCGCGATAGTGGAGCGTGCTTCCTTTGAAAAATGGATTGCTGAAGAGCTTGAGATGATTACCGCCTGCGTGGATTTGCTTCTCCAGTCGTCCTCGATCAAGCCCAAAGACGTTGATATGGTCTTCCTAACCGGCGGCTCTTCATTCGTGCCGGCCGTGAAGAGGATTTTCGAAATCCGTTTCGGCGCAAAGCGCATTCGCGCCGGTAATGAGTTCACCTCAGTAGCTCGGGGGTTGGCCCTGAAGGCGCGGGAGTTTAGCCCGCGTGAGTTTAGTCCGCAGAATACTGCCTGACAGCTGTTCTGGATTTTCGATAATCTCTTAACTTCAAAAGCTTTCATAATGTCTCAACCCAAAAAAGAATCGTCATCCCGACGGTCTGAGCGAAACACGCGAGGAACCTTGCGCTTCTAGGCTGTTTTCATCGTAAATGTAGACCCTGACGGGGTGGAGCAGGTCCTTTAGGCCTGCGGTATGCAGTACAGATATTCGGCTTTAGCCGCTGAGGTTCTCAGGGGTTTCAGAAACCTTGAAACTGGTTTAGCGTGCCAATGCCGTAGTCGTCTTACGAATGTACATAGCTAAAGGGTTCCCTCGCTTCGCTCGGGATTAAATAATGCTCCCGCCAGCCCCAACTCTCCCGCAATTCCTTTCATCGCTTCAATGCAGAACGCAATGTGCTCTTCCAGATCGATGCCCAGATCGGCCGCGCCGTTGATGATGTCGTCGCGATTCACGCTCCGGGCAAAGGCTTTGTCCTTCATCTTTTTGCGCACGGACTTCGCTTCCACTTCCGCCAGCGATTTATTCGGCTTTACCAGCGCCGATGCAGTGATGAACCCGGAAACTTCGTCGCACGCATAGAGCGCTTTTTCCATCTGACTTTCGCGCTTCACGCCGCTGTAATCGGCATGGGAGAGAATGGCCCGCCGCACGTCTTCCGGATAGCCGCGCTCTTCCAGAATCTTGTTGCCCACAAACGGATGCTCCGCCGGCGTGGGATATTTTTCATAATCAAAGTCATGCAGCAGGCCGGTGATGCCCCATTTGTTTTCGTCCTCGCCAAACTTGCGTGCATAAGCGCGCATGCATGCTTCCACGGCCAGCATGTGTTTGCGCAGGCTTTCTGACTGGGTATATTCGCAAAGCAGGCTCCAAGCTTGGTTTCTATCAAGGTTGGTCTGGTCCATAGTCATGTTAGTTTCCCGTGTTTTATACCTGTTTTCTCTATTTATTCACCTGAGTTTTACCACTATTTCAGGTTTTTACCTAATTTTCCTATTGACAATTGTGAGTTGATGCTTGAGACTACGTCAGTTAGGGGCTCCCAGCAGTAAAGTTTTTGGAGAACTGCCTGCTCTGGCACTCCGAAACCATCCATGGCTACAGCATTGGCGCCGGTTGATTCCCGGGAAGTGGTACGTTGCGATCATTGTCATCTCGTCCAATTCCGGACCAACAACAATCTTTGTAGGAAGTGCCGCACCTCGCTGGACGAGGACGAACCTGAGCCGATTCTGGAAGTTCAGGCCGCGGTTGAGCCGCCCACAAACGGCCACCGTTCCCATCTTCAGGTGGCGTCATCCATCCGTATGCTACGGCAAAAGTCTGGACTGAGCCAGCGTCAGCTTGCTCTGCGCATGCAGGTGCCGCGCACCTATGTCTCAAAGATCGAAAATGAAAAAGCCATGCCGACTCTTTCATCGTTGCAGCGGCTGGCCACGGCATTGGAAGTTTCCATGGCCGACCTTCTGAAGGGCTCCAGCCGTACGCTGGAGGATGACATTGCCGACCTGATGCATGATGGCTTCATCGCGGAAATAGTGCAGCATCTGGACAAGCTGGATTCCATGCAGCGCTCCAGCCTTATGACGCAGATGCGCGATTTGAGCATCCGTCCGCGCCGGACCGCCTGAAACTCTCCTAAATTAATTCAACACAGCCGGGGGACATTCGTTCTCCGGCTAATTTTTTCCCACAGCACCTTGCAATGCGCAATTGGCCAGCTTTCTCGTGGCGTGCGCCGCGCCGCATCGTTCCGGCTTTAGCTGAGCTAAAGGCTAATTGCTCATGCTAATTGCTCGGTTAGCAACTCCCCCCAGCCGCTCACAATCCAAGTGTAAGTATGTTCGGAGGACTATGGTTACAATTCTGATTATTATTCTGGTGCTGATGCTGATTGGCGCAGTGCCCGCGTGGCCGCACAGCCGCAACTGGGGTTATCGTCCTGTGAGCGGATTGGGCCTGGTCGTGATCATTCTTTTGGTTCTGTTCTTAATGGGGTACTTGTGAAGCGTGTACCTATGAAATTGATGGCTTCTGCCGCTCTTCTTTTTTCTTTGCTGCTGGTGTCCGGATGCAGCCAGCAGGACACCGACAAAACCAAGCAGCAGGCTGCCCAGGCCACAGAGAAGATCAAAGAGGGAAGCAAGGTCGCCGCGGTTGAGCTAAAGAAAGATGCAAAAGAAGCGGCGAAACAAACCAAGGCTGTTGCGGAAGGCGTGAAGCAAGGCATGGCAACGCCGGACGCTGCTGTGAACGTGAATTCAGCTTCCAAGGTCAAACTGCAAACCCTGCCGGGCGTGGACGAAGAGACCGCCGATCGCATCATCAAGAACCGTCCTTATCATACGGTGGACGAAATCGGAGCCAAAGGCGTGGTTTCTCCGGAAGAGTTCAACGCCATCAAAGACAAGATTGTCGTGCGATAAAAAAGCAACTGGCTCTTCAACTTATCTGGCTCTTCATCTTTAGCCCGCCCTGCATCGGGCGGCTTTAGCTGAGCTAATTGCCAATTGCTAGCTGCTAACTGCTTTCGTTGGCTCCATCTGCAAAGCATCGTTAAAGCGGTTGAAATAGTTGAACAGGCCGATGGCTGCCAGCAGTTCAATAATTTCGCCTTCATCAAAGTGCCGGCGCAACTCGCTCCAGAGCTGATCGTCAACACTGTGCGCGTCATTGGTCACGCGCTCTGCCAGGCGCAGCGCGGTTTTTTCTTTTTCCGTGAAGTCAGCGCGGTTTTCGAAGTTAGCCAGATCGTTGATCTGCTCGTCTGTCCAGCCATGCCGTCTTGCCAAGACGGTGTGGGAAGCCAGTCAATACTCACAACGATTGATTTGCGTGGTGCGCACGATCACCAGCTCTTTCAGCTTCGCCGGAACAGTGCCTGTCTCCATTACGGCGCGGAAGTGGGCCACCATGGTACGCATGATCTCCGGCCGATGGGCCGCCGTGCGGAACATGTTGGGAATGTTGCCGCGTGTTTTCATGAAGTGGTCGTAAACTTCCGCGACCTCGGGAGTGGCAGATGCGCGATCAATGCGGGAAATTCTGGGCATGGGGATACCTCTGGCAGGCGAGCGGAACTCGCCTGCCGCAGAGCCATTTACTTGCTGAAAGATTTAATTGCAGTCGCTTCGTCGTCTTTAATATCAAAAACGGTGTAGAGCTTGGTGATCTGCAGCAGGTCATGGACTTTCTTGGTCAGCTTGAGCAATTTGAGGTCGCCCCCTTCACGACGCACTGCTGTAAACGCGCTGACCAGTTCGCCGATGCCGGAGCTATCGATATACGTGACGTCGCCCAGGTTGAGCAGGATTTTTTTCTGTCCCTTGCCCACCAGGTCGCGAATGGTGTCACGTAATACAACGCTGCCTTCGCCCAACGTAATGCGGCCGCTCATGTCTACAATGTTGATGCCATCCACTTGCCGGTTGCTTGCTTTCATGTTCACTGTGATTCCTCCTTGGCATTCGCCGCACTGCGGCCGGTATGCTTGATAAGTGTGATTTCCGTTCCTGGGTTCGTGTTGCGTATCTTCACTTCGTCCATGAAAGCACGAATCAGAAAAATTCCTCGCCCTGAGCCTTTCATCAGGTTCTCCGGCGCCAGCGGATCAGGCAGGGATTCAGGGTCCAGTCCCTTGCCCTGGTCAGTGATGGTGATCACCAGCGCTTCACCAGTGGTTTCATAGGCCACCATAAATCTTTTGCCCGGATCATAGGCATTGCCGTGCAAGACTGCGTTTACCGCCGCTTCACGAACCGCCATGGCCACCTGGTATTGCTCGTCTTCCGGGAACCCTGCTGTGGCAGCTACTTCAGAGGCTTTTTGCTCAGCCTGATTAACGCTTTCCAACGTTGATTCCAGCGTGTAAGAGACCCGGTTTGTCATGGGACGGTTCACTAAGTTGTTTTTTAAACGCTCTGGGCAAACGCACATCTGGGGCGAATCCCTTAGTGTGCCTATGCGGATGGTGAGTTGTCAAACTGTCCCCCAGACATTCTGGATATCCATATCCTTCCTAGCGCGAACGGTCGGCTGGTCTGCGGGGGCCCTGAGAGGGGGCCGCGCTCAAGCAGGGAATCGTATGCGGAATGCCTGCCGCAGCTTCTTGCCAGACGGGGGTGCCCACTGGGCGGTCTCAGAAGTATACTAACTACGTCTTAAGATCAGACAACGTTTCAGGAGAAAGACATGGCTACATCTACCGTTGAATCCTTTCAATTCCAGGCTGAAACCACACAGCTTTTGCATTTGATGGTCCACTCTCTCTATACAAAGAGAGAAATATTTTTGCGCGAGCTGATTTCAAACGCGTCCGACGCTCTGGATAGACTCCGCTTCGAAGCACTGACGAACCCTGACCTTGTCCCCGACGGACACAAATATGAAATCCGGCTCAAGCCGCAGCCCGGCGCAAGAACCCTGACGATCAGCGACACGGGAATTGGAATGAGCCGTGAGGACTTGATGAATAATATCGGCACGATTGCGCGATCAGGAACGCAGGAATTGCGCAAGCGCCTGAAGGAGTCGCAGTCGCAATCGGCGTTTGGAGAATTGATCGGCCAGTTCGGAGTCGGATTTTATTCTGCCTTCATGGTGGCTGATAAGGTCACCATTGTCAGCCGGCGCGCCGGCGAGGCCACCGCTATGCAGTGGGAATCCACAGGTGACGGCGTTTACACCCTGGAGCCGGCGGAAAAAGCAAGCTGCGGGACCGACATCACTCTTCATCTCAAGGAGATTGACGCTGAAAACGGCGATGAGGATTATACCAATCGCTGGACGCTGTCACTGATTGTCCATAAGTATTCCGACTTCATCGCCTATCCCATCATTTATGAAGGCCCAGCCCAAGAACCTGGTGAGAAGGACGAAACTCCTTCCGGCGAAATCAAGATTGAAACCAAGACGCTGAATTCGATGAAGCCAATCTGGACGCGTCTGCGTTCCGAAGTGAGCGATGCCGACTATAACGATTTCTATAAACACCTGGCGAATGACTGGACTGATCCGCTTAAAGTGCTACAGCTAAAGGCTGAAGGGGCATTCGAATATGAGGCGCTGCTCTTTATTCCATCCCAGGCGCCGGACGATCTCTTTTACCACGGGACGGAAACAGGGCTGCGGCTTTATGCCAAGCGGGTAATGGTGATGGACAAGTGCGAGGACCTGCTCCCCAGATATCTTCGTTTTATCAAAGGGGTCGTCGATTCCAGCGACCTGCCGCTGAATATTTCCCGGCAGAGACTTCAGCAGGACCGCCATATCACGCAGATCCGAAAATGGCTTACGCGCAAAGTCCTGGATGCATTAGCGGAAATGCAGGAGAAAAATGCGGAGATGTATCAGAAGGTCTGGGCGCAGTTCGGAAGAGCACTGAAAGAAGGAGTGAGTTCAGACTATGAAAATAAGGAAAAGCTTCTCCCTCTTTTGTTGTTTGAATCGTCTCACGATCCCAAAGAGCTGACAACTTTGAAAGGGTACTTGGAGAGAATGAAGCCGGAGCAGAATGAAATCCTGTATCTGACGGGCGAGTCGCGCAAAGTCATTGAAAACTCCCCGCATCTTGAACTACCCCGGCAAAAAAATTATGAAGTGCTTTATCTCAGTGATCCCGTTGACGAATTGCTTGTCCAGCATCTGCATGAATTTGAAGGCAAGCGGCTAAAATCCGTCACCAAAGGAAAAATCAATCTGGGAACAGAAGAAGAAAAAAAGCAGACGGAAGAGCAGCTCAAGAAAAAGGAAGAAGAATACGCGGATTTTCTTCAAACTTGCCAGAAAAAACTGGATGCACACGTCAAACAGATCCGCCTGTCAACGCGACTGGTGGGATCTCCAGCTTGCCTGGTCACAGAGGAGCACGAGTACAGCCCGCAACTGGAGCGCTTGTTGCAAAAGGGAAAAGGCGGCGGGCCCAAACAGAGGCGCATCATGGAGCTGAATCCAGAGCATCTGCTGATCACGCAGCTCTTTGAACGATATAAAGCGAATCATGAAGACCCGCTTCTGGACAGCTCGATTGACCTGCTGTTTGAGTTGTCGCTGGTGGCGGAAGGATCTGACATTGCTGATCCAGTGCGGCTGAATCAGGTAACTCTGGACTTGCTTCAGAAAGTCGTGGCCGCCGCCTGAAATTAAATGCAAGCTCAATTGCATTAAATGCAATTAGGGGCCATCCACAAGAGCAGCAGGAGCTACTGCGTCTTCTGCTGCTCTTCCATTTTTTTCCTGAGGCTCAGCGGACGCATGTCAGTCCAGACCTCTTTGATATAAGCGAGGCATTCTTGTTTCGTCCCTGACTTGCCTGCATCTTTCCAGCCCAACGCGTTTTCCCGATGGGCGGGCCAAATGGAATATTGCTCTTCATGATTGAGCACAACTTTATAGATTGTCTTATCTTCAGTCTCTTCTGGCATATAGTTCCCTCGCAAGCAAGACTATAGCACGTCGAAAGCGGGAACAAAGATGTTGAGCCGGGAACAGTGTTCAACCGTTCCTAAACGGGAAAGCCGAATCGATGCTCGCGGCAGGATGGTAACATTTGAGTTCGGCAGGCAGGAGAAGTGATATGGCGGATGTTCAAGAAGCTGTGGTGATGACTGGTGAAGAGATAATTGCTCTCGCGAAAAAACATACGTTGTTTGAGTGGTCAGCCCAATCCAAGGTAGATCCTATTCCGGTGGCACGAGCCCAAGGCATCTATTTTTGGACGCCGGAAGGGAAGCGCTTTATTGATTTCAATAGCCAGTTGATGAGCGTCAACATTGGGCATGGGGACTCACGCGTGATTGAGGCAATTACGGAACAGCTCTCCGCAGTTCCGTATGTCTCGCCTTTTCTGGCCACGGAAGCCAGAGCACGTTTAGGAGAGAAGCTGGCCCGGATTACGCCGGGTGATATTGACACCTTCTTCTTCACCAACGGCGGATCAGAGGCAGTTGAGAATGCCGTGAAGATTGCCCGCATGTTCACCGGCCGCCACAAGATTATGGCCCGCTATCGCTCCTACCATGGCGCCACGGGCGGCAGCATTACTCTCACGGGCGATCCGCGTCGCTGGGCGGCGGAGCCTGGGATTCCGGGCGTGGTGCGAGTGTTGGATCCTTATCACGGCATTGAGCGCGGATGGGAATCAGCCGAGTCTTCGCTGGCGATGATCGAAGAAATTATTCAACTGGAAGGCCCGCAGACCATTGCTGCTTTCATCATTGAGACGGTCACCGGCACTAACGGTATTCTTGTCCCGCCAGATGGCTATTTGCAAGGCTTGCGCGCTCTCTGCACAAAGTACGGCATCCTGATGATTGCAGACGAAGTGATGAGTGGATTTGGCCGGACCGGTGAATGGTTCGCCGTTGATCATTGGAACGTTGTGCCGGACCTGATGTGCATGGCGAAAGGGCTGACCAGCAGCTATGTTCCTCTGGGTGCTGTTGGAATGCGGCACCACATCGCTCAGCATTTTCAGGACAAAGTTTTTTACGGAGGACTTACCTACAACAGCCACCCGGTAGGTTGCGCGGCCGCACTGGCCACAATCAAAGTTTATGAAGATGACCATCTGATTGAGAACACAAGAAAAATGGGCGTGATTATGAAACAGCTTCACGCTGATTTGCAGGCCCGGCATTCATCGGTGGGCGCGGTCCGCTCCATTGGGCTTTTTGGCGCTATCGAACTGGTCCGCAATCGCAGGACGCTTGAGCCCATGGCGCCTTTCAATGGCTCATCGGAAGAGATGACTGCCTTGGGCCGTTTTTTCCGCCAGGAAGGGTTGTTCACGCTGGTACGGTGGAACAGCTTTTATACAAACCCTCCACTCTGCATTACGGAAATGCAATTGCGGGAGGCCTTCGCCATTATTGATCGCGGTCTGGAAATTACCGATAAAGCGGTAAAAGGATAAGGGCCTGGTTTTAGCCAAGCCCTTAATTAAAAAAACTAGATTGGTCATTTATTTGGGTGTGCCGTAACTAACTGTGCCCATGGGCGTGGCCGGCGTGATGCCTTTAGGGAACTGGTCGCCGGGTTGAATCGGGCGCAGAATTGGCCCGCCCTTTACACCCGGTGTTCCAAAAAATTGATCGTTAAAGTCGGCATGGACTGATCCTGATACCGCCTTCATGGCAGCTTCAATGTTTTTCTGGCGCAGGTCGCGAATGATCTCCGCTTTAACGAACTCAAGTGGAATCGTGTCGCGGCTGCGCAGCTTGTAAATATTTAATCCTGACATTTCTGATTCAAGTTTGGTGACTTCGCCAGGCTTAAGAGCAGCGAGGTCCCTTTCGATTCCGGCCGGAAGACTCCCCATGCGCTTCATGCCAAGATCTGTTTTTGGCGGAGATGGAAGGGCCAGAGCTTTATATGCCTCGTCCTGAAGTTTCTGTGTTTCCTCACCTCTGGCCGCCCGCTCATGAATGTCATCTGCTAACTGGTGGAATTTCTTATCAAACTCCGCGCGGGCTGCCGGCGTGCGGCTGGAATTGACGTTGGGAATAATTATGCGTTCCACCTTGAGCGCCTCATACTTAGCCGCATTTTGCTGGTAATATGCCTGGATTTCTTCCGTCGGGGGATTGCTGTACTTTTCGTCCAGAGTATGACGGTAGGTGTCCGCCAGGGCTCGCATCCGCGCAACTCTCATCAACTGCTCGAATCTCGGGTCTTTATCGACTCCGGCTTTTTCAGCGGCACTGGCCAGAGCCAACAGTTGCATATATGTTTCTGCAAAATTGCGCATGGCCGCCGGCGTGGAAAGTTGCGTTGCAAGATTCATGCCGTCCAGCATCGAGTTGAACTCTTTCTTGGTGATCGTGGTGGTGCAGGAGCCGGATTTGGAAGCAACGTCATTGGGGCAAACGCCATGAAATACAACCACCGTGGCATCGGGGGCCACACTCTCCGGGCCGGCAAGAGATTGCTGGGGCATGGGAGGAGCAGGCACTTGTGAGCCGTGAACGTTAGACGTTGACTGGCCGGCAGACGTATTTCCGGTCTGGGCAATCGCGCATGCTCCTGCCAAGAATAAAACGAGAAGAGTTCGAATCATGGACGAGACCTTCCTCAATGCAATAAGCAAAAAATTTGGGGGAGAATGCGGTATTTTACCATGATGTCTCTCTTCTTTTAGCCAACACTTTGCCCGTAAATGGCCGTTAAGGCGATCACCTGATGCGGCTGTTGCTTTTCGGCAAACGTGAAGCTGCCTATCCTGTATGCCCCATTGATTTTCCTCGGCTGCGAGTCACGGAAAGGTGGTACAAAATTGAGAGAAGCACCTTGGAGGTAAAAGACCAGAGCCATGAAAATATTTATCCGTGTTATTTTTCCCGTATTACTCCTTTGCCAATTGGCAACAGCCCAACAGAACGTTCGAACTATTTTTATTGTCCGCCATGCTGAAAAGGCATCTTCTGCCGCCGACGCATTGCTGAGCCCTGAAGGTGAAAAGCGGGCTGAGTGCCTGGCAGATACGCTTAAAGATGCAGGCATTAAACAGATCTATGTCACAGATGTGAAGCGCACGCAACAAACAGCTGCACCTTTGGCCAAGGCATTGAAAATTGCGCCAACCATTCTGCCGGCAAAAGATCCCAACGCGCTCATCAAGGACCTGCTTTACGCCGGGGGAGGAAACATTTTTGTGGTAGGGCATAGCGACACGGTGCCTTTTATTATTAGCCGCCTGAAAGCAGGTTCCGTGCCGCCTATTGCCGATAATGAATATGATCGGTTGTTTGTTGTCACAATCGAGGAAGCCGCAGCTACGCCGGTGGCCACGCTGCACGTATGTGGTGTGGGAGCTGCTGTTCCGATGAAAGGCGCAATGCCTGCCCACACTCCTACAAAAGCGGCGCCGCAGAAAAAGAAACCGTAATCCCAATGCGATAAAGCTGAGAGTTTCCGCGGCAACAGGTGAGTTGATTCCATCTATTTCCGAAGAAGAAGAAAGGCGGGTCAGTTATTGACCCGCCTTTGAAATGATGGCCTGCGCATTAGCTGCCGAGGTGTTTTGCACCTCGGCAGCCTTGTTGCGAGTTATTTGGGTGTGATGGTCAAGCTCAGGGAGCTTGGCAGTGTGTCGATACCGCCGGGGCCGAAAGCAACGCTTCCGGTAGGATGCAATGGCACACCCTTTACTGCCGTCGCATTCGGACTTACGTTCATGATCACCGTCATGGTTGTTGGCGGCTTAGCTCCGTTTTTCTTTGCTCCGCCCAGACTCGTGGTAGGCGAGGTACTGCAAACGATCTGGTTGCCTCCGGGTACTGGCGAAGCTGCCGTGCAGGAACCTGTTCCGCCATTATCGAAGGTTGGAGTGGGAGGGTTGGGATTGTTAATGGTCAACGCTGCCGGCACGAAAATCGTGAAGACAACGTTTGGTGTGGGAGTGGTTGAAACGTTGCTCACCGTCCACGTGATGTTTCCAGCCTGTGGGGGCGTGGTGTTCGGTGTTGGATTCTGGACGTTACCAGTGATTCCTACCGGAGCAGAAAGATTGGTGACGACCGGCAACGGAACGGTCGTGATCTGGCTGCCATTTACATTCGCCAGAGCGGTCCCGGCGGAGTCAGTGCCACTTACGACCACCGAGTTGAGGATGGCCTGGTTCTGAATCTGCACGATGACTGTCATGGTTGAGGTCGCGCCTGCTGCCAGAAGTCCCTGGTTGCAAGTGACCGTGATCACTCCCGCGCCGCCTGCAGTGCAAGTACCCTGGCTGGTTTGGGCGAGAACGATGTTGGATAGCGGCAACCCTGTAACTGTGCCGGAATTGCTGGAGGTCGTAACGCCTGCCTGAGTGTAAGTAAACGTAGTAGGGTTAGGAACATCCAGAATGTTGAACGTGCCATTGAATGAGGCATTGGCGACGCCGGCGATGGTCACAGTTTGGCCGATGTTCATTCCATGGGGAGTTGTGGTCGTGATTGTCGAAATGCCTTTCACTCCGTCGCGCGCTGCTGTCGAGATGACGGCGGGAATGGGCGACAAAGTGTGAGTCACAGATACATTCGCCGGGAATGCCTGTGAGCCGGTAATCGGGTTTGTCACAGTAATTGTGTATGTTTGCTGAGTCGGCGTGGTCGAAACAGAAGCAGGCCCGCCCACTTTCACCGTCAGAGCCGGGACAAATGCGCTTGAAGGCGTTGCCGAGACCGGTGGAGCGGATTCATGACCGTTGCCTACTGCGTTCGTCGCGTGCACCGTGAATGAATACGTGGTGCCATTGGTCAAACCAGCCACGAGGATGGAACCGCTGTTTAAGCCAGCGGCAGGCGGCGGAACCGTAACTGTGATTCCTCCAGGATTCGCTGTCGCGGTGTAGCCGGTGATTGGACCGCCAGTAGGAGGCGCGACAACGGTGAAATTCACGACAACCTGACCGTCTCCCGGTATGACGCTCAAAATGGTTGGAGTTCCAGGGGAAGCAATGCCGGGCGGCGTAACCGGATTGCTGACGGAGGGCGGAGTGCTGGGCCCTTTGGCGTTGTTGGCGATTACGGTAAACGTGTAAGTAATGTTATTTACCAAACCGGTAAAGGTGGTTGAAGTCGCAGGGAAATTGGAAGAAAAAGGTAATGACGTCGGGAATCCCGGTGAAGTAGTCTGAGTCGGAACCGTGATGCCGTTTGATGCGGAGCTGTTAATGATCGTATAGCTGGTAACCGGCTGATTCACCTGGGCCGGACTCCAGCTCACAGTCGCAGAATTGTTGCCACCCACCGCTACCACGTTCAGTGGAGCACCCGGAACTGCTGTTGCGCCAGGAGTTGGGCAGTTCGCGGGTGTGACCCCAGGCCCGGGAAGTATTGCCGGTGGATTTCCCATGCAGCTCTCGAACCACATGCCATTTGCCAATGTGCCCGCACCGCTGTAGTCGTCAGAGCTGAAGGCCACGATGTTGGCGAGATCGGTCGGATCAACAGCCACGCCACTGATGGCAGCGATTGCAGGGCTTGGACCGCTCAATGGAGAGAACGTCCCCATGAACGTCACATCGAGCGTTGTATTGGCCATGGTTGCATCTGCGGCAGAAGCATTACCCAGCCAGGCGACATTATCCGGAATAACTTGTGGCGCTGGTGGCACCGCAGCTGCCTGTTGAAGAGCAAAATAGACGTTATTGCCATTCGTAGCCGGGTAATACTGGTCGCTCATCGTGGCAACTGCGGTAGCACCCACCGGAGCCGCCCCCAGGACGTAAACTATGTCGGCAGGATTGGCGGGAGGGCCGACGCAAATCCCGTGTGGAGGAACCATGCAGGTTGTGTCCGCGTTCTTAATGAAGAACGGGGAAGTGCCGTCCGCTCCCCAGAGATCATGGCCAATAAAGGCGAGGCCGTTTGATCTCCCGTTGATCGTAGCCACTTGAACAATGAACTGATCGCAAGTGCCAAAGCCGGTGGCATCTGCGGTGCCCGGCTGAGTGAAGCGAAGTATCTCGCTGTTCTTTTTGAAGCCGACCCACAGGTTGCCCAGAGGGTCAAGAACAGTGGAGCTCGGAACTCCAGGATTGCCCGGGAATGGGCAGCCGGTGGTGCCACCGCCAAAGCGGGAGCCGGTGGTGCTGCCGCCCATGATAAAGATGCTGTCAAAATTCAGAGATCCATGGCCGCTATCGCCTGAAGCCAGATAGCCAATGCGGACAATTCCCTCAGAGGCCCTCTGCTCATCGGCGAAATAGAGATAGTTTGTGGCTATCTTAGGATTTTTAGGATCAAGGTAATGCGGCGTGGGATCAAAGGACATCGGCCCGCCCGTAATTGACGTGCCATTGATCTTGAAGGGACAAGTTTGCAGGTTGATGGCGTACGGCCCCGGTGAATCGAGATCCGGATCGATGCGGCAGATGCCTGAAGTAGCGTCATCCACCCATAAGTGGCGCTCCGGAACGCAGGGCGTATTGTTTTCCACACAGAAAAACAGTCCGGTGACCGTATCAAACGGGTTGACCGGACTGATGCCGTTCAGGATGATGCCGCCCAACGGAGCAGTGACTGCGGCAGCCGTGTTGTTCTGCGGGTTCGGATCACCAAGATATTGAATTGTGGTTGTTGCCGGGGTGACGTTGGTTTGGGCGCTCGCTGTAATCATTGCGAGCATAAGAATCGAAACCAGGCAAAACAAGTTGCGAACGGAAGATACCCGAGCGCAGTTTCTGCCTGCGGCAGCTGTAGTCCGTGTGGAGGAGCTCATTATTTTTTTCGCCTTCTGTCCCAGGACTTCAGCCCCGGGATCTTCCTTGCTTTTTTGTGTGGCAAGGTATCATCCGTGCAAATAACACTACTGCCGTTCTGAGATACTCCTCCCAGAATGCGACAGTTCCAATCTTCACCAGGCCCAAGCTTGCAAACACCGGAAGAGCGAGCCGAAGCCACGAAAAAGGCGAAGATTCGCCAATTAGTTCCTAAGTTTTAAGCCTTGCCAATTAGACCGACATTGGAGAAGTATTAAACTTCTTAATCTCCAGGTCTGAGCAGCTCTTATCTGCGCGCTGCTGAACTGATCCGCATCACTTTGCATAAATAGAGCGCCGTAATGCCCTTAAGCGTTCCGCAAATGCTTTTCGTCCATTATCCGCAAAAGTTCTTGTCAAATATGATCCAGGCTGGCGGAGCGCGAATTCCGCCAGCCTGGGAGCCATTATTTACTGCAGCGTTAGCGTTCCATTGACCAAGTTCAGCGTGTAATTCGCCAACGCGGGACTTTGATCAGGGGTGGGGGTGATGGGATACGTTCCAGCCGGACTGGTCGCATCAGCCGTAGTGCTGTAGGACGCTGTGACAACGTCTGAATTCTTCAGACCGGTGATAGTTCCGGTGAAGGTTGGGAACGGCCCGCCGACCGGGGCAGTAGCGTCATTGGCCTGGATAGTCAAAGGCGCTTGCTGAACAGTCAGCGTTCCGTTGGTTGAATTCACTACGTAATTCGCCAGCTTGCTGGTTGGATCAACCAGGCTGGGCACGATTGGATACGTTCCCACCGGACTGGTCGGATCGGCTGCGCTGGCATAAGTGGCTGTGATGTTATCGCCATTCTTAATGCCGGTCAGCGTACCGGAGAAAGCCGGGTTAGGATCACCATATAACCGGATGGAATCCGCAGCTATTACGCTTAATTGCGCGGGAGTAACCGTGAGCACGCCATTGTTCAGCGTGACTATGTAGTTGCCCAGTTTGCTGGTCGGATCAGACAGAGTCGGAATAATTGCGTAGCTTCCGACCGGGCTGGTTGGATCAGCGGCTGCCGAGAAAATTGCGCCAATGCTATCGCCATTCTTCAATCCCGTGATGGCTCCGGTAAAGCCGGGATTCGGATCGCCATACAGGCGGCTGGCACTCGCTGCCGTTACAACGAGCGGCGCCGGGCTGATGGTGAGCGTGCCATTGCTGATTGCTACCGTGTAATTTGCCAGCGCGCCAGTGCCATTATCTGAAACCGCCGCAATGATCGGATACGCTCCAGGTGCACTGGTTGAGGTGACCGCGGCGCTGTAGCTGGCCGTAATGTTGTCACCGTTCTTAATTCCCGTAATCGTTCCACCGAGGGCCGGAACTGGGTCGCCATAAATCATGCTGGCGTTGGCTGCGGAAACCGTCAAGGTGGCCGTAGTTACAGTCAGAGTGCCATTGGTTGAGCTTACTGTGTAGTTCCCGAGCTTTCCGGTTGGGTCAACCAATGAAGGAGTGATGGGGAAAGTTCCCGGCGCGCTGGTCGCCGTGGCCGTGGTGCTGTAAGAAGCGGTGATGTTATCGCCGTTCTTGATTCCCGTGATGGTTCCGCTCAGGTTATTCGGATCACCATAAGCGCGGGTGGAGTTTGCGGCGACCACGCTCAATGGCGCAGGAGTTACCGTCAGAGTGCCGTTGGTGGGAGTTACGGTGTAATTGCCGAGCTTGCCGGCTGGATCAACCAGCGCAGGCACGATTGGATAAGTTCCCACTGCGGCAGTAGGATCGGCGCTGGAGTAAGTTGCGGTGATGTTGTCACCATTCTTGATTCCAGTGATCGTTCCGCTGAGGCTGTTGGGATCACCATATAAACGAGTGGCGTTTGCTGCCGCGACTGTTAGTGGCGCAGGTGTAATCGTCAGCGTGCCGTTCGTCGGGGTGACGATGTAGTTCCCAAGCTTGCCTGTTGGATCTACCAGGGCAGGCACGATTGGATAAGTTCCCACTGCGGCAGTAGGATCGGCGCTGGAGTAAGTTGCAGTGATGTTGTCACCATTCTTGATTCCAGTGAGAGTGCCGGTGAAAGCGGGATTCGGATCGCCGTACACGCGGGTCGCATTTGCCGCGCTCACCGATAGCGGAGCTCCAGTGATTGTGAGCGTTCCATTATTGATGGTGACTGTGTAGTTCGGCAGCTTACTGTTGGGGTCCGTCAGCGCAGGCACAATGGGATAGGTTCCCACCGAACTGGTGGCATCAGCGACGCTGGAGAAGCTGAGAGAGAACGTATCGCCATTCTTCACGCCACTGATCGATCCTGTGAATGCAGGGTTCGGGTCGCCATACAGCCTGCTGGCGTTCGCAGCGGTCACAACCAGCGGAGCCTGATTGACCGTGAGAGTGCCGTTGGTTGAGGTGACGGTGTAATTCGTGAGTTTTCCAGCCGGATCCACCAGGGCAGGCACGATGGGATAAGTTCCCGGTGCGCTCGTCGGATCAGCCACGCTGGAGTAAGTTGCGGTGATGTTGTCAGCATTCTTGATTCCGGTGATCGTGCCCGCGAAGACAGGATTCGGATCGCCATAGAAGCGGCTGGCATTCGCGGCAACCACTGACAATGGCGCGGGCGTAATCGTCAGCGCGCCATTGGTGGAAGTCACCGTGTAGTTGCCAAGCTTGCTGGTTGGATCAACCAGTGACGGTGTGATTGGGTAAGTTCCTACCACGCTGGCGGCTGTGGCCGTGGTGCTGTAAGAGGCAGTGATGTTGTCGCCGTTCTTAATGCCGGTGATCGTTCCGGAGAAAGCTGGGTTTGGATCGCCGTAGAGCCGCGTGGCATTATTTGCAGTAACGCTCAAAGCTGCCGGCGTTACAGTCAGAGTCCCATTGACGAATGTGAAGCTGTAGTTTGCCGCGGCAAGGTTTCCAGTGGAGCACGTGATTGGGTAAGTTCCCACCGCGCTGGTTGGATCGGCGCTGGTGCAAGCCGGGCTTCCGCTAACCACTGCAACAGTATCTCCGTTGACAAAGCCGGTAATCGCAAAGCTGAATGCCGGATTCGGATCACCGTAAATCCGTGTGGCATCGGCCGCCGTGACAGTTAAGACTGCGGGGTTCACAGTCAGCGTGCCGCTTCCGTTCGCTGCCGTATTGTTTACATCACCGGCGAAGCTGGCCGTCACAGGATATGAGCCTGCCGCGAAACCAGCCAGGCTGGCAGAAACTGAAGCCAGACCAGTTGCGTCAGTCACGGCGCTCCCCGCAGGTGAGCCGTTCAGCGTGAAGTTTACCGTTTTTCCCACAAGCGGACCGGCCGGTGTGGTCAGGGTTGCTGAGAGTGTTGTGCTGGGAGTGCCGTAAGTAGCGCTTACTGCAGCCACTGCCAGAGTTGTTGTGGCGGGCTGGGCAACAGTCACGCTGGCGCTGGCGGAGTTGTTGCCCGCAACACCATCTACGGCTGAGCTGTTGCTGATGCTGGCGGTGTTGGTGGTTACCGTGCCGTCAGGAATTGACGTACCCGCTTGTGCCACCAGAGTTACCGTCTGGGTCTCCCCGCTTTGCAGCAGATAGAAGTTTGCTGCTGATGAGCTGCCTATGCAGATGCCGTTACCGGTGGCCGCGCAAGAGACAAGCGTGAAGCCAGAAGGCAGGCTGTCTGTGACAGTGGCTGCCGCTGGGTCAGCACCGTTGTTGGTTACGCTGATGGTGTAAGTCACGTTTTGGCCGGCCACCACATTGGGCGATGAAGCTGAAATCGTAACGCTCAGGTCCGCATTGCTGGCCATGCGCGGCGGATATGCAACCAGGTCCTGGACCTGGCCTGCATTCGCGATCGCCACATCACCAAGCTGCGAGAGTGAACCTGCGCCATTGATGCTGAACACGGCCACGCCAAAGGTATCGTCAGCCACATAAAGCAGGCTGCCGGAGCGGTCGGTTGCCATCCCTACTGGAGCGTGTAAAGAAGCCGCGCTGCCAAAGCTGCCGATGCTGCTCAGGCTGCCACCCGCGCCCACTCCATAAGAGCTGATGCTGTTGCTGCCCTGATTGCTGGCGAACAGGAAAGCATCATTCGGGCTAAGCAGGACCACGTTGGAGTTGATTGCCGTTGTACTGAACGGACTACCGGTCACCGAAGAAAGCACGCCGTTGGTGCCGATGGTCCATGCATCCGCGAAGGCCGCAGTTGCGTTGGCCTCAGCACCGTACAGAAGACCGCTGGTGGAGTTGAAATCCAGACCCGCCAATGATCCCGTGCCAGCTTCAGCGAAGGGTGATCCGGCTACCGCGGTCAGGGAACCATCAGCATTGATGGAGAAGACCGAGACGCTGGAGCCGTTTGAAACTGCCAGAAGCTGCCCGTTGGCTGAGATCTTCATGCTGGCATTCGGCACAACCGGGTTCGCTGCGGTTGAAAGCAACGTAAGCGCTCCGTTTGCGGCGATGCTGAACGTTGTGATCTGGCCGTTGCTGGAGGCCATCAGGAAGCGTCCATCAGGCGTAGCGCTTAGTGAAATTCCGGAGCACGCATCCAGGGTGAGACCAGAGGCAAACGGAGAACCGGCTGCCGCCGTCAACGAGCCGCTGACCGGATCAATCTGGAACGCGCTGATCGTCTGGTCGCCGCCGTTGGAAACAAACAGCAGGTTATTGCCTGCGTTTAAGGCCAGGCGATTCACAGAAGAGCAAGCCGCATTCGCTCCCAGACCACCGGTCGCCACGGGCGAGCTGGCGAGGGAAGTCAGCGTTCCGTCTGCGGCAACAGAGTAGCTGGCAATGCTGTTGCCGGTGGCTGCCTGGTTATTCACGAAGATAAAGTTTGCCGTAGGTGCAGGATTCACAGTCAGCGTACCGTCATTGGACGTGACCGCATAATTGCCGAGCTTGCTGGTTGGATCAACCAGGGCCGAAGTGATGGGATAACTTCCGGCCGGGCTGGTTGCAATCGCAGTGGTGGAATAGGTGGCCGATATAGGATCGCCGTTCTTGATTCCTGCAATGATTCCGTTGAATGCCGGATTCGGAGTCCCGAAGAGACGGCTGGCGTTGGCCGCGGTCACGGTCAACGGAGCAGGATTCACAGTCAGCGTACCGTTGTTAATAGTCACCGCATAGTTGCCGAGCTTATTCGTTGGGTCGACCAGGGTCGCCACGATCGGATAGGCCCCTACAGGGCTGGTTGGATCTGCTGTGGTGCTCACGCTGGCCGTAATGCTGTCGCCATTCTTAATGCCGACAATTGTCACGCTGAGCGCCGGGTTGGGATCTCCATAAAGTCTGCTCAAACTTGTTACTGTCACAGTCAACGGCGCAGGATTGACGGTGAGAATGCCGTTGTTGCTTACAACCACGTAGTTCGCAAGCGCGCCAGTGCCGTTATCGGAAAGCGTGGGCACAATAGCATACGTTCCAACCGGGCTGGTTGGGTCAGCGACGCTTGAGAAAGTGGCCGTGATGTTGTCACCGTTCTGAATTCCAGTGATGGTTCCGGTGAATACCGGGTTCGGATCACCGTAGAAACGGCTGGCGTTGTTCGCCGTCACGGTCAGAATGGCCGTAGTTACTGTCAGCGTGCCGTTATTGATGGTCACGCTGTAATTGCTCAACTTGCCGGTTGGATCAACCAGAGCAGGAATGATCGGATAAGTCCCTGCAGGGCTGCTCGCCGTAGCCGGGGTCGAATAGGTTGCAGTGATGTTGTCGGCGTTCTTAATACCAACGATTGTGCCGGTGAAAACCGGATTCGGGGCCCCAAAAGCGCGCGTGGCATTATTGGCAGTTACCGTCAGGGGTGAAGGACTGATCGTCAGCGAACCATTATTTGCTGTGATGACATAGTTAGCCAGGGCGCCGGTGCCATTATCTGTCAGCGAGGGAGTGATCGGATACGTTCCCACTGGGCTGAGCGGCGTGGCAGGCGTGGTATAAATCGCGGTAATGTTATCGCCGTTCTTGATTCCGGCGATGGTGCCGCTGAATGGCGGATTCGGATCGCCATAGAGCCGCGCCGCATTGTTGGCTGTTACCACAAGCGCAGCGGGCGTGACTGTAAGAACACCATTATTGATGGTGACAATATAATTCCCCACCACGCCGTTTGGATCAACAAGCGTTGCGGTAATCGGATACGTTCCAACCGGGCTGAGAGGCGTTGCGGTTGTGCTGTAATTCGCAGTGATCACATCGCCATTCTTCAGGCCGGTAATGGTTCCGGTGAATGCCGGATTAGGATCGCCGTAAGAGCGGCTGGCATTATTCACCGTCACCGTCAGAGGCGCAGGATTTACCGTGAGAGTTCCATCTACAAAGAAAAATACATAATTCTGCGCCGCCAGGGTCCCCACAGTGCAGGTGATGGGATAAGCGCCGACCGGGCTCGCCTGGGTCGCGGTGCTGGTGCAATCTGCTGCTCCGCTTACCACTGAGATATCGTCGCCGTTAACAAAACCAGTAATCACATACGTGAAAGTCGGATTAGGATCGCCATAAAGCCTGGACAGATTGTTCGCCGTGACGGTCAACTGCGCTTTGGTCACAGTCAAATCGCCCAGAACGCTGCTGGAGCCAAAGCTGGCATCTCCGCCAAAGGTCACGGTGAAGGCCTGCGGGTGTAGACCGACAGTGGTAAAGCCCAGCGGGATGATTGCGGTGGCCACGCCGTTGGCGTCCGTTACCGCGTTGTAATTGCTGTTGTTCTGATTGAAGTTGAATCCAACTGTTTCATTGGAGACCGGTGTGCCGCTGCTGGTTTTCAGCGTGGCAGTCACGGTCGCATTGCCGCCGAAAGGACCAGTGGCCGGCAGAACAGATAGCGTTGTCGCAGTCTGCGTGCCAATCGTGATCGTGGCGGTAGAAGTATTGTCGTTGGGATTGGGATCGAGCGTGGATTTATTTGTGATGTTTGCCGTGTTGCTGATAACGGTCCCGATAGTTAGAGGGCCTTTTGTCGTCGCGTTCAGCAGGACGGTGCGCGTTTCATTGAAGCCCAGGTTCGGCAACGTAATGATCTGGGCCGGTGTGGCAGGCACGCTAACGCTGCCGCCGCCGCTGATTGCGTTGGCCGCAGTCTGCTTATATGTGAACGTTGTGGGAGTAGGAACGGACACCACCGTAAATACTCCATTGAAAGTTGAATTGGCAACGCCGCTGATGGTGGCGGATTGTCCCGCAAAAATCTGATGAGGCGCGGTTGTGGTGATCGTCACCACATTAGCGGACCGGTTTGCGCCCGTGCCGGCGACAATGACCGGATGCGGAGCGAAGTTCACGACGCTGCACGTGCCTATGCCGCCTGTAACAAGACAGGCAGAACTGTTGGCGCTTCCGCCGCCCGCCTGGTCAGTCGGCGGCACATAGTTAGGCGCTGTGGCAGTTCCGCCGCCGCTGACTGCGTCCGGTCCCGTCTGGGCGTACGTAAAGGTAGTGGCTGAAGGCTGGGATGCGACCGTAAATGTTCCATTGAAACTTGGATTGGCCACGTTGGCAATCGTCAATGTCGTAGGCGTACCAACGGGGAGCTGGAATGGCTGCGTTGTCGTAATGGTTACGGTATTGGTGATGCGCTGTGCGCCGCTAGTGGCAACAATCGTCAGCGTAGGTTTCGGGAACTGTGAAAGTGGAATTGTTTGCGTATAAGTGAACGTGTTTGAAGTGGTAGATATGATTGGGAAAACGCCATTAAATGCAGGATCGTTCAGGAAGAAGCCTGACTGAATCGGGTTAGGCGTGGTGGGCGGCGGCACTGAACTGACCGTCACGGTTTCGTTGGGGAAGAACTGGTGAGGTACCGTGGTTGTAACCGTCACGTTCGATGTGACCGTGGATCCGGAGACGGTGTTTGTGCGCTTTGCACCGGCTGGATTCACAATGGGCGCGGAGCCGCCTGCGGTCAACGTGGGTGGGAATGTGTCTGCTACAACCGCTGATGAAACGGACGGACCCTTATTGGTGATGGTCAGGTTGTATAAGATCGGCACGCCTGCCTGTGCCGTTGCCGGAACTGGCGTCATGCTCAGCGTAAGGTCTGCGCTGGTGCAGCTCCGCGAAGGATACGCCACCAGGTCCTGAATTTCACCCGGACGGTTAATCGCAAGATCGCTCAGGGAAGTCAGTACTCCACCATTGCCAATCCGGAAAACCGCAACGCCGAAAGCATCGTCCGCTACATAAAGGAATGTGCCGGTGGCATCGGTGGCCATTCCCGCGGGCGTGTGTACCTGTGTGGTTGTGCCGAATTTGCCAACGTTCACCAGGCTTCCGTCGGAATTTACGCTGAAGGAATTCACGCTGTTGGTGAACTGGTTGCTTTGAAAAAGCAGCGTATTGTCAGGACTATAAAGCACCAGGTTGGAGTCATTGCCAGAGGATGTAAACGGCGTTCCCGGTACAGGGGTAAGAATGCCCGATGTAGGAGTATTCAAGCTGTTATCCACTGTCCATGCGTCGGCAAGCGCAGGGCTTCCAGTGGCTTCACCGGCATAGAGACGGTCAGCGGCGCAACTAAAATCAAGTCCGGAAAGACTTCCTGAACCTGTTTTGGAAAATGGCGACCCCGGGACAGCTGTCAACGTACCCGCGTTAATGGTGAACATTGAAACACTGGTTTGATTTGAGATTGCCAGAAACTGGCCATTGGGAGAAACCACCATGCCGGCATTGGGCGAGCAGCAGTTTGCCGTAAGAGGGGCCGTCAGCGGAGTCAGCGTCCCACTTGCGCCGATGGCGAAAGTTTCAATCTGGCCATTGCTTGATGCAAACAGAAAATTGCCATCGGGCGTTGCTGCCAGTGAGATGCCCTGGCAGTTATCCAGCGTGAGCAACGTGGGGAACGGTGAGCCGGCAACGCGGGTAAGTATTCCGGTTGCGGGAGCGATCTGAAATGACGTGATGGTGCGGTCACCTGTGTTCGCCACAAATAAAAGATTATTTATCGGGCTAAGCGTGATTCTGTTGAGACCGTAACAAACCACACTGGCGCCCACTCCGCCGGTGGCAAATGGCGAGCCGCCCACTTGCGTCAGGGAACCAGTGGCGGAAACAGAATAAGCAGAGACGGTATTTGCTGCCGCCTGATTATTCACATAGACGTAATTCCCTTGGGCTTGCGCCCCCAGTGGAGACAGGAACGCCATCACCATCAGCAACGCGGCTGCAAGCCAGATCACTCTGGAAGGTGTTGTTCCTGTATTGATTCGCATGGAAATTTGGGCGCGCATTTTTGTTGCCTCCAAAGGGGGTTTACTTAGAACTGAATGAATGCCTGAACGGGATTACCGCTGGCGTCGTTGTAGGTAATGCTCATGGCCGGACTACTGCCTTTTTGCCACGATTGGTAGAGGTCCTGGGGAACGCGGAATGAACCATTGACCTGTGTGCCGGCCCCGGCCGCAAGGGAAAGACCTGAAAGACTTCCGTAAATAATGCGGCCTGCCCTTGGCTCATGCAGAGCGATGGTGGCATTGCTGATGTTCGAGGAAGTGTTGTTGGACACGGTCAGCATGATCGTGAGCTGCACGTCTTTGCCTGCGGCGGCGGGAGCGCCCAGCGTGTACGTGCCGGTGAAATCACTGGCAGTCACGGCAAAAGCACTCAACCCAAGTGTGAGCAATGCAACAATTAAAATTCGCAGGGATATGCGTGCGGAAATCATGGACTCCTCCGTTGGCTTCGCGAGACGCGAAGCAAGCAAAAAATTTGAGACGAAAAAATGCTTTTTTGGATGAGAGCCCGGAGGAAGCCTTCCTCTTATCCTGATATTTCGTATTACGATACTTGCGCTTTCACACTTAACACTGCTGGGATTAAGAGCATCTTGGAGATCGATTAAAGTTCCTAAGATTGTTGCTGCCTTGCTCCTGCCAGGGTGTAAAGCAGCCGCCCATCATCAATTTGCACACTAATATCCGACCGCGACATCGCTGACAGGAGATACAAACTGTCAGAAAAAATGCGCAGCAAGATGTCAAAAGGACCGGAAGAAATGTTTCTTTCTTTCGTCCAACAAAAAACAACGATGGTGTGAAGGGTTAAGTCCGGAAGGCTAAGCTAACCCTATTAGCCGTACTTCTAGATAGAAGCAGAGTAGGAGAGAGGTATTAAGCATCTCTTAAGGTCATATTAAAAACTCTAAAACCGTTGATTGAATCCTGTGAAAGCAGGGCGGAAAGCGCCCAGCACGGGAGTCCTTAGCGTTCTCCCAAAGCCAGCGGGCACCAGTCAGCATCGCCCCGTGGTGCGGGACGTTTTGCGGCATTGCGCTGGATCTCCTGGAGCAGGCACTCTAACTCGATCAATGCCTTAGGATAAGCCGGCTTCTGCGAATTCAATAGAGGATAGAAATTCTTGATGGCAATAGTTTGCTGCGAGCCGCTGCGGTGGATTTCCAGTTGCTTCTCCCAGTCGAAGTCAACAACCCGGATCTGGGACCCGATCTCGGCCGGAACTGCAATGATCTCTTTGCTGTTGAGCAGGGCCGTCAACTTGTGGAGCTTTTGCGGAGTTAGCTTTGTGGCAAAAGTAGCTTGCTTGCGATCATTGCCCTCTTCCTTGTAGGTCACGCGCCCGTCGGCAAAAATCTTCAAGTCCTCAGTGTGTGCATTTCCAATGATCGGTCCTTTGATGTCATTGTGAGAAACCACCATGGCGCCGGGCTGGTCTTTGCCGGAAGCTGAAATAGCCAGTAAACAAATCACTGCAAGAAGTTGGAATCGCATGAGCAAAGTTTACCTCAGACCTCGGCTGATTTCATTGAACGGACAGGATGGAAATTGAAGAATCGCAGGATGCGGGCGACAAGAAAAAAGGCTGGCGATCTTTCGCCAGCCCTGGGTTGAATGAATCGGTTAGGGGTGAAGGACGATTTAGGAGATTACGGAACGATGTAAACGTGTCCCTGGCCGTGAAGTCCCGTGGATGGCGGAACGATCTTGCTTGTCTGCAGAGTCACGGGAGCCATTATCAATCCAGGATCATCTGCGATCGCCAGATTGGCCTGGGAACTGGTCTGGCTATCAAAGGCCAGCGCCGTTACAGGTCCCAGTGGAGCGTTGATGGATAACGACGGATCTAAGGCAGCTTGTGCAACCCAATCGACCATGGTAGTGCAGATTGAGCCGTACTGATCAACCTCCGGCGGCTGTGCCAGGCTATTGCTTCTTACCGCGTCAGTTGCTGACAATCCGAGACTGCCCATGAAAAGACCAGGAGCGGTTCCAGGATCGGCCGGAACGCTGGACGAGAGTTTCACGCCCACCGGAGGCAGGCACCTTTCGCGATCACCTACCGGGCCTACGGCAAAAGCGGCCGGGTTAGTAAAGACCTGGGTGCTGTTTTGCAGTTGCGGATCGGGACTCTGCAATCTGGAGATTGGCTTGTTGATCAGGGTAGCGTTGCCTTTGTTGACGCTTGGCGACGCAGCGACAATCTGAGTTACCTGACCGCCCTTAATAAGCTGACCACCAGCGCCGGTCCCTATCGGACCAAGTTCAGCCAGCATCAGGGTATTGCCCATAAAGGACATGCTCAGAATGCCAACTCCGTTGAACGTACCGGCAACGAAAATCGGGGCCGTAGGAGCTGTTGCCGGCTTCTGGATTTTGTTGATGACGTTTGTGTCGTAATAACCGATGTAAAGGGCGCCGTCATTAAACGGACCAGTTGGGAGAGCCACAGCGGCTGCTGTAGATTTACCTGAATTCAGCAGGGCGGTTTGAGAAACGGTGTTTAACGCCGCATTAAATTTCAAGCGAACAACGCCGCGGCCCGCACCGGAGGCATCAGGGACATAAACGTTCTGGTTCCCGAAAGCATCAGGAGCATCTGCTGCAGGTTGTCCGGGGAGAAAGCCGGCTGGCTGGAAGCAGTTGCTCAGGGATGCCGCGCCAGTAAGAGGGTTTTGATTAATGCGGCAGAAACCGTGATCTTCTTCGGATATCCACCAGTTGGTCTGCAGCCACAGAAGACCACGTGGATGGGTTACGCCGGAAAGAAGCAGAACTGCGCGCCGCGCTGCATCGTGAGACGGAGCGGGGACCGCTGGACTGTCATTGCCGGTCTGGCTGTTCACGCATGGTGGCGGATTGAATTGAGGGGAGGTCCCGCACGATTCCGGTCCGACAGCAATAGCAATCGCGGCCCGATACAGCCAGGCTTTGCCGGTCTTGGGCAGAGTTCCAGCCACCTCCGGAACGGGAGCTTCAATGATCGGGTCGGTCGTGACCGTCATATCTTCAATGGGTGAAGTGGTTTTGTCAGCATTAACTATTGTGGAAGGTGTTGCCGTTTGTACCCAGTTCATGCCGAAGATCAAACTATATTCTTCGGGGATGGTACTCTTCGTGCATGGCGTTGTCGCTGTATTGACTGTGGCAACGGTGCAAATATAGCCGCTCTGGTTCCATACCTCCATGTTGTCAGCGCTGAACGTGTCATAGCGAATTACGCGGTTGCCATTGCCCCAATATAGCCAGCGGCCGTCGGGAACGGAGGAGACAAGCTGGTCAGAGATCAAGCCCTGCTGCGTTTGCAGTTTGCCAAACTCCAGCATTGCCTGGCAGGCTGGCATAGTGTAGTTGCACAGGTCGGCGTTTTGAATGCGGTTCAAAAAGCCGGCTTGTGACGCCCACAAATCATGGCCTACCCAGGCAAGACTGAGCAGAGTTCTGCCGTTATCAGAGGTCCCCACGCGTTCCACTGAGTTTCCGGCGGTTGTAAAGGTCGGGGACAGAGGGTTCCGGACGCGCCAGATATCACCATTTCCCTGGAAACAAATATAGAGCTTTCCATCCGGACCGAGCCGCGCGTCGCGAACAAAGCGAGGGCCGTTTACTGGCAAGCCATTGGTGAACACTGAAGCCGTGCTACTGAAAATCACGACCAGAGTGGCGGGATTAATTACAGTCCTGCCCGTGGGAGAGGCAATGAACTCAAGCCGCGTGACTGTATTAATGCCAGCGACAAAAACATATCCGGTGGAAGGAATACCCGCGCTGTTGGTAACGACGCCACGCGTTTCAACCTGATAATCCACCGGCGCAAACGTTCCCGGCAGATAACAGGTGCTGAGGTTCAGAATTCCGTTGGAAGGAGCAGTATCTGGGCCGGTGTTATCAAGGCGGCAGAAGCCCGATGCTTCATCAGCCACCCACCAGTCTGTTAACGGTGCTCCACCGGCCACCGGATTTGGCACTGTAACTTTCACCATACCACTGGGGCGAAACATGTTCTGGTTTCCGACTTGTATGCCTGGAGCGGCAAAAGCACTGGCCACGCCCATTACCGTAACCAGGGCCAACAATAAGCTGCGCTTCAATGAGCGACGGGGCAGCAAGATGTTCTTATCTGAACGTGAATCCATCTCCTTGCCTGGAGCCCGCATAAGGTTCGAGTTCATTTTGGTTCCTCTTTTCGGATTGAAAATTGCTTCTTGCTATCCCGCTTCATCGAGCATGATGCGGTTTTTTTTCTTCTGCTATTGAAGGCTGCCGGGCCGAAGCCCGGCAGTTTCAGGTTTAGTTATCTCAGGAAGGTGACGCCGCTCTGAGCAAAACCACCAGCGTCCGAAGTAATCGTCACTTGGTTCGGTGGCGGAATGTTGCTGAAGCGGATCGAGAACACGCCCTGAGCGAATGGGATGATTGGTCCCATCACGCCTTGCCACTGAAGTCCGGTGGCGGGGTTGAGGATGTCCAGCGTGCAAGTGAGTGTGACGCCTGGCGTAAAGTCGCTTACGTTCACGATCAGGCGGCCTTTGACCCGGCGATAAACTATGTTGCTGATCACGATCTGGTCAGCCACTGGGCGGACAATGACGGTTACGGTTGCTGTGCCTGTGAGACCGCTTGCTGAGCTCGTTCCGGTCACAGTAAAGGTGAAGGTTTGTGCAGGTGTGAGCGCCGGCACTGTACCTGCTGTGAAGGTCACCGATGAGCCCGTGGTCGCCGACAATGAGGCGTCGGGAGGCAGCGGGTTATTTGCGGTCCAGGTGAAGCTGACTGTTCCGGATGCAGGATCAACAGCAGTGGCGGCAAGTGTTACCACGGCGCCGCTGGCAACTGTGATGGTGCTTCCAGAAACCGTCGGACCGCCTACGTTAGGTCCGCCCGGTAGCTGAGTATCAGGATTCGGTGCCGTTGCAGTTGCCGTGACGAATGGATTCGGCGGGGCAGGAACGACCGGAACGATCAATGTCGCGAGAGCAGACGTTGGAACTCCGCTGCCCTGTCCACCCACAACCAGGGAGAAGACAAGGTCTTGTGCTCCTGCCACTGGGGGTGTCACGAAAGTGGTAGTCGCGCTGGTGGGGTTACTGATTGTGACGATCGGATCGCCGGGGTTAATGATCTGAGCCCATTGGAACGGCCCGGTGGATGGAATGCTGGACGTGCCGTCAAGCGTAACTGTGATTCCAGGAAACGGCGGGTTTGGAGATGAAGTAAATTTCGGCACTGCAAGCGAGAGAATTGCGCCGGGCTGGCAGGTCAGTGGAGGCAGCGTATTGTCAGGGAATGGAGTCAACTGGCCCATGATCTGATTGGGGAAGAACCCCGACGGCCCGCCAAGTTGTATAACGCTGCTGTCAAAAACATCGCTTACCATTGGCAACTGGCCCATGCCGTTGTCGAGGAAGAGGATGTCTGCAAAGTTGGATTTGGGTTGACGGCTACCGGGCACCAGATTCTCAGGGAAGATGAACTCGCTGCTGGGTAACTGATATTCGGAGTAGGTAAGGCCGTTCTTGTTTTTGCCCGGAACGCTGCCGTTGATGCGCGCGCCTACGTTCTGCACGGCAGGCAGGAAATTGCCGCCCTGTGGGAAGCGCATGCGCCAACGCCCTTTTACGCCGATTCCCGGAGGTCCCGGCTCAACCGGGAAGGCTGAAGTCCATGCGGGTTCGCGGAAAGTAAGATTGCCGTTGCAATCCTGGTCGATTGCCGAAACGTCAACCTGGCGTCCTACGTCAGTGCTGAATCCTTCCACGCGGGTGCGTACGCCGGCTTCCTGCGGGAAGAATGGGTTCGGCACGCCAGCAGTGCCCTGGATGACTACGTCTTCGCGAATGTAGGCCGGATCAGTTCCGGGCCAGGTATAAGCGCCAACAGTCAGCGCCTGGATATCAGTTGCTGTAATAAAAGGGCCAGCGGCATCCATTTCGAGTGTTCCAATGATGTTGACGAAATCGCCCACCTCGAATGGCATTTCCACGAAAGGATCTTGCGGAAACGGATTCTCCACGCTTGGCGGATCGCCGGCCTGATTCATGGTGAAAATTGGGATTATCACACCCGTTAGCGGATCGCGCGGACGGTTCACTTCCGGGCACTGCGGATCGTCCGTTCCTCCCTTCGGATCAGGAGTACCCACGGCACCCTGCTGGCTGCTAAAAGTACCGGGAGCCATGGATGGAATACACATCGGATAGCCGGTTTCGGAAGCCACGGTAGGGTTATTCTGGTCAACGGCGAAGCGCGGATCAGCCGATTGTCCGGCGCTATAGCGGCCCTTAGGAATATTGGCCGACGAGCCGTCTGGATTTTGGATGGTGATACCCCCAGGAATAGGGGGATCATTGATCTGAACCCTCATGCCGTTCACGACCATTACGCCGTTGGGATAATCGAGACTTTCAATGTAGCCTTGCGTGAAGTTCGCCGGGTCCTGAAAAATAAAAACCAGACCGGCAATGTATTGACCATTGACGATATTGCCCTGCACGTGTCCCTGATAGGTGCCCGGAAAGCGCACTGTGTCAGCCATTGCCAAACCGGTTTGGAGAATCGGGTCGTTCTTGTGCGTGTTTGGGTTCAGCTCGAATGCTTCTTCCCACGTCAGGAGTGTGTTAGGGAAGATCACGACGGTGCTTTGTGGAATACGGATCAGGTTGTTGTTGAGTTCAATCCAGCCGCCCGTAACCTTGCACTGCGCCGGCAGAGGGGGGTTGTCCGGCGTCGGGAGTGGATTGTCGTCGTGGTTGCACAGTCCTGGAGTACTGTCCAGGGAGGCATACTGGATGAAACCGGTGATGTCAAAGCCTGTTGGCTCGTTGCCTTCACGTGGTGGTTGGATCGGCGTCGGCGCCGGAATTGCAGCCGGCGTCGGCCACGGAATTGGATTAAGGCCTTGGGCCAATGCACGATCACCCAGCCCTATGATCAGCAGCAGCAGTACAACTCCCGCTACTTTAAATCGTTTGAATAGTTGCTCAAATCCCCGCATTTTGAAGCTCCTTCCGTCGTACTGCATTGTGCTTGTACTGCTCTGCCTTGCTGATAACTGCGCTCGATTGCTCTGTCCACGGTCTAGCCATTGGCTGCTTGCTGGCCGGGTTGTAGAAACTAGCTTGTTGGGGACGGACATTATTGCCCTCCCAACAGGTTCTCGAGGAAAGTAGGAAGCGGTTTGCCACCTTTGGCTCCGACCGCCGGTATTTCAATGAACTGATTTGTTGCCTGCCCTGGATGCAGCGGGTCAGGTTGCACCGGATAGCCATTGGTACCCTGAGGATGACCATTCGGAGCAAACAACTGCGGATGGTCAAACGGAGCGGCCTGCGCCACGGTGCGTGGATCAGTCAAACCATTGCGCAGGAAGTCCACAAGGTCGGTTTTTTCCTGCAGCGTAAGACCGAGCAGCTCGATATCAGGGTCCATGAATTTGACTTCATCCACGGTATTGAAGTCGCCACCTCGGTTGTAGAACTCCACTACCTGTTCCAGCGTTAACTGGCTGCCGTTGTGGAAATAAGGGGCGGTCAGTGCGACATTGCGCAGTTGCGGCGCTTTGAAGAAGCCGCCGCGGGCTATATCGTCATTGCAATTCATCGGTGAAGGAGCTATGCCATCCCCGCGCCGTCCGGGGACAATTACTGTCTCGTATCCACCGTCGCAAACATGTTCACGAAAAAGCTCAGCCTGCGAGAGTGGAAGCCCAGCCACCGGATCTGTTCCAGCAAGGCCGGCATCTTCTACCGTAGGCCGAACTCCAATGTGGTAGAAGCCCGTGTCATAGACGCGCGCACTGTCGTCTTCCATGATCATCCGTTCCACCGGGAAACCGGAGACGGTTCCAACGGCAGCGTTGGAAAGCTCGGGACCACCGTGGCACACAATGCAGCCAGCTTTGGTCTGGAAGAGGTTCAATCCGCGAAGCTGTCCGGACGTCAGGGGAACGGCGCCAACGGAATAGTTAATCTGGATTGGCACCAGAGAAACCGGCGGGTCTCCAAACGTAACGGTTATTGTGCCGCTGGCATAATCGATGAAACCGCTATCGACTCCAACGCCCCGAATGGCGCCTTGGCCATCGTCAAACGCGTACGTGTCCTGGTCGCTGGCATCCAGAGTAGGATTCAATCCAATGATTGAGACCGTGTACGGTGTGATACCGGGCTTCAACTGAATGGTGTATAGGCTCTTCTGATTGTCGCCAATCAGGGTGTAGTTCTGCTGCTGCTCCAGGTATTTATCAAATGGAGTCTGGTCAGCCACCAGCGTGCTTTCATACATCTGGATAGCTACGCCCCAGAAAAGCGAAAAGTTGAATTCCATTAGGCTGTAATCGGTGGTGCCCGTAGAACAAGTCTCGAATTTGCTTGGATCCACCGTCCCAGCTGTGCTGCCATCCGGGTTTGCACAAATGTGCTGGCTGAACTGCCACCACTCCGGCTGAAACGCCTGTTGGATCAATGCGGAATAGGTGGTCTTCAATCCTTTGTTGGGCGACTTTGAAAAGGGACCCAACACGCTATCAGTGGGATCAATGACTTGTTTTGCCAATGGCACCCTGGCCAGCAGCTTCTTGCCTACCTGGGGGAAGTTGCGGCCATCCGCGGACATTTCCGTGCTGCTTAGAATCGGACCTAAAGATTGGGAGCACAGCGCTGAATTCACCATGTTTACCTGTGTCGGGCCCAACTTGTTGTCGATTGGGTCCACTACCAGGAGATGGTTCTGCTTGTCGCGGGTGCCAAATGGATTCGCGCCATTGCAAACGTTCTGCGCGCGCCCATCCCAGAAGTTGCGGAAGTTAAAAACTGCATCCACAGCGCTTGGTGTATTGCGCGGCGTTGTCCTGCGGGTATTGATCAGTTTGGTTGGATCGGACGGATCAGGATAGGAGAAGACCGGATCAACAACAACCGTGTCCATTTCCACGCTGTTGGTGTTGTCATCCCCGGAATTCGTCCCCCCGCCGTTCCCATTCGATTTGCCGCTATTTCCGCCACCACCAACGGAAGGTCCGGAGACTCTACCGTTTCCATCCTGCCCCCCATCGCTGCTCGCGCGCATGGCGATTCCGCTCCCGTACTTCAGGCCTCCTCCAGCTACCTGGGGAGTAAACGAACTCGAGAGCTGGTGTTGAGTCCCGTTTTGAGACTCATTTTGAGGGACAACAATTTTGTCGATTTTCAGCGATGGAACGCCCTGTGAGCCAGAAACGTCATTCACGTCAGAAACCACGCTGAAGGGATCGTTTACGTCCGCATGCTTGCGGAATGGGAAATCGCCGTCATGGTAGCCGCCAAAGCCGGCGCCAGCCGTGCCCGCGCTGTAGTGATAATTCGGGCCTTTTCCGTTATTCATCGGAACGCCCAACTGGAAGGTGGTGTCTCCGCCTGCCTGGCCAGGATTTACTTCGTTGTTAACGCGGCTGTCTGCGCCGGCATTAAAATGGCAGCTTGCACATGCTTGAATGTCATCGCTGCCAGCCTGCATGTCCCAGAAGAGTGCTTTTCCGAGTTCAATGGCTGCGGTCTTGTCGGCAACAATACCGTCCATGCCGAAAACCGGAGGAATGGGAACGCTCGATAATGGTGCGAGGGGCCGCAGAGGAACTATTACTGACCCCGTACCGCTCTGCGCCCGAACATGGCCGTAGTACCCGACTGCAAAAACGATTGCAACGACCCATACAAAAATACGCAGGAACCAAAAGGTCCCGGAAGACGGTTTCATCGTTTTTCTCCTAAATCGCCCAGTGACCGCCGGCTCGATACAGTCCTGTCCGGAGTGAATGGCAAGGCATATTTTTGTACCTAGGGATTAAGGTTTCATTGGCCGTGTATTAAATCTTTTAATAAGTTTTAAGGGGCTCAATAGGCAGGCAAGTTATTAATAAACCTCTGTGATTCAATAATTTAGCGCAGCTTCGGTGAGTGGAAATCCGATCATTGGAGGATTGGAAAAGTGGGTGAAGTTAATACGAAAGGTCATGTACCAATGCAAACGATTGCAATGGTCTTAATATTTATCGGGTACTGGTCGAACGTGCTCCTTAGGAGCAAAATATGGTTCAGGGGCTATATTTATCACGCAGTTGAGGAGAACGCGAACGATTCGGCGAACGCCCGCGTCCGGTTGTCTCGTTCGCAATCAGGAAAAAAAACTCCTGTCAGGTCTTTGCACAGCAAACTGAGTCAGGAGCCGAGCGGCCTCACCTTAATATATTGACCTTTATTATTATGTAAAAGGCGGACACAGCCATCAAACTGTACGGGGAATCCGCAAAAAGTAATTTCAGATGTGCACCGTACTCCATTCTTACATCCCCAAACGGCTCTGGAAATATTGCTTGTTAAAGGATAGGGTTTCAATCAGGCCCATTTTAAGATCGGCCGAGTTTGCAGCCAAACATCGCGTTAACAGGATTGAATAAGGATAAGCTTCGCTTAACCTTGGCCATGAAAGCCGTATGAAAGCTTTCAAATGTTCCTTATCTTGCGATGTGCCCTTTTTTCAGTACCGCGTGAGATGCTTCCAGCGCAGGACGCCCGATACTGTAATAGCTGAGACCGGCCTCTGCCATTTCGGTCTGGGAGAACACATTGCGGCCGTCCAGCACAATAGGAGAGCGCAGAAGACGCTTAATGCGGCCAAGATCCAGGCTTGCAAATTCCTTCCATTCCGTCAGGACCAGCAAGGCATCTGCGCCTTCAGCCGCGGCGTAAGCGTCTGTCGCATAGCTGATTCTGTTGCCGAGCATTTGCCGGGCGCGATCCATAGCGGCGGGATCAAAAGCCGTGATGTGGCACTTCTCTTCCAGCAGTTGCTCAATCACTTTGATCGCAGGTGATTCTCGCACATCGTCCGTGCCGTCCTTAAAGGCCAGCCCAAGCACACCCAGGCGTTTTCCTTTTATAGTTCGCAAAGCCTCGCGGACCTTGCGAATGAATCGGGTGCGCTGCTCCTCGTTGATGCGCTTGATTTCATCAAGCAATGGGAATTCAAATCCGAAATCCCGCGTCACGGCGCGAAATGCGGCAACATCCTTGGGGAAACACGAGCCGCCGTAGCCGATACCGGCACGCAGAAAGTCTGGGCCAATACGGCTGTCACTGCCAATTCCTTTGCATACCTCTTCTATGTTCGCGCCTACGGATTCACAAAAACTTGCGACAGCATTGATAAACGAAATTTTTAATGCCAGAAAAGCGTTGGAAGAGTGCTTGATTAATTCGGCGCTGCGCGGCGAAGTCTCAATATACATGGGCACAAGGCGCGCGCGTTCCGGCTTGGGAACGGCGCTGGAAAGTTGGGCGTATGAACCATCGATCAGGGGCGCGTAGATTTCACGCATAATCCCGGCCGCGCGTTTGGTGCTTGCGCCTACCACGATCCTGTCAGGATATAAAAAATCGGTGACCGCCGTTCCTTCACGGAGAAACTCCGGATTTGAGACGACGTCAAAATCTTTCTCCGGGCGGCCTTTGGACGCGAGCGCATCCTGTATCCATTCGCTCGTATAAACCGGCACAGTGCTTTTTTCTACGATGACTTTATAGTCATTCATCGATCCGGCCAGCGAGCGAGCCACGGCTTCCACGCAGGAAAGATCTACTGACCCATCCTCTGCGGAGGGAGTGCCCACAGCTATAAAAATCGCCAGCGCCTTACTGGCTGATTCTTCAACGGAAGTTGAGAAACTTAGCCTGATGCCCCGATGACGGCTCAACAGTTCCTGTAAGCAATCCTCGTGGATCAATGTTTCGCCGGCATTTAAGGCGGCAATTTTCGCTGGGTCGCTATCAACGCACAAAACGTTGTGGCCCAACTCCGCTAAACAGGTGGCTGCAACCAGACCAACATAGCCCGAACCGATTACAGAGATTTGCATGTTTTTTGCTTTTCTCCAAGCAAAACCAATCCCGCAATCACCAGCTACTTGGGATTTGTGGTTTTAGTATCTATTCAAAGATGCGCAGCCGTCAAATCAGAATTGAGTTACTGTTGTTCACTGTATTGGGTCCATAGCCTGGCTCTGCGTTTTCTCCACATAAAGGCTTTCAAAGAGGATTAATGGCGACTTTGGACGAGGCTGACAAAACGAGAGTGCTCGCTTTGGACCCCGCCAAAGATCAGCTTTGTTTGGTTGAACCTTGATACCAATTCAGATCAGGTCCTGATTAGAGAGATGAACGTATTTTCCACCTGTTTCCAGGCACTGGAACCGGGATCGACAATGTCAAAATGTCCCGTGCCGGTAAGAGTTATTAGTTCAACGTGTTCGCGGGCTTGCTTCTTTTTTGCGGCGTAGTTCTGACTGATTTCGTATGGGACAGCATCGTCAGAGGTACCGTGAATAAGCTTTTGCGTAGCGTGCGGAATAGCGCGCTGCGCGGGCGAAGCTTCATGATAATGATCGGGCACCTGAGTGGGCGAACCACCCAGAAATTCTGCCACCGCATCATTGCTCAGGTGCAATTCCCAGGCGCGACGCAGGTCGAGCACTCCGGCAAGCGAGAGCACGCGCGTAACAGAAGCCTCAAATGCAGCGAGGCAGAAAGCCAGTTGGCCGCCTGCGGAGTGCCCGGCAACGCAGAGCTTCTTGAGGTCAAGTTTGGCCAAGGAATCATCTTTATGTTCGCGCAAAACGCGATACGCGCTGCGAATATCCTCGAAGGTCCCAGGCCAGCCCCCGCCGGGATTACCTACGCGCCGGTATTCCACGTTCCAGGTGGCAATGCCGGTTTTCTTCAAAGCGTCGCAAAGATGGCCCGTATAGATAAGGTCGTATTTGGCTCGCCAGTAGCCGCCGTGAATAAAGAAAACGATAGGGTGGGGGCCTTTTCCGGCTGGCACCCGAACGTCCACAAACTGGTTTGGGTCTTGGCCATAAGGAAAACGTATATCGGGCTCAGGGGGCTTCTTGCTAAGGATGGATTCGCTTTGCACGCAGAGAAAGTATAGACCAGCCTCTGGCCGGGAGAAGTTGAGAATCGTTCTTTCATTTCGCAACTCCTTGCGACGGCCACGCGAGAGACCTAGAGCTTATTTCTTCGCTGAGTTTGTTTGATCCAGCGCTGCACGCAGCCCCTTTGCCAGTTTCAATGCGTCATCATTTGCCCAAAAATGCATGAAAAATAGCCTTGGTTGTTCCTCCAGCATGTGAGTATGCAGTGCAGTTACAGCAATGCCATTTTCGCGAAGCGCTTTGATGACCGGATTGACTTCTTTGCCCAGCAAAACAAAGTCCCCAGTGATTGCCGCTTTGCCGCCGCCGGTCGGCTGAAAGTTGAGTGCGGTAGCCACTCCCATGGAGTTAGGGATAACCATTCCGGCTTCCGTAATGTGTTCGGCGCGTGGCACGCCAACCTGATAAATGCCTCCATTGTTCTTCCCGCTGTGTCCCAGGATCACATCAATCTGTTTGGTATCAATATCTAAATCTGGCGCGGCGGTTGCTGGAGCAGCTTCGGGTGTTTTGGTCTTTGCGATTGCCGAATGGATGGCCTTACCCAGGCTGGCAGGGCTCCCCATGCCGTGGATGTGCATATACATTACATGCGGCGATTCACCAATCAGATGGTTGTGAAGGGCCGTGATTTCTATACCGCCTGCTTGCAGTTCCTGCATGACTGGAGCTACTTCGTCTTCGGTGAGGACCAGGTCGCCCATTACCACAGAGCCGCCCTTCGAAGTAGGTTTGAATGCTACCCATGATCCCAGCGCAAGTCCGGCCTTGATCTGAACTCCATTCAGTGTGACATTCAAATCCTTCCGCGGCAGGGCATACTTATGAGTGCCGTCGGGCTGGTCCTGTCCGGGACGCCCCATGGCGGCGTCCGTATCTTTCCAATCCACGTTTGCTGAGGGTTTGTTTGAGTTAGCGCCCTGGGTCCATGCTGGGGTGGATGAGACTGGGGTGGATGAGAGAAGAACAGCCAGTAAAAAATAATGGAACTTCGCGAACATAACAGCTCCTTCTTTTTTGCCGATACCTGCTACCGGCTATCAATTGTATTCATAACAATGCGAACAAGTTTAAAATCATTTTGCAACGTCATAAATCATCATGATTCCTAAGGCCAGAACAAGCACTCCGACAAGGCGCCGAAAGTAAGTCTCCGGGATGCGCGCAAGTACTTTCCCACCAGCCAGCGTGCCAATCACCGCGCCTGCCACCATAGCCGCGATCCACGCCGCCAGCCGCCGAACCGTTTCTGGACTGCTAAAAAAATAAATCGGCATGCGTGCTCCATCCACGATTAAAGCGATCGCAGTTGCCGTTGCAACGAACGTCTTGGCTTCAAGGTTAAAGCCCAGCAGTGCCGCAGAGCGAATTCCTCCCTGGTTGCCGACCAAGCCGCCAAGCAACCCGGATACTCCTCCGCCCAGCCACGCGGTTTTTTTGCCGAAACGCATCTTTTTGGAGACGCCTGTGAGCCCTGTCAATCCAGCAAACACCAGCAATCCGCCCAAGATATAGGCCAGAATCGGGCTACTAAAGCGCGAACCCAACAGCGCGCCCATCAGGCCGCCGGCTGCGCTTGCGATACCAAAATGCTTGAGCACCTGCCGATCGATATTGCGGCGTAGCTTCCAGAACCGCAGCGCAGTCGCGACCAGATGAGGGATAGACACCGCGATCACAGCTTCCTTCGTTCCCACGCTCAGCGCCAGCAACGGTGTAAGCACGCTGCCGATCCCAAAGCCTGCCAGAGCGGCAATCGCCCCAGCCAGCATTGCGGCAAAGAAGAGCACTGCAGCCGTCATTTATTCTGCGGAAGTGAAGGCGTGAACTGCGAAATGTCATAAATGCCGAATTGTTTTTCCAGTTCGGTCACCTGTGCTACCGCCATATCAAAGCCATCGCCGCCGAAGGTCTTGCGTTCGATGCCTTCAAACTGTTCGCCCATGGCGTCATACTCGTGCTTGCTCACCAGCTTATGCAGTGCAGGGAACAGCACGGTATCTTCCCGCGCTTCATGCGGTCGATACATGCGGTTGAAAGCTGCCAGCAAAGTGTTAAGCGCTTGATTGTCTCCGCTTTTCGCGGTGGCGGCGATCTGCTCGGTCACGCGGCGGCCCATGGCATGCTGGGCGCGTAGGTTCACCGTCAACTCCACCAGTTTGCCTGCCTGTTCAAAGCGCGGGAAAATATGGTCCTCTTCCAGTTTCTCGTGATAATCCTCAATAAAACTCTTAATGATGCCGGCTGATTTGGTGACCACCGTGGGATCAAACTTTTCATTGGCCTGGATACGACGCATGGTTTCGTCATAAATCAGCAGAACGCGGTTCAGCACTCCGTGTTCCCGCATCAGGTCTTCATTTGTGGAAACGTCCTCTTCCTGCTCTGCTTCTTTTGCAGGGGCTTTCTTCTGGACTTTCTGTGTGGCAAAAGCCGAGAGAGGTGCGATGAGAGTGGAAGTGGCTGCGGCAGAGGTCCCCAGAATAAAAGTGCGGCGTGATGTTTTCATATTTGCCTCTTAATGGATGTGCGTGTCGCCTCTGGGGCGCACGCGTACAAACAATATAGCTCCGGCAGGATGCTGGCCGTAAATCGGGGTGAGAAAACCAGGTTTGCCATAGAAGGTCACTTGGCCGCCAAACGCGGTGGATAAAGCGGGAATGAGCGGGAACTCGTGGTCATAACCAACTGTATAAGCCTGAATGCGAGCGAGAAAATTTTCATCGAACCCAGGAGGCTCTGGCTGTTTGCCCAGCAGCAACTCATTGGTGCGATCCACGTTTTCTACCCTTCCCCAAATGCGGTTGCGCTGCGCAAATCGCAGCGTTGACTCTGCCAGATAGCCATTTGTAATTAATCCGGTCTGGAGCACGTGGTTTCGGCCCCATACCAACGTGGATGCCCAACTTCCCCCTGATAGCGCGCGGCTGTAGCTGATGGAAGCAGTCATGCGCTGTATGTCCTCTGCGGCATGCAATTCTTCCGGACTGGTGAGATGAGCGAAGGAATATTGCCCGCTCCAGTTTTGCCCCGGCTGAATCGTGAGCCGGGTTGACCAGGAGTCAATTGCACCGGAGTCGATGTTCCAGCGAAACTCGTCGGGCTCGCGTCCATGAAATCCTGAGAATTCTACGCGAGCTTTTTTGTAAGTCAGCCCCGTAGTCACAACGTCGTTGGCGATATGCGTGGAGTCCTCAAGATGATGGCCGAGCGTTGCCACTGGATCTTCCGAAGCCGAGGCGCGGTGCGGGTAAGCACTGGGACCCATTGCCGGATCGCCTACCGGCGCGGCATAGAACGAAAGCAATCCATTGCGCCCGAGCCGCAGGTCATACAGCGCCGCCAATTCCATGACGAAGTCATGCGGATGCTGCCCATCATTAATGGGGCGTCCAAATGCCGTTTCTCCCTGTTGGAAGAGCAGTGGGTAAAAGCGCTGGGTCACGGTTGCAGGCTCCAGGCTGAGCATGGTGCGCAGCGTGAGTTGGCCGTTTCCTATTTCCCGCTGTGCCATTGGCATGAACCAATTCGTAGAAAAGATTTTGTCATATCCGCGCGGGCCGCTCTGTTGTATTGCGTTTAAAAACGCCACGCCATGGAACATGAACATCCATTTGCCTTTGCCGCGCATGATCATCAGTTCGGCAGTTGAATTTGGCTGCGCAGACGTGCCGGCGGTGTCGTGGTGCAGTATCTCGTCAATGAACGTAGCCGGCTGAGGATGGGCTAGATCGTGCATTCCCGGCATATCGCCCATGTCTGCTTCTGGCTTCTGCTCTGGACCGGGGTGTTGGTGCAGAGCTTCCGTTTCCTGGGAAAAAGCTGCGGTACCTAAATAAAGGAGAAGAAATACAAATAAAAATCGTGCTTGCATAGGACCTTTCGCGCGTTCTGATTCATGGCAATTTTGTGCAAGGTAACGCCCTGCAATTCACCTGAATGTGGGAATGTTCGCCAGAAATCAGATACGAAGTCCGAATGGTCCAGGGGGTCTAAAAGTAGGAACGGCGATCTCAGCAAAAAGGCGGGAAGACCCCGTGGATTCAAGCATGGAAATATGTCGTACGTTTACTACGTCAAGCGGCGGAGAACTTATCGATAAACTCAGAAGGGCCACGGGAGAATGCTGGCCACTGCAACACTGGTGTGGGGAAGCGGGAGCACTTGGAGGAACAGGCGCAGATTCATGGCAGCCGGAAGTCATAGGAACTATGGCCGCTGTAAACCCAGATGGAAGCCCGATTGTGCATGAAGCCTGCAATAAGAGCGCCATTATCGCTATTGATGCGGCAACTCTGCCTGCCCACCGAACCATCGTACCAATGCCCATGCGTCTGAAAGCCACGCCTGATTTTACCGCAGGAGAAGCTTATTAGCTCATTTACTGACATTTTCGCGAAGGCCCGAGACCTCTAGCGGGCTATTGAAACGTATACTATTGCCGATTCGCAGGAGGCAGCTTTGATCGTCATGAAATTGACCAATCGGTACGTGCTCTCACTTTGTCTGCTTTTTATGTCGATCCAGGGTGTCGCTCAAGATGCGCAGCCCGCAAGTTCCGGCCAGGCGCCGCTCACGCTTACGCTGCAAGATGCTTTGGCGCGGGCGCGCAGCAACAGCGTCCAGTTCCAAGCCGCGCTTACTGACCAGGGAGTCGCGCATGAAGACAAAGTACAGGCCCGAGCCGGACTGCTCCCAAGCGTCAATTACAATACCCAGTTCATTTACACCGAACCTAATGGCACGCCCAGTGGCGTTTTCATCGCGAATAATACTGTGCATGAATACGTCAGCCAGGGAAATCTTCATCAGGTGGTTGGCTACGGGAATTACGCCGATTATCGCAAGGCCCGGGCGCTTGAGGCGGTGGCACGGGCTAAGGCGGAGGTAGCTAAGCGTGGCCTAGTAGTAACGGTGGTCCAGGGTTATTACGGGCTGATTGCTGCGCAGCGCAAATACGCCAACGTGCAGCAGGCCGCGAATGAAGCGCAACAGTTTCTAACATTGAGTAAGAAGCTGGAAAATGGCGGCGAAGTGGCGCATGCGGATGTGATCAAGGCGCAGATACAGTCCAATGATCGCCAACGCGACCTGCGGGAAGCCCAACTAGCAATGGACAAAGCCCGTCTGGATCTGGCGGTCATCCTTTTTCCCGACTTTAATCTCAATTTCACTTTGGTCGATGACGCACAACTCGCTCCGCCGCTGGCAAGCTTTGAAGAATTTGTAAAGGCGGCGCAGAGCAGAAACCCGGATGTCCGCGCCTCGACTGCCAGCTTTCAAGCGGCCCGATTCGAGGTTTCCTCGGCGCAGAGCGCATACTTTCCCACGCTCACGCTTGACTATTTTTATGGCATTGATGCGCCGCATTTTGCCGTACACGAACCGGACGGCGTCCGCAACCTTGGTTATGCGGTCACAGCCACCCTGAACATCCCTGTATGGAACTGGGGCGCCACGCGCAGCAAGGTTGTGCAGGCTAATCTCAGGCAAAAACAGGCACAGAGGGAACTTTCAATGGCGCAGCGCAAATTGCAGGCGGACATGCGCGAAATGTATGCCGAAGCTCAAGCCGCGCGCGATGAACTGGAACTGCTGAAAAATTCAGCGGATCTGGCGGCCGAGAGCCTTCGCCTGACCCTTTTGCGCTACCAGGGCGGGGAATCGACGGTGCTGGAAGTCGTGGACGCGCAGAATACACTCACGCAGGCGCGCAATGCCTTTAGTGATGGCGCCGTCCGCGCGCGCACCGCAGTGGCAAATCTGCAAACCCTAACAGGTACAATGTAACCTCTTGTTTCTTATGCATAAACACAAACACGAGCTTTTCCGGCTAAAGGCCTGTAGCACAATCTTGTTGGCTCTTTTTGCGGCCTCCGGTTGCAGCAAGGGGGAAAAAGAAGAGGCGCCGGAAGTCAGTGTCCAGGCTGCTCCGGTGGCTACGGCCGATATTTCCCGTGTTGTAAACACTGAAGGCATCATTTTTCCCATTTTGCAGTCGGCGATTACCCCCAAGATCAGCGCGCCAGTAAGAAAATTCTATGTGGTTCGCGGGCAGAAAGTGCGACAGGGGCAACTGCTGGCTACACTGGAAAATCGTGATCTCTCCGCCGCCGCGCTGGACAATAAAGGGGCTTACGAGCAGGCGGAGGCGGCTTATAGCACCAGTCTGGGCGCAACTCTGCCGGAAGAGAACGCAAAAGCCGAACTGGATGTTCAGACAGCGCAGCAGGAGTTGGATGCCCAGCAAAAACTTTATTCCAGCCGTGAAGACTTGTTTAAGCAGGGTGCGCTGCCGCGAAAAGACCTTGATGCTGCCGCTGTATCGCTCGCACAGGCGCGCAGCGCATACAACATCGCCAAGAAGCATCTTGACGGATTGAACGCTGTAGGTAAACAGGGCGCTATTAAAACGGCCAACGGGCAGCTTACGTCGGCTAAGGGAAAGCTGCTGACCTCTGAGGCGCAGCTTAGTTATTCCGAAGTGCGCAGTCCGATTAGCGGTTTCATTACCGACCGTCCGCTCTATCCCGGAGAAATGGCTTCCACGGCTGCGCCGCTGCTCACCGTGATGGACATCTCCCAGGTGATCGCCAAGGCGCACATACCGCAAAGTGATGCGCTTGTGTTGCGCAAAGGTGATCCGGCAACGATTTCTCTGGCAGGATTGGAAAAGCCGATTGAAGGTAAAGTTTCACTCATCAGTCCGGCCCTTGATCCGAACAGCACAACCGTTGAGGTCTGGGTGCAGGCGGCAAACCCAGAGCAGCAGTTGCGTCCCGGCACCACTGCCCAGATTGCCATTACCGCGCAAACCATTAAAGATGCGCTTGTAGTTCCTTCCGCAGCGCTTCTGAACGCAAAAGCCGATGCGGCACAGGTCATGGTGGTTGATGGGCAGAGCCAGGCCAGCAGTCGTGATGTGAAGATCGGTATTCAGAACGGCGAGCAAGTCCAGATCGTTTCCGGTCTCAAGCCCGGAGAGTTGGTTGTGACGCAGGGTGCTTATGGTTTGCCCGATAAAACCAAAGTCAAAATTGAAAAGCCGGAGAGCCCATCTGCTGAAGAAGGCGACGCCAAAGACAAAGGCGCTGATGATAAAGAAGGCAATAGCGCCGACGAAAAAGCCAAGCCGGGTGCTGGCGCGAACACCAATCCTCCCGTAACAGACAAAAACAAACCCGCGGCGGCAGGCGCCGGCAAAGCCAAACCGGCTGCTGGTACCAGTGAAAAGAATGCGCCTTCGCAAGCCAATGGCAAGAAGAACAGCGGCTCAAAGGATTAGGCCAGATGGCGGACGAATCGAAGGTCACAAATCACGTAGACACGAAACCCGCAGAACCTCGCCGTAGTTGGTTCGCGAATAATTCCAGCTCAGTCATATTTTTGATCATCGTGATTGCACTGGTGGGCGTTTACCAGGCGTTCAATATCCCGGTTGCAGTATTTCCTTCCACCGATTTTCCTCGCATCGTGATTGGCATTGATAACGGCGTGATGCCGATTGACCAGATGATGGTCACAATTACCCGGCCAGTGGAGCAAGCTGTAAACAGCGTGCAGGGGCTTGAGCTAGTCCGCTCTATCACCAGCCGTGGCTCTGCCGAGATTGACCTGTCATTCAATTGGCAAGTGGACATGTTTCAGACGCTACAGCTAGTGGATTCGGCGCTGGCCACGGTAGCGACGGAACTGCCCCCAACCGCCAAAATTGAGAGCCATCGGCTCACGTTCGCGTCGTTTCCCATTATTGGCTACAGCCTGACTTCAGATTCGGTCCCGCAAAATCGCCTGTGGGAGATGGCCACCTATGACATTGCTCCGCGCTTGAATCGCATGACTGGTGTAGCCACTGTGGTCGTGCAGGGTGGCCAGGAACCGGAATTTCAAATCACTCCAAGTCCCGCCCGGCTTTTGGCGGCGTCGGCCACCGTAACCGATATTTTGAATGCCGTAAAAGCCACGAATCTTGTCGACTCACCCGGCCTGTTTGAGCGCAATCACCAATTGGTGCTGGGCTTGGTTAACGGACAGGCACGCACTGCCGATGAACTGGCCAACATTGTTATTAAAACCACGCAGGCAGGCATACCAGTTCGCATTGGCAATGTCGCATCAGTGCAGGAGTCAGTCAAGCCGATTTATACCATTGTGCGCGCGGACGGAAAACCTGCGGTCCTGCTGAACATCAATCGCCAGCCGGATAGCAACACCGTAGCCGTGGCCAATGAAGTTCATGCGGAAATCGACCGCATCCGCAGCGGGCTGCCGCCGGGCATCCATCTCACGCCGTTTTATGACCAGTCAGGGATCGTGCAGGATTCCATCAAGAGCGTGCGTGATGCTATTTTTCTGGGGTTGATTCTCTCCGCAATTGTGTTGATTGTATTTCTGCACGATTGGGGTAGTTCGCTGGTGGCTGGATTGGTCATCCCAGTCACGATTTTTGTGACCTTCATTGCGCTGAAGCTTTTGGGACAGAGCTTTAACCTGATGACGCTGGGCGGACTGGCGGCGGCTGTTGGGCTGGTGATCGACGATGCCATTGTGGTGGTGGAAAATATCGTGCTGCATCGCGATGCAGGGCAGGGAAGAATCGAAGCCATTCAAAGCGCGTTGTCTGAGATTACTGTTCCTCTGATTGGCTCTACCCTTACCCCGATCGTAGTCTTTCTGCCCCTGATCTCCATGACCGGCGTAAATGGCGCGTTCTTCCGCGCCCTGGCCGTAACCATGTGCGCAGCTTTGCTCACATCATTAGTGCTGGCGCTCACATGGACGCCGACCCTCAGTATTTTCCTGCTGCGCCGCAAGAGCGCGGCCCCGCCAGCAGCAGTCGAAAACGGTGACGTCGATCAGGAGATTCGTAACCTTATGGCCGCTGAAGAAGCTTCCATGAAGGGCTTTTTCAGGAAGGTGGTTGATTTCTACGAACGCTGGCTGCGTCGCGCCCTGGAGCATCCGCGCTGGCTTGCAGTTGGCGCTGCAGTGCTTATCGCAATCTCCGTAGGCTGCTTTTTCGTTCTCGGTTCTGACCTGCTTCCTGAGATGGATGAAGGCGGCTTTATTGTCGATTACCTCACGCCCCCGGGTACGTCGCTCCAGGAAACGGACCGCATGATTTCTCACATCGAGCAGATCCTGCGTGAAACGCCGGAGGTTGAGAGCACGTCACGCCGCACCGGCATCCAGCTGGGGTTGGCAGCGGTGACAGAAGCCAACACGGGAGACATATCTGTAAAGTTGAAGGCTAAAAGAAGCCGCGCCATTGATGACATTATGGCTGACGTTCGCGCCACCATCAAAAAAGAAGAACCTGCCGTGGATGTCGATTTGAAACAGCTCTTGCAGGACATGATCGGCGATCTTACTGGCGCGCCGGAACCTGTGGTCATCAAGCTATTTTCTGAGGACTCCAAGCTTCTTGAGGAGCAGGCCCCGCGCATAGCCGATGCCATTTCAAAGATTCAGGGCGTGGTTGACCTGAAAAATGGTATTGAAAACACCATGAGTGGTCCGGCCACGGAGTTCAGGGTGAACTCCACTATAGCTGCCAAAGCCGGTTTTACCGCAGAAGAAGTTTCCACGGACGCTACAGCCATTTTGCAGGGCGCTACGGCAGCCAATCCTCTGATTGCCAACAATCGCGCTTATAACATTCGCGTGCGCTTTCCGGATCAGAACCGCGCATCGCTTGAGGCGATGAGCAATACGCTGCTGGTCAGCTCTTCAGGAAGAACGGCCACGCTGGGCGCACTGGCTCAGATCAATGAACTTCCCGGACAGACGGAGATCACGCGTGAAAACCTGCAAGGTCTGGTGGAGGTCACTGCCCGCCTGGAAGGCGTGAGCCTGGGAAGCGGCGTGGCGAAGGTCCAGAAAGTTGTTGCAGGATTGCATTTGCCTTCTTCCATTCGCGTTACTTATGGCGGTCTTTACGCCCAGCAGCAAAAAGATTTTCATGATATGGCCGTGGTGCTGGTGCTGGCGATAGTGCTGGTCTTTACCGTTCTGCTTTTTGAGTTCCGTAATTTCTCCGCTCCAATAGCCATCCTGAGTTCGGCTCTGCTATCGATTGCCGGTGTCTTCCTGGCTTTGCTGGTCACTGGCAAGACTGTCAACCTGGCATCGTTGATGGGGATGATCATGGTCATCGGCATCGTGGCCAAAAATGGCATTCTGCTGCTGGACGCTGACCAGAAATTCGCGCATGCCGGCTTTGAGCCGGAAGAAGCCATGGTCCAGGCCGGACGCCGCCGGTTGCGTCCCATCTTTATGACGGCGCTAGCGACCATGGCAGGCATGCTGCCTTTGGCTTTCGCTCTCGGCGCGGGCTCGGAAATGCTGCAACCGCTGGCCATTGCTGTAATCGGCGGCATTCTGGTTTCCATGGTGCTCTCTTTGGTCGTTACGCCTGCCGTGTATTTCTATCTGACAAAAAGAAAGGCTGTAACTGTTTGAGAGCATGGTGATCTAAAGATATGTAGTGTTCCCGCTACTAAAGATTAACCAATTTAATGCTCTTTTGAGATAGAACCCATTGCGTTTGAGCGGAAAAGCGGGGTATAGTCGGCTCGTATCATGCGGCGGTTTTTGTCCATCACGACAGTTGTAGCCCTGCTTTCCTCCATGCTTTCGCCGGTTATGGCGGCGGCCTGTACGGGAACGGGGAAAGCGGTTTCATGCCACGCTGGCGCTGCGCCTCATTGTGATCGGACGATGCACCAGCATCACCATGCTGCCGCATCCACGAAATCAAACGCTGCTTTATCTGCGGGTGAAGACAACGCTCAGTGTCCCATGGATTGTTGCACGCCGGGACATCCGAGCAATGGCGCGGCAGTCTCCGCAAATTGTCTTGTTCCTCCGCTGGCAGTTACCGATCATAATTTCCACTTTAGCTCTATAACGTTCACAGTCGCTGGTTTTTCCTCACACACTGATCGCGGCCCTCCCCCGGCCTGAAACCTTAGTCAATTTCCTGAGAACTGCTGAATGATTCAGTCGTCTAATTGCGCATCGCAATTAGAAGGTTTGATCGATGATTGTGCGTAGCCTTATTGTGCGGGCACAGTTGCCAAACAGGCATCTCAGGTCGAATTCATCCAAAGGAATAGAAGCCACAGAAAGCTATTCCATCAGAAGCCCCGGGAGAAGGGTGAGCCGTGAAACGTACAACAATTCTTATTACAAGCATTATTGCAATTCTTATTTCAACCTGGTCATTTGCGTCAGTTTTCGGGACCATCAAGGCCATTGTGCACGATCCGCAGCACCGGCCGGTGCAGGGCGCAACGGTGGAAGTACAAAGCCGCACGTCTGCCTTCAAGACTTCCGGAACTACCAATGAAGACGGAATCGCCACGGTGCTCAATGTACCCGTGGGTGAATATGACATCACGATTGCCTCGACCGGGTTCAGTGCGGCGCAACAGTCGGTGACAGTAACATCCGGCAATGTGCAGGAAATGCATTTTGCATTGACTGTGTCGCAGCATCAGGAAACCGTGGAGGTTTCCGGCACTCCTGAGCTGGTGAACCCTTCGTCATCAACGCCTGAAGCGCTGATAAGCCGCAGTGATATTGCGCAAACGCCCGGCGCGGACCGCACCAATTCCATGTCTATGATCACGGATTATGTTCCCGGGGCTTCCATGGTGCATGACCAGCTACACGTGCGCGGAGGACATCAGGTGACATGGGCCATTGACGGCGTTCCTGTCCCTAATACCAACATTGCAACGAATGTCGGCCCGCAATTTGATCCCAAAGATGTTGACTACATGGAAGTGCAGCGCGGCAGCTTCTCCGCTGAGTCTGGTGACAGGACTTACGGTGTTTTCAATGTAGTCACGCGCTCTGGCTTTGAACGTTCGCGCCAGGGTGAACTTGTCACGAGTTACGGCAACCTCAATACAACCGACAATCAGTTGAGCTTTGGGGATCACAATGACCGCTCGGCCTACTATGTAAGTATTAATGGAAATCGTACCGATCATGGTTTAGAGACGCCGACTACGGATAACCTGCACAACCAGGCTGATGGCGGTGGAGCGTTTACTTCTTTGATCTTGAACGCTACCCCCCAAGATCAACTTCGCTTTGTCGGCTCTGCACGTACAGATTTCTTCCAGGTCCCAAATGATCCCGATCAGCAAGCTGCAGGCATACGCGATCGTGAGCGGGAGCAGGACATCTTTGGAAGCTTCTCCTGGATCCACACGTTCGGTCAGGGCGTGCTACTTACAGTCTCGCCTTCCTATCACTTTAATCGTGCGGCGTTTGAGGGGCTCGGCGCAGCTGACCAGCGGCTGGTGACAACCGATAACCGTGCATCGTCATATCTGGGCGGGCAGGCATCGGTCAACATAGTTAAAGGCCGGCACAATGCCAGCGTCGGTTTCTATGGCTTTGGGCAGCATGACAACACGCTCTTTGGCCTGGATGGAACAAATGACACCGGCGATTTGGTTTCAGCGCATCCGCCAAGGCAAAAAGTCAGCGGCGATCTTGAGGCCTTCTGGGTCCAGGACCAGTACAAAGTTTCCTCATGGCTTTCATTGAATGCTGGCATCCGTTTTACGCATTTTGCCGGGCTGGTGTCGGAGACGGCCAGCAGTCCTCGGCTGGGAGCCGCCATCCAGATTCCACATTTGCACTGGGTGCTCCACGGCGCTTATAGCCGTTATTATCAGGCGCCACCTTTGGATACCGTTTCGCAAGATGTGCTCGGCGTCGCGCCAGACCAGGGATTTCTGCCCTTGCGTGGTGAACGCGACGAACAGCACGATATCGGCCTGACGATTCCGGTGCGCGGCTGGACGCTTGATTTCGATCACTTCCGTACTGGCGCTCATAACTTCTTTGATCATGACGCTCTGGGTAACTCCAATCTCTTCCTTCCCCTTACCATTCAAAGCGTGCGTATTCTGGGCTATGAAGCTACTGTGCGCTCCCCGAAACTGTTCAAGAAAATCGATCTCCATCTGGTTTATTCACACCAATCGGTTGAGGGATCGGGAGCCGTTACCGGCGGGCTCACAGATTTTTCACCGCCTGCGGATGGGTTCTTCTTTCTTGACCACGATCAGCGGCACACGTTGAGCACTGGCTTCAGCGCAGTGCTGCCTTACAAAAGCTGGCTCTCAGGCAACGTGACTGCCGGTTCAGGCTTTTTGGATGGCGACGGCCCCGGCCATCTCCCGAGCTATGCAACAGTTGATCTGTCCCTTGGGCACTCCTTCGGGGAGAACTGGTCAGCCAAGCTCACCGCCACCAACATTGCCGACAAACGCTATTTCATTGACCTCAGCAATACCTTTGGCGGCTCGCATGTTAGCGATCCTCGAATTGTGAGCGTGCAGCTGCGCTACAAATTTCATTACTAAGACACGCTTTTCGTTGTTATGCCTGTTGTCTCCTTCGTGGCGAGGCGCTCCCAGTGAGCGCCTCTTTTTTGAGTATTTTTCTAGCGCAACGATGCCACTGAGGAATGAGTAGGAGCCGTAATGGCCTTGCGGATGTTAGCTTCCGGCGCTTTATCGTTGAAGATAACAGTGCCATCTTTCAATGAGATGCCAAGTTTTTTCCAAAGCTGGTCCAGGTCCATGGGGGCAGGTTTGTCGCGCATCTCTTTGTAAAGGTCGCGCAACACCGTTGTTTCCGTTGCCTTATCACCAATGGTTAGGGCTTTCTCAATGTCCCAGTCTTCAGTGATGTTGCCGCCCGAATTATTGATACCGCGCAGGGCATCTTCAAGCCCTTTATGGTTCTTCGTGCGTTCCCGGATGCGCACATCCGCGGCGAGGCAGAACATCGCTCCGCCCCAGTAAGTCCGTCCCCAGGTATGCGTTTTGTCGAGCCCTTGATCGCCATCACCAGGTTCGCCCTTGGGCATATCTATGACAAATGCCCGCCAGACCTCAGCGGCTGTCATGCCGCCAGTACGCGCCCTTGCGACCGGTTCAACGTAGGTGGAAATTCCTTCTTCAATCCAGTGCTGGTCGTCTGGCATAGAGGGAAACGCCAGATGAATCATTTCATGGACCAGCACCCAGTCGTCTTTGGTGGCCGCTACATCGGCTTCATTTCCTATGCTGATCAGAATAAGGCCGCCATCTTTGGGATAAGTGACCCCGTGGCGGATGCCAGAACCGCTGCTGCTACGGATCTTTAGCGTGAGATGTGGAACAGGGAAGTGGCCGTAATAATTGGCGACCGTGGCCGCGGAAGCTTTTACCCAGCCAAGCAATTCGTCCCGGGACAGCTTCATTGCGCCATCAGGAAGGGTTACATCGATGGTGGCTCCGGAAACCTTTAAAACCGCAGTGACTGGCGCATTATCTTGCGTGCAAAAAAGTTGGAGGGGAAATGCTGCGAACGCTACCACTAACAGCAGCTTGTTGCACCGGCGAACTTCCATGAACCCAAGACTAACACTTGTTTCAGATGGCCGCAGCAGAAACGGATGGGGAGGATTTGTCACGCTTCTGGAAGTAGGAGGCAATCAGGGTGTCTAACGCAAATTTGCCAGGACCGAACGCGAGAATAATTAATGAGATAAACAGAAGCGTGTGTGGAGCAGCGTTAAAGAACTTGTCGGGATCAGAGAAGATAGTTTTTATGGCTTCCGAATCGGCTGTTATGAACGCAACAAACATATCCCCTGCCAGTAATAGAGAAATCAGACGGGAACCCAGACCCAACGCGAGCAGAATACCGCCTATTGTTTCCAGTAACGCAACGAAGTATGCATTCAACGTTGGTGCGGGAATGCCCAGGCTGGTTATGAACTCAATGAATTTGGGCATGCTGTGGAGATGTGCCCAACCACTCTCAAAGAATTGGTATCCAAAGTCCAGGCGAACAAGAAGCAGGACAGGCGACTGCAGTGAGTTAGCAACTTTGAGGAACATCCGGTAAAGAGCTTGGATTTTAGCGATCATTTCAGGATTCATCTTTCATGGGCCGGCAGAACCAGCCTAACTGCGACCAGTTGGCAAACCAATCATGCAGTTGTTCCATCACCCGCTCAAGTTTTTTCCCGGACCAGTCTACTGACGTTTCAATAGCCTGTGAGAGCGGTTGCCCCTGCTGCAATGCGCGCAACAAAGCAAAGCCTTCCGGTTTCAGGCGCTTGAAATAGACACTGTTTTCCTGGCGATGGACAGCCAGAAAGATTTTCTTTGGCTTCGGCAGTTGCTGGCTCTTTCTGGGAGTGGATGGGTGCTCCATCATGACCACATTGCTGGAGATATCCGTTTCCGGCTCCTCTGTTTCACGGACTTTCAAGAGAAGTTCGTCCACGGGGTAGGCCAGGTCGAGCAGTTGAAGATATGGTTGCAGATGAAATACAGGATCTTCACCCAGGCCGGCCAGTTCCGGCTGGCTGAGCGTGGGATATTCAGCGGCGTCAAAGGCTTCAATATCCGCCCATTCCAGGCGAACCATATCCAGCGCCATACGTTCGTTTGCGGCAATCAACTCGGGACGTGCGCGCAACCATGCTTCCAGGCGCGAACCAAGGTCGCGCAACGTAAAAGAAACGGATGGCATTTCCGTCAGGTAGCCTAGCAGGACCTCATCAAATTTCTCCTGCCCGATTACGCCGCGAAGTCCCGGGAAATCATCGGCCAGGGAAGAGAGAATGCGGAACCAGTAAACACGGTTGTAGATTTCAAGGCGCTCTACTGAGGTCAGCCGGTCGTTAGGTTTGATGATCTGCTCGGCAATGTCTTTGGTGGACCGGCCATCCAGCGTACGTTCACGCATGCGCTCGTCGTCCGTGAGCGGCTGCCGCACCACGTCAAACACGGCCCGCTGAAGCTGTTCTAAATTCATGTGACCCGGGTTATTCATGTGACCCGGGTTCATGAGGCCACCGCCGCACTTGCCGGTACATATTTTTTTGCTTTAAGCGCTTCACTATGGACTTCTTCAAAAGTCGGAATCTGGTCATCCCACTCCAACAGCGTCGCCGTTGGTCCGGCCAGCTCTATGGCTTTGGCATAAAGCTGCCACACGGGATCCAGCACCGGATGATCGTGAGTGTCCAGGATGTATTTCTCGAAAGTGGAATGCCCGGCGATATGGATCTGCGCTACGCGTTCGGCAGGAACGCTCCGCAGGTATTCAAATGGATCGAAATTATGATTGCGGGATGAAACGTAAATATTATTAACGTCAAGCAGGATGCCGCAGTCTGCGTCCTCCACCACTTCATTCAGGAATTCCCACTCCGTCATCTCGGAGACATGATATTCGGCATAACTGCTCACGTTTTCCACGGCTATAGGCACTTCCAGGAAATCACGCGCTTCACGGACTTTTTGTGCGGTGCGCTTCGCCGCTTCAAACGTGTAAGGCATGGGAAGAAGATCATGCGAGTAGCGGCCGTCCACGCTGCCCCAGCAAAGATGGTCGGTGAGCCAGGGTGTATTGGTGCGCCGGACCAGAGTTTTCAAGCGGCGCATGTGCTCACGGTTCAGCGGCTCAGCGGAGCCAAAGTACATGGAAACGCCGTGCTGCACCACCCGATAACGTTCAAGGATCTGGTCCAGCACCTGGAGCTGGCGGCCGCCATCCACCATAAAATTTTCGGAGATGATTTCGAACCAGTCCACGACCGGTTTCTTGTCAAAGATGTGTCTATAGTGAGGAATGCGCAGCCCAATGCCGACGCCGTAATCTTTATATCCGTTAAAGCGATTTGCAGGCATAACAAATGAAGATAATTCGGGAAAGATGTCACAAAAAATTTAAACAGAGGACCAGCGGTTGCGCCACCAGCCCTCTTCAATAGAGAGGCGCCGTGGGCTATTTGCTGTCGCCCTCTTTGGGCATTGGGTGCTTGGGATCTGTTGAGCAGCCACCCTGGCCCTTGCAATCATTCTTGCCTTTGGTCGCTCCGCAGCCGCCATTACCTTTGCAGGAATTCTGGCCTTTGCAGGCGTGTTTTTCTACCTTGGCTTTTTTTGTGGACTTTTTGCCGGAGTCGGCTTTCGTGGTGTCGTCGCTCTTGGTGTCAGTTTGCGCAAAGGCATTCTGGCCGGCCATAAATCCTGTTAAAGCCGCACCCATAAGCAGTAAACGCACAGACTTCGTCATTTTGTAGATCTCCCTTTCAAATTTTTAATGTGTCTGCCGAGAGCACATTCGGGCTTGCACAACAGCGCCCAAAGCCGCTCTCAGCAAGCGTCCTTTGAAGTACGCACAGCAATACAAAGCGGATTGGTTGAATTCAGACATAATGCGGCGGCGCGTGCCGCCGGTGTAGGGTGAAATTCTTGCACATGCTCTAAGGGACAAATATGCGAGGGAATACTAACATGTCAGTGCATCGGGTTTGAAGCACTTTTCTTTTACCCCTTGTTGAGTTAGATACGACTAACTCTTGCGCTGAATCAGGAAATGGGCCAGGTCCTTTAAGGTTTGTGCGCGTTGAGCGAAAGAATCGAGTGCATTACATCCCGCGGCTACAAGGGCATCGGCGCGACGCACTGATTCTTCAATCCCAAAAAGGGAAGGATAGGTCGCTTTTTCTGAAGCCGTGTCTTTTCCTGCTGTTTTCCCCAGTTGTTCCGAGGACTGTGTGACATCAAGCACGTCATCCACGATTTGAAATGCCAAGCCAATTGCCCGGCCAAAATCTCGCAAGCGCTGGATTTCTGCAAGAGAGCCGTTGGCATACATCCCGCCGCTAACCAGACTGGAAGTAATGAGCGCACCAGTTTTGGAACGATGAATATATTCCAGCGTTGCTGCATCAGGCCGTTGGTGCTCCGCTTCCAGGTCTTTGACTTGCCCGCCGATCATTCCATCCACGGTGCCAGTTCCTCGTGCAATTTCTTCAATGATCTTGACCCGCGCTTCCGCCGGACATTTCAATCTTGCCAAAACCTCATAGGCTTGCGTTTGCAGAGCATCTCCGGCCAGGATGGCCAAAGCTTCTCCAAACACTACATGGCAGGTTGGCTTGCCTCGGCGCAAATCGTCATTATCAAGCGCCGGCAGATCATCATGAATAAGCGAATAGGTATGCAGCATCTCCAGAGCGCTGCCTAAGTCTTCTACGCCTTCCGGCAGACGGCCGGCAATCATGCGTGCGGCTTCCATGGATAAAATCGGACGCAGGCGTTTGCCGCCGGCAAACACGCTATGCCGCATCGCCTGATGTATAGAATCCGGCCGTTGCGTCGCCGGAGGCAATAGCTTTTCCAGCGTCGCGTCAATGGTGCGCTGGCCTTGCGTAAGGATCTCTTTGAGCATGAACACTCAAGTATAAAACATTGAGATCATCCCACTCCGCTTGAGTATTGAACAGCAATGCTCAATCAGTCGAGCTGCTTGGCGAGGTTGATCACAGCATTCGGGCCGATAATCAAGCGAAAAATAAGGGGAGCGCTTCTCGGCGCTCCCCGGACGGAGGAGGGTACACAGATTTCTTCAGGCTGCGTGCGCGTGAGCAAACGGTTTGGTATGGCTCGCAGCCAAAACAATGGCGCGCACGTCAGACGAGTAACAACAATCCACAGCACCGGCAGCAAGCGCATCCATCCACATGGTTTCATCGGCAAGACGGTGCGTGCAGATAATTGTGGTAGCTGTAAATTCTTGCTTGAGCTGTTGCACTTCACTAAGAGCAGCCAGTTCAAGGTCCAGGATCGCCACATCAGCGCGGTGTTTTGGAATGGCTTGACGCAGCTCATTCAGATCACCGGCGAGATGCACTACACGGAAATGGTTATACAGCGCCTTCGCCAGCATTTCCGCAGTTTTCGTATTACTTTGAGCGACAATTACGCTGAGCGGTTTCATGAAACATTCCTCGTCATCCCATGTGAAGCGAAAACAACGTGGGCTGCTTCCGCTGAATGTTCAAGGCTGCGGCGCCGACCGCAGGCTGCGGGGGATTATTTCTTTACCGACTGCTGGGCCCGTTCAGTGGCAGCTTCATAGGGCTCAGGTTGTAGTTTTCCGTTTTGCCGGAGAAGGATTTCGACTTTGCCCTCTGCATCTTCAAGTTCCTTGCGGCAGGAGGACGAAAGCTTCAGCCCCTCTTCAAAGAGCTTCAATGCCTGTTCGAGCGGTACGTTACCTTTTTCCAACTCGTCGACAATTTGTTCCAGACGTTGAAGGCAATCTTCAAATTTGGGCACAGAGCCGAAACTCCATCTCGGGGTATTCTATCCCGGCAACCGGATTCCGCTCTCATTATTTTTCCACAAATGCGAATAAAAAATGAAAAGCGTTCATTGGTACTTTCTTAGAAATATGGACACTTTGGCAGCTCTGTCGCGACGGTTAAGATCGTCATATACTTTATCTTTAGGCTAAAACATAAAGTTTAACTTTAACCTGCTGCTGTCGCCGAGCCGCTGATCCCATCCAGAACATCAACTGCGGAACTATAGCGCCCAAGGGGTGCCGCAACCTGCGCACCCTGCACCAAACCACGGACCTGCTGGAGCATTTCCCGCGCAATCAGAATACCTTCAGCCCGTGCAGCATCGGCGCTGGGCGCGCCTGCCATACGCGCGATGATCGAATCAGGCACGGAGACACGCAGCTCGTTCTTCATGAACTCAGCGTTACGCACACTCGTCAGTGGCCAGATTCCCGCCAATACTGGAATGCGATGGTGATCTACACGCCGCAGAAATTGTTCCAGCAGTGCAATATCGAAGACCGGCTGCGTCACGGCGTAGTCAGCGCCCGCTTCCACCTTGTATTCGAAGCGCCGCACTTCCTCATCAACATTCACAATGCCCGGATTTGCGCCAACGCCAATCAGAAATTTTGTGCCAGAACCTATTGGATTTCCACCAACATCCAAACCATGGTTCAAGTTGTGAACGATGTTTACCAGGCCGATTGCATCCACATCAAAAACCGCCGTTGCGTCCGGATAATTACCCAGCTTCGGTGGATCGCCAGTGATGCAGATCAGGTTATGCAGCCCTGTGGTGTAAGCGCCCAGCAACTCAGACTGCATGCTCAGAACGTTGCGATCGCGGCAGGTAAAGTGGAGTACTGTTTCAATCCCTGCCTGCTGTTGCACCAGAAGACATAGCGCCATGTTGCTCATGCGGGCGGAAGCCCGAGGACTATCAGGGATATTGATGGCGTCAATTCCTTTGGATTTAAGAAACTTGGCCCCTTCCACTTCTTTGCGAAAGTCCACACCCTTGGGCGGAACAATTTCCACCAGCGTGACAAATTCTCCAGCAGCCAGCTTTTTGCCCAGGTTGGAACGCTGCGCCAGCGGCGGAGGCGTAATGCTCGATTCACGCTTGGCCTCAGTAATTACCCGAAAGCCTCCGGTCTTGCCTTTAGCATCCGCCATGCGCAAAGCGGCGTTCATGGCCTTAATGTGCTCAGGAGTTGTTCCGCAGCATCCGCCCACCAGGCTTACGCCGGCATTGACAAACTTGCGGGCATAACTGGCCATGTATTCAGGCGAGCATAGATAGATATTGCGTCCTTCAATGCTGCGGGGAATGCCGGCATTGGGTTGCGCGGCCAGAGGCTTGTCAGTGAGGCGTCGAATGCGTTCAATGGCCTCAAGCATGGCCACTGGACCGACGCTGCAATTGCAGCCAATCACGTCCACGCCCCAATCATTGAGCTTTGACGTAAAGGTCTCCGGACTTGCCCCATCCAGGCAGTTGCCGTCTTCGTCAATGGTGACCTGCGCAACAAGTTGCTTATCGGGCGCGACCTCACGCGCGGCCAGGATTGCCTGGTGCAGTTCTTCGAGGTATCCAAAAGTTTCAAGCATGAGCAGATCAACGCCGCCTTCAACCAGGGCGATCATCTGTTCGCGAAATGACGCGCGCGCTTCCTCCCGCGAGATCTTTCCCAAAGGCTCAATGCGCAATCCCAGCGGCCCAACTGATCCCGCCACAAGGACATTGCCGGCTTTCTTTAGATTGAATGCGTCTGCGGCTTCACGCGCCAGTTCCGCTCCGCGGCGATTGATCTCTCCAATCTTGTCGGCTAAACCATGGCGGCCCAAACGGAAAGAGTTGCCGCCGAAAGTGTTGGTTTCAAAAACTTCAGCTCCAGAACTCAGGTATTCCTGATGAATATTGCGTATCAAGTCCGGCTGAGTCAGGTTTAGTTCGTCATAGCATTTGTTAATGAACACACCTTTGGCATAGAGCAAAGTGCCCATAGCGCCGTCACACAAAATGGGACGTTGTTTCAGCCGGGTTAACAAGTCAAGAGCCATTGCAATCACAGAATACAGTAGCCCGCCTTACTTCCGCCACGGAGCAGCATGGAGTGGCAAGATTTACTGCATAGAGCGCTCTGTGGAGCGTTCTATGGCATCAAGGAATATCCCTGCGCGCTGAATTTGTGGGCAAAGTCTTCAAGGGCCTTCACCAATACCAGGTGAGGGGCTCTGTTATAATCGCGGTTTCAACAGCATTCAGCGCGGCTTATAGAGGAAACGGTTTAATAAATAATGCAGCGAAAATGTGATTCTTCGCGGTTTTGGATTGCAATATTGGCCCTCACAATCGCCGGTTGCGGCGGTTCAAGCAGCAGCAGCACTCAGGGCCAAACTCCTGCCACCGGCTTAAGCAAGCGGGTATTGCTATCGAACTTGACGACCGGCACAGTTAACCTCTTAGACGCGCAAAAGGATGTTTTCTCAACAAAGGTTTTATCAGCGGCCTCGCCCACAAAAATGCTTACGGCCAATGGCATTACGGTTGTCATGGCCAGCGCAGCCAGCCAGATCACGATCATTGACAACACTCAGGAGGCTGTCACCTTTAACGCTCCTGTTGGTGACCAGCCCTTTGATCTTGCTCTCTCTCCTGACGGAAAGAATGCCTGGACTGCCCAGCGCAACTTTGGTTTTGTCCAGTCCGTAGATACTGCCAACGGAATCGCCAACCCTGTTATTCGCATCGGCAATGCCCGCCGTCTGGCCATGAGTCCCAATGGGACCAAGCTGCTCGTCTTTCCCGACCCGCAGTCGCAAGTACCGCCCAACACCGACACGTTTTTTGTTGTCGATACTGCCAGCGGCAACGTCCAGACCATTACCGATGCTGCTCACCTTGACCAGCCGTTTACGGCAGTGTTTAACGGGAGTGAGACACAGGCTTTTGTCCTGAACTGCGGCGCGGAATGCGGCGGCGCCGCCGCAAGTGTGGTTTCTGTTGATTTCAGCACAGCGACACCTGGCTTTAGCGCGCCTATTAGTGTTCCAGGCGCCACGGTGGGGCTTCTCAATGGAACTAATTTGTACGTTGCCGGAACTGCGGCCCCCACCACTGGCCCCGGTGCTTTATGCCCGCTTTCCCGCTGCGGCGCGTTGAGCATCATTAATACGGCAGCTCTTACGGCGGGGGCCGCTATCCCAATCACTGACGGCGATCATGAAAAGATGTCCTTTGCAAACAACCGTCTTTATATCGGCGCCACGGGATGTACGGTCGATCCCGGCAGAGCCGCTAATTCCGTTCGCGGCTGCCTGACAATCTTTAACACTGGCACGTCCAGTACGACTTTCCCTGAGGAATCGTCGTTCCGCCAGAACTTTGATGTCACCGGCTTCCAACCTATTTCCAAGCGCAATGTGATCTACATCGTGCAGGGCGGGGAACTCGATATCTTCGATACGACCACTGACACTCTTGCCCCCGGAGTCACGCAGATTGATGTTGTTGGGAAAGCAATTGATGTAGTGCAGATCGATCCATAAGGCCTGAAGCAGTTAGCCACTGCAATTAGCCGTTAGCCAAAAAAGGCGTACCTTGAAAGGATGCGCTTTTTTTGTCGGAGAGATGTAAGCCGCCTTCCGGGCATCAACTCATCCAGGATAGCCCTCCGCCTCCACGATTTCCGCCGTCCTGCCGCTCTGCCATAGGTTTTTCATAATAGAACGTATGACAAGCTGGGCACTGTCGCCGAAAACCGCCGTTCCATGATCCGCCAGCGGGTAGGGGGATAAGATGGCCTCTTGTACCGAAACAAGTTGGGCAGTACGGGATATCCTCACCTTCAACAACATAGTAGTGAACATTACCGTATGGTTTCAGCTTTGGCTTTTTCTCCAATTGGTCTTTAGCCGAAGCAAGTTCAGCTTTGAGCATCAAATTCTCTTGCGAAATAGCGGCTTTAATATCTGCAGCGTGAATTTCCCTGGCCAATTGTTCAACCGTGGCGATGCGCTTAATATAAGACGCAGTGTTTTGCAACGGTCTGTGTAGCTTTTCTCCGACGCCTTTTAATAAATGATGAACGTCAGATTCGTTTTCACCAGAAAGAGCATTCAGCAATCTTAGAGGCCCCGTCAGTTCATGGGGTGTCACGCCAGCTAGTAGTGGCGCCAAGAATAGTCCGCTTCCCCAACGTGCTCCAAGTTCAAACATCACGTACGACGAGGCAAGACTGTTTGGTGTAATAAGGCCGATCACGACAGTTGCAGCGTTGACCTCTTCGCGCAGTTTGCTCTCTGTGTTGACTCCGACAGGCAACTTATATCCATCAACGCTGCTACACCTGATTTCGCTCGCATTGAGAGCAAGCGCTGAGCGTAACAAATCAACAATTGCTTCAGCGAGGTTGGCATCTTTGCTGCTGTGGGAAACGAAAATCGGCAGACTGGATTTAGACACAGCTAGTTCATTTGCAACAACTGGCATCGGTGTTTCCTCTTCGATCTCCCAATTTAATTGCTCAACGGCACTTCGTAGAACCGCCAATTCAGAAGAAAGAGCACCGTTCGCAATGTCTCGGAGCTGTTGCTCTGTATCGTCTGCCCCAAACGCAAAACTCTGTGCCGTCTCAAAGCTATTCAAAATCGAACTACCAATGGGAAATGATCGTTCTAGGACAGCTCGTGCAGTTTCCGTCCATTCTGATCGTTTTGCGGATCCAAATTGCTCGCCACTTAGGAAGGCTGCGTTGTTGATGAGCCGTTCGAGAATTTCCTTCGCCTTCTTGGGCGACATTGAAGTAGAGCTGCTAGGTGGTCGTTTTTGTGAAGGCAATTGGAAGATGGCTCCCTTGAGAACACAAGATCAATGATACTCAGTGCACCTTATCAACACAAACGATCATCTTTGCCTTAATGGGGCCTATCTGAAACGGCGCTTGTTTCCAGTACGCCAAAAGAACATTGATGTAGTTATGCACCGTTGAACGGGGACCAACGCCCGCTGCCGCCGGGCCGGGCTGTTATGGAAATTGGAAAGTGTCACGAGAGAACTCCCTGATCAGCATTGCAAAGGATGATTTTCGGGGGACTGGGACTTGAAGGCGGGAGGAAAGGCCCAGCGCTAAAGCGCGAAATAGCAGCGACCTTTCGCGGCCCTAAAGCTCTTTCACCGTGAGCCAAAAACCTTCGACACCCGGGCGCTTCGCCCGGGTGTCTTTTGGTCGTGCAGAGGCGACGCGATACGGGAGCCCGGTAGGGCTTCCGCGCGACGGGTCTGCACGATTCAGTTCCGGCAGCGATGAAAACAGGAGAATGGCACTACACAGGTGCATCTGGGCACTGTACGAAACACGATACACGACGGCGAGTGGCCATGTTGAAGTTGGCCTATTTCGCTCTTGAAATGGGCGAAGAAAATAGCTATAGTCCAGCAGCACCTCAGGGTGAGAACGGTAAAGATCATTGAAAATTGAGCACCTAGTAATTAGCAACTGGCAATTAGCCGGAACAACCCAAAACTTGGGTCACGTTGGGTCGAATTGGTCGACATAGGGGGCAGAGGTGGAGTGGTTGGTGGGCAGAGGGATGCAAGAATCTTCGAGATCGCCGAAATGGCCGACATGGCTCCTGATCAGAAAAACCCACAACCGCTGAACCCTACGCCAATTGAGCTGGAATCGCTCAAACTCACGCCAATCTGGGATGACCTTGGGATGACCGCTCTGAAGTCTACGCCAATATGGGATGACCCAGGGAGGGGGGAGGGCCATCAAGTCGGGGGATCGGAAGATCAACCCCGGGGTTGAATCGGCTAAGTCTATATTTTCGGGATTGAACGGCGGGGGGTGGGTAACCGCCGACATCGAACGTGACCGGGAACTGAAGAATCCGCAGACGAGGGGCGCCTGCGCTCCAACTCTCTATCTACTTCGGCTCCAGCCTCAGCTCATGCTCCTTTGCAGCCTGCACGCCTGCATCCGTAAACGCCAGTGGAAATGTCTTGTTGTTGTACCAGGCGTCCCAGTGGTCCATGTAATGCGGACTGAAAGGCTGTCCGGATTCGCCCAGCACGATATTGAAAGTTGATGCGTCAAGGTTGGAGAAGTCCACGGTCATGCGCTCGGACGGGCCAAAGCCACGGCCAACCTGCTTGACTGTATAGCCTCCACCGGATTGTGGCTTCGTGCCGGGCCCCGCGACATTCATATGCCCATGCAGAATCGGAAGGCCGCCGAACACCGGATGAGTGATCGACACTGGATAAACTTCGCCGTACTTCCATGTTTTCAGGTCGGCGGGCGCGTCTTTCAGAGCTTTACCTACTGCAGCGGTCAGCAGGTCATTAAAGTTGTCATAGCCCGGCGGCAGCCAGCGCGCCGGCTGGTTCTGCACAATGTTTTCCAGCGCCACGGCTGCCTCTGACCACTCATAATTATCCGCATCATTGCCCAACTTGGGTTCCAGCAGCATCTCCCATAAGTATCGGCGGGTCCGCACCTCAATGGTCGGCGCAACAGCGTCGGCGAGCATTCGTCCGTCCCAACCGCGCATAATATCGGCGGCTTTGTGAGTGCGGTCCGTAGCTTTTGCGCTGTGATCAATGGCGTAAACAAACTTGTCGGCAAAAAAATGGTCGTATTCTGACGTGATGTCAGTCTGGAGCGCCAGCATGTCGGCTGGTGAAAACTTTTTGTCGGACTTCAGCACCTTGTAGATGCGATCTACGCGATATGGCGGAAACCACTGGGTAGCGAGTTGGTATTGATAGCCATCCGGCGTGATCTTGGAATTTGCGGTGGCGATGATGCCGGAAGGCGGATTGTACAGGCTGGGCAGCTTGTCAAAGGGAACATAGCCGATCCAGTCATGCCTGCCGTCCGCGCCGTTCACCGGCACGGTGCCGTCTCCAGTGGCGCGTATTGGTACAAAGCCCATCGGCTGATAGCCAATGTTGCCGTCGATATCTGCATAGACCACGTTCTGCGAGGGGGTCGCGAAGATCGAAAGAGCTTTACGGAACTGCTCCCAATTTTGCGCAGAGTCGAGATCAAAAAGCGGCACGCTGACGGCGTGCGGATCATACACCAGCCATCCTAAGGCTATCTTGCGTGTCTCGCCCGGCAAAAAATCCGTAAGGATTGGCCCATGCCGCGTTACCACCACGTCAAACGCTACGTCCGGCTTGCCTTTCACGTGAATTACCTGATGATCGATTTCGGGCTTCTGCCATCCGGTAGGTGTCTGGTATTCGCCGGCCTCGTTGAAATTTTCAATGAACAGGTCCTGCACGTCAGGATTGAGGTTGGTAAATCCCCACGCGATGCGCTGGTTGTGTCCCACGCTGATGAACGGCAGGCCGGGCAGGGAAAAGCCTTCAACATTGAAGTCACCCGAGTGGAGCTGCACTTCATACCACACGCCGGGGACGCGATGTGGCAAATGCATGTCGTTTGAAAGCAGTGGCTTGCCTGAAACCGTGTGCGCACCGGAGATGACCCAATTGTTCGATCCTGGCAGGCACGCTTCGCAAGCATCATCATTTATACGCGGCAGAAATTGCGGCTGAGACAATGGCGACAAATGGCCGGCTTTTCTGAGAATGTTTGCTGGTGGATTTTGTATTGGAGCCGAATCGCTATTGCTTCCTGCTTCACTCGCGGGCGGATGGTCACGCCATGAATCCGGTGGATACAAATCGGCCATCAGCTTCGGCGAGAGTTTTGCGCCAATTTTTTCCCGCCAGTATTCGGTCTCATATTGCGGGTTGAGCAGTTGGCTCATGCCAATTCCAACCATGAGCGAATCGGTCGTGGACCATGGCCGGGGTTTATAGCCCAGAATGCGGAATTCCATCGGCAGCTTGTCCTGGTGCTGCTCGATGAAGGCATTTACGCCTCTGGTATAGGCGTCAAAGAAAGCGCGATCGCGTGCCTGCAATTGCTGCGTAACCCGCTCAGAGATCACTCGCAGCCGCATGGTGCGCTGCTGCTTGTCATAATCCACCCAGGTCTGGCGCGGACGCACGGCAGCCGTGGAGCGCGAAACTGGCTTCTGAGGGGCGCTTGAGGCAGGAAAAATTTCCGCCATCTCACCAGCTACTGCGCGACGCGTCAAATCCATCTGCCACAAGCGGTCCTGGGCAGTAACATAGCCCTGCGCGAAAAAGAGGTCTTCAAGCTTCGCAGCCGTAATGTGAGGAACGCCATGGCCATCGCGCACCACAGAAACCGGCGACTGCAATCCGGCCACGCTGATTGTGCCGTCAAGCTGCGGCAGGGAAGAGCGCGCTCCCTTGTAAAACCATAAGAATGCCAGCAATCCGGCGATGATTATCAGCAGCAGAATCCAGAGAATAATCTTGAGGATTGTTCCTAAAACATTTCGGCGGGGTGAGGCAGCAGCAACGGTAGTAGTGGCCATGCGCTCCAGATTTTACGGGAACCGCAGCAAAGACCACAATCAGGCCGCGCTACGAGTTGATTTTGCGCGACCGCATTGAACATTAACGGGAAAGCATGCCAGTGCACGTGTGCAGCGCCGGCGTACAGCTAGTCTGACACTATTTTTTTGAGCGCGCAGGGCAGCCAAAGTCGGTCCCATGGTTGCCCTGCACTATTGAGTGAACTGGCTCTTATTGATATGTGATCCTCATTTTGTCTACGTAAATGCTGTAGGGTGCAGCGGCACTGTTACTGTCCAATTGGACCGCATTGATAAATTGGTTGTTGACCGCGCCTGAGAAAAATGCGTTGTGCGTGATGTTCACCGGAACGCGAACTCCATCCACGGTCAGCGCATCATGAATCACGGTGTGTGCAACCGTGTCATTGTGATATTCGGCCAGAATGTGGTGCCAGGTGCCCGGCGTAAAACGGGTAAGGGCAATTCCGGTTGCGTCCCAGCGTTTCAGACCGTAATCAAAGATGCGCCAGATATTGCCTGTATAGAGCGCCTGCCAACTGAAGTTATAAACCCATCCATCCACGACTTGCTGGCACTCAAACTCGACTGCCTGCGGCAGGTTTTCCGAGCCGGCCGGAATATACAGATCAAACTCATACGTAAGCGCGGCAATTTGCGTGCTGATCGGCGTGTGCCTCTGGTAAAAGTATGCGTTAGTAAAAGGAACTGACGCCGCGAGGCTGAACTGCGTGGCAGAGCCGTCTTCGCTTGGCGCCGCAATGCCCAGAGTGTCAGAGTAAGCGGCAGTCGGGCCGGCGGCTCCATTGTTGCCGCAATTGCCGCAGGTCAGCCACGGCGATTCTTCAATGTGGTCGATTACGGTCACGTTGGTCGGGGTAACCGGAGTCGGAGAGGGAGATGGAGCCGGTGAAGGCCCGGGCGTCGGGCTTGCAGCCGGATTAGGCGCAGGCAGGGCGCTGGTTGTTGTGGAAGAAGAAGGAGTGTTTCCGCCACAAGACACTACCGCAAAAGTCAGGATGAGAATCAACGAACAGGACTGAATGATTCGCCAGGGCTGCAAGGCATCCCTCCTTGAAAAATTTGTTTGGTCTGAAGCGGCTTGAGGCAATGTACAAGTGAGCAGGTAACTTTGGATTACGTCAAAAGCCTGAGATTAAGGGATTAAGGGATAACCATAGGACATATCCATTACTTCTATTCGGACAATGGACGCTCTTGCCAATGGCCAATTAGTGTTTGAATAGGGACTTCCAAACCAAGGTAACTTGTTCGTTTTCAAGTGACTTGCCAGACTATTCGGTCAGGCTTTTCCCGCTCTGCGGATGGGCTTCGGGTGGCCCATTTAGTGCCGCAGAGGGACCTCGAGGTGCTGGATCGATGTCACGGGTAAACAGTCGATTTCGGCAATCCATCTCATGCTGCATAATGGATCAATTAAGACCTACTAATTAGAGAGTGAGCACGCCAGAGATTGACTTCCGGCAACCTGGGCCTGTTAAAACTCGATCCCCTGCTGCGGGTTTCTGGATTCAGCGTGGAATATGACGCTGCCAGCGGAGCCGTAGTACGCGCATTGCACAACGTTGATCTTGAGATTGGCGAAGGAGAAAGCGTGGGCGTACTGGGAGAATCCGGTTCGGGCAAGAGCTCGCTCGCGCTGGCACTTTTACGGCTGCTGCCCGGGAATGCGCGGGTGGCTTCAGGAACAGTGGAATATCGCGGCAGAAGCCTCGCAGATGTATCCCCGGCACAATTAAGAGAAATACGCGGCGCGGAAGTGGCGTTGATATCTCAGGAGCCGGCGCTGGCGCTCAACCCCGTGTTGCCGCTCAGGCGGCAGCTTGCCGACGTGTTGGTAGCACATCGCGATCTTAATCGTGAAGCTGTGGCCTCGCGCTGCGATGAAATGCTACGCCAGGTCGGATTCAGCGATCCCGAACGCATCATGCGTGCCTACCCGCACGAACTGAGCGGAGGCCAGCGGCAGCGCGTCGCCATTGCTCAGGCATTGATATGCCAGCCAAAGCTGCTCATTGCGGATGAGCCTTTGAGCGCCCTGGATGTGGCCACCCAGGCAGACATTCTGGAATTGCTGGCGCGATTGAAGCGCGATCTCGGGCTTGCCATGATCTTTATCACCCATAACTCCGGAGTGCTCGCGTCATTGACCGAAAATATTCTGATCATGCGCGAGGGGGAAGTGTATGCGCGCGGCGATCTGGCTAAATTGCAAAATAGCTCCGATGAATATGTGCAAAGCATTTTGTTCCCGGAAAAGAGTCTTTTTGCTTCGTCGCCCCAGAGCAGCACCAATGACAATCCAGTGCTGGTGGTACACGGTCTTGGCAAAAAATTTATCCAGCAGAGAATGTTGTCACGCCGGAAGTTTGTTGTTCAGTCGCTCGAGGGCGTCGACCTGGAATTGAATGCAGGTTCCACGGTAGCGGTAATCGGGCGCTCCGGGTCAGGGAAGTCAACTCTGGCGCGCTGCATCGCCGGATTTGAGACGCCGGATTCTGGCGAAATTTTGCTGCATGGGCAGGCGCAGACAGAGAAGCTGCGACCAAGCAAAAATGGTGATTTGCGCCACCCGGTGCAGATGATCTTTCAGGATGCCGCCACCTCGCTCAACCCAAGCTTCACCGCGCGACAGATCGTGGCCGAACCATTGGAAATCGCACATTGGAAAAGTGAGGCGGAGCGCACTGAGCGGGCGCTGGAGTTGATGGAAGAGGTCGGGCTTGATCCGGGGTGGGCATCGCGCCTCGCGGGCGAATTCAGCGGCGGTCAGCGGCAACGCCTTGCTCTGGCGCGAGCATTGGCCGCCGAACCCAAATTGCTCATCATGGACGAAGCGCTGTCGGGGCTGGATATGCCTCTTCAGGCGCAGATGGTGCGGCTGCTCATCGATCTGCAAGCGAGACATGGGCTTGCCTATCTGTACATTTCGCACGATCTCAATTTCGTCTCCTTATTTGCGCAGGAAGTTCTTGTAATGGATGCCGGCCGGATTGTGGAGCGGACTATCCCAACAAAACTGGGCCAGAGCGCTCATCCAGCAACGCGCGCACTCTTGGATGCCAGCGAGCGCCTGCACGCTCCCGGTGTGGAGGCCGCAGTATGATCCGCTACCTTGCCCGCCGCGCCAGACATGGATTGCTGCTGCTATTCGGCGTCTCAATCCTGTTGTTCTTACTTTTTCAGGCCGCGCCCGGCGATTTCCTGAGCGAAATGAGGCTGAATCCGCAAATCTCGCCGGAGACGGTGACGCAACTCCGCGCACAGTACGGCCTGGACCAGCCTCTTCCGGTGCGTTACTGGCGATGGATCAAATCCTCCGCCAAAGGCGATTTTGGATATTCATTCGCGTATGACACTCCGGCTGCAACCCTGTTGTGGCCGCGTGCGCGCAATACGCTTTTATTGAGTGTGCCGGCGCTCATCATTTCATGGTTGATCGCGGTCCCGCTGGGCGTGCTGGTGGCGGGAAGGAAGGGAAGCTGGGGTGACCGTTTATTTTCCGGCGGAACTTCAACTTTGCTGGCCCTGCCTGATGTTCTCATCGCGCTGCTGGCGCTTTTGATTGCGTTGAAGACAGGAATGTTTCCCGTTGGGGGGATGACCTCCGTCGGCGTTCAGGACCAGAGTATGTGGGCATGGCTGCGCGATTTGGGCTGGCACATGTTGCTGCCGGTAGCGGCGCTCGTGATCGGTTCATTGGCCATCATTTTGCGCCATGTCCGCGCCAGCATAGGCGAGGTGTTGGAATCATCCTATATGCGCGCGGCTGAGGGCCACGGGCTGCCTCGGCTCAAACTGCTTTTCAGCTATGCGCTGCCTGCCGCAGCCAATCCGTTGATTTCGCTGTTTGGATTGTCTGTGGCAGTCTTGCTCAGTGTTTCTCTTTTGATTGAAGTTGTAATGGGCTGGCCGGGCATGGGCCCGCTTCTGTTAGAAGCCATTTTGGCGCGCGATCTCTTTGTTGTGATTGGCGCGGTCATGCTGTCAACGGTTTTTCTGATTGCAGGCAATCTGCTGGGAGATATTTTGCTTTATGCCTTTGATCCCAGGATTAGGAGACAGGCATGACGCTGACCTGGGTTGGAGTGAGCGATTCTGAGCGCCGTGATGCGCGAAGTATTCGCGAGGGGCGTAGCTCCTCAAAGGACGCCCGCAGCCCTGAAAAGGCTGGCGTCGGCGGTGCGGTCCCGTTCAAGATCACCTGGGCAATATGGTTTCTGCTGACTATCCATGTCGCTATCGTTCTTGCCGGATTTATTGCGCCCTACAATTACGAGACGCAGGAACGTGAGCACGCTTATGCTCCGCCCACAAAAATCCATTTCATTGACTGCGCCGGAAAATTTCACCTACGCGCCTTTGTTTATGTCACCAAACCAGCCGAGAATGATCTAAATCAGTATCAGCAAGATTGTTCTCAACCGGCTCCAATCGAATTCTTTGCGCGGGGAGACGAATACAGCATTTTGGGATTTTTTCATTCCACGCGGCATTTTTTTGGCGTGCAGTCGCCGGCCAGTCTGTTCATGATCGGCACAGACGGATTTGGCCGCGACCTATTTTCGCGTCTTCTCTATGGCGGGCAAGTTTCGCTCTTTGCTGGCTTTGTTGCGGCGGCTTTTTCTGTGGTCACGGGCTTATTGCTGGGCGGAATTGCAGGGATGTATGGCGGCCGAGTCGATGACGTGGCAATGCGGGTGGCTGAGGTCTTTATCACTGTCCCGTGGTTCTATTTGCTGATCGCCGTAAGGGCTTTTTTGCCATTGCAGATCAGCCCTGTAACGGCGTTTCTGCTGGTTGTGTCGGTAATCGGGCTAGTGGGATGGGGGCGTCCTGCGCGCCTGGTGCGCGGCGTAATCCTGAGCGCGCGTGAGCGCAATTTTGTATTGGCGGCACGAGGATTTGGAGCGTCCAACGCTTATCTTTTGCGACGGCACCTTATGCCGCTGACTTTTCGCGTTCTGCTCACGCAGATGGCTGTCTTGATTCCACAGTTCATTCTTGCCGAAGTCATTCTGTCTTTTCTGGGATTGGGTATTGGCGAGCCGTTTCCCAGTTGGGGCAACATGCTGGCAAATGCGCAGCAATATCACGTACTGGTTTCGTACTGGTGGATGCTGTTGCCCGGCCTCGCGCCGGTACCGGTATTTCTGGCCTATCATTCACTGGCGGAGACGCTACAGGAGCGGACGAAATCAAATTTTTAGCCCAATGCGGAAAGCCGTTTGTTGTCCGTTGGCAGCGCTTGTTCTTGTATTGTGCGGCGGCAATGCTGTTGCTGACTGGAATGCGCGCCTTCGCGCAGGAAGACCTGTTGCGCACTACTTCGGAACCGGGCAACAGAGGCGGAAATCTGGTGATTGCCCAGCGTTCTGAGCCCAGGACCTTTAATCCCGTTCTGGCCATTGACCAGAATTCCTTTGGCGTGAACGCCCGGATTCAAGCGGACCTGATTCACATTAATCGCGCCACGCAGAAGACCGAGCCGGCGCTGGCGAAATCATGGAGCGTTTCAAAAGACAGTACGCAATTCACGTTGAAGCTGCGCCGCGGCCTGCGCTTTTCAGATGGCGAACCGTTTGACGCGGATGATGTGCTTTTCTCTTTTAAGGTTTACCTCGATGAACAGGTCCACTCTCCGCAGCGCGATTTGCTGATTATTTCCGGTAAGCCAACCAAAGTGGAAAAGCTGGATGCCTACACTGTCCGCTTCATTTTCCCCGAACCCTACTCAGCGGCTGAACGTGTCTTTGACGGCTTGGCCATTTTGCCTCGGCATCTGCTGGAAAAGGATTATCAGGAAGGAAAAATCGGTCAGGCGTGGACGTTGAGCACTCCGCCCGCAAAAATCGCAGGCTTGGGCGCGTTTCGCTTGAAGCAGGTGGTCCCCGGCGACCGGATCGTGCTGGAGCGCAATCCTTATTACTGGAAAATTGACAGCAAAGGGCAAAAGCTCCCCTATCTCGACGAGTTGACGTTCCTGGTGGTCCCCACGCAGGACGCGCAGGTAATACGCTTTGAGGCTGGCGATTCACAAATCATCAGCGGATTGAGCGCTGACAACTTTGTGGCGCTGGAGCCGGAACAGAAGACGCGGCACTTCAAGCTGTATGACGCCGGTCCAGGGCTGGAATACAACTTTCTGATGTTTAACCTGAATGACGATACGGCTGGACGGCTGCCTGAGATCGCGCGCAAGCAAAAATGGTTTCAAGACGTCCGCTTCCGTCAGGCAGTTTCTTCGGCCATTGACCGGGCTGGCATTGTGCATCTAGTTTATCGCAACCTGGCCGCGGCTCTGGCCACGCACGTGAGCCCCGGAAACAAAGCATGGTTTGACGCATCCATTCCCGCTCCAGTGCTCTCGGTGGCCCATGCCCGCGAGCTTCTCAAAGCTGCGGGGTTCTCCTGGAAGAGTGACAATACTCTGGTGGATTCAAGCGGCCAGCCGGTGGAATTCAGCATTATTGTGGCTTCCAGCAACACCCAGCGCGGCCAGATCGCTACGCTGATTCAGGATGACTTGAAGAAAATCGGCATTATGGCCCATGTGGTGCCCATGGAGGCCCGCTCGGCCAATGACCGCGTTCTGAACTCACACGATTATGAAGCTATTGTTATGGGACTGGTGAGTGGCGATGCCGACCCCACGCCGGACATGAACATCCTGATGTCTAATGCGCAAAGCCATTTCTGGCACCTGGGGGAAAAGACGCCGGCTACGCCATGGGAAGCGGAGCTCGACCAGCTTATGCAAAAGCAACTGGTCACAATCGATTATCAGCAAAGGAAAAGGATCTACGATCAGGTGCAGGAGATACTTGCGCAGCAGCTCCCCATGATTTACCTGGCCAGCCCGAACATATTGGTGGGGGCGCGAGAAGACCTTGGTAATTTCCATCCAGCCATCATTGAACAGTATACTTTTTGGAACGCAGAAGAACTTTATTGGCACACCCCCGCCGGAAAGCAATGACCGGAAACGATTGAATGGAAGATAACGCCAACGAACTGACTTTGCCCACAATCCGGGACTTAGCAACAGCTGAAGACGAGCGGCTGGTTCAGGAGTGCTTGAGCGGCGACGAGCGTGCATGGAACACGCTCATCGACAAGTATAAGCGCCTGATCTACTCCGTTCCGGTGAAGTATGGCTTCAGCCCGGATGATGCCGGTGACATTTTCCAGAATGTCTCCATTGACCTTTTCACTAATCTTTCCAAGCTGCGGAAGATCGAATCACTGCGTTCATGGCTGATTACGGTCGCAACGCACAAATGTTTTCATTGGAAGAAGCAGCAAAAGGGCGACGTTGAACTCGATGCCATGGAACAGGAACTGGCGGAAGAAATTGCGGCCGCTCCCATGGTGCTGCAGGAAGTCCAGGAGGAACAGGCTGTCCGTGATGCGATTGAGAAACTGACCCCACGCTGCGCTCAACTGGTGAAGCTTCTGTTTTATGAACAACCTCCGGTGCCTTACAACGAGGTTGCGCAGAGGCTCGGCCTGGCTACTGGATCCATAGGTTTTATTCGCGGACGCTGTCTCAACCGGCTCCAGAAGATTTTGTTGGAATTGGGATTCTAGAATGGTCCACGAGCCGAATTTCGGGATCGAGCAATGGATCATTGATCTCGCCGCCATTCCGGAGGAAGAACCGCGGCGCAGCTTTCTCCTCGCGCAAAAAGATAAGTGCAGCAAGGGCGCGGTGGAATCTCTCTATAACGCGGTAGTCATCTTTGCCCGGGTCGATTTACAGAAAGCCGACCGTATGGCCCAGGCCGCTGTCTGGATCGCAGAAAAGATAGAGGATCCTTATGCTTTGGCCCAGAGCGCCCGCGCGGTGGGTCACGTCCTTTACCTGACCGGCAAATACCAAAAAGCGATCAAGGAATATGAAAAAGCGCTGACGATTTTCCAGCAGACTGGCTATGACCTGGATTATGCGCGCACCATCAGCGGCGCCCTGCAAAGCCTAATTTATGATGGCCAGTATGAGCGGGCCTTCCGGCTGGGCGAAGAAGCGCGCAGTATTTTTCATCAGCACAAGGACCGCCTCCGGCTCTCACGCCTGAACAGCAATATTGCCAACATCTACTTTCGGCAGGACCGCTTTCAGGAGGCCGTGGAGGTCTATGAAAAGGCCTATGGGGAGTTTCTGGAGTATGGCGAACCCCTGGATATCGCTGCCGTGCTCCGGAATCTTGCGGTCTGCTATTACAGCCTGAATGATTTTGATCGCGCGGAAGAAACCTACCTGCTAGCACGCCAGCATTGCCTGGAACACGGATTTTCACTGCTGGTGGCTGAAGCTGATTACAACGTGGCTTATCTCCACTACCTGCGCGGCGAATACCTGCGCGCCATTGAACTCTATGACCAGACGCGTACCCTTTGTACGGAGCTTGGCGACCGCTACCATCAGGCTCTTTGCGATCTGGATGAATCAGAAATCTATCTGGAATTGAACCTGACGGAAGGCGGTACGGAGCTGGCGTTGGATGCCTTTGCTGCGTTTACCGAGTTAGGAATGAGTTATGAAGCAGCCAAGGCGGCTACCTTCTCCGCCATTGCCATAAGCCAGCAGGGCCGGCACAAGAACGCGATAGAGGCTTTTAACCGCGCGCGCGCGCTTTTTGTGAAAGAAGGCAATCCGCTGTGGCCTCCTTTAATTGATCTGTACAAGGCTTTGGTATTGTACGAAGCCGGAGAGAATGATCAAGCGGAAGACCTGGCCGTAATAGCGTTGGGTTATTTCAGCAGCTCGGTATTGCCATCGAAAGCAGCTCTGTGTGAACTGCTGCTGGCGGCGCTTGAGCTTCGCGGCTCCGATCCGGAAGAGGCGCGCCGTTACTGTAGCGCGGCGCTTTCACGCCTTACGCATATTGATTCTCCCGCCACTTACCAGGCCTACTTCATGCTGGGACAGGCTGAAGAAGCCAGCGGCAATACGGAGCTTGCACGCCAGGCATATGAGCAGGCATTCAAAAAGCTGGAAGGCTTGCGCAGCCATCTTGGCAAAGAAGAACTGAAGATTGCATTCCTTAAAAATAAGCTGGCGGTTTATGAGGGGCTGGTGGTTACGTCACTGGCTGTGAGTTTTGGCGTGCGCGCACAACGGGAAGCATTTAGCTACATCGAGCAGGCCAAATCGCGCAGCCTCGCCGATCTGATTGCTTTTCGCACCTCCTCCATTGCCACTCGCGGAGAACCGCAGGAGCTTTCGCCCGCCATGGGGCAGTTCCGCGATCTGCGCCAGAAGCTGAACTGGACCTATCACCAGATCGAGATTGAAGAATTGAATCCGGAAGGCAGCTCAAATGGCCGTATCCAGCAATTGCGGGTGCTCAGCCGCCGGTATGAAGATGCGTTAGTCAAAGCATTTTCGCAGGTGCAGAGCGTGGACCGGGAATTCGCCAGTCTGCAAAGCGCCAAGACCGTATCAGTAGAGGAGCTGCAAAAAATACTTCCGGAAAACACGCTGCTGCTGGAGTACTACACGGCGCGTGATCGGTTTTATGTGTGTCTGGTCTCAGCCACACAGTTCAAGATTATCGCGTTAGGCGATGTGAACGGCGTGCGCGAGAAGCTCCGCCTTTTGCAGTTGCAACTCGCGAAGTTTCGGCTCGGCGCGGACTATATCCAACCGTTGGAGAAAGCTCTCCTGCAAGCTACTCAGGCGCACCTGGAGGAGCTCTATTCGTTGCTGATCGCTCCTATACGCGACCAGCTTACGGCCGAGCACCTGATTATTGTCCCGCATGCTTTCCTGCATTACCTGCCATTCCATGCGCTTTCTGACGGAGAACGCTACCTTATTGACGATTTCTCGATTTCTTATGCGCCCAGCAGCAGCATCTTCGCCGTCTGCCAGGAAAAATTACTACCGGCGGGCGACGGTGACACTCTGGTTCTTGCCGTGCCGGACGCCCGCGCACCTTTTATTGCGGAAGAGGCCCATTTTGTTGCTTCCGCGATGAATAATGCTAGAGTTTTCATGGGTGCGGAAGCGACTGAGGAACAATTGCGGGCTTATGGCCCAAAGAGCAGGTACATCCACATTGCTACGCATGGCTATTTCCGCCAGGACAACCCTATGTTTTCCTCCATCCGGCTTGGTAATTCGCTGCTAAGCTTGTTTGATTTGTATCAGTTACAGTTCGATGCCGAGCTGGTGACGCTGAGCGGCTGTGGCACGGGCATGAATGTGGTGATTGGGGGGGACGAGCTGATTGGCCTGGTTCGAGGGTTGCTATACGCCGGCGCCCAGACCTTGATGGTAAGTCTTTGGGAAGTGCATGATGAGAGCACGGCGGAGTTCATGCGGGACTTCTACGAAGGTTATAAGAATTCAGCAAACAAGGCGAAAGCTCTGCGAAGCGCAGTGATCAAACTGAAGCAGCGGCATCGCCATCCATACTATTGGGCGGCTTTTGCCCTTGTGGGAAAAATCTCATGAATATAAAAAATCTTATCCAACCTATATTTTTGACCCTAGATGGCACTCTTATGACTAGAAGCAGGCTCATCCGTCGACTGCTAAAAGGGGAACATGGACCCGGAAGCCGTGTTCCCCTTACTTGAAATGAGACGAAGAAAAGTCCTCTATGACTGAAGCCGTACGCCATTTCGATATTACTGAGTGGGCTGACTATGTTAGAAGCGCAGTCCCACGTGAGCAACATGCACGCATGCTCGCCCATCTGGAAGGTGGATGCGCGAAGTGCGAGAAGATCAGGGGCTTATTGCAAAAATTTGCCATGGTTTGCTCGCGAGAGGCTACCTATCAGGTGCCCCGGGCGGTTGAGCAGCAGGTAAAGGCCATGATTGGCCTGGCGAAAACGCCACGCCGCTCCACGTTGCAGCGCCTATGGGCCAGCCTGGTTTATGACAGTTTGAATGATCCCCAGCCTGTAGGGGTGCGCGGAACGCACCAGATCAATCGCCAGGTTCTTTTCCATGCCGGTGACTACTCTGTGGATTTGCGCTTTGAGCACGAAAAAGGATCTGCCAGCATGGTGTTGGTCGGCCAGATTGCCAACCAGAAAACACCGGATGAAGTTCTCGCCAATTTACCCGTAATTCTTGTTGCCGGTAAGCGTGAAGTAACTCGCTCCATCAGTAATACTTTTGGTGAGTTCCAGTTGGAGTATGTCCCAGAAAGCGATCTGCGCTTGCTGGTGCCACTGGAGAGCAGAGGCCAGGAACTTGAAGTGCAGTTGGGCAAGACACCGCAGTTGTGAAATCTACCAGCAATTTATTTGGGACATTTACCATGAGGAAAATCAGTTTACTCGTCTTAATGGGACTAGTGTGTGCTCTGCCGCTTACGGCGCAGAACACTTACATCCTCACTGTGTCCCCCAGCAATGTGCAGAGCGTGGTTGATAGCCACGGCCTCACGGTGGTGAAAGAGCTTTTTGACGGCACCAACTGCGTCATGCTGGTGACTTCGCCGTCCGCGAATGTTTCCGGCGTTGAAACAGAAGTTGAGTCGGACGTTCTGGTTGGAAGTTTTGAACCGGAGCAGCGCGCTACGTTGCCGGAGCTATCCAGCCTAACGCAACCCACGCTTACGCAGTCCAGCACCAGTATTCTCGATGCGCTGCCGGGGCGGACCTTGGTTTCGTTTTTCGGTAGCACGGTTCCCAGCAATTACACTACGCAGACCGCAACCAGTATCATTCGTTTAAACGATGCACGTACTGCAACCCATCTTACGGGCAGCGGGATTGTAGCCATTATCGATACTGGCGCGGACCCCTCTCATCCCGCTTTAACCAGCGTTCTGGTTCCTGGTTTTGACTTTACCCGCGATATTCCCGGTTTCTCTGAGTTGGCGGATCTGCCTTCCGCGATTGCCGCTCAGCTTCAGCAGAGTTCCACCAGCATTTTGGACGCGCAGAACACCCTGCAATTGAACAGTTCTGCCATGGCCATCTTGAACCAATCGAGCACGTCAATCCTGGACCAGTCCAGCACCTCGATTCTTGACAGCACGCTGGCAGAATTTGGCCACGGGACAATGACGGCTGGAATCGTTCATCTTGTCGCTCCTACGGCCAAAATTATGCCGTTGAAGGCGTTTCGCGCCGATGGTTCCTCGAACCTGTCTGACATTATTCGTGCCATTTATTACGCAGCCGACAACGGCGCCAACGTGATCAGTATGAGTTTCAGCCTTGGAGAGCCCTCCCCGGGGTTACAAGCTGCTGTGCAGTATGCTCTGAGTAAAAATGTGATCATGATTGCCTCGGCTGGCAACGATGGCATTAAGACGCTTGTCTATCCCGCCAGCTACAACGGCGTGCAGGGAATTGGCTCCAGCACCAATAGCGATCTTCGTAGCTCTTTTTCAAATTTTGGTTCCGGCGTTGTCACTTTTGCCGCTCCGGGTGAAGGCGTTGTAACTACCTTTCCTGGCGCCAGCTATGCGGCAGGATGGGGCACTTCTTTCAGTGCGCCAATGGTGGCAGGTGCTGCGGCTCTTGTGCTGCAGGCGCGCCCTGCCAGCAAGCCGGGCGACGTTACAAATGCGCTTTCAAAGACAAAACAGATCAATGACATGGGCTATGGTCGCATTGATCTCTACCAGTCGCTCATGAATGTGGTGGGGAACAACGGCAGCACCGGTTCAGGGCGCTAGCTCGATAAATTTTGATTCTCTAATCTTCAGCGCAAATCATCTTCTGTGACACCCCAAATTTATTAGCAAGTCTAATTTTTTCTGTTCTTTCTTGAACACTTTTTTAAAGCTCGTTGCACTTCTGATTCACTCACCAAAACATCCAGCGCTTACTTCTAAATGGATATTAACCATTTTAAAATCAGCATCTTACGTCATGCCTGAAGCAGGCAGTTTATTCGTCTAATATTCGCAATAGATTGTTCTGTCGTTCTGCCGCATGAAAAATCTCTCCATCGCCTCCAGGTACTCTGGCTATACTCTTTTCAAGTTCGACGGATTATCTGAAGGGAGCCTCTCAACCGGACGGATTCGGTGTGAAGAGGGACAAACGAATTAGCCATGAGCAATCTGTTCAGGGTGCTTACTAAAATGATTTCCGGCTTGCTTCTGTTTGCCAGTCTGCCGCTGGTAGCGCAGCAGAGTTTTGTTTTGATAACTGCTCCCGATAAAGCGCAGGATGTATGTGGCCGCCACGGACTCACTCAGGTTCAGCAGCTTTCCAGCCACGGCGTTTTTCTGGTTTCTTCTTTTTCTCCCGATCCCAAAACAGCCGCCGATGCTGACGTTCAGAGCTTCGAACCTAACCATGTGTTGGTTGTGCCTGAACTTTCCGGCGCCACCATTGCCAATCTGACGCAATCTTCAACGTCAATTCTGGATGGCCTGCCGGGACGCACCATAGTGAGTTATTTCGGCTCTGACGTGGCCAGCAATTACGTGCAGCAGCCTGCAACTTCTTTGTTGCGCAACCAGGACGCGCAAACTTCCACCAAGCTCACGGGTGCGGGTGCGACTGTTGCGATCATTGACACAGGCGTCGATCCGAACCACCCGGCATTGGCTGGAAACCTGGTGCCTGGATATAACTTCATCACCAACGATCCGAGTCCCTCAGAATTGACGGATATTCCAGCCGCAATGGCTGCCGCCTTGACACAGTCTTCCACCAGCATCCTTGACGGCCAGAATCTGGTGCAGTTGAACAGCTCCACAGTTGCAATTCTAAGCCAGTCAAGCACCAGTATCCTTGACGGTCCGCCGCATGCATTTGGCCACGGGACCATGACCGCTGGTCTGGTCCATTTGATCGCTCCGGGCGCGGCCATCATGCCATTAAAGGCCTTCGCGGGCGATGGCAGCTCTGATCTGTTCAATATCCTGCGCGCCATTTATTACGCTACGGACCACGGCGCCAACATAATCAGCATGAGCTTTGAAATCAATCAAAGTTCGACCGCCCTGCAAAACGCCATTCAATATGCACTTAGCAAGAACGTAGTGGTAGTGGCGGCGTCTGGGAATGACGGCCTGCAGACCTTGGTCTTTCCCGCCGCGTATAACAGCGTGATCGGAGTCGGATCCACTGACAACTCTGATATCAAGAGCAGCTTCACCAATTTCGGCACCAACGCGGTTTTCATTGCGGCGCCGGGTGAGGGCGTGATCACTACCTATCCGGGTGGAAACTACGCAGCCGGCTGGGGAACTTCATTCAGCACTCCAATGGTGGCCGGTGAAGCGGCCCTCGTCCTGCAAGGTCGTCCTACGTACAAGCCAGGCGATGTTGCCAACGCGGTTTCCCGCGGAGTCTCCGTACAGCAGATGGGCCACGGTCGCGCGGACCTCTGTCTCGCTTTGTCCAGCATCGGCATAGGCGCCTCATGTAAGTAGCCATATATCTTTTACGGGAAGCGTTCCGCAGATAATTTTCGCGGCTGCTGTGAAACAAATCAAGAACTTGGATATTTACCTTGAGGTCCTGCCATGGCAGGGCCTCAGGTTTTAGCGCTCAATATTGGTTGAAGCTATTTGGCCTACAACAGCGAAGAACCCAGTCGGCTCTTATTGGGATCTCGGCATGTCTTCAGCCACTTCATCAACATACCAACTTTAAAATCAAATGCTTACGGCCCCTATAAAATTAATACTTAATAAAAGTGCAAAAATGGGCCTGATTTAAGCAAAGAACCTAGCTTAACTAATTCTTTTACCATTGCCTTTTAAAGCCAGCGTGTTAAGATTGCCGGGTCCCCTCAACTTATCAATTGGAAAGGATTTTCCGTATGGCGCTGGTTCTTTGTACTGGCGTCGAACCGTCTCTTATTCGGACAAGGCAGCTTATTCTGGAGCGCGCGGGGCACACTGTAGTGGCTGCGTTGGATGAGACTGCCCTTGCCTTAGTGTGCAAACAGCACAGGTTTGAAGTCGCCGTTATTGGCCAAACAGCCTCCTCCAAGGCCAAGCGACACATTGCTCATCTCGTCCGCGAGTCCTGTCCTGGGGCGAAACTGCTGGAACTGTATACCCGTCTCCAGCGGCAAAGTTCTTGAAGATGCCGATTCGTGGCTGGAGGTATTAGTTGATCTTCCTCAGGAACTCGCCGAAGAGGTGCAGACACTTGCATCGAAATGAGAGCCACTGTCCTGTTAGCGCGGTCTAAAGTATTCCCGTTGCGGTAGTGGCCGGTTTCTATCTGTTCTGAATCTCTGCTGGAGCGCACTTTGGCTGCGCAATTGATGCAATCTTCTTCCATTCCATTGGACGGAATCTCAGGTGGATGCGGGCCGCTCGATTGCGTGTGTAAATCTTAGTTCGGTAGTAATGTATTCATGGTTGTAGGGTTTGTCGAAAACCGCTATTTTGGTAGTTGAAAACGTCATAAAATGGCATAATTGAGCAGCACTCATGCCTAAAAAAACAGATAAACAATCCGAGGTTTCCAAGGACCTTTGGATAGCTCCCCGCTATAGCCTGAAGGGGCCTGCCGGCGAACGCGCATGGGAAAACCGGCCGGGCGGCGCTCCCAATAGCAGCCGTTTTCTCGAACTCGCGGACATTGCTTTGGGTATGAAGAAGTCTGTTTCGCGGAAGAAACGAACTTCATCTTCTGGCGCTCATCAAACTTCAAAAACTGAGCCTTACTCTGGAATGAAGTACAACATTGAAGAAAATAATAATTTCAAAAATAGCTGACGCAGATCTTATCTCTTTTAACTAAAAAGAAAATATGCTCAGCCTTGCGGACTGTGCTTGCTTGATTGCAATGTCTGTGACACTGTTTTCGCATATTCGCGCAGCTTCTCAAGAGAGGTGGAGAGGCCGGCGGCCTTTTCCGCAAGTCCACGAGCGCGGGCCACAGCCATTACCTGTTCGGCTTCCATACTGAGCCGTTCCAGAGTGCTCACCAGATACCCCAGCGCGTCCGCGTGCGGCTTCCATAGATATGCCGAGTTCGCTTTCTGGTTATATTCATCCACCTCTACTACCATGCGCGAAAGGTAAGCCACAATCGTCATCATGATGCTGGCATAGTCCGCGCGGAAACTCTTCTCGCCCTGGTAGTCCGCTTTAAAAACCTCCACTTCCGCCGGCGAGAGTATGATCTTGGAATTTTTAACAGGAAAGATGTTGGCCAGTTTTGGGTTAGAACTGCGAACGTGTTCTCTAATCGCTTGCCGCGCGCTATGTATCTTGCCTTCCTGTACTGCGTTTTGTACCGCCTGCGATGGAGCCACGGCAAGAACGTCTGCATTAAGAGTCTGCGAAGAAACTCCCGGCTGCCTGGATGCAGCCGGCGGTGGGAAAGATGGCGCATTCGTTAAAGACACAGTTGATGGGGACGATGGGATGCTGGGACGCGGCTGCGGTGGGGCAGACGGAGCGGACGTAGACGGCGATCGCGGTGCTGCCATCCTTACCGGGCGCTTACTATCCACTGCTTTTTTGTATTTTGATACCTTGCGGAATTCGTCCTGCGCCACCTGATAATCTTCGGCAAGAATTTGCTCAGTTTCCACCTCGCTGAGGTTTTTAACGGTAATATCGCCTTCCACGCGCGAGAGAATACTGCCTCCTTCTTTCTGCACGCCTTCTGCAAATGTCTTGATCTGGGCTGCGGCATCATGGAAGAGCTCGTCAAATTTCCGCCCAAAAATATCATTCCAGACCGCCAGGATGGCCAGCGAATCAGGATGGTAGAAGGACTTGCTCAGGGATTGCTTAAGTTCGCGCACACGCTGCACAATTCCGGAATCGATAATCTGGTCAAAATGTCGAAACTCTTCCAACTCCTGGTAGAGATATTCAAATTCTTGCAGCAGGGCAACGTGTTCCGGCGGCATCGGTACAGTGGGAATGTCTTCTAACGCACGGTACAGCTCAGCCTCAAATGCCAGCGCGGATTGCGAGATAAACGCATAAGAGCTATCTACTTCCGGTCTCTGCCATGCCACTTTGATTTCATCTTGTGCAGGGTTGCGGAAAAGATAGGTGATGATGCAGTCAGTCTTGTCTCGGTCGCCCGATCGCTGCGACGCTTTGCCGGTAAAGTAGCGCAGCAGGGCGTGCGCGACGTCAAATCCCGATGCTGTTTTCAGGGCGTCACGGATAAGCGGCGGCGTCAGCGCCAAATCCATCAGGTCCAGCCACAGCTTGAAATTATGGTTAAGTTCGTCAACGTTTGCAGGCGGATCGCTGAAATTTTTAATTTCAACAGGAACAGGCACACCATGTCCCAGGTTTTTTTCAAGCAGCCCAAGATAAAAGGTGTGAACGGTTTTAAGGTCTTTCAGTTCTTTCTGGGAATCCTGGCCCAACGTTAACTCCTGCCCTTATCGATTTCGATTTATCCTGCAAATGGGGGGTGAGCAAGCCGGAATTCTCAGTAGTTTAAACCACCTTAATCTTCAGAAACAATCAGAGACGACCTTACAGATAAGGTTCCCTTGGCAAGGTGCTGATTGTATTGGCTTTATCTGACGTGGTGCTCAGAAGAATGTGAAACTATTTTCCTCCCAGCAACATCTTGGCGATGGTCTGCAATTGCATATTGGAGGTGCCTTCGTAGATCTTTCCGATTTTGGCGTCACGATAATACTTCTCCACGGGATAGTCCTTGGTGAACCCATAGCCGCCATAAATTTCCACCGCTAGTGACGCGACGCGCTCAGCCACTTGCGACGCGAACAACTTGGTCATGGCCGCTTCCTTCACAAAATTCATTCCTGCATCTTTCATGCGGGCCGCGTTATACACCATCATCTTTACGGCCTCAATTTCAGTGGCCATCTGCGCCAATTGGAACTGAATGCCCTGAAAGTCAGAGATGCTCTTGCCGAACTGCTTGCGTTCCTGGGAATATTTAAGCGCGCTCTCCCACGCTCCGCGCGCCAGCCCAAGCATCTGCGCGCCAATGCCGATGCGCCCTTCGTTCAGTGTTTCAATGGCAATCTTGTAGCCTTTGCCTACCTCGCCAAGGACATTTTCTTTGGGCACACGACAGTCTTCCAGGATTAATTCGCATGTGCTTGAGGCACGGATTCCCAACTTGTCTTCTTTCTTCCCCACGGTGAATCCTGGGAAACCTTTTTCTACGATAAACGCAGTAATGCCTTTGTATCCCGCCGCGGGATCAAGCGTTGCAAACAGAATGAAAACCCCGGCTTCTTTGCTGTTTGTGATCCACAGTTTGCGGCCATTGATTACGTATTCACTGCCCTTAAGTTCCGCCCTGGTCTGCATGGCAAATGCATCGGAGCCTGACGCTGCTTCGCTCAAAGCGTATGCGCCCACCGTATTGCTGGTCATTTTCGGCAAATAGCGGCGCTTCTCTTCTTCCGTAGTCCAGCGTAATAGCGCGTTGTTTACCAGTGTGTTTTGCACGTCAACAATCACGCCGGCGGAAGCATCCACTCGCGAGATTTCCTCGACTGCCAGAATTGCTTCAAAAAAACTGCCGCCCGCCCCGCCGTATTGTTCCGGTACTTCGATGCCCATCAACCCAAGGTTAAAGAACTGATCAATCAGGTCGCGTTCAAAGACGCCTTTTTCATCCATTTCGCGTACTTTAGGGCGGAGAGCCTGGTCGGCAAACTGGCGCACATTATCGCGAAATAAATTTTCGTCATCAGTAAGTGCCACCAGCGGCTGGGGCGACGGTGCAATCTGGATGGTAGTCTGGGACATCGGTAGATCCTTGTGGAAGATTCGAGGAAACCTAAAATTGTATCACCGAGAAACAGCAATCAGCCTTCCGCAATCAGCAGTCAGTAAAACTTCACCGCAAAGGCCGCAAAAGTAAAGAAGAGGTCTAATTCTGCTTTTCCTTTGCGTACTTCGCGTCCTTTGCGGTGAACAGGATGCAACCGCACTTGACGCGCTCTGCCTTGACCAATTTTAATGCCAGACATGCGCGTAGCCTTTTTAGGTCTTGGAATCATGGGACGGCCCATGGCCGCCAACCTGGTCAAAGCCGGTCATGAGGTCACAGTTTGGAACCGCACGCCCCGCCAAGTGGAAGGGGCCACAACTGCAGCCACACCCGCTGAGGCTGCCAAAGACAAAGATGCCGTGTGGGTCTGCGTCTCTGACACAAAGGCAGTGCAGGCTGTGCTGTTCGGTCCTGGAGGCGCGATTGAAGGTCTGACCAGCGGGACCGTTGTGGTTGATTCCAGCACCATCTCGCCTTCCGCCAGCCTGCTCTTCATGGAAAGTTTGCAGGAAAAGGGCTGTGAGTTTCTGGATGCTCCAGTCACTGGTTCGAAGACGGGCGCCGAAAATGGCCAGCTTATTTTTATGATCGGCGGCGCGCCGCATAACATTGAGCGAGTTGAGCCACTGCTTCGCGCGATGGGGAAAAAAGTCATCCACATGGGCGACAACGGCAAAGGACTTTCCGCAAAATTGGCCCAGAACATGAACATTGTCTTTATTTATGAAGGCCTGTGCGAAAGTTTGACCTTGGCCAAAAAACTGGGCGTGGCGCCGGAAAAGATGTTTGAGCTGATTGAAGCGTCCATGATCCGGTCCGGCGTGGCCGAATACAAAAAACCGTTTATCCTCAACCAGGATTTCACACCCAATTTTCCTCTGAAGCTGATGCACAAAGACATGCACTTAATGCTGGACGCAGCGAAAGAGAACGGCGTTGAACTTCCCGGCTTGACGAAGATCGATGAAATCTACGAGGAAGCCAGCAAAGACGGCTACGACGATCTGGACTATGCAGCGACCATCATGCTGTTGGAAGAGCGTGCGGGATTGAGGTTAAAAGGGAAGACATCGTAGCGCGGGATAAAGATTTATCCACCCTGCTTAGCTGCCGCTGACTTCGTCGCGCCATTGCTCAACACGTAATCCTGCTCCACCGCCTTACGTGTTCTCCTCCTATAATCGACTACCGATCCCGGCCAGATCACGGGGCTTTCGCCGGTCTTGGCATCTTGATACCAGCTACGGCATCCACCCGCTTCCCACACGGTCCCTGCCAGCCGCTTTCGCAACTCATTAACAAAGCGCTCTTGTGTAGCGGCCTTGACTTCCATCACTTTGCTCTTGCGCTTGCGCATCAAACGGAGACAGTCCATCACATAGCCGATCTGCGCTTCACTCATCAGCACCACGGAGTTGTGTCCCAGGCCGGTATTAGGCCCAAGCAGGATAAAGAAGTTTGGAAAGCCACTGACTGTCACACCCAGGTAGGCGCTGATGCGATCTTTCCATGCCTGATGGATGTCAACTCCGCTGCGGCCTATTACGCGGGTTTCATGCAATGGCTCAGTGACGCGGAAGCCCGTAGCATAAATCAGTACATCTATCGGATGCTCCGTGCCATCTTGAGTAACGATGCTGTGCTCGCGAATCTCACGAATCCCGTCGGTGACGAACTCGACATTTGGCCGCTGAAGCGCAGGATAAAAATCATTTGAGATGAGGACGCGTTTGCACCCGAACTGATAATCCGGTGTGAGCCGCCGACGCAATTCAGGGTCAGAAACCTGCGCTGCCAGATGGTCGAGCGCCATTTTATTTCCGAACTTGCGTAGAGCTTGTATTTTTCCCAGAAATCCCCACACGCGAATTTCATACAGCCAAAATAGCGCAGTTCGGAAGAGCCATCCCAGCGCGGGGATGCGGCGAAAACGTTTCCGCCAGTGTTCTGCAATAGCAAAATCCATCTTCGGAACAATCCAGGGCGGCGTGCGCTGGAACACTGAAAGCTTTGTTACTTTTGGCGCGATCTCCGGAACAAACTGAATTGCGCTGGCGCCGGTGCCGATCACGGCCACGCGCTTACCTTCGAGCGGCACATTGTGGTCCCACCATGTGGAGTGAAAGGCCGGCCCCGCAAATTTCTCCATGCCAGGAATGTCAGGAAATTTGGGGACATGTAGAGCGCCCACAGCGGAAACCAGGACCCGTGTGCGTATCAGGTCGCCGTCAGCGGTTGTAATGCGCCAGAGAGATGTTGCTTCATCCCACACAGCTTCCTGCATCCGTGTATTTACGCGGATGTAAGGATTCAGGCCAAACCGCTGCGCGCATGATTTCAGATAGTTCTGTATCTCGTCGCGCCCGGAATACATGCGGCTCCAGTCCGGATTGCGGTCAAAAGAAAATGAATACAGATGGGAAGGAATATCGCATGCGCATCCGGGATACTGGTTTGCGTACCATGTACCGCCGATGTCATCGGCTTTCTCGATCACCAGAAATGATCTGCTGCCCTCATGCAACAGCTTGACTGCCATGCCCAGACCGGAGAAGCCTGCCCCGACGATCAACACGTCCAGTACGCCTGCTGGAATACCGCTGGCAAAAGCAGTTTCTGTCGTCGATTGCTCTAAAGTTGGCAAGGAATGAGTTACTAGCTTGCCATGCCGCGCCCTCTCGCGCAAGCTATCCCGGCTCAGCCACAAACTGGTATCCCAGACCTCGCACGGTGAGAAGATGCTGCGGCTTTGTAGGGTCTGTTTCTATGTAGCGGCGCAGGCGGACGATAAAATTATCAATGGCCCGCGTGTCTGTATCTTCTTTTAGGTCCCACACGCGTTCCAGGATTTCTTTGCGCGAAACCGGACGGCCACTGTTGCGAATCAGGTAACGGAGCAGCTCCATTTCCATGACAGTGAGCTGGAATATCTGTCCGTTGTTGTGCAGTTGCAACCTTTCAAAATCTACGGTCTTGCCCGCAAAGCTGAACTCGTCAAGAGAAAGGGGCGGAGCCTCAGAAGCAGTTTGCAGCCAGCGTTTCCGGCGTAATAAGCCACCGACCCGTGCCACAAGAATATCCAGGTTGAAAGGTTTGTGCAGATAGTCATCCGCACCGGATTCAAACCCGTGAAGCACGTCTTCTGGACGGCTACGCGCCGTGAGCATGAGAATGGGAATAAAGTTCTGTTTTTCGCGGAGTTCGCGGGCTATGGCAAAACCGTCTTTGCCCGGCAGCATTACATCCAGCAGCACCAGGTCAAAGGGCTCACGGCCGGAACCAAGCCGCTGCAGGGCTTCCTCGCCATCGCCGGTAATTTCCACGGAGTAGCCTTCAGCTTCAAGGTTGAAGCGCAGTCCCTGAGCGATGTGCGATTCATCCTCCACCACCAGAATGCGGCTCATACGTGATACACCCGCGGCAGGCGCAGCGTGAATGTGCTGCCGTGGCCTTCACCGTCGCTTTCGGCAAAAGCTTCGCCTCCGTGACGGCGCGCGATAGAGCGCACAATAAAAAGGCCCAGGCCGGTGCCTTTCACTTGTCCAGAGGCACGGCTCTGCACGCGATAGAAGCGTTTGAATATCCGTTTAAGTTCGTTGGGAGGAATCCCGACTCCATTATCGCGCACGCGCAAAAGGACTGTATCAATGTTCGGTGTTGTCACGTCCACAACTATTGAAGGCTGCGGGCCGGAGTATTTGACGGCATTCTCAATCAAGTTTGCAACCGCTGTCCTAAGTTCGTCGGGATTGCCAAGAAGCGTAATCTGGCCTGGCGGCGCAGCCCCGAAATGCAGTGCTTCCTGGGGCAGGCCATGCCGCAATCGCGCCAGTTCCAGGCTTTCTTCAATGATGGCAGTGAAGTCCACATCCTGCCAGTGCCGGCGCGAGCGGCGCTGGCGGATTTCTCCCGCGCGCAATACCTGTTCCACCGTGCCCAGAAGGCGATCTGTGTCATCCAGCATCAGGCGATAAAAATCGCGCCGCTGGTCGTCATTCAGCGTGCGCCGTTCCAGCGTTTGCAGGTAAAGCCTTATGGACGTGATTGGAGTTTTGAGTTCATGGGTGACCGCGTTGAGAAAGCTGTCCTGTTGTTCGTTTCTCCGTATCTCTCGCACCAGAAAAATCGTATAGAGGACCAGTCCGGCAATGATCATGCTGAAGAAGATGATGCCGAGAACCAGCGGTACCACATTACGCCAGTTGTGCACCAGCCATACGATGTTGAGATAAATCGCCAGCCCTACCAGGCAGGAGCCCAGCGTAATAAAGAATGCGATTGTCCTGGCGCTGCTTCTGATGCGCATGGCGGCTGACGAAATTGTAAAGGAAGCGGCCTATCAGGAAGAAGGAAGCACTCGCTTGAGGTAGGTATTTAGTAATCGGTACTTGGCTTGACCCTGCTCGATTCAGAGCAAGGCCAAATACCAAGTACCAGTAACCGATTTGCTAGTCGTCGCCGGAAGCGGCGGGCGAGAACTGCTCTAACGGCACTTTTGCCGGCTTGATTTTTACGGCTTCCTTGAGTTTGGGAGCTTTCACATCCCAAATCAGCCCCATTGCGCGCAGGGCACAAATTCCGTACCAATTCAGGTCAATTTCATACCATGCCAATCCGTGGCGTGCAGCCTGCGGGTGCGCATGGTGGTTATTATGCCAGCCTTCCCCGAAGGTAAGCAGGGCGACCCAAAAGCTGTTTTTGGAGGTGTCCCCGGTCAGAAAACGCTGAGATCCCCACATATGGGTGGCCGAGTTCACCAGCCAGGTAAAGTGCAATCCCATCACGGTGCGGAAGAAGATACCCCAGAGCAGGACAGACCAGCCGCCCACGGCCAAAAGTACTACCCCCAATACAGTGATAGGGACCCAGTGCCACTTGCTGATAAAGGTATGGAATTTGTCTTTGCGAAGATCGGGAATATAAGGAAGCAGCGCGGCAGAGTGGTTGTGCAGCGTACGGCCAGTTAGGATCCAGCCCATATGCGACCAAAAACCGCCATCGCGGGGCGAATGCGGATCGCCCTCCACGTCCGTGTTCTGATGATGCACGCGATGCGTTGCCACCCAGAAAAACGGTCCGCCTTCCAGCGCCAGCGTGGCACAGAAGGTCAGGAAATATTCCATCCATTTATAGGTCTTAAAGCCGCGATGCGTGAGCAAACGGTGATAGGCGATACCAATTCCCAGGCTGCCTGCAATCCACCACAGGAACATGGAGATAAAAAATGCCTTCCATGTAAACATGAAAAGCGCGGCCACTGCGCCTATGTGGAATACGACCATAAAAAAAGTGGTGAGCTTGCCGATCGGCTCTCGAAACGTTCTGTCACGCTTGAAAAAATTCACGAGTGTATTTTCTCCTTGGTGGCTCGTGCTGCCTTTTCCTTTGATTCAAGCCTATCAGCCATGGCGCGGATGGATTGTAATACTTGTGTAATCTGCGCGCCGGAAGGGCAGCATTGTAAGAAATGGTTCATGGCCCAAAGTTTTATCTCAAAGAATTGCAATCTGGGGTATGCGAATCTAATGGATCGGCGGTTCGCACCAAGCCCTTAAATCGGGCCTATTATGCGTGTGCCAAAGTGGAACAGAGTTGCTGGATTTTTACATGCGATCTGATTGAGCGCCTCTCAAATTTTGCTAAGATTCAAAAATCGACGGAGTTTGCTTTTCTATTATCGCCGTCAGGAATACAGTCCCGCGAAGCGGAGCGTCTCAATCTCTCTTGCTGTATTGTGTTGCTGGCGGCGAATCTTCCTTACACTTCAAAGAGCTAGATCGTCGAAGTACCTTTTATCGTCTTCTCACCGCCTATTTTCCCAAAGCTTGGTTCATCCATTTCCGCCTGTACGCGCCCGAGTGGCGCTGCGACGGAGCAGAATAATCTGCCAATTAGGGGACCCATAAGCGGGTTCCGGGAACGAACGAGAAGCCGCTCGGCCGACCATGCGCCGAGTGGCGCTGCAACAAAAGCAGAATAATCCAGCCACGAACCCAGGTCTTAAGCGGTTTTCTAAGCGAACGAAAAGCCGCTCGGCCGACCACGCCGAGTGGCGCTGCACAAGAGCAGAAGAATGCAGCCACAAGCCAAGATTCAGAGCGGTTTTCCTAAAATAACGAAGCGGAAGAGTTTGTAGCCAGATCTCTCATTGCATCCAGCATATAGCTGCGGGTGGGAGCGCCAGGCGCCAGAGCTTCCAGGGGAAGCGTCGCGGAAAAATGCGGTGAGCTGCGCTGGAAACTTACTTCCAGAAAGTCGCTATTGTCGCCCTTATTGAGCAACGTCATGGCATTGGCGATTTCCTGCTGACTATCGTGGCGGGTGCTGATCATTACAGGCTGAAGGTGCTCAAACTGCCATCCTGGCCGGGTAATGGGATCTTTTTTCCGATTACTACGGGCAAACCAGCGAAAATTCCGCATTTGTAATGAGAAAGTGGGAGCATAATCCAGATCAGCTTGAAAAATAACTACTTCGCGATAACCCCTGAGCTTATGGAACAACCACTGCACGGGGGTTTGCGGGGTATACAGTTCCACCAGCATCCAGGCTCGATCAAACACACCACACGTAAGACGCAATGGAACACGGAAACGAGAGGGAGTGATCCAGGAAATCCCGACCACATGACCGCGTCCGGCCAAAGATGACTGGATCCACCGCAGGACTTCCTTTGCTTTGTGACGCTTGCGCCGCAAAGAGAGGGAATACCACGTTAGGCTGAACACAACAATCGCAATGAGAACGATAGCCAAGACTGCCATTCGGTGATTAAGATGCTTCTGCGGGCCATCTTAGATGTCAATATTTCAGGTCTGAACGGCTCATTTTTGAATGCCAAAAAATGGCATTATTGGAAAAAGCGCAGCAGATACATGCACTATAGTCCACGATAGATCCCGCCATCAGCCAGAATGGTTTGGCCGGTTACATAAGAAGCGCGTTCTGAGGCCAGCCAAACGATTACGTCAGCAATTTCTTTGGGATCGCCCAGACGTTTGACCGGAGTTTCCGCTGCCCATGCATCGCACATTTGCTGGGGCGAGCTGCCGGCAGCCAGCGCACGCACCTGCGCCAGTTCCTGAAGACGCTCTGTGGCGGTATAGCCGGGAGCTACATTGTTCACGAGAATGCCGTCTTTTCCAAACTCATTGGACAAGCTCTTTACCAAGCCCACAACCCCCGCGCGGACGGAATTTGAAAGGACAAGATCAGCTATGGGCTGCTTTACTGAGATTGAGGTGATGGTAATAATGCGCCCCCAGCGATGGCGTTGCATATGAGGAATTACGGACTTTGCCAGATACACCGTGCTCATCAGATTCAGGTCCACGGCTTTGCGCCATTCGTCGGCGGAAACGGATAGGAAGTTTTTTGCTGGCGGTCCACCGGCGTTGGCGACGCAAATATCAATTCTGCCAAAACGCTTTGCGACCTGTTCAATAAACCGCTGTACGGCAACAGCATCAGTCACGTCCAGAGGCTCAGCGTAAACTTCAAATCCGCTCTGGCTTCGAACACGATCAGCGGCCTCAAGCAGGGTCTTTTCTGTACGAGCGCACATAGCAATCTGGGCGCCTTCACGGGCAAACGCTTCCGCTGTGGCCAGCCCGATACCCTGACTGGACGCAGCTACAATCACCCCACGGCCTTTCAGTCCAAGATCCATTCGCTTTCTCCTTATGCCTTGTCCCCGGCGGGCAGTTGGCCGATATAAACCTGTGTGGGCGCGCCCGCCTTGATCTTGTTCTTCTCAAAGCACACTTTGATGCGGCGGCGCAATTCCCGGGCAACACCGTACTGCTTTCCGGGACGGACTTTCACCAGCACTAGGTAATCCACTTCACTCCCGCGAACGCGCTCAATTCCGGGGATCTGTGGTTCTGCGACCAGATCATTCTTAAAGGCCGGATCGTTATAGAACTCTTTCGCTGTTTCCTGCAGCAACTCAACTACCCGGTCACTGTTTTCACTGTAGTCAGCGGCAACGTGCAACATCACCTGTGACCAATCGCGCGTCATGTTGCTGACGATCTGTATGCTTCCATTGGGAACGATGTGCAGGGTGCCATCGCCGTCACGCAGCGTGGTTCGGCGCATGGTGATTTCTTCCACGGCTCCGCTTACACCCGCGGCGCGAATGGTATCGCCAACTTCAAACTGGTTTTCCACCAGGATGAAGAAGCCATTGATCACGTCTTTTACCAGCGTCTGCGCGCCAAAGCCTATGGCCAGGCCGGCGATTCCGGCGCTGGCAAGCAGAGGCTCAATATCAATGCGGAAGCCCTCTTTGAGCACGAACATGCCAGTGAGAAAAATAATCAGGAAGACGCCCACGCTGTGAACGACGCCGGTAATTGTGCGCACCTGTTGCGTGCGTACTGTGCCGTGAGCGGAATGCTTCTCACTGAGAGCAACCAGCTTGCGCGTGAGCAGCCCCAGAAGGCGAACTAAAATAAACGCCAGTACCAGAATTTCCAGGAGCTTAGGGGCGCTGTCGCGCGTCCATTTCACCAGGTAGTCGTGCCAGTCTCGCCAGATATTTCCAAATTGTTCGTTCATGCCGTTAATTGTGGATTATAGCCGAGGGCATTCTGGGCAACAGTTCTGCTCTCATCCTGGCTTTGGGCGGTTTTCCGGCATTGACTATATGCATACGTCGGGAATCACAGGGTTTCCGTCTGGTAACTTTTATAATCGACTTACGTCATAAATTCTGAAAGAGGTCTTTGTGTCTAACAAAATAATTTTATTCAGCGGTATTGCTCTCATACTCTTTGGGATCGTTTTCATGGCCCCTGTCGCACCTGCTTCAGCTCCACAGGATGAGACGCGCCAAGATCCGTCACAACAAGAAATGCAGGCCCGCATGATGCGCGAGGCCAACAAGAAAAGACAGCAAGACATTCGTGATGATACGGACAAGCTTTTCCAGCTTGCCACAGAACTGAAAGCGGCCGTGGACAAGACCAATGAAAACTTGTTGTCGCTCGATGTGGTGCGAAAAGCCGACGAAGTGGAAAAACTGGCCAAGAAGGTAAAAGATAAAATGAAGGACGCTATCGGTCCGCCGCTTAACACGAACCCTTTGCCCAAGCCAATTCCCAACCATCTTCCGCACTGAACCAGACCAGAAAAAAGCCCGCCGATTGATGGCGGGCTCTTTATTGCTTAGAAGCGCTTCAGGCTGCGGCCTTGGCGGCACGCGAATCTTTCTCCGTTCCGATTCGCATGGCATAGAAAGACCGCAACACAAAGACCACTGACACCAGGAAGAACACAGCAGCCAGGACCGTCGTGAGCATGCTGCCGTTCTCCGCCGTCATCTTCACTGCCAGCTCCACGGCCAAAAGGCCGAAAAGCGTGGTGAATTTGATAATCGGGTTCAGCGCCACGGAAGATGTGTCCTTAAACGGATCACCCACTGTGTCTCCTACTACCGTAGCGTCGTGTAGCGGAGTGCCTTTCATCTTCAGCTCCACTTCCACGATTTTCTTGGCATTGTCCCAGGCGCCGCCTGCATTTGCCATGAAGATGGCCTGGTAGAGACCAAAGACCGCAATGGAAATCAGGTAGCCGATAAAGAAAAACGGCTCAATAAAGGCAAAAGCCAGCGTTGCGAAGAACACAGTCAGGAAGATATTGAACATGCCCTTCTGTGCATACTTGGTGCAGATTTCCACGACTTTCTTGCTGTCTTCAACCGACGCTTTCTCCACGCCTTCAAGCTTGATGTTCTTCTTAATGAATTCCACCGCGCGGTATGCGCCCGTGGTCACCGCCTGCGTGGAAGCGCCAGTAAACCAGTAGATAATTGCGCCACCGGTGATCAGGCCAAGGACAAATGGCGCATGCAGCAATGATAGTTTGTCTGTATGCCGGGTGAGCCCGTCTGTTAGGGACATCATAATGGCAAAAATCATTGTGGTCGCGCCCACAACTGCCGTCCCGATCAGCACCGGCTTGGCTGTGGCTTTGAAGGTGTTGCCTGCGCCGTCATTCTCTTCCAGCAGATGCTTGGCGCGATCAAAGTTCAAGTCAAAGCCGTGCTCTTTCTTTACTTCGGCAGCGACATTGGGCACGTGTTCAATCAACGACAGCTCATAGACTGACTGCGCGTTGTCAGTAACCGGGCCGTACGAATCCACGGCAATGGTTACTGGTCCCATGCCAAGGAAGCCGAAGGCAACCAGGCCAAAGGCAAAGACGGCAGGCGCCAGCATGAGTGGGGCTCCGTGATACATCGCACCAAGACCGTAGTTACTGATGTAAAAACCGATTGCCATCAGGGCGACGATGCTGATTCCCAACCAATAAGCGGAGAAGTTGCCGGCGACCAGGCCGGAAAGAATGTTCAGCGATGGCCCCCCTTCCTCTGAGGACGTAACCACTTCTTTCACGTGAGCTGAACTCGTTGAGGTAAACACTTTAACCAGTTCGGGGATGATAGCGCCGGCAAGCGTGCCGCAGGAAATGATGGCGGCAAGCTTCCACCACAGAGTATCGTTTCCACCCAGCTCGGGAATAATCATCTTAGAAACGACAAACGTAAAGACAATCGAAACAATTGAAGTGAGCCAAACCAGCGAGGTCAGGGGCGCTTCAAAGTTCATTACGTCAGAGGTGCCGTACTTTGCCTTGGCGAAAGCCTCATTTGCAAAATAAGAAACCGCGCTCGATACCAGCATCATGATGCGCATGACAAAGATCCAGACCAGAAGTTGGACCTGCACCCGAGGATCATGGACGCCCAGGAGAATGAAAGTGATCAGGGCCACGCCGGTCACGCCATACGTCTCAAAACCATCAGCGCTGGGGCCAACGGAGTCGCCGGCATTGTCACCGGTACAGTCGGCGATTACGCCAGGATTGCGTGCATCGTCTTCCTTGATTTTGAAGACAATTTTCATCAGATCAGAGCCAATATCGGCAATCTTGGTGAAAATGCCTCCGGCAATGCGGAGGGCGGCCGCACCCAGCGATTCACCAATCGCGAAGCCGATAAAGCAGGCGCCTGCCAGCTCGCCAGGAATAAACAGCAGGATGCAGAGCATGATCAGCAACTCAACGCTGATCAGCATCATGCCGATGCTCATGCCTGCCTTCAATGGGATGGCGTAAATGGGATAAGGCTTTCCACGGAGGCCGGCAAATGCCGTACGCGAATTGGCAAATGTGTTCACGCGGATGCCGAACCACGCCACGCCATAACTGCCGGCGATTCCCACCAGGCTGAACAGCAGAATGATCACGACCCTGGACGCGTCGTTGTGCTGCAGGACGCCGAAGTAAAGAACAATCACAACTGCGATGAATGCTTCCAGGATCAGAATGAATTTGCCCTGCGTCACCAGGTAGGTTTTGCAGGTTTCATAGATCAGCTCGGAAATCTCTTTCATGGCGCGGTGGACTGGAGCGTTTTTCAACTGCATGTAGATGGTCAGTCCAAAGAGTCCGCCAAGGGCGCAGAATATAAGCCCGAATTTGAGCAGACTATAGCCGCTGATGCCGTTCAAGAAGGTAACTTTTGTCATGTCCGGCAGCTTGAGATTGGCCTCTCCGGCGGCTTCAGATACGGGTGTTGCAGGAGCGGTCTCCTGGGTCGCGGCGCCAGTTTGCGGGTTCACGGCGGCAGCCACCTGCGAAGTTGGTAGTGCGGCCTGCCCTTGCTGAGCAAATGCCACGGGAAGGGCGAATGTTAAAACGGCCAACACGGCCACCAGCGCCAGGCGGCGCGAGCGGATTACGCGGCCCATCAGGCCCGTTGCGAGCCAGGTGTGCATATGTAAATCCTCCAAGAAATCTAAGTAAATGTGGTCTTTAGTCGATTCACTGCGCTCTACTGGCAATTCCCGAAACGCGCTTCCACATCAAGAACAAGTGGTTTGAGGTTTGGCCGCGTTGGAATCATTGGCTGGCCCCTGCAGAAATCCTACTTTCCGCTTTTGGCCAGTCCAGTAAAACTCGATTTTATAACATGTTGGGGGAAGAAGATCAATCGCGCAACCGTTGGATGGGATTGCCTTAGTTCATTTGCCTAACCCTTCGTCTAGTGGATCCAGGGAATCAAAGGCCGTCCCAGCGCTGCCTGAACAAATGTAGCGCCCACAGCCACGCTCACTATGATCGCCAATCCGGTAATCGCCATCCGCCGGTGCTTGACCGCCGGAATCGGGGCCATCTGCGACAAGATGTAGGCGAACAGCGGCACGATCTGGATTGCGTGTAAAGCGATAAAGTGAGCAATGCGCAGATCTCCCCCAATGGTGCTCCAGTTCAAAAAGGGAAGGCCGGGACCGCCGTCGCGGAATCCAATCGTATGCGAGCCTCGGGCCAGCATGTATCCGCCAATGGCATTGCCGGCCAGGAAAATCACTAGGCTGTAGCGGATTGCCGAAACCATCGGACCATCTACCATTTCCCTACGCACATGATTGATGCAGAACAGCGCCAGTATCCAGCATGCGATGGCGGTATTGACCATTACCATGCTGTTCGTGATGTGGGCAAGGGAACTGTCCAGCAGCGGATGACCGGCCAGCGGATGACCACTGCGCCATGCCTGCGCGCCCAGGCTCAAAATCTCCAGCGCAACACTGCTGGCGATCATCCGGCGAGCCAATGTGAGCTGCCACTTCGGTATCTGTAACGCCAACAGGAGCAGGCTTACAGTAGAAGCAAAGGTCGAGAAGGATATGGAAAACTTAATCGGCTTGATCCAGGGATTTACGCTTATCGCTGCCCCAGCAACCGACGCTGGAGCAATCAACGCCAGGGTCGCGAATACAGGAATTGCCAGCAGCAGCGCCCAACCAAGCCGGGACAACACGCGGTCATTTGCATCCAGTTCACGGAAGAATTCGCGCACAGCCGAAGGTGAAAGCGTCTGAGCTGCCGCGCGGACGAATCCTGCAAGGTAGTCGGTTAACGTGGGAACCTGCACGTGCAAGGTGGCAGGTTCTGCCCATTCGACCATTCGTCTTGCTATGGTTTGCTGCCCGAGTTCCGTTTCCCGCAAATGTTTCATGGCTTTGCCATCCTTTTCGTCCTTGCTCACCCGATGGTTTTGAGCGAGCTTCTCCTCTCGCTTCCGCAATGTAATTTGCGGCGCGAAACCGGCCCTGTATCAACTTGCTACATGGCAGCTGAGATTGTTGATGGGAAGAAAACAGAAGGGGTCGATTAAACACGCCAAACCACAGAGGAACTTCTATCCTCGCGTTTGCACACGTATCCTGACCACTCGTAAGCGCCCTTTACAACCAGCCCGCGTAGCCTGATTGCCCGGAGCGGGAACTTTGAGTGACATAGCCTGAACCTATGGATCATTCCACAGATCAAATGTGACTAAAGTAATCCGCCGAACGAGAGTGAGAATGCGCTCCCAGGATTAAAGCAGAGTTGGAACAAAATTAGACTTTCTCATCTAAGCAAAATTTTATATAGGTTCCATAGGATTCAGTTATGGAAGGTCGTTTTCTTCATCGCATCTACATAAGATGGCATGAAATTGATATTGCACCATATGCATAGTTCCCAGACATGGAGCTTTGCTAGCGAGTTTGGGGAAAAAGCTGGTAAAAATTCTCAGCCGTTTGCTGGCCAATCTCTTCTTTGCTCATCCCTCGTAATTGCCCAATGGCCTCAGCCGTATTCACTACAAAACCCGGTTCATTGCGTTTACCCCGATGCGGTACAGGCGCTAGGTAAGGCGAATCGGTTTCAATCAGCATGCGGTCAAGTGGGACTTGCCGCGCGGCGTCTCGGATGTTTTGCGCCTTGGGGAAGCTCACATTGCCGGCAAAAGAAATGTAGAAGCCGAAATCAAGTGCCGCTTGTGCGTGCTTCCATTCGCCGGCGAAACAATGCAGGATACCAGGCAGACCGCTGGGAGCCCAAGGATCGCGCAGCATTTGCAGCGTATCGTCCCAGGCGTTCTCGCTGTTATTGCTGGGACGGCAATGGATAATGATCGGCAACTTGGCTGTCTGCGCCAGTTCCATTTGCCGGCGAAAAACTTCTTTCTGTACGTCGCGCGGGGAATGATCGTAAAAATAGTCCAATCCGATTTCTCCCCAGGCAATCAGCTTTGGATGTTTCGCTAACCGGGCCATTTCTTCATAATCGGCTTCCGTGGCGACGCTGGCTTCGTGCGGATGCAGTCCTGTGCTGGCAAAGATCCAGTCCTGCTGCTCAGCAAGCCTCAGCGCGCAATCGTATGTGCCCGGGCCAGTTCCGCTGCCGATGGCGAGAATGCGCTCCAGCCCGGCTTCACGGGCGCGGGTAAGCATCTCTGCGCGATCGGAATCGAATTTGTTGCCTTCAAGATGAGCGTGGGAATCGATGTACACGTTCGCGGTTATTTAAGCTTCGCGCCTACAGGCACGTCTTCCAGAAAGCCCGCCAGCACCGGCTTACCATCTTCGCCGACAGATGCGGCAACAATCATGCCGTTCGACTCTAATCCACGCAGCTTGCGTGGCTGAAGATTGGCCACGATCACTACTTTGCGTCCAATCAAATCTTCCGGCTTGTAGGCCAGGGCAATTCCGGCAACAAGCTGGCGGACTTCCGTGCCTATGTCCACTTCAAGGCGAAGCAGCTTGTCTGCGCCCTTTACTTTTTCCGCGGTTTTTACCTGGCCAACGCGCAGCTCAACTTTCATGAAGTCGTCAATAGATATCTTCCCGTCGCTCTGAGGCAGCGCGGTTATTGGCGGAGCAGCTTTAGCAGCCGGTGCCGCATCAGTCGGACCATGCGCGGCTTGTGTTGCTGGCTGACCTGCCTGAGCGCCTTCACCTGCGGGTGTAGCCGCAATGGTTGCTAATGTTGCGGTAGAGGCAGCCTGTGCCGCCCGCTCCTGTTCCATCTGTTGCATCCTCTCGATTGAAGTTTTGTCGGCGCGTGGGAAGACCGGTTCCACCTTGCCGATTTTTCCGCCTAACGGCAATTGGGCCCACTTCAGTTCGGCCAGATTGAACTTGCTGATCTCACCCAGTCCAAGCTGGCTCCAGATTTTAGTTGTTGATTCCGGCAGCACCGGATGCGCCAGCGCCGTGACAATGCGCAGCGCTTCAGCTGCGGTATAGAGAATGGTCGCCAAACGTGCCTTGTTCTCCTCGCCTTCTTTCTCGGCAACGATCCACGGCTCTTCATCCACCAGATACTTGTTGACCGCGCCGATGAGCGACCATGCCGATTCCAGTGCACGGGAAAACTGGAAGTCATCGAACAACTGGCCGAACTCTCGAATTACGGCGAGAGCGTGTTCCTTGATCACGTCATCTGTGGCCCTCCGCGCTACAGTTGGTGAAGGGTAAGGCACAGAGCCGTTAAAGTAACGGTTGATCATAGTTAAAGTACGGCTTGAAAGGTTCCCCAGATCATTCGCCAGATCAGAGTTGTAGCGCTGTACTAAAGCATCAAAGCTGAAAGAGCCATCGTGCCCAAACACGACTTCCCGCAACAGGAAGTAACGCAACGGATCATTGCCCATCACGTCGATTACTGTTTCCGCGCGCACAATGTTGCCGCGAGATTTCGACATCTTGCTCTCTTCAAACAGCAACCAGCCATGGGCAACCACGGATTTTGGCAGCGCCAGCCCCGCGGCCATCAGGAAAGCGGGCCAATAGACGCAGTGGAAGCGGATAATCTCCTTGCCGATCATGTGAACGTCAGCCGGCCAATAATGCTCGAATTTTTTCTGCTCGGCTTCATCCTTCGATCCCAGGCCAATGGCGGTGCAGTAGTTGCTCAGCGCATCCAGCCAGACGTACATCACGTGCTTCGGATCGCCGGGAACAGGGATGCCCCACTTAAATGTGCTTCGGCTGATAGATAGATCGCGCAGCCCGCTTTTGACAAAAGCAATCACTTCATTGCGGCGCGTCTCCGGGCGGATAAATTCCGGGTGCTGCTGATAGTGCGCCAACAACTGATCAGCAAATGCAGAGAGCTTAAAGTAATAGTTCTCTTCGCTCACCGTTTCAGTCGGGCGGCCGCACTCGGGGCATGGAGCGCCCGCACCCACTACATCGACGTAAAGCTCGTCAAAAACACAATACTGGCCGGTATAGGTGCCTTTGTAAATGTGCCCGTTTTCCTGCAAACGGCGAAACAATTCCTGCGCTCCAGCCTTGTGGCGCGGGTCAGTAGTGCGTATGAAATCGTCGTTTGAGATGTTCATCTTCTCAAACAAGGCACGGAACAACCCTGAGACTTCATCGGCGAATTGCTTGGGCGTCATGCCGGCGGCCGTGGCGGAGCGCTCAATCTTCTGGCCGTGCTCGTCCGTCCCGGTAAGGAAATAGGTATCAAAGCCCAGCATGCGCTTGCGGCGCGCAATGGCATCGCACACCAGCGTGGTGTATGCGTGCCCAATATGCGGACGCGCGTTTACGTAATAAATGGGCGTTGTAATGTAAAACTTCTTGCGGCCCTTATCCATTGGTTACTTCCAGATAAACTTTAATGGCTTCCTGCATGACAGTCTTTAACGGCACTTTCTGCTCTTTAGCGATACGGCTGCAATCTTCATACTCAGGAGCGTAGTTGCTGATACTGCCATTCAGGTTGGCCAGCTTCATGCGAACCTCACCCCATTTTGTGTTCACGCTCATGTGGCGTCGCGCCAGGGCTGCCCTGGTCTCCTGGCGCATCCGAACGCCCAGCGTAGTGGTTTCCGCCAAAATCAGTTTAGTCAAGCGCTGGCTGTCTTCAGTTCGGCAAAGGACGGTCAGCAGCATTCCCGGACGGCTTTTTTTCATCTGCACCGGGATTCCAAATGCATCCAGCGCCCCACTGGCCAGAGCCTGTTCCATCACATAGCCAAAGACCTGGGGTGACATATCGTCAATATTAGCTTCCAGCACGGTAATCTCTTCCACTGGGAATGGTGATTCATGCTGCACAGCCGTTTCACCCACGGTGAGGCGTACGACGTTCGGGAAGTTTTTGAAATTCCTCGTTCCTGCTCCGTAAGCAACTTTTTCTGTCTTCATTGTAGGGAAGTGTGAAAAGCGCGAAGCCAGAACGCTTATGATGGCCGCGCCAGTAGGCGTGACCAGTTCTTTCTGGATTTCACCGGAATAGACCGGAGCTTTCTTCAGCAGCTCCAGCGTGGCAGGCGCAGGAATCGGGAAGGTGCCGTGAGCGCAGACCACAGTTCCACCGCCCACGTTGAGCGGAGAGCAAATCCATTCATCCACTCCGAGTGCTTCTGAACCCACAGATGCGCAAACGATATCGACGATGGCATCAATCGCGCCGACTTCATGAAAGTGGATCTTTTCGATATCAGAATTGTGGACCTTCGCTTCAGCTGCACCCAACGCCTCAAAAATCCTAATGGCACGTTCTTTAGCTGACTGGCTAATGGCTGCCTGGGAGATGATCTGTCGGATTTCTTTTAGCCCGCGATGCGCGTGACTGTGGCCTGAGCCATGTTCGTGCTCATGTGGATGGCTATGTTGGTGCGAATGTGAATCGCCACGAGAATGCGTTTCCTGATAGCCATGCGAGTGCCCGCGATCGTGGCGGTGGGATTCGTGACGATGCTCATGGTCGGGTTCCCGTTCATGGTCATGCGAGTGCGCCACAAGAGAAGGTTTTGCAGGGCTGGGTGCTGACTGCTGATCATTGAGTGCTTTTTCCCAGAACTCTTCCCGCGGCAGCTCTTTCTCACCTGCCGCGATCACATCTACCTTGCTAGCGCTGATACCACTGCGGTCCACGCGGGAGATCTCCAGACGCGCGTCCACGCCCAGGGCTTCGACTGTCCTGGTGAGGAGCTCAGACGGAACTCCGGCATCAATCAGCGCGCCGAGAAACATGTCGCCGCTGATGCCGGAAAAGCACTCTAGGTAGGCAATACGCATGAAAACACAGGAGGTTCTTAAGTCTTTGCTGCTCTAATTCTGCTAAATTTCGCCCCTCGTCACACCAGCAAACGTGCAAGGAAGTATTGTGTGATCGAAGAAACCTGATTTCGCGGCGACCCCTCGCCGGCAATCAGCGGAAACTTCCATCATAGGTTCAAGCGGTAATGCCGTCAAACGGAGAACTAACAGTTAGTTTGGTATAATCGCCTTTTTCGTCAGCAACTTACGGCTTTAAGAAAACTCCAACCTCTAAACACTCAAGCAAAGGCAAACACTTGTACCTGGAATTACAGCAGCAGCTTATCCAGCGCTTTCACGACCTGTTGAAGAGGCAGTATGACGTTGATTTGCCCCGCATTGTGGTGGATCAACCTCCGAATGTAGGTTTGGGCGAATATGCTCTGCCGTTGAGTTTTGAACTGGCCAAAAAGCTGCGCAAAGCTCCCCGCAAAATTGCGGAAGAGATTGTGGCTGGGCTGGGATCGGTCCCAGGATTTGAGAAATTTGAGGTCGCCGGTGCTGGGTACATCAACGCCCGGCTCAACCGAGAAGAAGCGGCGCGGCTGCTCCTCTCAACTGGAACACTCCGCCAAGGTTCGGCAACCGGCAAGAAAATTCTGGTCGAGCACACCAGCATCAATCCAAACAAAGCGGCTCATATAGGCCATCTCCGGAATTCCATCCTTGGCGATACATTCGTTCGTCTGCTGCAAGCTGCTGGCGCAAAAGTAGATGTGCAGAACTATATCGACAACACCGGCGTCCAGGTGGCAGACGTTGTGGTTGGCTTTCTTTATTTAGAAAAGAAAAGCAAAAGTGAAATTGAGGCTCTTGCCGTAAACGGCAACAATGGCAAGCCATTTGACTACTATTGCTGGGACCTTTATGCGCGGGTTTCGCAGTGGTATGAAGAGAGCAAGGAGAACTTGAAGCTTCGACTGCAAACCCTTCATGACATTGAGCAGGGGGGTAATGAGCCTGCCGGGATCGGCAAAATCATTTCAAATGCCATTATCCGCCGCCATCTTGAGACCATGCAGCGGCTCGGCATTGAATATGACTTCCTGCCGCAGGAAAGCGAGATCCTGCACCTGCATTTCTGGGATCTGGCCTTTGAGCAGATGAAGCAAAAAGGCGTTCTCTATTTTGAAACAGAGGGCAAGAACAAAGGCTGCTGGGTGATGAAGCGGGCTTCTTCTTCGCAAGCCGCTAAACGGCAATCCGCAGCCGAAGGCAATGACACTCCTGAAACCAAAGAAGGCCCTGATGAAGACGCGAAGGTGATTGTCCGCTCCAACAACACAGTGACATACGTAGGAAAGGACATTGCGTATCATCTGTGGAAATTCGGGCTGCTTGGGCGCGATTTCGGCTATCAGCGTTTCTATCGCTATCCCGATGGCCGCCAAGTATGGATCTCTGCCGAATCCGGGGAGCCTGATCATCCGCATTTTGGTGGCGTGAATGCAATTTATAACGTGATCGACTCCCGCCAGGCCGACCCACAAAACAACGTGATTGAAGCCATACGCGGCCTTGGCTACACCGAGCAAGCGGAGAACTACCACCATTTTTCCTATGAGATGGTGGCGCTCACGCCGCGCTGCGCCATGGATTTGGGTTATGAAGTTTCAGAAGAAGACCAGAAGCGAGCCTATATAGAGGTTTCAGGCCGTAAAGGCTTCGGAGTGAAAGCCGACGACCTGCTCGATTCGCTGATTGCGGCCGCGCAGAAGGAAGTTGATTCGCGGCATCTGGAAATGGATGAGCAAGAGCGGCGCGGCATTGCGTCACAAATTGCTATCGGCGCTCTCCGCTACTTCATGCTGAAGTTTACGAAGAATTCAGTGATCGCATTCGACTTTAAAGAGGCGCTCAGTTTTGAAGGCGAAACAGGTCCCTACACGCAGTACGCCATCGTGCGGGCAACGAATATCTTCCGTAAAGCTGGTTTAAATGCCGAAGAGATTCTGGCTGGCCACATGGATTTACGGTTCCTGAAGGAAGATGACGAGCTATGGGAACTCTGGCTCCGTGCCGGGCAGCTTTCCAGCATTGTGGAGCAGTGCATCGCAACCACCGAGCCTGCCTATGCCGCAAAGTACGCATTTCAACTGGCCCAACAATTCAATAACTTCTACCACAAGCACCACATCCTTACCGAAACTGATGAAGCGCGAAAGCGCTTCCTTCTGACCACCGCTGCAGTCGTGCGCCGTGCGCTGATTCAAAGTCTTGATTTAATGGGCATTGATGCCCCAAGCGTGATGTAGCTCTGGCTTGATTTATTTCAATCCTGCGCTGAATTGGGGATGACTGGAAGTGCCGGTCATGGCAACGTTCACTTGAGAGCCGGCACTTTTTTTCTTAAAGAACGGATCAAGAACTTTGAGAAAGACTGACTTGGCGCCCGTTGTGGCCTGAGACACAGTGGCTTGCATTCGCATGGTCCCATGGAAATTCACTCGTTTAGTTACAAGGCTGTAATTCCCATGTCCCAGAGCCTGGGCGCCGGGAACAGAAAATGAGATGTCCGGAAAAGTGGCCGTGCCATCTTTCAGCGAAACCTCTCCCTTCAGGTTGCTGATTACCCGTTCAAAGCCTGAGGGATCGTCGTCGGCGTCAAAATCTTTGTTCTTATCTTTTTCACCTCGGGCACGTTCACTGAGCTGATCAACACCTTTCTGAGTGTTGGGAGAAGGAAAACTGGCCGGATCAATATTGAATTCTCCGATAAGCCGTACACGTTCCTTAAAAATGCGCTGCTCTGGTGGAAGCACAACTTTAGTATGAAAGGAAACAGGCCCTGCAATCGCCGATTGCCCGCTGGAAACGAGGAGCACGAGGTCCTGTATCTGCCCCTTGCCCTGTGTCACATTGAGTTCCACAGTTTTCGGTTTACCAGAGACTGTAAGTGCACTGACGAGATGCGTTTTGCCAAGGTTTGCGTTCAAGGAAGGCAGGATCACATCACCCGTTTTGAGATCCACGACTCCGCGAAACTGGGTACTTAAGTGAAAGCTATGCCCGCTATCGGTGACTTCGAAATTAGGCGATTCAGTGCTGCCGGAAACGTTGAGTCGTTCAAGAGTCCCGGAAAACTCCCCTTTGGAAGAAACATTCCCGCGCAGAGCGGAAAAGATACCCAAGTCAGCATGTTTCAATGTGTACCCACCTGATATTGGCGTGCTTCGTACTACTCCCTTAGCATCTTTCCACGGACCGATCCAGCCGCTGGCTTCAACTTCTCCTCTGGGCATGGGGAGTTGCAGAGAGACCTGAAATGGAATGGTGCCGTGAGCGCTGATGTTGAGGAAACGTATGTGATGGATTGGAAAGGTGAGCGCCTGCCCATTGGCGGAATCAATCGCAAGAACAGCATTATTGGCAAGTAGTTCTCCGATGACAACTTCATCCTTGTTTGAGCCCCCACTTGAACTCAGCGTAGTACCTCCTGGAGGAATATTCATACGCAGTCCATCAGCAATCAACTTTCTGATCCGCTTGGGGGTACTGAAAAGGCCAGGGTATGTGCTTTGGATGGTGAGGCGCTTAATAGTGATGAGCGGCTGTGATTGCTTCATCTGTGAAGCACCCTGAGCGGATTTACGAAAAACCACGTCTTCGGCAACGCAACCCGGATAAGGGAAAAATGTGCTGCGGAACCCTCGCATTTCCACTTTTGCCGATGAAGCCTGCTCCAATCTTTGAGTCATGGCGGCACGTGTAAATGGCCAATTAGCAGCAAGCAAGCCTCCGAGAACGGCTAAACCAATAATGACCGCCGCCAGAACGCTCCATGCGATCTTTTTGTAAGTTGCCGCTGGCTTACTGGATTTTGCTGTCGGCAGAGTCTGTGTTTTCATGTCTCCGTTTGTTTGATGCATCCTTATACCTGTTCACGCAAAAAATCCCGCCGCTCTCAAATTCGAGAGCTGCCGCCAAAATCCAGACATAACGCGGGCATATTCTTCCATCAAATTTGTTTAAGCGCCGTTGATGTTCATCCAAATGGAGCCACAAATGAATGCCAATGTGCGCTGAGCTGTTTGGATTCTTTAAAGCTTTACGCTGATAGCGCGCAGAAAAACCAACAACTTAACAAGGGGAGGCACATAAAATGGAAATGGAATCCTTGAAAGACCTTTTTATCGACGAACTGAAAGACCTTTACTCCGCTGAAAACCAGATCCTGAAGGCGCTGCCGAAGATGATCAAGAAAGCAACGTCCAAGGAATTGAAAAGCGGCTTTGAGCAACATTTGAAAGAGACGCAGGGGCATGTGGAGCGTCTGGACAAGATTTTCCAGGAACTGGAAGTAAGCCCACGGGGCAAAAAGTGCAAAGGAATGGAAGGCATTATCGCCGACGGCAAAGAATTCATGGAAGAAGATGCAGAGCCTGAGGTGATGGATGCAGGCTTGATTGGCGCCGCGCAACATGTGGAACATTACGAGATAGCGGGTTATGGATGTGTCCGCACTTACGCCGAACTGCTTGGACATTCCAACTTTGTGAATCTGTTGCAAAAAACTCTGGACGAAGAAAGCGCAACCGACGAGAAGCTTACACAACTTGCGCAAAACATTAATGTGGAGGCGGAGAAGGCAGCCTAGATTTTTTTCGGCAGAAACTCGACATCAGCAGCCGAATGACCATCTATTGGGAAGGCAGCGTTTGCTTTGGCCGCGTTGTCTTCCCAAGAACTTTTCAGACGAGTTGCACTTTTTCCCGTAGATCAATGCCCGCGCGCCGCAGAATACCGGCAATCTCGCCATCGTTCAGCCGCGATGCATCATATTCCACGCGAATCGTACGTTCTTTCTCATTGAAGATAATTTTGCGAACGCCATAGACTTCGCGCGCATTGTTTAGCGCTCCCATCTCTTTTTCTCCGGGCGGCATGCCATATCTGAAAACCACATCCAGCAAAGTCATTAAATTTCCTCGAGGGTTCTGGAATTTGTAAACACGTTTCGCAGCAGCGTTGTGAGTTGACTCTCTCAATATAGACCAAAACGGCTATTCGGTCTTGCTGCGGTATACCCCGTGGGGGTATAATCAAATTTAATGAAACCCGTATCGCACAGGAAGTCTGCGCACATAGAAGCTCATCGGGCCATGCCGCGAGAAGAAAATGCCCGCCATAATTTAGTGTTGCGGCTTCGCAGGATTGAAGGCCAGGTACGCGGCGTTCAGAAAATGGTGGAGGAAGACCGTTACTGCCCTGACGTTCTGGTGCAGATGTCCGCAATACATGAGTCATTGCGCGCTGTGGAGCGCGCTTTGATGAAAGACCATTTACAGCACTGTGCCACTGAGGCGCTCCGCTCTGGCGATGCCAAGCAGGCGCAGCGCACCTATGATGAACTGACGGAGCTCTTCTATCGCCATGCTCGGTGAAGGCCCAAAGATCACAACAATGAACTCTGAACAACAAGGTTTCGAAAAACCGTCTACGGGTATGACGACAGTCAAAGACCCTGTCTGCAACATGGATGTTGATCCAGCACGGGCGCGCGGTTCGTCAGAATACAAAGGCCATACTTATTATTTTTGCAGCCCTGGCTGCGTCCAGCGCTTCAATGCCGATCCAGAAAAATACCTCGTTCCCAAGCCGACAAAATCCCAGATGGTACAGATCGGCGGAATCATTCCAGCGCTTTCTGCGGTGCAACCTGCGCAAAATTCCGCCGGAAAGGGAACAGTCACTTACGTTTGCCCCATGGACCCCGAAGTTCGGGAAGCCAAACCGGGAGCCTGCCCTAAATGCGGCATGGCACTGGAGCCAGAAACGGTCGAATACACGTGTCCCATGCATCCGGGGATTGTGCGCAATGCACCGGGCACTTGTCCGATCTGCGGTATGGCGCTTGAGCCGCGTGTAGCCGCCGGCGTTCATTCGGAAGATGATTCTGAGCTGCGCAGCATGACGCGGCGTTTCTGGGCCGGGGTTGCTCTTAGCCTGCCGCTGCTTGCGCTTTCCATGGGCGGGATGGCAGCAGGCAGCCCTTTGCACCATCTCCCTGCTGGCTGGATGGAATGGCTGCAATTCGCTCTAGCCACGCCTGTGGTCCTGTGGGGAGGCGCGCCATTCTTTCAGCGTGGCTGGGCATCGCTCGTCAATCGGCACCTGAATATGTTCACGCTGATTGCCATGGGCACTGGCACAGCATATCTCTTCAGTGTCATTGCAACCATAACACCCGGCATTTTTCCGGAATCGTTTTTCGGCCACGACGGACGGCCGGAAGTGTATTACGAATCCGCAGCCATCATTGTTACGCTGGTTTTGTTGGGCCAGGTATTGGAGCTGCGCGCACGACGCCAGACCAGCTCGGCCATCAAGGCGCTGCTCGATCTAAACCCTAAAACCGCGCATCGCCTCCGCGCAGATGGATCGGACGAAGAAATTTTATTAGATCAAGTCCATCGCGGCGACCGGCTGCGCGTTCGTCCCGGTGATCGCATTCCGGTTGACGGCGTAGTGGAAGAGGGAAGCAGTGCCGTGGACGAATCCATGATCACCGGCGAATCCATGCCGGTGGAAAAAGCCAAAGACGCCAAAGTGGTAGGAGGAACGGTTAACCAGACCGGATCATTCATCATGCGCGCGGAAAAATTAGGATCAGAAACTTTGCTGGCGCAGATTGTTCGCATGGTCGCCGAGGCCCAGCGCAGCCGCGCTCCCATTCAATCACTGGCAGACAAAGTTTCCGGTTATTTCGTACCTGCTGTTCTCCTTGTAGCTGTGCTGACTTTTATTACGTGGGCCATTTGGGGTCCTGAGCCGCGTTTTGCTTACGCTCTTGTGAACGCAGTCGCGGTGCTTATCATCGCCTGCCCGTGTGCTTTGGGTCTGGCGACGCCAATGGCTGTGATGGTCGGGACCGGGCGGGGCGCCCACGCAGGCGTGCTGGTCCGGAACGCTGAAGCACTGGAAGTCATGGAAAAAGTGGACACTCTGGTACTCGACAAAACGGGCACTCTGACGGAAGGGAAGCCGCGGCTCAGGCAAGTGATTTCCATCGGTGGCATTCAAGAAGACGAATTGCTGCGTCTGGTAGCCTCGCTGGAACGCTCCAGCGAACATCCGTTGGCTTCAGCAATAGTGAAAGCCGCCGAGGAACGTGGACTCAAGCTCAGCGCGGCGGCAAACTTTGAATCTGTTACCGGAAAAGGTATAGCCGGTATCATCGATGACCGGAAAGTGTTAGTCGGAAATGCCGCGCTCATGGCAGCACAACACATTGAGACGGAAAACCTGTTAAGCCAGGCGGAGCAACTCCGCGATCAGGGGCAAACCGTGATGGCGGCCGCGATTGATGGAAAAGCCGCAGGCCTGATTGCCGTTGCCGATCCAATCAAGAACTCCGCCCGCGAAGCGATTGCATCGCTAAAAGCCAGCGGTCTCCGTCTGGTAATGCTGACTGGCGATAGTTGCGTCACAGCAGAAGCCATCGCCAGAGAATTAGGCATCACTGAGTTTGAAGCCGAGGTATTGCCGGGAAAAAAGACTGAGATCGTAAAGAGGCTTCAGGGCGAAGGACGCATTGTTGCCATGGCTGGGGACGGAGTGAATGACGCTCCTGCGTTGGCCCAGGCCAATGTGGGTATCGCCATGGGGACGGGCACTGACGTGGCCATGGAAAGCGGCGACATTACTCTCATCAAAGGTGATTTACGCTCCCTGATGCGGGCCCGCAATCTCAGTTGCGCCACCATGAGCAACATCCGCCAGAACCTCTTCTTTGCATTCATCTATAACCTGCTCGGCGTGCCTATTGCCGCCGGGGTTCTGTATCCTTTTACTGGATTGTTGCTGCAACCGGTATTCGCTGCTGCGGCCATGAGTTTTAGCTCCGTCTCAGTGATTGCCAATGCGCTGCGGCTTCGAAATGTAAAACTATAAGCTCAGTTTGCCTCTGGGCTCTGAGTGTAATGACGATCGCTGCTCTATTAAAAAATTCCGCACTTACACTACTTTCAGCTTCCACTTGCCTTTCCTGAAGACGTAGATGCTGATTACTGAGAGCAGGATTTCAGCGGTGAGAATCGCGTAATATGCGCCGTTTGGGCCAACGTGCAATTTGATACTCAAAATGAATGCAAGCGGGAGCTGCACAACCCAATACACAAGAAAATTGATCCATGTAGGCGTCCATGTATCGCCCGCGCCATTGAAAGCCTGCACGATTACCTCGCCATAAGCCCAAAGAACGTAGCAGCAGCTGATAATCCGCAGACAGCTTGCGCCATACCGGACCACCTCCGGGTCATTGCTGAAGATGCCCACCAACTGCGGTGCAAAGATCAGGAACAGTGCTGATACCACCGCCAGAAATGCAGCGTTAAAGAAGCTGGCACGCCATACCGATTGCTCGGCGCGTCCTGGCTGCTTGGCCCCCAGGTTCTGTCCTACCAGCGTTGCCGCCGCCGATCCAAGGCCCCAGGAGGGAAGGGTCGAGAAGATCACAATGCGGATGGCCACCGTGTATCCGGCAGTGGCTTGACTGCCGAACGATTGAATCATGCGCACCATCACCAGCCAGCCAGCCATCGGAACCAGAAGTTGCAAAATGCCTGTTCCGGCAACCTGAAAGATGTTCCACATCAGCTTCAGCTTCACACGGATATGTTTTTCCAAAATTTCCAGGTGCGCGCTGCCTTTGCTGAGCATGTAGAGCTGGAAGGCGATTCCTATGCTTCGTCCTATGCTCGTGGAGACAGCGGCGCCTGTGACGCCGAGCCTCGGGAACGGCCCAAGACCCTTGATCAGACAGGGATCGAGACACAAGTTAATGAAATTAGCCAGCCAGAGAACGCGCATCGCAATGGCTGCGTCCCCAGCTCCGCGGAAAACCGCGTTGATAAGGAACAGCAGCAGGATGATTCCGGAGCTACTCAGCATGATTCGCGCGTAAAGAGAGCCGGCGCGCAGAATGCCCGGTCCCGCTCCCATCCACTGGAGCAACCTGGGCGCAAAGGGAAACGCAACGGCAAAGATCAGGAGCGCAAAGCCGAGGCCGATCAGAATGGATTGGACTGCCGCTTCTGCCGCGCCGTTACGATCATGCTCGCCTACGCGGCGCGCGACCACAGCCGTGGTTCCCATGCTCAGTCCAAACGCCACCGCCATCACCAGCACCAGCATGCCCTCGGTGATTCCCACTGTGGCTGTTGCATCTGCGCCAAGGTGCGCGACGAAAAAGATATCGACGATGCCGAAGAGGGATTCCATGGCCATTTCCAGCACCATGGGAACCGCCAGCAGCACGATGGCGCGATTAATTGAGATCGCGGTGAAGTCCTGTTTGGAGCCGCGAATGGCTTCTTTGATTAGCGCAAACCATCGGGCGGCCCGGGAAGGAACAAGAGCGGGAACAGTTGAACTCAAGCGAATCTCCAATAAGTCCGCGCAAGGCGGCAGAAAGCAAAGTTGCAGGGGTAATCCGCGCGCGGAGGAACCAATCGCGCGAGCAACAGAACCGCTGGTTAGTTGGAGATGCGCATCGGCGTAGAAGGTTTTGTAACACGAACCGAGCTGGAAAACAAGACAGATTCAAACTCACTTCGAGTCATTCGTTCTCTTAAAGCAGCCTCCCCTATGCCCCATGGCTGAAATGGTTAGACCGCATCTATAATCCTGCTCGAGGGTTCCTACCGATGAAAACTGTTTTGGCTGTACTTCTGCTCTCCGCTGCTGCGCTGGCTCAGAACTCTAACTCTGAAGAGGGCAAAGTTGTCCGCTATGAACTTAAGCCGAGCGAGCTGAAATACACATATGCAGCGTCTTACAGCCCTGTGGCGCATCTCAAGTCCGGCAACATTCTTGAAACCAATACGGTCGATTGTTTCGGCAACGCCATTAAGAAACCCGGCGATACCCTGAGCATGGCCCCCGGTGACAATCCTCTCACCGGGCCGTTTTACATTGATGGCGCAGAGCCCGGCGATACGCTGACAGTGAAATTTCTGGAAATCAAGGTTGATAGCAATCAGGGGATCGGCGCACTGGCGCCTGGGTTTGGCGCGATCAATTCCACTAATTACACGCCTATGCTCAACCCTCCAATCAAAGAGAAGATCTGGTTTTATCCCATTGACCACGCCACAAATACCGCAACTTTTCAGGCGCTTGATTCCAAATACACTGTCAAGTTTCCGTTGCATCCATTCTACGGCTGTATTGGGGTCGCACCCGCAGGCGGCGAGGCCCGCAGCTCCGTGGTGCCTGAAGCTTTTGGTGGCAATATGGATTCCCCGGAAGCCAGCGTGGGCAACACAGTCTATTTCCCGGTGAATGCCCCGGGAGCCATGCTCTTCCTGGGTGACGGTCATGCCGCCATGGGCGACGGTGAAATTGCCGGCACCGCGGTTGAAGTCCCGCTTCGCGGACGCGTGCAGGTCCACGTTATTAAAGGCCAGAAGATCAGTTGGCCGCGCTTTGAAAATGATGAATACATCATGACCGTTGGGGCATACCGCCCACTGGACGACGCGCTGCGCATCGCCTTTACCGAGCTGGTTGGCTGGATTCACACTGATTACGGCCTGTCAGAAATGGATGCTTATGAGCTGCTCTCAAAAGTTGGAGAGATTCACCTGAATGAAATGGTCGATCCCAATTATGTGATTGTGGCCAAGGTGAAGAAGAGTTATTTGCCTACAAAGAAGGCTGTGGCGGATAAATAGCTATCGGCACCTCGAAGTTCGTTTTCCTGAAGTCTCGAAGCGAAGCGAGATATCCCTCTGTCCTAAGAGTTTCGATAGCAAGTGAAAAATCATGATGAACCCTGAAATGGTTCTTGCAAAATAGCGATCCCTCACCCGCTCTGCTGGATTCGGGATTTTAGAATTACAACTTCTGCAAATACTCCACAATTTCCGGACTTGTCCAATTCACCGGGCCAATGAACTTGCGCCGGACCACACCAGATGGATCGATGATGAACGTTTCCGGCTGTCCGGTGGTGCCGTAAAGATCGCTGCTTTGCTTTCCCGGATCATTCACGGTCAAAAAATCGATGTTGTATTGCTTCAGAAAGCTATGGTATGCGCTGGGACTATCATCCGTGCTTACGCCCAGCACGGTGATTTTAGGGGCCATCTGCTTTTGAAGCTGCGCCAATGATGGCATCTCTTCCTTGCATGGCTCGCACCAACTGGTCCAAAAATTCAGGATCACGGTTTTGCCTTTTAAATCATTGAGTCTCACCGTGTGATCTGAGTCCTGTACAGTGAAATCAGGCGCAGGCAGGCCAATCATCCGCAGCCGCGGCTGGTCATTGCAGCCCTGGGCTCCCGCTAAAATGAACGCTATTAAGGCCAAACCTGCGATTCGGATGGATTTCACCCCCTTATAATAACCCGATTCATATGGAATCAAGCCACGGAGAAGTAGCGGAAGTAACCGTTGACGTTATTGTTCCGGCCCGGAATGAAGAGGATTGCATTGCTCGGTGCCTGGAGTCGCTGCTTGCCCAGCAGGGAATCTCCTTTCGAGTTACCGTGGTGGACGATAGTTCCAGTGACCGGACGCGCGCCATCGCCGAATCCTTTCCGTCCGTCCGGGTGATCTCTGCTAATGAGCCCCCGCCTGGCATTATGGGGAAGTGTAATGCGTTGATCTGCGGCTCCCAGGGTAGCACCGCCAAATGGCTGCTTTTTACCGATGCGGATACCGTCCACTATCCCGGATCTCTGGCTGCTTCCGTTCGTGAGGCTGTGCAGCGCCAACTTGATCTGTTGTCATATTCTCCTGAGCAAGAAACTGTAACTTGGTGGGAACTTGCCGTTATGCCGGTGGTTTTTGCGGAACTTACGCGGACTTATCCAAGCGAAAGAGTCAATGATCCCAGCGATGCTACAGTGGCCGCGAACGGCCAATACATCCTTGTCCGGCGGGAAGTGTATGAAACCCTGGGAGGCCATTGTGCTGTAGCAGATAAACTATTGGAAGATGTAGAGTTAGCAAGGTTAGTTAAAGCTTCCAACCATAAAATCTGGTTCGGCCACGGGGCTGGCAGGGTGCGTACCAGAATGTACCGCACCTTTACAGCAATGTGGGAAGGCTGGACAAAAAATCTCAATTTACTTTTTCTGCAACCGCTGCGGCTCGCGGCCATGCGCAGTCTGGAATTTTTGACCATAGCAGTTTCGCTCGGGCTGGGAGCAGCCCTGATTTTTCGGCATGATCTGCGCAACGGGCTCGTTCTGATCGCATTGGGCACGCTTTTTTACATTCATTTCATTCTCCGGGTCCGCCGTGCTCATTTTCCGTGGAAAGCTAACTTATTATCTTTCATTGGGTTACCTCTTTTTGTGTCACTTTTAATCCGGTCGTACATCCATTCTCATATACGCGGCGAGTTAACATGGAAAGGAAGGAAGTACTCACAATCCGCACCCGAAGCAGCATCGAGTTCATCTATTCGAAAGGGCAATCTTAGCTAAGCAACTGATTCACATGGTCTATCTCACCAGGAAAGCAGAATTTTCAGCGTCGCATTATTATCACAATCCGGAATTCACACCGGAGGAAAACCAGCGCATTTTTGGCAAATGCAATAATCCCCACGGGCATGGGCACAATTACACCCTGGAAGTCACAGTTAAAGGGCAGGTGGACCAGCGTTCCGGGTTTGTAGTGGACCTGAAGGAATTAAAGGAAATTATGAACCGCGAGGTGATTGACGCCATGGATCATCGTTTCCTAAACAAAGAAGTTGCAGACTTTAAGGACCAGATTCCCACGACGGAAAACCTGGCCATCAGCATATGGCGACGCCTTCAGCCTAAGCTTAATCTGGCGGAACTGCATCGGGTCCGCGTCTATGAAACGCCAGACCTTTTTGTGGATTTTTATGGAGAAGCATGAAGGCCTACCTGACAAGGCGCTACCTGTTTTCGGCTTCGCACCGGTTGCACAGCGATAAGCTGTCCGTCGCTGAGAATCAGGCTGCCTATGGGAAGTGCAACAATCCATACGGCCACGGCCACAATTATTGCGTTGAAGTTACGGTGGCGGGACACGTTGATCCCCGCACCGGGATGGTCTGCAATCTGGTCGACCTTGATTCTTTTGTGCACGAAAAAATTCTGGAACGTTTTGGCCACCAGAACCTCAATACATTAGCGGAATTTCAGGGAATCGTACCCACTACCGAGAACCTCTGTGTGGAGGTTTTTAGCGTCTTGCAACGCGACTTCCGTCACGCGCAGGTGGATAAGGTGCGAATCGAAGAAACTATGCTCAATTCCTTTGAATATGCCGGAGGAAGGGAAATCCGCTACTAGGAGATTTGTGGTGAAATCAGGAGCTGCTGTGAAGAAAATCGATGAACTTTCCGCGCTATCAGGGGCCAGCACGCAGGAGTTGTTGCGTGAAATCCTGCTGCGTCTGGGAGAGGATCCCACCCGCGACGGTCTTGTCCGTACGCCGGAGCGCATGCAGAAATCGCTGCAATATCTAACCAAAGGTTATCAACAAGACGCCGACAAGGTCCTTCAGGGCGCTCTCTTTGATGTTTCCTATGACGAGATGGTTATTGTCAAAGATATTGAGATGTTCAGCCTGTGCGAGCACCATCTGCTGCCATTCTTCGGCAAAGTCCACGTAGCGTATATTCCCAACGGCAAGGTGCTGGGGCTGAGCAAAATTCCCCGGCTGGTTGATATTTTTGCCCGTCGTTTGCAGGTACAGGAACGTTTGACGGTGCAAATTGCCGAAACTATCCAGAACGCCATCCAGCCACAAGGCGTGGGCGTGGTCATTGAAGCGCGTCACCTGTGCGTGATGATGCGCGGTGTGGAAAAGCAGCATTCCTCGGCGGTGACCTCGCACATGCTGGGCAGCTTCCGCAGCTCTGATAAAACTCGCGAGGAGTTTCTTGCTCTGATTCGCAACGGCAAAAACGGAAATTCCTTCTGATGCCATCTGGCCAGACCAATCAGCGCAAAGTCGCGCTTATCACCGGTGGCAGTCGCGGTATCGGTCTGGCCATGGCCCGTGTGTTCGCGGCCAGCGGTTATTCCGTAATCATCACCGGACGGAACATCAAGCGGCTTCAGCAAGCTGCATCAGAAATCACAGAACAACCGGGCGCTGTCACCGCCATTGGCTGCGATGTGCGCGACCCAGCATCAGTGGAAAAGGTTTTTCAGGAAGTTCGCAAAACCCATTCCACGCTTGACGTGCTGATTAACAATGCAGGTGTGGCCCACGCTCTGGCCCCGGTGGAACAACTTCCGGTCGAAACCTGGAAAGAGGTCATCGACACCAATTTGACCGGCATGTTTCAGGTTACACGCGCCGCGTTGCCGTTCATGCGCGCCGGTGGAACCATTGTGAATAATCTTTCTGTTGCCGCAGTAACGCCGTTTGCCGGTATGTCCGCATATAACGCTTCAAAATTTGGCGCTATGGGATTCACGCTTGCCTTGCGTGAAGACCTGCGTAAACGTGGAATCCGGGTGCTGGCGCTCCTGCCTGGGGCGACTGATACCGACATCTGGGGACAGTTCTGGGCGGACGCGCCGCGGGAAAAGATGATCTCAGCCGAGACAGTAGCTCAGGCTGTGTTGCATGCCGTTTCTGTTCCCTCAAACGCTGCAATTGAGGAAATCCGCATAGGTCCTGCGGCGGGCGTGCTCTGACTTCAGTTCTGCCCTAATGATCACGCCCGAATCCTGATAGATCAATAATCTTCAAACGCGTAAACGTTTTTCCGCGTAGGCATAAGCTGGATCAGCAATGCTCCGCAGACAAACCCTCCCACGTGGGCCCAGAACGCTACACCTCCCACCGGCCCCCTAGAAACGGTCAGCGCGGAAGCTGCGCCACTGAGAAGATTGATGATCAACCAGTACCCCAGCACCAGCCAGGCTGGAAGCCAGAACACAAAAAAACCCCACCAGGTAAGCACTCGCGCTCGCGGATAAAGCACCAGATATGCACCCATCACTCCGGCAATCGCGCCGCTTGCGCCCACCGTCGGCACCGGTGAATAGAAATTGAAGAGCAGATGCGTTACCGCAGCTGCCAGGCCACACACGATATAAAACAGGAGATAGCCAAAATGGCCGATCCGGTCTTCCACGTTGTCGCCGAAGATCGCCAGCCCCCACATGTTTAACAGGACGTGCGGCCATGAAGCGTGAAGGAACATAGAACTCAAAAAGGGAACAAAGGCCACCGCTGCGGGAAGATATCCTTTCATCCAGGCTGCAAAATGCTCTGGAACAAACGCAAATTGCATCTCGAAGTCGGCTCTGGCGCGTGCTCCTCCGGAAAGCTGCAATGACCACTCAAAAAAGAAAATCGCAATATTCAGTATGATCAGGAAATAATTGATAAACGGGGTTGTCGATCGGGGCGCGTCGTCTCGGATGGGTATCATGCGATGGCAGCTTCTTCAGTATCATGCTTGATAACCGGGAGTTACTCAAGTGGACGCGGTCCTGATTATCGACAAGCCGGCAGGAATGACCTCGCATGACGTGGTGGCACGGGTGCGCCGCATCACCGGCGAAAAATCCATCGGCCACCTTGGCACGCTTGATCCCATGGCAACCGGCGTCCTGCCTCTTGTACTGGGCCGTTTCACCCGGTTGGCGCAGTTTTATAACGAAGCCGACAAGCGGTATGAAGGCGCAATCCGCTTTGGCTGGGCCACTGACACCTACGATGCAGAAGGCCAGCCCACTGGTTCCGAACAACCGGTCAACCTTTCATTGGATCAGGTGCGCGTCGCCGCTGTTGAATTCATTGGAGAGATTTCTCAATACCCGCCCCCATTCTCTGCCAAGAAGATTGCCGGCATACCGGCCCATCGACTGGCGCGCAAAGGGCAGCCAGTGCAGCTCACCCCCAAACAGGTTGAGGTCAAAGAACTTGAATTCATTTCCTGTGACGGCAAGACTGTTCGCTTCCAAGCGTTGGTCAGCCCCGGGACCTATCTCCGCTCTCTGGCGCACGATCTGGGTAAGAAGCTGGAGGCGGGCGCGCACCTTTCCCAGTTAAGGCGTACAGCCGTGCGTGAATTTATCATCGACGAGGCTTACAGCCTGGAGCAGTTGGAGCAAGCTAAAGCGGCTAACAATCTCGAAGAGCTATTTCTCCATCCACGGCTGGTTTTGCCGGAGTTTCCGGCAGTGGTGGCATCGCCGGAGAGCGCTGCACGGATCTCTCATGGAGGCGCTGTAAATCTGCCAGAATTCAGCAAAGCGTCCATTGTGAGGGTGTTTGCCGGACAAAGAGAACTGCTGGCCATTGCGCGTCGCGTGGCAGGGACACTCTTCCAGCCTAAAGTCGTTCTGAATGGATAATTTCTGACCACTGATTCATTCAGTAGCTGAATGTTCCGATGCACGGTGACTCTAACCGCCGGAGTAAGTTCCGGCACGCAATGATTTAAAATCGTGCCACCCATGAATTCATTTGATGCGTTGCTGGTTGTTTCTTTCGGCGGCCCGGAGAAGCACGAAGACGTTATGCCATTTCTGGAAAACGTTCTGCGTGGAAAAAATGTTCCGCGGGAGCGAATGCTGGAAGTGGCAGAGCACTACTATCACTTTGACGGACGCAGCCCCATCAATGAGCAAAATCTTGAACTGATCTCAGCCCTCAAGCAGGAGTTCAAAAAACATCGCTTGCCGATTCGAGTTTATTGGGGAAACCGCAACTGGCATCCCTTTCTGGCAGATACGCTGAAGCAAATGCAGGCAGATAGCATTCATCGGGCGGCGGCGCTGGTGACTTCGGCGTTTGGATCGTATTCAGGCTGCCGCCAATATCGCGAGGACATTGCCAAAGCTCAGCAAGTTGCGGGCGTGGAAGATCTGATGATCGAAAAGCTACCGAACTTCTGCGACTGTCCGGAATTCATTGAAGCAATGACGGACCGGGTACGCGCCGCCATGGCTGAACTCCCCCAGGCCGAGCAGTTGATCTTCACCGCACATAGTATTCCCATGAGCATGGCGGATGCCTCTCCGTATGTCCGGCAACTGAAAGAGGCGAGCGCCGCCGTGGCTGCCGCCTGTGACATGGATAATTGGGCGCTGGTTTACCAGAGCCGCAGCGGCCCGCCAACGCAGCCCTGGCTTGCGCCTGATATTTGTGAGTATCTGCTCGCCCAGCACGCTGCGGGCATTCGCCGCGTGATTGTCTGCCCGATTGGATTTATTTCTGACCACATGGAAGTGCTCTATGATCTGGATACGGAAGCCCGTGCGCTATGTGGTGAAATTGGGTTAAAGATGGTTCGCGCTGCGACGGCAGGGGCTCATCCGAAAGTAGTCAGCATGGTTCGCGATATGGTTCTGCACGCCCAGACTTCGCCAGTGCTGGCGCATTGCGAGCCAGGTTGCTGCCCCACTCTGCAGCGGCCAATAACCTAATTTGCAGAGACGTGGCAATGCTGTGTCTCTACGCACGATTCTGGACGTTTAGGGCTTCGCTGCTGAACTTGCCTGTGGCATGTTCGTAAAGCTATCCGCCAGCGCTTCTTCACAAGTATGTTCGATGACGGAGCGGTAGTGTTCGCCCAGAAAGACTCGGAGGCGGGCAGTGTCCATGGTGCTGGAGCCAAGAAGATAGGGCATTGCTTCCGGTGGAATATCAGAGACGCCGAGGTCCCAGAGCACACGCAGAGCTTGTTTGCAGATCGTCTTTGCAGGCACGCGCTGGACTTCGATTTTGGCGATGTCAATACAGCGGCGCAGCTCCAGCGGATCACCACGCCCGGCAACATTGAGAACGGTGAGTTTGGGGTCGGCAAGCTTGCGGCGCAGGATATGAGCGATCAGCCGGGCGACGTCATCCACATGGATAAACTGGAATTTATGTTCCAGGTAATCGCCGCGTGAAGGCAGCCAAAGCGGCAGGCGTTTGTTCTGCCGGCGGAGTCGTTCACCCAAACGGCCTTTGCCTCCGGGAATGCCGCGCAGAACGCCTAGCTGATAGTTCTGCACCGTGGCCCCGGCATATACATGCGGACGCAAAATGTATGTCTTGCATTTCATGCTTTTGGAGCGGGCCTGCACCGTACGGTCGGCTTCCTGCTGATGCAGCGCGTAAGGCAAACTCTGGGCACGTAGCGGCGCTTCTTCCGTTGCGGGCTTAGACAGCTCCGGCCCATAGACCAATGCGCTGCTGGGGAAAATAAATTTATCGATTCCGCCCAGCATGCGATTGTGCTCGGCAATTGCTTCCGTCACGCGGCTGGTTCCGGCAACGTTCATCTGCCACATCCGCTTTTTGTCAACCACGCCCGTGCGCAGCGGATCAAGCACAAACGCCAGATGCACGATGCTCTCAGGACGGTAAATCCGCGTCAATTCCAACAGTTGATCGCAAGAGCGTTCTTCTGCCAAGTCAATCTTTTCAAAGCGCTCGAGGGAAGAAGAGTCTTCGGGATCACGGATGTCGGCGCCGATGATCTGGAAATCCGGCAGTTGCTTGAGCAGACGCAAGCCCAGATTGCCTGAGATTCCGGTGATTAGTACTGTGGGTTTCTGCGCCATGTCGAAACAGAGGAGGAATCACGTCATCGTAACATAAAGAATTAGTACCCGAACGTCCCTGGCTCGCTCCGTTGGTGCTCGAACTTCCGAATGCGTGTACCGGGTATTCAAAGCCGCCACTCGCAATATTTCGCAAAGCTATCGGTGATTATTTGGGAGGTGTGGGTGGCATCGCGGGACCATTAGTCGGGGGCGGCGGGCCAAAATAATTCTCGTCAAGCTCGGTATGGATAGGCGCGTTAAGCTCCTTGGTTTTTTCATCCAATTTCTGGCGGAGCATGTCGCGCACGATTTCGTCGTGGACACTCTCAATCGGGCTTGTCTGCCGGCTCTCCACGCGATAAATTATGTAGCCATTGCCATCATCTGAGCGAAACACCTCGCCGGCCTTGTGGGAAAAAATATCCTGCTCCAGCTTGGGCGGAAACATGCCACGGCGTGCCATGCTCATGTCAGTGTTCGGAGGCGCTGATTTTATGCCCAGCGTGCTGTAGGCTTCTTTTTGCAGTTTGTCCATGGCCTCACCTTTGCCAGCCCGCGCCGCAATGTCATCCACCACGCCCTGAATCTTCTTCTGATAATCCTGTTTTTGCTCAGGCGTGGCCTGTGGGTCAGGATCACTCCTGGGAAGATAAATGCGCGTGAGCTTAACGCTTTCAAATTTCTGCTGGTTCGCCTGGTAATAGGCTTCAATTTCCTGTTGCGCCGGGTTTCGATACTCTTCCGCAATCTGGGTCCGGTACAGATCAGCCAGTGTCTTGAGCCGCAAAACGCGCATTACTTCCGCAAACGTCGGACTGTTTTCCACTCCTGCTGCCTTTGCGGCTTCGGCAAAAATGAGGATTTCGACATATGATTCAGCAAGTTTGCGCTTTGCCGCCGCTGAAATTGGCTGGTTATTTGAATTGAATGCCTTCAGCAGATTGTCAAATTGCGCCTTGGTCACCGTCATGGCGCATTGGTTTGCCGAGGGCACCACTTTTTCCGTTGCTGGCTTGGTCTCCGCAGGGCAGAGGCCGCGGACCGTGATTACAGGCTGATCCGCGGCTACATCGGCCGGCTTTTCGTCCCGTTTCAGCAGAGAGGGAGGGGTTGCCTGAGGTGCCGGTGTTGCGGACGGCGAAGCGGGCGCCTGCTCTTTAGTGGCGCTTTGGGGTGTTTGGGCCAGCGCTGTAACTGCCCAAAAAAAGCAAACGATCAACCTGCGTGTCATCAATCAAGTCCTTTCACCGTGAAAAGGTGGTCAGCGGCAACTTCCTAGTATACGGTAGGCACATAAACACGGGGCCGCGAATGGTTACTGATGCAGTGGAAGCAAAACCTTGAGACAATGGCTTAGTGTCCACCTCTGAACTGAGTTCTGTGCTGGAAAGCATGCAGAGAGAAAAGCGCAACGTTGCGCTGAATTCTCTGCTGGCTGCCCTGGCGATCACCTTCCTCAAGTTGATCGTCGGAGTCTCCACGCGCAGCCTGGGTATTCTCTCTGAGGCTGCACATTCCGGACTGGATCTGATTGCGGCTTTTGTTACGCTGCTTTCCGTGCGCGTCTCAGACAAGCCGGCCGACGCAGAGCACCAGTATGGACACGGCAAGGTAGAAAACTTTTCCGCTTTCATCGAAACCGGGCTGCTGCTGTTGACCTGCGTCTGGATTGTGTGGGAGGCCGTGCGGCGGTTGAGCGGACATCACAGCGTGCATATTGAGCCTTCACTGGCGGCTTTTGCCGTGATGTTTCTTTCGATGGGGGTGGACTGGTGGCGTTCGCGCAGATTGCAGAAGATCGCCGATAAATACGATAGCCAGGCTTTGGAAGCCGACGCTCTCCACTTCAGTACCGACGTTTTTTCCAGCGGCGTTGTGGCGCTGGGTCTGGCGCTGGTGTGGGCCGGCTCACATTGGAAGATAGCATGGCTGACAAAGTCTGATCCCGTAGCGGCCTTGATGGTATCCGGCGTAATCGTTTATGTGAGTTCGCGGCTGGCCCGCCGCACCATTGATGCCCTGCTGGACGCTGCTCCCGTGGGCTATCGTAGCCGCATCATGGACGCGGCCCTGAAAATCAACGGCGTAATTGAGGTGGAGCGCGCCCGCATCCGCCGCGCCGGCAACCGATACTTTGCCGACCTTACAGTAGGCTTGGAACGCAATGTCACTTTCCAGCGCTCCGGACAGGTGGTGGGTGAGATTACGCGCGCAGTCCAGGCAATCCTGCCGGAGGCCGATGTAGTCATCCATTCCATTCCGCGCGAAACTGGCCGGGAAAATATTTTTGACCGCATTCGCGCCGTCGCTTCGCGCAACAACTTCAGCGTTCACGATGTGAGCGTACAGGACTTGGGTGGACGGCTGCACGTGGAACAGCATCTGGAACTCGACGAAAATTTAAGTCTGAAAGACGCGCATGACGTGGTTACAGTGTTAGAGGGCGAAATTCGCGGCGAGATCCCGGAAATATCCAGCATTCTTACCCATATTGAAAGCGAGCCTTCAACGATTGAGTCCGGCAACACCGTTGTGCGTGATGCCGTGCTGGAACAGAAACTCAGGCCGGTGATCCAGGAATTTTCCGAAGTAGTGGACATGCACGATATGGAAATCAAGCGTGTACGCGGAAGAGTGTACATGTCATGCCATTGCACCATGTCCGACGAATTGCCGTTATCGCGCGTGCATGATGTGTCAACGGAATTGGAAATCCGCTTCAAGCAGGCCGCACCGGAGTTGTTTAAAGTGCTGATCCATCCTGAGCCGCAGACAGATAACCGCAGATAAATTGAGCCGCGAATTTTGCGAATGAACACGAATCTGTTCGAAAATTTTCGTCTTTCGCGTCTGATTGTATTTGCGAGCTGCGCGTCAATTAATTATAAAAGGCCGGACGTTCCCGCCCGGCCTTCACACCCCAAGAAGAGAGAAGAGGCTACTCTTTGGAAGGAGTGATTTCTTGATGCAGTTCCAGCAGAGGCTCAACGGAAACCTTCGTCCCCGCCGGCGGTTGAAAGAGTGCAGCATCAGGCTCATTCCGCTTGATGTCCGTAAGCCGATAAGTGCTGTCCCCCATGCGCGGATCAGAATGCTTTCTCAAGACCAACGTGTGTAGTTCAGGTGAGAACCAGGTTTCTGTAACAATTTCGATAGGCCGCTCGTTCCCGATCTGGCCTGCTGGAATCGTTACTGTCTCACGCTTGCCTTGGGCTGATACGCCCTCAATCGTCTGTGTTCCCAGGTCTTCATGCTTTATCTGTTCATTGCTTTCTTTGCTGCTTTGCTGGCTCGCATGACCACCCTGCACGTTTACGATGACTTTCTGCTTCATGTTCCGCTCGTGGCGACCGCTCAGGTCAATGATCTGCGGGCCCTCTTTCCAGCTTCCTTCACTGCGTACTACCTTCGTGGCCTCGCCTCCGGGAATGAAGATGTACTGCGAATGTGTGGTGGGATCGTTGATAAACACGGTCTTAGGGCTATCGACCTGTACTGTACCGATGCGGTGCAGATCGGTCTCGCGGCGAGTACGGCCCTGGCTGTCACGCGCTACAAAAGACGAGGTCTTATTCACTATCCGGTTGCCGTCGGCCAGTACCTGCGTGCTCTCCGTCGTCGCCGTGGCGGTATAAGGCGCGGCGGCGACCACTTCGCCAGCGCTGGCCATTTCAGCAGAGAAAAATTCAATCTTGCCTTCCGGCACGCGCTCATCCTGCATCATGCCAAACGGCGCCATCATGGTGACGGGCTCATCCTGCGTGAACGTAAAGGTGCGGACTTTCTCACGCTGCTCGGATTGTTGCGCGCTCGCGCTTCCGGCAAGCAAGCACCCACTTACCAGCAATATAACCACTCGATTCATAGATAGCTCTCCTTAGCTTTTTATTGCACTAATCTCACGGCGTACGGTGTTCCATCCTGGCTCACAACAAAGTCTGCCATAAATTTCCGTGCTCCTGAATCCGGGCTAATCGGCGCGCCCATCTGCCATAAGGCACTCGCGGGTAATCGAACTCGCACAATGCTCAGCTCTTCCGCTGGTATGGCGGGATCGTATCCCGGCAAAGCAAGGAACTGGCGAGAAGCAGCGGCAAGATTGCTGTTCGCGGCCTTCGGCTTTACTTGCTTCTTCACCGGTCGCGGTCGCGTTGTTGCTGCCTTAGCGATGGCCATAGCGTGAGGATCTCTTGCAAGGGCGCTACTCGGTTGTTCTTGAACGATCTCTTTTTCCGGTACTTGATGCGGCGAGTGTGAGAGCAAAGATGTCACACCGGCCGCGAGCGCCAGGCATGCCGCCAGCGCAGCCACACTTACCCGACGTACCAGCCGGTGCCGCGCATGATGACGTCGAAAAGCCGTCGCCAGTCCTGCACCAATTTCTATCGGCGCCCCACAACGGGACGAAGCGGCCAGTCCGCGCAGAGCCTCGCTCAACCGCTCATCCGTCGCGGCATCTTTCAGCGGATCTCCAGATTGTGGATCTATTTCACGCATTTTTGACAGCTCAACTTCATCTTTAACATTGTTCGCGCCCGATGCAGGCGCGAAGCCACGGTACCTTGTGAACATTCCAGCAGCACCGCCGCGTCTGAATAACTCATTTCTTCCAGATCGCATAGGGCGACTACTTCGCGATACGATTCTGGCAAAGCCAACACCGCTTTTCGCAGAATCTCCAACTGCTCGGAGTTGCTCAAATCGGTTAGCACATCCAGATCGCTGGCAAATGCGGAAGCGCCATTTTCCAGCCATTCTTCTTCGATAGGAAGATCGAGCCGCGAGCGTTGTAATATGCGGCGCGTGAGATTCCGGGCAATGCCAAATAGATAGGCGCCAATCGCTCCCTTTGTCGTGTCATAACCTTCCGGGTTCCGAATCAGCAACATGAACACTTCCTGTGTTACCTCTTCCGCTGTGGCGCTGTTTCCGCTCATGTGCAGCGCAAACCGGTAAACGGGCGCCTGATAACGCTCATAGAGCGAAGAGAAAGCCGCTTCATTGCCTTTGCTGAGTTGCCGCAGCAGATCCTGATCTGTGGGGGCGGGTTCTGCCATGGCTCTCTTGGGCTCTGCCTTCTCGGCTCCTGTTATCCATTGCTCGAATTGGGCAAATCGTTCCATTTATTTTTTTATGGTCAGAAAGCAAACGCGTCCTGCTACGTGAGACGTATAGCCTTGCTTTCAGTTATCCGGGTTAAACTCTGTTCTATGGAATGGTTTGAAAACGAAGACTTTTGGCGCGATTTTTATCCCTTTATGTTTTCTGCCGAGCGGTTTTCGGCTGCTCCGGACGAGGTGAGTCGGATCATGGCATTGACGCAATGCACTGGCGGCCGCCTGCTTGATCTGTGTTGCGGCCCTGGACGCCATGCTGTCGAGTTTGCAAGACGCGGATTTCAGGTCACAGGGGTTGATCGGTCGCGCTTTCTGCTAGATCGTGCCCGCGAGCACGCATCGAATTCAGGGATTGCAATTGAATTGGTTGAGCAGGATATGCGTAGCTTCATTCGTCCGCAAGCATTTGATCTGGCCTGCAATCTTTTTACGTCATTTGGATATTTTAAAGATGAGCAGGAGAACCTCAAGGTACTGTGGAATATTCACCAGAGCCTGAAAGAAAACGGAATACTTGTGATTGAGACCCTGGGAAAAGAGCGCCTGGCGCGAGTCTGGAAAGACACGATGTGTACAGAACTGGCGGATGGCTCGCTGATTTTTCAACGGCCTCAGGTCCGCGACGATTGGACCCGTATACATTCGGAATGGACGCTGGTGAAAGATAGTCATACGCGCAGTGTCTGCTTCGAGCACACAGTCTATTCTGGCCGTGAACTCAAAGATCGACTGCTGAGCTGCGGCTTTAAGCAAGTCCAATTGTTTGGAGACATGATGGGATCGCCCTATGGTTTAGACGCGTTGCGACTGATAGCTGTCGCGCGCAAGTAAGCCGGTAAAGTCCGGTGTGATAAAGTTTTTTCGGCGGAGGCAATAAGTATGGTTGAAGCGCAGGTAACCTGGACGGACGGCGAACGCTTTGTGGCAAACGCCAGCAGCGGCCACGCCGTTGTGGTTGACTCCGACCGTGAGCGGAATACCGCCGCAGGACCAATGGAGTTGGTTCTGATCGGCTTGTGTGCCTGCACGGCTACTGATGTGGTCAGCATTCTGCGAAAAAAGCGTGAGCCATTTACCGGAGTTAATGTGCGGGCAGAGGCGGAGCGAGCCAAGGAACCTCCGACGGTTTATACCTCCATTAAATTGATTTATACGGTTAGCGGACACGTTTCCCGCAAGGCCGCAGAAGACGCAGTACGGCTTTCAGAGCAGAAATATTGCGGGGTGTCCGCGATGTTAAAATCCACGGCACGCATTATCACAGAAGTGCACCTTCCGGAAGCCGCGGAAATGGCAACTGAAATGAAATAGTTGAAACATTGCAGATGTAGAAAGAATCTAATTGGCATAGGGGAGGGGAATCTTTCATGTCGCAAAAGAAGGTTGTGGTGTACAGCCAGCCAGGTTGACCGCCGTGCTCATGGGCTGAGTCCTACCTTTCGGAGAAAGGTATCGAATTCCTAGTAAAAGACGTGAGTTCCGATCAGCAGGCGGTTTTCGAACTGGTGCGGACGTACAAAAGCCGTTCAACCCCAACTATTATTGTGGGTGAAAAAGTCATGATCGGTTTCGATCCGGAACGGCTGGACCAGATGCTTGCAGAGTAAGGCCGCAACCCAAAAGACCATAAGCTCCGCCGCGGACCCCAAACATCCATGGCGGGGCTATTTCTTTATTGCTGCAGCAACTCTCTGCTGGGGCGCAGCTGCCACTTTTGGCAAGGCAGTTTTCAACGGCAACCTCTTTAACGGCCATGCCTTGATTTCACCCCTTGTGCTCACCCAGGCCAGGACCAGCTTTGCTGTCCTGGTGTTTGGGCTGATTCTGCTACTGCGGTTCGGCCGCCGGCTTTTCTTTATTGGTCGTGGCGATCTCGCGTTATGCGCCTTGGTTGGCACGTTGGGCGTGGCCTGCTCCAACTATTTCTATTATCTGGCCGTACAGAAATCCACAGTCTCGCTGGCCATCACCGTCCAATACATCGCGCCAATCTGGGTGCTTCTTTACATGGTGATACGAGGCAGGGAACGTGCAACAGCACAGCGGACCACAGCGGCGCTGGTTGCGATCATAGGAACCGCTCTGGCTATTGGAGTGTTCCAGTCCGGAACCAAGCTTACCTTACTGGCCGTAGCCTCCGCGCTGCTGGCCTCATTCGGCTACGCGTTTTATAACGTTGCAGGACAGGGACTGGTCACCCGCAACCATCAGTTTACGGTGATGTTTCATGTGTTATCCAGCGCCGCGCTGATGTGGCTGTTTGTGAATCCTCCATGGAGATTGGTGGCGCAACATTACAGCAGCCGGCAGTGGGAATTCCTGTTTGCCTTTGCCTGCGTTTCGATGGTGCTGCCCTACATGTTTTATTTCAGCGGGTTGAAATATCTTGATCCCACCCGCGCAGTGATTACCAGTTGCCTGGAGCCTGTGTTTGCGATTGTGTTCGCGGTACTCTTTGTTCACGAGAGGTTGTGGCCATTGCAGGTGGCGGGGATTGCTGCGGTGCTCATTGCCACGATCATGGTCCAGATAAGGCCGCGGTCTGCAGTCCCTTCTGAAGTGAAATAAGAAAGCGGCCCGAAAACGGTGGGTGGCTCGTTTATATTTGCTCTACCAGAAGGATATTTGCGTAATATCGTCGAAGAGTGTCAACCAGACGAAATTATTTCTGTGTTTTTAGCATGTTGCTGGTGCTCGCATCTGCGTCCTGTCTATCCGGTCAGGCAGCGGTTCCATCTGCAATTCCACCTCGCATCTTCTTTTCCGATCTTGAAAGTGGCCCCAACCTCGGAGGCCAGAACAATCGGGGCGTCTGGGTAACGATCTGGGGTAAAGGCTTTGGCGCGGAGCGTGGCAGTTCGACCGTTACTGTCGGGGGCGGCGTGGCGGCGAATTACCCGATCTGGACGGACAGCAAGATTACACTTCAACTCGGCCCTGCCGCCAAAAGTGGGGAGATTATCGTAAATGTCAGAAGGAAAGACGGCAGCCGCGTAGGCGCTCCCGTTCCCAGCAATGGTATCCCGTTCACGATTCGCGCCAGCAAAATCTATTTTGTCGCGGTGAATGGAAGTGACCGCCACAATGGCAGCTTCGAGTCGCCATGGAGGAGCATCCTTCAGGCAAAGAACAGAATTTCCGCCGGAGACGTGGCCTACATCAGAGACGGCGTGACGCAAATTTCTGAAGATAGTTACACAGCATACGTGAGCATGGACCGCGATGGCGGCGGGAACTCCGGCAAACCGGATGCGCCAAAAGCACTGGTGGCTTATCCGGGGGCAAAGGTCACAATTGGCAAGCCGCACGGTCTGGATTATGGTATTCGCACGCCAAACATCTCCGCGCATGAAGATTATTGGGTAATTTCCCAACTGCATATCATCGGCGGGCGGCAGGCCATTGATATGGGCGGGACGGGCTGGAAGATTGTGGGCAATGATATTGAATGTCCGGGAGGTGACGGGCAGGTGGGCTGTGTGGAAACCAGCCAGGCCAGCCGGATCAGGTTTTATGGGAATGAGGTCCACAACTCAGGCGCGGGACCGGTTGGCTCAAAGTATTACCATGCGGTTTATTTCAGCACAGACTCCAACCATATTGACGTGGGCTGGAATCATATTCATGATAATTTCACCTGCCGCGCGATTCAATTCCATTCATCGCCTTTGTGCCGTCCCGGTTGCGGCTCCAGCGATGAAACGGGACGCAATCAATTTGATCTTCACGTACATGACAACTTGATCCATGGCGATAGCTGCAACGGCATCAATTTTGCCACCGTCGATCCCAGCAAGGGCATGGTGGAGGCGTACAACAATGTTATCTACCATGTCGGCGTGAGCGACCCGAAGGATGGTGGCGGCGCGTTTTCCTGCATTTACCTGGCGGGTATTACCAATCACGGCCACGCAGGTACAGGCACAGTAGAGATATTCAACAATACGCTCTATGACTGTGGCGCAAATCATTCAAGAAACGTCGATGGCTCACGCGGAGCTTTTAGCGTCGGAGGCGGGCCGCCAAGCCTCACGATGCGGCTGCGTAATAACATTATTTATCAACTTCCAGGCGAGGTTTACCTTGATGGCAGCAAAGGGCAGATTACAGGCGAGAAGAACCTGTGGTTTGGGGCAGGGAACGCCCCGGGGCAGACACAGAGTAACGTCAATTCTGATCCTCTGTTCATCGATCTGGGAAAATTTGATTTTCACCTGCTCAGCTCAAGCCCAGCTAAAGACGCGGGAACAACCGTGCTACCTGCCAATCCGTTTGTTTCAGACAAAGCTCATGCCACAGACAAAGACGGCGTGGCGCGTCCGCAAGGAAAGGCATTTGATCTGGGAGCTTATGAAGTGCCGCAGTGAAAATTCGGTTAGATCAAAGTGAGATGACGCAAATTATTCTGTGGCGCTGCCGGCTGCGAGCCGCAGCATGCCGCGAAATTTTTCTATTTGCTCTTTGTCGGCTTCGGTGTCTTGCAGGAATTCAATGCCGTAGTTGTAGCCGCGGCGATGGCGCACAATGCCTCGAGCACGCACCGGTCCGCTGGCATATGGAGGCGTAAATTCAATTGTCACTTCGTCGCCGGTCTTGAGTTCCATTCCGGCAAAAACCAGCACGCCGCCTTCGCTCATGTCATTGCCGCGCCCGCTCATGATTTTGGTGGTGCCGTCAGTTGTATAGATGAGCCGGATGGGGAGATTGAGCCGATATCGCTGCCAGCGACGAAAAACTGCTCGTTCTTGCGAGGATTTCCCACCAGGAACCGAACGTAAGCGCGCAGGAGTTGCCATGGCTGTGATAATAGCCGTAGATATTCGCTCCTAGTAGGTTACTGAAGTATCAAGCGTACATGCTTTGGCCCGAAAAATTCAGAGTTATCTCTTAGGGATTCGACCAGGCACGCCAATTGGCCAATGGCAATTAGCAGTTGGCCAGAAGAAAAAGTCAGCCGCGAATTTCGCGAATGAACCAAATCAAAGATTCGCGTATTTGCGTTGATTCGCGGCTAATTCTTTATGATCAGCGTAAATCTGCGACAAACTAACAGAGCACAATCTTTTCTGACTTAATTCCCTTGGTCGCGTTGCGCGTATCCACCACCAGATTCGCCTGTTGGACGATTTCCAGGTAGTCATACGAAGAATGGTCGGTCACGATAAGCACCGCATCATACTGCGCCAGATTTTCCAGCGGCGTGTTTTTCATCTCAAGGTTATATTTGCGCCCGCGCCCCACGTAGGCGAAGAAGGGATCGTTATAGCTCACGGTTGCGCCTTCCTTCTGCAGCAGCTCAATAATGGTAAGTGAAGGGGACTCGCGCAGGTCGTCGATGTCCTTTTTATACGCCAATCCCAGCACCAGCACCTTGGAGCCGTTCAGGCTTTTGCGCTGCCGATTGAGCGCTGCTGCCGTGGACGAAACCACGTGATAGGGCATATTCAGGTTGATTTCGCCGGCCAGTTCAATAAACCGAGTATGAAAGTCGTACTCCTTGGCCTTCCATGAGAGATAAAACGGGTCAATGGGAATGCAGTGCCCGCCCAGCCCCGGTCCAGGATAGAACGGCTGGAAGCCAAACGGCTTCGTAGACGCGGCGGCAATCACTTCCCAAATATCGATGCCCATGCGCAAGCAGAGCAGTTTCAGCTCATTCACCAGCGCAATGTTCACGCAGCGGTAGATATTTTCCAATAGCTTGGTCATCTCGGCCGCAGCCGGAGTGGAAACTGGAACTGTCTTGTGAAAGATGGTCCCATACAGTTGGCGGCCGACTTCCGTTGCCTTCGGGTTCAGCCCGCCGACAACTTTGGGAATATCGCAGCGTGCCACCGTGTCATTGCCTGGATCTTCGCGTTCAGGTGAAAACACAACATAGAACGTATTCTTGACGTCGTCATTGCCACGGGCGGCTTTCAGCTCCAGCGGATTCTTCTCCAGAATCGGTATCAGCATCTCTTCCGTTGTGCCGGGATATGTAGTGCTTTCCAGACACACTAATTGCCCGGCCCGCAGGTGGGGAGCAATCGCCTCGGCGGTTGCAGCAATAAAACTCAGGTCAGGCTCATGATGGTCATTTAACGGCGTGGGGACGCAGATAATGATTGCGTCCATGCTGGAAATCTGGGAATAGTCCGAAGTCGCCGTAAACCCTTTTCTCTTGGCCGCTTGTATCTCAGTCTCCGGGATTCGGACAATGTAACTCTCGCCACGCCCGATCATGTCCACTTTCTTTGGGTCTATGTCAAAGCCGGTGATGCGGAAATCCTGTTCGCTTAAAAGCAGTACCAAGGGAAGGCCAACATAGCCCAAACCGATCACGCCAATTTTTGCCGTGCGGTTTTCCAGCCTGGTAGTTAATGTCTCAGAGGGTGCAGATATATAGTCCAATGTATTCATATGCCTGTAATTGGGCATTTAAGCTGCCAAATTAGATCTCGATCTGCTACCCTGCTCAGACTCGCAATTCCTTTATCATCTTATAAATTGCGCAATTTCGTTTCAGTTTAAAGCTCCCAAACCGAATCGAAGAACGCAAGAATTTGCACATTTGTTCTGAAAAACCGTGGCCTTTTCCCATCAGACAGAGTTTGTCAGAGGTAAAAACTTAGCCATCCCTTCCGGTCTTGTTAGTCTGTGCTATTAGCAAATGAGTACCAGTGAAACTCAGTCCGAAGAAGCGTTAGCATCCATCGGGGTGCGCCCTAGTCCCAGGCGATCCCTGAAACCTGTGGTTCTGCTGGGCCTATTTATCGCCGTTGTGATCTTTGCGCTATTCGCCGGACGCATGCTGGTGAGTGACCATCCGGAAAAATCCGACGTAATTGTGGTGCTGGCCGGGGACAGCCAGGACCAGCGCTATCGCCGTGGAATGGAACTTCTGCAGGCCGGCTATGCCCGGCACCTGTTTCTTGATGCTGCCTCCGACTCCAACTATTTCGGCCACACGCCGGCAGACTACGCAGAAAATTTTCTTAAACAGAACGCAAAAGAAATGGCAGCGCAGGTCAGTGTTTGTCCATTTGAAGAAGATTCAACTGGGACGGAAACACTGTACGTTGCCAAATGCATGGATCGGCTTCAGCCACAGAGGGTGCTTTTAGTCACCAGCGACTGGCATACGGCCCGTGCCCTTTCCATCTTCAGGAAACGCTTGCCCCAGTACCACTGGTCAGTAGCCGCAGCGCAGGATGATCGAATCTTTGGGACACATTGGTGGCACCGCCGGGAATGGGCGAAAACCACCTTTCAGGAATGGCTCAAGGTAGTCTGGTGGAACACTGTCGACCGATGGCGCTAAAGGAAATAATGTGCCCACCACCAAGCTAAGTCATTTATTTTGACAGCGTCAGAGGAAACTTTTGCCTCCAATATCCACCTTAGCCATCTGCTCTTGAATTTAAGAGAAATTAATTAAAAGCTAACCCGCAGCAATGGGAAAGCGATGTTCCCAGTGTGAAAACATTTTCCTACTTGTCGTGGTTCTGCCTACTGCCGCTGTTCTGAAAGTTGCTCCAGATTAGGTCAATTGCCGACCGTACCATCATGTTTTCAACAACATAGATGGATACCAATCGTGAATTACATATATCCCGAAGTCCATGTACTTCCAGCAGTTTTGGCTCTGAACATGCACATGTAGAGATACATTCACCACCAAAAATCTACATAGTGGCGACGGAGCAAGAATGAAACATACGGTAGAGCAAAATTTCGACTTACCAGCCGAATCAGTCATTTTCGGTACATCTGAGGCCATGCAAAAGGTGAGACGCGACATGGCCCTCATCGCCTCTGCCGACGTTCCGGTCCTTATCCAAGGGGGCAGCGGCACAGGCAAAGAGATTATCGCCAAGCTTATACACAGGGCGTCTTCCTTGGCCAAAGGGCCGTATGTGAAAGTCAACTGTCCGGCAATTCCTGACGCGTTATTGGAAAGCGAGCTTTTTGGCTACGAGAAAGGCGCTTTTACCGGCGCTTATGCTTCAAAATCCGGCTTGATCGTTTTGGCGGATGGCGGAACGCTCTTTCTCGATGAAATTGGTGAACTCAGCCTGGGCCTGCAGTCCAAACTCTTACAAGTCCTTCAGGATGGCAAATTCTGCCGCATCGGTGCACAGGAGGATACGCGGTCTGAAGCCCGCGTGATCTGCGCCACCAATCGCGATCTCAAACAGGAAATCGCCGCCGGCGGTTTTCGTGAAGATCTCTTCTATCGCGTGAACGTAGTAAATATCACGCTGCCTTCTTTGCGCGAACGCAGCTCGGATATCCCGGAGCTGGTTGAATATTTCCGAGATCATTTCAATATGATGTACAACCGCAAAGCGCCCGCCTTGTCGGCGTCGCTGATGCGTCTTTTGCAGGCTTACCACTGGCCGGGCAACATCCGTCAACTGGAAAACCTGATCAAACGCTACGTGATCCTGGGCACTGAGGCATGCATCAGCACTGATCTGGCTGAACCCGCGCCGAACACCTTCGACTTTGAAATGCCGGTGGAAGGTCCCATTGCGCTTAAGAAAATTACCAATCAGGCGGTGCGCAGGCTGGAACGGGAAATCATTCTCAAAGTGCTTCAGGCGCATCATTGGAATCGCCGCCGCGCTGCGGAAGCTCTCAAAATCAGCTATCGCGCACTTCTCTACAAGATCCAGGATGCTGGCCTCTCCCCGAATCGTGGCGCCTTAAAAAGCGTGCCAGTCGATGGCGGCCTTTCCGGCAAATCAGAAGCGCAAGACTCCGAGGAAGGTGGAAATTCCATGGATCTCATGCCCATTGCCAAGGTGAGCAATGCTTAAAATCGGCGGACAAAGAGTTCCCACCAAAACGCTGGTGCTGCTGGCAAGCGAAAGCCTGTTGATCATTCTGGGGCTCGCGCTGGCTACGGCAATGCGTTTTGCTTCCTCGCGATGGGAATACGCAGGCGGGAACACTGTTGCTCGTTTTCTGATTGTTGTGCTGATGTGCGAGTTCGCCCTCTATTATAACGATCTCTATGACATCGAAGTTATGAAGTCGCGGGCTCGTTTGTCGATCGGATTATTGCAGGCTCTTGGAGTCGCTTGCATAGGTTTGGCATTGATCTATTATCTGGCGCCCGGCGTCAGCCTGGGCAGAGGCATTGCCGCGCTGGCCGTTCCGACAATCATGACTCTCATCTTCGGATGGCGTGTGCTGCTGGATTCTAAAGGCTTTTTCTTTCTCCGCAGTCCGGAGCGCGTTTTAATCGTGGGCACAGGCCCCACCGGTATTTCTCTAACGCGTGAAATCTGCTCGCGTCCTGACCTAAACCTGAAAGTTCTAGGTTTCCTGGATGAAAAAGGCGAAAACATCGGTATGTCGCTGGTCAATCCCGGAATCATTGGCGGCCTCAGCGAACTGGAAGTCATGGTACGCGACAAGAATATTGATCGTGTGGTGCTTTCTTTAAAAGAACAGCGTGGGCGCATGCCGTATCGAGAGCTTCTGCGGCTCAAGTTTGCCGGTGTCACCGTCGAAGATGCGCATACAGTTTTCGAAAGAATCAGTGGACGGATCGCACTGGAAAAGCTTTCTCCTAGCTGGCTGATTTTTAACGATGGATTCCGCAAAAGCCGTTTTTTGCTTGCCGCAAAACGTTCAATGGACATTTTTGCAGCTTTGTTGGCAATCACACTGACTCTGCCTATCATGGCGTTGGTTGCCGCTGCAATCATCGTCGAAAGTGGACGTCCGGTGCTCTTTCGCCAGAAGCGAGTCGGACTGCATGGCGATCAGTTTGAAATCTTCAAGTTTCGTTCCATGCGGCAGGATGCAGAAAAAGGTGGCCCCAGTTGGGCCACTGACGGTGACAAACGCATTACCCGCGTGGGCGCATTTATCCGCAAATATCGCCTGGATGAGCTGCCACAATTCTTCAATATTCTGAACGGGACCATGAGCCTGGTTGGCCCGCGTCCTGAGCAGCCGTATTTTTGCGAGCTGCTTGAATCCAGCCTGGATTTCTTTTCTCAACGGCACACAGTGCGTCCAGGTCTTACCGGCTGGGCGCAAATTAAATACCAATACGGCTCTACGGTGGAAGATGCGAAGCGGAAGCTGGAACTCGATCTCTTCTACATCAAGCACCTATCCATTTCACTGGACCTGGCCATCATCTTTGAAACCGTCAAGGTCATTTTGCTGGGTAAGGGCGCCAAATAGAGATTTTTATTTCCTCCTTCGGCAATGCCGTGGAAGGGAACAGAGAGTGGGAGCAACAAATGATTTCGTACAAAAAATTCATGATTAATGCCGTAGCGATCTGCTGGATGGCCTGCGTGAGTAGCTTAGCCCAGACACAGGCCACTAACTTGAAATCCTCAAGTTCTGACGGCGCAGACGCCCTAAAAGCCGATGTGGCCAAGCCTGCGGACATGCCCAAGGCCATTGCGGTTTCATCCGGCTATATCGTCGGTGATTCCGATGTGATCCACGTCAACGTCTGGAAAGAGCCTGAAATCTCGCAGACTGTTGTGGTCCGGACAGATGGGAATATTTCGTTGCCTTTAATTAATGAAGTCAAAGTCAGTGGCTTAACGCCGCTTCAGATTCAAGACATGGTTGCCGAAAAGCTGAAGGGTTTTCTCAACAATCCCCAGGTCACAGTCACGGTGATCGATATTCGAAGCAAGCGTGCCTTTATTACCGGCGAAATCGCCCGGCCCGGAACCTATTCGCTGAACGCAGAGACAAGCGTCCTGCAGCTCATCGCGCAGGCCGGCGGGTTTACGCCTTTTGCCAAAAAGGACAGCATTGTGGTTTTGCGGACGGAAGACGGCAAGCAGTTGCGTCTCAAGTTTAAGTACTCAGAAGTGGTCCAGGGCAAAAAAACCGAGCAAAACATTGCTCTACATCCAGGAGATACGGTGGTTGTGCCATGAATATAAATCAGGTTACAAAAAGGGCCCTCCTTACTCTATGTGCCTTCGCGCTGTTGATTTGTGCCCCGGCGGTTCTGGCTCAGACAGCCTCAGATATCAGCAAGAGCAACTCGTCTGACGCAACGGCTCCGACACAAATCACTACGAGAGAGTCCGCGCCCCCCGATGCGCCATGGTATGCCAACAGTGACGGTGCTTATACCGTTTCCCTGGGAACAGGCCAGCTGATCAGCCTTTATCCGCAGCCTCGCAACGATCAGTCAATCCCCAATGGCGAGTATGTGGAAGGGCAACAGTCTGTTTCGCTGAAGAGCAAAGATTATAAGTATCAGATGCTTTACGGCCTCTCGGCTTCCAGCGTTTATACCAACAGTATCGGTGGCGTGGGGACAGGGTCGGATCTGGTTTCGACCTCAATCAACCCATACCTGGCGGTATTCATGCCGACTCCCACAGGTCGTTTTCTGCTGCAATACTCCACGGTGATCAATCCGAACGACACCCAGAGCGGCGGCCCACAGGCTTATCACACGGTTTCCCTCGGTTCGATGGGCGCCATCAGCGATCGCTGGTATTGGACCGCTTCACTCAGCGGCAGCTACGGATCAGAATCTGCGCGTCTTCAGGGGCCGTTAAGTTTCCTGGTGGTGCAAAGCACTCCTATCGCGGACACCACATCAACGGCAGTTTTGCTCCGCGCCCGGAACGTGGCTTTTAGTGAAAGTAGTGTTGGCCTGGGATGGCTGAAGAGCCGTCGCGACAAAATCAGCTTTACAGCTTTCCATATCTATACCGGCATTCAAAGTGACGCCACGAACGGCGATGTGGCCTCGCACTCCAACGCAATTGGCGGAAGAATGGAGTATGTGCGCAGCCTTACTCAGCGCATTGATCTCCGCAGCTACGGTGAGACTGAATCGGTATTGAACGGTCCCACTTGCAACACCTACGGCGGCGGAGTTGGAATCGGCGCCCGGCTGAGCCACTCGGTTGAGCTTGATGTGCGCGGCGGTCCGCAGTGGTCCACCGCAACGTGCGGCGCTCCACAGTCAGCTAACTTCAGCGCCAGCCTGGTGAAAAACTTTGGCAGCCAGGACAGGGTTTATGCCACTGTAAACCGCCAGTTCTCCACCATCTCCGGCTTAAGCGGCCATTGGGAAGATGATGCTTCCATAGGCTTCGCAAAAGGCTACCGCCGCTTGACTTTCATGACCGATGCAGGTTATCTCCGCGGCGACGCCGTAGGAACCATTGTGCCGGCTTACCACGGCTACTTTGTAGCACCGCGAGTGCGTTACAAAATCCTTAACACCATGGGCTTTAGCGCAGGTTATCGTTCATTCCACGGCTCCGGAGGAAATCTGGTGAGTGGAAATCTCAGCTATGCAGTCGTCGGTGTTGAGTGGTATCCAGCGCCGCTGCATTTCCGGTAAGGCCATGAGTCAGGGAGGAACCATGAATCAGGGAACAAATAACGGCACGTCAGACCAGCTCCTGGCTTTTTGGAGTTCAGTGCGGCACTATCGCGGCTGGATTTTCCTTGGCACAGTCCTATTTTCACTGGTGGGATTTACTTTTGTACTTCTCATGCCGGACCGCTATAAGGCGTCCACAACTATTCTTGTAGACCCGCAGAAAGTGTCGGAAAAATACGTCAGTCCCACCGTCAACTCTGATCCGGGCCAGCGCTTGACCACTATTACCCAGCAGGTGCTGAGTTCAACGCGCTTGCAGCAGATCATTGACGACATGCAGCTTTACCCCGAGCTGCGCGGCAAGACCTCACGCGAAGAGCTGATCGACCTGATGCGCAAGGACATCACGATTACCGTGAAGCAGGGTTCCTCTTCCGGGCTGAGCGCGTTCACCATTGAATATGAAGGCAGACAGCGCCAGCAGGTGGCACAAGTGGCCAATCAACTGGCATCCAGCTTTATTGAATGGAACGTCAAGAGCCGTGAGCAGCAGTCCCAGGACACCACGGAATTTCTTGACGCTCAGCTCAAGGAAGCCAAACAGAATCTGGAAGCACAGGAAGCCCGGCTGAGCGCGTTCAAAATGCGCCATCTGGGTGAAATGCCGGAACAACAGCCGGCAAACATGCAGGCTCTCACCCAGTTGCAGGGACAATTTCAGGCTAACGCCGATGCCCTCAATCGGCTGGAGGTAGAACGCACACTCTTATCGCGAGGTCTGGAGAGCACAACCTCCAGCACTGTTAAAACGGTTCCAGTTGTTACCGAACGCCAGAAGCTCGAAGGAGAACGTCGCCAGCTCAAAAGCCAGCTTCAGGATCTGCAAAATCGTTATACCAGCGCCCATCCGGAAGTGGTGGACACTGCTTCGCGCTTGCAGCGTGTAGAAGAAAGATTAAAAGCCCTTCCATCTGATCCGCCAATCGTGGCGGAAGTGCAGGACAACACTGCTGTGACCGTACGGTTGCAGTTGATTGATCGTGAAACCAAACGGCTGAATGATGACCAACAGCGCATTACCAGCCAGATGGCTTCTTATCGCAGCAAAGTGGATGCGGTGCCCGTCCGTGAGCAGGAGATGGCGGAACTGAACCGCAACTACAGCGTATCGAAGGAACATTATCAGTCCTTACTGGACAAGACGTTTTCTGCTGGCATGGCTGCCGATCTGGAGAAAAAGCAGCAAGCTGAACACTTCACTATCCTTGATATAGCCCAGGTGCCGGAAAAGCCCTTCAAGCCCAAGCGGGCCATGCTGTTTGCCGGGGCGTTTATTTTCGCTTTGGCCTTGTCTCTGATGCTTGCTTATCTTAAGGACATGTTGACTGGAACGCTCAAGCTTGAGCGTGAACTAAAAGCCATGCTGCCCGCCAATGTTCCTTTGTTGGCTGCAGTGCCTCAACTTGAGTCGGCTGCTGACCGTCGGCGATCAATCAGGTTTGCTGTCTTTGCGGTTGTGATTGCGCTGGTTGGCTGTGCATTGGAAGCCGGATTATTCCTGCAGCTACATCCGATTTTGTAAAGACCTGATTGAAGAACCGAAAAGATGCGGCAGTTATATGGCAACGCCAAATCACAACGGTTTAGAGCTAACAAAAAAAAATTCGAGGTTCGTATTTCCATGAGCGCACTCAAGACACTCTATCGGCACTCGTCCCACTATCTTGGCGGACGAGTGGCCGTCATGCTCCTGGGATTCATCTCATTTCCGGTTTTTACCCGCGTTTTTTCCGTCGCTGATTACGGCACCATCAATCTGATCATTAACACCGTCCTGCTGCTGACGGTGCTCTCAAAATTTGGATTTCAGCATTCCATCCAGCGATATTACCCTGAAGGGCAGGCTGATTCAGGTTCGGACGCCCTTCGCCGCTACTATTCCACTTTGTTTTACAGCACTGCACTGTTGGCGCTGACTTTATCTTTGCTTTTCGTGATGTCATTGTTTCTTGGCGCCGGCCGGCTGCTGGGAATCAATGCCGGCTCCACGCTGCTGCTGGCTTGCAGCCTGGTCATGATCCGTTCGCTGCGCTCCATGCAGATGAACCTGATGCAGATGGAGAATAAGACCCGGCTGTTCAACGGCATGGACATTCTCCAGAAAGCTCTTTCCATTGGCACGGTGTGCGCTTTGATTTTTTTCTGGCAGAAGACGGTGTTTGCGTTCTTTCTTGGACTGGTCATTGTGGAAGGCTTCGTTCTTCTGCAATATCTTCCCGTGCTGGGACGCCGGCAGCTTCTTTCTCCACGCATGTTTGACGTAAGTTTTCTTCGTACTGCCATGGCATTTTCATTGCCATTGATGGCAGCAGAAATCTCCTGGGTCGTGCTCGATTCTGGAGACCGTTTTTTTGTTCAGCATTATCTAGGCGCGCAGGCGCTTGGTTTTTACGCTGCGGCTTATGGCATTGCGATTTATCTGCAAGATGTGATGATGGCCCCTTTGCAAATGGCGCTCTTTCCCATCTGCATGAAGGTCTGGAACAACGAGGGTAAAGAAGCCACGCAGGATTTCCTTGCTCGCAGCCTGGACCAGTTCATTCTTGTAGCTGTTGCTGTGGTTTGTGTAGCCATCGTCACTTCGCGCGATGTGATTGTTCTGCTGGCTTCCAGAAAGTTTCAACAAGCCCATACGTTGTTGCCATATCTCGTGATCGGGTTGGTGCTCTCCGCAGTGACTATTTATTTCCGCCCCGGTCTCATGATTCACAAACGCGCCGCAAAGATTGCCGTGGCTACTTTTTATGCCAGCATTCTCAATATCGCGCTGAATATCATTTTGCTACCCCGCATCGGACTGGTGGGAGCTGCAATCGCCACCACTGTTAGTTATGGTGGGATCGTCGTGTTCCTCGCCTATGAGTCGCTCCGAGTGCTGCCTTATAAACTCGAGCTCGCATCATTTGTTCGCTACATCGTAGTGGGGAGCGTAGCTGCATGGCTGGTGGCACAGTTGCCGGTAGAAACACCATTATTCGGCGCTCTGGCCAAGGGGACTTTGATTCTGGTGATGTATTCGGCGGTGCTTTTCGCCATCGACAAACGTGTACGCGAACTTCTTGCCGGCATTTGGAAGTCCGTGATCGGGTGGATGCGGTCCTCCAGCGAACCAGTATTGGAATCAATGCCTGCGGTAACGGAGAGGACATAGGCCGTGCATTTTGGGCTTGAACAATACGTCCCTTTGGCGCTCTATATAGGCGCGATCATTGCTTTCGTGCTGTCTATCTTCTGGCGGCCACAGGCGGGCCTGTATTTTTTGATCCCGTTGCTTCCTCTTCAGACTGTCCGTTATCGCATTCTTGACCTGCCACTAGGCAATAAACTGATTGACATGCTGCTGCTCGGAGTGGTCCTGGGAGCAGTATTCAAGGGTAACTTTCGTTTCGCCAAAACGCCGATGAACAAGCTGCTGATTTTTTTTGGCATCTTCTGTTACGTGCAGCTCTGGCGCGGCGGGTTCTTCCTTAACTCAGAGTTGCCGCTCTCGATCAGCGATCCGCGATTTTCCAACTGGAAGAATTACATGGTCATGTTCTTCCTTTTTGCAATTGTGGTGAGCGTGATCAAAGAAGTAAAGCAGATCAAAATTATTGTTGTCCTGATTTGCCTTTCCATACTGATGGTGGACAAAGGTTATTACAGCACCATGAGCGACCGTGATCTCTCGCATTTTTCTTACGAGGTACGCGATGGCGGTGTCCTGGGTTATGCCGGTGTGAACGGAGTAGCCACGTTTGAAGCTGAGTTCATGCTCTTTCTTCTGGGCCTGAGCGCTATGCAGAAGCGCAAATCCCTCAAGCTGGCAATCTGGGCGTTGGTGGCCTTCAGCGGCTACTGCCTGCTGTTTTCTTACTCGCGAGAAGCCTATGCCGGAATTCTGATCGGTCTGCTCTTTCTTGGTCTGATAAAACAGCGATGGATATTAATTCCGCTGCTCGCCTTCCTGCTTAGCTGGCAAAGCTTTGTGCCTACGTCTGTCCAGGAACGCGTGCTCATGACCTACGATAAAAATGAGCAGCAGCTCGATACATCCGCTCAAGACCGCGTGATTTTATGGAATGACGCCATGGACCTGTTCCATCAGAACCCGGTTCTCGGTGCAGGCTTTGATACCTATCAATGGCAGCACCGTGTTGGCATTTATACAGATACGCATAATTATTTTCTGAAGGTGCTGGTGGAAACCGGTGTTGTGGGCTTGATGCTATTTCTTTTTTTGCTCGCAAAAGCCAGCCGCCTGGGTATCAAGCTGTACCGAAGCGCTCAAGATCCATTTCTTCAGTCAATCGGCCTGGGCTTTGCTTTGGTAATGGCTTGTGTCTTCGTAGTGAATTTTTTTGGCGACCGATGGCTTTATGTTGAAGTCAACGGTTTCCTATGGGTATTGCTGGCGTGTGTCGTTCGCGGGCAGATGATTGAAAATGAGCGGGCGCAGGAAATGAAGGAACCCGCCATTGAAGTCCCGGCAGGGAACTTGCCATGGGTTCGCGAAGACGAGCCGGTTCTGGCGTAAGAATAGCCGCGGAAGTAATTTGTATTCGGTAGAAACAATGGCAGCAATTTTGTTTACCCAACTCGGTGGAGGAATTACAAGCGCGTCGCGCGTTGTATTCTGGCTTACGGCGTTTCTGCTGTTTTATGTTTATGCCGGCTACCCTTTATTACTGGCCGTAATCGGTTTGTTCGTGCGCCGCCGCCGTCCTGAACCCGGCTATGCTCCGAGGATCTCCGTGCTCATTGCTGCTTACAATGAGGAAGAAGCCATCGAGCGCAAGATCCAACAAACTTTGGCGCTGGAGTATCCTGCGGACAAGATTCAAGTCATTGTACTTTCAGATTGTTCCACTGATCGCACCGATGAAATTGTTAAAGCATTTCCAGACAATCGGGTTCGCCTGGTCAGGATGCCAGAGCGTCGCGGCAAGACCTATGCCCAGAATTATGGGGTTAAAGAAGTCACCGGCGATGTGGTTGTGTTTTCCGACGCGACTGCTATTTATCAATCGAAAGCTCTTGTTTTTCTGGCCTGCAATTATCAGGACGCTTGTGTAGGCGCCGTCAGCGGCCGCTATCAGTATTTTGATCCCGGGGAGCAATCACCCACGGGCTTGGGAAGCAAGGCATTCTGGAACTATGAAAATCTGATTAAGACATTGCAATCCCGCATCCACACCATTACTGGCTGTTGCGGGTGTATCTACTCGGTGCGGAAAACCGCATATACTGAGCTGCCTGCGGACATCATCAGCGATCTTGTGCAACCGCTTCAGGCCATTCGAAAAGGCTATCGCGTAGTTTTTGAAGACCGCGCCCTGGCTTATGAAGAGACCACTCAGTCCACTGCTGAAGAGTTTTCCATGCGCGTCCGAGTGGTAACGCGGGCCATGCGCGGGCTGCTCAGCGTTCCCGATCTGCTTCAGCCATGGAAGTTTGCCTGGCCGGCATTCCAGCTCTGGTCACATAAGATCATGCGGTGGATGGTCCCGCTGTTCCTGATTGCTCTGCTGGGAGCGAATTTCATGCTGGTTGATTTTTCTTTTTACCGGCTGGTTTTAGCGGCGCAACTGGCCTTTTATGCAGCGGCGATTCTAAACATGCTGATACCGCTGCACCGTCAATGGAAACCGTTAGGCATTCCCCTTTTTTTCTGTACGCTTAACGCCGCGGCGCTGGTAAGCATGATTGAAATTTGTCGCGGCCGTAAATATGTAACCTGGCAGACTGTGAGGGCCCGGCGATGAAAATTGAATTTCTTACCCAGGAAGATTCGTTATATATCCTTCCTTTTTTTGAAGAATTTCTGCGGCACTACACCGGCGAATTTGAAATTACGCGCATCTCGTGCTGCCGTGCCATGGGGAAAAGGTCCCGAACGCAGCTTTTTCGCGAACTCAAATGGCTCTATGGGGTGCCGGGTCTGGCCAAGTTGATGGCCCAGGCGGGAACGGCCAAAGCACTGTCAATGCTTCCGAGAAGCCGCACATCGCAGCGGTTTTATTCAATTGCCCAATTAGCCAAGGCTTACGGTGTCCACTATGAGCACGTCGCTAATCCGAATCAGCCGGAGTTTACAGATCGATTGCAGCAACGATCTCCGGATTTGCTGATCTCAGTAGCTTGCCCATACATCCTGAAGGAAAAGCTTTTGGGAATTCCGCCACGAGGCTGCATCAACATCCATCATGCGCCGCTCCCACGATATAAAGGCATGATGCCTACGTTCTGGCAGCTCTATCATGGCGAGCAGCAATTGGGGGTGACAGTCCACTACATGGCGGCCAAAGTGGACGAAGGCGACGCATTGCTGCAGGAATCATTGCCGGTAGCGCGCGGAGAGTCATTGCACAATCTGATCCGCCGCAGCAAACGCCACGGTGCGCACTGCATGGCCAAAGTGGTGCGCAGCCTGCAATCGAATAAGGCAGTGGCGATTCAGATGGACCACGCACAAGGAAGCTACTTTACTTTCCCCAAAAGGGAAGAAGCCCAGGAGTTTCGCAGACGCGGCCTGCGTGCGATTTAAAGATTTAAAAAGCAGACGAACTATGGCAAGCCCATTCACAAGACCGGCGCTACGTGCTCGGGGAAAATCATTTTGGGCCGGCCTGTTGCGTGCTTCGGGGCTGCTCTACCTGGCAAAAAAATTGGTGCAGCGACGTGGCATTATCGTGCTCACCTTCCACCGCGTCCTGACTGACGAAGAATTGAAGCAAACCGCCTCGCTGCCAGGGATGATCGTCAGAAATCACACATTTTCTGACTTCCTCAAGTATGCTTCGCGGGCGCATGAATTTGTAGATCTTTCGCGACAACCTGCCTGCAAAAGTCGCGGTAAGCTCAAACTGGCCATCACGTTTGATGATGGCTGGTCTGACAATGCGACTGCCGCTTATCCGTATGCACGCCAGCATCAGGTCCCAGTCACCATTTTCATTGTGCCTGAGAAGATTGGGGTTGAACTGCCTTTCTGGCCGGAGCGCGCCGCCGCGGCTTTTGATCACGGCGCTTCCTCGGGCGACTCCACAGCCAACGCAAACTATCTTGAACGGATAATTGAAGAATTAAAGAACCTGCCCACCATCGATCGGGACCGTCGCATTGGTAAAATGACAACGTCTGATGGGGCAATCGATTCATTTGCTGTAGTCGATAGAACAATGACGTGGCAACAGGTTGCGGAATTACAGGCGGGCGGCATCACATTTGGATCACATACCAGCACTCATGAAATCCTCACATCGGTCTCTGTAGCCCAGGCCGACAAAGAAATCAATGAATCCCGGTCATTGATTACGCAAAGGTTGAATACATCCTGCTTGCTCTTCTCTTATCCAAACGGAGACTGGTCTGCGCCAGTGCGGGATCTGGTGGCCAGCGCCGGTTACCAATTTGCTTTCACAAACCAGGATCCCGGAGTCTGGACGCGTGACTGTGATCCTTTACTCATTCCTCGTGTAAACGTATGCGAGTATCACCTGGTAGATGCGAAAGGGAACTTCTCCCCACTTATTTTCGAATATGCTGTGGTCTGGAGCGCCGCTAAGGGCCTTTTGGCCCAGTCGCGGAACAAATTCCGGCGAAAGATCCAAAGGCAAAGTTAAGTGAGCCCTAACGAGTGCTGTCTCTTTGTGCCACAAGGTCACGATAAAGAGCGATCAATTTTTGAATCATCGTTTCCGCGCTAAAGCGTGTTTGTGCGGTCATGCGTCCGGATTCTCCAATTTTGGTGGCGCGTTCTGGATTGCGCAGGAGCAAAAGCAGCCGTTCGGCTGCGGTCGCATCATCATCTACCGGAACCAAAAAGCCATTTTCACCGTCCTGGATTGCTTCAGGATTTCCGCCAACACTTGTTACCACGGAAGGAACACCGCATGCCATTGCTTCCAGCAGGGCATTCGAGAAGCCTTCACTACGTGAGAGCAGGCAGAAGGCATGGCTCCTCTCGAGCAGCGGGACGGGATTTCCGATAAAACCCAGCAGGAACACATTTTTCTCGAGCCCCATAGACCGAATCATCTCCCGCACTTCTTCTGAATAAGCGCGTTCATAAAGATTCCCTGCCACAAGGAATACGGCCCCTGGTATCTCGCGACACACGCGCTGTGCCGTCCGAATAAGCACGTCAATGCCTTTTACTTTCCTGATGTTCCCAACGCATGTGATGATAGGCGAAGCGCCGGCCCACTGGGCGGCAGCAAAGGGGTTTGCCTGGGAAGCACCAGCCGCAATCTGCCGGAAGTCAACGCCGTTATAGACCACTGAAATTGTTTGCGGATCAATGCGATCGGCGTCAATACAGAAGCGCTTGACCTCTTCTGAAACGGCGAGGACGCGGTCAGAAAGCCGGCTCACCAGCTTGTACGCAAGCGCATGCTTTGGTCTGCGCAAGATTCCCATGTCACGGCGTGAGGAAAGCAACAATGCGCCGCTGAGTTTTGCTACCAGCCCACCCCAGAGATTGGAAGTCTCAAAATACGTTTGGACGATATCCACGTGTTCATCGCGGATCAATCTCCTGAGGTTGATCGCCGCTTTAAAAGCACCCGGATGATAAACGCGGCGCCATGGGAAGACATAAACCGGCACTGCGATGCTTTTGCGAATTTCCGGACTGATTCTGAAGGTGGCAATGGAGCAGCGAACCAATTCCGGTGGCATGAGTTGCACCACTTTCAGAAGATTGGTCTCTCCGCCGCCGAGCGCCATCAAATGATCGATCAGAAAAAGCACGTGGGGACGTGGCGTGCTCTTTTCAACAGCAAACTCCAGAGAAGACGCTTCAGCGGCAGATGACGTCTCTGGCGTGTGCGTTGTCTCCGCTATCCGAGATGAAAATTGTTGCATACCGTTCCTGCGATTTAATCGCCTACTACGGTGCCTAGAATATGGGACATTCTGTTGCAAGACTTTGCATGTTACCTCAGGTTTGACCTATATGTGATTGATTCCGTGCACATATCTTTGGCATTCGCCGTGCACTTATCGAGCTTGATTACAAAAAACATGCAGAGTGTAAGTTGTTTCACCCTTCCGGGGTACGCTCTGCACAACTCTTTACGCGAAAAGCTATTGTCGAACACGACGGATGAGGCGATTGTGAAAAAGTTTATCTACTCTATTATCGGAATATTTTTGCTTGTCATTTCAGGAAGTGTTTTGTCTGGAGCCCTTGAGCTTCATAGTGCAATCTCTGATCGGGTCCAACACTTTCAATCCTTCCCGGAATCCGGATGGCTGATTGTACTTGGTTCTCTCCTCATTACCAGTGCTAGTTTTCTGCGTCGCAGACGCGCCGCTCGAGCACGCTAGCATTCGTAAGGGGAGCGGCATAATTGGTTCCTGCTGTTCCTTTTTTAATAACGAAACCCTCTGTCGGAGGGTTTTGTTGTTGATGCATGCTTTTTAGTTCCCCGCAGCCTTTGCTGCAGCCGTGTAACGGTAATATCCATTATCCGGCGGCTCCTCCGCGCCATTAAACACCACACCTGTTATTTTCCGCGGATCAATCTGAGCCAAGACTTTTGTCAGTGACTCGCGTACGGTTTTGCGGGCGCGAGCCACCACCATCACGCTCTCGCATGGAGCTGCAATTAATTCAAAGTCGGCCAGATTTAGCGCCGGCGGTGAATCAACCAGTACCAGACGGAACGACTCGGATGCCCATCCCATAAACTCTTTCCATCGCGACCCGGAAAATAGCTCTGACGGGGAAGAAGTGGTTTCACCGGCCGGCAGAACGTAAAGACTGGGAACGTCTGTGCTGAGCACCGCCGACTGATAGGAGCAATCCTTTTCCAGAATTTCAGCCAGACCGGGCGACTCAGGGTCACCTGCCAGGTTGGATAGCCCGCGTGTGCGCAGATCGGCATCCACCAGCAGCACCGGCCAGTTTTCGATCTTGGCATAGCAAAGAGCCAGATTGAAAAGCGTAAGGGTCTTGCCTTCCCCCTGTGTGCCACTGGTGACAACCAGCGAACGGGCCCCGTTTCTGGTTTGTTGCTTGACCAGACGCGTCCGCAGCGTCCGATAGGCTTCCACAGCCGCCTGCATCCCCGGATTGTATTGCGATACCAGGAAAGATCTTTCCTCCGTGCGAGGCAGACGAATGCTGCGGCAGCTTTCCAGCCGACCGGCGGCAACCTGGGATGCCACGTCACGTGATTCTTGCAGTGGCTGCAACAGTTGCTTCAAGTCAATTTCGCTGGAATGCACGGCTGGAGAGCCATTGCTATCCATGCTTTGCTTGAGTGAGCCAACTAGTTCCTGGATGTCGATATTGGCCGTTGCCGGCACCGGATTGTTCTTCTGTGAACTGCGTGTTTCGTTAAAAAATTTGCTCATGCCGTGATTTATCCTGTTGGATTTCTTTGCCTGCATTACCTATTAAGAACCTGTTTGGGCCAGCCCAGCCAGTGGACTTGGTCCATTTTCCACAGTCCCGGAAGTAAGCTGGATCAGTCCCCTCTCCTCTGCCGCTTCAATCACCAGGTCAGCCCCGATTTTCTTTATTTGACGTTGAAAGCTGATGCCCATAGTGTGATCGCATAGCGAGTTGATCAGACGTGGCACGCCATTTGCAATCCGATGGATTTCTTCCAGAGCAGCCGTAGTGAATGGGTTTTCGCCACGTAGTCCGGCGACATACAACCGTTCCGCAATGTAGGCGCGTGTTTCCCCCATGGTGAGCGCGCGCAATTTTGTCACGACAGAAATGCGTTGTCTCAAGGCTGCCAGTTCCGGCTTTGCCAGCAAAGGCTGTAGTTCCGGCTGTCCGCAGAGGATGACCTGAAGCACGTTTACTGGATAGTTGTCGAGATTCATCAGGAGGCGCACTTCCTCAATTAGCTCCGGCGGCATTAAGTGGGCTTCATCGATAATGATCACCACTGCACCGTTGCTTTTGTGCGACCCCAGAAGCAATTCATGTAAAGCGCGCAAGCGCGCCGGTTTGGTGGGCGCTGAAGCATGGATCTCAAGCTCATCAAACAAAGATTCAATCAGTTCATCCGCGGTAAGCGTCGGATTAACGATAAAAGCCGATCGGAGTGGGCGTTCACGCGTGGCCTCATGTGACAGGATGTGCTGCAAGCAATAGAGCAAAGTAGTCTTGCCGGTTCCGATAGGACCTATGGCAATCTGCAAGCCCTTGCGCCCGGCAATGCCCTCCACCATGGCGCGAAGCGTGTTGCGATGAGGTTCCGCCAAGTGGAGGAAACGCGGATCAGGCGTTAAGCGGAATGGATCTTGTTTTAAGCCGTAAAAACTTGAATACATGCAGAACCTATTCGGAAAGCCCTGTCTTTGTTGTCAGGGAGCCAATGTAAGGTATGGCATGTAACGGGCCAAATATTGATCTGGCATTCCTCTTATAATCAATCGTTTAGGCTTGCAAAGAGGGCGCAATGAATGGTCGAAAGCAGGCGATATGCAAGATTTTTCACATATGTGAAATTCCCTCTCTTCTTTGGCTTAACGGGTGCTGAGTGCGGCCGAAGAAACTTCAGGGGTATTGGTTGCCATTCTAATGTTCGCGATCCACGCCGCCAGACCTTTTACTCCGGCATGCACTTGTTGGCAAATTTCCTTAGCGGCTGCCTCGTCAATCAGGTAAGGATCGGAGATGCTGAAAATGGGAGGCGTTTCAAAAAGACCCAGCAAGGTTGTCCAATCCAATATCTCTGGGAATTCCTGCTGGATGCATCGCAGGTTTTCCAAATCCATTGCTACTACAAGGTCGGCCTGGAGCAGCGAATCGCGAGTAACACGCGTCGACCGATGGCCGGCAAGCTTAACACCCAGCGCATTGCCGATGCGCACGATTTTTTCCGGTGAAGACCTGCCAGCCTGCTCATGGAACCCGGCTGATTCAATTGCGATACCCGTCAGGCTCTGCTCCGCCAATTTTGCTGCCAGGGGACTGCGGCAGATGTTCCCATAGCAGACAAAGATAATCTTGCTCGGGCCCCCTTTAGATTCCAACCGCTGCAACAATGAACGATGATGCCGTCCCAAACGCCGTTTCATTTGCCAGCCGCGGGCTTTCCCATATACCGGTCGAAGTTGGTCAGAGAACGCCAGAGTAAGGATCCGCCGTGCGATTCCCAGATCGTGCCAATCAAAATGGTCCCAGCTTTCCCGCCCAGTCAGTGGACGAAGAAGCTCAAAGAATGAATGTCCCCGCGCCCGGGTATGCAGTAGAGGGTCCTGAGAATTTGCTCGAAGGTTACATTTGAGCCAATCAACGTCTGTGCGCAAATCTCGTGTGTAATAGTTTGATTTATATTGGGGCTGGGAAACAGGCTGCTCTCCACGCGCAACTTGCAGCAAGCCCAGGGGGAAGTTCACTCCGGCATCGAGCGAAAGCGCCACAGATCCCCACAGCCTTGGGTTGATCTCCATTAACCAATAACGGCCCTGGGCGTCCATTTTGAATTCAATCATCGCCACACCGTGCCATTTCAGGGCGGTCAGTAGCTTCTCTGCATCGCGCAACATATCCGGAGGAGGAGTTATGGAACGGCGGTAAGAGCTTGCTCCTCCAGTCAAAGGATATTCGTGCATCCGTTCATGGGCAAAGTGCCAGACTTTTTGTCCGCAATTAAAAAGAAGCTCTATTCCTACACCGCAGCCGAATACATATTGCTGCTGCTGTACGGGGGTCAGCGGGAGCCATCTTCGCAATTGTTCCTGACGTGCAGCTTCATTTTTAACCACAACAACTGCGAGCGTGCGCAACTCTCCTGCTATTGTCACCTTGCTGTGTGTGGGTTTTAAAACAACGGGGAACTGCTCTACATGGCCGATTTCGGCTACGCTTAAGATCAAGTCACTGGCCGGGACTGGAACACCTAACTCACGCGCTAGATGCCAGGTCTTTTCTTTATCCAGCGCGATATCAAGAGAGTTGTTGCTGGGAATAACCACTTTCCGGCGTAGAGGATCGTTTTCCTCCAACACTCGAAGGCCAAGAAGAGAGGCTTCGGTGGCTGGAACAATCAGAGCATAGTTGCGCTGCTTATCCTGCGCCCGCAGCCAGGCGTGAAAATCACCCGTGTGGTTTTGCGATGGCTGTTGTAACTTGCGAGTGACATAACGGGAGTGCATCGCCAGACAGTCTTTGTTTTCCGTGGCAAGATCCACTTGTACGCCCGCGCGGCCGAGGCTTTGTACGGTTTCCAGCGCAGCCCGGCTATGACCGTCAAGAACCAGCACTGTCATTTCATTCATGCTTCTGGCCTGTGTAACCGCCATGCGGTTAATGCCGCTTTGTCAGCGCTGGGAATACGAGGCAGGCGATGTAAATCCCTAGGCTCTTTTCCATTAAGCACGCCGCTATTGGTGGTGACCGCCGCACGATATGTTTTTTGCGCAATTTTGTAGGCCCGCGCATCATAAGAGCCATTTGGATAGCAAAAAAAGTTTACTTCGCGTTGCAGCTTTCTCTCCAGAAACTGCCGGCTTTCAATCAGTTCATGCTCGGTTTCACTGGCCGAAAGAGTTGTCAAAATGGGATGGCTCAACGTGTGTGATCCAATCGTGATCAGACTTGGATCAAAAAAAAGCAAATCGTCCCAATTCATCATGTCGAAGGCAGCCTTCTGATCCAATGTAGGCTGGAAATCGGGAGTAGATTGCCGTACGACTTCTTCGGCTTGATGGCGTTGCTGCAACGCGAGTTTCTTCATCTGTTCAATAACCACATTTACGGTTGCAGGCCCAGTAAGGTGAATTCCAAGCTCGGCCAGGGCAGGCGCCGCCAATGCCTGCAATCGGCATCTCATTTCATGGTTCCAGAGCCATGCCTGCGTCTCAATCAACTCAGGGCACACAAAGAATGTCGCCGGCAATTGCAATTGCTGCAAAATGGGATACACGACCGTTAAGTTGTTGCGCAGCCCGTCATCAAAAGTAAGAACAATTTCATTAGCTGAGCAAGTGGAGTCATTATTGCTCAAGTTGCTGTCCAATCGACAAACCATGGATTCAAGTGACACGACCTTGAAATGACGAGCCATGTATTGCAATTGTGCTTTCAACTCCGGGGCTCCTTCCGGCGTAATGCCGTGGTACATCAGGATTCGCCCGCAGGTATGCCAATGCGCTATAGCGGCTGATAAGCCACAGCGGTATGAGATTGCATGTCCCACGGATTTCAATTCAGTTGCAACTGACACTTATGCTCCTACGGCATTCGCAAGTAAGAGCAGGTCGTATGCCGTTCCGTGGAGATGCTTTGCCTAAAAAGATTGCGGCGCAGACTGGGGTTTAGCTGAGTATTTGCATCAAGTTAGCTGCCCTTTCAGATGGATGGGCCTGGTTTGCGGAACTCGAGAAAAGACAAAGTGATTACTTACGATATGCAATCTTTTTCACTATACCGGGAATAATTCTGCATTGTGACATTCAAGTGATTGTAAACAATAGTCTTCCAATAACAGCCCACGGCATTGATGTTGCACTCACATACCTCAGGAGATCGCTGTGGTGCGTCCAAAGACGCGCTGAGGAGCAGGAGAATTGAAGGACCATACCCACAAAATCGGACGTTTGACTCACGTTCTTACCGTGGATGTGGAGGATTATTTCCAGGTAGAAGCGTTTGCGGGGTCTGTTGAACGCAAAGGTTGGGACCGATGGCCCTCTCGCGTAGTAGCCAATACACAACGAGTTCTCGATCTTTTTGACGAGCACAATGCCAGCGGGACTTTCTTCATTGTCGGCTGGGTCGCCGAAAAATTTCCTCATCTGGTGCGTGAGATTCAATCGCGAGGACATGAGCTTGCCTGTCACAGCTATTGGCACCGGACGGTGTATAGCCTTTCACCGGACGAGTTCCGCACCGATACCTGCCAAGCCAAAAAAGCAATTGAAGATGCAGCCGGTGTGCCGGTGCAGGGTTATCGCGCACCAAGCTGGTCCATTACCAAGACTTGCCTTTGGGCACTGGATATTCTGGCTGAAGAGGGTTTCACCTACGATTCAAGTATTTATCCGATCCACCATGATCTTTATGGTGTGCCTGGCGCTCAGAGATTCCCTTACAGGCATGCTTGCAGCAATGGCCAGACGCTGCGTGAATATCCTCCAGCCACACTGCGCTTTTTAGGAACCAACTTTCCCGTCGCCGGCGGCGGATATTTGCGCATCTTTCCCCTGTCGTATACAGAGTTTGCCTTCCGCACATTTGAAGAAAGCTATCGGGAACGAGTGGTTGTATACCTGCATCCGTGGGAGATTGATCCGGAACAACCGAGAATTTGCGGTCCGCTCAAATCACGCTTGCGTCATTACACCAACCTTGGACGCATGAGTGCCAGAGTGGGAGCATTGTTGCGCAGGCACAAATTTGCGCGCTTTTGTGATGTATTGGCTGCGGAAGCCTCAGAAGATCAGACTTTGCCAAATCTTCTGGCTGAAGAAGTGGAACCAGCGCTCACTAGGCAAGCAAGCATGGCCACGCAACAGAGCAGAGGAGGCGGATAATGGCTGCTTCTATTCCCGGCAATGCGGTCCTTGCATATCACGAGATAATGCCTGAATCAAATTACGCATACTGCGTTACCTCTGACGCTTTCGCGGAGCATCTCCGCTTGTTTGCTTCACTCGCGAAAAAGCAGGGGCAAGTCTCATCTGTCCAGATCACTTTTGATGATGGCGAACCATCGCAGCTTCACACTGCATTGCCACTGCTTGCGGAACATGAAATCTCCGCCACGTATTTCATTACGCCCGGCCTGATTGGAACAGCCGCTAAATTTCTGGGCTGGGATGAGTTAAAGGCTTTGCGCGATGCAGGACATTCTGTGCAATCGCATGGCTGGTCACACAAATTTCTTACATTCTGTTCTGACGAAGAGCTCAAGCATGAACTCAGCGCGTCAAAGCAGCTTTTAGAAGACAAACTGGAAACCGCAGTGCAAGAGATTTCGGTTCCGGGCGGCCGCTGGGATAAGCGAGTGATCAAGGCTTGCGCGCACGCGGGATACAAACGGGTCTATGTGTCTGATCCGTGGATCGCGCCAACCTTATTTGGCATGGAACTGATTGGACGATTCATGGTCCGCCGCACCACTACAATCGGGGAATTGCAAAAGATAGTCCAGCGGGACCGTACTGCTCTCTGGAAGTTGAGGGTGCGCTCCCAGTTGAGACAAGGCATGGTAGGTCTTGTTGGCGACGGTTTATATCACAGAGTGTGGTGCAGGCTGACGGGGTACAACGATTTTGAAGCGGCGCGCCAGAATACGCAGTCCTGAGAGTAAGAGAAAGTGAAGCCAGTGAAGGTATTACAACTGATCAGCAGTGGCGGTTATTACGGCGCAGAGAACATGCTGCTGAACTTGTGTGCGAGCCAGGAGAAGGCAGGCTGCCAAAACCACTTGCTGCTTTTTTATAACGTACATGTGCCCAATGTTGAATTTTATGAGCGCGCTCGACGCCAAGGCCTGAGCGTGCGGATGGTCCATTGCAAGGGAAGAGCGGATTGGCGCGCTGTGAAGCAGATTGAGGAGTACCTTCAGGAAGATGAGATAGATATTGTTCATACGCACGGCTATAAAGCAGATCTTTATGGTTTTCTGGCCGCCTGGCGCTCTGGTAAACCAGTGGTCGCAACCTGCCACAATTGGGTAGGGGGAACAGCTGCGCTGGGCGTTTATAACCAGCTTGACCGCATGGCGCTGAAGAGATTTAGCGCCCTAGCGGCAGTCTCGGACGGCGTTGCCCAGCGTCTTTTAGAATCCAGCGTCCCGGCCGAAAAGATCAAGATCATTGCCAACGGTGTTAATGTGCAGGCGTTTGAGAACGCCCGTCCATTGCCGGCGCTGGCGAGCCATAAAAACAAGATCCTAGGCATTGTCGCTCGTCTTGATCTGCAAAAAGGTTTTGAATACCTTTTACAAGCGGTTCGAGAACTTTGCGCAACTCATCCCGGCCTAGAAGTTGTGATTGTTGGTGAAGGACCAGACCGTAATGCGATTGAAGCGATGATTCAGGAATTTGGTTTGCAATCCAACGTGCTTCTGGCAGGTCAACAGGCAGACATGCCCGCGGTTTATGCCGCAATAAATATTTTTGTTCTGCCATCTCTGAATGAAGGTTTGCCCATGACGGTGCTTGAGGCAATGGCCGCATCCAAGCCGGTGATTGCTACACGAGTGGGCGCAATTCCCAGCATGATCACTCATGGAGAGAACGGGCTACTGGTGGAACCCCGAGATACAAAGGGTCTGCGTGATGCCATCGCAAGCTTGCTTGCTGATCCTGCTCGCTGCCAGATTTTGGGCAAGCGTGCCCATAACTGGGTCAGCCGAAACTATACCGCTGATGCAATGGCATTGAAGTATCGAGAGATGTACGAGGGAGTTCTGGATGGGCCGCCGCTGAAGAGCATGCCCGCCCGACCTGTTGACCGTTCTACGATTGACGCGAGGGGCGCATGAGTCCACTGGAACAGGCAGCGCCAGCTCAGGCCGTCACCCGAGCGCCTCAGAAATCTATAGTAAGCATCTCAATCATCATCCCGGCATTAAATGAAGAAAAGATGATTGGGCGCTGCCTGGAGTCGCTGGCCAAGCTGGATTTCCTGGACGGCCAATTTGAAGTAATAGTGGTAGACAATGGCTCACGCGACAATACTCGTGCGATCGCCGAATCGTTCAAGAACAAGTTAGATTTGAAAGTCCTGCAACAGACGGGCGTCCGCATTTCCGCGTTGCGAAACTTTGGCGCTCACGCCGCACTCGGCGATATTCTGGCATTTCTTGATGCAGACTGCCTGCCCGCTGCGGACTGGCTCAAGCGCATTCTTGAACTGGCTCCCAGGGACGGGATAGGTGTGGTAGGCGCACATTATTTGCTTCCGGAAGGCTCAACTTGGATTGGAAGAACATGGCACCGCTATCAGGAAGCGCCTAAATCTGGTGAGGTCTCGCACATTCCAGCGGGAGATTTAATTATGCGTCGAGCAGACTTTCTCCGGCTCGGCGGCTTTGATGAATCCATTCAGACGAACGAGGATTACGAATTATGTGATCGTGTACGCAAAGGTGGAATGCAGGTGCGTGCATTCCCATCTATCGGCGTAGTACACCTGGGCACGGCACAGAGCTTACGTGTGTTCTTCCGCAAACAGGCGTGGCACGGCACTCATGTCCTCAAAGTTTTTTTTCGTGATGTACTCAAGTCTCACAACCGTAAGGCGATATTTTTTGCCGCTTATACGTTTCTTTGCCTATTCACAGCCATAGCTGGAACTGTATGGAAGCTTGCTGGCCAGGGGACATGGTTTTTTCCGACATTGGGTGCTGTTGCTTTGTGCCTGCCGCCCTTTGCGCTTGCCGCACGACAAGTCCTGCTCAGCAAACGCTTGTCTGATTTCCTGCCTCTGTTCGTGCTTTATCTTACTTACGGAATCGCCCGCGCCTGGTCATTATTAAACGTAAAGAACTTTTTCTAGAACTGCTCTGTTTAGTGCACAACCGCGTGCACATTGGTTGGCGGGTTAGGTCTGCTTGTGCTGCCGGCGAAGAATTCGTACGCACCCAGATCATAAGCCGTTCCCTGCGCTCGCAGCACACCGTCCTTATCGGTGTCGATCGTTGGACCAGGATTTGGCTCAAATGGGTTCGCCGGCACAATCGTGAGGCCCGTGTCTTTTGCTGGGCTGGTTGCCGTGATATGAAAATCCCCGATGGCGCGATTGACAAATAGAGGATCGCTCGTCAGGTTATTTGTTGTCTGGGCAGGCGTGCCCGCTACGCCAAACCATAGGTTCTTGTCGCCTGTAATCTGGGCCGTACTGCCGTCGATGTAGATTTCACCCGCAAGCTGATATGCAATATTGTTGCGCAGCCGCATAATCAAAGTCGCTGGGCCGCCACCCACGCCAAATGCTCCGCGTGAACCGCTGGCATTGGCGGAATTGTTGGCAGCGCAATCGGAAAGCGTGTTATTGAACACTTCCACTGTTCCGGTTCCAGCCACGCCATTATTAGTGATGCCGGCAACGTAGATGCAGGAGAAAGCCGCGCCAAGTTGCAGCGGATCCATACGCCCGACGTTATAAATAACGTTGTTATAAGCCTCCACTGTGCCCTTGGATGGATCGACCGTGGCGAAATTGATGCCGTTACAGTTGTCGCCATGAATCAGGTTGTCATGCACGTGGAGGTCAAATTGGTTGAAGCCAGTTGTGTCGGCAGTACCGCAGCTTGGCGTACAAAGCGGTGACGAATGGAACTGCAAAGCGCGGCAGGTAAAGTTATCGTGTATATGGTTCCAGCCTACGTCAACATGGTTCGAGTCTGTGCTGAAATACACCGCATGATAAAACTTGGATGAAGTTGGATTGATCCCGGCATTATGGACTTCATTTCCATAAAATCTGGCTTGGTTTCCCTCACTCATTTCAAAGCATCCCACCTGGTCATCAGCGCCAGGACATTGCATTTCATTGCCAATGATCCGCCAGCCTATTCCACCGATATCCATTGCCTGCGTGCCGCCGATAATATGCAACTGCGAAATGGTCCAGTAATCTTCATCCGTACCGATGTTTGGTGTACGAATTGCGTAGTGTAGGCCGCCCGCCACACCCACCGTGACTGTCGCGTTCGGATAAGCAACCAGCGCCTTCGGCGCACCGGCAACTCCTGAGTTGCTGGCGCCCTGATTATCCATGCTCAGATATGCCGTAAAGTTGTCCTCCGATGTTTGCGAGACGCCGTCTTCAATATAAGCTGTATCGCCAGCAGCAATCGTGTTCTTGGCTTTAACAATTGTCTTCCATGGCGATGCGAAGCTGCCTGTGTTGGCGTCGTTGCCTGTTGTCGCGACAAAGAATATATTGCCAGCTCTAACCGTGAACGGCAGGCCGTTGCTGGATCCAACACCTGAAACGTTCACAGTGATGTTTCCAGTCTTCGCATTTGCTCCGAGCTGAAAAATGATTTTGTCATCCGACCAAAGAGGATAGTTTGCAGCCGCGCCTGTGCCCACCGTAACAGTCGACGTTCCTTGTGTGGCTCCAAAGTACTTACCCCAGATGGTGACCCAGACACCGTTATTGTTCTGGCCTCCAGTACCAGGACCGCTATCAAGGTCAGAAAAAAAGACGCGCGGCGGCGCAGCTTGCGCACACATAAATGCAGCCGTCAAAAGCAAAGGCAAAAGGGAACAGATTTTCAAAAACTTACTCATTGAAACTCCAATTAAATATCTATCAAATGTTTGCTCAAGCCTGTGACATCAAGGCGTGGGGATGGTGACGGCCACCTCAGACGATGCCGAGCTTTCCGCGCCGCTTGTGTCAACCGCGGTTACTACATAGAAATATTGCTTGCCCGAAACCGGAGTTGTGTCTGTAAAGAGCAGCGTGGTGGTTGAGAGGGTCGTAGAGATCTTGGCATAAGGACCGCCGCTCGTGGTGCCGCGATAGACGTTGTAACCCTGCAGCGAAGCTGACACGCTCGGATTCCATGCTATGTCAACGGAGTGCGATAAAGGGGTGAGACCAGTGCCGGAAAGAGGCACAGACAGTATGGTCTTGCCATTGCTTACCAACGTAAAGCTTCCGCTCACTGTGCCTGCGGATCCGGGATTAAACACGATCGGCACATTTACGCTTTGTGTCGGATTAAGATCGATAGGCGTTGTGACGCCGGCGGAGAATCCAGACCCCGCAATTGTGTCCTGTGTAATCGTGATCACAATAGTTCCTGTATTTGTAATCTTCACAGTTTGCGTCGCGGTGGTATTGAGCGCCTGCGATCCAAAGCCAAGCGTGCTCGGCGTGGCGGAAAGGCTTGCCGATCCGGGCACCGGCGTCGGGCTTGCGCCGGGGGTTGGGCTCGGCGTGGGCGAACTATTCGCTGTGCTGGCGCCGCTACCGCAGCCGATAGTACTCAAGATGGAAATTGTTACAGCTAGGAAAAGACCAAGATGGATGGCCGGGTTTGTCCTTTTGCGCACCGTTACTCCTCATTGGGGCATTCAGATACCGCATCCAAACGCTCTCCGATTACTGCATCACTTCGACATTTAGCGTCTCAGAAGTTAAGCTGTCCGCGCGTATCGCTCGACCATGTACTACGAGATATACGGTGCATCAACTTCCATGGCAACGCGGAGGCGCAGCTATTCACTTGCTTCATGTTTAATGCGCGGCCAGAAAGACCAAAGTTCCCGGAAGGAAAGTTCTGAGGGTTGCAGCTAGATAACGTGAGCAGGTGCAAGCATGTTGCCAGAAGCTCTGCGGTTGCAAATGCGAGGGTTACAAAGAAGTGTTATGTGCGAGGAGAAATCAAAAAGTGTAAATTTTTCCGGAGGCAGACAAACAAAAGTGTAATTTCGAGATCGGTAGTTTATCTGATGTAGACGAATGCGCACTATGCAATAGTTTGCACACATATGCCACGGCCTTTAGGTGGGATGCTTACGGAATCCGCGTCAGCTCAAGACGAAAGATGCTTTGTCCAAAGTAGGAAAGTGCTTTGGGAAGAGACTTGATCCCGGCATAGCGCAAAAGCTTTCCGCTCGACCACCGGATTTCTGGCTGACCAAACCCGCACTCATTTAAGAGCCGGACCCAGAACTCAGGTTGCTGGTGTTTAAACCATTCAATGTTCGGGCTCATCGGGTTGCGCATGCTCAGGTCCCCAAAGAAATTGTGGCGGGCTGCATCCATAATGATCAATTTGCCGCCGGGCTTCATCATCGCGGCAATGTGGCGGAAAATGTTCTGATATTCACGTACGGCCGCTCCGGATTCGCCTAGGGCAATGCAACTTTTCTCGTCTAAATGGTTGATTGATGCCACTGAGAGAACAACGTCAAAGCGGTTCCTGGGACCTTCAAACTCCTGTACAGTTAAAGGCAGTATGCTGGCCTGAGGCAGATTGAGATGTTCGGCCATGGCCCGGAAAGCCTGATGGCATTCACTGGAATCGTAGCAACCTTCCGCCATTGGCTCTAAGCCGACCGCCTGTGCGCCGTGAATGGCAGCCCACAGGCACAGCATGCCTTTGCCGCAGCCGATCTCAAGCATTGTCTTGTTCTGAAAATCGATGTCTCGAAAAAGTTGCGCAGCAAAGCGTGGAAAATCAAATCCATGGTTCCAAAGCCCCATCTTCTGGCCTATCCGCCTGATGCGCTCCGCCGGAGTAACAACCTGATGCTCCGGTATTGTCTGGTATGTAGTTGACATCGTATCCACTCCATTCAATTCTTACTGAGTAGCGCCAGCTGCCGGGCTCTTTCGTTCACGTCGCAGAACGGTAAGCATGTTTTCGGGCAGCCTGCTTTTCAGCCATAGCTTGAATTTCCTTTTTCCTTTTTGCACAGAGAGATACATGCGCCCCAGCCGAGAGGGACCAGCCATGAACAGGTTGAGGTAACTTGATTCGCGGGCACCGAATTTAGCCTTATACGGATCTGCGCCGCCAAGAAAGTCATACCGGCTGGCGCCGCTTCGAATCATTTTTTCCAAGACATGAGCCCGTAGAGCGTAACCGATTTTTTCCGCAGTATACCTGGGATGAAATCCTTCTTGCAGCAGGGAAACCGTATTGTTGTACCGGAAGCAGAACTGAGCGCCGACCGTTTCGCCATCCAGTTCCAGCAGCCAGAACTCCAACCAGTCTTTTTGCAAAAATGCTGTTGCCATATGGAAATAAAAACCACAGCGGTCTGTGTTCGCGAAAGCGCCGGGTTCGCCGCGACCGGTCCAGCGCATCTGATGCAGATTGAACAAAGCCTGCAAATGGCCAGGAAGGTCTTCTGTCCGCTCGCAGCGGTGCATGCGAACGCTAAAGCGTGACTGCAAACGCTTTGGATAGCGGGTGAGCATGGGGCGAAATGATGATTCAAGCGTGCTCAGATATTGCGGCCAGGTTGGCGGCAGCTCAATTACAAAGTTCGGTGTGGATGTGGAATCGATGCTCCAGCCAGTTTTCTGTGCGTGTTGCGAAATATATTGCGCTATTTGCGAATTCTGGGGCAGGGTTTCCATTGCATAGACATGCCATTCGCGGTTTTCAGCAAGCCATGCTGCAAAAGCCTGCGCACACGCCAATTCGTATCCGGGGAGCACGCTGAAGTCGAGAGCGTCGGAGTCTCTTGATCCAGCGCCGACCATGCGTAATAACTGAAGAGCGAAGCCTAAAAATAATCTTTGTTCGGAATACAGGGGCGCGATCCCAACAATTCTTCCGCGTTGATCTGTAAAGATGACTCCAACCAGCTTCTTTTCTTTTCCAAATGCCTGCCACCAGGCGGCGAGCCACTCAGGTGTCTGGAATATCGATGAGGCAGAGTTTGCCTGCAAAAGGTGATTCCATGATTCACGAAACTGCTCTAGTTCGTCCCAGGTATGGCACACCTTAATACACAACTCAGCAAACACCTGAGTTGACAACGCTTGCCCGACGATTGTTTCCTGAACAGCGAACATGGATGGCCTAGTCAGCTAAAAGATGCAACTTGAGGGCCAAGGCGCCGTGATATGTTCTTGCGCAAGTTGATGAAAACAAAAATGATTCCTCTTCGATGGGTAAGCAAGGAAGACCCAGCCAGTCAATCGAAGATGCAAGTTTTTGCATATCAGAGAGGCAGAAATGGTTAATCTTTTATGCTAAATCTTTCAAAACTCTTCATAGTTTTTCCCTTGCAAATGGTTTGCATACTGCCTATAGTACATTGTACTGAAGTACAGGTATTTAGCGACCAAGTGGACGATCACCAAAGATCTTAGCAAGCCCCTAGATTAGATTTTCTAAAAAATCTTTTCTTAGTGTTGAGAGCTGACGGTGTATCGACGGAACCGTACATTTGGAAGGGGTTTATGAAAGCAAAAAAGAACCAGTTCACCTCGGCTGGCCGGCAAGGCATCCTGTTTGTCTTGGACACCATGCTGGAAAAAGAAATCTTCCGGCAAAGGCATCATCATCCATGCGGCACAACAGCGCCGCGCCCCGCTGAAGAACCCAACCAATTCCGTTCCACTCACTCTGAAATTCGGGATCTTTTGACCATTAAGCCTAACTGTAAAACTGTCGAACACAGTGCAAGTAAATGCGTAATCAACCCTATTCATTGCGCAACGTTTTAGTTGATCGCGCCACAATATAAAGAACTGCTTTATGAGTTCCAGGCCAGTTGAGTGGATGGGAAGGGAATTGATGGAAAAGCAATACATAAATGCGGCTGGTCCGGAATGTCCTGTATGTCACAGCTCAATTCAATCCGTCTTGCATTCGTCCCAATGCCCGAACAGTGAGATTCAAGGGACTGCGGCCACGGAAATTGTGGAGGTAGTTCCTCCCAATCGGCGCAGGCGGCAGTTGAGGTGTGGACACGAAGAAGTAGAGCCGTCTGCCTTTCCACTGGTGTCAGCGGCGCATGAATTTAAGACACCTCTGGTGGTCATGCTTGGGTATACAGATCTATTGCTAACTGGACATCTGGGGCTTGTCAATCAGAGACAAAAGCAAGTACTGGGGGAGATACAGGAAGGCGCCCAGCGTCTGCAGAAACTTATCCAGGACCTTTTGCTGCTGCAGGAATTGAAAGCAAGCCATGGGGCTGCCGAAATTCTTGAATCGGCCGCGGTTAATGAAAGCATAGCCGAAATTGTGAATTACTGGTCGCCTACGGCAACACAGAAACGTATTCGCTACCATTTTCGTCCATCTTCGGGCCACCAGCGGGTGCAGATTGAGTCGCTCAAACTGCAACATGTCGTCTCCAGTTTGATTGAGAACGCACTGAAATACACTCCCGCGCAAGGATTGGTCACCGTCGGCGTGACGCCCTGCTTCTGGGAAAGACGTAAAGCCCAGATGGAATTCTTGTTCAACATGGAACGGAAGGAAAGCCATAAGGTGGAAAACGCGATTCGCATTGACGTGAGCGATAGCGGGCCAGGCATTGCGGCCGAGTATCATGAAGAGATATTTGGAGATTTTGTGCAACTGCCGGGAGGTTCCGCTCGCGGTACCGGGTTAGGACTGGCCATTGCCCGGCGACTGCTGGAAGCACACGGCGGGGTGATCTGGGTTGAAAGCGAACCGGGCAAGGGAAGCCGATTTTCTCTGTTACTGCCTCTGGCCAATCAGGAGACAAAGTGACAAGCGCGCCAAACATATTGCTCGTCGACGATGAGCCGAGTGTACTTCGTTACACCAAGACTCTGCTCGAAATTGAGAACTATAACGTAGAGACCGCCGGCAGCGGCGAAGAAGCGCTCCAGCGCATGAACCGCGGTCCTGCTCCCTGTTTGATCGTACTTGATATGGTCATGCCTGGAATGGATGGCTTACAAACGCTGGAAAGCTGCCGGAAGATGCATCCCGATCAGAAGGTCGTGATGATCTCTTGCGTAAGTGAGACAAATAAGGTTGTGCAGGCCATCAAGCTTGGGGCCTCGGACTACGTGACCAAGCCTTTTCTGCCACCACAATTACATGGTGCAGTGCGCAAAGCGCTGGGACCGGTCGCGCAGCATATTGTGACCAGAAAAGAGCCGATAAAGGGCACCGAACTAGTCGATACTCTTGACGACAATCTCTTCTTCCTGGCTGCGAGTCCGGCCATGAAGCAGATTCGTGCTCAGGTGGCGCTCATTGCCAAGGTCAATGTGCCTGTGCTTCTTCTTGGCGAGAGCGGAGTGGGCAAGGAGATATTGGGGCGGCTGATCCACAAAATGTCTATCCGCGCGCATCGGCCCATGGTGAAGGTGAATTGCGCGGCTCTGCCGGCTGATCTGCTGGAAAGCGAACTTTTCGGTTATGAAGCAGGGGCCTTTACGGGGGCCAGCAAATCCAAACCTGGAAAATTCGAGCTTGCGCATAAGGGCACTATCCTGCTTGATGAGATCGGAGAAATGAGCGCAGGGCTCCAAGCCAAGCTATTACATGTCCTTCAGGACGGACAGTTCTCCCGCCTTGGCGGCCGTGCCAACGTCTCAGTCGATGCCAGGGTGCTGGCGGCCACCAATATCGATGTAAAAAAAGCCATTATCGAGCGCAAGCTGCGTGAAGACCTTTACTATCGCTTAAACGCATTTACAATAACGGTGCCGCCACTTCGCGAGCGGCGTGAAGAAATTCCTGTTTTGCTCCGTTATTACATGAGTAATTTGTCGCGGCAATTTGGAAAAAATGAGCTGCCGGTTTCCGACAGATTGCAGCAGGAGTGTCTTCGTTACCACTGGCCCGGCAACCTGCGTGAGTTGGGGAACTTTGTCAAACGCTATCTTGTACTTGAGGACGAAGGCATGATGATCGATGAGCTGCAGAACAAAGGTAAAGATGGCAGCTCTGAGGACGGCACCGGATCAGCACCGGTGCGGGGCGGATTGAAAGCCCTTGTCCGCAGCTTGAAAGATGACGCTGAAGAAAAAGAAATCCAGCGCGCTCTGGAAGAAGCTAATTGGAACCGCAAAGTGGCCGCTTCCCAATTAAATATTAGTTACAAGGCGCTACTGTACAAAATTAAGCAGCATGGCTTGTCGCCAGCGGGCAGTGGGAAAGCCGGGCTCATGCGCGCGAAAGTTAATTAACAACCAATGCAAGCGTACAGCCTGGGGCTGCAATAAGGGAGTTAGGATTGGCAAAGTATCTGGTAACCGGTATTGCGGGCTTTATTGGCTCATCGATTGCTCATGAATTGGTAAGGCGCGGAGAAAGCGTCCGTGGTCTCGATGATTTTTCCACCGGCAAACGGGAAAACATTGAAGACATCAAAGACGATCTTGATTTCCGTCGCGCTAGTCTTCTTGATCCTGCAGAACTCGCGTCAGCCTGTGAAGGCATTGAATACGTCATCCATCAGGCAGCGTTGCCTTCGGTGCCGAAATCAGTGACCGAGCCGGAACTGACCCATGCGGTGAACGTGAATGGCACGCTCAACCTTTTGCTGGCCGCGCGCAACGCTGGCGTAAAGCGCGTGGTGTATGCCGCATCTTCATCCGCGTACGGCGAAAGCGAGGTCCTGCCCAAGCGCGAGGACATGCCCCCACGGCCCATTTCTCCTTACGCCGTGCAAAAGCTTACGGGCGAATACTACATGCAGACGTTTTCCGCTGTATATGGTCTTGAGACAGTCAGCCTGCGCTACTTCAATATTTTTGGCCCTCGCCAAGACGCCAATTCTCAATACTCTGGCGTGCTGGCCAAGTTTATTACCCAGATGCAACAAGATGAGTCACCGACTATTTTTGGCGATGGCGAACAGAGCCGCGACTTTACCTTCGTAGCGAATGCAGTTCAGGCCAATCTGAAAGCCTGTGTTGCACCGGCCAAGGAAGTATCGGGCCGGGTCTTCAACATCGCAACAGGGACAAGATTTTCGCTGAACCAGATATTTGAAATGCTCAGAAAGATTATTGGTTTTTCTGGAAAAGCGAAGTTCGCGGCAGCCCGCGCAGGCGACGTGAGACATTCACTAGCCGATATCACCCTGGCGCAAAAACATCTTGGTTATTCCGCAGAAGTTGGTTTTGAGGAAGGCCTTAGGCGGACTGTCGAGTGGTATGAGAAGTCCGCTGCAGTTGAACCGAAAGCAATGGCGCTGCGCGCAAATAAACCTTTGCGGAATTAGAGGAATGAGCAGGGAAGGCTATTATTCATTATTGCCGACCCGTGAAGGGAAAGTTTTTCGCGCCGTCCACACCGGAGTGGAATCTGGCATTCCCATGTAGCGTAAGAATCTGGGGTGTCCACGCAGCTTCCAATAATGCGACTCATAGGATGAGGTCTTCACGCCGGAACGTAATGCACTGAGAAACGTTTTCTCTTCTGGATCGACAACTATTCCTACATGGCCTCTCCACACAATCAAGTCTCCGGGTTTAGGATGCCGAACCCGCTTGAACCCTTCCATGCCCTCATAGAGAATTCTGGAAGGCGCATAGCCGTAATCCAACCCAACCTGCTGATAAAGAAACTGTACGAAGTGCGAGCAATCCAGTTCCGTCTCATGAATCTGCGCACCTAGTTGAAGAAGAAGGTTTCTGGGATCGAGATGTTCTCTTGCGACAAGCTCAGGGACGTCAGCGTTCGGAGTAAATTCTGTCAGTGCCGGACGAACTTCTTCTTGCGCGACCATGCGCGTGCCTATACCGCAGACCAGCAAAACAAAGGGTATCCCGAACAAAGCCGTTTTTGTGAGACATCGACGCATAGACGTACCGTTTATGCGGTACCAATAATTCGATGCCGGCATTGCAGGATCCAGAGCTGGATTTCTCAATTAGTTTCAGTTAGTTTTAGCAGGTAAGCGATGCAAGGCAGGGAATTGAAGATGGCTACGCTTTTACAACACTTGAAATAAGTGCGTAGGCTTTATCAAACTCCACTTTCAGGATTGGGTTAGGCGCGTTAAGTTGCGAAACTACCTGTTTCGCCCATTCAACATATTCGCGCTTTCTTTCCGTGCTCCAGCCCACGGGCGGGCTCGCCAGTATGGAGCGAAGATTGGAAATTTTATCTGCGAGCTTAAGCGTCTGGGCACGCTTTGTTTTCTTGTGCGCATCCTGGATCTGTAATGACTTGCGCTCTTCTTTGGAGAGCGATTTATCATCCGTCACTTCGGCCACAAGACCAGCAACGTCGCAGCCGAAATTTTCCTCCAGTTCCAGCAACGTGACGCTTGTGTCCTCCACTGTGTCATGGAGAAAAGCGGCCATCATCAGTTCCACGTCGAGTTGATCATTGCTGGCGGCGACCAGCTCTGCAACTTCAAGTAAATGGTTGAAATAAGGCTCGCCCATTGCTCCCTTACGCTTTTGCTGCACGTGCTTCTTCGCAGCAAAGCTTGCCGCGGCAAGAATGCGTCGAATTGAAGCCATGGAACCGGATTGGTCTTCATATTTAAGCATGAGCATGTTCTCCTGGATGTAGAGGCAAGCGTACAGATTATTGTCGTTTTTTAAGGATGCTTCAAACAGAGGTGGGCGATTGTCCGAATGCCATCTAGGGCCGCCTATTCGCGTTGCGCAACTATAATTTTTGCCGTCGTTATCATCTGGCCAACGTGCCTCTGCGTGTGGTCAGCCACGTGAACAAGCAGTCCGCCCACGGAGGTTGGAAGCTGCTTTTTGCCGACTTTGCGCTCTTCCTCCATTTGGTTTGGAGAAAAAGCGCGGATGCGCTTGCCGCTCTTGGCAAAAGCCACTACCAGGCCAGCCATCAATTCATTTCTGCTCCCGGCGGGATCCATCTCACTCTTCATCAAGGAAATTTGTTCTACTGTAAGCTGATTGCCTTCAGCGTAAGTGAGCAGGCGGTCCATGCTGCGCGCGATATGGCGAAGATGAAATGCCACAGACGCGATTCCTCCAGGCCGGACATGCAGTTCTTCATCGGTCAGGCCGTCGCACCAGCGCTCCAGGTCTTCGCGGGCCAACTCCAGGGCATGGAGCACAGCTCTTTGCACGGCTGGAACTTCAGTGAGCGTTCCACGCAGCCACGGCTCAGGCAATTCGGTTTTTTGCATCCAGCGAGTTCTCCTGTCAGTTAATACGGTACAACAAACTAGAATATGAAACGCAAATGGTCTTGAAATTGACTTCAATGCTTCTGGCGGCTTAGGCTGGCGATTGATTAGGATGAATGACGAGCAGAATAGTACGGTATTCGGCTCTTAGCAGTGGGCGCTTCCCGCGAAATGTCACCTCCGCATCCTCCGCATGGGCTCGCCTAGCAAATACAAAATGATTTGTGAAAATTCTTTGCTTTAAAGGAAGGGAACATGAACCTGAACGGAATCAAAATTACATGGCTCGGACACGCAACATTCCTCGTCGTCACGCCTGCCGGCAAAAACATCATTCTCGATCCCTGGGTCACCGGCAATCCTGCCACACCAAAGGACCATAAGAATTTTGACAAGCTGGACTACATGGTCATCTCGCATGGTCACAGTGACCACTTTGCTGATGCGGTAGACCTGGCAAAAAAGCACAATCCCAAAGTTGTGGGCATGTATGAGCTATGCACCTTCCTGCAGAAGAAAGGCGCCAAACAGATTGCTCCCATGAATAAGGGCGGGACGCAGCAGGTGGGCGATATCAAAGTCACCATGGTCAGCGCAAATCATTCAAACACGATTGATGACGATGGCACATCCGTTCCAGGCGGCGAGCCGTGCGGCTTTGTCATTGAATTTGAGAATAGCCTCAAGATTTATCACGCCGGCGACACCAATGTTTTTGGCGATATGGCCATCATTCGCGAACTCTACGCGCCTGATCTGTGCATGCTGCCCATTGGCGATCTCTTTACTATGGGACCGAAAGAAGCTGCTTACGCGTGCACATTGCTCAAGCCCAAAGCAGTCATTCCCATGCATTACGCCACGTTTCCGCTGCTCACCGGTACGCCGGAAGCTCTCCAACAAGAGCTGAAGGCCCGCGGGGTGACAACAGAATTGATCACTATGGAACCGGGGCAAACAATTGGGTGATTACAGACAAGGAGCATATTGAATGGCTATAAATCTGTATCATGTGCAATGTCTGATAACAGATATTATGTAAAACCGCCGACGCGCCTATCATAACCCAGTCAGCAGAGTATCGGAACAAATTTATTTTGCCTTCTTGGTTCCCCTGCGAATGTTGGTCTTTATTCGCACAACGGGTTGTGTAACTTTTGGGTGTCTGCTTTTAGGCGTGATGCTCAGGTAATAGCTCTTTACCTTCCCGGCATCCTTCCACACGAGATAGCGATAACCATTGGAATCCTTGATGTGGGCTTTACATAGGCGATATTCAGCCTCTCCCGCTGTTTTGCGGAATGGCTTCTCAGCCTGAACAAATAATTGGAGTGTGTTTATCCTACTTTTGAGCTTTTGCATGTCGCCAGTCTAGGACTGCTGGCTGCTTCGCGTCTAGGTCTTTTTTGCGGTCATGACTACAAAACGATAATCGCCATTCGAGTAGCGGATGCCCTTTACCCTTGCGCCTTTCACCTTCGCGGCCTTGGCTTTGGCCTTGCTGGCTTTAGAAAATGCGCCGTGAAAGCAGTTCTTTTCTCCGCATCGGTGCCTCATGCTTCGCGCCTGGTCTTTCTGCCGTGGCACACAAGGCAGATCGGGCCGAGGTTCCTCTTGACCGTTCTTCCTCCGCGATGCTTGGGGCGTTTGTGATCGACGGCGCGGGCGCGTCGGGTACGGCATACATAGCACTTCGGTTTACGCGCTAAGATTCGATCGCGTCTCTTGCGCCATGCATGGCCGTACCCTCGCGCCGCCGAGCTGGGGCGCTTCTTCACGGCTCGGTTGCCGTCACGGTGAAAGTAGAAGTTCCGTTCGGCTCGGTAAGTTGCAGGCTGAGAGTATCCCCTCCGTTCATTGTGCCGAAGTTAGGATCGTCGAACACGTCGAGGTTGGTTTCCACTTTGAAAAGTTGGAATCGCGGGAAGCCGCGTTCGTTTCTGACGACTAGCAGGTACTGATTCATTGGTGCCTCTTTCCTGGAATACGACCGCGCCGACGTGGCCTGTTGTCCCCGTCGACGCGGACCGCGCTTTGTTGCCCGCCTAGAGCAACAAACTGTAAGTTCGCCAGGCGCTCGGCTTCGAGTTTCAACTCTTCATCGCTGAGGCGCTTGGCGCGTTTCAAAAATTGACCGATGGGAATGCCGAACACGTCCTGGAAGGAGCAACACAGCGTCACGTCGATCAGATCGCGCAGCCAGGCGTGTACGCTCGTTCCGTTCTTTGATTCGTGCATCCGGCCGGCCAGGGTCCGGGTTGTGTGTCCCTCTGCCTGGATGGCCGATAGCATCAGAGCTGCTGTGCGGCCTTCTGGGCGTAGCTGGAGAGGGAAAGAAAACTTGCGTGGCATGACTTCCCTCTCCGAATTTAGGTTCCCCAGCAGAAATACCCGATGGTATCCGTGTTGGTCGCCGCTCCCGTGATCGTGATGCTGGTCGTGCTCGTGTTCACCACTTTCAGCGTATTGTTGGCCTGGGTAGTTTGTTCCGTCGCCACACATGTAAAGCTAGTCGTGGAAGTGAACGCGGGTATCGCGGTGACCACTGCGGTGCTTGGCGTCGCTGAAGTGAGAGGCGCGGAACCGAAGGCAATCTTCAAGCCTGGCGTTGCTGTCGCTGAGCACGTGACCGTTGCCCCACAGCTCACGGCGCTGACTGCCAACATAGCTGTCGCGTTCGCGCCTGGGTCGGGCTGCGTGATCGTGATCGCGGCCGCTGGGGCTGTAACCGCATACGACACAGTGTTCGCGTTGGTGGGCGGGACCGCTTGCCAGATCACTTTTGTAGTTGAGCTTGTGCCGATGTCGTAGAGCATCGGCGGGTTGAAGGAAAGCGCGCTGAGGCGCAGTTGGAAAACCGGCTGCGTGTACTGAGTGGTGCCGATTTGCTGCCGTACAAAATCCTGAGAATGCGCGGCCGGTGCCCAGATGATCGAAGCCAGGCACAGCACAGCAAGCACGACGAGACGAATATTTTTCATGAGGGTTCTCTCCATCAAAGTTTTTAGGCGTGGTGCTTGCGCGGGGGCTTTTTTGCGGGGGAGGATGCACTATATCCGATGCACCCTTTCCACCTCAACAAAAATCGTCTATAGCGGGGCCTTCTAGTGTCAGTTGGAAGGGTTTGTCGTCCATCGTCCCTCTGACAACGTAGTAAGAATGCAATGTGGTCGTACCCTCGGTTTTTGCAGGCGTGAACACGGGGGTTCCCACCACAATCTCCCGCGACGCCAGGTTCTCTATCAGGGTAAGAAGTTTTTCATCCTTGCAGCCGAACCTCTGCGCCGTCATCCTTGCGATAGCGCCTTTGCCTGTAGCAGCCATGTTGCTCTCCGTCTTAGAAGTCTGAAAAATCTCCCGAGCTAAAATCTGTTGTGTCCTGCACTCCGCTGAAGCTGCCCGATGTATCCGGCACGAATGCGAGCCCTGTGTTCGGGTCCGTCAAGCCATCGAACTGAGGCGCTCCCGATGAATCCGCCGCCATCGAGTTCACCAAACTATTTTCCGCTGTCTGGTCCTGTGTCGGCAGCGTGGTGAAGTCCGGCGCTGTAGGGCTGCCCGCGAAAGAGCTGGGGTCGCTGAAGATTCCGCCTGGCGCAAACGCTGCACCTGATGGGCCTGTGTTGATGGTGCTGGGTGCGCTCAAATTGCCGAAGGTGCCAAACGCATCTTCCGGTGATGTGGTGGCCTGGCTGCCTGGCGTCGATCCGGCGCCGAGCGCACCGCCGCCGCCACTTGAGCCGCCTCCGCTGCTTTTGGATGGAGATGCAGGAGGAGGAGCGGCCGCTTTTGTTAGCGAAGCGAAGATGCCGCGCTCAAGACTCGCGAGGCCAGCTTCAGCGGCCGCCACGGGCGATCCTGCTTGCTGTGCTGCGAGTGCTGATGCTGACTGTGAACGCAGGAGGAGCATGCCTCCGACTCCGAGCACTATCGCTGTTCCGGTATCCATTGTTTTCTCCTACAAACTTTCGCGCCAGAGCAGGGGCAAAACCCCTGCCCTGGTTCACCATCAGCGGATCCGCCAACAGCGATCTTTTTACCAGCCGAGAGGGACTGCATGCCCCTCGTTGTTTCCTTCGCGTACCTGGTACTTCATAAATTGGTTGTACACACACGTTCTCGCGAACTCCTGTAAGTGATCCTGCCACTGCAAGAGCTTGCCACTGCGGGCCGCGTCCATCCGCATGCCGTCTGCCCGTTCGCGCACGAGCTTTTCTGCAAAGTCCCAATCCTCAGTGCTGAGCGCGTTCCACATGTAGAGAGGAACCTGAAGCCTGAGGCTGAACGTCTGCCCCAGGCTTACGAAAGAGATTATTTTCTCGTGCGTCGGGTCCGTGGCAACTTCATCGTTGTACGGAATGACGCCAGGCTCCTTCACTCGCATGTTCTATGCTCCGGTTGCCTTTGTGTCCCACGCGCCAGGCGCGGGCGCTGCTACTGCGGCCGCTACAGCGATGGGCTGCGGTTGCGGCTGCGTCTGCGTCGCCGATTGGGTGAAGCCGTACAGGTTGTGCGCTTTGAAGAGCTGCACACACGAGCTGATGAGACTCGCGAACGGCGATTCCAGTCCCGCAGCCAGGCTGAGGATTGGGGCGATGCCAGGCGCGGCTGTGGCGGCCACTCCAAGCCCCACATTCACGAAGTTGAGGGCTAACCCTAGCTTCGTGCTTCCGGACGCGTCCTTGGCCACCTGTTGAACGGCAATAGCGGCATTTGCCGCCAGATCAAAATATTTCTGAATCCCGCTGAGGGGATTCGATGGAACTAGAGCGGTGCTCGACACTGTCTTACCTCCCTGCGCTTTGTGATTTTTGTAACAACTCCTGATCGAAAAAACTTTCTATGCGGCTCACCCGTGTATCCATCGAGTTCACCTTTTGGGCAGTTTTGCCGAAAAAAAAACCGAAGAGGATCGCTTGGAACGCTCCACCAATCAACCACACGAGAACCTGCAACACTTCAAATTTCGTCACGGCTCACACTCCGAAGTAATCGCCCACGCGGGCCGAACGTGCCACCCCAAGGTAGTTGGTTACGTTGGTGCTCCATGCGGTCCAGTTCCCTGCCCACTTTTGCGCGAGCTGGTCCCAGCTCATGTCCGGGCTATAGACCGTGGAAACTCCTCCCACGATGTTGGCCCATTTGTTGTAGAGCCACTGCCAGCCAGTCTCTGGGTCGGGGAAATGCGTAACGCTCGATCCTGAATGCGCTTCGCTGCCGAACTGCTCAGCGCCATCGGAAATGTCGCCAGGGTTATTTAGCTTGAAAGGATTTGAGCCAGGGACGTTGTACCCTTCAGCGCGGGCCACTGCGTTGCACACTGCGCCGATGGGATCGCCGTCGCTATAGGGCCATGTGGTCGGGTCGGTGGTAATCGTGCTCGTGCTCAATGTGCCTCCTGTAAAAATCGACGGGTCAGTGCTGTTAGGCCCAAGCGGTGGACCTAGTGAACCGCCAGTTACGCTGGTGAGTGCTTCGGCAATCGTTCCGCCTCCCGCCACCAACAGCAAAAGCAAAATTACGATCCACATGGCTACTTCAAGCTCTGCCATGTGGGAGTTTGGTACGCGCCGATTACCACTGGCCCAAGGTCTCCGTTGCTGTACATGCAGACTCCGCGCGTCAGCATGAGAAAGATTTTGTTCCCAGCACTAGGGACCGCCACGTAAAGCCAAAATCTTCCGATGGTGAGCGTGTAGCTGCATGTCACCCTCGAAACTGCTGAAGTGGGGTTGCCAATAGGCATCCACGGTGCGTCGACGTGATTGAAGCGTACAAACACGTTCGCCAAATTGCCGGTGAGACTCACGAGCGAGTTGTACTCTTTGTCGAGCCACTGATTCAGACACACCAGCGTGTTCCCTTCCAGCTCGAAAGCTCCCTGCGCATTTGCTCCTGTGGTATACAAGCCCACAGTGTCCAGCGCGATGGGGAGAACCTGGAACTGTTTTATCTCGCCGCGCAGCAGCATCTCTACTTCCTCCTGATGCTGCGGACCGTTGAATACGCCTTTTTTGTTACTCATAATTGCTCTAACCTCGGCATGTTGAGTCCCGTGGTCTGCCGCACTGTGACGAAAGAATCTTTCGTGGGTAACACGGCGGTCTGCGTTGTGGTGAACATGGGCAAAGGATCGATTTGCAGCGGAATCAGCGGCTCTTGCGCTGGTACGGCCATCGCGATGATGTTGGCTTGCGAGTTGCTCGGCGGCGCGGCCGGCAAATTCTGATTGCTCGGCGGAGCGCCTCCCAGCCCGGCATTTACGGCTGGGTCATCGGACAAAACCACAGCCAGGCCAGGCCATGCATTCGGGATCGTGTCAGGGTTGGCGATGAACGGCGCGGGCGTCGATGGAGTGGTGCTTCCAACAGTAGTGGTACCCGAAGGCGTCTGCACTGTAGGAGTCGCCGCCACTGTAGCAGCAACGCTCTTACGAGAGAAAAGCAACAACGCGATGATGATCCACCACATATCTAAAAACTCCTAAGACAGTCTGTGCCCGGAAATATCAGCCATGAACGTAACCGAGGGATTGGAGATCAGCGACCATTGCCACACGCCAGGGGAACTGAAAACATTGATCCATGCGCTGATGTTCGCGGGCTGCTGTCCAATCGGCGGGACCGAGTCCACCAGATTCTGCTTTTGTATCTGCTGGAATAGATCGACGCCGTTCACGATGGAGTCACTCGGGCCAATGTGTACGAGATCGCCGGACTGGTCCACTGTGACCTGCGCTTGCGTCGACGCCGTGTTTGCCGGTCCTATCGGGACTGACGTTGGCTTCGTGGGCGTGTTCGCGTTTGGCGTGGCGGTGACCGTTGCGGTGACCGCTCCGCCTTTGCGCGAGAAAAGCAACAACACGATGATGATCCAAAACCATCCCATAAAATATTCCTAGGTGACGAACCCGCCACCAATTCCATTCGGGTCAGGCAGTGAAGTTTCTCCACCTGTCGAGTTGATGGTGACCAGATCGCCGGATGCGTCGACGAAAACCTGTGCTTTGTCTTGCGTGAAAACTGGAGTGAGTCCCTGCGCTGCTGCCTGCGCTGCTGCCGTGTTCGCGGCATTGATCGCGCCAGGCGCGGGCGAGACTGAGCTTGCGGGCGATCCGCTCTTAAAGAACTGCAAGCCAATGAACGCCAGCGCGATGTACCCCAGAGTTTTCATGCACGCTTCTTTCTGAAAATCAGCCAGCCGATGAAAACTAAAACCAGCAGACCACTTGAACCTGTAGGTAGCAAGCTAGTACCTCCTCCCACCGAAACCGAGCCTTGTGCGTTGGTGATTTTTATCAGGCTGCCAAAATTTGGGTCTGCGGGATCGAAGGGCATGCGGCCGTTGGCTGCCAGGCTGCTCGCTTCTCCCGCGGCTAATACAATGCCCGCGGTGCCCACGTCTTGCAGCAGCGTCGCGCCGATAGTGTTGGCGGTATCCGGCTGCTGGTCGATTGGGGCTTGCGATATGTTGACGGCCACACTTCCCATTTTTCCTATGCTCCTTGCGGAAACATCTCTGCGCCCGAAACGTCTGCGGAAGAGGTCACCTGCCCGCTTGAATCGCCGAACGTTGCTTGGATCGCCGCCGCCTGGTCCGCTGTCGGCGCTGATGTGCCAGGAAAACCGGTGTCCGCTTGCCCAGTGGCAGGATCTATCGGCAAACCAGTTTTCGGGTCAATCTTTGCGACTGGATCGCCAGGCTTCGCACCAAAGAGCGTCCCCAAACTTGAGAGGAACCCGCTGATGCTCGATCCCGCCTGCTTCGCGTAAACGCCTAACAGAATCACCACAGCCAAGATGAGTCCCCACTTGACCGTGTCCTCTGCGCTCTCAACCGACATGGGCGAGCCCTCGCTTAGCTGACGATCTGCTGTAGCGTTGCCTGGATTTCGTTGGTCTGCCCGCCAGTGAAGTTCACGTCCGGCAGAAAGTCGAGCCGCTCGACGCCTTTGGTATTGCGGCCGCCGCTGGGTTCCCAAACCACGTAGCCAGCGGGCATAGTCTCAATGCCGAAAATTTTCTTGTTCTCGTTCCGCTGCTGCTGGTAGATGAAATCAGCGAACACGAAAGCATTGTTCTCTTTCAGCGTGAGGTGTGGCCCTTCCGTCCTGGACGTGTTGGCGAAGGGGAGATCGCTGGGATCGCTGAACGGGTTGGCTCCCACTGTGCCCTTGAACGTGATGCGCCGATAGATGTTGCCCGTGGGGAAATCCTTCATCAGCTTCGCTTGCTGGGTCTGCGTCACGTCAAACAGAAGCTGCTCTTCTTTCACGAACGGCCGGATGATGGGTTTTTTGTTGGCATCGTGTGAAGGCCAGCCGGTGATTTCACGGACCTGCACAGTCACGAGCACGTTGGAAAGCGTTGCGGTCCCGCCTGTGCCTCCGGTGACCATCGCCGTCTGGTCGCGCCAGTTGAACGCGTTGGTGAAGTTGGAAACGAACCGCGCATCGAATACGTGAGTGTTCCACAACTCAGCGGCCGTCAGTGACGCAATGCGACGCATGCGAGGGGGGAGCGCGAAGTAGACGCGGAAGTTGGTTTCAAAGTTGTATGCGGAATTGTTGGTGCCCACGTCGACGCGGACGCCGAGAGTGGATTCCAAAAATTGCGTCATGCGGAAGTAGTAAGCCGCGTCACAACTTTTGATCGTTCCGATGGTGGAAGCGGAACCCTTGCCCGTGGCGCTCACCGTCATGTTCGAGATGAGATTTTCGAGCGACTCTACCAGCTTCGTCGGCGGGACGGTGTAGCCAGCCAGAGTGAGTGTGCCCGTCAGGCGCACATCCATGTAAGCAAGCACCTGGTAGCCCTTGTCGATTTTCTGGACGGCCGTGGCGTTGGCGGAGAACCCGATATTGAGCGGGTCCCCTGCAATGCGATCAACTATCTGCACACTCATGAAATCACCTCAAAAAGAATTTTTGCTTTCGTGGTAACAGCCGCGTGGTTTCAGGCTGTGGTAGTTGCTGGGACGACGCTGGAGACCGTTCCGGCTACGCCGCCGACCAATCCATCGACCATGGAAGGGACGCCGAGAAAGTTGCGCCGGTACAGAGAGACGCCTGCGAACACAACCAGAATCGCTATCAGCCAGTGGTGCCATTCAATCTTCATTGCTCTCACCTCGTAAAAATTTTGGGTGCCAGGGGTTTGACGAAAGCGAGTAAATCACGCGTTCTGATTTTTGTCGTCAATTTCTCCCCTCACACTTTCCCGCCGCGCACTGACACCTCTCCGGTGTCCTCCCATTCCAGATATTCGTACTGGCCCAGAAGCGGCAGTTCCTTCACTGCTGACCCGATGAACTCCTCAAAATATTTCTTGTCGCGGGGCTCGTTCGTTTTGAAAATCCGCATAGTAGCGCACTGCGCGGTAAGGTTGCGGCTCACCTTGTGCGGGCGTCGCGTCGTGCAGCTCATCGACATGAAGCGGTGACGGCCGTATTCGACCACTTCATTCAGCTCCGGCTCTAGCGGCTCGTTGGGATTGCAGAATTGATCTATCTCGTCCACGCCGTAGAGCAGCCCTTTGGTTCGACGTGAGTACTCGATTACGATCCGCGTGACGGTTCGGAAATGCCATCGCTTGTTTCCGCTGAGGGGTTTGTAAATGACCTTCAGCACGTCGGCGTGAATCTGCGTTGCTAGGAATGCGCGAAGCTCTCCGGGCTGGCTGAAAATTTTCCACCCTGCGGTGTCGTATTTCGGCGGCTTGTACTGGTCCTCGGTGTCAAAAATTATTCGCCGGTGCTTGGCCAGGTTGAACTCTCTCCATTGGAGAAAGGTCTTTCCGGATTTTCTTTTTCCGGCGAGGAGGAGGATGCCTGCGATGTTGCCGTCGCCGTACTCGCCGTCGTAGATTTGGCCGTCGTAGCGCGTTGCTTCTGCGCTGCCTTTAACTTTTCTAGCCGGAAGTTCTGAATCTCGATCTTGATCGCGTCGCCGCAAACCATCTTGATCGCGCCGATTGCTCCGATCCACATCATTGCTTCGGGTAACCATGACTCCTCACCTCCGCCGTAGGGAACATGCTTTTTGAAAATCGGTAGCCAGGCGCGGCCGAGCACCAAGGTTTTATCCTCGGGAATATTCCAGTGCTCTCCACCATGCGGGACAAACACATTCGCAACTACCAGCAGAGTGAACACGCCATTAAAAACTGCTGCCACTTCCGGGACCGTCCAGCCTGGCTCTCCTCCCGCGTCGATGATGCGCCCAGCTCCTCCGGTCATTTCGGAAAAGTCGTTGCGGTTGTCATCTTTCACTTGCCCTGGGACGTGCGCAGTCGCGCCGAGAAAATCCGCGTCGGGCTCTGCTGCTGATGGAATCACTTCAGGTTCGGTGCTCAATCTGGAATCCTCCGCGAGAAGAAGAGGCCCTTCTCGTACCTCGGTGTTTTTTTTTCTGGTGGGGGAGGGGCCGCGTCAGGTTCCTTCACCGAGGGAGGCGTCGGAACCTTGGGCGGTTTTGTCGGAGGAGTAGCGTCCGTCGACGGTGCGGACGCTTTCTCTGCCTGACACTTGGGGCAGGCCAGCACCCAGAGTTTTTTCTTGCCTGTTTGCGTTGCTACCCGCGCGATGTTGTGCTTCTTACAGATTGGACCGTCGGCCATCTGTTCACCTCAATGGAAAATTTTTTCTAGCTAGACGTTGAACGTCACGACGTGCGGATGGTTCGGGTACAGCTCCTCAAGCGGAACCCAGAAGCCCATGCCAGGCACGTGGAAGGGTTTCATCTTCTCGATGCGTTCCTTCTCGGCCTGTTGCTTGTCGCTGGAAATATCCGTGGGGATGTGCTCGGCCACTCGCACAAACATTTTCCCGCTGATGGTGTCCTCCGCGATCCGCAACGGCCGGCCGCCATGATGCCCACCATTTTTCAGCCAGTTGGAATCAGCTTTGCCGTCGCGCACGATGTGATCGCCCGCGTGGATCACAGCCAGGTGCGCCGGGTTTCCGGTGTGAGGATGAGGATTGATCGTGGGATTGGTGAGGTACTGCTCGTGCTCCAAATTTAAAAGTAGTCTGCCGTGTCGCATCGCTGCCTCCGTGGGACACTCTCCCACGAGGTGCGGTTTTTGTCGTCAATTCCTCCCCTTCATATTTTGATTCGTCGAATCAGGGGCTCTGGGTTTTCCATTTTGTGTTCCCTCTCGAACTTCGCGCATAGGGCTTCCCATTTTATGACGTTTGCTTTGTTCTCCTCGGATAGAACCTCGTACACCTGGCGCAAAATCCGACAGGAGTTCTTCAGCGTTTTGTATTCATAAAAACCCATCTCGCTCATGCTTTTCTCCTCTTGGGCTGTACCAGTAGCTTCGCCATCTGGAGTCGAATTTGTTTTTCAAAGACTGCTGTGGTCATTTTCCCGCGATACTGAGGCACCCACTCCGCACGTTCCGCCTCAGCTCGTAATTCTGCAAACTGTTTTTTAGGTAGCTGATCGAGGGACGCTATGCGCCGCTGCAACTCTTCATCCTCGCGCTTCACTCTCTCCACATGCTTACGGGTTTCCTCGGCTTCGTGCTGCCGCTGGAGCTGCTCGGCTTTTTCCTGCTGCTCCTCCCAGCTCTTTCTTTGGCGATGGTCCTCTAGCATTTTTTTGTCGAAGCACGCGGTCATCGCGTGGATGAGAAGCCCTGTAGGATTTTTTGTGTTCGGTTTTCTAATGGCTGGCGCTTTTCCCCACGCGAAGGCGACGATCTCTTCAGGAGTGCAGTCGGGGACGCTCTCCTTCCACGCGCTCACTATTTGTTGGACGCCTTTGGAATCGATCTCAAGGATTTCTCTCAGTCCTGTTGTTACCTGAGCTAAAAAATCAGACGACGACGGCACCCCTCTGGGGCTAGTTACTGCTGCGGGCTTAAACCCTCTCTCCACGTCGTCGTTCTTTGATAAAGAAGTCTTTGATAAAGAAGTCTTTGAATGTGGCTCATCCGTGAGCCGTGGCAGGGATCGTGTCTGAGCCTTGGGAGGGCTCATTGATGAGCTGTCCGGTTTGGTTTCAGATGGCTCACTGGTGAGCCCACCAAAAATGAGCTTATCATCGAAATTAAGTTGCTCGACGTTCAGCAACTCGATTTCCGAAATGCCTTGCTTCTTCGTCACGCGGATGAGTTGTTGCTTTCGTAGCGTGCTGGTCGCTCGCTTCACCGTGGCTCTGGAAATTCCCCAGAGGGTAGCTAGACCGTTCACGCTGATACGGCGTCGGCGTCGCCTGGTCCCGCTCTCGTCTCTCTGCTCGTTAGCCAGGCGGCACAATGTGGTGTAGATTGCCCACGCGGTGACTCCCACGATTTTTCCGTACTGGTCTAGAACGTGGTTGTCGACGGTGAAAAATCCTGGTCTGCGTCGATCTCTTACCTCGAAGTCGCTCACCTGGTGCCCTCCTCGACGCGGCAGGGACACTGGCACACCTCGTTCCCCACGGCCGCAACGGGGTAATGTACCTGGTGCGTCCTGGTGTGATTCTGAAGGCAATGGATACACATCGGGGTGCTGAATGAAGCCCACGCCTGGTGGCGGTGCCTCTTCACCTGGCCGTACACGTCGATTACGAGGTTCCCGTGGTCTACGACGTGCCCACCTGGTGAACCTGGTCCACCTGGTGCCACCTCGTGCGCTACGTGGTGATTTTCCATGCTTCCACCTGTTCCCTTCCCTGCTGTTTACAAAAAAATAGGTGAGGCGGGCGCGTAGTTGGCTGACCACGCGCCGCGACGAATCCCGCTCCCGGGCTAAATCGCCGTGTGCCTCACAAGGGAAAAAGCAGCTATACTTCCTTCAGCGAAACCGGCTCTTACTGCCCCACTGGTTCGCTGGTCGCCATTGGCTGTCCTGTCTGCCTGGCTTTAAACCTTCTTGCTGAGTCGCGAGAACAAAACTCCCATCGCGATCAGCACGAGTAGCAACCAAAACAAAATGCGCCCATCGTCGTACTGTGCTGCGGCTGGGGTGTCGTGTGGCGGCGGTGGTGGAGGCCCAAGCTGCGCGATCAGCACTGTCCCGCCTTCGGCAAAAGGGATTTCATGCCAGGGAACTCGTCACGCCCCACGGAAAACACGCTGGTGTCGGGGCGCATTTCCGCTGGGACTTTTTCCAGCCAGATCGGGATGATGGCGGCTAGTTCCTCTCCGATGACATCCGCAACCACTTTCACGCAGCCTGGGCTCGTGTGCGTCACACGGATCACGACTAATTGTGTGTAGGTCAGTTCCTTCATGCTTTCTCACCTTCGTGCAATTTTTTTTGTGCAGAGATGAAGAAAGTGTTAGGGAGAACGTGCGTGTGGTAGTAGAATTAGAGACGAAAAAGCGGTCACGTTTTTTCCTTAAGCCTGGATTCGCTCTCCGTCCAAAGACAGCGTTTTCAGGCTTTCTTAATTTTGGCTATGCTGCGTTAAAAACCCTCTTTTTTGGTACTCCGCGTGAGCGGTTACTGACCTTCAGCCGGTCCAGACACTTGACTCCCCGTATGGTGGATCGCGGGTAGGCAATAGGCTCATCCCCGCAATATCCACACAATCCAGCGGCCAGCTTGGCTTCTCTCCATCTGGCCGCAGGCGTCGTTGGTTTCTGTCTTGGCATCGTGTCGTCCTAGTCGGGGCTCAGATATTATGTAAATCAATAGAAATGACTAGATATTCGGCGGCTGCTGCGCGCTACTGAACCCGTTCTTCCCCTCGAAGGATCGATTTCAGATCTGTCCGAAATCGCTCCAGCATGGCGATTTTATCGGGCGTAGCCTCTACCGTTTCTTGTTTATGAACGAACACTTTGCGGCCATTGCGTTCGACCAATGGCCCAAGGCTTTCTCCCATGCGAAGCCCCACGTTGCCCAGAATCTGAAGTCCATCGGGACCAGGCACAAGAAGCGCGATAAAGCTGTCACGCAGAACCCCAATCGCTTTTGGGAAACGCTCAAACGTTTCCAGCTCAAAGCCGGCCAGGTAAAGGCGCTGGAGTTGTTCTTCAGGAAGCATCGGTTTTCTGGAATCCCGAGCGGAACGAAGGAAACCCTATAAGCATAACTTCTAAAGAAACTCGAATCTTTTCTGAATTTAAGAAAAGCTACATCTTATAGCGGCCCAAATCCTCATCATTCAGGCCTTCCAGCCACTTACGGAGATCTTCTGAGGAAACGCGATCAGCAGCAGTGCTGGCGACCTTTGAGGTTTTGAGCACCTCGTCCTCAACAAAGATAGGGCAATCCAGCCGCAAGGCCAGCGCCAGCGCGTCAGAGGGACGGGAATCGATGCTGATCACTCTTCCCTCCCGCTCCATCCAAATTACGGCGAAAAACGTATCGTCACGCAGCTCGTTTACCACAATTTTGTGAACGCGGGTATCCAGTCCAAGCAGGAGATTTTTGATCAGATCATGGGTCATGGGACGCGGCGTGGTGACCTTTTCAATCTCCAGGGCAATAGCGTTGGCCTCATACGGACCTACCCATATCGGCAGCACGGTATCCCCACCGACGTCTTTCAGCACCACAATCGGCGTGTTCGTGACCGGATCCATCATTAAGCCGCGGATTTTCATCTCGACTTCCATCGTTTTCTCCTATTCACCATGCTTCAACCGTTCCGGCCGCTTGCATTTTGCCTGACCGGCGCATCAGCCGGTCTTGCCTTTAAGGTTCACGAACCATTTCGCCCAGCAAACTGTTGGGAAAGCTCCTGGTAACCAGCACGTTAACATAATTGCCCGCGCCTGGAGCCGAACTTTCCGGAACAGTAAAATTCAAGGTAATGTTTTGCGAGGTGCGTCCAATCATCTGGCCGCGGGCCTGGTTTGTTCCTTCAACCATCACATCATAGATTCGCCCTACTCGCTTCTCGTAATTGCTCCTTTGTATCTCTCGTTGGCGCTCTTGTAACACCTGAAGCCGCTTGGATTTCTCCGCATCGGCAATGCTATCAATCATGCTCAAAGAGGGCGTGTTGGGACGAGGTGAATACTTGAAGCTAAAAACAGCGTCAAACTGGCATTCATCCAGCAAAGTGATTGTTTCTTCAAACTCTGGCGCGGTCTCATTGGGGAACCCAACGATAACGTCCGTAGTGACTGAGAGCTCCCGCTTGGCTGCCCTGATCCAGGAAATCTTTTCCAGATACATTTCCCGCGTGTATTCGCGATTCATGGACTTGAGCACTCGCGAGGAGCCGCTCTGCACCGGCAGATGAATGTGATCGCACAACCGGGGTGAAGCAGCCACAGCCTCAACGATGTCTTTGCTGAAATGCCGAGGGTGGGATGTGGTAAAGCGTACGCGCCTTATGCCCGGAATTTCTCCTACAGCGTAAAGCAGTTCCGCAAAAGTTTTCTTGCCCAGCGGATCGGCATAAGCATTTACATTCTGGCCGAGCAGTTGAATATCTGTGTAACCAAAGTCGGCCATCTGGCGGGCTTCGGCCAGCACAGACTCCGAAGTGCGGCTGCGTTCTTTGCCGCGTGTATATGGCACCACGCAATACGCGCAGAACTTGTCACAGCCTTCAATAATGGTGATGTAGCCGCGGTGCGGATTGCTGCGCGCCGTAAAGTCGGTTTCAAAGGTCAGGTCCGTCTCGCGATCATCCAGCCCGGTGACGCGATTGTTCCCGGCTTCAATCTGCACCAGCATCGCCGGTAGATTTCGATAAGAGGCTGAGCCAGCCACCAGTGAAACGTATGGCGCCTTCTCAAAAATCTTTTCGCCTTCCTGTTGCGCTACACAACCCAGCACACCAAACTTCTTGCCTTGCGCCTGGAGCTTTTTATAATCGTTGAGACGATGAAAGACTTTTTGCTCAGCTTTGTCGCGGATGGAACAGGTGTTATAGAGGACGAGCGCCGCTTCCTCTACGGTTTGCACCTGGCGATATCCCTGATGCACTAGGGTGCCGATGACTTTCTCGGAGTCATGCACGTTCATCTGGCAACCGAAAGTTTCCAGGTAAAACGTTTTTTCCTGCGGTCCGCTCACAGTTCCAGTATAACGCAGCAAAATAGCAGTGTTTGCGGTTATTCTTGATTGGACTTACCGCGAGGACAAGAGCGCAAAAGAAAATGACGGTTGACGAGAAAACTATCTGGAACAGGAAGCATAGCGAACGCTCCCATAGTTCGCTCACGCCTGATCCATTGCTGGTTTCCGCTTACGACGAATTTCTTGCCAGTATGCCTCCTGGACATGCATTGGACATTGCCGGCGGCGTGGGACGCCACGCCGTGTGGCTGGCAGAGCGCGGCTGGCGAGTGAAGCTCGTTGATATTTCCGATGTCGGGATTCAGCAGGCGCAGAAAAATGCAAAACATACGAAAACTGATGGACGTATCGTTACAGAGATTCGCGACCTGGATGGAACGCAAGACCTTGGCCGCGAGCAGTACGATCTGATTCTGGTTTTCTTTTTTCTCCAGCGTGAGCTCTTCCCTGCTTTAATGGCAGCACTCAAGCCCAGCGGATATCTGATCTACAAAACTTACACAACAGAGCAAAAGCGCTTCACCGGCGGGCCCAGCCATCCCATGTTTCTGCTGGAGTCGAATGAGTTATTGCATGCATTCTCCGCAATGCGGGTATTGCATTATCACGAAACCATTCAGGGCAAGGGGATCGCCGAATTGGTGGCGCGGAAATAGCTCAGCTTCCACAAATGTTAGAATCTGTTTCTTCCACATGGCAAAACGTAAGAACACACCCGGTCACGCGATCCAAGGCAAGCCCAAGCCCCGCAAAAACCACTGCTTTGGCTGCGGGAATGACAATGCTTATGGAATGCATTTGAAGTTCTCGCTGGACGAAGAAACACGCCAGGCTGTCTGCCATTTCAAGCTTTCGCGTCGATACACCGGCCCTCCGGGGCATTCTCATGGCGGGATCATCGCCACCATCCTGGATGAAGCCATGGGCAAGGTGAATAAATTTCGCAATGTGCTGGCGCTTACCGGGTCAATGGAAATCCGGTACCTGCGGCCTGTACCTTTGAGCCAGCCGCTCACTGTAATTGCCTATGAACAAAGCGTGGATGGCCGGCGGCATATCAACGCGGCTGAAATCAAGAATGACCGTGGTGAAATTCTGGCGCGCAGTACAGGGACTTTTATCGCTGTCGATGCGGAAAAGATGTTTGCCAAACACATGAAGCCGCTTAGGCTGGGCAAATCTGCTTCAGACACCAAGTGATATTCAGCGGCAGAAATCTCTTTAACCTAGTAAAATAAAGGTTCAGCCCTACAAGTTTCGCCGCGACGTAAGGTGTTGATGCGGCACAGGAGTTTGCAATGTCCAGATCACGCGGAAAAAAAGAAGTTATGTCTGCAAAAAGCCCAAAATCAGGTTCTAACGGCCACAGCGCCACGGCCGCTTCAAATGGCGGGGCAACCGTGCTGAACGGCAACGCCGGTTTGCGGCTTAAGACTGGCTTGGCAGAAATGCTCAAAGGCGGGGTGATTATGGACGTGACGGATGCCCGCCAAGCTGAGATCGCGGAGAAAGCCGGAGCAACCGCTGTAATGGCGCTGGAGCGCGTCCCGGCCCAGATACGTGCTCAGGGCGGCGTGGCCCGCATGGCATCGCCCAAGAAGATCCGCGAGATCATGGAAACCGTGTCGATTCCAGTAATGGCGAAATGCCGCATTGGACATTTTGCGGAGGCACAGATACTGCAAGAGCTGGGCGTGGATTATATCGATGAATCTGAAGTCCTAACCCCGGCTGATGAAGCACACCATGTGGATAAGCATTCCTTCCAGACGCCATTTGTCTGCGGCGCCCGCAATTTGGGCGAAGCTCTGCGGCGTATTGCGGAAGGAGCTGCCATGATCCGCACTAAAGGTGAAGCCGGAACCGGCGATGTGGTTCATGCAGTAAAGCATATGCGGCAGATTATCCGTGAAATGAAGGCATTAACGGTTCTTTCTGAAGAAGAACTTTATGCTCAGGCCAAAGATTTGCAGGCCCCTGTAGAACTGGTGCGACTCGTTGCGAAGATCGGCAAACTGCCTGTGCCGAACTTCTCTGCCGGAGGAATTGCCACACCTGCGGACGCAGCGCTCGTCCGGCAGCTTGGAGCGGAGGCGGTGTTTGTTGGCTCAGGGATCTTTATGGCGGATGGCCTGAATTTTTGCGAACCAAAAGAAGCCGAGAAGCGCGCAAAAGCCATCGTCCGCGCCTGCACGCATTTTGACGATCCTAAAGTATTACTTGAAGTTAGTGAGGATCTGGTCGGCGCGATGAAAGGGCTGGCCGTGGCTGCGATGGCAGAAGGCGATTTGCTGCAAACGAGAGGGTGGTAGTTTTCTCTTCACATCTTGAGCGGCATCGAGAGAGCCCTTAAACCAAGGCTTCTGAGGTAACGGCAAAACTTCTGTCCTATGAAACAAGTTAGACCGTAGGGTTCCCTCGTTTACGCTCGGGATTAAAGCAAAACACATGAAGATCGGCGTGCTTGCCATCCAAGGTGACTACGAAGCGCACAAGACCCGGCTTGAGCAGTTGGGCGCGGAAGTCGCGCTGGTGCGGAAGCCGGAGCAGTTGGATGACATTGATGGCATTGTGATTCCCGGCGGCGAGTCGAGTACATTTCTGAACTTTTTAGCGGAGCGCGGATTCCTGGAGAAGCTACGCGCTTTTGTCGCCACCAAGCCGACGTTTGGCACGTGTGCCGGCGCAATTCTGCTGGCGCAGCAGGTGGAGAACCCTCCGCAACCATCGCTTAATGCCATGGACATACGCATTCGGCGGAACGCCTACGGCCGCCAGAATGACAGCTCTATCCGCAAAGCCAATACGAGCCTGGGAGCAGAGCCGCTGGAAATGGTATTCATTCGCGCACCTAAGATTATGCGCACCGGGAAAGGCGTGGAAGTCCTGGCAAAAGCCGAAGGCGATCCTGTGCTGGTACGGCAAGGCAAAATCCTGGCGGCAACTTTCCATCCGGAACTGTCGAACGACACACGAGTCCACCAGGAATTTCTCAAGATGGTGAAGAACGGCCATCGGTCCAGGTAATGGCTGCTGCGCTGCGGACCGCTCTTTTGTTAGTTCTCCTTGGCTGCTCTTATCTTTTTGTTGTCCACCCTTACTGGTTCCCTGCTGGCGCATCCTTGCAGTCCGGCATGATCGACCGTCAATTCAGGATTGCATTTTGGGTTTTTGGCGGACTGTTTATTCTTGGCCATCTGATTCTGGTTTTTGTGTTGGGGAAAAGAGCGCCTGCGGATGGTAAGCCTACCGCTGGAAGCTGGCGGCTTGAAGTTACCTGGACAATTGCCATTGCGGTGATTTTTTTCTGGTTCAATATTTCCGGCGAACGGTTGTGGTCAAGCATGATGCCACCGGAGAGACAAGCGGCTGAGGTGCAAGTGGAAGTGACAGGAGCGCAGTTTCAATGGTACTTCCGTTATCCCGGCGCGGACGGGGCCTTTGGCCGCACCGATCCTCAGAAATTTGCACGCCCTGACGAGGGTAATCCGCTGGGTATTGATTCCAGCGATCCGGCGGGACGTGACGATGTTCTTTCCACTGCCATGGTCGTGCCGGTCGGGCACACTGTTCAATTGCATCTACGTGCTTTGGATGTTATCCACAGCTTGTTTATTCCAGCGATGCGCTTTAAACAGGATACCGTCCCCGGGATGGAGATCCATTCACACTTTACGCCAATGCAGATTGGGACTTATGAAATTGCCTGTGCTGAGTTATGCGGTCTTGGCCACTATAGGATGCGCGCAGCGGTTCGAGTGGTGAGTGAAGAGGACTTTAACAAGTGGATGAAAGCACAGGAGGCGGCTGTCCTGAGCCACTGAGAGTATGTCCTCTTCCACACAACTCACGAATGCTTCCACTTCACAATCCCGGTTGCATCGTTTCTTTTCAACCGATCACAAAGTCATCGGTCGGCAATACTTTTTTCTTTCTCTGGCTGCGGTATTGGTGGGGGCATGGCTTTCCCTGTTGATGCGCATCCATCTGGTCTGGCCGAAGGCGGCAATTCCATTTCTGGGCGAGATCAAGCCGGAAAATTATCTGGCATACCTAACCATGCACGGCACGTTGATGGTCTTTTTTGTGCTTTCGACTGTGCCTCAAGCCGGCTTTGGAACATTTTTTCTTCCTCTGCAACTGGGCGCCTCGAAGATGGCTTTGCCTCGGCTCACTGCCGCTGGATTCTGGACCGCTCTTGTCTCTTTTCTGGTGCTGATGGCGTCCTTCGTAGTTCCCGGAGGCCCTGGCGGTGCTGGTTGGACACAGTATCCGCCGCTCAGCGCAATCGCATCCGCTGGGCCGGGTCAGGGCTTGGGGACCGACCTATGGTTGGTGAGCATTGGCCTTTTCTGTTTGTCCTCACTGATGAGCGCGACTGGATTCCTGGTAACGACTATTAAACTCCGCGCCCCCGGCATGACGTGGATGCGCATGCCGCTTACCTGCTGGAGCTGGTTTGTTACTTCGATCCTGATTCTTCTGGCGTTCGGCATTCTTCTGGCCGCGTTGGTGTTCCTTATGCTGGACCGTCATGCCGGAACCAACTTTTTCGTCCCCGGTGGTTTGGTAGTAAGCGGCAAACTGGTCGATCACTCGGGGGGCTCACCGTTGTTGTGGCAGCACCTTTTCTGGTTCTTCGGCCATCCGGAGGTTTACATCGCAGTCTTGCCAGCCATGGGAGTGACTTCGCATTTGTTGTCAGTCTTCACGCGTAAACCGGTCTTTGGCTATAAAGCCATGGTTGGTGCAACGCTGGCGATCGGCGCATTAGGTTTTATGGTCTGGGGGCATCACATGTTTGTCAGCGGGATGGATCCCCATGCCGGTTTCGCATTCTCCACGCTCACAACCGCCATTGCAGTTCCTTCTGCCATTAAAACCTTCAACTGGGTAGCAACGCTTTATGGGGGAAAAATTCGTTATACAACGCCGTTACTGTTTTCCGTGGGCTTCGTCTCGCTCTTCATCACAGGAGGACTGACCGGCCCGATATTGGCTCAGCCCTCGCTGGATATTTATCTGCACGACACATATTTTGTAGTAGCGCATTTTCATTTGATCATGGCCATGGCAGGGCTGTTTGCCATCTTTTCTGCTACATATTTCTGGTTTCCAAAGATGTTCGGCCGGATGATGAATGAGCGTCTGGGGCGCCTGCATTTCTGGATTACTCTTTTCGGCTCTTATGCCATCTTTATGCCGATGCACCTGCTTGGAATTGCCGGGCATCCGCGCCGCTACTCTGATCTGATGGGCGTACAATATGTGGCAGCGATGGCGCCACTGCAGAAATTTATTACGTTCGCTGCCATTGTCACCATTGCTGGGCAGATCATTTTTCTGGTGAACCTGTTCTGGAGCATGCGCAAAGGGCCATTGGCGGACGCGAATCCCTGGCAATGCACCACGCTGGAATGGACGCTACCTTCCCCTGTGCCACCCGAGGGCTATAGCGGGCGAGAGCCGGGGGTAAATCACGGGCCGTATGAATACAATATTTCTGGAGCGAAAGAGGATTTTATTATGCAGAACGCTCCAGCCACCTAAGGCAAGCAACGCGCCATCAAATGTAGTGTTATGCCGACTATTGGCGATCGCGTAGAAATCGAACGCAGACCTAAGCTGGGCGGCGGAGGTCCGGGTAAAATTCCGCATCGTCGCGGATATGGCGGCGGTGGTGATGATGGCGATCGCGGCAATCCTGAAGGCTTTCAATCGCGCGAGCAGCGCATGCGGCGGTATCGCATCGCCATGACACTGTGCATCGTTTCCGTAACAGCCATTTTTTTGCTGCTCACCGTTGTCTATGTTTTCCGCATGGGTAAGGGGCGCTTTGATGAAGACACCAAAAGATGGGTGCGCGACTGGGTCCCTCTTACCCTGCCTTACCTGCAATTGTGGATAAATTCAGCGGTCCTGCTGCTGAGCAGCATTACTCTTGAGTTGGCCCGACGCTCCATGATCAAAAAAGAAGAGTTCGCCGCCATGGGCATTGTTCCTCCGCGGATGAAACGCGACCTGCCTTGGCTGGGTATAACTGTTGTATTGGGTTTCTGTTTCCTGATAGGCCAGGTTTTGGTTTGGAATATTCTGCGCCATCAAGGCGTGTTTTTGGAGTCAAACCCCAGCCGTTCACTGTTTTACATTATTACTGGCACTCACGCCGTGCATCTGGTTGGCGGTTTGGCGGTGCTGCTCTACGCTGTGGCGGGACGCTTACTGGCAGCCAAATTTGAATCGCAGAGAATTGCGGTTGAGGTTACCGGCTGGTATTGGCATTACCTGGCATTTCTATGGTTAGGGATCTTCGCGCTGGTTCATTTTGCTCGAGGTTAACAAGCGCGACAGCCAGCTAGGCTGGCTCACCTGAGCGTTTTACCCGTACCATAGTGATTTTCCCGAATCCTTCTTCGAATGTCGGCGGCTTGAGCTTGGCAGCCATGCGCTGGATTACGTCCTCTTTTACCTGACGCTCCCGTTTGCGGTTCCGTTCCAGGCACACTTCAAGTGGTACATCGAAAAAGACTGCATGTACTTCATAACCAAAGCCTTTTGCCATTTTGATCCACTGCCGACGCTCGTGCGGTGCAAGATTGCTGGCATCCACGTAATTCCACGGCATGCGTGCAATCAGACGCGCACGCAGCAAAGAGCGCAGGGTGGAAAATACCAGACCCTGATAACGCTGCTCGGTGATGTCATCGAAAAGAATCGAACGCAGCAGGTCACTGGAAAGCGGGGTCACGCCGCGACGCTTGAACCAGGTGGTCTTACCTGATCCTGGCAGACCAATGGCGAGTACAACCACGCCTTTGGGCGGACGTGCCGCAGACTTGCCGGCTTGCTGCACGGTACGTTGTTCCGGACCGCCCGCTGGCGGGGTTGAAGGTGATTCTGGCTGGACTTCCGTCTCCATCCGCTGTTCTTCAACGTGAGCAGCTTCCAGGGCAGGAGCAGGCGGTTCTGAAGCGCCAGAGCCGCTTTCGTCTTCTGGTTCCCTGTCATCATACGTGGGGACAATAGGTTCCGGGTGGGATGCATCCACCAGAGGCTTCTGCTGGCCTACCTTGCCAGTGGCTTCCGTCTCATTCTCGGGTTTCTTTTTACGGCGCTTCATGCGCTCGCGCATCCAGTTGCGCATGCTTCTGTGTGTAACACAAGCAGCTAAGAAGTTGCAAGCAAAGGAGCTTTTTCCAGCCTTCTAGGAACGTGAAACCCTGAAATTGCTGTCCGGCATCGTACCTCCAGCAGTTGAACTGATTCACCAGGGGGTATTGAATTGAAATTACTTACAACTATTGCCTTGATGGCGATTCTGGCTATTTCCGCCATTGCAGCGCCCAGGCAGTCAAATAAAGGACAGGGTGAAAAAATCACTAACGGCCCGCGCGTAGAAGGCGTGGGCGATAACTGGGCTGTTATTGCCTGGACCACGAACACCGGCGGCAGCTCCATTGTTCGTTACGGTACTAACCCAGGCAGTCTTACGCAGACGGCTGAAGCGCCCTACGCGGATAACGATAAGACCAAGGCGCAGAACCATCGCGTTCATCTGAAAAACCTTAAGCCGAACACCAAGTATTTCTACGCAGTCGATTCCGGCCAGGGTGAAGGCACGGGAACGGATGCAAAGAGCGGTGTCGGTGAATTTACCACCAAAGCGCACAAATAGCTTCACGCACATTTGGCCCTGCAGGCGAACCAAAAAGGTTAATGCCGCAGGGCTTTCTTTCTTTTGTTGCCCTTAAGGTGCAACTTGCTATAATTGCGGCCCGCAACCAAACCAAGTCATTCGAACGTACTCCTGGCGGGTAAAAGTCCCTGCTGATGGCGTGATTGGTTTGCGAAGAAAAGCAAGTGCGCAGATGCTTTGGCGCTGGCTTCAACTATTGGACATAACGGCTTGAGCGTTCTTGCCCTGATCCTGTCTTGAAGGCATCCAGAGAGTACTCGCAAGGGACTGCGATTTAAGAGTTCGTGAAATGGTTCGACAACAACGGGACACGCGCAAATCACGGGACAATATGCGAACGTCGTAAACAAATATGCAAATTAAGTAAGTAGAGACCTAGGGACACACGGGCCAAAGATTATTAAAGATAAGAATTAAGGCGCACGAGTTTCGATCTGACGAGTAAAGAGAATGCGTGGCCGGATTCCAGGTACATCCTAAGTGAAGCACACGGCCCCGGACCCGCGTGCTGCCAGTATGGATTGATCAGGAGTTGAGGAACACGACAGATCTCATCCACGGCAGACTGAGGAAAGCCTATAAACAGCAGCCAGGACAAAAAATGGTTGTTGCAGGGGCATATACGCCAAAGAAATCGCGACGCCGCAAGAAAACTGTAAACGTTGACCAACCAGCAACATTTGCAATGAAGCCGCAGGGATTTGCGAAACCTGCGGCTTTATCGCTGTAGAAACAGCATATCAATCTCAGCCCAGGAATTTCTTTTTCCACCGATGGATCCATACCATCTTGGGGGTGTTTGCGCCTGCACAACTTCCTCTGCTAACCTGATTAGTTTCAGCCGTGTATCCGGGCCTCCTGTCACGGTTTTTGCATCAAAAGTTTCTACGCATCAGTTTCCAGAGGGAGATTTAAAGCAATGGCAATTAAAGTGGGTATTAACGGCTTCGGCCGTATCGGTCGCAATGTGTTGCGTACGGCGCTTGAGGATTCCAGCCTCGAGTTCGTGGCCGTTAACGACCTGACCAGCCCTGCGACACTTGCCCACCTTCTTAAATATGACTCAATTCTCGGCAATCTGAAGCAGGACATCAAAGCTTCGGGCGATTCGATCTCGGTTGGCGGCAAATCGATCAAAGTTTTTTCAGAGAAAGATCCAGGGGCCATCAACTGGGAATCCGTGGGCGCACAGGTGGTGATTGAGTCCACGGGCAAGTTTACAGACGCCGAGCAGGCCAAAAAGCACCTGCGTGGCCCGGTAAAGAAGGTCGTTATTTCCGCGCCAGCCAAAAATGAAGACATCACCATTGTTCTGGGCGTAAATGAAGGCAAATACGATCCGGCGAAGCACCACATAGTGTCGAATGCTTCCTGCACCACGAACTGCCTGGCTCCGGTGGCCAAGGTCGTGCATGACAGTTTCAAAATTCAGAGCGGGACTATGACAACGATCCACTCTTACACAAATGATCAGGTCATCCTGGATTTCCCGCACAAAGACTTACGCCGCGCCCGTGCTGCTGCTCTCTCCATGATTCCCACTTCCACCGGCGCCGCAAAAGCTATCAATCTTGTCATTCCGGACCTAAAGGGCAAGCTCGATGGCTTTGCCATGCGCGTGCCGACGCCGAACGTTTCCGTGGTTGACCTGGTAGCTTTTGTTGAAAAAGCCACGTCCGTGGAAGAGGTGAACAATGCATTGAAAGCCGCCGCAGACGGCCCAATGAAAGGCATTCTGGGCTATGAAACCGCAGAGCTGGTCTCTGTGGACTATCGCGGTGACGAGCGCTCTTCCATTGTGGACTCTCCGCTCACCCGCGTGGTCGCGGGCAATTGCGTAAAGGTGATCGCATGGTATGACAATGAGTGGGGATACTCCTGTCGCGTCCGTGACCTGATCCATTTCATCGGAAAAAAAGGACTGTAGCGCCGGCTACGACCGAGAAGAACATGGCAAAACTTTCCATACAGGACCTGCATCTTGAAGGACACCGGGTTTTCATGCGTGTGGATTTTAATGTCCCGCTCACTGAAGATGGCCGTGTTTCCGATGATACGCGCATCCGCGAGACATTACCCACAATCGAATATGCGCTACGCAAGGGCGCAAGGCTGATTTTGGCTTCGCATCTGGGGAGACCCAAGGGTAAATACAATGCCAAAATGAGTTTAAAGCCTGCGTCTGAACGCTTGCGCATGCTGTTGGATGAAAAGCTGGGGCGCAGTTGCAACGTGGGCTTTGCTCCTGATTGCATCGGCCTGGCGCCGGAAGAAATGGCCCACAAACTGGAAAAAGGCCAGACGCTTCTATTGGAAAATCTGCGCTTTCATGCCGAGGAAGAAGCGAACGACGAAGAGTTTTCACGCAAGTTGGCCGCACTGGCTGATGTTTATGTAAATGACGCTTTCGGTTCAGCCCATCGCGCGCACGCCTCAACTGTGGGCATCACAAAGTTTGTATCCCAATCCGCTGCCGGTCTGCTCATGCAGAAGGAGTTGGAGTACCTGGGCAAAGCCACCACAAATCCGGAGAAGCCTTTTGTGGCCATCATCGGAGGCGCAAAAGTTTCAGACAAGATTAATGTGATTCACAACCTTCTTACCAAGGTGAATGCTCTGCTGATTGGCGGCGCCATGGCTTATACGTTCCTGAAAGCCCAGGGCATACAAGTGGGTAAATCTCTGGTTGAAGAGGACAGGGTCGATCTGGCTAAATCGCTTTTGCAGGACGCGCAAAGTAAAGGTGTCCGGCTGCTGCTGCCTTTGGACAATGTTATAGCGGAGAAGATTGACGCTTCTGCAAAGACCAGCACGGTTAAAACAACGGAAGGTATTCCGGCCGATAAGATGGGTCTGGATATCGGCCCGGAAACGATAGTCGCTTTCAGCAAAGAAATTGCCAGCGCCAAGACCATCGTGTGGAACGGCCCGATGGGAGTATTTGAAGTCGCGCCATTCGCGCGCGGCACCCTGAAAATTGCTGAGGCGATTGCTGCAAATCGCGGCGCGACTTCCATTGTCGGTGGCGGAGATTCGGTTGCGGCCGTGCATCAGTCTGGTCTGGCAAATAAGATTTCTCATATTTCCACCGGCGGTGGTGCATCGCTGGAGTTTCTGGAAGGCAAAAAGCTTCCCGGTGTGGAAGCGCTTACTAATAAATAAATGTCGCCAAAATTGCGATACCGGATCGGCTCTGAAGCCACTCTCGAATTGGTGATAGGCGACATCACCAATGAAACGACAGATGCCATTGTGAATGCCGCTAACTCTGGGCTGCTCGGCGGCGGCGGCGTGGATGGCGCTATCCATCGCGAAGCCGGACCGGCTTTGCTGGAAGAATGCAAAAAGATTCGCGAGCAGCGCGGCCCTTTGCCGGCAGGACAAGCCGTAATCACTTCCGGCGCCAAACTGAAAGTGCGGTACGTGATCCACACGGTTGGGCCGGTATGGCAGGGCGGAAACAAGAATGAACCGCAGGTCCTGGAGAGTTGCTATTGTCATTCCATGGAGCAGGCAAACCTCAAATACTGCACCAGCGTGAGCTTCCCTTCCATTTCTACCGGCGCGTTTGGATATCCCGTTGAACCGGCAGCGCAAATTGCGTTGCGCGCCATTGCCGACCTGCTGCATAACCCAAAGTCAGTCAAGCGCGTCCGCTTTGTCCTTTTTGACCAGCGAACTTACGACGCCTATGCAGCCGCGGCGGAAAAGTTAAGTCGCGACTTTCCCCACTATCAGATCAAGGCCGAAGCATGAGAAAAAAGCTGATCGCCGCCAATTGGAAGATGTACAAGACACCGAAAGAAGCGCAGGCATTTGTGTCGGCGTTGTTGCCTCATCTGTGGGAACACACGCGCGATGAAATTGTCCTATGTCCGCCATTTCTGGCCATATCAGCGGTAGTGGAAGCTACACAGGGTAGCGGCATTGGCGTGGGCGGCCAGGATATGTTCTGGGAAAAAGAAGGCGCATATACCGGCGCGATCTCCGGGCCGATGCTGCGCGCTGTGGGATGCTCGCATGTCATTATCGGCCATTCAGAGCGGCGGCAGTATTTTGCCGAAACGGATGACACTGTCAACCGCAAGCTCCGTGCCGCCCTGGCCGCCGGTTTGACGCCGATTGTCTGCGTGGGTGAGGTGCTTCAGGAACGTGAAGCAGGCGTCACCGAAGATGTTCTCCGCCGGCAATGCAGCATCGCTTTCCGTGAAATTTCCAGCGGTGAGGCCATTCCCATCACAGTGGCGTACGAGCCGGTCTGGGCGATTGGCACCGGTAAGACTGCCACACCGGAGCTGGCCGCCGAGGCGCATCGCGTGATACGCGCGGAAGCGAAAGAGGCGTTCGGGGAAGGCGTGGGCACGCAGCTTCGTATTCTTTATGGCGGGAGCGTTAAACCGGATAACGCAAAAGCTCTGATGTCGCAAACAGAGATCGATGGCGCCCTTGTGGGAGGCGCAAGTCTCGATCCAAAATCATTTGCAGCAATCGTCAAGTGGTAGCCCGCCATCCAGCGCGGCATTCATCTGTCTAAAGCGGATATGCGCCCCAGAAAAAGCTCAAACTGTTCGGGATGCCTTCGCTTCAGGAGGAGAAGCTGGTTTGCCACGGCGTTTTGCCAGAAAATTGGCAAACATTGCGCTGGCTCGCGCGGGAAAGAGCCGCTGGACGCGGTCTACGCGGTATGCGTCTGAACCAATGAGCACGCGGTTTTTATTTCCCAGAATTCCCTTGATGATTTCACGCGAGGCTTCTTCCGGGGTAATCAACGCAACTTTTTTGAAATATTCTTCGGATTCCCGGCGTGCTGCTGCCGTAATGCCTCGTCCGGCGCGGGCGCTGTGTGCAATCGGCGTGGCAATGCCCGCAGGATGCACCGATGTAACTTTCACCAAACTGGTGGCGCGCAGCTCTTCCCGCAGAGATTCACTGAATCCGCGAACGGCAAATTTGCTGGCAGCGTAGGCAGTCTGTCCCGGCGGCCCAATCAACCCAAAGATACTGGATAGGTTTACGATGTGGGCGTCAGGCTCGCGCTGAAGCAAAGGAAGAAAGAATTTGCAGCCATGGACTACGCCCCAGAAATTAATTCCAATCAGCCACTGCATGTCTTCCAATGAAACTTCAGCAAATGTCCCCATCAACGCGACTCCGGCATTATTCACCAGCAATTGCGTCCGGCCGAAATCCTGCTGTACACGGTGTGCGAAGTCTTCCACTGCTGCAGCCTTGGAGACATCCACGGTGTAGGTGCGAGCTTTAGCGTTTCCGAGCAATGCTCGGGTTTCTTCCAGGCCGTCAGAATTGAGATCGGCTAAAGCCAGTTCGGCGCCCAACTTTGCCAAATCAACCGCGAGGGCGCGGCCGATCCCAGAAGCCGCTCCGGTAACAACTGCAACCGTACCACGTAGTTCGCGCATAGGCGGAAAAGCATAACAAAATTTCAAAATTTAAAATTGAAGATTTAGTAGATGGAATGCGGGTTGCACGGTTCGCGGTACCTACGTTGCTGCTTGTAAACCATGCAGAAAACCAGCCTTGAATGAGCGCTTGACTGCTGCTTAATACCCATGTAGGATGAAGACCTCAGATGCATCGTTTCATCACTAACCCGGCTTCCGCAAGCAACATGGCTATGTGTTGCTGTATGTGTACTCGCGAGCGGCCGGTGCTGAGCAATTATTCTTAGATTAAGACTCAGATTTAACCACCGAGGGCCGCTCAAAAAGAGCGGCCTTTTAGCTTTTCAGGCTGCTTACGGGACAAACGGCTCCTTCGGAACAAGGAAGGAAAGAAGGCATGTCAAAGCAGAAGCAGCCAATCGCAATCTATTATGAGCATCCGCACTGGTTTGTGCCGCTATTCAAGGAGCTGGACCGGCGCAAGGTGCCTTACGTCCGCATTGACGCGGCCCAGCACCATTTTGATCCCGCTCACCTGAACGGTGAAGGCGGTTACTCGCTGATTTTTAATCGAATGAGCCCATCGGCTTACCGTCGCGGACACGGCCAGGCCATCTTTTATACCCTCTATTACCTCGATCATCTGGAGCAGCGTGGCAAGCGCATTGTGAACGGCCAGAAGGCCTTTCGCTATGAGACATCGAAAGCTCTTCAGCTTTCGCTGCTGGAAGCCCTTAATCTTCCCTATCCTAAGAGCCGCGTGATTAATAATCCGGCGGACGCGGTGCAGGCTTCTGAAGGGCTGCGCTTCCCTATCGTGGTGAAGCCGAATATTGGCGGCAGTGGCGCGGGCGTAACCAAGTTCAACACACGCGAAGAACTTGAAACTGCCGCAAAAGCCGGCACGCTCGATCTGGGCCTGGACTCAACTGCTCTGGTACAGGAATTTATTCCTGCGCGCGGTGGACACATTGTTCGCGTGGAAGTTGTTGGCGGTAAATTTCTTTACGGAATCAAAGTCCACCTGACCGGCGAAACTTTTGATCTCTGCCCTGCGGATATCTGCAAGACCACCGGCGGACAGGACCTGGCCCGCGCCGCATGCCCCGTGGACGCGCCTAAGACCGGCCTGAAAGTTGAAGGCTACACACCATCCGACGAAATTATTCAGCAGGTGGAGCGCATCATGCATGAGGCGCGGATTGAAGTTGGTGGCATTGAGTACATCATTGATGATCGCGACGGCCAGCTTTATTTTTACGACATCAACGCGCTCTCTAACTTTGTGGCTGACGGTCCGAAAGTTGTCGGCTTTGATCCGTTTGTGCGGTTGGTCGACTTCCTGGAAAAGGAGGCCGCGTAATGCGATACGGATACTGGCTCCCTGTTTTTGGCGGATGGCTGCGCAACGTGGAAGACGAGCAGATGGAAACAAGCTGGCAATACGTAAGCCGGCTGGCGCGGCGTAGTGAAGAAATTGGCTTTGATCTTACGCTGATTGCCGAGCTCAATCTCAATGATATTAAAGGTCCGGAAGAGCCGTCGCTGGACGCGTGGTCCACGGCAGCGGCGCTGGCTGCGGTAACGCATCGGCTGGAGTTGATGGTGGCCGTGCGGCCAACGTTTCACAATCCCGCGCTGCTGGCCAAGCAGGCCGCGAACATTGACCACATCAGCAATGGCCGCGTCTCGCTCAACGTTGTCTCTTCATGGTGGGCCGACGAGGCGCGCAAGTATGGAGTTCACTTTGACCAGCACGACGATCGTTATGCCCGCACCTCTGAATGGCTCGACGTGGTGGATAAAGCCTGGAAATATGATCACGTAAATTACGAAGGCAAATATTACAAAGTAGAGGACCTTGTGTTGCAGCCGAAGCCGGTGTCGCGTCCACGTCCTGTGATCTATGCCGGCGGCGAGTCTGAGGCGGCCAAGAATCTGATCTCGCAAAAGTGCGATGCCTACGTGATGCACGGTGATCCGCCGGAGAAAATCCGCGCTAAAATCCGCGATTTCTCTGAGCGTCGCGAACGCTGGGGCCTGCCGCCGATGCAGTTTGGAGTGGCCGCCTATGCCATTGTTCGCGATACCGAGCGCGAAGCCAAAGAAGAGCTGCGCCGGATAACTGATGTCCAACAGAACGCCGCCGGATATCAAAATTATCAGCAATGGCTGGCCAACACGCAGTTGGAGCAGCGCGTGTCATTGGAAGACTATTCTGTCTCGAACCGCGGCCTGCGTTCTGGTTTAGTGGGCACGCCGGAACAGGTGGCTGAACGCATCGCCGAATTTGAAGATGCCGGCGCTGACTTGCTGCTATTGCAATTCAGCCCACAATTGGAAGAGATGGAGCGATTTTCACAGCAGGTAATCAGGACGGGCGCCCGTACGCTGGCCCGCGCTGTTTAACAAGTTCGCGTCCCGCGAAACTGAAGATATTGGCCGGTCAGCCACGCGATTGGCTCTGGCCGGCTGATTTCTTCAGGTGGCAGACGAGCTTCATGCTCCTTCCCGGGAGCTCGTCTGCTAACTTTGATGGCACAATTTCCGCGGATATTCTTGCGAACAGGATTGCTCGGGCTGCTATTGCGATCAATGCAGCGTAGAAAAGATGCGCTTCACATCATTCAGACGTACCTGCGTAAAGTTTTCCACCACCAGATTGGCGCCCGCTTCCTTCAACTTAGCTCGCCTGCCATTTGCTGCGATAGCAAGACACTTCATTCCCGCAGCCTTCGCTGCATGCACACCCGAAACAGCATCTTCGCAGACCAGAATTCGCTCTGGTTCAACCTGAAGCCCGCGCGCGGCAAGTTGGAACAGAGCAGGGTCAGGCTTGCCTCTTTTTACATCCTCGCCTGTAACAATGGTGCAAAACCGACTGCGAAGACCAAAGCTTTTCAGCATGCTCTCCACGCGTTCGCGGTTGCCAGACGTTGCCACAGCCATTGGCAGCCCGGTGGTGTCCACCTCTGCAAGAAAATCGGCAAATCCATCAATCAGCTTGATCTCGCTGGCCAGCGATTGAAACAAGTGCTGCTTTTCGTCTCCATAGACCCTGAGTTGCTCGAAAGTAAGCTCACCAAGAAAGCGCTGCAATATCTCTTCGCGCTTGGCGCCTTCCAGAACAAAAGAAAGCTCAGCGTCGCTCACATCTTTTCCGAGAGACCGAAATAAGTCTTTCCATGCCCGCAAATGCGCGGGATGGCTATCGGCAATCACACCGTCAAAATCAAAGATCACACTGGCAAGAGTTTGCATTCAACGCTTATCGCGGCGCCGATCCCATAGCCATGGTTGAGCCTAGCTCTTTCCGTTTCCATTGCCATGCAGAGTCGATAATTTCATGGAGTGAAGAATGTTTCGGGGTCCAACCCAACTCATTTACAATGCGTTTAGGACTGGCGCACAAAACTGCCGGATCACCTTCGCGGCGCGCGCTCACGCGAATAGGAATCTTCCGTCCGGTAACTTCAGCAGCGGCATCACAGACTTCTCTCACGGAATAACTCCTGCCCAGTCCAATGTTGTAAGCTCGCGTCCCAGGCTGGTTCAGCTTTTGCAACGCACAAATATGCGCGCTGGCAATGTCCAGCACATGGACATAGTCGCGCAGGCAGGTGCCATCCGGCGTGTCATATTCGTCGCCGTAAATATTGAAGGCTTTGCGCTCGCCCATTGCTGTCTGAAGCAGTAGCGGAATAATGTGCGTCTCAGGATCATGGCGCTCACCGAGTTCTGCCGTCGCGCCAGAGGCATTGAAGTACCGCAATGCCGTTACGCTCCACCCATAGGCGTGGGCGTACCACTGAAGGATGCGCTCAAACATCAGCTTAGTTTCACCATAAGAATTGACTGGACGCTTGGGGTCGTCCTCGTCTATGGGAACACGATCTGGCGTGCCATAGACTGCCGCAGAAGATGAAAACACAAAATTCCTGGTGCCTGCCGCTCGTAAAGCCTCCAGCATCGTGATGCCTGCAGCCACGTTCTGCTGGAAAAACATTCCCGGATTGCTCATCGATTCCGGTATCAGCGCCTTTGCGGCAAAATGGAAGACTGCATCGAACCTGATATGGTTGAGCAATGATTCCATCGCGCTCTGGTTCCCGATGTCCACGGGAAAGAACGCTGCACCCGATGGCACTGCCTCTCTGCATCCGGTGGAAAGATCGTCCACAATCGTGACTGAATGTCCTTCGCGCAAAAGTTCAGCGCAACAAACTGATCCAACATAGCCCGCGCCGCCCGTCACCAGCACATTTGCCATTACTACTCCCCTGATCCGCGCAGGACCCGTATAGGCGTCCTGATAAGTATTTTCAGGTCGAACCACAGCGACCAGTTTTTTGCATAAAACAAATCCATGGCAATGCGCCGGTCATATCCGGCTTCCTGCTTGCCATACACTTGCCAATAACCGGTTACCCCGGGCTTCATCGATTTAAAAATCCAGTTTGCTTCGCCATATTTTTTCAGCTCGGGGCGAGTAATCATTCTGGGACCAACCAGACTCATCTCGCCTTTAAGCACATTCCAAAACTGCGGTAATTCGTCCAGTCTCGATTTGCGAAGCACAGCGCCGATACGCGTGACGCGTGGATCATTCTTCAACTTGAAATTAATTTTAAATTGCCGCCGCAACTTCGCATCGCGACGCAAGATTTCGTCGGCATCTACGCGCATTGTCCGTAGTTTGAAAGCGTCGAGCTCACCTCTTAATCCCACTACTCGTCGACGAAACAGCGCCGGGCCGCCATCCTGGAGTCTGATGCACATGGCCAGGACGGCCATGACTGGCGCACTCAGGGCCAGCAGGAAGATCGCGCCCAGGATATCTATCATCCGCTTCAGCGTTCGCTGCCATCGTGTCATACGCGGCCGCTGATCGCGAAGAACCGACTCGGGCCTGATGACAGCAGAAGCGGACATTTTTCAGTCTCCAGCGATGGCAGTGGCGGCAAGATTTCCTGCCCCCGATAACAAGGCAAGATCAGCTTCTACCATCATCTCTACCAACTGTTTAAAAGTTACTTCAGGTTTCCAGCCCAAAATTCTACTAGCCTTGCCGGGATCACCGCTCAACGGATCATCCTCCCCCGGCCGGACCAGCGCAGAATCAACTTCAACATGCTTCTTCCAATCCAGTCCGGCATAAGCAAAAGCAATTTCCAGAAAATCCTTCAAGCCGTGCGTAATACCCGTTGCAATCACAAAATCGTCCGGCTTGGGTTGTTGCAGCATGAGCCACATGGCACGGACATAATCGCCGGCAAATCCCCAGTCGCGCCGCGCTTCAATGTTCCCCAGCTTCAGCTTGGTTGCCGTCCCCATCTTGATGCGGGCGACCTGCTGGGAGATCTTGCGGGTTACAAACTCCACTCCTCGCCGCGGCGATTCATGGTTGAAGGCAATACAGGAACACGCAAAAATACCGTAACTCTCTCGGTAATTGATTGTCATGTGGTGAGCAAACAGCTTGGCCGCACCATAGGGGTTTCGCGGACGCAGCCGGGAAAGCTCGGTTTGTAATTCCCCCTCAGGCTTGCCGAAGATCTCCGCGCTTGAAGCCTGAAGGAACTTGGCTCCCGGAGCGTGCCTGCGTATAGCCTCCAGCATACGCAGCGCCCCCATACCGGTGGTCTCCATGGTGAGTACCGGCTGGCCCCATGAAACCGGTACAAAGGTTTGCCCAGCCAAGTTGTAAACTTCATCGGGTTTTATCCCTTGCAGGGCACGATCAAGTGAAGGCTGGTCAGCAAGGTCCGCTTCAACAAAATAAATCCGACGGCCAGCGCTGCTGAGCCGGTCATGGTTATTGCATCCAATGTTGCGCACCATTCCGTGAACTTCATATCCTTTTTCCAAAAGCAACTCAGCCAGATAAGAACCGTCCTGCCCAGTTACTCCAGTAATCAAAGCTCGCATCGAAACGCACACTCTCGGGTGAAACCTATTTGTTGTTCGTAAAAATTATTGGTTCACGTGATGATATACCGAGAGAGTCGCCCGTGCCGCTTTGTCCCAGGAAAAATCAGCAGCTCTCTTAAGCGCATTTGCTCGGCGTCGCTTTAACTCTTCAGGACTACATAGCAGCGCCGCAAGCGCATCCGCCATCGCCTGAATATCACATGGATCAAAGCACTGTGCTCCGTCACCCGCTACTTCTGGCAGCGATCCGCGATTAGAAGTAATCACCGGACATCCGCAGGACATAGCTTCCACAAGAGGCAGACCGAATCCTTCATAAAGAGAAGGCATTAAAAAAGCATGTGCATGGCGGAAAAGCGCACCAAGATCGCTTTTGCTCACATAACCTGCGCAAACCACGCTGAGTTTCTTCGATGATTGGTTTGTTCCAAGCGCGGTCATCCCCTCGGTCAAACCATACACAACTGTGCAAAACTCAAGATCTGCTTGGTCGCGCGCCGTTTGCGCAACTCTCAGCGCGCTTTCCAGATTTTTTGTGCGCCAGTTCGATGCGCTGGCCACCAAGATGTAAGGCAGATTTAATCCGAACTTTTTTTGTAATCCTTGTAACTCTCCTGCTTCAGAGCAGGCGTGAAAATGCTCTCCGGCCGCTGCAAGGTGTATTGCCGTGATTCGCTCAGCTGAAACGCCGAGTATTTTTTGTATGTCAGACGAGGTATGCTCTGAATCTGCGATGATGTGTGCCGCGTGCCGGACGGCTGCCCTATATCCCGCCCTGACCATGCTCGACTTTGGCCAGGAATAGATGGGAAAGAGAAATGGAATGAGATCGTGGATGGTGACAACCACGGGACACTCTAGTCGCGGAACAATATAGAAAGGACTATGAAACACGTCCAGCTTGTCTTCTTTTGCGCGATGCCGGAACTCTAAGGATGCCAGGGGTGAATATCTTCCCCAACGGACTGGAACAGTCTTAATCTTACCGCTGTCAATTTCAGGCACAGGATTGGTTGGATCAAAATAAACCACCGCATCGCAACCTGCACGGATAAGCGCCGGGAGCAATCCCGCCACGTATGTTCCAACTCCGGAAGTGTTATACCACCGAGCATCAAAGCCTACACGCATTCGGTCCTTCTCCGCGCTACCGATGTTACACTCTGCGAGAGCAGATTTTGCTTCGCTCTGGCTTGTAACCGTCATGACAACTCCAGCAATACCAGCGCCGCTGGCTGAAGAGATCGCCAGAATCAAATGGTTTCACTCCCTCGACCTTGGAGATGGTCTTGTAACTAACGGAGTGATCAACGTCGCCCGCTCGCTGCGCCAGTACCAGCTTCCGGCAGATCTCACCGGCAAAACTTTTCTCGATATCGGCGCGTGGGATGGCGCTTTCTCTTTTGAAGCTGAACGCCGGGGCGCGAAACGCGTGCTGGCCACTGACTGGTTTATCTGGAAAGGCATGGGCTGGGGATCAAAGCAGGGTTTTGAAACTGCGCGCCGGGCTTTACATTCACGGGTTGAGGACATGACGATTGATGTCTATGACATGTCTCCGGAAACAATAGGTAAATGGGACGTGGTTCTCTTTGCCGGCGTTCTTTATCATCTCCAAAATCCCCTGCTCGCGCTGAAACATGCAGCCAGCGTCACTCGCGAACTGCTTATCGTGGAAACGGCAATCGATTTCCGCTTTTGCCGACGGCCTGCCATTGCTTTTTATCCTGGCCGCGAATTAAATGATGATCCCACAAATTGGTGCGCGCCCAATCTGAGCGCCTTAAAAGCTATGTTGCAAACCTGCGGGTTCAAGGAGACTCGCATGGTCCACAAAACTTCATTCTTCAGCCAACTTCGCTCGACAGTCCAGTGGGCCTTCAAGAAACGCACCTCGCCATTTGCCACCATTCAGCAGGGCCGCGCCGTGGTTCATGCGCGGTTCTAACGCCATCCTTTAACTGGCTTTCACGACGCAATACTGCTTGCTTACATAACCTTTATCTGGTTCCCGCTCAAGATATTGAAGATTGCCGCTAAATGACGGCTCCGTGGAATTGGTAAGCCGCACATCCATAACTCGCCCTCCGCTCTGGTCCACCAGCTTGCGAATTTCAGCTTCGGGAACGCAATGCATTTCCATCGTAAACGGTTTTTGCTTGCCCAAGAAGGATTCGAGTCTGGAGCGCAAGGCCAGCCTCGCGCGCAGCTTTTTTATGGGGCTGAGGCGCAGCTTGTCCGGTACCTGAAATATCAGGACGCCTCCCGTCATCAGGACCCGAATTAATTCAGCAATATATTTCAGGCTATAAGGCTTTGCGATGTGCTGTAGCACGATGCTGGTATAAATGAAACCGAAGTAGTTATCGCGCAGCCCGCCAAGCTGCTCCCCTTCATTCAACATAAACCGGCAGGCTGAAAGATTCCCGGCAAATCCCTGGGCCAGCTTTACCATCGTGGGGGAAATATCCATGCCCCAGCATTCGGCAAAGTGCGGAGCCAGCGCCTGCGTCAGGCGGCCGACTCCACAGCCGAAATCAAGCACTGGAGAATTCGAGTCAATCGTCAGTCCCGCTTGGGCCACATATGCCAGAACCACCGCGACTTCACTCTTGCCGCTGGCAAAAAACGCATCGCGGTCCCATTGTTGATTTTTTTTGTTCGGATCGCTGCAGATTGCCCACATGGGATCAGCTTGCGCCAAGCCCTCCCAATTTCTCTGTAACTCCTGGAGAGGTTTCATGATTTGCGGGCGACCATCCATATTGTGTCGTAATGATTGATTGTTAGTGCCGCATGGATGGCATGATGCAGCGCATAGTACATAGCATCGATCATCCGCCGTATGCCAGTAGAAGCATAGTAGGGATCTAGTGATTCTTCCTCCACGGCAAAACCGGCCGTTTCCAAAAGCTGGCGCAAAATCTTAGGCGTGAAATGGGATAAATGAATCTCGCGCGAAGCCCCTGCTCGTGAAATCCCCAGCACCGAACTGAATTTTTGAAAAGGTTTCAAGCCCAGCCTCTTTCCAAGCTTCTTGGCAATAGAAGTCCAGGCCATGACGTCATTTGGCACGGCGATGACGAGCACGCCTTGGGAGCGCAGCAAATCCCGGCAGCGCGCAACTAACCGAACCGGATCAGCCACATGTTCAAGGACATGAAACAAAGTGATGTTGTCGAATGAACATGGTGGTAAATCGAGCTCTTCAACCTGTCCGGCATATAAATTGAAGCCATATTTCTCTCTGGCAATCCTAATGGCGCTCTCAGAAACTTCTGTGCCTGACACTTGAGCAAAAAAGGGTTGGGCATGATGGAGGAACTGCCCGATGCCCGTCCCAATGTCCAGCAGCGAGCCTTGCATACTATGACGCAAAAGCTTTTTAAGCCTTCGTTTCCACAGCACATCGCGCGACCGCTCTTCCTTGAGCCATGAATCGTACTTGGCGGCCTGGGAGTAAAAGGCGGCCACCGCTGCAGCCGACGGACGCGGGCTGTCGAACACATATCCGCAGGAACCGCATTGGCGGAAATTGAACTCTCTGTCCAAATCCTGAATGTGGCCGCTGTGGCAAATGTTGCATAACAGCACAACTTCCATCGCTTCAAAATTTGTGTTCATGCCAAATTCCAAACCAGATTGTTCTCATGAAGGCCGAACCTTAGGAGTAGCCGCCGACTGTCCAGGTGTTCTCGCCTGAAGAATTCCCAGAACAAGAAATAACAAGGCCGCTACCTGCGGCGTAGTGTGAAAAAGATAATCCACAGTTCCATGTACCAGCAAACCCACAATGGCGGCAAACACCGCAAAGCCTATGATCTTGTCGAACGGATCGCCGGAACACCTATGTTGGCGCGCTGCCCTTCGCAAAACCACAATGCTCAAAGACATGAATGTTATAAAACCAACAAGCCCGGTTTCGGCCAAAAGCTCCAGATACAAATTGTGAGCGTCTCCCACCCAGCCTTCAGGAAGGCCCAGAAGACTTCCGAGCAGGGTCCTAAAATTACCAAAACCTATGCCCCATACCGGAGAATGAGCAAACACGGTGAATGCTCCACCCCAAATCGCCAGGCGCGATACGGTCGTATAGTCATCGATCTCAGCCAGCCGCTGAAAAAACAGACCAGCCACCACTGTTGCCAGCAGGCAAACCACTAGCACTAACGCAATCCGACGCATTCTTGATTTGCGGTTGGGCGCAAAAAAACACGCACTCACAATCAGAATGGCAAAATATGCCAGCAGCCCACCCCGACTCTGTGTGAGCAGCAGCGCCAGGCTAGCAAGCGCAAAACACCACCGGCCCAGCATCCGCAGGGTTGGATCAGTACCGCGCAAGGCAAAGCCGATGCAGAATGGAATGATCAAATTCAAGTATCCAGCAAGCCCGTTATAGTGCTCAAGGAATGACGTGATGCGTCCTTCCCACGGCGGTATCTGCAAAATTTCTTCGCGCACGGGATAGAGAATGTCGTACAGAGAGGTATAGCCGGCAACCACTACCTGATAAAATCCGAAGATCGCCACCACTATAGCGGAGCTCATCAGCACTTTGAAAAGTGCCCTGGTGTCCTCACGGGTTTGCACCCAATCGGTAACCACGTAATAAAAACAAATGTAGGACGCCAGGCGCATGAGCTCGCGCTGCGCATCGAGCGTAAGCGGGTTTAAGAATATTGTGGAAACAATAATGACAGCGAAATAACCGAGAACAGCCCGGGTCGGCCATCCAGACCATAGCCAGCCACGCAACTCTTTACGATGCGCCAGCCTATACACCAGCACTCCGGCGAAAAAGCTGAATCGCACCAGAGTGCTCAGGTCGCGTATGGGAAAATTCCAGTTGAGAAAGGGAGTGATTGGCAGGAAGAAGACTACGATCAGCATTAGCGGTCTATATCGAATCGCTGCCAGACCAAACACCACACCGGAGACAGCCAGCGGCAGAGTCAAAGAACTCAGCAATGCTGCAATGGTAAGAGCTAGAGCTACGCCGACAATCAAAAGCTCTTCAGTCAGGCCATAATGCCTGAAAAATGCGCGTGATGTCGCTGAATGTTCCACGTTAGTCAGTCTCCAGACCTATTTCCCACGCGCAGAAGCACATTAAGAGTTTCTCTTGCGCATCGCTCCCACGTGAACTGCTGAGCTCGTTTTGTTCCATCCGCTCGCAACCGCTGATTAAGTTGTGAATCGAGCAGTGCAGACTCTATGCAGGCCGCCATTTCCTCCGTCGACAAAGGATCAAAATATGCAAGAACATTTCCGGATATCTCCGGAAGGCAGGATGTTTTTGAGGTTACAGTTGGAACTCCGCAAGCCATGGCTTCGACCATCGGCAGCGAAAAGCCTTCATACAATGAGGGCACAACAGCCACGCTTGCGCCTTTGATCAGCAGCGACAGATCAGCATCCGCCAACATTCCTGCAAAAATCACCTTGCCTCTACCGCTTGCATTAGCGGCCCTGGTGACCTTATCGCTTGCCCAGCCCATCTGTCCGGCCAGCACCAAATCGAGATCAAGGCTGCGATTGCTTTCCAACATCCCGTGATAAGCCTCAATCAGGCGCTTTAAGTTCTTTCGCGGTTGAATCGTGCCATGGTGAATAATGTACGGCCTGCCAATCCCCAGGTGCGCACACAATGCTGCGAGAGCGGCAGGGTCCGCTGGCGAAGCATTGAAAAGAGTCTGATCGCAACCATCAGGAATCACAGTAACTTTATCTTGTGGCACACCCAGCAGCGCGACGATATCTCTTTTGGAACATTCTGAAGATGTAATGATCGCGTTTGATAACCTGGCGCACCCCTTAAAGAAAACACGCTGCAGTGCGGTCACATGCGGGGAGTGCGACGGCATAGCAAGCGGCGTGACATCATGAATAGTGCAGACAGCGGGGATCGGCCCAATGGGCAAAGTAGCGGCTGTGGGGATAAAGAGCACATCCGCGCGCGAACTGGCAGCAGAATACCCGCATCCCCCCAGCCTCCAGGCACGATCATGATCCAGCAATCGCGCAGAACATAGCTCGAAGTTTGCTCCGGGCTGCAACCTGGCCGCATCATTGCCATTTCTGTCCGACGCAAAGACCGAGAAGCTCACTCCCGAGCCAGTGCATGCCAGCTTTTTGAATTCGCGCAACAAGTTTTGTGCATAAACATAAGTGCCCTGGCAGCGGAATCGGCTGGCCAGCGTCCACGAATCAACGGCAACCTTCACAGCGCCACTCCAGCGGCACGCGATTTAACACGGACGGTACGCGCAACTTGCGCCAGAATCGAGAGAGTTTCTTCCGCACAAAGTTCCCAACTGAAACGCTGTGCGCGTTCCTTACCCCCATACACGAGTTCTTCCCGCAAGTCTGAGGAGAGCAACGCCTCCTCCATACACGTAGCCATCTCTTCGACCGAATAGGGATCAAAATAACGCAGCACACCTCCAGATATTTCCGGCAGGCATGAGCTTTGTGCGGCAATAGTTGGGATGCCGCATGCCATTGCTTCTATCATCGGCAGACAAAAGCCTTCGTAAAGTGAAGAGATAACTTCCAATACAGATCCTCTAAGCAGAATAGATAGATCACTATCACTGAGCGCACCGGTGAAAACTACTTTGCCTCGACAGCCTTTCACATTCTGCCCGGCGGCGACAGTTTTTTCAAATTGCCACGCCAGCGGGCCAGCCAGCACAAGATCAAAATCCAACTGGTGATTGCGCGCCAGCACCTTGCGATAAGCGGCGATTAACCTGGGCAGATTTTTTCTTGGTTGAATAGCGCCGTGATGCAGGATATATGGCCTGTGGATCCCCAAACGAGCGCACAAGGTCTGAAGCGCAACTGAATCCGGCGGCCCATCATGGAACAGGTTGCGATCGTATCCTTCATACATGACAAAAATCTTTGATTCCGGAATGCCGCACAGGCGCACGATGTCGCGCTTGGAATGCTCTGATACCGTAATAATGGCGGCGGATGATTTCGCCGAACGCGAGAGAAGGAACTTGAGCAGGAATGTCATGCGCCGCGGAAAGCATGGCATCACCATCGGCGTGAGGTCATGAATGGTGGTTACAGTCGGAAGCAGCGCTCCAATTGGCAAGGAAGCGCCGTTCGGGTTCAGCATGATGTCTGCTCTGTCAAGAAATGCCGCAGCAGCAGCACCTCCATAGCGCCAAAAGCGATCAAATCGTTGCAAAGATGTCTTGCGCAGATGAAAGCCCGGTGCATCATTAAGGCCGTTCGTGCTCTCATCTTTCTTCTTCGAAATGAGCGGCCTGATTTCTATGCCGTATCGCTCGGCGGAGCGGCTCAACCCGCAGAGCAGGTTGCGCGCATAAACCTGAATTCCATGATTGCGATAGCGCGGCTGGAGCACGGAGGCATCAAATGCCACTTTCACCAGTGCATTCTCTCGAGCATTTCTCATGCGTAGGCCGTTTTGGGCTGGGGCAACTGCAAGGCGTGGTGATAAACCGACAGTGTCTGCCTGGCGGTTTCTGCCCAGTTGAAACGTTGCAGGTTTTGTTGCCCTTGCGCAACCAGGGAGCTCCGCAATCCCACCTCCAAAAAGACGCGGGTAATCTGAAAGGCAAATTGTTCCGGCTGATGCGGATCCGCATATAGCGCGGCTTGGCCGCCTACTTCCGGCAATGACGTTGCCGAAGAACAGACAACCGGTGTTCCACATGCCATAGCCTCGAGCACGGTAAAACCAAAACCTTCGTAGAATGACGGGCAGGCGCAAACGGTCGCTGCCGAGTACAGCGCGCATAAGTCTGCATCGTTCACGAATCCAGTAAAAATAACATGGTCAGCAATTCCCAATTCAACGGCAAGCTGTCGCAACACGCATTCGCCCTCACTCATGGGCCCGGCAATCACAAGCTGTGCGTGAACCCCGTTGGCCAGGACGCTCCGAAAAGCCCTCAGCAATCCTGCATGATTCTTGCGCAGCTTATAAATGCCGACGCAGAGAATGAAGTCGCGGTTAATGCCGTACCGTTCCCGTACCGCATCAAGCCGCGCAGCGTCAGTTACCCTCTGAAAGTCAGTATCCACGCCGGGATATATAACATCAATCTTTTCGGGATCAGCGCGTAAAAAACGGACTATATCTTTTCTGGAATATTCAGAATCCGTAATGATGCGTGTCGCCATGCGGGAGCACGCATTCATCATGGCCCGATAGTAGAACCGTCCGGCAACTGATGGCAGGTCCTGAGGACAGGCAAGGTAAATCACGTCATGTATCGTAGCGATAGCAGGGCAAGGCCGCAGCAGTGGTAAAAGGAAATGAGGTGCGTGCAGCAGATCAATCTTGTGACGGCTGAGAAGGCGAGGCAACTCCACCTGTTCTCGAATCGAGTAGTACTTTGCTTTTGGATGAGTCTTCTTCGCATTCGGCGCGTTAACAGATGCTTCTCCGCCGTGAGGCAAAATCAGCAGATATTCATGTTCAGGCGCCTGAGCTGTAATGGCTTCAGTCAGGCATTTCATATACCGGCCAATGCCCGGATTGCCGATCCGCCGCAGGTCAAACGCAATTCTCATGAGGAACCTAGAAAGAGGCAGCCTTGGCCAGCGATGCTCTGGTAGTCTCTGTCTGCAGACTCTCTCGCACAGCGTTAAAAATGGAATGCAGCATGGCCTGGTGAAGGTCTTCAACCACCTGCGCATTGTCGGATGGCACTACAGCACAGACATCGCACAAAAATTTCATTTGTCCGCCATGGCAGCCGGCAAGGCCCAGAGTAAGCGCGCCATATTCTCTTGCGGTCTCAAGCGCCAACAACACATTCGGTGAATCGCCACTGGTACTGATGGCAAAAGCGATATCGCGGGGTTTTACAAAAGTCTTAAGCTGCTCGGAAAAGATACGTTCATACCCAAAATCATTGGCCCATGCGCTCATGAGCGGAACGTTATCTGTGAGTGAAATTACCCTGGGACGTTTGTTGGAATCCAGTCCGCTCGCTCCTTTGTTCATATCACACATCAAGTGGGACGCACTGGCCGCGCTGCCACCATTGCCAAAGACAAAGACAGTCCGTTGATGTTCAAAAGTGTCCAGGAAGGCTGAAACGATCGATTTAATAGCGGTATAGGGTAACTGCGTGATCAAGCCACTGAGTTCGTGAAAATAATTTTCAATGGATTGGCTCTCTTCATTGCGAAAATCCCCTTTTCGACCATCGCGTCCGGGAAGCATGCGTGCTCCTCTTGAGAATTATTTCAACGTTAACTTTATCTTGCCTTGCTCCGCAACTTTCCCAGAGCAGAGTTAAACTCTCCTGCAATATCGGCCGCCAATAAGCGGTAGGGGTCATCAACAGGAACGCGTTCCCAGCGATACTTGCCCATCACCCAAAAACACGCGAGAATGAAAGCACAGAGCACGCTGCCGGCGACAATAAGACTGCGAATTGGGCTGGATTTCTTCTCCGATGCTACTCCGGCATCCATCACCCGAACAATCGGCAGTTCTTTGGCTTCCTGGATTCTGGCCATTTCAAACTGCTGCGTTACAAAGGCGTAAACAGCTTCCTGAATTTTTGCTTCACGATACAGATCAGCATAGCGTGAACCAAGCGCCGGCAGTGTGTGCATGGAAGGATACGGTGATGCGTCGAGGGAAAATGACTCCGGCGGGCCGGAATCGCCGGTTTTTCCTACCAATTTCTTTAACTGAGATTGCAGCTCAGCCATGCGGGCTTTCAGCGTACGCACGCGAACATTGTCGTCAGAATAAATCTGCTGCAATCCTTTGAGTTCGGTTTCACTGGCAATGAGTTCGCCCTGCATGCGAGCAGCGGCATCCATCACGGCTCGCCCTTCATTTTGCGGATCGACCATGGAGTTGCTACTCGTGAATTGGCTCAATAAAGCTGACGCACGGGCCAGGTCCTGTTTAGCGCTGGACAGGCGCTCTTCCAGAAATTGCCGTTCACGATGCGCTGATGAGGTATTCAAGTCAACAGCCAGCCGGTTCAACTCTTCAATATAAGCATTCGCAATCAGGGCGGCGACTTTCGGTTCGTAGTCGGTGACCGTAAGAGTGATCACGCCGCTTTTCTTCTCTTCATCAACCTCGGTAAACTTCGCCAGTTTCTTGCGGGCTTCAAAGTAAGTTTTCTGGCGATAACGGGCACGCAGATCAAAGCGGTCAATGAGCCGGTCCTGGACCGTGCGGCTCTTGAGCACTTCAACATAGAATGCTCCTGGCGTTTTGGCGCCAAGCAGGCTTGCAGCGTCAATGCCAAATCCCATGGCGGAGCTATCACTGCCGCCTATGGCCTTGCTGAGAAGCCCCATCATGGAACTGCCACTGTTAGTGGTGGAGTTTTCTGCCGGAACAAACCTGACAGATGACTTGTAGTGAGCCGGAATAAGGAAGGCTACAACGATTGAGGCCACCAGCGTTTTCCAGACAACACCCCAGAGAAAACGGCGTGATCGCCACAGGAGCCACAATTTTTCAGCCTTCCTGTCGTCCGGATCGGGTGCGATTGGCGAGTATCGCCTCTCCAACTCCGGATGGATCGATGGCGCATAGATGGGTACGGTGGCAGGGCCCCTAGCTTCCACGTTTCAATCTCCAGTGCGGCCAATATGTTAATTGAAATGAGGCGGTAAAATCATTTTGTTTTTTACCGGCGCTCAACAGTGGGAAATTCCACCATTCATACTGGAGAAGGCTGGAAAGAGAAACGCGGGGGCTAAAGGCCCATTCTGATTTGAAGTGGAGGTCGCGCAGATTTCCGCCCTGAAGAAACATGTTGTCGGCGATCTCACTGCGATAGCCGAACTGAAGTGTCTTGTCAGAAGAGACCCAATACGTACTATCGGCGCGCAACGCAATTCCCTGCCGTCCCACGGTGGCATTGCCCAGGATATTGCCTTGGTTGGTGTAACCATCCAGATAGCGAACGTTCCAATAAAAGAAACCGCCTTGCGCTGTCTGAATAAGTCCGGGCAAGTTTGTGTATGACGCTTCCACTCTCATATCCAGGTGCGCGATTCCCGGCACTTGCGACAGATAGAGCCCGGGATTATGAGCAGCGCGGCGAGGATAGCCAATGGGTGAAATTTCATCTTCGACGAACGAGTCTTCGTAAAGCGTGAGCCACTTTCTGAAGCCCGGAAGCTTGTAACTGAAATCGAACGTTGATCGGCGGTCCCCGGGATCTTTGCCGCGTCCCACAGCATTGCCAGTAGAGAAAAGAGAATGCTTGAGCGATCCCAAAGTTACTGGAAAGTCAGGCCCGCCAAACATCCCTGTACGGCCAACGCCAAACTCGAAATTCGGCGTGGGCTTGAAGTTGATCTTAAAGCCATCAACCAAAGGCTGTTGTGGTAAAGTTCGCCCCAGCGAAAAGACCGTTCCAAAGGCCGGATCCTGGGTAGCCACCCAATGGTGCCCGGTCAACTTCCCTATCCAATATTCAGTGCGGAAGGGCCCCAGTAATCCAAGAAAGCTTGGCAATTTCGCTGGATGAGTCTGATCTACGCGAAGCATATAGATGGGCTCGGCATTATTACTCCAGAGGAATGGGTCCTGCGTGGGACCAAGCCAGAGCGTCTGCTTACCGAAAGACGTTTGCCAGCCTTTGATGTTTAAAGAAAGATAAGAATCGAGCAATCGGAATTGGTTAAAAGCGGGAATGGGCGACGCCGGCTGTGGTCCCTTGAAGTCTGCCGCCTGGATTGCGTCTTGAACCGTTTGAGAAAAGCCTGGCGCAGAAGGCGCGCGTTCGAGTTCGCCGCGAACGTAGAATCCAAGAGCACCACCGGAACCACTGGCAGAGAATCCAGTCAGGGCGTTTGTGCCGCGCTGATACGGCCTGCCGTAATCATTCACGATAGTCTGGCCAAAGTGGTACCCATCGGTAAGCGGAGGGCCGGAGATGGAAGTAACTCGGGCATAGACTGAGTCAATCCCGATATAATCCGTCTCTCCTCCGTTCAGTTCGGTGGAAAATTCGCGGGCCAGCGCGGAGTAAAGCCGCCACGCCTCATCGGGATTAGATTCATCAACTTCGCCGGATGCTTCTTCCAGCAGCCGGGAACATTCCTTGCGCGTCCAGGGCCGGAGTCCGCTGATATTACTATTGAGCACGCCCAAAGCGGCCAAACGTTCAAATGCCGGATAAACCCAGCTATCAATCGGCACATAAGGCGAGGCGCGCTCGGCAGACACTCCCTCTGCATCCCGGTCATGGACGAAGGTGCCATAGCCTGCTCCGGGCAATTCAATATCGTGGTGGGATTTGTAAACTTGCCGTCCAATCAGCCATCCCATGGCGCTGCCCACAACCACATCGCTGGGAAAATGGTCGCGGCCAGAAACTCTTGCCACGCTCACGCCTGTAGCCAGCCCGTACGCGAAAATTTCCGTCAATGGGCCAGGGTATTCATGGGCCAATACGCTGGCGGCGGACCAGGCAAGCAAAGAATGCACCGAAGGAAATGAAGAGTTTGAGATGGAACTGCTATTGAAGAACTCGCCCTTAAAGTTTCCATCCGTGGGACGGGCGCGCTGGGTGACTGCCTTGAGCACTTCACCAACAACCAAGCTGTCAGTAGCGGCTTCAACGGCCAGAATGCCGGTTTCTTTCTGGCGATCATCGCCGCGATATTTGCCCAGGAGATAGAGCGCGCCGCTGCCTCCCAGCGCAAGAGCAACACCACCGTTCGAAATGGTGCTGGAATGCTTGCCCAGCGTACTGGTGCCCTTGATTCGAGAAGAAAGTTCCGCATCTGCGTTGATCAAACCGGCACTAACGCCAGCTAAGGGAATAATCCAATTCAAGTCCTCCACACGGGCCTTGAATGGACTGGTCCAGATGGCCTTTTGATCGCGGCCTAGATTGCGCAAGAACTTTACTGGGTTGTCACTTGCCTGGCGGGAATCATCATGTACCTGTGAGACCGGGGTCGGAGTGGGAGCCGGTGCCGAGGGAGTCGGGGCGGGGTCATGCGATTGCCCCCACATTGCGCTGGCAAAAAGGATTACAAGAAACGCAAGCTTACTATTTCCCATTCGTGTGAACCCATTCCCTTGATTAGAACGTCCTGATTACGCTGACGGCCACAGCGGCGCCGGAAAGCAGTGAAATTGTCTGGGTGAGATTTCTGAAGATACCGATGCCAGCACCCTTCTCTGGAACGAAGATTGTGTCTCCGGCTTGCAACGTTGTGGCCAAAACATTTCCAGACCACCATTCTCCAGAGCCGCGGCCTACGACGGTTCCGTTGGCGCGAACCACGAAAATCTCCTTCTTATTGGCTAGAGTGGTGGGACCACCCGCCTGCTTTAAGTACCAGCCGGCATGTTTGCCTGAGCTGAAGGTGATGGCGACGGGGTTATAGACCTGTCCCGCGACCATTACAAAATTCGGCCGCTTGGGGATGTAGAGAGTGTCCCCCGGACGGACTTCCACATCCGCCTGTGTATTCTCCCATTTCGCGATGTCAGGACTGATATGAATCAACATGCGTCCGCTGGGCTGGATTTGCTTCAATTTGGCGATAAGCTGCTGGCGCTCTCGTTCTGTGGCAGAGACGCCGCTATTGCGGGATGATGAGGAGCTTGCAGCGCCACCCTCCGATCCCGTGGCTCCAGTTTCTGCCTGGGCCTGGATTTTCGTAACCAGTTCTTCCCTGCTCTTGGCTGCCGCTTCACGCACTTGGGCGCGATCCAAAATTGCAGCGTAGGGATATGACTCACCAGAGAAGCCGCCCGCCCGCTTCAGAATCGAGCTGAGGCGTTCACCGCGTTGAATACCGTAGCGACCGGGATGCACAATTTCACCAGAGATAGAGACTGCGCCCCCAATATCATTCCATCCGCCGATCTGGCTAATGGTAAGAACATCGCCCGGTTTGAGTAGCACATCTGTATCGGCTTCACCCGCTAAGGCTCTGGCAATAGGAATATCGCGATGCTCCAGATCAACATGGTCACCATCAATCACGGAATAACTGGTGAGATCGGCAGCCTGCTGGTAAGCGTCGCGTTTAAACCCACCGGCCATGCGCAACAAATCTGCTGCGGTCATTTTTTCGGAAAGCGGGTATTCTCCCGGACGCAATACTTCGCCAAAAATAGAAACCTTGGGAGCATCAGTATCATAGCGGCCAAAAATCCGCACAGTGTCAAAAGGTTCCAGGCTTGGAGCTTCCACGCGCTTGGTGAGAACGTCGCGCAGGTTGAATGGGATCACCACCGGCGTGAAATCGGGGGGATGCAGGCGCACGATCTCCGCACGATCCGCGGGTTCAGGCAAAACGTCATCAAATGAGCTGATCAAGTCCGTGACTTTAGCTCCAACCTTATACGGAAACTTTCCGGGCCGGAAAACATGCCCCTCTAAATAAACGGTCTGGTTGCTGTAAGCGAGAATGGGCTGCACAGTAACAACGTCGCCATCCTGAATGCGGAATCTCTTGAATGCATCATCCGCAGCTTCGAGCTTGGCATCGGCAGCCAGGTTGATGCTAAGCATTTCTTTGCGTTCGTGCGCCTGGATTCTCTCAACTTTAATCCGGTTCAGCTCTCCAGTAACCGGAACACCTCCGGCCAGATCGAGAACTTGATCAAGGGTTTGTTCATGGCGAAGCTCATAAATGGCGGGACGGCGAACCTTGCCCGCCACCGTGACCTGCGGGCCAACAGGAGGCACCAGAATGCTGTCACCGGATTCAATGTGAACTTCACTGGAGCTCACGCCCTTCAACATCAGATCGTAAAGATCAACTTCTTCCACCAATGCTTTTCCGCGATAGTGTTTTACTGTGCGGTACGACCCGGTATCGGTCGGTCCTCCGGCTACGATCAGTGCGCTTAACGCGCTTGAGAGCGAGCTAATGTCATAAGCTCCCGGGTTCTTCACGTCGCCCACAACATAGGTCCGCACCGTGCGCAGCTTGCCCAACGTAACGTCCACCGTCACGCCGCGCAATTGCTGGCTGAGCATTCTCTGGATCGTCTGGCGAGTCTCACCCAAAGAACGGCCAGCAACCACAACGGAGCCGGCCTCAGGAATCGATATCCGGCCTTCACGGTCAACGGAGCGCTGAAGATGTTGTGACGTGGTCCCCCAATAATCCACCACTAATTCGTCGCCCGGCCCAAGCACATACTCCGGACCAACAGGAACGCTCAGAGGAGATTTGTCCGCGGCGGCTCTGCTGTTACGAAAAAGCGCCGCGCCAAACCGCTCTAGCTTCGTCTCGTCTGTTACAGCCTGGGTGTAGAGGTCACGCAGGGCGGGCAGATTACGCAAAGGATATTGCTCTTGCGAAGGGCGCTTATCCGTTTGCTGTTGCTGTGCACGCCGTGTGCGGGCCGGTAAATTACGCTGCTGCGTCCGCTGAGGAAATTGCCGCGTGTTGGTGCCCTGCTGCTGCGTCGTGGACCGGGAAAACGGCTGTTCGCCTTCCTCCTGGTCCATTTGTTGGCCATTTTGCTGGCCGTTCTGCTGCCCAGTTCGCTGGTTCGACGGCTGCTGCGTCTGCTGTACGTTTTGATCGCCGGAGGTCTCATCTTCCTGCTGCTGGTCAGAGCCGAAACCCAACTTGGTTAGCTCATCGCTGGCAATTTGACGCACACGATCATCCTGGCGGATCTGGCTAAATAGGCGGTCGTCGGTTATATCTCTTTCTGATATGTTGTAGCCGCGGTCACGCAGTTGATTGACGATCTCTGTTTTCGCCTCCGCAAGTACATCTGGATTTTCCTGGAGTATCTGAATAATCTGATCAGCCGACAGGTCTGCTTGCTGGGCACATGCCCGATCAGCCAAGGCAATACTGAACACAACCATCGCCAGCAGGAATGTAAAGCGCATGCGGCTATGAATAAACAATGAATTCAAATTTCTTCCCCTTGAAATAGGCAATAAAAAAACACAACGCATCGGGCGAGTGCTTAGCTTTCCTGTGGAGACTCTCATTTATTGTACGGTACTCGCGAAGGATAGAAGCAAACCACCTCATTTGTCCATTGCCACAATGAAAGAAAGTGGCGACAAAACCGGTCAGAACTCGGGAAATAGTGCGTCCGGCAACTCTGGCTGCGACATCTTCCAGATAAACGTGTGGCATCTAAATTAAAAGTCGCAAGTGAGTTGATTCCTTGCGACTGAATAAGCCGCAGAACCAAAAGGAGAGGAAGTTCTATGCGCAAAATTCTATTCGCTTCATCAGTGCTTGCACTATCCGTAGGCATCGCCGCGGCGCAAGCCACTGGCACTGGCGCGGCCACCGGCTCAGTGACACCAAGTCCGGGTATGGGAACACAGACAGGCACATCGTCCACGCAATCCCAACCGGGCACCACATCTCCAGGGACAACAGGCGCAGCCACTACAGGCACAACAACTTCGCAGCCGGGCACAGCAACTCAGTCTGGTTCATCTGGTTCAATGGGGACACTTCAGACATCTCCCCCGTCAAGCACCGGCACAACAGGCTCCCCAACTACTACTCAGGGAACACCGGGTGTGGCTGGAAGCGCCGGTTCAACTACTGGCGGCACGATGGGCGCCGCACCGAGCGGAACGTCTTCAACAGTTGCTCCCTGCACACCTTCTAACAGCGGCACCACAGCATCTGGAAGCACTCCTTCCACCAGCACATCCGGAACGTCAACGGGCAGTACCAGCACAACAACCGGAACCGGCAGTTCAACAGTTGCAGGTGCGGGGACGCCTCCCAGTGGAACATCTGCAACAGTAGCCAACCCTTGCCTGCCTGGCAGCGCCAGTCCGACAACAGGAACGGCCCCTGTTTCCACTCCGCCTTCGGGCAGCACAGGAACCGGGACAACCACCCAGCCTTCTTCACAGCCTCCGCTTTTGTAAAGTGGCGTAAATCTGAACTCAATGCAAACGGCTGCCATTAGGCAGCCGTTTTGCTTTCCTTTGTTTATCTTGTACCGTCCAATGGCTGACATCAAATGAATATTTCCGCAGCAGCGCAGCCAGCACGATTTTCATCTTCATCCAGGCTTATAGCTCCGCTCTGGCATACAGGTTTGTTTCTATTTTCAATTATTGGCATCGCTACGTGGAGCGCGCACCTGCATGGTCTGCCCAGCTTTGGGGGATCGCGCGCAAGTTCTTATTTAGCAGTGATCGTTTGCGAATGGCTGCTGCTCGCGTTGGCTGCCTGGGGGATTCGGTTGGGCGGAGTTTCCTTAAGAAGCGTGATCGGCGGCCGATGGTCAAAAGCAAGTGAGTTCCTGCGCGACCTGGGAATCGGTTTTGCCTTCCTCCTGATTTCAAATATTGTTTTGCTCGCACTGACAGCGGTGCTGCGGCCGGGCCCGAATAAAAATATAAGAAGAATGCTTCCCCAGAATACAGTGGAGATCGGGCTCTGGATATTCGTATCGATCACTGCCGGGATTTGTGAAGAATTTACATTCCGCGGGTATTTGCAAATGCACTCAGCGGCTTGCTAAAGAATGCGACCGCCGGCCTGGTGCTACAAGGAATTCTTTTTGGCGCTGCCCATGCCTATCAAGGCCCCAAACAGATGTTCATTATCGCGCTGCTCGGCTGCATGCTGGGAAACCTGGCGCAATGGCGGAAGAGTACACGACCGGGAATGATCTCGCATTTTCTGCAGGACATGGTGGGCGGGATCATCCGAGGAGGGCATTAAGGATGAAATAAAAAGGGCGGCGAATGCGCACGCCGCCCTTTTTATATGGGGATAAACAAAATTATTTCTTTTTTAAGAGGAACCCGGCCGCGAACATTGCCACAGCCCCAAGCAGCCACTCGATTCGCCATAGCTGAACGGCCTGCCAATCGAGCAAGGTAGTGGCGGTAAAGACTACCCCAGTCACAATTGCCGCAATTACACAGGCAAATCCAAGCACCAGCGTAATCAGGGAAGCACTATTTTGTCCCAGCGCTTCGCGCAATGAGGCAAAATCAACCCAGGCTGGCAGACCCTTTACGGGTGCGCTCACAAGGTTGGCATTGCGATCCGACCCGCAGGCATAACAGAAACGCGAACCCAGAATATAGTCGGTGCCGCATTCCTGACACACCTGATCACTGGCTTGCGTCGTTATTGCTTCATGCCGGGGAGCTGCCGCAGGCTTCCAGAACTCCTGCCGCTCCTCATAATTCGGTGCTAACTGTGCCATTCGGAGAGCCCCTGATTGTTAACTATAATCAGAGCATACCGAATGCCAAAGAACGACAGAAATGTAACCTTCTGACGCACAATGACTTACCGCATCACTATGTCCATTGGGACAATGTACCTGGAAATTATTACGATGTAAAAGCTTCAGGCCTCACGGCGGCGGGGCATTCTAAGAATCTTGGGATTGTCCCGCGTTTTGCTCCAGAAGCCCAGCAGCACCAGATCGGCCTCACAAAATGTGAGATCCAAAGGACGAGGGCTGCCATCGTTGAAAATGTATTCGTCCAACAGCGAGTGCAGTTCGGTGAGCGGGATGTTGAGATAGCCAGCAGCTTCGGGTTCTGTATAGAACTCCTTCACTGGTTTGAGTGTTCTGGTCATAGTTTTTCTTCCGTATCCCTTATCTGGGAGTGCGGGGGAGCAGGAATGTTGTACCTTTTCTGCCTTGTCTTAGATATCAGGTAAACTGCCTGATAACCGTCAGCGTGACACCTTACCTTCTACTCTGGTTCTTATTACCGAGGTAATGAATTCTGGCATTTAGAGACCACAAGGGACGGAAATACGTGCTGCTGTGGGGCCACGCTGATTTTTGCCTGTTGAATTGAACCGGAGCGGTCTGCCTTGCGTATCATAAGAAGAGATTGGTTCCTGTACCGGCATATCAGATATGGCACGGGAACACCGAATTAACACCAAATCAAGGAGAAATTCGAATGTATTGCAACCATTGCGGCAAAGTTATACCCGAAGACGCAAACCTGTGCGCCTATTGCGGCAAGCAGGTCCTGGGAGTGGTTCCTCTAAAGCGTCTTGTACGTCCGCGCCAAGGCCGCAAAGTAGCCGGGGTTTGCCTTGGATTTGCGGATTATTTTGATTTGGACGTTGCGCTGATCCGCATTGTTTGGGCAATATGCGCGATTTGTGGCGGATTCGGTGTTGTAGCCTATTGCGCGGCCTGGATCGTGATGCCGGAAGAGCCTTTGATGCTGCCGGTGGCTCAATCTGTCCAAAATCGTGTGGTGAATACGTAATTCCATGAAAAGAAATCCACCCACTGAAATGGCGGCGGGTGGACGTTCACTTCCGGCTAACTGCGCGTATATCCGCAGATTATTTTTTGGCCATAAATGCCTGAGCCTGCTCCAACATCTTGCGAGCTTGAGCGCTGTTAGAGCCTTGTGGGTCTTTCTGCAGGTAAGCCTGCAATGCGACCGTTGCATCTGGATATTGCTTCATAGCCATCAGGGCGTTCGCTCGCAGTAGGTAGATCAACGGATATTGGCCAGGGGCCATGCTCTCTGCCCGCTCCAATTGGCGCAGCGCAGCGGGATAGTCGGCTTTGCCGGTATAAGATTTGCCCATCTCAAAATGTGCCTGCCAGTAATTGGGCGCCAATGACTCGCCGCGTTGCAAAGCGCGGAGAGCGTCATCAAATTTGGATTCCATGTTGAATGCTGATCCCAAGACCAGATAAGCCATGGCGTAATTGGCGTCAGCTTTGATGGCTTTGTCGAGATCCGCAATGGCCGACTGGGAGTCTTTCTGGTTCAGCTCCAACACGCCGCGAAGGGTGAGCGCGTCAGCATAATTAGGGCAGAGTTCCAGTGCTTTGGCCAGATGCTTATTCGCATCATCTTTTTTTCCTTTTTCCACAGCTTCATGCGCTTTGCGGTATTGTTCCCTGGCCTTTGCGGGAATACGGTATTGGGCCACAGAGATTGCATTGCCCTCAACTCCATCTTGTGCCTGAGCGCTGCCCGGCATGCGCAGGGTCACCCCGCTGGCAAAGCCGCGTGCATCGACGCGCTCAGAGGCCTGCCGTACGCCCTGGGTGGCCACCACCAGGTAACTCCCGGTTGGAAGGCGCGTAAATTCAAAATTTCCTGAAGAATTTGTGTATACGGAATCACTTACAGCGCCGCTTTCATTCCTAAGCTCAACGCGCACATCCTTCATGGGGTCATTGCGCATGTCCTCTACTGTGCCACTAATCGAGGAATTCTCCGAACGGGAAGAAGGAGAGTTGATCCCTGCAAATGTGTTTGATTGGTTCCATTGTTGTTGTTGTGGATTGATACTCATTCTTTGCGCGGTGAGGGAGAGAGCGCAACCCGCAAATCCCACTGCAAGAGCAACCACCCGATAAGTCTTCATAAAGAACCTGCTAATCTTGAATTGGCCGAAGAGGAAAAAATTCCTGGAAAGGGTGGCGGCCTGACCGGAGTAGTACCTCTTGTTGGCATCGCGCTTCCACGCGAGTGCTGACAATGAGAGCGTTTGCCAAATGTGTAAGTTGTATTTGTCAAACGATCTCACGAATAATATTTTTTTTCTCAAAAGGCAACTCGTATGGGTTGCAGTTTGCCGGGGAGCTCGTTTTTTGATCATTCGTCCTGCAAAAAATATTTTGGGCGCCCTGCGGCTGCCCGGCGATAAGTCAATTTCGCACCGTTATGCCATGCTTGCAGCAATTGCCAAAGGCGCCACGCGGCTGGCCAACTTTTCTACCGGAGCAGACTGCGCCAGCACCGTATCTTGCGTCCAGCAGCTTGGCTGTGCCGTGCGCAAAAGTGCCGATGGCACGCTTGAGATTGAGGGCAGAGAAAGACTGCAATCGCCCAAGAAAAGCCTTGACTGCGGGAATTCCGGCTCAACCATGCGAATGCTCTCTGGCATTCTGGCAGGCCAGGATTTCACCAGCGACCTGCATGGCGATGAATCACTTTCCCGCCGTCCCATGGCACGCGTGATCACGCCGCTGCGTTTGATGGGTGCGGAAATCACGGCAGCGGCGGGTGATCGTCCTCCATTGCGCATTAGGGGCGGCAAATTGCGCGCCATCAACTATCAGACGCCGATCGCCAGCGCGCAGGTGAAGTCTGCCGTGTTGTTTGCCGGGCTGCTTGCTGAAGGTGAGACAAGCGTGGAAGAGCCACATCGCACGCGCGATCACACCGAACAAGCACTGCGCGCTTTTGGTGCGGAGCTCTCTCGCAGCCGCAATCGTGTGACCGTGCGTGGCGGGCAGCAACTCTCCGCGATTGAAGCCGCCGTTCCCGGAGACATTTCTTCCGCCGCGTTCTTCTTGTGTGCGGCAGCGCTGTTCCCAAATTCCAACCTGGTGATTGAAAGCCTGCTGCTCAATCCAACCCGCGCTTCCTTTCTGGATGTGTTGAAAATCCTGGGCGCTCGTCTCTCCGTGATTAATCTGGAAGAGCATCACGGAGAACTGGTGGGCACAGTCAAGGTAGAGCACGGAAAGCTCACCGGCACAACGATTGAAGGCGCGCAATCCGTGGCATTAATCGACGAACTGCCCGTGCTGGCTGCAATAGCGCCATACACGCGAGACGGTATCGAAATCCGCGATGCCAAGGAGCTACGCGTAAAAGAGTCTGATCGCATAGCGCTCGTGGCTAAGAACTTGCGTGCCATGGGCGCAGAATGCGAAGAACGTGAAGACGGCCTGCGTGTTCCAGGAAACCAGAAGCTGCAAGGAGCAGAAATCGATTCCGGCGGCGATCATCGCATCGCAATGGCGTTTTCCGTAGCTGCTCTGCGGGCTGAAGGCGAAAGCGCAATACACGGCGCGGAATCAGCAAAGATTTCCTTTCCAGAATTTTTTACGATGCTGGAGAGCGTGGTGGAAAGATAGTTTCGAAGCCTCGCGCCGATTTCACCTACCTTGTAACCTTTTGTTCAAGAAGTTTCATTAGGCTATGAAGCGTCTGGTTGACCGGGGTTGCGATCCCGAGTTCCCTGCCTCGTCGAGCAATATAGCCATTCAAAGAATCAATCTCGGTGCGCCTGCCGCGATGAATATCCTGAGCTGTAGAAGAGAAGGCATCTGCAATCCTGGCGCCCAGATCAATGGCGGATTGCATCAGGGCGTCAGCAGATGGAATTTCAATTCTGAGTGCGTGGGCTACAGCAACGATCTCAGCAATTACCTGCCGGATTGTCTCCTGAATGCCTAGATTTTTGGCTAACAGCCCATATTTTGCGCTACACAGCGCTGAAATAGCGTTATATGAACAATTCATTACCAGCTTGGTCCAAAGATCCGACTGTATATTTTCTGAGATTCGGCAGGGCACGCCGGCTTGTGAGAAAAGATCAGCAACCTTCTTTACGGCATCACTCGGCAAATGATCAATGCGTCCTTTGTCCCAGAAATCCCCAATTGCCAGATTGCCTGCGCCGGTATGCTTTACGTGGCCGGGAGCACTGAGTTCCGCAGCTACATAGACCGCCGCTGCCACAACTTGCATTCCGGCTGCATGGACCCGTTCGGCATTTTCTACACCGTTCTGCAGACTGACAATGATTGTGTCGCGAGAAAGACGATCTGCGATGCTGTTCACAGCTTCACTGGTGTCATAGGATTTCACGCAAAGCAGAACGATCTCCGCATCCTTTGCTGCCTCAATACTGGTGGAGGCAGCCATTGGAATTGTTTCCTGAAAATGAATGCTGTCAAGAAACAGCCCCGCGCTTGCAATCTTCTCAATATGCGGGTTTCGTCCAATTAGCGTGACTGGGATGCCTGCGCGCGCAAGCAATCCTCCAAAATACGAGCCGACTGCGCCTGCGCCCAAGACGGCAACATTCGGCCACTTCGACTGAGGTGAATGCGCCGGAAGCATAGCCAAGGAGGTAACAGATAACTGCGCCAGCTTTTAAAGCTGAATTGAGGTTAACAAAGTTCCAAGTTGTTTAAAATCAACAGACCAAATGTTCCCGCGACAGCTTCAGCCCATCCAGATTCCCCAGCACTGTCACGGCCACCTTGTCAGAATGGAACAGAGCATTCGCCATCTCGCAAACCTCTTCCCCTGTCACTGACTCAATCTGTTCAATGGTTTCATCCATGCTGAAAAAACGATGGAAGTACATTTCCTGCCGCGCCAAATTGGACATGCGCGACGTGCTCGATTCCAGGATCAACATAAGCCCGCCTTTTAGCTGGTCTTTGGCCCGCCGCAGTTCATCACAGGGGATCGGTTCTGACTTCAACTCGCGGAACTCAGCCAGCACAGAATCCACAACGTTGCGTGTTGATTCCAGCGACGTGCCGGCATAGATAGCCATGCAGCCCGTATCACGATAAGGATTCAGGTCGCTATAAATCGAGTAAACCAGCCCCTGTTCCTCACGGATCTTCTGAAACAGGCGCGAACTCATGCCGCCGCCCAGGACGGTATTCAGCACGTAAGAAACATAACGCTTCTCGTCGGAGATCGGATGTGAAGGCACTCCCAGGCAGAGCTGCACCTGCTCCAGAGATTTCTTGTTCCGTGTAATCACGCTGGCTGTAACCCCGGGTGCAGGCAGATGGAAGCCATTGGGGACCGGCGCCAGTTCGGCAAAGCGCTCTTTGATCAGCCGGATAAAATTCCCATGGTTCAGATTGCCGGCCGCCGAAATAATCATGTTGTTGGGAGAGAAGCGCTGGCGGTAAAAATCAAAGAGCTTGTTTTGCTCAAATGACTTAACTGTTTCCTTCGTTCCCAGGATCGGCTTGCCCAGCGGATGGTCTTTCCAGAAATTCTGGGTGAAAATTTCATGCACCAGGTAATCCGGATTGTCTTCATCCATTTTGATCTCTTCCAGAATCACGCCCTTCTCCCGGACAATGTCCTTGGGATCAAAGTTTGGATTCAGTACCAGATCACTCAGAATGTCGATGGCCACGGGAACGTGCTCATCCAGCACCTTGATGTTAAAGCAGATCGTCTCTTTCCCCGTAAATGCATCCATGTTGCCGCCGATAGAATCCACCTGGCGGGCAATATCACGCGCAGTGCGGTTCTTGGTCCCTTTAAAGACCATATGCTCAGTGAAATGGGAAATACCGTTTACTTCTGGCGATTCATCTCGCGAGCCGGTCTTTATCCATATACCAATCGCGATAGAGCGGATGTGCGCCATCTCTTCCGTCAGCACAATCAAACCGTTAGGAAGAACTTCGCGCTGAATGTTTCTGGGCTCGCTTGCAGAGGGGCGGATTAGGACTGCTGTTTCCATCTATGATCCATATTTGATTCTTACACACTGGAATTGGTCGCACAGGTAATTATATGTCTATATATATCAATGACTTAACGAACCTTAGGTGCTTGAAGCAGAATTTTGCCGCTAAAGTGTAAAATCTAAGGAGTATCTCCCTTTCCACATGCCTGAACTGCTCCAAGACGGTCTTCTGGGCCTTGATTATCAAGAGCTTAGCGGTATTGCACAAAAATATGGGCAGCCCGAATATCGGGCCCGGCAGCTATTTGATGCCTTATATCCTCAACGTCTCACCGAACTCGACTCCATCTCCACTCTGTCCAAACAATTTCGCACCGCCTTAAAGAATGAAGGGCTGGACATCCGTCATCCACGCATTGAAAAAAACTTTCAGTCCTCTGATGGAACCATCCGTTATCTCATTGCCATGGCCGATGGAGAAACCGTTGAAACCGTCTGGATGCCCGAAGGCGACGGCGGTGAAACCGGAGACGGTACTGAAGCCGGCGATTCTGACTGGCATCGCGCCACCATCTGCGTTTCCAGTCAGGTGGGCTGCGCCGTGAATTGCCAATTCTGCCTCACGGCTCTGCTGGGCATAAAACGCAACCTGAACGCCGGTGAAATCCTCGGCCAGGTGATCGCCGTGCTGAATGACCGCCAGGTGGACATGGAGCGCCAGCGCATCAACATCGTGTTCATGGGAATGGGTGAACCCTTTTTAAACTATCCGAACTTTATGAAGGCCGTTCGGCTTCTGGCGGAAGGCGTGGGCTTTCCGGAATCGCGTATGACAGTCTCTACTTCCGGCATTCTTCCCCGCATCCACGACTTTGGCTTGGAACCTGTTCGTCCCAAGCTGGCCATTTCACTTAATGCCTCCAATGACGAAGTCCGCAGCCGCATCATGCCCATCAACAAAAAGTGGAACCTGGAAATGCTTATGCAAGCGGCGCGTGACTTCCCTCTACGCAACCGCGAGCGCATCACCTTTGAATACGTGCTGCTCAACCAAGTGAATGACAGCGATGCCCATGCCCGTGAAGTCATTGAGCTGGTGCGAGGCGTTCGCTGCAAGCTCAACCTGATCGCCCTCAACCCAGGTCCGGGCATTCAATTCAGCACTCCGGAAGAACAGCGGGTGCAAACCTTCAAGGAGCTGCTGGTCAAAGCCGGAATCCCAGCCTTCATCCGCCGTCCCCGCGGACGCGACATTTACGCCGCCTGCGGACAGTTAAAGAGGACCGTGGCGTAAGGCAGCAAGTGGATCCATATAAAGCCGTCGCCATCTTACTGCCGAGCGTAAAAGTAGTAATCCGCTGAATAACTGATCCTGAACTCCACTTCCCCACTCTGCTGGGTACATTCCAAAGCCGTTGGCGCCAACCCGGCAACTGTATTAATCCGCTGGATCGTCGTCACACCGCTGAGTACGCCATTGCCGGAACTTCCCGTTACGGTCAGCAGAAGCCAAGGTATTGCCATAGCATCAGGTGCATCCGCCTTGGCTGCCATCTTTCCAGTGATCTCGCTGCCGTCCTTGTGCCGCCACGTAGGCCCGCCAAAATGCGTCCCGATAGCATTACCCTCTTGATCAAAAAGCTGGGCTTCCGGCGCTTTCAATACCCATGCCGGCTTGCCCTCGGCGTCAGTCCGGCATACATAAATCTGAAAGCCGGAGGCGTGGGCAATCAGGACCAGTTCTTCGCCCGCTGGCGGCTGGATCGCTTCGGGAACTGTTGGCTTCTGCACGACAGCGATTCTAACATTCCCGGAAATGCCGGGGAGACGGCAATTTCCTTTACCCCTATTTGCTCTATGGCTATTTTATTGATGCCTTGTTAGAATTAGTCGCATGAAGGCACAGGACCAACGCGACCTCTTTCCCGGCGCATTGGAGATGATGATTCTCCAGACGCTCAAGCGCAAGCCGCTCCATGGCTATGCGCTGGCCCAGCACATTAAGCAAACCTCTGACGACCTGCTTGAGGTCGAAGAAGGCTCGCTCTATCCCGCTTTGCAACGGATGCTAAAAGCCGGCTGGGTCAAGGCCGAATGGGGCCTTTCCGCCACCAATCGCCGTGTCCGCACCTATCGGCTCACACCGGCTGGCCGCAAGCATGTTGAGCGTGAGGTTTCCAAATTTGAGCAGATGCTCAAGGGCATCACGCGCGTTCTGGCTCCGGCAAAATAGCGGAGGTAAATGATGAATTGGCTTAAGCAACTCATTTCGCGGCAGCAGGAATCCACAAATGTCGCAGACGAATTGGCCGGGCATCTTCAGGAAAAGACTGAGGAACTGATGGCTGAGGGACTTCCACGCGATAAGGCCCTGGTTGCTGCCAGGCGTGAAGTCGGCAATGCCACGCTTATTACTGAGCACAGCCGCGAAGTCTGGCAGTGGGCCACTCTTGAAGCTATCCTACGCGACGCCAAATATACCTTTCGCCAGTTGCGGCGCAATCCCGGCTTTACATTTACTGTCCTGCTCACGTTGAGCATTGCCATTGGAGCCAATACCGCGGTCTTCAGCATGGTCAACGCCCTGCTCCTGCGGCCATTGCCTTACCCACACCCGGAACGTCTGGCTTCCCTTGTCACGCGCCATGAAGGAGTGCAGGAGAACGGCAGCGCGATTTCACAAGATGATGACAGCTCTGATGGTGAAACCTGGGAACTGGTGCGCGACAATGTTCCTGCCGTTGTGGCCGGAGCTACATCCAGCTCTCTTGGTGTAAATCTGCAGGCGGGTAAAAGCGTGCGCTATGTACGTGAGCAGCGTGTATCCGCCGGATATTTTGAAGCTTTAAACGTGCCGCCCCAATTTGGACGGAATTTCACAAAAGAAGAAGACATGCCAAATGGGGCCAAAGTTGCTCTTCTCAGCTATTCGCTTTGCCAGTCGTTATTTGGAAATGGCCCTGAAGCGCTGGGCAAGGCGATCTTACTTAAAGGAGAGCCTTACACAGTTATTGGGGTCATGCCCGCCCATACCAAAACAGCCTACGATGCCGACATCTGGACCCCGCTCCGGCCCAGCCGCTCTGGCGAAGGCGAAGGCACGAATTACGGCGTCATACTTCGTCTTACAGATGGCGCTAATTGGGCGGAAGCTGACGCGCAGTTGGCTAACCTCCACCCTGCCGTCTTCCAGTACTTTCAAAAGCACGACCCTAAAGGGCATGTCTGGCTTTCCGCTATTCCTCTACAGGAGGAGTTCGCACGCAGCAAGGGCGGACCTGTTTACATACTGATGTCTGCCGTGGCCTTCATTTTGCTGATTGCCGGCGCAAACATGGCTGGCCTGATGTTGGTGCGCGTCACCCGCCGTGGCGGCGAGATTGCCACCCGGCTTGCGCTTGGCGCAACTCGCGCCTCTGTACTGCGTCAGTTAATGATGGAGCCGCTGCTGCTGGCGATTGGCGGAGGATTAATGGGCGTCGCCATTGCCGTCGCGGGACTGAGCTTTTTGACCAGACTGGTGCCACCAGATATGATCCCGATCGGTGGGCTGGCCATTGACCACCGGGTACTTATATTTGCCGCCGCTGTCTCCATTTTCTCCAGCCTGCTGATTAGCGTTCTTCCTGCACTTGAGCTGCGCCGCATGGACCTGCGTTCATCCATGACGGTAAGCAGCTCGCGCTCCAGCACTTTAGGCTCACGGGCGCGCACCCGCCAGATCTTAATCGCCGTAGAAGTTACCTTGACCGTTGTTCTGCTGGCCGGAGCAGGCTTACTCATTCGTACTCTGGTGCATCTGCAAACTCAGCCGCCGGGGTTTGACGCCAGCAATGTTCTTACGGCCAAAGTTTCTCTCAATGACGCTCGTTACCGCGATGCTGCGGCTTTCCACAATCTCTTACAACAGAGCGTCACCGCCATGAAGCGCATCCCCGGCGTGGAATCGGCCGCTGTTGGATTGAGCCTCCCCTATGAGCGTGGGTTGAATGATGGCGTAACCATCGCGGATGAGCCTTCTGCCGGAAAGGAATACACGAGTAGCGGCGCTTACATTACACCCGAATATATGCAGGCCATGCGCATCCCTGTCCTCGCCGGCCGCGCGATTTCTGACCGTGATACAGCGGCCAGTGAAGACGTGGCGCTGGTGAATTACAGCTTTGCCCGAAAATATCTTGGCTCAAACCAGCCGGTGGGGCGGCATATCAAAATAGATAACATCACTTACACCGTGGTTGGCATGGTAGCTGACGTGACTAAACGGCCCGGCGTGGAAGTTTCTGCTCCGCTGGATAAAGAAGCCATGTATTACCTGCCGGCTACCCAGATAAATCAGGGGATCGTGAACATCTCTCACGTATGGCTTCAGCCAAGCTGGATTGTCCGCACCCATGGTCCGATTAGCGGCCTGACTGAGGCAATGCAGAAGGCGCTTGCGGAAGCTGATCCATCGTTGCCGTTCGCCGGATTTCAAAGCCTTCAGGAAATTGAAGCTGAGGCCCTGCAGCAACAAAGGTTTGAAGTGCTCTTGCTGGGCGTGCTTGCCGGATTTGCCCTGCTGCTTTCACTAATGGGCGTTTACGGGCTGGTCTCCAATATGGTGGTCCAGCGGACGCGCGAAATAGGGATACGCATGGCATTGGGTTCTACTGTCAGGGAAGCGATGGTCGAAATTGGCGCCTCAGGCATCATTGCCGTTGCTTGTGGACTTGGAGGAGGATTGGTACTGGCTGCGCTCTCCATTCATCTCATTTCAAGCGAGCTTTACGGCGTGAAGCCCTATGATCCCGTGACGTTCACGGCAGTTCTCGTGCTTCTTACTCTGACCGCCCTGATCGCTGCGTTTGCGCCAACCAGGCGCATTGCCAGAATTAATCCGGCTTCAACATTGCGTGCGGAGTGAGCATTCAAGTGTACCCCCTCTCGATGGCTGCTGTATTCCCGCTTTAGGAGCAAGGAGAGGAGGAGAACGGCATGACCAGCAATCTTTCGATTCTCCTGGCCATGCCTGCAAGCATCAGAGGCAGCCATTGCAAACCACGAATTGCGTAGTGATAGCGCCCGCCGATGAGATGGTATGGACCGTATACCCCACTTGGGCTCCTGTTCCAATCGCGTATGCAACTGCGGGTGCCATACGCAAATCGAGAGTGAAGGAACCCGATGTGGCGGTGAAGTTCCGCTGATTGTGCCAGTGCCCGGCCAGCATCTTGTGGATGTTAAGCGCGGTTAGCGCATTGATCTCCTCGGTTCGGTATTGGTGATGGATATTGGTGTCATTTTGCACGTCATAAATGGCCCAGTAAGGATTGGTGGAAGGATAGGTTCCTCCACCGGAGAGCGACTGCGGAAACACGGGAATGTGCTGCACCCCGATCTCATTAGAAACCGCTGTCTGCCGTCCCAACCATGCCAGCATACTGTCGGATTCCGTCTGCACCGATGAAGGCAAAGGCTTCACGCTGGCAGGGGTTGCGCTGCTGTCAAAGGTGTCATAGTTGCCCAAAAGCTGCGAATCGATCACCATGAAAGTAATATTGTTGATCTTGAAACTGTAATAATCGTTGCCAAAGTACTGGCGGTAGGTGGAGATGTTGGTGGTATGAATATCGTGGTTTCCGGGACAGAAGTAAACTACAGCATTCAGCCCCGCAACGGTGTTCTTCGCCGTGGTCCAGGCGCTTGTGGTTTCTCCAATGTCGCCGCTAAGAATGACAGCGTCCGGCTGCGGCGACATGGCATTGATCTGGCTCACTACCTTCTGCAAATGTTGCAACGCATTCGGCGCGGTGCTCAGGCCAATGTGCGTATCGCTGATTTGAACGATCGTTGCCTGCGCGAAGACGGCCGGCGAGCACAGCAGGAGTCCGAGAAGCAGTTTTACTGCACGTTGACATAGACGATGGAATTCCATGATTTTCCTCCCGCAGTCATGATGAAAGTGAAACGGTGTTTTCCACTGGTGAGCGTCGTCGGCAGCGGTCCGCTCAGCGTGTTGGTGGTGCTGTTCATGTACTTTGTGCCATCTACCCACAGCTGCAGGCTGGTGATGGCGCCGCCTTGCGGCGGTGTGGCGCTCGCCAGCACCTGAACGGGATTGGTGACTGACGTCTCATGGAACGGCGAGCATATATTGAACATCGCCAGCGTGGGCGCCGGACATGATTGTGCGGAAGCAGCTACGAATCTGGCCATAGCGATTGCGATGATAACCATTTTCAAGAACAGTCTCATGTGCAACCTCCTTGCTTCTTTGTTTGAATCAGCTCTGGCCAGGGTGGCTGTCTGCCAAGAAGCGCCGCAAGATAATCCATGTACCGGAGTGGCGAAGCGGAGATGCGGAAGTTGTTGCAGCAAAACAAAAAGGCGGCCGAAGCCGCCTTTGTTGTTTAGAAAACTTTTAGACTAGAGAGCGCGAACGTTCTCTGCCTGCCAGCCCTTCTTTCCTTTGGTCACAGTGAATTCAACCGCCTGGCCGTCTTGCAGGCTGCGGTATCCGTCAGACTGGATAGCCGAGAAATGTACGAATACATCTTCTCCGTTTTGGCGTGAGATAAAACCAAA
>DASXGZ010000014.1:0-196121 GCA_036488825.1 Candidatus Angelobacter sp.
GCCCACGACCAGCGCCAAAGCAAGAATTGGTATGCAACGAAAGAAGTTTCTTGTCATCATTCGGGTTCTCATTTGAATAGGGCTGCTTGTGCCTTTCTTATTTCCCTCCCGGAGAGCCCTTCTGTACGTCCTGCTCTGCGCTCTCGGCATCTTTTTGCTGGTTTTGCAGTTCGTCCCCGGCATCTGCATCGGGCTGCGGAGCGGGTACTTCGCCCGCTGTGGTGCCTGTATCTGGAGCTTTGGGCAGTCCATTCTTGCCGGAATTATCAGCCAACGTTTTCAATCCGGAATCCATCTTTTCCCGGAACTGGTTGTGCATCTCCTGCAGATCGCTGATTTCCACGTCAGACCCCGTGCCAACAGCGCAATCGCCCTTCTTGCTGCTGACGACGCTTACGCCAACCTTGGTTCCATTGGGATCACCACTGCGGACTAGAACGTCACCCGCTGTAACGGAGCATTCGCCGGAGTCGCCCACCAGATCCAAATTACTGGCGACCACAAAGACCCGCTGGTTGGGATCGAGCGCCGCAGGAGTTTCTTCCGGTTGATTATTTGCGTTCTGCGCAGGCGCTTGGTTTGCTGCTGGAGCAGGCTGGGCTGCTGCATTACGCTCAGCGTCCAATTGGCGCTTTACCTCATCGGCAATCATCTGCTTGACTTCAGGAGAAAGCGCAACCTGGCCACCGCCGCCATTATCATTCGTTGAATAACTAGCGTCCTGCTGCATGGCGTTAGCGTTCGCTTCAGCGCGGGCGTCATATGCCGCTCGCAAGTTCTCCGCCAACAGGTAATCCGTTAACCAGAGTGACGCGCTGGGATAAACCGGGTAAGGTTGATAATAATAGCCATAACTTGCGTACCACGGATTGCCCGCCCACCCCCAGTTGTAATAAACCGGCGCGGCCCACGGGTTATAAGCCCAGCCATAAAATACCGGGTGATAGTAAAAGGCTGGAGCGTATCCGTAATACGCTACCCCGCGATAGGAGTAGGAGCGGTACGCATAGGCATAACGGCGTCCGCCATAGACATAAGTGCGCTGGATGTAAACGTGTCCGCCACGATTGACAAATCTGCGCTCTGTAAAGCCTCTGCCATGCCCAAAGCCAACAACCCGGCGTCCGCCAGGACCTCTGGTTTCAAACCGGCTTCCGCCATGCAGATCGCGATGGACCGCTAAGTCACGCCCGCGGCTATCGTGGCCGCGGACTTCCCGCACCTGGCCACGCTGGTCCTTAAATACGTGATGGTTGCCAACCTGTGATTCGTGGCGAACTGCCTCATGTCTCGCTTCATGCCCACGATCCGTTGAATGAGTATCTCGCGCATCTTTGCCCGGCTCATGACGGCCAGCATCGCGGTTGTCGTGGTCATTGCGCCCGGAGCCGCTTGTTGCATTCTTGCCAGAGCCCGAGCTGTAACCGCCAGTTGAATTTGTGCTTCTCGATCCGGGGCCGCCGGATGAAGGGCTTTTTCCGCTATTTCCGCCAGGGTGTCCGTTGTTCCCGTTTATGTTAGTTGTTCTGGTATTCGAAGATCCAGGATGGCCATTGTTACCGCCCGCATTATTGCCGCCGCCATTTCTGTTTGAATTGCCTCCGGATGGCCGTCCCGATGCCGCTCCGCTGGGACGCCCTGATGTTGCTCCCCCACCTGATGGACGCCCCGAACCTCCGCCTCCAGATGGCCGTCCTGAGCTTCCACCGTGCGATGCGCTTCCCGACGACGAATGCGCTGGTGGCGCCGGTTTGCTGGGCTCTTGAGGGGACTTGTGTTTCTCGTCCGCTAAAACCCCGATGGAGAAGGCAATCAGAAAAACCAGCGTGGAAAAGGCAAGCCACACAGTATAGGAGTGATGTCGTTTCAATTGCATGGCCCTCCTTGGGCCTCATAGGAACCAGTCAAAATTTGAATTACAAACCGCAAAAGTCGCGACACTTATACCGTCGCTGAACAAAATTGCCGGACTCACCAAGGGGAATGGGGGTTATTTTCCAGGGTTTAATGCCCTACTGCGGGCCGAGGATCACTGCATGCTTTCGGGAAGAGAGAGCGCTTGAGCAAAAATCCTCAAATGCAGGGAGCAAACCCTATGAAGCATTGGATCCAACTACTATCTTGAGATGAACGGGAAATTCAGGCAACGATAAAATCGCAGCCTTATAGTGGCGAGAAGTATGCCCCACGAAAGGGCAGAATTGTAAGTAAAGTTTTGTTAAGCTGGTTGGTTCGTCGAAAATCCTCCCTGATGGATAGCCAGGGGGAGGACATGAAGATTTTCTTAACTTATCCTCCCGCTATCGAGGGGACGAGTGTAACTTCATCACCTTCCTTGAACTTATAATCCTGGCCCAGAAAGCGAATGTCCTCGTCATTCACATAAATATTCAGGAAGCGGCGCACGTTGCCCTGATCATCGCGCAGGTGCGGTTTGAGCTCAGGAAAGCGATTGCCCAGAGAGTCCAAAAGTGCCGGCAAGTCGGCCGCCGCGCAATCATAGTGATCAGATCCTTCAGTGTGGCGACGGAACGCGCTGGGAATAGAAACTTTCACGCTCATTTATGCGGCTCCTTTGCTGGTTGTATGAGGGCCGGCAAATTGGGTTTCCAGAAATTGCTCGAATGCTGCCAGCTTAGGAGCAATCGGCTCTACTGTTTCAAATCTGCCGGCCAGCGCGTCAGTGGTTTTAAGGCCGTTGCCGGTAATGCATAGAACCGTGGTTTCATCAGAACGTATGCGCCCCTGCGCGTACAGCTTGCGTGCGGCAGCGACAGTCACGCCTCCGGCGGTTTCGGTGAAAACGCCTTCGGTTTCTGCCAGCAGAGTCATGGCGTCCACGATTTCCGGATCGGATGCGTCCTCAGCCCAGCCGCCGCTGCCCAGAATGGTCTTGGCTGCGTAAAAGCCGTCCGCCGGATTGCCTATGGCAAGCGAGCGCGCGATAGTCTGCGGCTTCTGGGGCTCAATCTCATTTCGTCCGGCCTTAACGGCTGCGCTGATGGGGCTGCATCCAGTGGCCTGCGCGCCAAAGAACTTGACCTGCTTTTCTTCCATAAATCCGAGTTCGATAAGCTCTTTAAAAGCTTTGTAGATTTTCGTGATCAGCGATCCGCCGGCCATCGGCACAACTACATTGTCGGGCAGCCGCCAGCCAAGCTGCTCGGCGATTTCATAGCCCACGGTCTTCGATCCTTCCGCATAGTAGGGCCGCAGATTTACGTTCACAAAGCCCCAGCGATGCTTGTCCGCGATCTGCGAGCAGAGCCGGTTGACGTGGTCATAATTGCCGTCAATGCGGACAATCTGCGCGCCATAGACCTGCGTGTTCAGCACTTTGGCAGGTTCAAGATCAGCGGGGATGAAGATGCAGGCTTTCAGTCCCGCTCGCGCGGCCTGCGCGGCAACAGCATTGGCCAGATTGCCGGTGGAGGAACAACTCACAACGTCGAAACCAAAAGCTTTTGCCTGCGTAAGCGCCACCGCGACCACGCGGTCTTTGAAGCTAAGGGTGGGAAAACAGACGGCATCATTCTTCACATAAAGCGAACGCGTATGTACGGTTTCGCCCAGCTTCGCGGCTTTCAGCAACGGAGTGAAGCCTGCAGAACTAGAGGCGTCATAGGCGTCCGGCAAGGGAAGAAGTTCCTTATATCGCCACAGGTTTGTGGCGCGGCGGGCAATTTCGTCCTTGCTGATCTCCTGGCGGATGCGGTCCCAGTCATAGACCACCTCAAGCGGCGAGAAACAGTTCTGGCAGAAAGAAATAGGCTGGTTTCCCCATCGGGTCTGGCATTCGCGACATCGCAATTCGTAACGCAGATTCGTCGTCATATTCCGCTCTCCTGTGGCAATTGGATCTGGATCAAGGACCCAGGACTTGCCGCATAAACTAAAAAACCCGCTGCCTGAGGCAGCGGGTTCATGATTGCTAATAAAAAACTTGCTATGAACCTTTCTGCCTCAGCGTGAACACACACATAGCCATCTCGCGACAGCACATGGCCATGTTGGTGGCAGAAAGTAACATCTACACTAGTTTACATTATCCACCGATAAAGAGGCAATGATAAAGACAGGACACTAACAGCCACGCTACAATGTCAAAACCTCGCGGCCCAGTGCTTGAAAATCCGATAGTTGTTGAATCGTAATTTTTTTCGCTATTGATAGCCGCCAACTCTCATTCTTGTCCCAACTTACATACCAGGGCCAGTATTCGATGCCAGAAGGAAGATATACCATCAGCGACCCGCGCCCGTTCTTTTGCGATTCACCGCTATACCAGGCCAGTGCGATATTAGCCGTCTCGACGGGAACGCGTCTTTCAAGAGCAAAGACACTTTCCATTTTTCTGTGGATTGGATGTTTCAATAATTCTTCTTGATATGTTGGAGGCTAGAAATGTGCGCTGTGTTATTACTCGATTAGGTACAAAGGGAGGGACGGTCAAATTGTCTTTCCATACAGGCAGTGCGCCAAGTACCTTGCCCGAAAATGAAAGCCATTTTGGGCCAAACCACCCATCAATTTTTACTAGAGTAAATTCCTGAGGAGCTGTTGATCTTAGGACTCCATTCAGAGTGGTGTTTATTTCATTAATAAATTCAGGTGAGTCGTCGCTGCCGGGAATGATGTTCATAAACTCCTCTCTCCAAACCCCTAACTCGTCATCAACTCTCGCGCCCTGATCGTCGTTTTAATCACGGCATTCATTAGGGTTACGCGCAGGCCGCCTTTTTCCAATTCCATCAGCCCTTCAATGGTGCAGCCGGCGGGCGTAGTTACCGCATCCTTCAGCAGCGCCGGATGATGTCCAGTTTCCAGCGCCAGCAATGCAGAGCCATAAAGCGTTTGTGCCGCCAGTGTTGTAGCCATTTCCCGCGGTAAGCCAACTTTGACTCCGGCTTCGGCCAGAGATTCCAGAATCACAAAGACAAATGCTGGACCGCTAGCGGAGAGCGCGGTAATTGCGTCCATGTGCTTCTCGTCGACGATCAATGCACGGCCTATGCTTTCGAATAGGTGCTTGGCTGTTTCAAGATGCTGAGTTTTTGCAGCCGGACCGGCACAGATAGCCGTCATGGCAGCGCCCACCATGGCCGGTGTATTGGGCATGGCCCGCACCACAGGCATATCTTTCCCTAGTTTCTGCTGGATGAAACTGGTGGTAGTGGAAGCCGCAATCGATATCACCAGAGTGTCCGGACCGAGGCTGGGCGCAATTTCCTCCAGTAACTGGCCCAATGCCTGCGGTTTAACGCCAAGTAGAACAATCTGTGCTCCAGCCACGGCAGCGCGATTGTCGGTTCCGACAGGGACGCCGCTAAGTTCACGCGACAAATCCTGGCTGCGGTCACCGTGCTGGATGGTGGCAATAGCTTCTTCAGGCGCGATAAGTTTGCGCTTAAGAAATGACTCCAGCAGGATGGTCCCCATTTTGCCGCAGCCGAGCACGGCAATCTTCTTTAGTGCATGGCCGCTAGCTGCACTGCTGCCCTGCGTCTGTATTCTGGATGAACTCATGTTCGCCATGATACAAGCAGCGAATCCGGCATGCCAGATGACTTATGACATCAGCGATTTTTGTATTACTCATATCGCAAAGCCACCAGCGGATCAACGCGTGTTGCCCGACGCACGGGAATGTAACATGCCGCCAGCGCAACCAGCGCCAGCAGAGCTGCCACAGCCAACAGCGTAATGGGGTCGCCGGCTTTGACACCGTAAAGGAAGCTGGCCAGGAAACGCGTTACACCCACAGCCACGGCGATGCCCGCGACGGCACCGGCTGCAATCAGTCCCATGGCCTTCGTGAGCACCAGGCCAACCACGTTGTGGGACTGCGCTCCCACGGCCATGCGGATGCCGATTTCACGCGTCCGTCGCGCGACCTCATAGGAAAGCAGTCCGTAGAGTCCGAGGCAGGCCAGCGCCAGGGCCAGGAGTCCAAAGAAGGCGGAAAGCTGGGCGGTGATGCGTTCACTCGAAAGCTGGCGATCAACTGCCTCTATCTGAGTGGAAACTTCGGAGAGCGCCAGGTCTTCACTTTCATGGCGGACGATGTTCCTGACCGCTGGCACCATTGACGTTGGGTTGGTGGCTGTGCGGAGCTCGAAAACAGCATCGCTGCCCGTGCTGGGATCATAGAAGGTCGGATTAACTTCGCGGCGCAGGCTGTTGTATTTTGCGTCGCCTACTACGCCGACGATTTGAAAGCCGGGATTTTTCTGTTCGCTTGGGTCGCTGGGTGCGGTATCGCCGAATTGCGCTCCCAAAGGGTCAGAGTTAGGGAAATAGCTGCGTACAAATGCCTGATTGACGATCGCCGGAGTAGGCGCCAGCCCAGGCTTATCTCCGGAATTTGCCGCAGCCACGGCAAAGTCTGCAGAAGTAAAATCGCGCCCCGACTGCAAGGGGATTCCCAAAGTCTTGAAGAAGTTCGGGCCGATGGGCAACTCATCGGAATCAACTTGGGCCTTCGAATCTGGCGGGGTTCCGGGTCTATGAAAGCTCGTGCTGCTCAGTGCGCCGCTCAGCAACGGCATCCAGGAATATGTTGTGGAAGCAACTCCGGGGAGAGAAGAAAATTTCTCCTGCAAATCGCGGTAAAGATTATCGATCTGTGGGCCTTTGTAACCCGCCAGGCGCGGGTCCACGTTGAACAAGAGCACATTCTGCGTATCGAAGCCCGGATTGAGGTGCTTGAGATTCGTGAGGGTCCTTACCAGCAGGCCGGCGGTAACTAGAACAACAATGGCCAGCGCCATTTGGCCCAAGACCAGAATACCGCCAAGGCTGAATCGGCGGGAGCGTGAATGATGACCGCCATTGAGACCGCCGTCACCTGATTTGAGCGACGAAGTCAGGCCTATATCTGACCCACGAAGAGCGGGCGCCAGACCAAATACGATTCCCGTAATGAGAGCAGCGACAGCAGTAAACGCCAGAACGCGCCAATCCAGATGCGGACCAAATCCCACAGGTATTGGAGTGCCAGCTGAGACCAGCACCATCAACAGACGCGCTCCCCACACGGCCAGCAGGAGTCCAAGAGTCCCACCCATGATTGAGAGCATCAGGTTTTCGGTGAGCAATTGCCGGACAAGACGTCCACGTTTTGCTCCCAAAGCCAGGCGAACGGCAATCTCTCTTTGTCGCGCGGCGGACCGGGCCAGCAGCAGTCCAGACACGTTGGCGCACGCAATCAGCAGGACCAATCCCACGCACATCATCATGACGTAAAACGGTTGTAGGGCGCGTTGCTGGGTGTCAGCAAATATGGGAGCTGCGGCGGCCAGTCTTATCGCCGGCTCGTGCTCGGCCTTGAAGATGGGTTTTGCGCCGTTGAGCATCTCATTGCGAAATAAGAGGCTGACCGCCGCTTGCGCCTGTGTGACAGGAACCCCCGGCTTGACTCGGCCAATGATTATCAGACTCCAACGGTCCAGTTGTTCGTCTTTGGCAGACCAGCCTGGCACGAGTGCGGCGCGGGCCGCCATAGGCACCCACAGGTCATACCTGTTGGATAGCGTGAGCCGGTCGAACCCTGGCCCGGTGACGCCGATGATGGTAAAGGGAATGCCATTCAAACGGATGGCTTTGCCAACAGCAGAAGGCGAACCGCCAAAAGCTTTTTGCCAGAATTCATAGTTCAACACCGCCACTGCCGGAGCTTCAGCGGCGTCATCGGCCTCAGTCAAAAGCCTTCCGACATGAGAGTGAATGCCCAGCGTAGGAAAGAAATCCCCTGAGACGAAATCTCCACGAACGATCTGTGCGGGGCCGTTACCGCTGAGGTCGAGCAGTTGCGCAGGGGAATACGCGGCCAGATGTGAAAAGACGCTGGTCTGTGCATGAACGTCCTTAAAAAACGGCAGAGGCAGGGAACAGCCATTGCCTTTGTCAATATGACGCCGGCAATCGCCACCGCCTCGGTATTCAGTGGTTTCAGGGCTGTGATGGGCCTGCCACTGAAAGATGATCAGACCTTGAGGGTCCGGGATTGGCAAGGAGCGAAAAGCGACAGCATCGATCAGGCTGAAGATCGCAGTGTTGGCGCCAATGCCTAGAGCCAGGGTGACCACAGCGATCATGGTGAATGCTGGAGTCTTGCGCAGCATACGCCAGCCATAGCGAGCGTCCTGAAAGATAGATTCGAGCAGACGGCCGTGATGGACTTCCCGCAGCGATTCGCGAGTCTGCTGGACGCCCCCAAAGTCGACCAGCGCTCGGCGGCGAGCTTCATCGGGAGACAAGCCTGCGGCAATGTTCGATTCGATCTGGCGCTCCAGATGAAAACGCAATTCTTCATTTACATCGTTTTCCTGCTGTTTACGATCTTTGAAGAGGGCTCGCAATTTTCTAAAAATCGACATGGCGGTTCCTTTAGCTCTGTTGCAATACCAGTGCAATGGCAGCGGAGAGACGCTCCCATTCGCCTAATTCCTTTTCTAACTGATTACGCCCAGCGCGGGTGAGCGAGTAGAACTTGGCACGACGGTTATTGTCAGATGTGCTCCATTCCGAGCCGATCCAGCCACGTTGCTCCAGTCGATGGAGTGCTGGGTAAAGTGATCCCTGCCCCACTTGCAGGACGTCCTGTGAAATCTGCTGGATGCGCTGTGCGATACCCCAACCGTGCATCGGTTCAAGGGCAAGCGTTTTAAGAATCAAAAGATCCAGCGTGCCCTGTAAAAGATCGATCTGATTTCCCACGTAGGGACCTCCCCTCGGATGTCGACAATAGAGTAATTGCGAGTCTTGTCGAATGTCAACAAGAGTATGACGAGGAAGGAAAAGTTTATTTCCCGGCGTTTGCACATACTACGGTGCAACTAGGGTTAAGTTTTCATGGGCAGAGCGACATAAATGTTGCATTCTTGATGCAATCCTATTCTGGATCATCTAATATGGTGCCCCTTCGTCTGCACTGTTTTGAAGCTTTGTTGTTCGGATCGTCTGGCCGGATTGACTGGAGAAGCCGCCACTTCCCAGGAGAAGTCCGAAATGTTGAAAATCAGCAAGGCCGATTACGATCTAATTCGATGGGAAGCCAAGCGCAGCTACCCCAATGAGTGCTGTGGCATTCTTCTTGGCAATGTGGTGGATGGCCATCGCATTGTCACCATGACACTTACTTGTGAAAACATGCGGGTGGATTCGCCCAGTGACCGTTACAGCATCAACCCAGAGCAGGTGATTGGAGCGTTGAAACTGGCGCGCAACCGCGGGGAGAGCATCATTGGGTTTTATCACTCCCACCCGGACCATTCACCCAACTACTCTTCCACCGATCTTGCGGAAGCCCATTGGTTTGATTGTTCTTACGTGATTACCAGCGTGGAGCATGGAACGCCCACAGCAACCGCTTCGTTCGTCTTGCTGGGTGCTGAGGACAGCAAGAGCTTCCATCCGGAAAGCATTGAGATTGTGGCCAATCAGCGCTCGCTGATCTACGCGACATAAGCGATATAATGGTTCTATGATTTCAGCCGCATCACTGCCGCCAGGGCCAACCCCCAAAATGGCCCGATGTTTGATGCGGGCCTTCGTCCTCTAATCACTCAACCCGTTCAATGGAACGGGAATCGCACCAGCTTCCATATCCAATTAAACTTATTTATTGAAGGAAGGAATTTCCATGGCGACAACCATCGCGCACGAACTGCCCGCATTAAACAATGAAGAAGTCCTTCGCTATTCGCGGCACCTGATCATGCCGGAAGTCGGAATGGAAGGCCAGCAGAAGCTGAAAGCTGCGCGCGTGCTCTGTATTGGGACGGGAGGATTGGGGTCGTCGCTGGCGCTGTATCTTTCCGCCGCAGGCGTGGGCACACTTGGGCTGGTGGATTTTGACGTGGTGGATTTCACCAACCTGCAACGCCAAGTGATTCATTTCACAAGTGATGTAGGGCGTCCGAAGCTGGATTCGGCCAGAGAAAAGATTGCGGCTATCAATCCTTTTGTGAACGTAAAGCCGTTTGAGACCAGGCTTACCAGCGAGAATGCGCTGCAGATATTCTCCGATTTCGACATCATTGTGGATGGCACGGACAATTTCCCCACGCGCTTTCTGATCAACGATGCATGCGTGATGACCGGAAAGCCCAATGTATATGGCTCCATTTTCCGGTTTGAAGGCCAAGCCAGCGTTTTTGGCGCAAAGGATGGCCCCTGCTATCGCTGTTTGTACCCTGAGCCGCCGCCGCCGGGGCTGGTTCCTTCCTGTGCGGAAGGTGGCGTACTCGGAATTCTGCCTGGATTAGTGGGCCTGATTCAGGCCACGGAAACCATCAAGCTGATTCTGGGGAGCGGCCAATCGCTAGCCGGGAGGCTGCTGTTGGTGGACGCCATGAACATGAAGTTTCGCGAGCTCAAGCTGCGCAAAAACCCTGATTGCGTGGTTTGCGGAACCCACCCCACTGTGACTAAACTCATTGACTACGAAGAGTTCTGCGGACTGCGAGGACAAGAAAAGCCAGTGAGCAACGGCGTACCCGAAATCAGCGTGGAAGAATTAAAGCAGCGTCTTGATGCCAGGGAGGATTTTGTGCTGGTGGATGTGCGTGAGCCGCACGAATACCAGATCTGCAACCTCAACGGTGTTTTGATCCCGTTGAATGATCTTCCACGGCGTGTCCATGAGCTTGATCCCAGCAAAGAGATGGTGGTGCATTGCCGCTCCGGCGCCCGCAGCGCCAGAGCTGTCGGGTTTCTGCACCAAGCAGGATTCACAAAAGCCAAAAACCTGGCTGGCGGAATCCTGGCATGGGCGGACCGGATCGATCCTAAAGTGCCTAAATACTAAAGCAACAGTTGATGCAACCGAACGGCGCAACCACACGGCTGCGCTCGCTTTTTGCTGAGGGCGCACACGCATTGTCCCGTTAGACGCCGGGCTCGTCCTCTTTAATATCCGCGGTATCCACAATTTCGTCATCGCGTGGAGGCAGTTCCGTCTCTTCCATCTGCTTTCTCTTGGTCTGGTTATTCAGCTCCGCGCGGCGTTGTTGTGACTTCTTAATCACTTCCGCGAATCGGTTCTTTGAATCTTCTGGGGGCGGCTTCTTTTCCATTCCAGTAGGATACACAAAGACAGCGATCTATGGCGCATCCCCTTGTCCTTTAGAAAGAGCTCTTTTATTGTGGAGCCATGCCGCAAGCGGAAAATGCGATTGCCATCCCAGGGCTTGTGACCGGCAGAAAAGCTGTGCTGGTGTTTTTTGAGACGGATTGCCCAACCTGCCAGCTTGCGCTTCCCTACCTAAATGCTCTTAAAAGGGATTCCGTCCAGGTGATTGGGCTATCACAGGATGACGCAGCTTCTACCCGCGAATTTGTAAGCCAGCTAAAAATTGCCTATCCGGTAGAGCTGGATACCGGGCTGAAGATCACACGGGAATATGCTCCGCAAACAGTTCCGACATTTTATCTTCTCGATGAAAATGGTCAGGTGCAGAAAACGCTGGCAGGCTTTGATAAACAAGGCCTGAATGAATTGGCGGCAGAGCTGGGCCAACCTCCGATAGCTCCGGCCGATGATGGCGCACCCGCATGGAAACCTGGGTGCAGCTCGCGTCATCTCCACCCGGACTTGGAGCCGCAAACGCAAGGTGGTGTTCAAGATAATGGCGCAAAATTGCTGCGTCGCACTGGTGATCCCGCCACACGCATCGCATTGCGCGACGAAGAAGATCCTTATGAGTATTGCCGGAAGCAGTTCGGTGACGCGCTGCCGGTTGTTCCACCCACAGTGGAAAAAGTTGAAGCCATGGTCAAGGCTTCCGGTCTGGCGGCGCAGACGATAATTGCCCGGGTACCGCCTTTTTACGGTGAAGCCACAGTTGAAAAGATTGCCGCAAATGCGGTGATGGCGGGTTGCGTACCCGAAATGATGCGAGTCCTTCTTTCGCTGCTGCGCGCTGCCTGCGACGAACGCTTCAATCTTCATGGCGTGCAGGCGACCACGCACTTTGCCGCACCACTGGTGATGATTAATGGGCCGGTACGGCATGAGCTTGGATTCTGGTCAAAGCAGAATGTCTTTTCCAATGTGGCTCGCGCCAACAGTTCACTGGGTCGCGCATTTCAATTGATTCTGTTGAACATCGGCGGCGGAAGGCCGGATGGGATCGACATGTCGGCGCTGGGAAATCCGGGCAAGTTTTCCTTCTGCATTGCCGAAAATGAAGAGGAAAATCCATGGGAGCCGTTCCACGTGACGCGCGGCCTCAAACGCGAGCAGAGCGCTGTGTCATTGTTCGCAGCGGAGCCTCCGCGCGGCGTAAGCGAGCACACGGCTCCTGCGGGCAAGACCGTGCTGGAGACAATCTCTTTTGCGCTGGCCACGGTGTGGAGTTATCGCACCTGTCTGATGCCGGAAGCCATTGTGATTCTCTGTCCAGAGCACGTGAAGACCATCCATCGCGATGGCATAAGTAAGGAGCAGGCACGGCAGTTTCTGTTTGAAAATACCGGCATTCCGGTGCGGCATTATTCACCGGTGGAGCGGGCGGAAGGCACGCAAATGGCCGCCAATTACAAAGAGATCACAATCCGTGGCGAAAAGTGCTACCAGAAATTCCGCTCGCCCGAAGCGATCAGCATTTTTGTGACTGGCGGAACGGCAGGAAAGTTTTCAGCCGTGGTCGGAAGCTGGTCAACAGGGCCGACCGGCAGCCAGATGGTGACGTATCCGATTCCGGATAAATAAGGAGTGCAGCATGGCAATGACAATTGTTCATCCTGGAAATGAAAGCGTAGTGAAGGCGGGGGCGCCGCCAGCGCGCTTGAAAAGCCTTGCGGGAAAAAAGATCGGGCTGCTCGATATAAGTAAGCCGGGCGGTAGCTTTTTCTTGGATCGGCTGGAAGAAATCCTACGGACGAAATATGGTGTGGCAGAAGTGCTGCGTACGCGCAAGCCGACATTTTCCAAGAATGCTCCGCCGCAAATCATTGAGCAACTGCGCGCGATGGATGCTGTTGTGGAAGGATTGGCGGATTGAGGGTCATGCACAACGTGCAGTTTGCACGACACAATCGGCTTAGAGAATCTGGGAATTCCTGCAGTGCCCGTAGCGACCACTGAGTTCATATCTCCGGCGCGCATTCAAGCCAGCGCTCTTGGCCGCGCCGGGTTTGACGCCGTGTACGTCCCGCATCCCATTCAGGACCAAACGCCACAGCAGATCGCGGCGCGTGCAGATGCGGTGGCGGAAGAGATTGTGAGAAGACTGACGGTCGCGGGCTGAGCCCTTGGGGCACGATAAGCCTTCTTTTCGCACCCCTTCGCTAAATCGTAAGCAAATATCCCCGGGCTATTCCACACGAAAGGCATTCACAAACTCCACGCCGTCACTATCGATCACGGCAAAGAGGGGCTCACCGAGTTGGGAGAGAACCACGTCAGCGCTGGCATCCCCTTGCGCATCGGTGGTGAAGCTTGAGTTTGCCACTACCGTGCACTGAACATTGTCGCAAAAAGCAAAGCTAAACGTATGGTTTGGTGTGGTGCCCTTCAGCATAATATGGGCGGTCAGACCAACCAGGGTTATAGATCCACCGCCGGAAGCGCTGCCTGTTATCTGGACGAGGGGTACTGTGAGCGAACCCGCAGGAAGCAAAGCCGAGCGGTAGGGCACTCCAGGGGCATTAGCGGGACCTTGAAGAAGACTCACTGCGAACTGGCCATTGGCATCAGCAAGCTGAAAGAAACCGGTAAACGTGCCATGCTGAGGGAAAACGAAGTCCATATTGATACCCGTGGCGCTTGGAATGAAGCTGGCCACGTTTATGCACCCCGAGCTGTCGTCAATGAAGAAAGAACAAAACTGCAAAAATGCAGTGGTGTTTAAGCCTGCTCCGATGGGGGTGAGTACGTTGCCAGCACCGTTATTGGCCACGGTGTCGAGGGTAATTTCTCCATTTGGCGGCGGGATAAGACGCCCAGCCGTCTGCTGCAAATTGATTTGAAACGAAGCGGGACCAACCGGCGGGGTCGGGCTCGGGTCGGGGCTTGGAGTAGGACTGGGAGTTGCACTTGGGCTTTGGATCGGGGCCGTGGCAGTCCGATTGGCGGAAACCGCTCCGCAACCTGCGAGCAACAGTGAAATGGACAAAAGTGGAAGTAACGCGAAAAGACGAGTCTTGCGTGGCATATGGGTCTCCCTCAGTTCTGTCTAACCTCACAAACGAATCGTTATGAGCTAGAACTGTTTACAACCAGAAACTCTGGAGTGAGATGCTGGATCATATGGCGAGTTGCCCTTGCCAACCATGCGCGGGCTTCTTGATAATTCGGAGTTTCGGGCTTATGCGACAAGGATCATCGAACGGCTCAAACCGACGCTAACCGACGCTAACCCATCAGAGAATAGGCCGATGAGGGGATGGTGCCCTCGGCAGGGCATTGAAGGCAAGGCAACAGGGCCGGCGAAAATCAGCAATCCCGCTTGAAACAGCAGGATCACTGGGAAATCCAACTCAAAAGGGTGGTCGATCCATATGAATCGGCCACCCTTAATTTCCTAATCCATTTACTTTGATTTCTGTTCCGCGATCCATTTGTCCGTGCGAGCATCCAGCAGATCGAGTGGCAGTGTCCCGCCATCGAGCATCTCGTCATGGAAGCTGCGAATGTCGAACTTGGCTCCCAACGCTTTCTGGGCGCGGTCGCGCAGCTCACGGATTTTGAGTTGGCCCAGCTTGTAACTCAATGCTTGTGCCGGCCACGCAATGTAACGGTCAGTTTCAGACTGAATCGTGGGTTCGTCCACCGCGCCAGACTTGCGGAAGAAATCTACAACCTGGTCTCGCGTCCATCCCTTCGAGTGGATTCCAGTGTCAACCACCAGACGCACAGCGCGAAAAAGTTCAGAGGACAGGCGGCCATAATCTGAAACAGGGTCTTGATAGAATCCAATTTCCTTGCCGAGCTGTTCGGCGTAAAGCGCCCAGCCTTCCACATAAGCGTTGAAGCCAAGACTATGCAAGCGGAATTTTGGCAATCCTGTAAGCTGCTGCTGAACGGAAAGCTGCATGTGATGTCCGGGAACGCCTTCATGGTAAGCAATGGCTTCATCGTCAATGAGGGAGCGTTCAGCAAAGTTAGAAGTGGCCACAACGACCCGGCCCGGGCGTTTGCCGTCCGGAGTGCCCGTAACATAGTGAGTTGCTGAAGCGGACTGAAAGGCTGGTATTGCCTCCACCGTGACAGGTGACTTGGGAAGCAAATTGAACAGCCCCGGAAGTTTCGGCTCCATCTGTGCAATGTAATGGCGGAAGTCGTCAAGTATCTGCTCTGCTGAAGTAGGAATATATTTTGGATTGGTTTTGAGCGAAGCCCTGAAAGCAGCGAGGTCGGCAAAGCCTTCTTTCTTAGCAATGACCGTCATTTCAGCCTGTATGCGTTCGATTTCGCGCAGGCCAAGCTGGTGAATCTCATCCGCGGTCATGTGGGTGGTGGTGCGGCCGTAGATGTCATTTTGGTAGCGCTTTTGGCCGTCAGGCAGGGAAGTGACTGCCAGCGTGGTACGGCCCTGCGGAGCATATTCCTTACTCACGAACGCAGCGAAGGTCTTATAGGCCGGGACCACATCAGTGTTGATGGCTTCAGTAATCTGTTGCGTCAGGCGTTTCTGATCTTCAGCAGAGATGCTTGCTGGATATTTCTTTGTGGGCAGAAGAAAGGGATCAGAGTCTATGATGCCCTGGCACTGGACTGGAATCTTTTCCAGGAGGAAGCGAACAGGCATGAGCTTGTCCTTCATCCCGGCGCGCATGACCTCTGTGGTCTGGCTCAGAACGCGCGGAATCTGGTGAAGGCGCGCAATATAGTCTTCGTAGTGCTTAACGGAATCGAATGGGACTGAAAGCGGCAGATCTGCCAGACCCGTATGGATGCCGTTCATTTGGTTGACCGGCATCTCGTATTCCTTGAGATCGAAGTCAGCGATGCGCTGCTGAAGGACGCGAGCCATCAGGTCATGAGAGAGCTGGTCCTGGTCAGAGAAGCCAGTGGTCGGAATAGCCTCAAGCCGTTTCAGAAACTCTTCATCCGTCTTGTGCCGCTGGGCTATGGCGGCAAGAGAGTGCTCAGAAAGCTTGTCATTGTAGCGGTAATCGCCGAAAGAGGTGGCGCGTTCCTGGAAGTTGCGAAGATCAGATTCATATTGCTCGTCGAAAAGGGCATTCTGTGCGGCCAGCCGGTCAGTCACCGGTTTGGGATTTTGGGCGAAGGAAGAAACTGCAAGGACGATTAGTAGAAAGAAGCTATTTTGAAGGCGCATAGGCGCAATCAGGGTATCAGAGAAAATTGCTGTTGTGCGAGAAGTCAAAGAGGTGGCTTGGGGAGCTTACGCAGCAGCGTCCCCTGATTTATCGGCACGCAAGACACCCTTCTCCAACTACGATTACAATGCTATTTGCCATCTCATCAGCTTCAATGACACAATAAGTAGTGACCTTTCAGCCGCTTGAGTGATGGCAGATTTTTGTATCGGATCTGGGCTGAAGGTCATCAAAACACGTAAGGCTGCGGGCTTCAACAACCCCGTGGGTCGGGCACGAACCTGTGCAGTGGATCCTCTGGAGCCTGTGGATGCTTTCAACATCTCCGTTCCGTGGCGCTAAACCGCGGGACTGAAGGCGGAAAAATGTCGACTGTGATTGCTCCTTTGGAAGAGCGAGGCGTCAGTTGCTCGCTTGATAATTATCTTGTACTTCCTGACCACACCATGGATGCGCGCATCGCCGCGGCCAGACAAGAGCTTGGCTCGCGCGTGGTGATCCTGGGACACCATTACCAGCGCGATGAAGTTATCCGCTTTGCCGATTTTCGCGGCGATTCTTACAAACTGTCACAGGAAGCTGCACGTACCCGCGCCGAATACATTGTTTTTTGCGGCGTGCATTTCATGGCTGAAAGCGCCGACGTGCTGGCGCATGATGGCCAACAGGTGATTTTGCCCGATCTCAACGCCGGCTGCTCCATGGCGGATATGGCCGAGATTGGCCAGGTGGAAAGCTGCTGGGAGCAGCTTGTCCGGCTGGGATTAACCGATGAGATGGGTTGCGGCATAACGCCACTGACTTACATGAACTCAACAGCCGCAATCAAGGCATTTTGCGGTGAGCGAGGCGGACTGGTCTGCACATCATCCAATGCGCCGGCTGCGTTTGAGTGGGCGTTTGCGCGCAATGAAAAAATTCTTTTTCTGCCGGACCAGCACCTTGGCCGCAACACGGCTTATGCCATGGGCATTGCACTGAATGAATGCGTAGTGTGGGACCCATTTATGATCGGCGGCGGCGTAGATCCGGAAAGGCTGCGTCGCGCGAAGGTGATTTTATGGAAGGGGCATTGCTCCGTGCATCAGCGGTTTTTGCCCGAGCATGTTGATCGTGTTCGAGCACTGCATCCGGAAATCAAGGTAATCGTGCATCCGGAATGCCGCTGGGAAGTATGCCAGAAGGCCGATGGCGTGGGTTCAACAGAAGGCCTGATCAAGATGATTGCCGACGCTCCCGTTGGCAGCAAGTTTGCCGTGGGCACGGAAATACATCTGGTGAATCGCATGGGTAAAGAATTTGTCAATGAGGATAAAATGGTGATTACCCTGGATGAATCCGGCTGCCTGTGCACCACCATGTTTCGTATCTCGCCGCAACACCTGTGCTGGGCGCTGGAAAATCTGACTGAAGGCAACGTGGTCAACCGCATACAGGTTCCGGACGATGTGAAGTATTGGTCACGCGTCGCGCTGGATAGAATGCTGGAAATCCGGTGAGCGGCTGAAAACGAAGTCTCGAAACCATGGCAAAACAGAAGACATTCACGCTGGAAGAAGCGCATACCCTGCTGCCTGTGCTGAGATCGCTACTCAAGCGGTCAATGGACGGCAAGAATGTGATTGAAGAAGTTGAAAAAGAATTACAGGACCTGAGGCACCGCATCCTGCTGAGCGGCGGCCTGCTGGTGGACATTCCAGCCGTGGCGCGCCGCCGCGCCGAGCGCGACAAAGCTTTTCAAAACATTAAAGACACGCTAGCCGAGATTGACTCAATTGGCGTGCAGGTAAAAGATCTGGACATAGGTCTGCTGGATTTTCCCTGTGCCGTGGGCGAGGAGATTGTGCTGCTGTGCTGGAAATATGGAGAAGAGAAGATTGAGTTCTGGCACGGCACCGAAGAAGGCTTTGCCGGCCGCAAGCCTATTGATGAGCGCATCCTGCGCGGGAAGAAGAAAGAAAAACCGAATTAATTTGGTAATTGGATAATTAGTAATTGGGTAATTGAATCCCATCATCTTTCCATCCCCTTGGAAATTACCCGATTACTAAATTACCAAATTACCAATTCTCTTATGGTTTCTTCCCTTCCACCCACTCCGGCTTAAAATCCGAATCGGCCAGCCACTTTACGGGCCCAAGCATGGAATGGATCGCCTGTTCCATGTGGGTGAAATCGATGTGCGCCACATCATCGCCGGGTTGGTGGTAGTCACTGTGCAGGCCGAAACTGGAGACGGTCTGGGCCACAATCCCTTGTTCGGCCAGAGCATGATTGTCGGAGCGCTGAAAGAAATCTTCTTTGGGATGCGGATCAGCCACAAGCTTTGCGCCGTGTTTTGCCAGCTCTGGCCCAAGATTTGTGCGCTCAAAACCAGTGAGCCACAGTTCGTCAGGCTTTACCGCCGAGTCCGGACGGCCAATCATTTCAAATTCAAGGTTGGCGACAATGTTTTTTAGCGGCACCGGCGGATGCTCAAGAAAATACTTGTTGCCCTGGCCTCCCGTCTCTTCACTGCCAAAAAAAACAAAAAGCACGGTCCGTTTAGGCGCTTCTTTTTCGTGCGCTAAAGAGCGCGCAAGTTGAAGGACAGCAACACAGCCGGAAGCATCGTCATCTGCGCCGTTATAAATGTTGTCGCCGTTTACGGCTTTACCTATGCCGAGATGGTCCATGTGGGCCGTGAGCAGAATCACTTCTTCTTTCAGCTTTGGATCGCGGCCATGGACTATGCCGATCACATTGCGGGTGTTCCACTGCTTCTTGCCCCCGCCATAAAAGCTGAATTCGCCGGATACATTTTGAATGTAACCGCCATTATCTCCTGCCGGTTCTATGCCGATAGTGCGCAGTTGCGAAGCCAGATAAGTAGCCGCGAGCAGTTCATCATGGGAACCGCTGCCACGGCCCTGAAGCGCGTCACTGGCGAGGAACTCCATTTCGCCGCGAATCTGCGCTGCATCATGGCCGTGCTTTGGGGCTGCCTCAGCAGTTAAGAAAAATGAAAGAGCACAGAATAAAACAAGCTTCGTACGGATAGTCATTCATGGTCCCTGATTGAGCAGTATACGCTGCGAAGACACCGACAAATGAAAGCAGCAGAATGTCCAGCCGCTAAGGAGAGTCTTTGCTGGCGGGCGCGGGACGGAGGGCCGGTGCGCGCCGGTCAAGCTCAGCGGCAATTTGGCGCAGCCAGCGCAACTCAGTGCGAAATTGCTCGATCACTAACTGGAGCATCCACACGGCTTCATGAAAATGATGGCCTACTTCTTTTTCAACCGCACGCAGTGTCTCTTCTTCCCGAGCTAATTCAGACTGCAAGAACTGTTCGCGGCGCTGGAGCTGTCTGGCAAAGACGCCGGGCTTTGCCTGCCAGGAAAGGGCCATCCAGGTGAGAAACGGAGGACGGTCCCGGTGGTGAATCCAGTCTTCGCGTTCCAGCGCAGTGGCAAGCGCGGCACGCCCTTTGGCCGTCGTGGAAAAGGTACTCCGCTCAGGCCCAAGCGCCGGCCCCTGGTCACCAGTATTCTTGATAAGCCCAAGACGCGCCAGTTTTTCCAGCGAATAATAAATCTGGGGCCGGGAGATGCCGGCCCAGTCCTGCACCTGGCGGCGTTCCAACTCCAGATTGGCCTGATAGCCATGCATCGGCTGCTCCGCCAGCAAACTGAGCAGTACAAGATCTGGAATGGTGAGTTTGCGTTGCTTAACCGCGGGCATCGCGCGCCTTTCGTTGCCGGCTGTAATACCACCATTGGCATTGCTCAGCAGGCAGAAGCGGATTGCGCGCCTGGGCCACGGCGGCATGAAAGACATCCTGGCAACAGACGTCAATGCGCTGGCCCATAATGCGGCTGAGTTTGTGGTAGAGCCTGGTTGGATTTTGCCGGGCCAACTGTTTGACGCTTCGAATCCCGAGAAGCTCAAAGTCCCGCAACATGGCTGGTCCGATGGAAATCAGATCCTGTAAACGGCGTTCCTGAACTGACACAAAAACCTCCTCTTGACAGCGAAATAGTGATGCCGTATATTTACTAGTCTAAATTAGATTAGCGTAGAAAGCAAAAAAAAATCCATTTGAACGTGTTGCGATAGCCGTGCCGGCTGAGGAACGTTTCTCGCAACTCACGGAGAAAACATGAAGCCCGCAGAAATCAAAAAAATCACTCCTATCCTGTTCGCAAAAGCCCTGGAACCGTGCATTCAATTCTGGAGCGAACGCCTTGGTTTCCAAAAGACGATAGAAGTCCCGGAAGAAGACAAAGTGGGTTTTGTCATTCTGGAAAAGAACGGCATTGAGTTGATGTACCAGAGCTTTGCCAGCGTAGCAAAGGACAATGCCGCAACCGGCGAAGCTGTCCGCAAAGGGCCGAGCTTCCTGTATATCGAAGTGGCGGACCTGGATGCTGCACTGGAAGCGACCAAGGGGGCAGAGATTGTGATGCCGGTGCGCACCACTTTTTATCATTCCAGGGAATTTGGCATCAAAGAGCCTGCAGGGCATTACCTGATCTTTGCCCAACAGGGGACCGCGCCGGAGGAGTAACTGCGGCACTCGAACGGCGAGTGCTTGCGACGTCAGCGCGCTTATCATGACGCAATAGGCCATGCCTCACCGCGTCTGTCATGCATGGCGGTGGACTGCTATATTTGTCGTATCACCAATGCAGAGATCCCAAAGCAGCAAGCTCGTTCCCCCAGCAGGGCGCATCCGGTTCCCTGCTTGGCGTCTTGCGGTTCTAATCCTCTGTTTGCTGGCGGGATGCAGGGGCGGAACTGATTCCTCAGATCATTCGGAATATGCGTACGTCAATGTAACCGAAGCCAGCCTTCGCGACCACGTTTCAACTTTTTATAACAAGACGGGCGTGGTGCATAACGGCGAACGCGTTGAAATTCTGGAGCGAATGCAGGGCAAGCGCTTTGTGCGCGTGCGTTCACCGCGCGGGGAAGAAGGCTGGGTGCAGGAACGTTATCTGGCCGATCAGCAGACATACGACCAGTTTCAGCGCATGGCAGGGCAATTCAAGTCCGCGCCGGCACAGGCCACCGCAACAACGGAAGAGCAAGTCAAGGTGCATGTGTTACCAGGAAGGAAGACCGGCTATCTTTACCTGCTGAATGAGAAAGAAAAAGTGGACATGTTGCAGCGCCAGTCCGTGGACCGCAATGCTCCGGCGCAACAACTGAAAGATGACAAGGAAAAAGAGCCGGACGAGAACGCCGATGAGGACAGGGTGAAGAGCGACAGCGCCGGTCCGCCTGCTGTCCGCGAAGATTGGTGGCTGGTGCGCGATGCGCAGGGGCGCGTGGGATGGGTCCTGGGGCGCGCGTTATATCTCTCAGTGCCGGAAGAGATCGCACAATATTCAGAAGGACAGCGCATTGTGGCTGCTTTTCCGCTCGATGAAGTCCAGGACGGCGATAACAAAGTCACAGAATATCTGGTGCTCTTTACTGAAAAGGAAGGGCTGCCCTATGACTTCAGCCAGGCACGGGTGTTTACCTGGAACTCGCGAAAGCACCGCTATGAAACCGCATATCGTGAGCGGGACCTCGCGGGTGTGCTGCCGGTCACACTGAGTCGGCAAAACTTTGAAAAAGAAGGAAACCTGCGTACTTTCGTGCTGCGCACCAAAGAAGATGACGGAAGTGTACGGGAGCGCACCTACAAATTCAATCCTCCTATCGTGCGGCGTGTGCTGGCGCCGGGTGAAGAACCGCCTGCGCCGCGTCACCACAAGGCCGGTAAAGCAAAAAGCAGAGCACAATCTTAGCAACATACTGTGGCATCTTGGGAGAGTAATTCATCGTCCAAGTGGGTATGGCAGAAAAGGTGAAGCAACTCAATCTGGAACGGGACTACAAAAAGTATCTATATTTTGTAGATGGCAACGGAAACGTGAGCCGCAAGGCTAAATCAGGGGAAGGCGAAACCGAGGTGCTGGTACCCCAGGCGATTGAACGCGACAACCAGTATCTTTATTTTGTGGACAAAGAAGGCGACGTTGCCCGGTCCCCCAGGGCCGTGCGAAGAACGACAAAGAAAGTAGCCTGACGAACTATACATGAGCGGACTTAACCTGCTGGTTTTTCGTGAAGGCCGGCAGCATGCGAACGGGCAGCAGCTTAAGGCTGCGCTCGTCGGACGATTGCAACAGTCCGATGGCGGCTATTCCTATGACGCGCTACTTGGCGCGCTTTTGCTTGCAGGCGAACTAGAGTGTGGGTTGGCTGATCTCGACATCGAAGCCGCCCAACCAGTGGAACCACTCACGGACTCAATTGTTGCTGCGCTGTTGGACAAGTCTGCTGTTGATTTAAAAAAACTCATCGCTACAGCCCAGATCATTCCTGTTTTTGACAAGCTAAATATCTCCACTCCTGAAGGCTTTGCATATTACGCTTTGCACCCCCTGGCGTATGCAGACATAGAAAAAATTTCAGTGCCCGCTAAGAGCCTGATGGTCGTCGGTATCCGAAGCATCGGCACAACATTGAGCGCGGTCACGACAGCGGCTGCGCGGCGCAGCGGAATACAAGCAAGCAGAATCACAGTGCGACCGCAGGGCCATCCTTACAATCGTGCTATGGAGTTTCTTCCGAAGCAGCTTGCGGCAATCCAGCAAGCCATTGCTGCCGATGCCAGGTTCGCTATTGTGGATGAAGGGCCCGGCTTGAGCGGATCGTCATTCCTGTCCGTGGCGGAAGCGTTGGAGCGCACCGGAGTGCTACGGGAAAACATTACGCTGGTCAGCAGCCATGCTCCAAATGCCGATGGCCTGTGCTCAGACAATGCAGAAAGCCGCTGGAAACGCTACCGTAACGTCGCGGTTGCTGGTGAAGCGCGCCGCCCAAATGAAGCGCAGGTTTTTATCGGCGGCGGCGGTTGGCGAACCCGCTTGTTTGCGAACCGTGCGGAATGGCCAGCAACATGGATCAGCTTTGAAAGACTCAAGTACCTAACGGCAGGAGATCCGGCTGAACTACGGCTGTATAAGTTTGCCGGCTTCGGCCATTACGGAGACCGTGTATTCGAGCGGGAGCAGGCAGTCGCGGCAGCAGGATTTGGCCCTTTACCGCGGCGTGAAGCAGACGGTTTTGTTTCCTATCCCTGGATGTACGGCCGTGCGATGTCTTCAAGAGATTTGTCAAAACAAGTACTGGAGAGACTGGCGCACTATTGCGCATTTCGCTTACGCGAATTTCCTGCGGAACTATCCAACCTGGGTCCGCTGCAACAGATGGCAGAGCATAATCTGCGTGAACTTGGATGCGATGCGTCTGTCAATTTGAGGCTGGAGCGGCCTGTAATCGCCGACGGGCGTATGCAGCCGCACGAATGGTTGATGATGAAAGAAGGCCGGATGCTAAAAGCGGATTCTGGCAGCCACGGCGACGATCATTTTTTTCCGGGGCCGACGGATATCGCATGGGACCTGGCTGGCGCAATCATTGAATGGGAAATGAGTGAGCTTCAGGCAAAAGAATTTCTTACGCTTTACCGCAGTGCCAGCGGGGACGACGCAAGCGCGCGGATCGATGACTTTATTAAGGCTTACGCGATCTTTAGATGGGCATATTGCCTGATGGCCGCCAATTCCATGAACGGATCCGACGAACAGATCAGGTTTGAGCGTGCGGCGGATTCCTATCGTGCGCGGTTGACGAAAATGGATTCGTGCAGCATGGTCTCAGCTTAAATTGCACCCATCCCGGCATATTAGACATGTTCCCCCGGATCAGGCCAGGGGTGTAGGAATGAGTGCCATGTTTAACCGCGCCGACGGCTTCAATTGCGCCGCTTTTAGTTGTTGGAGTGGTGATTGGATCGGCTGTAGCGCATTCAGAAGCGTAGCTGCTTATTTCTTCTGCGCAAGCTCTTTCGCACGTTCCTGCGCGTAGTCCCAGGCGGAAAACTTGCATTCGGAATCATCGCTGCTGATCCACGGATCTTCGCCGAACGAAATGTATTCGTGGTAAATTTCGACGCAAGTTTTCTTCAGGTCACAGGTCGCCAGAAATTCATCGACAATCTGCTTGCAAGCCGCCACCGCCGAGGCGCAGTCAGCAAATTCTCCCAGTTTGTAGCGCTCACTCTCATCCATGTAGTGAAAGTTATCGTCGACAAATACCGTGTAGACCTTCGCCATGAGTGCCTGGTTCAGGAGTAAAAATCTGCAATCGACTGCACTACATGCCGCTGCTCATCTTCCTGAAGCTCAGGGAAGATGGGCAGAGCAAGCACATCCAGCGCGGCGCGCTCGGACTCCGGGAGATCACCGGGGGCGTATCCGAGATAGGCAAAACATTTCTGCAAGTGGAGCGGGATAGGATAATAAATTTCTGAGCCTACTCCGCGCTCGCTCAGGAATATCCGCAGCTTATCGCGGTCACGTACGCGAACCACATATTGATGATAGATGTGGTGCGCAGCGGACAAGATTTTTAAGATAACAACCGGAGCTGTGGAATCAGCGCCGGTTTTGGTCAAACCTGCGCCCGCGAGCAGGCGGCCATAAGTCTGCGCTCGCTCACGCCGGGCATCATTCCATTTTGGAAGATACTGCATCTTTACGCGCAGCACTGCGGCTTGAATTGAATCGAGCCGGCTGTTGGCGCCCACTTCATCATGGTAGTAACGCTGTTTGCCGCCGTGGTTGCGAAGCGAGCGCATGCGTTCCGCCAATGCCGGATCATTGGTTGTGACTGCGCCCGCGTCGCCAAAAGCGCTTAGATTTTTTGTGGGATAGAAGCTGAAAGCGGCGGCCAATCCCAGCGAGCCTGCGCGCTTACCATTCCATGTTGCGCCCACGGCCTGGGCTGCGTCTTCTACCACGTGCAACTTGAATTCTGCCGCTATTTGGGTAAAGCGATCCATATCAGCGCACTGGCCATAAAGATGGACGGGCATTACGGCCCGCGTTCCCTGAGGAGACTTCCGCAGGCGCTCTTCCACACTTGCGGGATCCAGATTGAGTGTTTCCGGATCAATATCGGCAAAAACCGGCTTGGCGCCTGCGCGCAGGATGGAACTGGCAGTGGCGAAGAAGCTGAAGGGGGTGGTGATCACGGAATCGCCGGGGCCGATATCGGCAGCGGCCAAGGCCAACCAAAGACCGTCGGTGCCGGACGCACAGCCAACAGCATCAGCGGTCGCGCACAAAGACGCGAATTCCCGCTCGAAAGCGGCGACTTCATCGCCCAGAATGTAACGCTGAGAATCGCAGGCGCGGGTAACGGCGGCCAGGACCTCATCGCGAATGGACGCGTACTGGCGCGAGAGATCCAGCATGGGAACTTCGGCTGCCGCTTTGTGGCCTGCGCTCTTCATAACTATTAAAAATGGCTATTGAAATTTTAGCATTGAGGCGCGTAATGGCAGCTAAATGGCCTTTTTGCTCTGATTGCCGTGAGAAGCTACAATGGCTTAGAAAGGCGAGCAAGGCTGTTTCCGCGTCCCTATGCAAACACAGGAGAAAGATCGGCAGATGGAAAATAAGCCGGCACAAAACATACAGGACTCGTTTCTGAATACCGCGCGCAAGGACAAGAGCCAGATCACCATTTATCTGCTAAGCGGGGTGAAGCTGACAGGCCGCATCCGGTCCTTTGACAAATATTCAGTTGTCCTGGAAACCAACAATCAGGAACAGCTCATTTTCAAACACGCCATTTCTACCGTGGTGATGGCAAAAGGCAGTATTCACCATGGCGAGGGCCGCCAGCACAGCTCGGCGGAAGGCGAAGGCAGCACCGGCAAGTCGGAGGGCTAATCTATTCCTGGGCAGCGTTCCCGCCGTTTTCAACCGTCGGCCGGGATCAAAACTGGTCGTGATGGTCCGGAACGGGCTTTTCTGGTAGCTCTGGAGTTTCGCTATCGTTCACGTTCAGACCGCGATCTTGAATTGCCGCCCAGCGCCCGCATCGCCCGCAATGTAGCGACTGATCGAACAGAGAGGCGCAGTGTCTCCCGCGTGGGCGTTGAAGAATCGCTGGCGGAGTTCCGCGAGCTTGTGGCCTCAGCGGGTGCGGAGATTGCCGGTGAATTCGTACAGCATCGCGACCGTCCTGATCCGGCGACGTTGATTGGCAAAGGCAAGCTACAGGAGATTGCGGGCGCGGTAGCTTCCGTTGATGCCGACCTTGTGCTCATTGATCACGAGCTTTCTCCTTCCCAGCAGCGCAATATTGAAAAAGAAGTGAATGCGCGGGTCATTGACCGTACCCAGCTTATTCTGGATATTTTTGCGCGTCATGCCCGCAGTAGAGAGGGCCAGTTGCAGGTGGAGCTGGCGCAGCTTGAATACATGCTGCCTCGGCTGGCGGGAAGAGGCATAGAGATGTCGCAGCTTGGCGGCGGCATCGGCACACGCGGTCCGGGTGAAACGCAGCTTGAGACCGACCGCCGAAAAATCTACCGGCGGATCCGCCACATCAAGCAACAGCTTGAGGATGTGAAGCGCATACGCAGCCAGCAACGGCAGCGCCGTGAATCTGTCCCGCTACCGACGGTAGCTTTGGTCGGCTACACCAATGCAGGCAAGTCGACGTTGTTTAATGTGCTGACCGGGGCGGGAGTGCTGGAGTCGGCAAAGATGTTTGCTACGCTCGACCCTACGGTGCGAGGGATTACGCTGCCCAGCAAGCGTACCGTGCTGCTGTCAGACACGGTAGGTTTTATCCGCAACCTGCCGACGACGCTGGTATCTGCTTTTCGCGCTACTCTGGAAGAAGTCCAGCGGGCCGCGCTGCTGCTGCATGTGGCAGATGTGACTAGTCCTTCTGCCCACGACCAGCAGATGCAGGTGGAAAGCGTGCTCAAAGACCTGGAGGTAATGGACCGACCCCAGATTCGCGTGATGAACAAAATTGACCTTGTGCCGCAGGCGCAGCGGCGTGAGTTGGTGAATACCGCGAACACGGCCTATATTTCTGCCGCCAGACAAATTGGATTGAATGATCTTCTTTCCACAATCGACCGCCATCTTGAAATCGACGCTCTTCAGCCGATGCGGATTCGCATTCCCCAAAGCGAAGGCAAACTGCTGGCGCAAATTGAGGCGCGTGCGCATGTGCTGAAACGTTCCTATCGTGACAGCAAAGTGCAGATGGACGTGGAAGCGCCGGAATCACTGGCGCGGGCGCTGCGGGAGTATGAAGTCAGGGCTAGGAGCCGGTAGTTTAGCCGATTCGCGGGTTCCTCGGGTACCCTACCCCTCCCCTGATCCCCATTTCTAAAGGACTTACGCGTTTCCTCCCCATTGATCCCCATGAGCCAGTGTTGCAAACAAGGCACTTATTTAAAACATCCCCATTTGTTCCCCATTCCACACATGCTAAAAGATTAAGCAGAGGGTCGCAACCCGGTCCTGGCTGAATGCTGATTGCTGACCGCTGAGTGCTCTTTTGTCAAAGATCGAACTCAACTCCACCCCTGAGGGCTGCTGGAGAATAGCGCATTCTTTGGGGCGATGAAATAGCGAACTATTAATCTGTCAAAATAATTTGCTCCTGGCGCAATAGTATAATTCCGCTCAATGACGGACCTCGTCCAGTACGGCATTAGCGAAGAAGCACTAACTGCGTGGAAGGACTTAATGATGCCTTACATTCGACGCGACAAATCTAACGCCAAGGCCAATGCTCAGCCTGTATATGCCGATACCGAAACCGAGAAGATGCTGCTCGAAGCTGACTTCGCAAGGGCTACTGGCGCTCCCTACTACAACCGTGGATTAGTGGACGTTGTCGTTTACGATGATGGCACATGGGAGCCGCAAGGTACGGGTTTTCTGCCTGACGAATGGCAGAAGATGCGTGAGTTCGCAGGGGTTCAACTAAAGGATTTCGTTCCTTGGCTGAAAAAAAACTATGAATTTTTCCAGGAGTATTGTGCGAATCTGAAGCCTGACGACTACCGAAAGGAAGAGACTTTCACCTTCGTCAAGGTCTATAAAGACTACACTCCACCGTTCGGTGGCGAGTACGTATGGTTCATCCAGCATTTCACCCTCTTGGGATCAGACGGTGTGATTCCCGCCGACAAGAGGGCGCTCCCGAGGCAGTACTGGTTCATCAAGGGCAAATATTACGAGTCCATGATTGCGTTTGCGTCGAGCGGTAATTCGAATCAGATTTACCTTAACCAGACACCCAATCTGGAACGAGAGATGACCGATCCTTACGTCATAGAAAAAATTAAAAACGCTTTTGGCAAAGACAAGAATCACTAAACAAAGAGCCGGGTGTTGCGCGAGCCTGGGGGTCAGTCGCAAAGGGTCGGAGATAATTACGCGCCTACCTTTACGAGCCCTTCTTCGCCCAACCAATAATGCCGAAAGCACAGGCTGATTTTATATCCCACCCTTTGTGCCTAAACGAATCTCGCGCAACAGCGGTGCGAGATTCAGTCCCAAAGGATGGGGCACCCGCGATTATTCTGTCGGACAGAAAAAACGACGGAAAGCGTGGGCCACCCGCCCGGCACCGTTTTTTTATCGCTTTCATCTAGATATTGACCGCACAATATGACAGGGCTCTATTTGCGGGGTTTGGGGTGGAAGCCCCGGCCTTTACGGCCGGGGTAAGCAATGTTTCCTCTTCAGGTTTTGCGCTTTAGCGCTGGTGGTCGCGGGTCAAGATTTTCGCGGCGCTTTGCGGATGAGAAAGGGAAATCCTCCGGGTGAGGCGTCAGGCCGGCGCGCACGGGATTATCAAAAATGTAATCGCGATGTTTCTCGTAATCTGCCGCGTCGCGGATGCGATGGTTCGTAGGTTTGGGCTGCCAGACTCCGCTCAGCCCCAGTTCGCGCCGCGCTGCGGTCGCATACCCGCCTTTGATGTATTGCACGGCCTTCTCCAGCGGAATCCGCTCCTCGGGTGTAATGATGAGATGAAAGTGATCGGGCATGATTACGAACTCGTGGAGCTCGAATCTTCCTTCGCCGCGATAGAAATAGAGCGTGTCAATGAGCAGTTCGGCGGCGTCTGCATTCTTGAAAAATGCGTGCCGTCTGTTTGTCACAGATGTGACGAAAAAAGTTCTTATCTCCTGAGGAGCATGGGCCATGTTTGATTGTGAATGAAAAACGACCACCAGCGCTAAAGCGCCGGATTTTATCAGACGCGCTCACCCCGGCCATAAAGGCCGAGGCTTCCACCCAAAAACTCAAAAAATTGGACAACGTTCAATGTATCCCCGGTTTCGGCCAGAGTCCTCGCACAAAAAAATCGACAACCGAAGCAAACTATTTTCTTTCAATTCCTCGAGCCGCTTGACCAGAAAGCGTCGCTCTGGTTCCTGCCGATCTTTGCAGGCACAAGCAGGGCGAGCACCTTCTCATACGAATCACGGGCGTGGCGACGCAAGAAACCTCCCAGCCTAGCCGATGTCTATCACTGTGGCTTGATAGGCATGTCTCGCAACTCCTGGGCCGACACCTCAATCACCTTACCTTCATGCGAAAATGAAATCAGTCTGAAATAACGAGTCAAAGCCAAGAGCTAATGGCTAAGAGCTAAAAGCTGATTTATGACAGAAAAGCGACCACTCCGAGAACCGGTGCGCGAGGAAGCGGGGCCGGCGCTCAAAAACTACATCACGCCCGCCGGGTTGCAGCGGCTAAAAGATGAGCATCGGTTTCTGCTGAGTCGCGAGCGGCCGGCGGTGGTGGAGGTGGTAGCGTGGGCTGCCAGTAACGGGGACCGCAGTGAAAACGCCGACTACCAATACGGCAAGCGACGGCTACGCCAAATCGATTCACGAATCCGCTTTCTCTCGAAACGCATTGCCGCTGCCGTGGTCGTTGATCCCGCCGCTCCGCGCACGGCATCAGCCGCTACGCGCGTCTTCTTCGGCGCAACCGTGACCTACAAGGACGCCGCCGGCCTCGAACACGCCGTCTCTATCGTCGGCATCGACGAGGTGGACCTTGATCGCGGCTACATCAGCTGGCGCTCGCCTCTGGCTAATGCGCTCATGAAGGCCAGCTCCGGCGACTGCGTGGAACTGCGCGCGCCGGGGAAGACGGAGCCTCTCGAGATCATCCGCGTTAAGTACGCGCCTATTCAGATGGATTCTTTCCGCGAACCGCCAGGAGCTCAGTCAACGCCCAAGGCCGAAGGCTCTTAAAGAGCTGATTTTGCAGCGCGAGGCAGCGTCCAAGCCAAGAGCCAGCAGCTGATTTTGGGTCAAAATTCAAAATGGGCCGGTGACCAAGAAGCGGTGACGGTTTCCTTGGCCACAAGCCCATTCGATCCTGAATCGGATCGGAGGTGATGTATTTATTCTAGGCCACTCAGGGACGAAGTCAAGCGATCCCACAAGTCTTTTTTTACTTACTTAATTACTCTGCTGATGGTAACCGGCTTGTCATCAAAAAACAGTGCAAGTGACAGATGAGCAACGCTTTAGGACAAACACCGTGCTTATTTCCTGGCAGCCAGCAGGTGACCCAGTTTATCAAGTTGCTGGTTGTACCCGGCTTGCATGCCTTCAACTGCCATCTTTGCACCAGGACCAATTTTATTAATTGCCGCTCTGAGCTTCAATTTGGTTTTACCGTCTTCTTCAGAGAAAGTCAGCATTGTGACCAGGTCGATTTGCGTCTCTTCGTCTTGTCCTTCTGTCCAGGCTTTGGCAGTGTAAGTTAGCTGTGAATTTGGCTCAACGGCCGTGAACTTACCAAGCATTGGCCACTTTGTGCCTTTATACGGCCCCATGGCTTCTCCTGCTTCCATAACGATATAAAATTTGCCGCCGGTCCGTGGCTCAATCTCGCATTCCGGAATACTGACGCCGTTTGGTCCCCACCATTGCTTTAGTATTTCCGGATCAGTCCAAGCTTGCCAGAGCCGGGCAAGCGGGGCGTTATAGGTGCGCTCGAAAGTCACTTCTTTGATGGGTTGCATTATTTGTAAGCCGATTTCTTAGCAACTACCGCGGGCCTGAAAGGCCTGCTCGACCCAGTTAGCCTACAAAACCGATTGCTTAAAAACAACCACGGCCGTAGTTTCCACCTCAATAGGGACACCATTCAAAATATAGGGGTTATATTTCCATTGTTTCACCGCATCTATCGCGGCATCGGCCAGGACCGGATTTCCTTTGATCAGCGCCGCACTGATTACGTTTCCTTGCTGGTTGATCACAATCGCTACTGTCACATCGCCGGTCGCACGGACCCTTTTCGCTTCGTCTGGATATTCCGGCATCACTTTATGGATGACAAGCCCTTCCATGACGGCTCCGCTCACGCGTAGCCTCATAGGAGTGGAATGAGCAGGCGGCGATTGCATTCCAAAGCTCCATATCGCGTTGACCATCAATGCGATCGTGGCAAGAAATTTTAGGCTTTTCATGATCGATATCTTCCAGCAACTCGGCCTTCCTGTCAAAACCTCACTCGGGTTCGCTCGCCATCAGGCTCCGTGCTCCTGCCGAGGCCGAGTGACGCCGGCAGCCGGCAAATGATACGGCGCAGCAATCTCTTTAAGATCGCTGCGCCGTTTGAAACTTCAGAGGGTGATACCTATCCAGTTCTAGCGGCCGTCCTGATTTCCTCTGCAAGACCCGTTACCGTTGTCGCCATCCTTGCCAGAGTTGCTGGGGATCGCGCCTTCTGCAAACAGGCTGGAAAGATCGTTCGCGTGTATTGCATCGCCCAGGAAGAAGGGCTTGGTCACGTTGAAGATTTCCTGCATGGTTTTCAGATCGGACGAGTGAGTGAGGAACACGTCGCTGGCAAAGGGAGAGCCACCGACATTGGGGTGAGCGTCAGGAGAAATGACGATTTCACCAATCGTGTGGGTCAAATCATCCGGGTTGTCGCCAGCTACGCCGTCCGACTCTGCCTCGTCCCACCAAATGATGATTGCGCCATGGTTCTGGTAAGCCTTGGAAGCCATGATCGCGGGAATGACCTGCTGCAGGAAGTTGTCGCCCTGCAGGATGTTCGCTGCATCCCCGATCTGGCCCTTGAACCCGCCTGTGAGCGCGGTGTGCTGATCATTGAACTGGTCTGGCGTGATCCAATTGTATTGCGCCACGGCATTGTTGGAGAGATCGGTGAAGAACTGCTGCAACGGAGCATATTGCAGACGCAGAGGATTCGCGGTGGTGGTATCGTTGCCGCCGTTAGTGTCAGTAAAGTACGCCTGGGGATTGTGCTTTACGGCGTAATTAAACTGCTTGGAGCCGTTGAACTGGTTGACACCGTTGACAAAGATTCCGGAAAGGCTCTTGATGGGAGACGTCCATTGGTTCTGGGGCAGAACAACGTTGTCGAAGGAGGCGCCGTCCGGGACCAGATCAATGTCTTCCTGATACGACTTCCAGCTTACGCCGCATTGGGTCATGAGGCGCGCCAGGTGCAGTTGATTATCCTGGTTGCTTAGCTGTCCCGTGCCACTCGCAGGGGCAAAGGGATCATTGTCATTAAAAACGCCAAAATTCGTGCCGGCTTCTGCCCATAGGTAGTTGGGCTCTGACGGGTGAATGTGGGGGTTGTTCCCGCCCGCTGTAGCCAGAACGTTGCGATAGTTCGTGGCAAAAGCAGTCTGGTTGCTGATATTGACCTGGCGGCCATTAATCACAGCCGTCGCGGTCCCGTTTACCAGACTGTTGATGAACGGCGCGTTGGGATTCTGAAAAATCTGCTGAATCGGTCCGCTGAACTGGTTCGCGGGCTGCGTCCAGTTGTGGTTTTCCATGGCGATCACGAAAACCGTTTTGATTCCGTCTTTGCCATCTTCCGCGCCTGCGATCAAGTGACCCATTGTGAACAACAGGGCAAACACGCCCACCATGCCGATACGTCTCACGTGCGACATTGATACCTCCATATAAGTTCGGTGGCTTACGCTGGAATTCAGGTCCATTTAGAGCCGCCTGAGTGACCCAATCGCGCCCCGCTCTATACGGATAGCAGGTCTGCGTGGCCGGTAGATGAACGGCAGATTACTTTTTGATGAAGGGAATGTTACAGAGTAGCGGGCCGTTTATATATCTTTACAAGGCCACTGGTAACACCCCAAGGAGAGCCTCCGGGCGCCACTTTGAAGAAGGCTGGAACCACGTTCCGTATAATGGCCAATCTGAATTTTGTGGCAAAGCCGTATGTGGTCTATGCGTGGTTAAAAAATGTGCCTGAGACGGAGGAGAACATGTTGAGGAAATTTATTATTGAGCGCGATATTCCCAAGGTGGGTTCGCTGGAGCGGGAGCAATTGCGGGGAGCCGCAGCCAAATCCAATGCAGCGCTGAAACAGCTTGGATCAGACATTCAGTGGGTAGAATCCTTTGTTGCCGGAGACAAAACATTCTGTGTGTACCTGGCCAAAGATGAATCGATCATCCATAAACATGCGGAGATCAGCGGCTTTCCCGCCACCAAGATCACGGAAATCAGCAAGATGATCGATCCCACCACGGAAGCGCCACGGTAGATACGGAAGGCGCGTGGCGCGGAACCGACCTTTAGCAGGTCCTAAAAAACTCGTAATCCAGTAAAACTGCGGGCTGGATGCGTGATAAAGGACTCAGAGAATGCCTTATGGTTCGATACGCAGGCGTGTCAGGACCTGATTCTGCTCTTTCCCTGAAATCAGCGATTGCGGTCCACAGTACTGCTGCCTGGCAAATGTGCGGTAGGTCTTTTCACTCTCAGAGAGTACGTTCGAGTCTTTTTGGGAAAGGCTGTCTCCTAGCAGCCGGACGAACTTACGGAGCTTTTCAACGGCTTGGGCGTGATATGTTGCGGGCGTTCCACTTTGAAATGCATCCGGCACTTCCAGCCGCAGCTCCGAACTTGCCAGCCATTCAAGAACACCGGTCGAGACCTCAAAATCCGGCTCTTGCATCCGAGCAGCCATCAAAGGCAAAGTTTTCTTCAGGTCAGAGCTGAATAGCATCCCAAAAACCGTTCTCCCACCCGTGGTTTCTGCCGTCGAAAAACTTCACCTCTACCGCGAGCGAGTCAGCGGTGTCCAGATACGTTATGCGACGGGCCACGTCGGAACACTGCAAAAAGTGGTGTTCTGCAACTTCATCACCGCGACAGAGCTTCTCGTAAGCATCCGCATACGCATACGCAAGGGCAGCGGAGTGCGCCCAACCCGGATCATTGACGATGGTCAAAGAGACGGGATTTGAGTTCACCAACAATGCGGGGCGAATCTTCTCATCGCGGGAGGCGGTTGTGATGACGGCTGATGAAGCCTCGCAGGTGTAAGTCCCCGGCGTGCGGAAGGTAACATGCGTGTTTAGTGGCACAACACCAAACGAGAGCGCAGTCTCGGTCAGTGGATATTCCGCATCGCAGTCTCCGCATCCGCTTCCCAACCCGCCCCCTATGCCGCCACAAGGCGCATTCAGCATTTGGTCAAAGGTTATATCGTCGTCAACTGGTCCTGGGTTCAGGCTGACGCGCTCGGCTGAAGGTGAGCACGAGATTTGGAGTGACCGCCCCCCGGCGCTTGCCGCTTTGGCCAACCCAAACATATTTTCCAGGGGTCTTGGCAATGTAAGAGAATTTGACCGGTATCAATTCTCCAAGGTGAAACTGGTGTGCGTCACCTTCAGTTCCGAGCTTAAGGACGACGTCAGTGGGCGCCGGTATAGGTCGAGCGTTCTGCGCAAACGACGACAGGAGGACACTTAGAACCACAGCGGTCGTTAAGACGACGTTCTGCATTCGCATAATTCTTTGGCGGAAGTCCCCGGAACAATTTCCCGCTAAATTGATACTTTCAAAATAGCTTTTGAAACATGCTCCAGGAACTTGCAACTAGTGGCCCGTCTTTCACCGTTGGCGATCTTTCAACCCGTAGTCCTGTTTTTCTTGTCGCGGCGTCCGTGCTCGACGGCAATATAGGTAACAGTGTCCCAGGAGTTATGAATCCCATCAAAAAGAAGCGCGAGTGAGGTCGCCGCGATCACGAACAAAGACCATCCGGCGTGCCAAGGGAGAAACAATCCTGCGGCAGCCAGCGCGGCGTAGGCCCCCAAAGGAAGCGCGACGTACCAGAACCAATCTTCAGTATCCGGGGCATAACCGGTTTGCCGCCGGGCATGCCTGATGACATTGAGTAGATAGACGACCCCTGCCACTCCGCAGGCAGCCAGGGTAAATCCCGCTCCGGACAGCGTGTGCCATGGCGCGCTAAGGATGGCAGAGAGGAGCAGCGCGGCACAGAAGTGCACGACTGTCGGCGTACCGAAGGCGCGAATCTCCAGCATGGTGCTGGCCGAGCGGGCTTCAGCAATCAGGGCGATTACCACAAACTGCAGTCCGGTTAAAGCTCCCGCCGAGGAACCGACGATCACATAAAAATTCTCCCAATCTTTCAACTGTGCGACTGCGGCTTGCTCCATCGAAGCACCCTTCCACTAAAGCAGGAAATATATCATGTGATGAATAGTGGATCGAGAATCTAGTTTAAGCTGATCGCCACTCTGCAGAATACGCTATTGATGAGTAAGCCAATATTCGTAGAATCGATGTCGATCCGCAAAACGAGTGTGTAACTAAGCAAGCACACTACTGAAAGACAATACTTCCTCCTACATAATAGGAGTAAAATGCCGAATCTGTGAGGTAACACCGTGGCCAAAGGAGAGGAAGAAGAACAGAAAGAAGTCAGCCAAGGGCTATTCTTCGATCTTTCGCAATTCGACTTGGAAGTACATGTCAGGGAGGCATTAGGCACAGCCTTGCTTCTTTCAGAAGGCAATCCTCTTAACGCGGGCCATTTACTGAATTCAGCGATAATCGCAAGCTACAAAACTTCATCTTCCGCTTTTTCCAAGTGGGCATCCTTTTTTCCTGGCCTCGGCCGAAACTATTTTTCTACAGGCAAGCCAATCTCCAGATCAGAAATAAATTCATTACCCGTCAATTCTTTCCTGGCTGCATCATTTGAAACTGCTAAGGCTTTCTTTCGAGAGAATGTTGAAATCTGGGGTCGAGATTACATAACACTCGCATTATTAGCGATAGGCGACGTGTCACTCAATGAGATCGCATTTGCGGCAAATCTCAGTCTCCAGTCGCTTCGCGATGAGTGGTTTCGATTTGTCAGCTCAGATAAAACATCTGGCAACCACAGACCGTGGGCCCAATGGTGGAGAGCACAAGGCTTGCAGGTTCCAGATGAATCTGGTGATGTGTCTCCACCTGCGGATTTAGAAGAGGAAAGGCAGTCCGCCACTTACTTGCTCACCTGGAACCCTAAGCGACACCCGGCTGGGTACCTTTCTAAAAAGGTCGCTCAATTTGAAGAGCAGGGTGAGCTGATCATGCGCTGGAGCGTGGGCGACCACGGCATAAAGCGCGGAGATCGCGTATTTTTTATGCGTCATGGCGATAGCCAGCCTGGATTGATTGGGGCCGGAGATATCGCAAGCGATATTGTGAAGGGTCCGCATTGGGATGAGACTAAGCCTGCGAATTGGGTATCCTATTATGCTGAAGTAAGATGGGAAGTATTGCAGGAACTACCGCTCATTCCTTTGCCGGAGCTGGTTCAACAGACTGGCGAAGAGAAGCTATGGACTGAAACAGGCAGCGGACTGCCCATTCCGCAAAAGCTGGCCCAAAAGCTTGAAATTCTGTGGAAAGAATCTTCGCTCTCAAACGCGCAGAAAAATCTGTCCAGTTCCACCTCGGTTAACCAAGCAGCCGCTGCGGTGGCCGTTGGGGGAAGCATTACGCCGCAAAGACCAGAATTTTCTCATACTGTTGAGCTGCCCGAAGTTGCGCCCCCGCAATCCCAGCAGCCCGCGGCGACCAGTTCTGAGCAGGAACAGCCAAAGCCAACCGGAGCGCCCGAACCGGCTATTACGGCCCCTCGTCCGCCGGATGCATGGATGCTTTCTGACCGGCCTCTTGAAGACCGTTTTGCGGAACAGGACCGCTTTCAGTTCAGAGACTATGCCAGCGCTCTTGCCACCATCCTGGATCATGAGAAGACGGAAACACCATTTACGATGGCCATCAATGCTCCCTGGGGTGCGGGGAAAACCACACTGGCCAACATGATTGCCGAACAACTTCAGCAACGGCCGAAAGACCGTGGCCATGCACCGCACATCATATGCTGGTTCAATGCATGGATGCATGACGACGCGCCCAATCTGGCTACTGCCTTCGTCTCTGAAGTTGGCCGCACGGCTGATCTGCACCGCACTGGCTTCAGACGCATCGTTAATCCTCTGCCCTCAGCTCTGCTTGAGCCCAGCAGCCGCAACTGGCGTCGAATCATTCTGGGAACTCTTATTCTGCTACCCACGATCCTGGTATGGCTCTGGGTTGGATCGCATTTACAGCGTGTAGAGCAGTATAAAAAATACGAAGCCTCAAAATCCGAGCCATACCAGATAACCACAACAGTCACGAAGGATGCATTGGGAAAAACCACGAGCAGCGAAGCGAAAACGCAAAACAAGTTCGACCCCAAACTTCCTGTTCCAACCGAGCCCTTTGTGCCGAATAAAGTAGATCGTTTTCTGGAGAACTTTCAATCTCGTATGATCCTGCTCGGCGCATTCTTCACTGCTTTGGCGGGATTGTTGGGACTTCTGGCCAAAGTTTTCACCTCAACCCCTCTGGGCGGATTCGTACAGTCGCCGGATAAAGCTGCCGAAGCGGGAGCGATCCAATCAGCAGAAAAGCAATTGAAAAAGCTGATTTCCCAGGCGACTTGGCGCGGCAACCGTTTTGTCGTGTTTGTTGACGACATTGAGCGGTGCAAACTGCTTCGTTCCATCGACGTTCTGGATGCGGTAAACCAGCTGATGGACCATAAGGGCGTTGTGGTCGTGCTGCTCGGAGATATGTCTGCTGTCGCCGCGGCGGCCCAATTGAAGTATAAAGATCTCGCCGAGATTTTTGTTCCCAGCGCTGGCATTGCCTTGACCGCTTCCGACCGGGGCAAGGAAGCGTTCGGTCGACTTTATCTCCAGAAGATCGTGCAATTTCAATTCGACTTGCCCATTCCGCCCACGACAAAGATTCGGGAATACCTGAAGCAACTGGCAGCTACCCCCCAACCCGAAGGAGGCAGAAATGGCTGAACCTAAGCAGAACGCCGCGCCTGATCCACGGAACCCATATTGGCAGCTATTTTCGTTGATTATCAGCATCGTAGTGCTTTCTGCCGTTTGGTTTTATCTGATCGGCCTTCTCGATTACATTGAGCTTCTGAGGGACTCTAGCATTGTCAAAGTCCTTCAGTACGGGATCGCCGGTCTGTTTCTGGCGCTTGGTACCTATGGAGCATTTCTTCAGTTCTTCGAACTGCGCGCTGCGGCACAGGCGAGGCAAGCCAATCAAAAAGTTGCCGAGGCTTTCAATCAAATTAAGAACCGGACTCCTGACAAGAATGTCGCTGAGATTTCCACGCGGGAAGTTGCGGCGTCCCTGAAAGATGCCAAGATCGGCGATGAGCAGCTCGGGCGGTTGGTGGAGCAACGTAAGCAACAACTCCTGATTGATGACGAATATTTCCGCGAGGAACTCAGTTCGCTGATCGTGGACTACCTTCAACCGCTGCCGCGTAATACCAAACGCCTTTTGAACCGCTTTCGGGTGAATCTGCTCATTGCTCACAGCCGGGGGTTGCTAATTTCAGAGCCGAAAGTAACCGCGCAGCAGATCGGGAAGTGGCTTGTGCTGATGGAACGCTGGCCGCAACTGGGGCGTTCGCTTTCTGCCGCCCCCGAGAAGATGAAGGTTTTAGAGGAACAAGCAGTCCATCCTGCGCCAACGAAATCATCTCCGCCTCAGCCGGATCCATTTATGGAATCGATCACGGCATTGGCGCCGCCTTACTTAGGCGATGAAGATCTCCGCAAGTTCATACATTCGCAGCCGGGTGTCGCGGTAGTCGTGCCACGGCTGGTGCATTACGGCGCGGCCGAACTCGCCTAATTGACGGTAGCAAACTATCTTCCCAAAGCCCGGCACATTCGAAGCGGATTGCCGGTCTACGTTACACTCATTTCATGCTTGCCCCTTACGCGTTGCGCGCGGAAGAGAGCCGTGGACGCCGCTATCCTGAAGCCAGACACGCTTATCGCAACGACTTCCAGCGTGATCGCGACCGCGTGGTGCATTCACGGGCTTTCCGTCGCCTGGAGAACAAGACGCAGGTATTCACCGGCAGGCGCTCCGACCATTTCCGCAACCGGCTTACGCACACAATTGAAGTGGCACAGATATCACGCACCATAGCAGCCGAGTTGCAACTGAATGAAGACCTTGTAGAGGCGCTGGCGCTGGTGCATGACGTGGGGCATCCGCCGTTTGGCCATGCCGGGGAGCGCATTCTGGATGCGGCGATGCACGAATATGGCGACTACTTTGATCACAACTTGCATGCGTTGCGCACGGTGGAGCAGTTCGAGCATCGCTACGCTGAATTTCCCGGGCTGAACCTGACGTTTGAAGTACGCGAGGGAATTGTGAAGCACTCGCGCGACTACGACGTAAAAGAATTTTCTGAGCTGGCGGAGTATCTGCTGGAGCAGCGTCCGCCGCTGGAAGCACAGTTGATTGACCTGACGGATGAGATTGCCTATTCAACCGCCGACCTGGACGACGGTGTAGAAGCCGAAATCCTGACACAAGACCAGATTCGCGCCAGCGTGCCTTTGTTGGCACGTTTGCATGGCGAAGTGGAACAGCTTTTTCCCGCAGCGAATGAGAAGCTCCAATTCAATGAAACTCTAAAGCGAGTGCTGGACCGGCTGGTGAGCGATTTGATCGCGAACAGCAGGAAGCTGATTGAGGAGGCGAGAGTGCAATCTGTGGAGGATGTGCGGAAGCATCCGAAGCGTCTGGTTGGGTTCAGCCCCGAAGTGGACAAGGAACGGCGGCAGCTCAAAGAGTTTTTGTATCACAATGTCTATTCCAGTCCGGGGCTGCAACGCGACAAGAAGAAAGTGGAGCAGGTGACCGCAGAGATGTTTGGGTTCTTTATGAAGTCGCCGCAGGAGTTGCCGGCGAGCTACCAGGAAAAAACAAGCACGGAGCCACTGCATAGAATTGTGTGCGATTATGTGGCGGGCATGACAGATAGTTACATTCTGGAGCAGCACCGGCGATTTTGTGCGACGAAAAAGAGGATTGGTGTGTAAGCGGCTTGAAATCGCGCTTGAGCATGCCCTGGCTTGGGCGCAGCGCAAATTCCATAATCGTTTGGAAATTTTATGCGGTACACTTTGGTCAACGTTCAGCATTGGTCCTTACTGCGCCGGTAAACCCGCGCGCTGCCTTGCTACTGACACGTTTTAGGAGGCACAAATGAGCGCATCCGACCAACCTCCCGTTCCTACACCATCCACTCCAGATCCATCTGTGCGGCCCGCAGTGGCTGTGACTACGGTAACGATAGCAGCTGTGTCGCAACCAAGATCCGGCGGCAGTGGAAGTGGTGGAGACAAGATGACAAATTTAAGCAGGACTGGATCGGCTGTGGTGATTGCCGTCATCGTGCTGGCCATTTATTACGTTGGGATCTGGGCACAATTTGCCGCAAACAGCTCCTGGCTTTGGACGCTGGGACTTCTCATAGTGCTTTGCATCTATCTGGGATGGCTGATCTCCGGGAGGCCGTTGGGCATTCTGGTGAGCGACAGAAACCTGATGAGCCTGTCACGGTTCCAAATGATAGCGTGGTCAGTGGTAATTCTTTCCGGTTTTTTGACCATTGCATTCCGCAGAATTGCGGCCAGAGTAGCTTCACCTCTTGATATTGGCATGGATTCGCACCTATGGGCTTTGATGGGGATCAGCACTACATCGCTGGTGGGGACGCCGCTGATATTGCAGAACAAAAGGGACAAACCCACCGATCCGGATGCGGTAGTAAAAGCGGCCGTGACACTCAAAGAAAATCCACAAGAGGTTGAGGACAATCGCCAGGGCAATCTTTACGCTAATAACAGCATTAAGGATGCCCGCGTAACGGACCTGTTTGAGGGGGATGAGGTTGGAAATACGGCCTATGTCGATATGGCCAAAGTGCAGATGTTTCTTTTCACCATTATCATCATTGTTGCCTTCTGCTATCAGCTCTATGACGGATTTTCCCGGCTAGGTACCAGCCTGGATCCAAAGATGGTGGCAGAAGTAGCCGTAATGCCCGTGCTGTCCCAGGGCCTGATCACGCTGCTGGGCATCAGCCATGTTGGATATTTGGGCAGCAAGACAGCAGACCATACCCCGACGGCGCCACCCAACAGTTGATAAGAGGTAATAGTGTGAACGTGGACTGCTCAAGATCTCTCCGCTGGCGCTGTCCCACCATGCATTTAAGCTGTCCATCGCCGAGCAATATTTACCCGGTAAGCCTTAGGCTGGAACTAGCCGGAACTAAGGTGTTAGTCGTAAAATGATGAAAATAAAGGGACAGTTTTGCGGCTTTGGAATCAGGAGTTTGGCAATCGCAATGCATTAGTAGGAAACGTGACGTTATGCGCAATCGGGGGTGAGCTGGCGAGCCCTGTCACAAAAGCGGTTTTTTTTCCCCGATGCTCGAACGACCCCGGTTCGGAGGATTTTTCCCAAATGAAGAACTATCTATTGTCCCTATCGCTTGCCGCCGCAGTCGCAATTCCGGCGGTCGCGCAGCAGAACCAACAGACCACTACGTCAGATCAACCCCAGGCGCAGCAGACCCAGAGCAACGATCAGACCGCAACCGGCAAAGATCCGTTGACCTACACCCGTAAAGAGGGTTTCTGGGGCCATCTTAATCCATTTGCCCGCAAGAAATATGTCAACCGGCAGCTTGATCCTGTTCGCGGCCGCGTCAATGAGCTGGACGAACTTACCGCGAAGAACGCCAAGATGATCGCTGACGTTGACGCTCGCGCCACCGAAGGCATCCGCAACGCAATGAGCAAGGCAAATGAAGCCGATACGCATGCCTTGGACGCCGGCAATCGCGCCAACCAGGCCCAGCAAACCGCGCAGCAGGCCCATGCCCGCATTGCGACGGTGGAAGATACGGTCAGCAAGATTGACCAGTACCAGCCCATTACTCAGGCTGAGATCCGCTTCCGCGCCGGCCAGAACGCCCTGAGCAAGAACGCAAAAGACGCGCTTGACCAGATGGCGACCTCGCTCAAGAACCAGAAAGGCTACATCGTGGAAGTGCAGGGCTTCTCGCCCGGCAACGGTACCAAGGCCATTGAGAATTCGCGTGAAATGGCGCAGATGGTCGTCCGTTACCTGGTCCTGAACCATGAAATTCCTGTCTATCGCATCTACACGGTCGGCATGGGCAACGCTCCTATCCAGGCCGAAAATGGCAAGATGACGCGCCAGAAGGGCGGCAAAGTTGAGATCAGCCTGCTCAAGAACGGACTGGCTGACCTGAACGCCAGCAACAATTCTGGTCCAGCCTCAACCAGCGGCGTAACCGCGACCCCGGCCAACAACGAGCCGGCAACGCAGCCAGCTTCTCAGCCAGCGACTCAGCCGAACACCACTGACCAGCCGGCCCAGAAGCCGCCGCAACAGTAAGGTTCAGCAAGTTAAGGTTCAGCAAGTTTTTTATCCAAACGCATTCCCCTCCTGTCCTTCGTGGCCGGAGGGGTTTTTTGCGACCATACCCCCATTGATTCACCTAACCTCCGATGTCGCCCTTGCGTCCTCCATGTCCTTCGTTAGCGATTTTTGCTTTTCCTGATTTTCCTTCGTGTCCTCTGTGGTTAAAGTTTTTGCTCTTCGCTCTCCGATGTTCCTCTGCGTCCTCTGCGGTTAAAGGTTCGCTCTTTCCAAATCACGGTGCTTATCCGATCCCCCTCTGTGATCCTTTGTGTCCTTTGTGGTTAAAGGTTTTTCTTCTTTCCCACGATCTTCCTCAACTCCACCACCATCATCTCCTTCGGACATCCTTCCAATTGTGTCGCCAGCACACAATCATGTCGCATCCTTTCGGATCATGCCCATGCTCCGCGAAGGCCCGGCATCCTTCTCAAATTCAATCCTCACGTCCTGCCATCGTCCTGGCCTCACTTCCATTTTCGCCCGGCAGTCCGGAAAAGCCGCCTGCACTGACTCAATAATGAAACCCAGGTCCCGCGCCATCATGGCAAAGAGCATGCTCACGCCCATCTCGTTCACCGGCTCGTGCGTCAGCCGCGCCGTATGCATCGGCGCGCCCAGCATCGGACGGTCCGGCAGCACCCTTCGTAAAAATCCGCCTCCCAGCACAATGCTCGCCACCAGCACCGCAAGCATCGTCGCCGTTACGCACTTCATTCCCGCCAGTGTAGGCGGCAGCCCTGGATTGACCGGTCCCATTGGCACACTCGGCCCGCGCCCGCTTTTTCGCGCCGCTGCCATAAACTTTCTCGCCCAACGCGCCTGCCGTATTCGTGCCGGCTGCGGCGCGCTTCGGATCATCTCCACCACGTCTTTCCATTCGCCGCTCAGCGCGCCCATGGCTTCTGCTTCAATAAAGGCCACCGGCGTCAGCCCCCAGCGCTGGAACCGGTCAATCATGCAGCGGTGTGCGTACCTTCCTGCAATCTCGTATTCTGCCCGTGTAGGCGTCCGTTTCAGCTCTCGCGTCACGCGGCCCCAGTCCTCCAGCAGGTCTTCATTCCGGATCAGAGGTGGCGGGCCAGTCGGCGCAGGTTCCAGCCCCGCCGCTATCATCGCCGTCCTGTGCCGTATAAAATGCTTCCTCACCGCCGCCCCGGAAATCCCGCCCATCTGCTCCAGTTCGTCCCGTGTGGGGGCCCGCCCCAGGTCAGTCGCCAGCTTTTGTATGGCTGTGAGAATCTGCTCTCTTGTGATCAGGATCTTTTTGCCCTGCATGGCTTGCCTCGCAAAATGGAAAATCGGGAAATTCCGTCGCAGTAGGTGAATCAGGCAACGGATCGCCGGCCGTTTGTAGGCTTGCCGTTTGGCCGGCTCTGGAGGGCTCGCAGGTGGATCGTTCGGTCGCTCCAGCAGCTTACTTTATAGCACGAATAAAGCACGAAAGCAAGAACTTTGTTCTCAGCGTTGCGCATGACGCTTCAGCGTCATGCTGGGTGGAAGAACGGCCCTTCAGGGCCGTGAGAGGTATCGAAAAAAACCCCATTCCTCGCGCCGCAGGCCCGCACGCAGCGCAGCGGAGCGCTAATGAGCTCGGAAGTCTTACTTATTAGGAGCAGATTGATTCTGTCCGGGCGAACCTTGGCTAGAGCTCATTGACGTCTTCACAGTTGCAAGCTCTGAAGCGATTTTCTCTATTCGAATCCCAAGCGACTTAAGTGTTCCTTCATCCGTTTGCAGGTCTCCTTTTTCAGCTTTGCCACTCACGGCTGATTGCAAATTCTTAACCTCAGTTTTTACATTTGTAAGATCTGTGCCATCAGCCTTGTTTTGAATTAGCTCGCTGAGGCTTTTAATGTCCTGCTGCGTAGCTCGCTTTGCAACCTCGTTTTTTAAATCATCAAGGACCTTTTCGTCGGCTTTATTGTGAACTTCAGCTTCGAGTGAACGTAAAGATTCAGTCGTGGCAAGGTCGGCCAGCCGCCTGGCAAATTCGTCACTGTTGACTTTGTTTTGCTTCAATGCCTTAACGTCATTCTGAAGGAAAACGAGTCTTGTCTGTTGCAAGTTGTTCAAACGAGCTTGTTCCTTCTGCAGTTGTGTGCTCAGGTCATTTAGAGTCGTCTGAGCAGATGATAGCCGCTGTTCTAACTCGGCCATATGAGAGGAACTGGACGCAAGCTTCGCTTTGATATCGCGAAACTGCTTTTCTACGACGATTGCCACAGTTCCCAGAAGGACCAATGCTGCGGCCGACCATACCAAATAGAGCACCCAAGCCTGCTTTGCTCGCTGCCTGCTGGCGCTCGAAATTTTCGATAGTTCACTTAATTCTTTCGAGAGCTGTGCTGATGCTGCTTCCTTAAGAATATCCGATTCCGTCATGGCTTTTCTTTCACTTTCTGTGTCCCAGGCACTTTTAGATTCGTTAATTTGTTACAGGATACTTTGACAACTGCTTTCTGGAATGCAGGAAATCCCCCTAACGCAAGTTGGACCTCCAGCATGTCGCAATCGAACTCACAAGCAATGCTTCTCTCGTACACAGACCGGGAAAACGTGAGGAGGCCAAAAATCCCCCCGGACCCTAAGACTGAGAATCCGATGTCTTTCTTTACTACTGCAGCTATGACTTCTACTATGGCGGCGACGGTCAATGTCCCTGCCGTCAGAAGCAGCAGCCGTACTTCAACCTGAGTTCTCTGTCGAAATCGTTGAAGCGCAGATTTTAATATATGAACTTCGATCTTTTCGATTTGTTCATTCATAGGAACTACTCCCATTTTTGTAAGCACTCCGGATCAGAGCAATGCCAGGTCCGACAGCGCATTTACGATTTTTACGGTTTCAAGGCTGACGGTGATGACCTGCCCAATCAGACGCAGGATGTATTCTTTGCGTCCTCGCGGTTGGGATCATTGGTGATGCCGGAGCGCTTGTCGGTTGAGACCTAATATTGGTAATCATCCATTCCAGCGCGAAGCGGTTGTCCAGGCCGATAATCGTAAGCTTTCTTCGGCATGTCGGTGAGAGTGAGAAAATTGTAAGCCATCGTCTGTTTCTTTGGTAATTCGATTCAGCCCAGGAATGCCTTAAGTTTTTTGCGCACGCGTTGCTCATCTGACAACTCGCACGCCCAAAGTGTGAGCACGCGCCATCCCATCGTACGTAGTTTAATTTCATTTTGCATATCGCGCCGTGCGTTTGCTTTAAGTTTATGCCCCCAATAAGACCTGTTGGATTTCGGAATGTGTGAATCAATGCAGTTCTTATGCCGGTGCCAAAAACATCCACGGATCTCAATAATCTTTTTGACACGCCGGAAAACGAGGTCAGGCTTGCCGGGAAGCTTGGCAACATGGAGCCTATAACGAAAGCCCATATTGTAGACCATGCTCCGGACGGCCTTTTCGGGCGAAGTGTCCTTGGCACGGATTTTCCGCATGTTCTCGGAGCGGCGTTCGGGGGTGAGATTATCAGTCACACAGCCAAATCAAGCGGGAGATCGGTAATATCTTTTAGCCGCTTCCCATCTACCATAATTCGCACTAAGTTGCTTGAGTCCTCAATGCCCAATTTCTCGACAGTACTCATTAGCTCTGGAAGAGCAAAGTGATAAACGCAATCAATGTCACCCGTTCCAAGGGCAAGAGAGGCTAGCCTGCTGGGCAGCGGCTCACCTGTAACCACCGCAATATGCGGAACCCTACCTTTCCGATTGCGGATAAGATTCAGCGCTTCGGAGCGGGCATTTTGGGCCCGGTCGCTGCGTAAAGTCCACTTGCACGAGATGCTTGCGTGGAGTATTGGGAGGCTGTTATTCCGCAGCCGAAGCCCTGATCTCAGTGCCACTAGGGAATCAACAATCGTTTGTTTGGCGTTGATGGTTTCATCCGATTCTGGTTCTCGCACAATCAGGACATCTGGCGAAATAACATAGTCGCTTCCGAGCACAACCGCAATTTCTGGATTATCTTCGGCAACCTTCGATAGCTCCGCAAGATGGTGGTACTGTTCGAAGCGGAAGATGGCTCGCTTGCCTGGATTTACGTCCCATTTCCCTGGCCGAAGCGCCTTTAGAGCCCCAAACGTTTCCTCAACAAACGACCGGGTGATCTGCTCAAACTTACTCCCTGAAATCTGCCCCGCCAGCCTGCCGCCAAGCTTCGCCTTCGATTGAATCTGATCAAAAATTCCCTGAGCAATGGCAATGCTCGTCGCACTGTCTCCGTCAGCATTTGACGGAAATCGTTTCGGCATATCCTTCTTAGCTTTTTTGCGCTCCGCCAAGCATAAAACTCCGCTCTGCAGTAACGCTGCATAAAAGCTCTTTCGCGCAGATTGAAACAATGAAGTCTCAGGCACGGGCGACCTTCATCATTCTTGAGGACAATAAGCTCGACTTCAGACTGTTCCCGATTGCCTTTGCAAATGGCGGCGGAAAAGCATTCCCTACTTGACGATAAGCCGCGGTCTTTCGTCCAAAAAAACCCCATTCGTCCGGGAAGCCTTGGATACGCGCTGCCATGCGAACGGTTAACTTTGGCATTCCTACGAAGTCTCGAGCCGGTGGTTCGTCAGCAATTCCCAAACCATCGACGCCTAGAGAACCCCACGCTTGTCTGGCGCGTGTTGGCCCGAGGTCGGGTCCCCCGTGCTTCTTAGAGCCGCCGACAATTGTCGGCGCAATTTCATTTGCCCATTCTCGCCAACGATTAACGCCTCTCCAGCCTTTGGCAGCCATTAAGTCATAGAGCGTTTCTCCGACAGTTTTTGCAGGAGTTTGCACGGATGCAGGCCATGAGAAATGCTCGGCGTATTCCTTACGTAAGGCGACAAAAATTACCCGAGGACGTAATTGCGGCACACCAAAATCGCAGGCATTCAGTAGCTTCCAGCCGGTTTGATATCCGAGTTTCTTCAATTCTGTAGCGATATAGAGCCTGTAGTCTTGAAAGACGGCCTCTAATATTCCCCGAACATTCTCGATCATGACGGCCCGAGGCCGAATTTGATCGACTAAGCGGATCATTGCTGGAAACAAATTCCGCTCGTCGCGTATTCCAAGCTGTTTGCCCGCGATCGAAAATGGCGGGCAAGGAAGTCCCCCACAAATGATATCGACGCCCTGAAATAGAGTCCCGTCAAATTGATTCAAGTCCTCTTCGATTACGTTCCAAGAAGGACGATTCATGCGCAAGGTAGCACAGGCGTTTGCGTCAAGTTCGACAAGGCCAACATGTTCCAGTCCCGCTTCTTCCAAACCGAGCGCCTGACCACCCGCGCCGGCGCAGAGCTCGAGCGTTGTGAGGGAACTAGAGGCCCGATTTCTTCTAACCGAGTTTCGTGATCTTAAGGCCGCAGTTCTCCAAGGGTTTTCATTCATCTCGGGAAAAAGAAATTCATTGCGAGGTTCGCGCCACCGCGCAGTAACTCGTCGAGTCCCATTCCTGCCGACCGTCGGTTTCTCTCGTTTGGTCTTCATATCGTTAGAAGTCAAATAAAGTACCCATCCGATTTTGTCTAAGTATTATGGCATTTCCCTCCAAGTAGTCTTTCAGAGGTCCTTGGCTTCCCAGAAGCCGTGCTTGAGGGTGAAGGAATCAAGCACCGCGCCATCGATGATGATGGAGCGGTTTTTGGGAGTCGGAATGCGGAATTCCTGAACCAGCTTCCATTTGAACTGTTTGGCGCAGGTATCAAGAAGCGAAGCAAAAGTCTGACGCACGGCGGTCTCATGGCTGATATTGAGCTGTCCGAACTGGTTAAGAGCGCTGTAGTAGTCGCGGACTTTGGCGTGCGAAGGTTTGAGGTTTAGTTCCATGCTGGCCGATTTAGCTGGAGTCTAGCACAGAGACTGTACCATCTGCCTTTTTGCTGGATACCAAACACTCCGTAAAAAACGGGCTCTGCAATCCCTATAACCCATACGGAAACGCTCAGTGTTGTTCGGCGATTAATTCCTGGCAGGTGATGCAATAGCGGCTCCAGGGTACGGCGGTCAGCCGGTTGGCGCCAATCTCCTGGCCGCAGTTCAGGCATTCTCCAAAGCTGCCGCTGCTGATGCGCGAGAGCGCCGCTTCCACCAGCATGAGCAATCCGCGCTCCTGGGCCTGCTGCCGGAAGGTCATTTCCTTTGACAGGGATGCAGTCGCGCGATCGCCTTCATCGCGCCCAAAGTCCTGCGCTTCCTGCCGCTCCCCTTGTGTCCGGCTCAGGTTGTGGCGCAACTCCTCGCGCTTCTTTGTGAGGATCCCCTCGAATTTTGCGATTCTGGCCTTGTCCATGCGCAAATCACCCTGGGAATTATCTGGCAGAAGTATATGCCCCAGCATTTTCCTGGTACATATCTTAAATGGAATCGCCACTGAGCGGCTCACGTGGCCCGATGTTTTATTTCCCGCGCCTTTCCATGGGAAGCCCTATTCAGGTGATCGGGGAAGTAAGGCAATTTGGTAACTTGGTAAATAGGTAATTTGATAAATCTGATTAGGGCCCCTGAAGCGTACGATGAGTAACAGTAGTAAAAGAATATGAGTAGTAAAGAAAGTGATGCATAAGTATGCGCAATCGACAGTTTGCGGCACTGGCGGTCCTGCTCCTGGCCGGGACATTCATCTCTGTCGTCGCGGCCAAAACATCTGGATACAAAACATCAGGAACGCTAAGCTCTTTTCACCGGCCTGTGGTGGTAGAGCTGTTTACGTCAGAAGGTTGCTCCAGTTGTCCACCCGCGGACGCGTTGCTGGGCCGCTTGCGGCAGGACCTTGCCGCCCGGAACATTCAGGTGATTCCGCTGGGCTTCCACGTGGATTACTGGAACTCACTGGGATGGAAAGACCGTTTCTCCTCCGCCGACTACAGCCAGCGGCAGGAGCAGTATGCGCGCAGCCTGAAAGTGGATGGGCCATACACGCCGCAGATGGTCGTGGATGGCGAAGCAGAGTTCGTCGGAAGCAATGCCGGCCAAGCACAGCGCGTCATCAGCGAGGCTGCCAGTAAGCAGGAACTGGCGGAAGTGAAGATTGAGAAGGCCGGTGCGAATCAGCTATCTGTCCAGGTAAAAGGGCCCACTTCAGCCGGCGACGCGAAGGTTTTGCTGGCGCTTACCGAAGACAATTTGGCCACCCAGGTGGGCTCGGGAGAGAACGGCGGGCGCACGCTGCATCATGCGGCCGTTGTGCGTGAACTGCGGCAACTGGGTGGCTTGCGCTCGGGCAGCTTTGAAGCCAGCGTACCGCTCACCGTCGGCAAAGACTGGAAACGGACGGATGTCCGGGCAGTGGTGTTTGTTCAGGAAGCGAGCAGCGGAAAAATCCTGGGCGCGGCTTCTGTTGCTTTGACGGATTAGACGGGCTAGTTGCCTTGATGGCTGGCGCTGCCCTGATTCAGTTGCGCTGAAGTGCGGTTCAGCTTGTTCAGCTCTTCCATGAACAGGGGATTGTTGGGGAACTGCTGATGCAAGTCTTCCAGCCTTTTGCGTGCCTCAGTGGTATTGTTGCGCCGGACGTCCTCAAACGCCACCAGAATGCGGGCAAACGGAGCCAGATAGCGGGCGTGGTCAGCGGCGAGAGAAAGCTCTTTCACGCCTTCTGTTTCGTCGCCTTTATAGCCGCCCATGCGCAGCACCCAGCGCACCGGAGCTGATTTGCGGCCGATGATGTATTTGCCCAGGCCGGTAGCGACATAAGCATCGTACGAATCAGGGGCGATGACCAGCAGTTTTTCTCCGTAGGTGGTCGCAGACTTGATGTAAGAAAGCGCCTTAAGATCTTTCTTGGTGAACAGGCCCATATCGTCGCCGCGAAGGCCGTTGGTAAGCGAGAGCGCGAGCAGAGCGCGGGGATCATTCGGATTTTTGTTCAGCCGGTCCTGCGCCAGTTTTTCAGCGCGGTCCAGGGCAGAGTCAAAAATAGCTTTGTTGGCAGGCTCCCAGACGTAGGATTCGCGGGAATTGAAGCCGTCATCGGTGGCAAAAACTTCGCTACGCAACGCGTGCAGCCGGTCAAGCTCACGGAAGAAGGCAATCCAGGCATGCGCAACAGAGGGCAAAGGATCATCTTGGGCAACGGCTTTGGCTTCGTCGGCGGCCTTGAAAGCGTCCTGGAATTTAAGGTCATACATGGCGCGATAAGACTGGGCCAGCTTCTCTTCAACAGCCGGCGACTTAGACGTGGCTGCGGGTTGGACCTGCGCCAGGGCAGCAGAAATGAGCGCCAACGCGATTATTACGACAGTCTTAATGCGGTTACCAAGTTCCAAAATTCTCTCTCCAGATACTTTCAGCTTATCGGCATGCTAACAGCTTACGTAAAGTTTGCCGATGTACGAAAGGGTATGTCCCATGCCCGGCAAAAATGGCATGTCATTATTTCGAAACACTGGCTTCGAAACATTGTTGCTCACAAACGGCAGAAAGCCGCCAAGCAGGTAACTTAATTATAAACCAGAGAAGCTCAATCAGTGCTGGCCCTGCCCGGTGGGCGGACGGTCCAATTTGGCAAGTTCCTGCAAAAACAGAGGATTATTGGGATAGTGCTCGCGCAACCAATCGAGTTTCTTGCGTGCTTCAATCATGTTCTTGTGGCGTAGATCATCAAAAGCAAGCAGTATGCGGGCAAATGGGGCCAGAAAACGGCCATGATCCGCCACCAATTTTAGTTCTTTTATGCCCTGTTCCTGGTCTCCTTTCAGGCCATCCAGACGAAGAAGCCAACGGACCGGCGCAGCCTTGCCGCCAATAATGTATTTGCCCATTCCCGTTGCGATGTAAGCGTCATAGTAGTTCGGTGAGCGCGCAAGCAGGCGCTCGGCATATCCGTTGGCGCTCTTGGTATATGAGATGGCGCTGAACTTTTTCTTGGCGATCAGGGCGGCATCGTCAGCGCGGAGGCCATTGGATAAAGTGAGCGCAAAAAGTGCGCGAGGGTCGTCCTTATTCTCCTTTAAGCGTTGCTGCGCCAATTTTTCGGTGCCGCTGAGGGCTGCGTCAAAGGCCGCCCTGTTCTGCACATTCCAGGGAATGGCAGGACCGTCGATAAACGCATTGTCAGAGCCGAAGAGCTCACTGCGGAGGATGTGCATGCGATCAAATTCCCGGAACAGCACGGCACAGGCTTGCGCCACCCAGGGCACTGGATCGTCATTCGCCATTTTTTTTGCGGATTCAGCCATGCGCAACGCGTCATCGAACCGCAGGTTGTACATGGAGCTATAACTTTGGTCCAGAAGGGCATCCAGATTCTGCGTTTGCGCTGAGACAGTAGTTTGCACTCTGGCTTGGCACATGGCGGATGTTTGCCATGACACAACAGCCATCGCTACGGTCGCCACGAAAACAAGCTTGCTGTGCGCTGCCACGGACAAACGGCCCTCCCTTTTATATCGCCGTAATACTAACAGGTTTGATGCATTGTGAGCGCCTGAGAGCAGAGCAAAGCTGTAGCTTAATGGGCGGCGATATGGCAAAGGAAGTAAAGAATTGTTTTTTGCCGGGAATACTTATGCCTCCGCTCAGTTATTCAGACAGCAACCGCGAGAAACGTGGGGGCACAAAGGAGGAACGATGTCCGGCAAACCAAAAGATGAAATACTGCATGACCACAACCACGATGGCATTGATCGCCGGGGCTTTTTGAAATGTATGGCATGGGCCGGCACAGGAGCATTCTGCGTGATCCAGGGCGGCGTGCTGAAGTCTTACAGCCTAAGCGGACTTTCTGGACTCAGCCCGAAACAGATGAAAGGCGAAGTCAGCTTTGTGCAGATCAGTGACAGCCACATGGGCTTTAACAAAGCGGCAAACACTGATGTCGTCGGCACGCTGAAGGCCGCCATTGACAAGATCAACGCACTACCCACTGCGCCCGGCTTCATTCTGCATACCGGCGACATCACTCATCTATCCAAGCCGGAAGAATTTGATGGTGTGGACCAGCTTTTAAAGAGCGCCAGCGCGAAAGAGGTTTTCTATGTCCCTGGCGAACACGATGTGATCGGTGACGATGGCAAGCAATATTTGGAACGCTATGGCAAGAATACCAAGGGGGCAGGCTGGTACAGCTTTGACCAGAAGGGCGTCCATTTTATCGGGCTGGTGAACGTGATGAACCTCAAAGCCGGAGGGCTGGGCAGCCTGGGCAAAGAGCAATTGGAATGGATGGAGAGAGACGTAAAGCACCTTTCCAGGAGCACGCCGGTGGTGGTGTTCGCACACATTCCATTGTGGAGCATTTATCCGGAATGGGGCTGGGGCACGGATGACAGCGCGCAGGCGCTCGGCTATCTCAAACGCTTTGGATCGGTCACGGTGCTGAATGGACACATCCACCAGACCATGCAAAAAGTTGAAGGCAACGTGACATTCCATACGGCTGCATCCACGGCTTTTCCGCAACCAAAGCCTGGCGAAGCGCCATCACCAGGGCCTATGAAAGTACCGGCAGAAAAACTGCGCAGCTTGCTTGGCATCCGCGATGTGAATTATGTGCAGGGGCAGCACGCGTTAGCTGTAACGGATTCCACCCTAGAATAATTTTCCAAAAACAAATTTTCAAAAACCAACGATGAATTAAATCCCAAAAAGGAGTAGTTAGTAATGAACAGTTCTATTTGCAGATTAGGCATTGCCGGGCTCGTGATCATGCTTCTCATGGTGGCGGGCCGGGCAAACGGTTCCGGCTCCGCTTCCATGGACGATAAGGCGCCCGTGGAAATCAAGATCGATAATTTTGTTTTTTCGCCCAACACACTAACTGTCCCAGTGGGGAGCACAATCCATTGGACCAACCACGATGATATTCCGCACAACGTGGTCAGCGAAGACAAGAGCTTTAAATCAAAAGTGATGGATACAGATGAAGGGTTCAGTTATACATTCGCCAAACCGGGCACATACACTTACTTCTGCTCAATTCATCCCAAGATGACAGGAAAGATTGTGGTCCAGTAGATCGTGATGAACCCATTTGATTTGAAATCCGCCCTGCTGGCACGGCACGCCCAACATGTGGTGCTCATACACTTTCCCATCGCATTGTTCCTGGCCGGGGTTGCTTTTGACTTCGCCGGGCAATGGAGACGGAACGCAATTTTTGCAACGGTGGCGTATTACAACATCACGTTGGCTGCCCTTACCGCTTTGCCTGTAGTAGCAACCGGGTTGCTGGCCTGGCGATGGCAGCTTGAGGGCCAGAGGCTTAAAGGAATACTCCTTCAGCATCTGGTGTTGGGGGTGGCTGCGGGCGCGATGATCTGCCTGATCTGGAGCATACATTTTTATGCTCGCCGGCATGCGCGAACTCCTTCTATATACCGGCTTCCCATGGAGGCCATTGCAGCCGTCTTAATAGCACTTACAGCACATCTGGGCGGGTTTTTAAGTGGCGTTAACGCGCAGGTATAAACCAGGCTCTGATGAAGAACGCTCCAGATTGCAGACAATATGCGGGGTAAGAGGAATAAAATGGCTGCCACTATTATTGCGCGAGGATATATGTGAGCGGTCCGGAAAATAAGGACTTCGAAAGACTGGCGATCCCCCTGCTGGACGGGCTCTATAACTTTGCCTGCTGGCTGAGCGGCAACCCAGACGAGGCGCGCGATCTGGTGCAGGAAACTTTTTTGAAATCGCTGAAAGGATTCTCTTCGTTTCGTCCGGGAACAAATTTTCGCGCGTGGATGTACCGTATCCTGCGCAACTCATTTCTGACCAGCCGAACGGGGTTGCAGCATCGCAACACCGATCAGCAGGACGAGGAGAACTTTGAGGAGATGGCTACCAGCCAGGAAACACCGGAAATCGCACTGGTCCGGCGCGCGGACACGGAACTGGTGCAGTCTGCCATTGCTCAACTTGCGCCTGCCTTTCGAGAAGTGATTCTGCTGGCCGATCTGGAAGAAATGAAATACCAGGAAGTCGCGGACACGCTGGATATCCCGATCGGTACGGTGATGTCGCGGCTGGCGCGGGCAAGAAAACAGGTCCGCGACCATCTGGTTGCGGCTTCAGGAAAAAAGAAGATTGTAGGTATAAGGTCATGATCTGCCCATCGCGGGAAAAAGTCGGCTTGTACGTGGATGGTGAAATGGAGCCCGCCATTGAGCAGGCTTTTGCCGGCCATCTGCAAAGCTGTCCTGACTGTTCCGCAGCCGTGGTGGAGCAGCAGGAAATCAAAACCGCGGTACGCCGCGCTGGAAAACGCTTTAGCGCTCCGCCGGATCTTTACGCCAGCGTGCGCAAGCAGATACATTCGCGGCCAACAGTGCGGCTGTGGCAAAGATGGCTTGCTGTTGCAGCATCAACGGCGCTGCTGGCAGTGATCGCGTTCGGGTGGTTCCTGCGTTCCGGCGCTCAGGGCGGGGCTGTGACACAGTTGATTGACCAGCATGTAACCATGCTGGCCAGCGCCAATCCGGTGGATGTCATATCGGAAGACCGCCACACGGTGAAGCCGTGGTTTCAAGGCAAGCTTCCATTTACGTTCAATTTGCCGGAGCTGGCCAATTCGGATTTCAAATTGCTTGGCGGTAAATTGGTTTATGCGCACCACTCGCCGGGAGCGGAGTTGATTTATCAGGTGCGCCAGCACAAAATTTCAGTGTTCATCTTCCAATCGCGCGATGTAGGGAATGACTCGCCCTCAGGCGACAATGCCTTCACGGTAAACGGATGGCGTCAGGGCGGACTACAGTTTTATGTAGTAACGGATGCCGCCCGGGAAGACGCTGATAGGTTGCGTAAGCTGATGGAGCAAGCTAACGGTATCTAAGATTGTTATTGCTTGCCTGTTGGCTTGGCATCAGTATTCGGGGGAAGCACAGAACTAACTTTTGACACAAAGCGGTTGGCCAGCTTCCAGGTATCGCCCGTTTTTTTCCAGACATCGACGACGAAAAATTCGCCGCTCTCAGTAGCGCCTTTATATGTGGCGTCCTGGAGACGGTCAAATTTCACGACAGCGGCATCACCCAGTTCCACAACTGAAACCTGGCGTACGCCAAATTTTTTCAGGACGAAATCCTTTGTGGTCACCGAATCAACCCAGTCATCTCCCTCCATGCGCTCCACGTTGGGCATCTCGAGAGCGAAATCTTCGGTCAGCATTGCTTCCAGTCCGGCTTTGTCGCTTTTTTGGATTGTTTGCAGCATTTTTATTTCCAGACCTGTGAATAGGGTGACTTGCCTGGTGGCAGTCATGATTCGGGGATTGAGCTTTGGTTTCACTGGTTCCTGGGCTGTCGCCAGAAGCGAGACCACAGCCAGAACTGACATTAGACGAAAAACAAACGGACCCTGCATTTTGCAATTTCTCCTGTACGATTTAGGTCAAAAGAAAACCCGCCCGCATAGAGCGGGCGGGCGACAATGAATGCCGCCCGCAAGGCCAGCATTCATCGGTTCGTTTTTACAGGTGCTGCACGCAGGCGCCGCCGGCTGCATTTTCCCACTGCTGCTGGAGCATCCAATCATTGCCGCCAAAGGTCTGGTTGAACTTGGCAGCGGCAGCCTTGCCGGCAGCCGAACAAACGCTGGTAGACGTGCAAGTTAATGTTGCACCGAAGTTGAAGTTGCACTTGTCAGAATCCTCATTGCCGCTGGTATCGAACCAGGCGTTCAAATCAGGGTCTGTAATGGCTTCAAACTGTTCGTGCGAGAGAACGTTGATCAGGCCGTCCGCGCCGCCCACGCCCGTGGATGGGCTATTGGGGCCGGTGGTCTGGATTTCGCAGCCGGAGGGGCAGCGGTCAGGATTTCCGACGAACGCGTATTTAATGTCCGCGCCGTTCAACGTGGCATGAGTATGGAACCCGCAATATTTTGTGCAGAATCCTGAAGTTTCATTGATGTTGGAAGAGGTCAGTACAAAATACACGCCATTAGCGTCTGTTGGCAGAGCGCCGCTGGTGAGCGCGTTGCCGACTGTGGTCTTTAGGCGGGTATCAGTCAGGTTGGTTGTAGTGTTCACGAAAGTAGCGCCGCCAAGAGTCACGTTACCGCTCACGTTGCCTGTGCTGTCGCCATACGTTGTGGCCACGTGCTCAATTGCTGAGCCGCCCAGAGAGTTAATGAAATGCTCAATCAGGCTGACGCTTGCAGCAGTATTTGATCCGGTGCTGGACCAATTGCCATACCAAATAACGTAATACTTCACCGGGCTTGCTTTCAATACCGGACCACCGTGGTAATTGATGCCGTTACCGGTTACCACGGCCTGCCCCACGGGGCCAGGTACTGCGGCAGTAATCTGACCTGATTGACCGTGCTTGCCGTCCGGAGTCTCATCTCCGCTTCCGGTATGCAGGGGTTTTTGCGCGGCCATGAAGTTCACAGCCAGGACCACGAACAGAACAACGAATGCAAATCTGGTCTTTCCATGGGGAAGTTTCATTTGTATTGACCTCGGTTTAGTGTTGCTGCGTCTGTTGAGATAAGAATGAACAGAAGAAGCCAGAATGATTGGTTGATATGACATGGTCGAAATGATGAGTATTCTCTGATTCGCGGCCCGCCGGAATCGAGCAGAATAGATTGGTTAAGAAGGTAGCATGAGAGCAGGCCCAAGACAATCATTGCCGGGCATTTCTGCCACCTCTTTTAGAAATCAGTATTTTTTAAAACAGAACTCCCTTCCGGATTCGGATGCTTATTATTTTCCGGATTTTTGGTTTTACAGTAGTTTTTATTGCATTTTGATGTTTTGGTTCTCCCCAAAAATAAAAGGCCGCCCGCTTGTGCAGGCGGCCCATTGTTTTTTTACAGATGCTGTACGCACTTGCCGCCAGCGGCGTTTTCCCATTGCTGCTGGATCATCCAGTCATTATTGCCAAAGGTCTGGTTGTATTTCGCTTTGGCCGATGTGCCAGCCGGCGTGCAGAGGCCGTTTGCATTGCAGGTGGAAGTTGTTCCGAAATTGAAATTGCACTTGTCGGAGTCCTCATTCCCGCTGGTGTCAAACCAGGCGTTCAGGTCCGGATCAGTAATGGCCTCGAACTGCTCGTGCGAGAAAACGTTGATCAGGCCATCCGCGCCGCCCACGCCTGTGGCGGGACTGTTCGGGCCGGTAGTCTGGATCTCGCAGCCGGACGGGCAGCGATCGGGATTTCCGACAAACGCGTATTTGATATCGACTCCACCCAACGTGGCATGCGTATGGAAGCCGCAGTATTGCGTGCAGAATCCTGAGGTCTCATTGATGTTAGAGGAAGTCAATACCATGTACACGCCGTTGGCATCGCGCGGCAAGGCGCCACTGTTGAGAACATTGCTGACCGTGGTCTGCAAACTAGCGTCACTCAGGTTGGTGGAGCTACTCACAGTGGCCACTCCGCCCAGGCTCACATTGCCGCTGACGTTGCCCGTAGTGTCACCGTAGGTGGTGGCCACGTGCTCAATAGCGCTGTTGCCGAGCGAACTGACAAAATGCTCAATTAGACTGACGCTGGCCTGCGTGTTGGAGCCTGAGCCGTTCCAATTGCCGTAGAAGATCAGGTAAAGCGGAACCGGATTGCTTTTCAACACCGGGCCACCGTGATAATTGATGCCGTTACCAGTAACAACGGCCTGACCCACAGGACCAGGGACCGCAGCAGTAATCTGACCTGATTGACCGTGTTTGCCGTTGGGAGTTTCATCTCCACCACCGGTGTGCAGGGGTTTTTGTGCTGCCATAAAGTTTACAGCCAGTACAACAAAGAGAAAAACTGACGCGAATCTGATCTTTCCGTGGGGAAATCTCATTTCTGTGACCTCATCATTTTGGGATTTTGCTGCGTCTGCCGAATTGATATGAACAGAAGAAGCCGCGACCGACATGAATGTTTCACGATCAAGTTGCTCGTATGAATATGATTTATCGTTCGCTTTCAGATAAAAGGCCGGAAGACCATGAAGCTGGCTCAATGTTGCCGAAGTCTAGCATTGACAGAAGAAGCAAAAGCATAAGGTGAAGCAGAATTCCGGAATCTGGAAACGGGAAAGCCGGGAACATTCCAGCGGCGGCGTGCGGGGACGCATGCCGCGCAATCAACATAAACAGGGAGTGCCAAACTTGGTTCAAGTCTTTAGATTTTTTGGGCGTCAAGAGACAAGGCTGAATGCCAATTCAGAGAGAAAAATGGAGCCACCAATTTTCTAACCTGTCGCGCAGACTGAAAACGGGAATGGAACCTTAGACCGACTCCGGAATTGGCTTGACATTGTGGTAGCCAGAATCCTGATTCTGGTGTTAAATAAACCACCTGCCGGGAAGATTAAAGAACACTAATTATTTGCCGATAAGCATTTATATGCTGCTATCGCCCCGGTGCTCTCAGGTAAATGTAAAATTTGTTTTATAATGTCAGGTAAAACATGGAAACGAATTTAAGAACCGACAAGCTGCTCGATCAAATTGGCTGGAAACTCCTGCAAGAGCTACAAATCAATGGGCGTCTCTCTTATGCCGAACTGGGACGCCGTGTGGGCCTTACTACACCTGCCGTGGTGGAGCGTGTAAAGCGCATGGAAGAAGCCGGCATTATTATCGGCTACCATGCTGACATTGATCCGATGAAAGTGGGCATGCCAATTACGGCATTCATCCGCATGTCAGTTGTGGGCGATGTTTTTACGCGAATCACGGCCGTGGTCAAGAACTCGCCAGAAGTGGTGGAGTGCCACCGCGGCACCGGCGCTGACTCCTTTATTATGAAGGTGCATGTGCGTTCGGTGGAGCACCTTGAAGCATTGATCGACCGGCTTACTCCATTCGGCACAACTTCTACATCTATTGTTTTATCGTCGCCAGTGGAAAAGCGCGCAGTGAACCGCATGGAAGAATCGCAGACAGCGCAAACGGCGCAGGCAGCGCAGCGAAATAAATAAATTCGCTGCTGGTCCTGCGGCTTACTGGGCCGCTGGCAGCAAAGCGCTCCGGCGTTCCCTTATTTTGTTTTTGCTCTTTCATACTGCAAGGGCCAATGTATGTCCTGCCCCAGCGCGCGGGCAGCCAGCAGCGGCCAGTAAGGATCGCGCAAGAACTGGCGCGCCAGGATCACCACGTCCGCCTGCCCGGAACGGATAATCTGGTCGGCCTGCGCTGGATCAGTGATCATCCCTACAGCGCCGGTAAGCATGCCCGCCTCGCGGCGAATCCGTTCAGCGAACTCAACCTGGTAACCTGCTCCCACTGGAATTTTGGCGCGTGCAACATTGCCGCCGGAAGAGCAGTCCATTAGATCAACGCCGAGCGGTTTGAGCGTTCGCGCCAGTTCCACTGATTCTTCCACCGTCCAGCCGCCTTCCGTCCAGTCCGTGGCGGAAATCCGCACCCACAACGGATATTCCTCCGGCCAGACTTTTCTGACTGCCGTAACGACCTCGCACACGATTCTTATGCGGTTTGCGAATGGGCCGCCATACTGGTCAGTCCGTTGATTGCTCAGGGGCGAGATAAAAGAATGCAACAGATACCCGTGCGCGCTATGAAGCTCGATTAATTTTGCGCCAGCGGCCTGGGCGCGCCTCGCGGCTGCTGCAAACGCTTCCACAACGGCTGCGATTTCAGCCACGCTCATGGCATGAGGGACCTGGTATCCATCGGCAAACGCCAGCGCGCTTGGAGCAAGAATCGGTGTCCAACCGCCTTGAGCAGGAGTAATTGGCTTGCCGCCATTCCACGGTTCGCTGGTGCTTGCCTTGCGTCCGGCATGGGCCAACTGTATGCCGGGCACCGATCCCTGCCCGGCAATAAAGGAAAACGCGCGTCGCAAAGGCTCAATGTGAGCGTCAGTCCAGATACCCAGGTCCTGCGGGCTGATCCGCCCTTCAGCCGTAACAGCCGTGGCTTCTGCAATCACGGCGGCAGCGCGGCCGACGGCCCGGCTTCCAAGGTGGACAAAGTGCCAGTCCGTGGCAAAGCCATCAACACAGGAATATTGGCACATGGGCGAAACCACAATGCGGTTCGCTAGTTTCACGCCGCGAAGCTGGAGAGGATCGAATAATTGGGCCATAAGTGAATTGACTATTGTAATTGCGGATAAATTCCGCCGTTGTGTGCAAAATCTTTCATTCTCTAAAGGACATGAACCTAGGAAAGTATCTATCTAAGAAGTTTTGCCAGTTGTTTTTTTTCCTGAATTGAGTCAAATTTGGCGCATGGCGCAGAAACCTTATCAGGATGAATGGGGAACCGGAGCCCGCGAAGGCTATGAAGATCGCGGCACGTTCCGTCCGCTGCGGCCGCGCCAAAAAGAGCCTGGCAGCCCGCTGCTGCGAATTCTTGGCGCCATCGCCATTGTTGGCGGCATCTGCTGGGGGACCTACCTTGTAACTTTAACCAAAGACGTGGCCGGCGCGTTGCAGCAGAACCATGGCCCAATTGCCATCATCGGACTCGGCGTGATCTCATCCGTGCTGGGAAAATATCTGAAGTAATTGCGCAGATTTGATCAGTGCGGGCGCAAATCCTCCCTGTTGATTCACTCGCAACACACTAAAATTCGTTTAAGCGCGGATTTCTGCTCCTCTACGTTCAGGGCTTTGAGTAATATCCATCGCGGGCCTGCACCGTTAAATCTTTCTGCTTCACCTTCAGACTGATTTTGTGATAACCGGCGTCTGTATCCGCCGGATCCGGCGTGTAGCCCAGGCTGTACTGGTTCCTTAGCTCTTCGGCAATGGATTCGTAAATTTTGTCGATTGGATGTTTCTTGTTGCCTTCAAACAAACGCCCGCCAGTTTGCTTGCAGATTTCTTCCAGAACTTTCTTCCCATCCGGCCGCGCTTCCTGAGGATAGCCGCCTCCACCGCCACGGCGGCCCATGCCACCGCCAAATCCTCCATGGCCGCCGAATCCGCCACGATCATATGATTCTTCGTCCGCAAATAAAATTGCGTACACCACAGTGTCAGACTTTTGCGCTGCCTCAATCGCGCTTTGCAGACCCAGCTTGCTGCCGAAATCCACGCCATCCGAAAGAATGATGAGCGCTTTACGGCCTTGCTGCTTCTGCATTAATTCGTCAGAAGCCAGATAGGCCGCGTCATATAGATGAGTACCGCCTCCGCCGCCATGGCCGTGATGGCCGCCGCCCCTTCCGCCCGGATACCCTCCTCCGCCGGGATAACCGCTTCCACCGGGGCCGCCGCTCCCGCCCGAACTGCCGGTTTGCGTGCTTGCGGGCTCAGCTTGTCCTGTCTGCAGAGCTTGAAATGCCGCTTGCAGCTTTGGCCGCGATGATGTGAGGTCCTGCAAAAGTTCAACCTCACGGTCGAAATGGATCACAAAAGCTACGTCCTTGGGCTGGCGCAGCATTCCATCGAGAAAGCTATAGCTGGCGCGGCGTTCATCTTCCAGAACGCGCCGCTGGCTCATGCTTGTATCCACCAACAGGCCCAGCGTGAGCGGGAGATCGGTGTCATGGGCAAAGTAGCGAACGGTCTGGGGATGGCCGTCTTCTTCCAGCAGAAAGTCGTCTTTCGACAGGTTGGAGATGATCTTCCCATGCTTGTCGTGAACCGTAGCCGGCACATTCACCACCTTGACCGTGACGCTCAGAGTTGAAGCCGGTTTGTCATCCGGCGCTGGGGTCGATTGCTGTGCCTGCGAAAGACAGCCCAGGAAAAGCATTTGGCAGGTAAAGGCAAAACAGATAAACGCAAAAATAAGATTCCGTGACATTCAATTCCTCAATTCCGACGCCAGGCAGGCATCCGCCGGGCCGGAACATATAGAGAGAGCTTTTTTACGATGGGAACACAAGGCAGGAAAGCCCGAGGTAAAGAGACGGTAAATCCTTTGTAAAGAGATGGTTCAGGAGGGACTCGGGCGGGGCAAGGCCGCGAGAGCAGTTCTAACGTGAACATGTTCAAAATTATCCTTGACATCATTGAGACAAAGACTTATTGTGTGTTTGAACACGTTCAAAATACGTTTTATGGAAGGATTTACTTATGCATAGCAGTGAAATGACCATTGTTGTTTCCTACCTTGTCTATCTTCTGATCAGTGTAACCCTGACGGTTTGGGTGGCCCGAACGCTGCACAAACGAGGCGCTATCTTCCTGGTGGATGCCTTTCATGGCAACGCCGAACTGGCCGCCTCAGTAAACCATCTGCTGGTGGTCGGCTTTTACCTGATTAATATCGGCTTTGTCTCGCTGGCGCTCAAGAGTGATGCAGCCGTCGCCACATCGCGGGCTGCGATCGAAATGTTGAGCGACAAACTTGGCTTTGTCCTTCTGGCGTTGGGCGGAATGCATTTTTTCAATCTTTTGTCTTTTCCCGCATTCGCTCCCACGGACAACACAATGGCCCGCGCCGTCCTCCAGTAGCGCCGGATGCGATGTTGAAAGTAGCGGTGCCCCGGTAGAACTTCGCAGGCAATCAATGCGAATGAATACTCGATTGGAGATGAATTATGGAAAAGCTCTACGTGCTATATGATCCGAAATGCGAGCTGTGCCAGCGGCTGAAAGAATGGCTGCTGGTGCAGCGTACATGGCTGGGACTGTGCATGGTCCCGGCCGGTTCAGAGAAAGCACAGAAGATGTTTCCGGAGTTGGAGAAGGTGGCCACGTGCAATGATCTTGTGGTTGTCAGCGACGAAGGCCAGGTTTACCTGAATAACTCTGCCTGGATCATGGCGCTGTATGCTCTGGATGAATATCGTGAGTGGGCTTGCCGGCTGGCGCATCCTCTGGTTGCGCCGTTTGCCCGGCAGGCTTTTGAGATGATTTCAAAGAACCGCCATACTATTTCCCGCTGGCTCAGCCATGACCAACCGGAAGAAATAGCAGGCGAACTCAAGAAGGTTCCTCTGGCTCCATGTGCGGTGCCGGACGCAACTGTATCGGAATATCTGCGATGAATGTGCCTGCAATGAAAACACGTCCTACGCCGCGCGCGGAAGATACGCGCCGGCGTATTTATGAAGCCGCCATGGAAATGTTCCGCGAAAAAGGTTTTGAACAGACCACCATGCGCGATATAGCCGCCAAAGCCGGAGTGGCATCAGGCGGGGCTTATTATTACTTTTCGTCCAAGGAAGCCATCGTGCTGGCTTTCTACCAGGAGATGCAAGAGGGCAGCCATGAGGCGATTCTGGAGGCCATTGCCGGCGAGAAGAAGTTGAAAGATCGGATCCGCCGTGTGCTGGAGAAGCGCTTTGAACTGCTGGCTCCTAATCGCAATTTTTGCGACGCGCTTTTTCGCCATGCCCCTGACAGCAAAGATCCGCTCTCCCCTTTCAGTGAAGAGACGCGACCCATCCGGGAGCGGGCCATTGAGCACCTGCGGATTGCCCTGGAAGGCGGCGACGTGAAAGTCCCCAGCGACCTGAAGCCGCAGCTCCCTTATCTGCTCTGGCTTTACCAGATGGGACTGATTCTGTTCTGGCTTTATGATCGCTCTGAAAATCAGCAGCGCACGCAAAAGCTGATGGAAAAGAGCCTGGGACTGCTGGTAACTTTACTTAAGCTTTCCGGCCTGCCGCTGATGAAACCCGTGCGCAAGACCGCACTGGAACTGGTGGAAACGATTGCGCCATAACCTTTTTAAATCGGGAGTCATCTCCCAGGAGATACGGATGATTGCCAAATCTGCGATCCTCGTTGCGTTCGTGGTATGCCTGGCCTTTGCAGCCAGAGCGCAAAATGAATCGAAAGCCGCCTCGCGTGCGGAGCTGATCTCGGGCGTGCAGGCCTATGAGCTGGCGGACTACGAAAACGCGATTCAACACTTCGAGAAGGCAGTGGACCTTGATCCAGCATCTGTTGTCGCCCACTCCTACCTGGCCACCGCGTGTGCTCAGCTATTTGTGCCCGGGGTAGATTCGCCTGAGAACGTTACCTGGGCGACCAAGGCGCTGGAGCAATACAAAGAAGTTTTAGATCGTGATCCTGCAAATGTTCTTTCAGCCAAAGGCATGGCCTACATAAATATGGAATTGAAGAATTTTGACACGGCAAAAGAGAATTACAAGAAAGTGGCCGCTATGGATCCGAATGATCCTGAGTCGTTTTATTCCGTGGGCGTAATGGACTGGTCAATGGCGACCCGCGACATCAAGGCCGAAAAAGTGAAGCTGGATGCGGACTCAGAGGACGCGCTGTTTCTATCCGAGTCCTGCACAGACGCGAGAGTTGCAGTGCTGAGCAATATTGATGATGGAATAGATATGCTGGCGAAAGCGATAACTATGCGAGAAGACTATGCAGACGCTATGGTTTTTATGAATCTGCTATACCGTCTGCGCGCAGACGTGGAATGCAGCAACCAACAAGCGCACGACACAGACCTGAAGCAGGCCGACGAATGGAGCGACAAGGCCATGGCTGCCGGAAGAAAGAAGGCCGAGGCCACAAAGAAAAACAATCAGGATTCAGAAACCGCCGCACCGCCGCGATAGCCGCGCCAGGCAAACCACGCCACCGTACCCACCATGCCTGCCCAAGCCACCAGCCTTGTAAAGTTGCCGATCTGAATGGCATGCGGCAGAACGCCCAGGCTGCCAAAAATCCTCACCCAGTCATGCTGCGCTTCGTCGGCGCCGCGCCAACTGTTACCAATGGAAGCTCAAGCCGCAAGGCGTCCGCCATGTAAGTGGCAACGCCGGTCAGGCTGTGAAAGAAAGCAAAGGCGCAGAAAGCCGTCCCTGGCAGCTCTTGACGAACAGCAAAGCTCACGGCCAGAGCCGCTGGAACAATCAGTTGCAGCAGCGTACCCCCCAGAGCCCGACTGTTTCTCCCACCAGCCGAAGAGAAGATGCCCGCCTTCATGAATGGGAAGATGAATGTTATCCAGCATTGTGAGATATCCCCAGTTCAGAGCAAGGTACAAAAGTAGCAGGCAGTAGAATGCGGTCCAGCAGATCACCTGGACATGCGAGACCGGTTTCCACTCGATTTCCGCAAGACGCATTTGCTAATCCATATCACATTCCTGCGAAGACCATGGCAATCCTCATTGTGGTGATTACTTTCGAGTGAAGCGCCCGTTTCCGGCTTTCCACCCCTACGCCTTGCCAGAGAGTGCTGAGTACAAAAGCTGCCTTTCTCCAGAACGCCGTCATGCCAGCGGAAAAGCCTGCCGATAGGCATTTTGTGGGATGGGAAAACTTCTTCCTCGCAAAAGCTATCCCACTTCCAAGGCTGGGGACGTTCTGATGAATCGCAGATTTACCACCGGAGTGCTCGCGGGATTTCTCTTGCTCGTATCTTCGGGTGCTTTTGCGCAACAGCCTAAACGGACGATGCAGTCCGGAAGAAGCGCTGAAGGGACTCTCACCGTGACGGCCACTGTAATGGCTTCTGTCGGGTTAGTGACGGGGCCGGATGGCGAGCAGCGGATGATCGTGGCTAACGCCGCTGATCCAAGGGACAACGTTTCTACATTCCAGCCTGTGGTACGGGTGAAATGGATGCCTCTCGCCAACAACAGGGAGACACCTAAAGTGGAAAAGAAAGGCCCAAAGAACTGATGTTGGTTGAAGGTGCTTGGCTGATATCGGCCACTTGGGAAAGAAAGACGCCGTCAGATTAGGCAAACGCATTAAAGATCTGTTATCGAACCACCCGCAAGTCAAAAACATCCTTCATCTCTCTTCTAAGCTATTGCAATGAAAGCACCTATTACCTCAGTAATCTTATTTTCCCCGGACTTCAAGCATAAACTGCGCAGTCATGAGTATTGGAAGCCGTATTTGTGTCTTGCTTTTGCTGGCTGCAAGCCTGGGGGCTTCTGCTGAAGCCAAGCAGCTGGCGGTAATCGTTGACAAGACGAACAACACGGGTGGACTTTCGGCAAACGATCTGGCAAAGGTGTTCAAGTTTGATAGTCACAAGTGGCCAGATGGACGCCCGGTAATTCTTGTTCTCCGCGATCCTTCCACTCCCGAAATGCAGACCGCGATCCAGAAGCTGTATCACATGCAAGCTGACGAATTTAAAGCGCTGCTGGCGGCACACGCGAGCGGCGTGATTGTTGTCCGTTCGGAAGATGAGCTTTTGAAATCGGTGGAATCTATTCCCGGCGCAGTCGGGTTGGTCGACGTTTATTCGATTAATGGTCGCGTCAATGTACTGAAAGTTGATGGCAAGCTCCCGCTGGAACAGGGATATTTCCTTAAAGGCAATTAGCCAAAACCAGCCGGGCACCCATGGTCGCCTTGCCCGGCAGCCGCAGTACAAGGAGTCAATAGATGAAGATGAGGTCACTCAAGGTATCCATTCTGGCCGTGCTGCTCGTAAGTTTTGGCCTGCGTGCGTTCGCGCATGAAACGCCCAACGGCATGCATATCAGCACTAAGTCTTCACAGGCGCACGTGTTTTTTGAAAAAGGCATGCAGAAGATGGAGATGCTGCACACTGAAGATGGACTAAACAATTTCCGGAGCGCCGTGCAGGCTGATCCGCAATTTGCCCTGGGACACATCTTTCTCACTTTCTTTTCACAAGACCCGACCGAGCAGGTAGCCGAGCGTGAAAAAGCGCTGGCCACGCGCGCTTCCGCCGGGGCGGAAGAAAAACTCATTATTGACTGGCTGGCCAACGCGAGCCAGGCCCGTTGGATACCCGCGATCCAGGCCATGAATGAAGCGCTGCAAGCCTATCCCCAGGATAAGCACCTGCACTGGATGGCCGGTTGGTGGCTGCAACTTGACCAGAACCAGTCCACGCGCGCCACAGCCATGTTTGAGCATGTGATCCAGCTTGATCCTAAATTTGCCGATGCCTGGAACGAAGCCGCTTACTGCTATGCCAAGCAGGGCAACTTTGAAAAAGCTTTTGCCGACATCAAGCGCTACACCGAACTCGTTCCCAATGAACCGAACCCGCAGGACTCATTCGCTGAGCTCTCGCGCATGGCGGGACGGTTCGAAGAAGCGCTCACGCACTATCGCATGTCGCTCAAGATCGATCCCACGTTCCATGAGTCGCAACTCGGGCTGGGCGACACTTACGCGCTGATGGGCCAGCAGCAAAGGGCGCGCGAAGAATATGCCAAGGCGATTGAATCCGGATCGCCGGTGCAAAAAGTTTTGTGGTCATTGCAGTCGGCCGCAACTTACGTTCGCGAAGGTGACCTTGCCGCCGCGGACAAAGCTTTCAACGCCGTGGCCGAGCAGGCCCACGCCAAGGACTTTGCCAATCTTGAAGCCGAGGCGTACCGCAGCATGTCAATGTATCAACTGGAATCCGCCGCGTCTCTGAACTTGCTGGCGAAGGCGGAAGCCGTGCTGCATGAAGACCATAAAGTTCCTCAGGCGCTGCTGAATGAAGAACTGGCCAGCGTGCTGCGTACCCGGGTGGAACGCGCCGTCGCCGATAACAATAAAGAATTGGCAGCAACTTCACTCAAGCAACTGCAAACGCTGGTGGACGCTAATGGCGCCGATGGCATTATTGAAGCCGCCATGCACGGCGCTGCCGGTGCCGTTGCGCTGGCTGCAGGCAATTACGCTGATGCCGTAAACCATTTTGAAGAAGACGAAGCCAATGCCATTTCCATGCGCAGCCTGATTTCTGCCTATGAAAAGAACGGGCAGCAGGGCAACGCGACCCGGCTGGCGGCGAAGCTGGCGGCGTTGAACGAGCCGCTGATCGAGCAGGCCATTGTGGTGCCGGAGTTCCGCAAGCATCGCGCGGCGCTGGCGGCAAAGACAAATCCGGCACTCGATCCCAGAGGCAAATATCGCTAGATCATTGGGTATCACATGCAGCATTTCCGGCCAAAACCTGTAGAACCTTTGCAGGTTTTGGCTTTTAGTTTTCAAAACCGTTTCACCCGCTGGAGCGGACACCACCATGACCAAGCCCCGACTTCTGATTGCACTCTGCTCGCTGTTCATCGCCACATTCGCCCATGGCGCGACCATGGAAATTACCACCAAATCAGCCGATGCCCGCGCGGCGTTCAAAGACGGCATTGCCAAAATGGAGACGCTGCACTGGGAGCCGGCACTGGAAAGCTGGCGCACGGCCACCAAGGCCGACCCTGATTTCGCGCTGGCGCACGCCTTGCTTGCCATGCTCTCACGCGATCCCGTGGAGCAGGTGGCGGAGCGCGACAAAGCGCTGGCCACGCGCAAATCCGGCGGGCCGGAAGAGCAGCTTATTGTTGACTGGGTGGCAAATGCCAGCCAGAGCCACTGGGTCCCGGCGATCCAGGCAATGAATGAAGCACTGCGGCAGAATCCCAGGGACAAGCATCTGGCATGGCTTGCCGGGTTGTGGCTGACCAACCAGCGCCAGTCTGAACACGCCATTGTGATGTTTGAGCGCGCCACAAAAATCGATCCCAAATTTGCCGATCCATGGAACCAGGCGGCGTACTGCTATGCGCGCCTGCGCAACTTTGATAAAGCGTTTGACTACATGAAGCGCTACTCTGAGCTGCTGCCCAATGAGGCCAACCCGCAGGATTCACTGGCGGAAATTTCCCGCATGGCCGGACGCTTTGATGACGCGCTTAAGTATTACCACGCGTCGCTCCGGCTGGACTCCGCGTTCATTGAGTCGCAGGCCGGGCTGGGCGATACCTACGCGCTGATGGGTGAAGAAGCCCGCGCCCGCGCCGAATATTCCGAGGCCATTGCCAAGGCCACAACTCGCGTGCAGAGCGTGACCTTTGCGCTGCAGTCGGCGGCGACCTACGCGCGCGAACAGAACTTCACCAGCGCCGACGCGGCATTCCAGGTCGTGGCACAGCAGGCGCATGAAAAAGATCTGGGCGTGCTGGAAGCCGAGGCATGGCGGATGATGTCCGTTTACCAGAAAGACAATGCGCGCGCCATGGAACTGCTCAGCAAGGCTGAAGCCGTGCTGCATGAGAAGCACAGCATGTCCGCAACCGCGCGCGAGCAGGAACTGGCCATCATTCTGCGCACACGCAGCGGACGCGCCGTCCACGATGGCAGCATGAAAGCAGCACAGGCCGCGCTGCGCCAACTGGAAAAGCTGGCCGCCGCCAACAACAGTGGACAGGTCCAATTCTCACTCCATGGGGCCGCTGGAGCGGTGCTGCTGGCCAAGGGCAAGTATGAAGAAGCTATTGCCAACCTCGTTGAGGATGATAAGAACCCATTCTCCATGCAACGGCTGATCGTGGCCTATAAGAAGACCGGAGCGAACGACCAGGCAGCCAGCCTGTCACAAAAGCTCTCCCGCTATTACGAGCCCACCATCGAACAGGCCGTAGTAGTCCCGGAGTTCAATAAGGGACTGGTGGCGATGAGGGATAAGAACTAGGGAGCGGACTGGTTAACACGGAATGACACGCACTCGTGTTCTGCGCAAGGCGCTGTGACAGTATCTGATTTAGCCCGGTTTCTACGTGATCGGGCTCTGATTGCCCTGATTGCCACTTGATCGGGAATAAAGCAGAGAACTATTTCTGCTCAGACATGCGGCGGAGCAGGTCGGCGGTGCGGGGCGCGGCGGAAGGATCGCTGGCCAGTTGGCGGCGCAGGCGTTCAAGATCGTCATGGCTGTCAACGTCAAACCAGGGATGGATCAGGACGGTTCTCATGCCGAACTGGTCCAGGTTGGCCATGGTGGCGGCGAGCGTGGTGGAATGGCTCCACTGAATGCCATCGAGCATGCCGACCGGGCAATCTGTGAGGCCGATGAGGTAGAAGCCGCCGTCAGCGGAAGGGCCAAGAACGGCGTCGGCGGTGGCGAGGGCCTTGCGGGCGCTTTCAAGGTAAGCGGCGGAAAGGTTAGGAGTGTCCGCGCCAATGGCGAGCACGATTTTGCGCCGCTTGAGCGCAAGCCGCAGCACTTTTTCCAGGCGCTCGCCCAGATCGCCTTCTGATTGCAGCCAAACTTCTTCCGGCTTGAAGTAACTGCGCTCGAATTTGCGAGTGGCAGCGATGATGCATTCAGCCCAAGTGAGCGTGCGGACCATGGCAACTGTGTCTTCAAGAAATGCTTCTGCCAGCTCCGCGGCGCGCTGGGGGCCAAACACCGGGATGAGACGCTTTTTTGCCGAACCTGGTTCGGGCGGTTTGGTGAAAATGCAGACAATGGCTTCCGGCATAAAGTAAAAGACTCGGTGTGGCAGCCGAACCTATTGTTTCACAGCGGCAGATGGTCTTGCCCTTTGTGGGAACACGCCGTTATTCAGGCCAGGCATCACCCCACTCGGCTTTGCGGGCAGCTTTGTATGCGGTCTTGCTGGAGCGCGTGACAGTGCGATTTTCAATTTGTCCTTCAGGCGTACACAGCGCAAGCTTGACATGGCCGCTGTGCTTTCCCGGATGCCGCACGATGCGCGCAGCGCTTGCAGGTGCGTAACCTTTTGCGGCGATAAGGTAAGAAAATTTTTCGTCTTCGTAGCCCAGTTCACCGCCTTTCAGTTGGCGGTGCAATGAAGTGCGTTCCACACGGTGGGAGAAGTGGCACCAGTCGCCGGCGATGGCCATTGGGCAGGCGAAATGATGAGGACAAGGAGCGATGATAGTGGCCGCATGGGCGATGAGGTTTGAACGAGCGGTATTTACGGCGGTAAAACCGCGCCGCGTCCCCGGCTCAATCACTACCAGGAATTTGCCGGCGCAGCTCCATGCTTTGCGCAGCACAGCTTCCGTCGCTGCTGGCGGCAGTTCACCCAGCGCATAAGAAATTACCACCAGGTCATGTGGGTTGCAGGAAAAACCGGAGCGCAAATCATGCTTGAGCCACTGTGCCTGCTTTACAACCGGCGCATTGCTCTGAGCGGCAAAACGCCAGCCCAACGTCAGCCATTCGGCATCGGCTTCAATCAGCGTAGCGTGTTGCAATGCGGGGAATTCTTCACTGGCAGCAAAGAGCGCCGTGCCCGGCCCCGATCCCAGATCAAGAAGGCTGGAAATTTCAGCCTCCGGTGCGCGCTGCCGGATTTCCGCAAACACACGGCGGGCGGCTGCATAGGTGGCGGGCAAACGCACAGCCAGATAAGCGGCACGGTGCGCTTCTGTGGTGATGGCCGTAGTAGAAAAATCCGCCGCCTGATAGTGCTCCACGAGTTGGGCTGTGGCCTGCGCCAGCTTGCGGCGATCAATGCGCTGGGTCTCCGCCTGAATGGCATCCAGCAGATCGGCGGGAAGGCGCATGGCTGTGGCGCAGCCCTCAATCCTTGTACTTTACGGAGCAGCCGTAAGGACGCGTAGCGGCTTCCGCCACCGGCTTGCCGCCCATCGCTTCATGAAGCGCCATGGAAACATAGTTTTTCGAATTCGCAATGTCGCCCTGGTCAGACGTCGGATGGTCGTCAATGGCGCCGTTATAAATCAGCGTTCCAGTGGGATCGATGATGAACATGTGCGGCGTTGTCTTGGCCCCATACAAATGGCCCAGAGATCCTCCGGGATCCATTAGCACCGCGGTGGGAGCAGCCTTCATGGTTTGCAGATATTCATTTTCCTGTGATGGCGTAACAAACCCCTGCGTTCCCGGCGCGGAAGAAATCACCGTGAGCCAGACCACGCCTTTGGCAGTCCATTCTTTTTGCAGGCGCTGCATGTTGCCGCTCTCATAGTGCTTTTTGGTGTAAGGGCATCCCTGGTTGTGCCACTCCAGCACCACATATTTACCTTTGTAATCAGAAAGGTGCTGCTGCTTGCCGTTGCTGTCCACGGCCGTAAAGCCAGGCGCGGGATCTCCAACTTTCACGGCGAATGCCGACGCCATCAGCGCCAGCAACACGCATGCGCGCAACATCAAACGCCGATTCTTCATTGCGACTCCTTGGCCATTGTTCATGCTCGTTCTTATTGTATCGGCTGGCGCACTGGCGCTTCAATCCGGTAAGCCGGACCGCCTGTGATCACCAGCACGCCGCGTAAGACTGTGACCGGCTTTAACAGGATGTCAGATTTTTTGAGCGTGATCTTTGCTCCGGTTGGCGTAGATTGGATTTTCTGCGGGGCTGAATTATCGATTTGCCCTGGATCAAGCGGGAGGAACTCTGCTTTCAATATCCGCTTTCTCGCGGCAATGGCTAATACGAAATCATCATGCATGGAACGGGCAGTTACATTCCAGCCGTGCGGCAGCGGCACAGGCAAGAGCCTCTTGGTTTCAGCAAAAAATTTTGCTGCGCTTGGATCTTCTTTAGCTTTCGCGGAAAGTGGAAGTGCTATACCAAGCTGCGCGTGCTCTGGTATACACACCTCACGACAGATCAGCCATTTAGCTTCGACGGCAAATTGCAATTTATCTTGCTTGTCTGAATCAGCATTTGTGACTTGCGGAACATAAATGGGAACGATGAGCAGCACGTCGCCGTGATAGCCATAATCAGCTATTTGCGGATTGGTTTGTATTCGTTCTGGACGCGGCCATTGGATTTCATCGGCGGTAAAGCCGGCAGGCAGCTTCCACTTAAATGCCGGAGGCTGGCCAGAATCGCCCGGATTGACCCAATAGATGTGCCAGCCGGGATCCAACTGAAAATGAACGCCTATCTGGATTTCGGAACCGGCCGCAACCGCGGACTGACGTGAGAGCAGTTCCACACGGGCATGCTTGGCCGGGGTCTCCTGTGCCGCTGTTGTGATTGCAGTTGCCAGGAAGCAAAGCGCTAAACCAATACGCAAGCCAGATGTCACACTTGCTATTTTAACGCCGCTCGGCGCAGTTTTGGCCGGGGCCGCTTATTGCACAAAAGTGGATATCACAAGTAGGTAAATCCCGAAATGGCTTGCATGCTTTTAGGAAGAAGCTTCTCAAGAACTACTCTTTTTACCCGCGACATCCAATCGCGCATTCGCCCTTTGCAGTGCCGCCTGCGCATCCTGGTTTCCCTCAGGACCGGCCTTCTGCAATTCGGCTTCCGCTTTTCGCTTGGCTGCTTCAGCGCGAGCAGTATCAATTTCTTCGGCCTTCTCGGCAGTCTCAGCCAGGATAGTGACTTTGTCTTGCAGGACCTCGGCAAATCCCCAGGCCACAGCAACGCGTTTTGTCTGGCTGCCATTGCGATAGGTAAGTTCACCGGCGGCCAGTTCGCTGATGAGAGGAGCATGGCCGGGCAGAACGCCGAGATACCCGGTTTTGCCGGGGATATGGATGTATTCTGCCGCCTCATTCACCACCAGCCGCTCCGGCGTTACGATCTCGAGTTGAATGGTTTCTGCCATTGCTAGGCTGCCGCTCCGGACTTCATTTTCTCCGACGCTTCCAGCACTTCTTCAATCGCGCCCTTCATATAGAAGGCCTGCTCGGGAACATCGTCGTGCTTGCCCTCGATGATCTCTTTAAAGCTGCGCACCGTGTCAGCAATCTTTACGAAGCGTCCCGCCATGCCGGTAAACTGCTGCGCCACAAAGAACGGCTGCGAGAGGAATTTCTGCACCTTGCGGGCGCGTGAGACCGTGAGCTTGTCTTCTTCACTCAGTTCTTCAATACCCAGAATGGCGATGATGTCCTGCAAGTCTGTGTAACGCTGCAAGATGCGCTTCACTCCTTGCGCCACATCATAGTGCTCCTGTCCAACAATATGGGGATCAAGAATGCGCGAAGTTGAAGCCAGCGGATCGACCGCAGGATAAATTCCAATCGCCGTCAGCGGACGCGAAAGCACGGTGGTGGCGTCTAAATGAGCAAAGGTCGTGGCCGGTGCGGGATCGGTAAGATCGTCGGCGGGCACGTAAATCGCCTGCACAGAAGTGATCGAGCCGCGTTTGGTTGAGGTGATGCGCTCCTGCAACTCACCCATTTCCGTAGCGAGATTCGGCTGATAGCCCACGGCAGACGGCATGCGGCCCAGCAGCGCGGATACTTCAGATCCAGCCTGGGTGAAACGGAAAATGTTGTCGATAAAGAGCAGCGTGTCTGCGCCTTCTTCATCGCGGAAGTACTCCGCCACCGTCAAACCTGTCAGAGCCACGCGCAGACGCGCTCCGGGCGGCTCGGTCATCTGTCCGTAAATCAGTGATGCTTTTGACTCCGCTGCAACACCCGGCTTGATCACGCCTGACTCAGTCATTTCCAGCCACAGATCATTGCCTTCGCGGGTGCGCTCACCCACTCCGGCAAATACTGAATAGCCGCCGTGCTGCTTGGCCACGTTGTTGATCAATTCCATGATCACAACGGTTTTACCCACTCCGGCGCCGCCAAACAGACCAATCTTTCCGCCCTTCAAGAAGGGCTGAATCAGGTCAATAACTTTCACGCCTGTTTCAAACATTTCCGCCTTGGTCGATTGCTCATCGAACGCGGGGGCTGCGCGATGGATAGGCAGCCGCTTGGCGGCCTTTACCGGGCCAAGCTGGTCCACGGGCTCGCCGATCACGTTCATCACGCGGCCCAAAGTTTCTTTGCCCACGGGCACGGAAATGGGGCCGCCGAGATCATGGGCATTCATACCGCGCACCATACCGTCAGTGGCCTGCATGGCAACCGTGCGCACGCGGCCTTCGCCCAGATGCTGTTGCACTTCCACCACCACGTCGATGGGCTGAGGCACCTTAAAGCCTTCGCTGGTTACGCGCAGCGCCTGGTAAATCGGCGGCAAATGCCCCTCTGAAAACTCCACGTCAACGGCTGGACCGGATATCTGTATTACCTTGCCAACATTTTGAGTCGCCATAATGACCTTTAAATAAGCAATTAGCCAAAACCTGGAACTTTTTGCGCCTTCGCGCCCTCTGCGGTAAGCCGGCTTTTCCGATCACCCATGTCCGGATTACCATCACCCGCTGAGTTACTGTGCTGCCGCCGCGCCGCTCACAATTTCAATAATCTCTTTGGTGATCTTGGCCTGGCGCACGCGGTTCATCTGCAACGTCAGGCCATCAATCATGTCAGAAGCGTTGCTGGTGGCTGAATCCATGGCCGTCATGCGCGCGGCATGTTCGGCAGCTTCAGATTCCAGCATGGCCCGGAACAACTGCACAGAAATGTATCGCGGCAGCAGGTCACGAAATAACACTGCCGGCGGCTGTTCATAGATGTAATCCACTTTTGCCGTGCCGAAGCCCGCGGCCTTCTTGTCCATCTCTGTGGTGTCCGCGCCTCGCACGCTCACTCCGGCATGCGTAGCCGCTTCCAGCCGCTGTTTGAGTTCTTCTTCCGTAGTTTCCTCGGTCATCTGGTGCGTTTGCTCGCCAATGGCGCGAATCGGGAGCACGTCATCCACCACCAGGCGTTGCGCAATCACTGACTTGAACTCGTTGTAAACGATGTAAACCGAATCGACTTTCCCTTCGGTATAAAGCTGCGTTACGCGTTCCGCGATCTCTCGCGCGCTTGTAAATTGTGCCCGATTCATCAGGCCCACGTATTCGCCCACAATTTGAATTGGCCCTTGACGCGAATCCGAAGATTCAGTTACCAGGGGATAACGGCGGCGGAAGTAGTCGCGCGACTTTCTGCCCACGGAAAGCACATCAATATTTTTGTCTTTCTTGATGTCAATGAACTTGGCCGCGGCCTTCATAATGTTTGAGTTGAACGCTCCGGCCAGCCCTTTTTCGCCTGAAACTACGATGAGCAGCGTCGTCTTTTCATCTCGACGGACCAGCAGCGGATGCAGCGCTTCTCCGGTTTGCGGATCATAGACATCGGCCCGTCCCACCAGGGACTTAAGAACATTGGTCAGCATCTGCGCATAAGGCCGAGCCGCCAATGCCCGCTCCTGGGCGCGCCGCAGCTTCGCCGCTGAAACCATCTGCATGGCCTTGGTGATCTGCCGCGTGTTGCGCACGCTGCGAATACGCCGCCGGATGTCTAAAAGATTTGCCATACTTTTATGCTACGCCTTCGCGGCTGCCGATTCCCGCTCGCTCACAAAGCGTTGTTTGAATTCTTTCAGTGTTTTCTCTATCTCCGCCTTGATGGAGTCGTCAATTGTCTTCTTCTGCATGATCGCATCCAGCAGCTTCGGATTCATCGACTCAACATATTTATTCAACTCTTCAGAGAACGCGCGCACCTGCTCGACTTCCAGGTCATCCAGATAGCCGTTGGTTCCAGCAAAAATGATCATGATCTGTTTGCCGAACGATAGTGGCTGGTACTGGTCCTGCTTTAAGATTTCCACCAGGCGCTTGCCGCGGTTGAGTTGTGCCTGCGTGGCTTTGTCCAGATCGGAGCCGAACTGCGAAAAGGCGGCCAGTTCGCGGTATTGCGCCAATTCCAGCTTCAGCGTTCCCGCTACCTGCCGCATGGCTTTGATCTGCGCGGAACCGCCGACGCGGCTTACCGAAATACCGACGTTCACCGCCGGACGTACGCCGGAGTTGAACAGGTCAGTTTCAAGGAATATCTGGCCATCAGTAATGGAAATCACGTTCGTCGGAATGTACGCCGAAACGTCGCCAGCCTGCGTTTCAATGACCGGAAGCGCCGTAAGCGAACCGCCGCCCATCTTGTCAGACATTTTGGCCGCGCGCTCCAGCAGGCGGGAATGTAGATAGAAGACGTCTCCCGGGTAAGCCTCGCGTCCGGGCGGGCGGCGCAGCAGCAATGAAATCTCGCGGTATGCAGCAGCGTGTTTTGAGAGATCGTCGTAAATCACCAACGCGTGCTTGCCGGTATCACGGAAGTATTCACCCATGGCGCATGCTGCATAAGGCGCCAGGTAAAGCATTGGCGCAGGTTCTGAAGCGGACGCAGCCACCACAATGGTGTATTCCATGGCGCCGTAATCTTCCAGCACCTTTACTACCTGAGCAATGGACGAACGCTTTTGCCCGATCGCGTTATAAATGCAAATCAGGTTATTGCCCTTACTATTGATGATCGTATCCAGCGCCACCGCAGTTTTACCGGTCTGGCGGTCGCCGATGATGAGTTCGCGCTGGCCGCGGCCCACCGGAATCATCGAATCAATGGCCTTGATGCCTGTAGCCATGGGTTCACGCACCGGCTGGCGGTCAATCACGCCGGGCGCAATGCGTTCGATTGCGATCTGTTTGTTGGAGGCAATAGGCCCTTTACCGTCAATCGGCTGGCCCAGGGCATTCACCACGCGGCCAATCATTCCTTCGCCTACGGGCACCGACATAATGGTTCCCGTGCGCTTGACCTCGTCGCCCTCTTTGAGTTCCGTGAACTCGCCCAACAGCACCGCGCCCACCTGGTCTTCTTCCAGGTTCATGGCCAGCCCGGAAACGCCGTGGCCGAACTGGAGCATTTCGCCGGCCATAACTTTGTCCAGGCCGTGAATGCGGGCGATGCCATCTCCAAGTGAAATAATGGTGCCAACCTCATCCACGGAAACCTTGGACTCATAATTTTCAATCTGATCGCGGATCAGCTTGGTTATTTCGTCTGCTTTGATTTGAGCCATAATGATTTCGAAATTAAAAATTTGAAATTTGAAATTTCAAATCTCCTTTAATTATTCCGAGCGGTGCGACCGCTCTATTCAGCAATTTACGCGTTCTCCAGTTCTGCCCGCATGCGCTGCAAGCGGCCATGCACAGATCCGTCATAGATGGTGCTGCCTACTCGCACCAGCACGCCGCCCAGCAGACTGGCATCCTCAGAATATGTAGCCCGCACGGTCTTGCCGGTAATCTCCGCCAGTTGCTTTTCCAGTGATTGTTTTTCCGTGGAAGTCAGCTCCCGTACCGAGCTCACTTTCGCGTCCGCTATCCCTCTGCGCCGGTCCAACTCCTGTTTGAACTGCTCCAACAGTTCGCCGATATTACCAATGCGACGGTGATCAATCAGCACGGCCAGAAAGTTACGCAGCATCGTGCTCGCGCCGATGTGCTTGATGATCGAATCGAGCAGCTTCAGTTTCTGCTCCCGGTCCACCGCGGGATTCAGCAACACATTCCGGAGTTCGCGACTGCCATTGATGGTCTGGGCCATCTGTTCAAATTCGGCCACGGTTTTTTCCGGATTTAATTTGTTCTTGATTGCCACATCAGCGTAAGCGCGCGCATACCGGCCCAGGACTGCCGCCATTTAATTGCCGTCCTTTCCCATCTGGAGGGTAAAGGCCCGCACCAGGGCTTCATCGGTATCTTTGCTCACGCGGATTTTCTTTTCCGCCAATTGCACGGCCAGCTCTGCGGCGTAAGACTTCAGTTCACGACGCGCTGTGTTGGCAGCCATCTCGATTTCCTGCTCAGCTGAGGCGACAATCCTTCGGCGTTCTTCTTCGCTGGCGGCTAGAATGCGCTGCTCTTCCGTTTTGGCATTCTCTTCCGCTTCGCGCCGCATGGAAGCGATTTCCGCATCGAGGCGGGAGAGCCTTCCTTCCACATCGGCCAGCCGTCTGCGCGCGTCTTCACTCGCTTTGCGCGCATCTGCAATGCCCTTCTGGATGGTCGCTGAACGACCGCTGAAGTACCCCGGCAGCTTCTTGCGCAGGAACACTGCAATAGCGATAAAAATCACGGCGAAATTCAACCCAAAGCAAATCCAATATGCCTGGTCATTGGTCAGGCCGGTGTGCCGGGCAATGTATTTAACAGCGGGAGCATTTCTGATGGCATCGGCTTCCCCGCCTTCTTTTACTTCGTCTTCAGCCTTGGCTTCATCTGAAACAGGCTTGGGTTGGGAAGCATGTTGGGCTGCCGGACTGCTTGCAGGCTTGGCGTTCTCCTGTGCCCGCAAACTTCGGACAGACACAGCAACCAAGAGAAGCAGCGCCAGTGCCGTTGCAACCAAAATTCCTCGTCTCTGTACGGCCATGCTTACCGCCCTCCTGCCGCGGCAGCCGGTTTCAACACTGTTGCGATTACCTGGTCCGCAAGGATATTGGCCTGTTGCTCCAGAACGCCTTTTGCGGCCGCCGTCTCCGTTTCCAGAATTGCCCTGGCTTTTTTTACCGTCTCGCCCGCCTGCTTACGCGCTTCGGCCAATGCCGTATTTCGCTCATCCATGATGCGCTGCCGGTTTGCCTGTTGTGCCTTATAAATCTGCGCCCGGGCTTCGCGGACACGCTGCTCATATTCCGCCGTGCGTTTCTCGGCGGTGGCAATCTCTTTTCTGGCCTGCTCTATTGCGCCTTCAGTAAGCGCATGGCGCTGCTCCAGAACCTCTTGCAGCTTTTTATCCACAATAAAACGATAGCCCACCCACACGATCAGCAATGCAATGATCGTGGGGATGGAAGAAATCAGTAATTCGCCTATTTGCCTGAGTACCGCGTCCATGCAAAATATTCTTTAAATTGTAGTGAACTAAAGCGGATCGGGGGTTACCACTAAACTCTTAAATTAACATCCGGTCACGGCAGTGTCAACGCGAACAGCCTCTCACAAACGTGCCTGCGTGAGCGTATCCCTAGCAGGATTTCAGTCGGATAACTTTGTACCCTGGTTTATTCCAGACACACTGTTTAAGTTATGATTCCGCGCATGACATTTCTTTATATGCTGCTCGGTTTGGTGGTGGGAGTCTTTTCTGGAATCGTCGGGATTGGTGGAGGAATACTGATCATCCCTGCGCTCGTTTATCTGTTCCACATGAACCAACACAAAGCTCAAGGAACATCCCTTACAGCGCTTCTGCTGCCCATCGGAGCTCTGGCCTTTTGGGAATATTACAAGGCTGGAAACGTTGACATCAAAGCCGGACTATTGATCGCCCTGGGATTTTTCGTTGGAGGCTACTTCGGTGGTCTTTGGGCCCAGCATATATCGGAAATCGCTTTGCGCAGGGTGTTTGGGATCCTGGTAACCATCATCGGCGTCCGGTTGCTACTATCGCGCTGAATTCCTCTTCGGATGGAGTTGATAAGGACGGAGTATCCGGACTGCCAGGCGCTGCGGCAGGTGGGACTGGAGCGCTGGCAAAGAGTATGGATTGAGTTCGAGTACGAGAGCCGGAATTTTCTAAAGCACTTTCACGACGCGAGCAAAGCCGACATCATTGTGTGCTGGAGCCATAATTGGCCGGAGTGTCCGCTGCCGGTGATTGAGCTGAAGGGATTGGTGAAGAGGCTGGGGTGAGTGTGGCCTTTTTCACCGCGGAGGCGCGAGAAGAAGAATTTTGCCGAAGGACCGGAAGGCTGGGAGGTTGTCCAATCCGAAAGTGGAGGTCGTTCAGGCCGTAGCGGCTGATCGACGGTCTCTATGCCGCTTCGCATTGCAAGCCTTGCATTCGCAGTGCACTCCACTCTCTGAACCCTGATGACTTTTACCTCCCGGTGAAAAATCACTCAGGGGCTTCCAAGTCTTGCAGGATGAGCAGAGCTTTTCCTGCGTTCCGTTTCTCGTCCGCAATTTCATTGGTTGATCTTACCGCTTTATAGCGAGGATGTAGCATTCTCTTTTATCGCCAGTAGGCCCCTGTATCGCCCCGCTGGGCTCGGACTCTTCTTTTCGCTCACCCACCCTTCCGGCTTCGCATGCGACTCCTCTCAGGTGGGCTAACTTGGCGACGCGCCTCCGGCTCTGGAGAAATCATGTTTGCTTATTTGTCGAGCCTCAGGACGTAGGAAATCGCACAGTCCCGATGGGCTCCACGAACGGCCTGTTTTGCCTCGATGGCTGCCTTCCCGATTGCTGCGCCGGCGAGTCCAGCAAGGTGCAGAAGATTTGGCCAGGACAAGTCCCCAAGGATTTGAAGTGCAGCCGATCCCCCACCTAAAGATACCAGGGCTCCTGTCGCTAGGCTCCCAAACAATTTGCTGTACACCTCGTCGATCTGATTCTTGAATTTTGTTGCTGCGGGGATTATTTCGGCCACAACGAGTTTTTTGATTGCATTGGAGTAATCTCCATTTTTGTCAATGCTCCCTTGCTTTGCTTGCAGTGCGGCCAAGTATTCCAAGAAAGCCTCTCTCGCCTTCTCAGATTCCTTTCGATAGTTGACGATGTCTTTGAAAGATAAAGCATGCAGTCGCTCCGCTGGCAAAAGCTCGTCAAATATGGCGAAGCTCAAATCAGTGACCGGGATCTTAGCGTCCGTGTTTATTAGCCGGTCCGCCGCCCGTTTGTACTTCGCGCCTAGTAAAGTTTGGTATGGTATGGCATCTGCAAGCGGGGTTAATCCCTCATGTTGGCTAATGTTAAGAGCGAAGTTCATCATTGCTGAACATGTCAAAGCATGGGTGACAAGAGCTTTAGCGCACTCTGATTCATTCCTGAATCTAAAAGGATGAATTTCCTTGTCTGAAAACAGTGCCATTGGGGCGGGATATTGCTGTAGGTCGGCGTCAACGTTGACGGCTGTAAGTGCGCTTACGACGTCATCCTGATTGCCAACCTCGCCGTAGTTTCCGGGGGAGACCTGCTGCTCGCGGAAAACTGCCGATTCCCTTAATCCATTTTGAAATCGCTTCAAAAATTCAAAATCATTGACGTCATTCGTCACCTGTTCAAGAAAGCCGCCTGTAACGGGACCGTCATCTGGGGCATGAACGTAGAGGGGGACTCCATAATCGCGGAATGACTGCTCATAGGCGCGCAACGGTGATGAGGTAGCAATAGTGCCAAAATCACCGAACATGAACGAGGGCCTGTCTATGAAGTGAAGCTCATCAAACAGCAATATCGAACGTTTCAGTGTCGCATTGTCGGCGACCATAGCGGGATAATAAAAAACGTTGACTTTGTCACGCATGGCTCTATGAATTATAACGGCACTGTTACGCAAACAGCTCTTTCGTGCGGCGTCGCTCTCCGCTACGCTGCGCGCTGGCCCGCGGCAGCAAGGAAGGGATTTTTTTTTCATTGCTTACCCGGCACTTATTCCTCAGCGCGTTATGCGCGCCTCGGAAACGTACCGGGCTATTTCCAGCCGTCCCGCCAAGCGGGACTGGGGCATGAAGATGCTCATCTGTGTCGAGACTTGAAGAGCAGCGGAGCATATCCCTCGCCTGAGACAACAATTTTCAGTGGGTGGGGCAGTAACGTGGCTCGGCTCGGGATGGCGGATCAACGGTTATGGTTAGAATTCCCTCATGCAGCATGGTGCGGGAAAGAGTGTCGGGATCCCTCCACTCGCCGTCGCATCGCCCCACTCCAGCCCCGCACAAACCCGGCGCGGTCTGGGAGCCGCTGTGGCTTGTCGCTCCGGCTTCGGTCGGGATGACAGAGATAGAGGAAGTGAGAGAAGTTGGTGTATCGTGCTTGGCATCAAAAGCGCCAGCATTATTGCTGTGGTTGTGTCTTGCCTATTGGCAGGGTGTGGAGGCAGAACTTCCTCCTGGTCGCCGAACTCCGTCCGGCTGCCAATAACGTTGCGCGTAAGCCAGGGAGTGATGGAGGGACTGCGGATCCACTATGTGAAGCCTGTGTATGCGGGAAACGTGGAGCCAGGAGATATCAGGGTATTGTTCTGGGTGGACTCGAGCGGAGCCGTGGGAAACGTGAGAGCAATAGATGGAGACCCGATGCTGGCACGGGCCGCGGTAGAAGCCGTGAAGCAGTGGAAATACAAGCCTTATATTCTGAAGGCAAACCGGTCGATGTGGAAACAATAGCCGTTGTAAGTTTTGGGAAGTGATGGGTGATTGATTGTGACGATAACGCGATATATCTGCGGTTGGTATTCCTCAGCAGTCTCGTAAATCCACTAGTGAGACGCAGCATGCTGCGTCTATACGTTTAGATTTTACCTGTCACTCAAAATGTTCGACGAGCGTTAGCCGCGTTTTTTGTGGCGCTTCCCGGCTTTGTGGGCTTGTTTCTTTTCCAATCGTACTCATGGGGTATTCTTTTTGCTCTCGCAAAATGGAGAGCCCTGCCTGGCCCCGCGGGCCTCGAGGCGACGCGCTATAAATTATGAGCTGCAACACCGTCGCCTGATACCTCTTCCTCCGCGGATCCTGGCCCAATTGTCCTGCGATTACAAATTGGGAAGCTACACTGGTGGCCCGCGCGGTCGGCAGCCAATTTCCTAGTAACTGAAGAGAAGTTAATCCTGTCCGGTTGATCTGAGCTCACGACGTTAGTCTATCCTTTCGTCTTCGGCCCTGAATCTTTCTTCAGTGGCACAACGTCAATCGTAGGGGGCATTTTTATTATAGTGATCCGCTACCAATACGTCGTCATTTAACCTGATATGTATCCTTGTTATCTCTCAACCACTCCAAGAGTGGCGCGCCTACGTCGCATCCCTCGCGAACGTTGCGCGCCCTAAGCTGAACCTCGACGGGTGGGATTGCCAGTGCTTTGACCAAAGCTTCAACCATGCGCGGTTTTGAGCGTAATGAGCTTTCGAGGCTACGGGTGAGATCTTGCGCGATTTCGGTCAACCCTTCTGTCTTAAGAACGAATTCCATTTCTGGAGAAAGCTCAGGAAAATGAAAATATACGAGGGCTGCATTACACAGAGCCAAACAGCGGCGGGAAAATTCGTCTTTCGGCCATTTGTGATAAGTCGATAAATCCTCACGAACATGAGTGGGATCAAAATCAAACCCAAATCGTGTTTTCATCTCAGACAAAACGATAATGTGCTCCAGCATGTTATCGAGATTTTCAGCTGCGTCACTCGCCATATCGCCGTCAACCCCAAGAATCTCGCGAGGCGGCCCTAGCTGGATGAACGGTACACCTAGACGAAAATAGCGTTCCGCATGACAAAGCTCGTGACAAATAACAGCCGGATTAGGGGGCAACGCTTTTAGCACAATAGTTATGTGTTTCGGGCCGTGGTTCAGAAGTCCCCGTGGGACGAGCCTCGGATTCCAGATTACGGTGATCTCAAATCCACAATGCTGCTCGATGTCATCCGTCAACTGACGCAACGCGGGTGCTAGAGATTGGTAGTAATTCTTGGTCATATGGTTAATCTATAGACGGAAGATAGCTGAGTCATGAATCAATCAGCCGCGCTTCTTGTGGCGCTTCTCCGCCCGTTTGGGTTTTTCTTCTTCCATCACGGCGAACTGGACTTTGCGCTGCATGTGGTCAATGCGGTCCACCAGGACGCGGACTTTGTCACCGATGGAGTAAGTCTTCTTGGTTCGCGCGCCGATGATCTGGCGGGTGTTTTCATAGAATGCGTAAACATCATCGGAGAGCGAGTTGAGCGGCACCAGGCCTTCAATGAACAACTCAGTCAATTCCACGAAGAACCCAAACTTGGTAACGCTGACGATGAGGCCGTCAAAGTCTTCACCCACGCGCTGTTCCATGAACTTGAGCTTCTTCCATTCCAGCAGTTCGCGTTCGGCCTCAGCGGCGGCACGCTCAGACTGGCTGGAGCTTTCGGCGATCTCATGCAGTTCAGCTTCAGAGATGGGGCCGGCGAGGGGCGTGGAGGAGAGGCGTCGGCGGGCGGAGGAACCTTTTTCCGCGCGCTTGGACCAGGGGGAGTTGCCTTCATGAGATTGCTGGGCGCGGAAGCGGAGTGGGACACCGCTTTCTCCTGGCGAGTGGCTGGCCCGTTGTATCGGGTCATCGGAGCGCAGCACCCATTTGAGAATGCGATGAATAATAAGGTCAGGGTAGCGGCGGATGGGCGAGGTGAAATGGGTATAAGCGGGCGCAGCCAGGGCGAAGTGGCCTTCATTGATCTCGGAATAGCGCGCCTGCTTGAGCGAGCGCAGCATCAGGAAAGAAAGCACGCGCTCTTCCGGCTTGCCGGCAATCTTCTGCACCAGCTTCTGATACATGCGCGGCGTAATGTGGACTTCTTCCGGAAGTTCGACTGTTGGGGCCTTGCGCCCTGAACCCTGGTAATGCCGCTTGTCACCCCTGGTTTGCACACGCTTGATTGGGAGAGCACCGACGCCGAGCGAATATCCGAAGCTGGCAGCGATGGTCTCAAATTCATAGATGCGCTTGGCGTCGGGCTTTTCATGGATGCGATACAGGCTCGGCACGCCGCGCTGCTCCAGATGCGAAGCCACGGTCTCATTGGCGGCGAGCATAAATTCTTCAATCAGGCGGTGGGCCCAGTTGCGCTCGGACGGGGTGACGCTTTTCATCAGGCCGAACTCGTCAAATTCAATGACCGGTTCTGGCAGGTCAAAATCAATGGAGCCGCGCTTAACGCGCTTGCGGTTGAGGATCTGGGCCAGCTCATACATCAGGTCAAAGTTTGCGGCCAGGGCGGCATATTTCTGGCGCGCGGCTTTGTCGCCTTCAATCACGGCGTTTACGTCGGTATATGTCATGCGCTGGGCGGAGCGGATGACGCCTTCCGCCAGTTCATAAAACAGGACTTCACCGTGGGCATCGATTTCCATGATGCAGGAGAGCACGAGACGTTCAACATCGGGACGCAGACTGCAAATATCGGTGGAGAGTTCAAGCGGCAGCATGGGCACGGCGCGGTCAGGAAAATACACTGATGTTCCGCGCTTGCGCGCTTCTTCGTCGATGGCGGAGCCGTCATCCACATACTGGGCCACGTCCGCGATGTGTACCTGAAGCTCGTAATTTCCGTTTTCCAGGCGAGTGACCAGCACGGCATCGTCAAAGTCACGGGCGGTCTCACCGTCAATGGTGACGATGGGCAGATTACGGAAGTCGCGGCGAGCGGCGATTTCCTTTGCGGAAATCACAGGGATGATTTCCTGCGCTTCTTCCAGAACTTCCGCAGGGAAGACGTGCGGGATGTGGTGCTTGCGGATAATCATTTCCACGTCAACGCCGAAATCGTCTTCATAGCCGAGAATTTCGGTGACGCGTCCGCGGGGGCTTTGCGTGGCGGAGGGCCACTGCGTGATTTCCACCTCGACAACAACATTTTCCAGGTCGTCCCATGTTTTCTTGCGCTGGGCTTCTTCACCGAGAACGCGGTGAGGGGTGCGCTCGCGGGGATGGACGGGTTTTTTAGTCACAGCCGAGGGCGGCTGTGCTACACGGGTTTTGTGGGGACGCAGGTCGCGGTCGTCTTCTGAGGGACCATCTTCTTCATCGTCTGCCTTGGGATATTCCAGCCCAGGAGGGATGAGGATTTCTGTAGCCAGCTTTTCATCGATAGGGGTGACGAAGTTCCATCCTGGAGCGTGCAAACCCGGTGCACTCCGGTGATCCCGATCGTTGCGGCCATCGGCGTAATGGAAAATGCCGACCACGGTTTCCTGTTCACGCTCCATCACGCGGACGATCCGGCCTTCAGCTTTGCCGTCATGCCGGAGCCGGCCCATTTCCACCAGGACCTGATCGCCATGCATGGCGTTGCCGACTTCTGGCGGAGGAATAAAGATGTCTCCCTGGAGCTTGCCCTGGACGCGCGCCGGAAGCGAGCCGGGTTCAGGGATGACGAAGCCGTAGCCGTCGCGATGCATACGTAACCTGCCTACGACAAGATCCTGATTGGTGGCGGAGGTGGGAAGTCCCCAACGCTCTTTGCCGATGGCGATGAGCTTGCGCCGACGGGTGAGTTCGCGGAGAAGATGTTGAAGATTACGGCGGTCTTTACCGCGCACGCCGAGATCGTGGATGAGCTGCTTGAATCCAGCCATGTGTTTAGGCTGTTTGGCGACGTAATGGAGGATCTGTTGTTCGGTCAGCATGAGGGAAATTTGGTAATCCGGTGATCTGGTAATTGGGTAATGAAAAAATCTGGGGTCAGGTACAGCTTCGCAAAGTGATGTCCATTTGCAGCCCTTTTCTCCATCTAACAAATTACCGATTTACCCGATTACCCAATCTCCCTTAACCCTATCCTAGCGCGAAAGGATTTTCCATCTAAGGGGCTTGCCCGATATAAGAAATGCCGATTCAAGAGGAATAATTACATTCGTCATGCAGTGTAGAGGCGCCAGACTGGGCCAATGTGGCCGCAGAAGGTAACGCCAAACCAGTGTTTTGGAAAATGGGGCATAGTGAGGAGTTTGGTTACTCACGTGCCATTAACCTTTAAATAGCTGTCCCAAACATCGATAGTACAAATAGCAGCGGCGACAAAGTAGCTGGCTGCGCACTGCCATCTAAGAAACTGAAAGGATGTATAAATGTGGAAGCCTGCTAGTACGACGCCAACAAATGCGAATGCGAATCCAAAATCCGCTGCGGAACCGGAGAAACCAGTTATGAGCACAACCCCCAATCTATCCAGCGAGCCGACGCCAGTTTCAGCGCCTCGCAATGCCGTTTTGAACAACACGGAACAAGCCACCATCGGGAAATCGCTCGTTATTAAGGGCGAGGTTACCGGGTCAGAATCGCTTTACATCGATGGCCGCGTAGAAGGCGCCATCAATCTGCCAGGGAACCGCGTAACCGTCGGCCGTAACGGCCAGGTCCAGGCGAACATCAATGCCAAGGAAGTTGTTGTCCTGGGCAAGGTGAAGGGTAACGTCACAGCCAGTGACCGGGTAGATATCCGCAATGAAGGTTCGCTTGGCGGCGATGTGGTTTGCCAGCGCATCAGCATTGAGGATGGCGCATGGTTCAAGGGCTCAATTGACATTCGCAAGCCCGGCCAGAAAGAAATGAATGGCGCCGCCAAAGAGACTCTTTCCGTGAGCGATCAGCCGCGGATGACCACGGCGACCGCATAACTTTCTGCTTAAGGCAGTGTTTTTCTCCCTGCTCAGGGCGCTTCCGCGTGGAGGCGCCCTGAAAATGGGTTTGATGGATGAAGTCAATGGTTAATAAAATTCTGCAATTATTGTCGATTCGCTGCTCCCATAAAAAGATGTCGCAACCGTTTGCCGCTGCTGTCGCCGCTTCCGGACGTCGCGCCGTAAACTCAGATTGGGACATCCCAGCTCCTGCGGGCCAGCATTACGTGGTCTGCCTGGACTGCGGACACAAATTCGAGTATGACTGGGCAAACATGCGCGTCATCGAGTAAGAGATTTTCGGCGCAGATCAGCGCAGATCGACGCTGATGTGGTTTTTCTTTCGGCGCAGGATGGGTTCTTACTCTTTTGCCCGCCAATTCCTCTGACGATCTCTCTTCTTGTTCAATTTTTTATCTGCGTAATCAGCGGCAAAGTTTTTGCGTTTTAGCCTCTCCGCAACGCTCGTCTCACCAGCCCGCCTGCCTGCTGCACTCCGAACAATGCCGTACAGCCAAGGTAAACGGCTCCATACGGGACCAGGATCAGCACCGCTGCCCGAATGGGCCGTTGTGGGTGCAATGCCAACTTCACTCCCCACGCCGCCGCTGCCGCGATCACCGCTGCCAGCCACAGCTTGCCGAAGTACAACGCGGGAAAATCGCTATGGCCAATCTTCTGGTTCATGCCTCGCCGCAATAGCAGGAACTCCACCCAGCCGGCAAACCCTGCTGAAGCTGTTAAGCCCGCGGCTCCCCATAGCGGATCAACCCCCAAAAGCGCCGGCAACGGCCTTGAACATAAGTAGCCAAGCACCGTAGTCAGGATCACCCGCACAATGGCAAAGCGCACCGGAGTCCGTGTATCGCGTAACGCGTAGTAGGCGGAAGAATAAAGCCTTCCAACCGTGGAAGCGACCAGGCCAATGCCAGAACCCGCCAGTATCCACCAGACGTGGATCGAATCAGTATGAGTAAATTTCCCCGTCTGGTAGAGTCCTGCGGTAATCACTTCGCCCAGGGCAAGAAAGCCCACAGCGGAAGGGACAACAAAGAAGCCCACCCGCTTTGTGCTGGCCGCGATCCTCTGCCGCAGCGTGGCGGCCACCTGCTCTTGGGTGCCCAACTCGCTGGACATTGCCGGCAGCTCAGCCGCTGAAATCGACATGCCGAACAGGCTGACCGGAAGCATATAAAGCGCCTGCGCCACTGACAGGCCGGAAACTGCCCCCATGGGCAGATAGCTGGCCAGGAACTGGTCAATAAATGCGCTTAGTTGGTTCACGCCCCGGCTGATAAATACCGGAACAAAATTACGCACCACGGTCCGCACATTCTGGTTGGCGGCGCTGAAAAGAAAGTGCAGCCGCGGCGCAATTTTAAGCACCACGGGCAATTGCAGTCCCACCTGAAGGCCGCTGCCTACCACCGAGCCCCACGCCGCATAAGCCGCGAGTTGGTTCATGTCCGCGCGCCGGAAGAGTAGAAGTGCCCCGATGATGGCCCCGTTCCACACCACCGACGAGACATAAGACAGAAAGAACCGGCGATGGCTGTTCAGTATTCCCAGGCACCAGGCAGACATCACCAGCATACCCACTCCGGGAAACAGGATCCGCACCAGCCGGATCGTGAGCGCCCGTGTCTCACCCTTGAAGCCGCGAAGGATGATATCCACGATCCACGGCGAAGCCAGAACGCCAGACAAAACCAGCACTGCCATAACCAGCGCCAGCAATGACAAAATGGCGCCCGCCACCCGCCCTGATTCTTCCTCGTCCTTCTGGCTGACCAGCTTCGCGTAAACCGGAATGAAAGAAGCCGAGAGGACCCCCTCGCCAAAGAGGTTTTGCAAAATGTTGGGAATGCGAAGTGCGCCACGCAGGGCGTCGGCGGCGACTGTCTGGTTTCCCAGAAAATATGCGATTGCCCGCTCACGCACTAGCCCGGCAATGCGGCTCAGGAAAATTCCGGCAGCCACAAGAAACGCGTGCCGTCCCACACCCGCTTGTGCGCTGGGCGGAGGTGGCGTCTCTGTCTTTCCCGGAACTGTCACGCTCGTGCTGGTCCCATCATCAGTCTTGTTTATAAATGACACTTGGGTGCGCCAGTGAGCGAAATATTCTCTCCATCAATCCTGGTACCTCCACTATACTGGGCGATAACACAATGAGAGGAAAATGGCTGATGCCCCGTATCTGGATTCCGGGCTTGTTCGCTTTCACAATCTTACTGGGGCTGGCAAGCACCCCTTCTACCGCGCAGGGCGCCAATCCGCCGGGCTCTTACCAGCAGACGTGCAGTGATATCTCCGTCCAGAGAGGGAACCTTTACGCAAAATGCCAGGACGAAAAAGGCAAAAAGCGTTCTGCCAAACTTTCTGGCTATGAAAAGTGCGCCTCAGACATTGCGAACATTAACGGGGACCTGTTATGCACTGGCTGGGCAGGCGGATCTTCTTCTCAGCCCCGCGGCTCATATACTCAAACCTGCCGGAACATCAGCATGAAAGGCGATACGCTTCAGGCCATCTGCAAAAGCTATGATGGTCATTATGCGGCAGCGGCCCTTAGCCATCCTGACCAGTGCTCACAAGGCGTGGTCAATATTAATGGCGTGCTCAACTGTGCCGTGAATGACGTGCTTCCACCTGGATCTTACATCGCTACCTGCAAAGACGTTGAGTTGCGGGGGACCACGCTGATTGCCTCTTGCCAGAACGCCAAAGGTAGCTGGATCAACACCGCGCTGCGCGATGCTCAAGGGTGCAGTGGTGACATCGCCAACCACAACGGATCGCTCCGCTGCGCCGAGATTAAGCGGATAGAGAGACGCTAGCCCGTGATTGATCGCGAATCCGGCCTTCTAGGGTCTGTGTTCAGCGCCAGCTACGAGGAAACTTGCGCGATTGATACGTAGCATGCGGTAGCGATTAAAAGTTTGGAAGGCTTATTTACCGGAGCTCCCAAAAGGGAGCGGAAGCGCGCGGCCTCCCGCGCGCCTAGCCCACTCCGAGGCGAGCGAACGCGAAGCCGGAGGGGTAGGAAAGGCTGAATAATCACGAGGAGCCCCGAAGGGGCGCCTCGTGCGATCCGAATCCATCTGGCTCTCACACAACCTCTATCTTCCGCAGCTTTATAATCTCATCTTCCCCGTACCCAATCTCGCGCAGCACCTCATCTGTATGCTCGCCCAGCGCCGCTGCGCGTTTCCGAATGCCGCCGGGCGTGGCCGATAATCGAACTGCGGTATCCGCCAGGGGCACTGGCTTGGCTGCGCCTTCATGTTCTACATAACGCAACAACTCGCGCGCCTTCACCTGCGGATCTTCCAGCACTTGATCTAACTTCAGCACCGGCCCGGCAGGAACGCGCGCCTTCTCCAGTTCGGCAATAGCTTGTTCGGTCGTCCGCGTGGCCAGCCAGTCATTCATTGCCTGTGTGATCGCGTCGCGATTGTCGGCCCGAAGCTGGTCGCCGGCAAAGCGCGAATCGGTGATGAAATTCTCGCGCCCCACCAGCCGCGCCCAGCGCGCAAACATGTCATTGCCCACCGCTGAAACAACAATCCATCCGTCTTTAGTCTTGTAGCAATCAGACGGAGCAGCATAAAAACTTGTATTGCCCAATTGCTGCCGCTCAATGCCAAGCACGGCCCGCTCTGCCAGCAACCCTTGTACAAAAGTAATGCTGGTGGCCAGCAGCGATCCATCCACAATCTGCCCTTTTCCGGTTTTCTCTCGATGATAAAGCGCCACCATCACGCCAAAGACCGTGTGCAGCGCCGTGCCATAATCGGCAAAGGGAACAATGCCGCGGACCGGCGCACCGGGAAATCCTGTAAGGCTCATAGCGCCGGACATTGCCTGCGCGACCGTATCAAAGCCCACGCGCTTTGCGTATGGCCCATCTGGCCCGAAGGTAGAAATGCGGGCAAGAATAATGTCAGGTTTGGTGGCGCGCAGTGAATCGTAATCAAGCTTCATGCTGTTGAGCACGTTGATCGGCAGGTTCGCCACCACCACGTCTGCGCCTTTGACCAGACGGCGAATGATCTCCGCCGCTTCAGGCTTTGACGTATCCAGCGTCAAGCTGCGCTTGTTGCGATTGAGGGATAGAAACCCGCCGCCCTCACCGCTCTCCGTGATCGCGGCAATATAGCGGTCTTCACTGCCGTTGCGCCGGTCCACCCGGATCACGTCCGCGCCCATGTCCGCCAGCAGCATGGCGCAATACGGCCCGGCTATGAACCGTCCAAAATCAATAACGCGAATACCGGAAAGGGGAAGCGTACTTTGCATCGCGGGGATTTTAAATCAGATGAGCCTCCCACCTCTACGAAACTCTTTCTTATCTCGTCATCCTGACAGCGTTAATGAGCAGCAGCACAAGGCGTAGGTCCCGCATTGAATCCTATCTTGAAGAAGATGAATAAATTTCGGCATATTCGGCAATACCGGCGATTTTGGCAATTCCATCAATCTTCCCTACTTATTAGTGTCCCCAAACACCTGTTCCGGGACATTTTGCGCAATATTTATTTTCACCGTCGTGCCGCTTCCAACCGCCTCATCAGCGAAAATCCAGATCGCCGTAATGAAAAAACAAACGCGCCAACACGCCATTAAGCCGCAGGTGCCCCGTAGGGGTGGCGCCAATCCTATTTTCTTCGGTGGACTGTTTGCCCCAACTGCACCACGGCATCAATGGTTCATCACTTTGGGGTCGTTGCTTTACTAACGAACGAAGGAAAACCACAATGCATACCCATGACTGGATTGCAGCGCCGTAGGCGCGACAGGCGAGCGTAGCGAGCCTTAGCCCAGGCCGTAAGGCCTGGGCTAAGCATGAGAAAAATGAAGAGCCCCGTAGGGGCGGCACAAATTGCTATTGTTTCTTTGGCGGATTGTTTGTTTCCACCAACAACTGCACCACCGCATCCATCGCCTCCAGCACTTTCTTGGCAGGCAGATTGTGGTTGTTGCAGAAAATGGAAAACACAAACCTTTTATCTGCTAGCGTCTGTCCATACCCGGATAGCGCATTCACGTGGCTCAGCGAACCCGTTTTGGCGTGAATCAATCCCGCCGCGGGCGTTTTCTGGAAGCGGTCAGCCAGCGAGCCATCCACTCCGCTGACCGGCAATGATTCTTCAAATGCCGCTGCCCAGGGCTGCCGTGCCGCATAGATCAGCAACTGTACTGTCGCTGCCGGTGTGACTAGATCGCGGCGCGAAAGCCCGGAGCCATCCAGAAAACTAAACTCATCGTCTTTAATGCCTGCCTGCAGCAGAAACTTTTTTACGGCGGCAACGCCACCTTCAAATGATCCGCCATTTCCGCTCAACCGGCCCACCAGCCGCAATGCCAACTCAGCATGCAGGTTCTCACTGGTTTTATTGATCACGCGAATGTCGTCGAGCAACGGCGTGGAACAATGTTCTGCCAGGACTTTGTTTGTTGAAGGAACGTCTTGATCAGCAGCACCCTGTGCCAGCGTACGTGGCAGGGTGTTTCCCGCAGAAGGTGTTACACATTGTTGCCCCTGAGCTGCTGGATTTTCCGAATTTATGCCTACCGGATTGGAGCCTGTCGGATTCACGCCTGACAAATTGGCGGTAGCGGGTTGAGTTCCTGCCGCATGATTGTCAATTTCCGGTTTTGGCAGCACAGATGGCGAGGGCTGATCAAAGAACTGTGCACCCTCTCCATGGCGCGCTTTCGCATTGCCTCGGATGGTAATACCGCGCTTCTCCAGCAACGTGCGAAAAAGCTGGGCCACATACTCCGCTGGGTCTTCAATGGCCAGCGGCTCTTTCATTCCCGCATCACCCAGCGGCAGCGAGCCCCAGAGCACAATAGTTTTCGATCCCGGATCGCGATGAATGCCGATTCGCTTTACTACGCCGGCAGACGACGTGACGATGCGATTATCCAGCGTGTAGTAGGCGAATTCCGGTTCAACCGTGATCAATGCCTTGTCACCCGGTTGTTCCCCCGGCAGGATATTCACGAATACCACGTTGTCGTTGAACGTGAGCGCCGAAACCGGAGCGCCATCCACCCATTGCAGATCGTCCTGCGCCCAACCTTCTGCGTAACGCTCAAAGGCGTAATAAGTGTCATCGCCAATCAGGTCGCCATCAACAATTTTCAGCCCTGTCCGCGCCACTTGGTCGGCCATCTCTTCCAGGATTTGCGTATGCGGCGGGGTGCGCTGCGTCTTTTGCGCATAAGGCAGTATGCGGCCGGAAATATTCGGGTCGCCCCTGCCGACGACCACCAGATCGCCCAGCAGCCGTCCATTTGCGTCAATTTTGCCTTCAGCCTCAACCGTTGTGCGGAAGCGATAGTCAGGTCCGGCAATCGCCAATGCCGCTGCTGTGGTGAACAACTTTGTATTCGATGCTGGCAGGAAAAGCTGTTCAGGGTTCTGAGAAAACAGTGTCTTGCCCGTTTGCAGATCAACCACGTCAATGCCCCAGTGCGCGCGATCAAGCGGGGGCTGGCCCAGCACTGCGGTAATTTCTTTGGCCAGATCTTTTTCTGGCGCAGGCTTTTTTTCTCCAACGGCGGAGATTTGCAGTGACAGGATGAGTGCCAGCGCATAAAGCGCTCGTGCGGAACGATGCAGCATGGGATTGCCGGAAATTATACAATCGCCGCCATGGAGAGGCCCTGTTACCTTTGGCGCTTGCGCACGCGTTCCCTCGAACTTGGGCTCCGCACCCTGGTGATGGGCATTTTGAATGTCACGCCGGACTCATTTTCTGATGGCGGCAAGTTTCTGGCCCGCGACCGCGCGGTGGCCCATGCGCTCAAAATGCTGGATGAAGGCGCTGACCTGCTGGATATTGGTGGCGAATCCACGCGTCCCGGCACGCCCGTTGTGGAGAGTGGCATACCAGCGGAGGAAGAACTGCGCCGCATCCTGCCTGTGATTGAAGATATTTTGCGCGAGCGCCCCGAAGCCATTCTGTCCGTGGATACCTACAAAGCCGAGGTCGCGAAGGCCGCAGTCAATGCCGGGTGCGAGATGGTAAATGACGTGAGCGCATTGCGTTGGGACCAGCACATGCCTTCAACAGTGGCGGCTCTCGATTGCGGCGCAATCCTCATGCACACGCGCGGGCGGCCTGAAGAGTGGCGCAACCTGCCGCCCTCAGCCGACATAGTCAAGGAAGTGAAAAGCGAATTGCGGGATTACGCTCAGGCCGCACTGGAACACGGAGTTGCCAAAGATCACATCGTGCTCGATGTCGGCGTTGGCTTTGGGAAAAAGTTTGAACAAAACTATCCGCTGCTGGCAGGACTGGACCAGTTGCACAGTCTTGGTTTTCCGCTACTGGTTGGGACCTCGCGCAAATCTTTCATCGGGCGTACGCTGGCCCGCGACGGCAAAGATGCGCCGCCGGATCAGCGCCTTCATGGCTCACTGGCCGCTGCCACGGCTTCTGTGCTCAAAGGCGCACACGTAGTCCGGGTTCACGATGTGAAGGCAGCAGTGGAGGCAGTCAAGATTGCTGACGAAGTGCTTCGTTTTCAATCCCGAGCGTAGCGAGAGAACCCTATCGCTCCAACAATCTGTAAGGACACGTCGACCAGTACAAAGTAACTCGGTATCCAATCCCGCGGACCTTACTCTGCCCTTTGTCTTAAGCTGCGTTCATCCGCGCAAATCTGCGGCTAAAATGCCTTCTCCGAATCCAGCAAAATCGTCACCGGCCCGCTATTCACCAGTTCCACTTCCATCATGGCTTGAAATTGTCCGGTCTCGCAGCGCAGCCCTGTCGCCCGTACTTTGGCGAAAAAGTATTCGTAGAGCCGCTTGGCTTCTTCTGGCCGCGCGGCCACGCTAAACGATGGCCGCTTGCCCCGACGGACATCGCCATAAAGAGTGAATTGTGAGACCACAAGCACGGCCCCGCCAGAATCCTGTACGGAAAGGTTCATCTTGCCTTCAGAGTCTTCAAAGATTCGCAAACCGACGATCTTCTCTACCAGGTAATCCGCAGCAGCTTCATCGTCGGGCTTGCTCACGCCCAGCAGCACCAGCAAACCGTGGTCGATCTCGCCTACAGTCTGGCCATCGACGGTAACGCGGCAATGGCTGACTCTCTGGACTACGGCTCGCATGCGGATACTGTAGCATTCGGCAACCAACACTCTGCATGGGACGAAATGCATATCGTGATTTGATATTTGCCAATTGCAGGTTGCTCTCATAGAATCGCGAGTTCTTCATTTCCCACCTTCAGGAGTTCCTCACATGCCGCGTCGCTCTTATCTGTATCGAGTGATGCTGCTGTCATTGTTTTGGGCGCTCACCAGTTATGCGACCGCGCAGCAGCCCTCGAACACTCAGCAGCCCTCACCAGCTTCTCAAAATCCCGCCAGTCCGGAGCAAGCCACTCCCGGAACTGAATCCAGGGCCAATGCAGTTACTGAAAATGCAACGCCAAACAAAAAGGCCGCTCCGGAAACTCCGGCCATCCACAATGACGTGGTGATTAAGGGCGGGACCATTCTGACCGTGACGCATGGCAAGATCGAGAACGGCAGCATTTACATTCATAACGGAAAGATTGCCGCTGTTGGCCAGAGCGTGAACGCGCCTGCTGGAGCTACGGTGATTGATGCCAGCGGTAAGTTTGTAATGCCGGGCATTATCGATTCGCACTCACACATTGCGCTCGATGATGACGTAAACGAGGCCACCAGCCCCATCACGCCGCACATGATGATGCGCGATGCTTTTGACTACAACGATAAAGCTATCTATCGCGCGCTGGCCGGCGGCGTAACCACTTCACTGCTGCTGCATGGCTCGGCCAACATGATTGGCGGACAGGCTGTGGTCATCAAACACAAGTACGGTCTTGGCCGGGACGAGCTCATCTTTCCCGGAGCGCCGCAGTCCATCAAGTTTGCTGCCGGTGAGAACCCCAAGCGAGTTTACGGCAGCAGGAACCAGCTCCCTTCCACGCGCATGGGCAACTTTGAGGTAATGCGCGCCGCCTTTATTGAAGCGCGGGAATACATGCGCACCTGGGACGATTACGATGCCAAGGTGAAGAAGGGCGACAAAGACGCCACGCCACCTAAGAAAGACTTGAAGCTGGAAGCCCTGGCCGACATTCTTCGCGGCAAGCTTCTGGTGCAAATCCATTGCTATCGTGCCGACGAATTTCTTACTGAGATGGCATTGGCCAAAGAGTTCGGGTACAAGATACGCGCCTTCCATCATGCGCTTGAAGCGTATAAAGTCGCAGACAAGATTGCTGCCGAGGGCATCGCCATTGCCACCTGGCCTGACTGGTGGGGCTTTAAGTATGAAGCATGGGACGGCATTCCCTGGAACGCCGCCATCTCCGCGCACAAAGGCGTACGTGTGGCATTGAAGAGCGACTCAGAAGACCTGACCCGCCGCCTCAATCAGGACGCGGGCAAGATCATGCGCTACGGGTTGACGGAAGAAGAAGCGCTCAAGTCAATCACGCTGAATCCGGCATGGATCATCGGTGTTGACGATCGGGTGGGCTCGATTGACGTAGGAAAAGATGCCGATATCTCGATCTGGAACAGCTATCCGTTATCGTCTGCGGCGCTGGTAGATAAGGTGCTGATTGATGGCGATCTCTATTTCGACCGCTCGCTTCCGGGGCTTGGTCTTACACACTACAAGGAGGTCCAGTAGTCATGTTGAAAAAGTTAATTATTATTTTTGCCCTTGTAGCCACTGTTTCCGCGCAAACCAAAAAACCCAAAGCTAAATCTTCTGACGCGCCGCCCCATCACACAAGCGGTGCGGCGGTTGCCGGATCAAATGAAACCATCGCCCTGAAAGGCGGCAAGCTGCTGACCATTACCCATGGCGTAATCGAAAACGGGGTGGTGGTGATGCAGAACGGAAGAATAACGGCTGTCGGCGGCGCTGGCACCGCAATTCCATCCGGCGCCAGGGTGATTGACGTAACCGGCATGACCGTCTATCCCGGCCTGATCGATTCAGAAACTCAGCTAGGGCTAACGGAAATTTCCGCCGAGCGCATGACCAACGATGAAATTGAAATGAGCGACGAGATCATGCCGCACATGCACGTTTACGATGCTTTTCACGCGGAAACAGCGCTGATTCCGGTAACACGCATCAATGGCATTACCAATGCCATTGTTGCTCCAGCAAGCGGTGACACTCTGCCCGGCCAGGATTCCTTCATCCAGCTAGCCGGCGCTTCCGCCACGGAGATGTTGACGGTCCGTGATATTGCCATGCCGCTCAACTTTACAGGGGCGCAGCGCCGCAACCAGAGCTTTGAGTCGGCAAAATTCCCATTTACCCGTATGGGGATGGCTACGCAGCTTCGCCAGACATTCATTGATGCCTTGGATTATGACCAGAAACTCGCAGCCTACGAAAAGAAAAATTCTGGTTCTGACGGAAAAGATAAAGACAAAGCTGGTGCGCCTCCCAAACGCGATTTGAAGCTGGAAGCGCTGCTGCCTTATCTTCACGGCAAAAGACCCGTGGTGCTGGCAGCGGAACAGCCCAATGATTTGCTTACCGCCCTGGATCTGGCCAGTGAGTTTCATCTCAAGGTAATTTTGAACCACGTCACGCATTCAGCCAGCTTGCTCAATAAGATCGCCGCAACAGGATTCCCCGTGATTGTTGGCCCGATTTATGAACAACCGAAAGAATCTGAGCGATATGACGCGGTTTACAGCATGCCGGCGCAGTTAGCTAAGCGCGGCGTAAAGATCGCCTTCGCTTCTTATGACGCGCATCAGGCCCGCAATCTTCCTTACGCTGCCGGCTATGCCGTTGGATTTGGGTTGCCGCCTGAGGAAGCGATGAAGGCGCTCACTATCAATCCTGCACAAATTTGGGGCGTGGACAAAGACCTGGGATCGCTCGACGTAGGCAAGATGGGCAATGTTGTAGTGGCCAATGGCGACCCGCTGGACGTGAAAACGGACGTGAAACACGTTTTCATTCAGGGACAGGAAATTCCTCTGGTCAGTAGGCAAACGCAACTGCGCGACCAATACTGGAAATAATTAACCAGAGCGGAGCCGGTGGCACTCTCGTCGCCGGCTCCGTTGTTTTGTTGTGCAAACGTCAGACCATCGAACGTGTGGTCACACTGCCAGATGCGAACGCTTCAATCCGGCTTCTGCTCTCCCGGCAGTTCCGGCGGAGGATAATACACTTTGCTGCCACCGGCTTTCTGCACCTCATCGCGGAAAGTGGTTCCATAGTCCTTCTCGCTGGATAGAGCATAAGCCTGGCGCTTGTAGTTCCAGCTTTTTGGATTGAGTCGCTGCGCTTCCTTAAAATGCGCGACTGCTTCCGCCGTGTGGCCCGCCTTGTGAAGCTGCTCGCCCAGGCCAAACTCAGCCGCTGCCTGCGCGATGTTCGGGTCCTGCGCTGTAAGTTTTTCGCGAAGATGATCTTCGCTCATCACGTACGCGCTCTTGTCGCCTTTTTCCACCCAGTCTTTCAGCGCGTTGAGGTATGGCGCGGAATCAAGCCCGCTGAAATTCTTGAAGCGGTCATCCACAAACGCAACTTCATTGGGACGCACAATGCGCCCCTTTTCATTGATCCAAACCCCTGTAGGAACATTCACCATGTTGTACAGCTTGGAGACAAGATGCTTTTCGTCGATCAGGACGGTGTAAGTGAGCGGCCCGGTTTTTCTGAACGCCTCAATGGTGTCTTTGGGTAGATCAGGCTTGGCTGCCAGATATTGCGGTGGATCGATCCACGGCCCGGCGTCCTTAGCGCCTCCGGTATCCTGGGCCACAGAGACGATCTCAAAATTCTTGTCTTTCAGTTGTTGATAAATTGCCTGCCAGCCTGGCAGGTCAAAGCGGCACCCTCACCAGGAAGCCCAGGTAACCAGCAATACTTTCTTGCCGCGAAAATCTGAAAGTGAGTGCGATTTGCCATGAAGGTCCGGCAGCGTGAAATCCGGAGCCTGAAGCGAACTGAGCTGCTGCCGCTGGTCTGAGCGCAACCCGAAATACCAGGTGGATTGGGCCGCATCATGCGCCACGGGCTGATGCACAAGCTGGGCAAATGCCGTTAGATTGAACCATGACCGGCCTGTGTCTTTGTGAATAAACTCCTGCTGGCGAGATTTAGGCAGCGGAAAGCAAAGTTCGTCGCGGCATACGCCCTGCGGCTTTACTTCAAAGCGCGTCGAGCGTTTCAGGTCGGCGGTTGTTATCCAAAGCTGCCCGGTCTCTTCGCGCGCGGAACTCACGTCAGTAACTACGTCGTCATAGACAATGGTTGTGTGCAGCTCTTTGGCGCTGGCGGCAATTCCATCAATCCGAAGAACCAGCAGAAGAAGGATAAGGAGCAGGCTGGACGAAACGCTTTCTTTCATGGCACTCTCCAGTTGCAGTTGAGAATTATATATGCAGTGCGAAAAATGCATGTATGGGGAATAGGACCTGAGCACTGAAGCGGGGCGCAAAATTTGATTGCTTAAGTAAAAAAGCCCCGGCAGGCCCGCACGCGGGGCCTGCCGTAAAAAGACGCATTCAGCATTCTCTAGCGCGAGATTGCCGAAGCAGTTTGGAGCGAAGCGACATAAACCTATATATCCAGGTTCTTCACGTCCAACGCGTTTTCTTCAATGAATTTCCGGCGTGATTCCACGTCTTCTCCCATCAGAGTAGTGAAGATCACCTCGCACGCTTCAATGTCTTCAGCACGGACGGCAAGCAATGTCCGTCGCTCGGGATCCATGGTCGTCTGCCAGAGCTGTTCCGAACTCATTTCACCCAGCCCTTTGTAACGCTGCACGCTATATTCCTTCTTGCCTTCAGCGAGAACGTAGTCGAATAATTCCCGCGCGGAATTCTTTTCCACCCGCTCAGCTTCGATCTTGGTCCTGCGGATGGTTGTCTTCGATGACTTCTTGGCCGCTTTTTCCAGGTCTTCACGTTCCGCATCACTCAGGTCGGAAGAGGTATCTTCGGTGGCCTTACCCGCGACTTCGACCACAAACGGCGGCTCCATGTAGGCCTCAATCAGCTTGAACTTCGCCATCATCTGCCGGTATTCAGGCGTGGAGGCAAGCGCCCAATGGATGTGCCGCTCTGCCCCCTGAGAATCAGTAAACTTTATGCCCCACAGGTTGTGTTCTTCGTCAAAGTAACTCTCAACCTGCTTGAGTTGGTATTCCTTGGCCAGCTTGTTGATTTCTTTTTCCAGCTTCTCGATTTTCTTTGGGGGCGTTTTCTTGTCGCCCTCAAAATCAGCTCGTTGTGAGATTCCCAGCCGCGGCAGCAGCTCCGTAATGCGTTCATGGCGCAGACGCTTGTCGACTTTTTCAAAGAAGACCAGGTACTCGTTCAGCGTGGTCATGAATTTGGCCAATGCCGCGCCTTCCAGCTTGGCCGCGCCTTCACCGTAGCGGACGGTCATCCCTTCCGCGGCGCGGCGCACCATCACGCGCACAAACTCGCGATCGTCCTTGATGTATTGCTGGGTTTTGCCTTTTTTGATGCCGTACAAAGGCGGCTGCGCGATGTAAACATTGCCCCGCTTAATCAGTTCATTCATGTGGCGGAAAAAGAACGTGAGCAGCAGCGTGCGGATGTGCGAACCGTCAACGTCGGCGTCCGTCATCAGGATCACTTTCGCATAACGCAATTTTGCAGGGTCAAAATCATCTTTGCCGATGCCGGCGCCCAGCGCCGTAATCATGGCGCGAATTTCCTCATGGCCCAGCATCTTGTCATAGCGGGCTTTTTCTACGTTAAGAATTTTTCCCTTGAGCGGCAGGATGGCCTGAAAACGCCGGTCGCGGCCCTGCTTGGCTGTGCCGCCTGCGGACTCACCTTCGACAAGAAATAGTTCGCAGCGGTTAGGATCGCGCTCCGAGCAGTCCGCAAGCTTGCCCGGTAGACCGCCGCCATCCAGAGCGCCCTTGCGCCGCGTGAGGTCGCGGGCTTTACGAGCCGCCTCACGCGCGCGTGCTGCTTCTATGGCTTTGTTGATGATCTTGCGCGCCACCGGCGGGTTCTGCTCAAAGAATGCGCCTAAACGTTCATTGAGGAATGCCTGCACAATTCCAGCGATATCAGAATTCAGTTTGCCTTTGGTCTGTCCTTCAAACTGCGGTTGCGGCAGCTTAACGCTTACCACAGCTACCAGGCCTTCGCGAACATCGTCGCCAGAGAGGTTTTCTTTTACATCCTTGAACAAGCCGAGCTGCTGCCCGGCGTAATTAATGGTGCGGGTAAGCGAGGTGCGGAAACCGGAGAGATGTGTGCCGCCATCCACCGTGTTGATGTTATTGGCGAAGCTGAACACGGTTTCTGAATAACCATCGTTGTATTGCAGCGCGATTTCCATGGCCACGCCGTCACGCTCGGCTTCCATGTAGATCGGCTTATCATGCAGCACGCTTTTTCCGCGATTGAGATGCTTGATGAACTCAGCGATCCCGCCGGAATACTTGAAGTCCAAATGTTTTGCTTCGCCGGTCTTCGGATCGGTCTGGCGTTCATCTGTAAGCGTGATCTGCAGGCCTTTATTCAGGAAGGCAAGTTCCCGCAGCCGCTGAGCCAACGTGTCAAAGTTATATTCGGTAGCAGTAAAGATTTCCTTGTCCGGCAAAAAATGTACTTTGGTCCCACGCTTTTTTGTGGTACCGGTTTTCTTGAGCTTGGTTTGCGGCGCGCCTTTTGAATAGCTCTGCTCCCAGACGTGGCCATCGCGCCAGATCTCCAGATCAAATTGATGGCTCAATGCGTTTACGCAGGAGACGCCAACCCCATGCAGCCCGCCTGAAACTTTATAGTTGGAGTTGTCAAACTTTCCGCCGGCATGCAGCTTTGTGAGCACGACCTGGGCGGCCGGAATCTTCTCCCCATCAATCAGCATGTCGTCCACGGGAATTCCGCGTCCGTCATCCACTACGGTGATGGAATTGTCGATGTGAATCGTTACGTCAACCTGAGTAGCGTGGCCGGCCAGCGCCTCATCCACTGAATTATCGACAACTTCATAGACCAGGTGATGCAGCCCCATTTCTCCATTGGAGCCGATGTACATTGCGGGACGCAGTCGCACCGCTTCCATGCCTTCAAGGACTTTTATGTCTTCTGCGGTGTAATTCCCATTACCATTGCCGCCGGACTTTTTGCTTTTATTTTGTTCTGCCATTTGTTTTGCTGCTGCAGTTGCAGAATCGCGGGTAGACAAACTGGAACTCCTGTCTTTTGTGGGCCTGGCGTGGGTGCTCTTTCAGAGTAGAATGCTCACGCTAAAAACACTCAATGCACTTTAAATTCAATAGTTTACTGGAAATACTACCACAACAATTGTATCACAGAGAGAGCTCAGCATGGAGGTCCGTGAATGGCTTCAATTTCGATTGATTTTTTGGCCCAGTTGACCAGTGGAACAGGGGCGCAGGCGAATTGTTGGATTTTCTGCGAGCTTGAGTTCACGTCGTGATTGTGGCCTCATAAAAAGCCGCATAGTGCACTCAATTATTAGATTTTTATTAACAAAAATAAGCGTGCTATTAACTTTTAAGATACTAGTTGCAGCTCCTCCACATGCCTCAATACCTGCGCTTGTATCGCAGGAGCTTTTCGACCCTTCTGGCCAAGTTACTTAGAGTCAGTTACTTATAGGGTACTTAAGGTCAGGCCTTTTGGTAACGTATGGCCTGCCCATCGTGCGCCGATGGAAAGGGTAAGCGCGCCAATTTTGCTTAGTCAAAATGTACTAATAAGCTATTGAAAACTTAGGGGTGAACTGTAATACTCACTCCGCGATTCCGTACCACATTGGAACGCAACCACCAAGATTACCAAGGTAAGAGAAACAGGAGATTGTTCCCCAATGAAAGCACTACTTCGTTCATCACTCGTTGCCCTGATGGTTCTGGGCGGATATGCAGGTCTTGCTGCTAGCGCAACCAGCTCTCACGTACCCGGTGTGCCGATGCCTCCACAGTTTACCAGCCATGTACCTGGTGTACCGATGCCTCCGGCACAGTTTGACAACCACGTACCTGGCGTACCGATGCCGCCGCAAAAGTAACTCATCGGTAAACATTAACTTTAGCGCATGTTATTGAAAGTACAGCCAGTTACCAATTAATCAGCTTCGAGGGACATCCGCTGCTTGATTGCTAACTGGTAAATTGTACTTTGGTGTCTTCAGGATGCTTGCTGCCAGCGTCCAAGGAGTAGTATGCTTCGACTCCCTGGAGGCTGTCGGTTATGCAGATGTCTCACCCTCAAATTTCTCTTGCTCTCATCAGTTTTTTGATGACCTGCTCAGTGATGTTCATTATGGCTAAACGCAATTTGCGTACGGCCTACCCTCAATTCTTCTCCTATCTCGGGATCAATGCCGTTGCTGTTCTGCTTCTGACACTCCTGTATAAATTCGCGATCGGCCAATATTTCTATGCTTATTGGACCACCAGTACTCTGTTGATGATGGTCGGGTTCACCGTGCAATATGAGGTATTCGTCGATATTTTGAAGCCCTTCTCGGCTGTGATTGATCTGGGCAAAATGCTCTTTTTCTGGGCGGCAGGCTTTCTCTTCCTGGCGGGCATTCTCACTGCGCTGGTTACCAGTGGCACTCACTCCAGCAAGATAGTCGTTGCCGTGGATCTCTGTGACCGGTGCGTGCATCTGATGCAGTGCGGTTTGATGCTGCTGATGGTGGTCTTTGAAAAGCGGCTCAACCTGTCATGGCGCAGCTCGGGTATGTGCGTGGCTCTTGGCTTAGGCACAATCGCCGCTTTTGACCTGGTTGTTTCTTACGCACAAGGACGCATGCCGGTCTATAACCAGGAATTGGCGATGGTGAACAGCATCGTATTCCTGGGCGTGCTGGCCTTCTGGGCGCTGCGCCTGGTTTCCAGAGAAGCAGAGCCAGCCAAGGCTTCCAATGCACCGACCCGCCTTATCATCCAGCGCTGGAATGATGCGTTAATCAGCTACAGGCAAGGCGATCTGGCATTGTCACCTATAGGTCTTAATTCCTTTTTGCCGGGCGTCGAGCAGACGGTTGACCGGGTGATGGCGCGCAAAATGATTCAGTAATTCGCTTTAAGGAATGGAAAAAAGTTCAGGCCGGACAAATGTCCGGCCTGTTTTATGTTTGTATAAAGAAGCGAAGTTCAAATGCGCATTGGCATCACGATGTAGCGATAGTGGTATTCGCTGTCTGCGGCTTCGTCAGGACGCAACTGGCCTGCCGTCTGCGCGTCTTTAAACTCAAAGCGCACATCGCCGGCCCCAACCACTTTAAGGAACTCCAGCAGGTATTGCGAATTAAAGCCAATCACCATGGGGTCGCCCGTGAATGCAACCTCAATCGAATCCTCGGATTCGCCCGTCTCTGTGTTGGAGGATGAAACCTTCAACTCATTTTTCTCCACGCGCATACGGATCGCGTTCGAGCGCTCATCGGCAAACTGGGCAACACGCTGAATTGCCGACGAAAGCTCATCACAGTGAACGCTGACAAATTTATTATTCTCGCGCGGCAGTACAGCTTCATAGTTCGGGAATTGCCCGGTAAGTTGGCGTGACGTTAACAAGCGGCCGCCAATGCGGAAAAAGAGGGTCGACTCGTCTTTAGCGAACTCCACGATCTGAGCGTCACTGCTGTTGAGCAGCGTGCTCAGTTCGGACATAGCTTTCTTTGGGACCAGGACTTTCAATTCGCCGCTGACCGGCAGCTTGGTGTTGCCATGCTCTATATGTGCCAGGCGATGTCCGTCCGTGGCGACCATTGTAAGGGACTCAGGTTTGAGCACCAGGAGAGCCCCATTCAATGTGTAACGGGACTCTTCATTGGAGATGGAAAAAATGGTCCTGGCGATCAATTGACGCAATACCTGCGCCGGCAGTTGAATAGCTGATTCAGCGGGAAACAGCGGCAGCGCAGGGAAGTTGGCCCGCGCCATGCCTACCATCTTGGTATTGGAGCGTCCGCTGCGGATCTGCACCCAATGATTTTCCAGCAGCTTAATGCTGATGTCGCCATCACCCAGCAGCTTCACATAGTCATAAAGCTTGCGCGCCGGAATGGTGCATGAGCCTTCCTTCTTGACCTTTGCAGGACATGAAGTGCGCAGGCTGAGATCAAGATCAGTCGCCGTGATTAAGAGCTTGTCCCCGGCAGCTTCAAAAAGGAAATTGGAGAGAATCGGGATGGTGGTTTTGCGCTCCACCACGCCTTGCGTGGCAGTGAGCTCCTTCAACAGATCGTTCTTGCTGACGCTTATTTCCATCGTCGCTCCCGCCTCAGTGCCCGCGGAGGAAGGCATAATTGTGGCCCCCTAAATAATTATTAAAACCAAACTTCCATCAGACTTAACCCGCGCCCGCATATATTCTTAAGGCCGCTGGAATCTCCGCACAACCATTTAGTTTACAGGTTCTTGCGTTATTCCGTCCCATGGCAATTGAAAACATAGTGCGCTTCAGGGCTGGCTGGATGCGTTTCCTGCTTTACAGACAAGCTGTTTTTCAGCCATTCAGCGTCTCCGTCAACTTATTCAGAAGCCGGTTAAGGTCTTTGTCCGCCTGCCGCTGGTCCTCAATTTTGTCGATCGAATGCATCACCGTTGTATGGTGCTTGCCGCCGAATTGACGGCCGATTTCCGGCAGAGACGCTTCCGTCATCTGTTTGGCCAAATACATGGCAATCTGCCGTGGGAAAACAATGGCCCGGGAGTTGCTCTTGGCCTTGATTTCGATCACGCGTAATCCGAACTGCTCAGCAACCGTCTTTTGTATGGCATCAATCGTGATCTTGCGCGCCTGGGAGTCGATAAAGTTCTTGAGCACTTGTTGCGCGGTAATCAAACTGATCTCCGCTCCGGTCAGTGAGCAATACGCAATCAACCGGATCAGCGCTCCTTCCAGCTCGCGCACATTGGTCCGAACATTGGAGGCAATGTACAACGCCAGGTCGGTTGAAAGGGTTACGCGTTCCGACTCGGCCTTTTTTTGCAGAATGGCGACTTTGGTTTCAAGATCTGGAGGCTGAATATCGGCTATCAGTCCCCATTCAAAACGCGAGCGCAGGCGGTCTTCGATTTCCGGAAGCTCCTTGGGCGGACGGTCACTTGCGATTACGATCTGCTTCATCGATTCGTGCAAGGCATTGAAGGTGTGGAAGAACTCTTCCTGCGTGCGCTCTTTTTGTGCCAGAAACTGGATGTCGTCGATCAGCAGCACATCAACGTTGCGGAACTTGTCTCGGAAGCTGATCATCTTGTCATAGCGCAGCGAGTTGATCATTTCATTAGTAAATTTCTCGCTTGATAGATAGCAGATGGAAGCTTGTGGCTGCCGCCGCTTGACTTCATGTCCAATAGCCTGCATGAGATGTGTTTTGCCCATGCCGACGCCGCCATACAGGAAGAGCGGATTGTAGGCTTTGGAGGGCCGCTCCGCCACAGCTTGTGATGCTGCATGCGCAAACTGATTTCCAGCACCTATCACGAAGTGTCCAAATGTGTATTTAGGGCTAAGCTGGGCGGCTGAATCCCAATCAAAACGCTGCTGGCGAGAGTTTGATGCCGGGGCTGGACCGCTGGCCGAAACCGGAGCAAAGCCGCCATCAGGACGGACCGGCGGCGACGTAGGATCTTCTTCCGCGGTAATGAACTTTACGTCCTGGTATTCAGGCGCCTGCGTATCCATGGCTTCCTGAATCAGGTCGCCGAATTTTTCCCCAAGCTGGCGAAACTCCGCTGTAGGCACTCGAACGAAAATAATGTTGCCATTGATATGGCTAAAACGCGTCGGCTTGAGCCACGTGTCATAGGAATGACGGGTAATCTTTTTTTCCAGCGCTCCCAGGATGCGGAGCCATGGATTTGCGGTTGCGGTAACGGTCGCAGCGGGTAATGACATTCTTGGGATGTTTCCTATGGTTGCGAGCCGGCCAGAGGCCCGTGGTTAAACGCGGTTAAACTATGAGCTATTTTAAAACTTTTTAGGGCGACGCAGAACGTTGAACACTACATTGTGCAACAAAAATTATTTTTGACTGGTGGGCATACTAGCACGAACTTCAGCCGCTTGAAATGCATGTGTGCGACTTTTTTTTAATGACGAATATTTTTCTGGAAGCTGCGCATGAATTTTAAATTTCAGAGTGTCGCGAGCGTGGTGCAACATTGCTCCGCGGCATTGCACTTGCTTGCTTATAGCAGCATTTCTATCGCGTGCAACTTGAAAAGTTCTTCGCGAAGACCTGAGCGTTAGCAGTTTGTTCCAATAATAAAAATCTTACGCGCGCCAAGCCCTATGGTCGCGGACGCCATAGGCCGAACCCGAGGAAATCGCCTAATCCCACATCCCCGGCCTACGCAGCAGCCTAGAGTGGCACGAAATGACGGAATTCCTTTATACTTGTCGTTTGTCCACGCAAACAATCTTGAGTAGGAGTCCCACAAGTCAATGCCCAAGCGCACTTTTCAACCCAACCGTCGCCGCCGTTCCAAGGTGCACGGTTTTCGCACGCGAATGAAAACAAAGAGCGGGAGGGCCGTGTTGTCCCGTCGACGCGCTAAAGGACGCAAGCGCGTTTCCGTGAAGCCTGGCTTCCGGGAGTAGTTTTCTTCCGCAATGTCCACTCTGTCCGTTAGACCAGCCGTGAAAGAAACTTCAAAAAGAGTTTCGCAAGGCTTTCCCAGGGAAGCGCGTCTGCTGAAGCATTCTGACTTCCAGGCGGTATATCAGAAGGGCAGGAAACATTTTTCCAGCAATATGACTGCATTTTATTGCGAATGCGATCGGCCTGCGGGTCCACGCGTCGGTTTCACCGTCGGCAAGGTGCTGGGAGGGGCCGTCGTGCGCAATCGTATTCGCAGGCGTATGCGCGCAGTAGTGCGGCAGCACCTTTCTGAGTTGGTAAAGCCCGTCGATCTGGTACTGCATCCGCGCAAAAGTGTTCTGACTTTGAAGTTTATCCAACTGGATGCGGAAATAAAACAGGTATTTGCCGCAGTGCAGCGGGGGCAGGGCCGATGAAAGACGCGGTCGCATTCTGCCTGACGATGTATAAAAAGCTGGTTTCGCCTTTCCTGCCAGTTGCCTGCCGCTATGTTCCCAGCTGTTCGGAATATGCGGCTGAAGCTGTGGCCAGACACGGCATGCTGCATGGAGCAATGCTGGGCATCTGGCGGATTCTTCGCTGCAATCCGTTTGCTCGGGGAGGCTACGATCCCGTGCCAAAGAATTAATTGAGATCACTCATTGACTGAATATCGCAATCCGCAGAATGAACCAGGCTCAGATAAGCGAATGCTTCTGGTCCTGCTGCTCGTATTCATTGTTCTGGGCGTAATGCAGTATTTCATGCCCAAGCCCAAGGCGCCACAACCGGACAGCGCTCCACAGCAGCAACAGCAGGCGCAGCAAACGCCAGCCACAAAACAAACGCCTGTACCATCTGCAACCTCCGCGCCAACGGCCAGGCGCACACCAGCCCCGGTGTTCACAAACGTTCCGGTAAAAGCAGCGGCGGCGGAAACGGAGGCCGTTTTAGAGACCGAGAACTACCGCATCACCTTTACCAACCGTGGCGCCTCAGTTAAATCGTGGATCTTAAAAAAATACAAAGATGATGCCGGTAAGCCTTTTGATCTGGTGAACCAGACCGTGGCTCCTCAACTCGGCAATCCCCTTTCGTTTTATACCTACGACAAAGATCTCGAAAGAAAGCTGAACCAAGCGCTCTATGTGGGTAGCCAGGGAAGCGCCTCCACAGGTACGCTCACGTTTGAATTCGCTGACGGCAATGTGGTGGCCCGCAAGACATTCCGTGCAGACAAAGATTATCTTCTGAGTGTTGAGACTGAGGTTGTGGAAAATGGCCAGCGAGTGCAGGCCCTGCCGCAATGGCCAAGCGGCTTGGGCGACCAACTGGCGCCTGTCTCTTTTGCAAAAAGCAAAGTCGACTACCAGCAGGGCAGCACGATAGAACGCAAAGATCCGTCCTCTGGAGGACTTTTAAGCAGCAAGAAATGGATTGTGGGCGGCCAGACTGTGCCAGGCCCACTCGATTGGGCGGCTATAGCAGATCAATATTTCGCCGTCGCCTTTCTCCCGGATAATCCCAGAGACACAACGCTCGTCACGCTTAACTCTCAGGCTGAAGTGCCCAAGAACCCTGACAAGCCGAATGAGGGCAAAGGCAATGCCAACGTTGTGGGAGTGGCGTTCGGAAACGCGAATGGCCCTACGGGCATACGCGTATTTGGCGGCGCCAAGGCCGTGAACCTGCTGGAAAGCGTACAGAGCCATCCCGGCGGCCCGGACCTCCGCGGTATCTATGATTTCGGCACATTCAGTTTTATCGCGCGACCGCTGTTTCTCTGGCTGAAATGGACTTATGAGCACTGGATTACGAACTGGGGATGGGCGATCGCCTTTCTCACCCTGGTAATCACCATGGCGCTGCTGCCATTGCGCATCTCCAGCATGAAGTCTTCACTGCGCATGCAGCGGATCCAGCCGCAGATGAAATCGATCCAGGAAAAGTACAAGCGCTATAGTATTACAGATCCACGCCGCGGGGACATGCAGAAGGAAATGTCCGCGCTGTACAAGAAAGAAGGCGTAAATCCTGTTGGCGGATGCTTTCCGCTTCTGCTGCAAATGCCCTTCCTGTTTGCTTTCTACTCCATGCTGAATAATGCGATTGAGCTGCGGCAGGCAAGCTGGCTTTGGATTCACGACCTCTCCATGCCCGATCCGTTGCGTATTTTGCCCATCATCATCATTATTGCCATGTTCGTTCAACAGAAGAGCGCGCCACAGGGTGGCATGGATCCGGCGCAACAGAAAATCATGGCTTTTATGGGGCCGCTAATGTTTGGCGCCTTCAGTTGGAGCATGCCTGCCGGCCTCTCGATTTATCTGGCATTGAGTACCTTGCTGGGATGGGCGCAGCAGGCGGTGATTAATCGCTCAGAACTGGGCCAGCAGGTGAGAAAAACCATTGAAAAGCGCAACGCACGCAAACGCTGAGCTTGACACGGCGGTAAAATTTACGGTGGAGTCTGCATGCTGCAGGACAAAGTCGCAACGGCAAAAAAAATCGATGCATTCCTGAAGAACATCATCACTTCAGGCGCGTTCAAATTGAAATACAGGATCACCGTGAATCCTCCGATCACGGAAGGCCAGGCGAACGAGACTCCAGATATCCTGGTGGAACTGGCCGGTCCTGACAGCCAATTGCTCCTGGAGCGCGGAGCGGAAGTGCTGCGTTCCTTTGAGGTCTTGACCCATGAGGCGCTCCATCTCCACGCCGAAGACCATGACAAGATCAGCTTTGATTGCAGGGGTTACCGCGCTGCCCGACAGCAGGAATTAAAGCTTGCCGCACAAGTGGCGGCGGAACGTGTGTTGAAGTCCGGCGCGCCCTATTCGTTTGCGCCGATGTCATCACGGGAGCGCCGTCTTATTCACCTGGCATTCCGTGATCACGAATCACTTATAACTGAGAGTGAAGGCGAAGGCGGACGCCGCTACGTTGTTCTCTATCCTAAAAATTACAGGCCTGCCCGCTCATCGCGGCGCTAGCAATCTTTTTTCGGCCAACCACCATTCAGGCTATGATGTGACTGAAAACGGCGCTGCTGGCTGCCCTCTGAGCGACACGGCTGAAGCAGCTCCGTCTCAATCACAAACGCTTTGCCACTGAGCGGAGCACAGGAAAAAGAACAGATATGTCCACCACCGTTACCATGATTGGAGAAGTTCCCATCTTCGGGCTTCTGGATGACGAGGAACGTGAAGCGCTGTCGCAAATGATGGACAGCCGCGACTTCAAAGAAGGCGAAACCATTTTTCATTATGGCGATGCCGGCGGCGAAATCTTTATCCTGCGCAGCGGCCGGGTTGAGATTTTTATTGAGAGCACCGAAGGACAGAAAATTGTCCTTGCAGAAAATGAAAAGGGCGACGTTATAGGCGAACTCTCTTTTCTGGATGGCGGCGCCCGCACCTCCACGGCCCTGGCACAGGAAGATACACAAATGCTGGTTATGCACCGGGAGCGTCTGCTTGAGTTCATTGACAAGCATCCGCACGCGGCCATGGACCTGCTGACCGTCGTGGGCCGGCGGCTGCGCGCCACGGACGAGCTTCTGCGCACCAGTGTGTCACGCAACCCGAACCTTGAAGAAGAAGAGAGGCTCACATTCGGCCAGCGCATCGCCGACAAAGTTGCATCTTTCGGCGGATCCTGGACGTTCATCATTATTTTTGGCGTAGTTCTGGCTGTATGGGTGATTCTGAATTCGACCGCGCTGCTTTCAAACCACTTTGACCCTTATCCCTATATCTTGCTGAACTTATTTCTTTCGATGATCGCGTCGGTGCAGGCGCCGGTCATTATGATGTCGCAAAATCGGTTGTCATCAAAGGACCGGCTGAAGTCAGATCTAGATTACGAGGTAAATCTCAAAGCTGAGTTAGAGGTGGCGCATCTCCACCGCAAAGTCGACCATATATATGAGCGGCTTGAAGGCCATTTCGCCAAGCTGCATCGCGATAATCAAGGCCATTGATTGCTGCAAGGTGATCCACAAATTCTTGGACGTAATGGCCTTGCCGCGAGCAGCAACGGTCTTCTAAACGCGGAACACTAGCTTATTGTCATAATGAACCTGGACGATACTATCGTCGCCATAGCAACACCGCCGGGGCGCGGCGGCATTGGCGTGGTACGTCTGGCCGGGGCGCAAGCGCGCACCATTGCGGGCTCCATGCTGCGGATGAAGCATGAGCTTGCTGCCGGGCACGCTGTGTTTGCCGAACTGGTTGAGCCTGCAACGGGCGAGCGCATTGATGAAGCCGTGGTCACGTTCTTTGCCAGACCCCACTCATACACTGCCGATGACGTGGTTGAAATCTCTGCTCATGGCTCTCCGGTGGTGCTGCGGCACATTGTTGAGCTGGCCACCTGCCGGGGCGCGCGGCTGGCTGAGCCCGGTGAGTTCACGATGCGCGCATTTCTGAATGGCCGCATCGATCTAACGCAGGCCGAAGCTGTGCGCGACCTGATTGAGTCGCAGACTTTATTTCAGGCCAAAGTGGCGGCGCAGCAACTTGAAGGCTCCCTTTCCCGTCGCTTGCAGCCGGTCAAGCGCAAGCTGGTGGAGTTGGTAGCGGTGATGGAAGCAGGCATTGATTTTGCAGAAGACGATGTTTCGGTTCTTCCCGCGGCGGAAATTCTCTCACGCATTGAAGAGGTACAGCTTCCGCTGGAGCAGCTCCGCGCCTCTTTTGCTTACGGAAAAATTGTGCATGAGGGGCTTACGCTGGCAATTGTGGGACGGCCCAACGTGGGCAAATCGAGTCTATTTAATCGGCTGGTGGAGCGAGAGCGCGCCATCGTGACAGCTACGCCCGGCACCACACGCGATCTGGTGACGGAAACCGTTGCGCTTGGGGGCATCCCTATCAAGCTGATCGATACCGCAGGCATTCGCCATTCCGTCGACGAAGCCGAAAGCATTGGCATTCGCAAATCGTACGAAGCGCTGAGTGAGGCTGATCTCGTGCTCGTGGTGCTGGACTGCACGCGCGAAAGCTCGGCGAAAGACCGGGAGTTGATAGAAATGGCATCCAAACGTCGCGCGTTGATTGTGGCGAACAAATCTGACCTTACCCCTGATGCCGTCGAGATCCCACGCTCATTCAAGACATCGGCGGTAACCGGCGAGGGCATCGACGCTTTGCGTGCTGCGATCCTCGAAGAAGTGGCCGGCCACTCTGTTCGCGGTGAGCAGGAAACCGGTTTTCTAACGAACATCCGGCACCAAAGATTAGTGGAAGAATCTCTTGCCAGCCTTGAGGCCGCGAGCCATGCGGCCAAGGGGAGAATCCCACATGAGATGATCATGCTGGATCTTTACGGAGCACTGCGCCCGCTGGACGCCATCACAGGCGAGACCACGACCGACGACATTCTGAATTTGATCTTCAGCAGCTTTTGTATTGGAAAATAAAACTGGGGCAGCAGAAGCTCCGCATCACAACACTGTCGCGCTAATCGTCATAATTCCTTGTATATCATCAGCATTGTCGCGCCCTTTTTCAAAGGTGATTCCTGGTTGTTTGGCGAATGTGTTGGCCAAGCGTAGCTCCTTCACCTCAAACAAGCGCGTACCGTCACGCCCGATGTGTTCATCGTAGGTGATGCCAGTCAGGAAATACGGGTGCTTCTTCCAGATCAGCAGGGAGAGCTGCTGCAACTTCAAGCCGGTGATGATTGCGTCGATATTGACCGGAGGGCCGGGCACGAAATGAATTTCCAGGCGAATGTGTCGGCCGTCGTCCAGCACAAATTCTCTGTTCACCGTAAGCCGAAGCGCGTCCATGGTGGGCAGATCGCTAAGGCATAGTTCCCCGCCATTGAACCGCATGACCCAGAAGCTCTGGTCCAAGGGAACATTCTGCCGTTGCAGCATAGTTTCCAGCCCAGCGGCAAGGGCCCAGTTTTCGCAATTTTGTTTTGCGGTGATCAGTTTGGTTTCCGCAGGCAGATCGGCGGTCTGGTCAGGCTTTATGTAGTAAGACTGTTGTTTCTGGCCATTGGCCAAGGGGCTGAGAATAAAAACAAACAGGATCACGAATTGTGGCCAGCGCGGCATGCTTCTGGCAGTGTAACGCTTGCTCTGGCGCCCAAGGCAGGCTTTTAAACAGTGAGTGGCTACTTTACCAAGGCTGACATGGCTTTGCGGAAGAGCGCATCGAAGCTCTCACCAGATACGTTGCCCAGCTTCGCCAGAGCGCGCTCAGCCATGGGACGTTGATATCCCAGATTCACCAGCGCGGAAATAACGTCTTCTTCCACTGGCGATGCTGCCGCAACGGCTTCAGCTGAAACGCCAAAGGCATCAAGCTTGTCACGCAGTTCCAGCACCATGCGCTCCGCCGTCTTTTTGCCGATACCGGGAATCCGAGTGAGCGAAGCGACGTTATTACCTTTAATCGCTGCTACCATGGCTTCCGCCGACATGCCACTCAGGATAGTGATCGCCAGCTTGGGACCTATCCCGCTCACGCTCAGCAGCTTTTCAAACAATTGCTTTTCCTGGACGCGCAAAAATCCGAAAAGCGCCAACGCATCTTCACGGACATGGGTATGGATAAAAAATGCCACCTCGGATTGCAACGCCGGAAGCTCAGAAAAAGTAGGGACGCTGATGGTAACGTCATAGCCGACGCCGGCAGCTTCCACAATCGCCTGGTTTGGGTGCTTCGAAATCAGGTTGCCGCGGAGGTGTGCGATCATCGGCGTCCATTGTAATGGAGAAGCTTTGGACATTGCGCGAATGTTAGTTACTGGCGTCTAGTCATCTAGTTGAAAGTTGTTGCTATTGATGGCTTTTCGGTTAACAATGCTGAACCAAATACCCCCACAAACAGCCTTTTGGAAGGAAAGGTAGATTGAATGAGCAAGCTTAACCGCAGAGCAGGGCAACAATTTCTGACATCGGGAAAAAACAAGGCATTAGGACTAGTGCTTACCAGCGTGATTATAGCCGGAGTGGCCATCAGCATGGCGGTAGGCGGATGGGCGCAGGAGCCCATGCAAAGCGCTCCCAATCCGCAGCCCAAAATCCATATTGATTGGCAGGAAGGACCCGCGACGGCCAAACTGGGCGATATTGCCGAGATACAGATTCCTGCTGGCTATCGCTTTGCCGGAAGAGACGGAGCGCAGAAAGTTCTGCGGCTGACTCATAACATCCCCAACGGGCGTGAACTGGGCGTGATTGTGGGCGAGAAGGCGACCTGGTTCATGATGTTCGAGTTCAAAGAAGATGGCTATGTTAAGGACGAAGAGGGCGGCAAGCTGGATAATGACGCCATCCTGAAAAGCATCCAGGAAGCGACGGAAGTAGGAAACCAGCAGCGGGCGAAGCAAGGATGGCCTCCGTTTCACGTGAACGGCTGGCAGCGTGAGCCCTTTTACGATCCCAGCACGCATAACCTGACCTGGGCAATCCTCGGCCGGGGCGACGATCCTAAAGAGGTGAGCACGGTAAACCACTCAGTGAGAATCCTTGGCCGGCGAGGCACAATGAACGTGGACCTGATTGCCGATCGCGAGCAGTATGCTGCGTTGACGGATGAATTTAATTCCCTGATGTCAGGATTCCATTACATACAGGGCAATCGCTACAGTGACTTTACCAAAGGCGACAAAGTGGCCGAATATGGCTTGACGGCGCTCATTCTGGGCGGTGGGGCGGCAGTAGCGCTCAAGACCGGACTGCTGGCCAAACTATGGAAGTTTATTGTGATGGGCCTGGTGGCGGCTGGCGCTGCGATTAAAAAGCTCTTCCGGTCAATTTTCGGCAAAGAAGAGAAGATTGAAGATCCGAATGCGCGATCGGCGTCCCAGGGGCAATGAGAGAGCTGGCATCACTAGCTGCAGTTGTTGTACTGATCTATCTTTTTCAGTGTCTGTGTTGGGCGCCAGTAGGCGCACAGGTTTTTTCACTGGAGGCTGCCGGAGAGCGTGGCCGGAAGAAGCGCGGGTTCTTGTGGAGTTCGCTGAATCTTGCCGGATATTGGGCCAATCCACTGCCGCCATTGCAACCGCTGCTGGTAGTGGACTGGCCAAGGTTCCAGCCGGAACCTGAATTTATTCGTCTCACGCAGCCGGACGCTGAACCGGTCTCATTTGCATGGGAAGAATTAGTCGTCCAGCGGTTGGGATCCAAACTGTCATGCAATGGCATGTTGGTATTGCAAGGCGGCGCGGATCAGTTGAAAGCCAGCCAGGAATTTCTGGAAAAGCTGAAACGCGCGAAAATCAAAGAGCGGAAGAAGCTGATTGAATCGTGGCTGCGTAAAACAACCGATACAGCCGCTGTTGAAGAGCGCCTGAGTGTGTTTCACCGGAAAACCAGATGGCTGGACATGGCTGTGACGCTTCAGTTTGTTCTGCTTTTTATGATTGTGCCGGCTGCGTTCTATCGCTTTGGCAGCAAGGCGCTTTGGCCTATGTTGGCTGCGGTGCTCACGACATCGATTTTTATCGCGTGGCAATCGTGGAAGCTGCACAAGTTCTTTTTTTCCCGGGATGGCGATGGGCGTTTCAAATCAGTGTTCAGCACAGTTCTTTCGCCGATCAACGCCATCCGCGCCGCCGACGCCCTGGGACGTGACCTGCTGGCAGGATTTCACCCTGTAGCGGTGGCCGGCGTGGTGTGCTCGAAAACTGAATTTGAAGCCTTTGCGGGAGAGCAGCTCAGGACAAATAAGTTCAGTCCCACGGCCATGAACTGGTATGGCCAGCAGCTTGAACTAGCGCTGGAAAAAACGCTGAAAAAGAATGGCGCGGAAGCAAACCGGCTGCTGGCCCAGCCGAAGCGTGAAAATGAGTGTGTTGTGTATTGTCCAAGGTGCCGCGCACAATATACCAGGAGCCGCGAAAGCTGCGCTGATTGCGGTTATGGAGAGCTGCTGGGGTTTGAGGAACAATCGGCAATAAAGAAGCAAGTAGTGCACTAAACAAGGGAAAATCAGAAATTTGCCAGGGCAGGGTGCGATCCTCAGAAGGCCGGCACCTCACCAATTTTTTTGCCACCTCGACGGATTTTGTTTAATCTAATACATCTCTCGCGGGACGCCTGATTTCGCACACACGATGAAAGGTGGAGAGATGAATATTTATAAGAATATTACACAGACCATCGGGCGCACGCCTCTGGTCCAACTCAACAAGCTCACCAAGGGCGCCAAAGCAACGGTGTTGGCCAAACTGGAAGGCTTTAATCCATGCCACAGCGTGAAAGACCGCATTGGCGTGAGCATGATTGATGAAGCCGAGAAATCAGGCCGCATCCAGCCCGGCAAAACCGTGCTGATAGAGCCCACCAGCGGTAACACGGGAATCGGGCTGGCTTTTGCCGCGGCTGCAAAAGGTTACCGGTTGATCCTGATCATGCCGGACACGATGAGCCAGGAACGCCGGGTTGTGTTGCTGGCGCTGGGAGCGGAAATTATTCTCACTCCCGGCTCCAAAGGCATGAAAGGCGCGATTGCGAAGGCAAATGAACTGCTGAAACAGACGCCGAACGGCGTAATTCTGCAACAGTTCGCGAACCCGGCTAATCCGAAGATCCATCGTGAGACCACAGGGCCGGAGATTTGGAATGACACTGACGGCAAAGTCGACATCCTGGTTTCTGGCGTGGGCACAGGCGGAACGCTGACTGGCGTGGGCGAATACATCCGACCCAAAAAACCGGATTTTAAGATTGTGGCCGTGGAGCCCGTTGAGTCTGCCGTTCTTTCCGGCGGCAAACCGGGGCCGCACAAGATCCAGGGAATTGGTGGCGGATTTGTCCCTGACGTTCTAAAGACTGACCTGATCAATGAAGTGATGACGGCAACACTCGATGAGTCATTGGATACGGCGCGCCGTATGGCCAAAGAAGAAGGCATTTTTATTGGTATCTCGGGTGGAGCTGCTGTGTCCCAGGCCATCAAGCTGGCCAACCGCGAAGAAAATGCTGGCAAACTGATTGTGGTGGTGGTTCCGGACTTTGGTGAACGCTATCTCAGCACAATTCTGTTCCAGAATCTTAAAGATGAAGCCGCGAATCTGCCGACTGTCGACGCCGACGTGGAAACATTTTTCATGATGAAGTCAGCATAAAGACGGCCTAAACAAAACGATTTGTTTAAGCGAGGAGACAATAACTCTCCTCGCTTTGATTTTAGGAAGTGGCTTAGACCGAAGTGGACTCTAACAAGCGTTCAACCGGTGAAAAAATCGTATTAAAATTGGACTGTTCCTCCCTGATGCGAGTTGATGACCATGGGTAATCGTGTTTTGCATTTTGTAACGTTGTCGGGCGTGCCGATTCATGTTTCCGAATTGAAATGGCCTTTTCACCCTTCAACTTCCGGGGCTGACTGGCATATTCTGCATGGCCGCGCTGAACTGCTGGGAAGCACGGAAGGCCTGCACGTGGAAGTGGCCGTTGGCATGACGCAAACCATGAAAGATGCGCTTGGCTCGCTGGATCCCGAAAATGCGGAAAGCCTGGTGGTGAATTCCATCCGCAAGACCATCGACAATGGGCAGCTCGCATTTGTGAAATCCGGCAAGCTGCAGCCGGTCCATGTAACCAGCCGTTTCTATAGTTTTGTTGCCAAAAGAATTCAGTTTCCCACGCAATCAGAACAGGACGTGATGGAGATGCTGAAGCGCCGTGTCTTCTGGTTGAGTGCCAAGGCAGGCAAAGGTACGCCGGTGAGCATTGCCCATCCTTACGATTGCCAGTACGTAAACTTCACGCGGGAAAAAATGCTGGAACTGGCGCAGCAACTTGCCGCGCAAGGCTGGCTTAATCTTGAAAGCGAGTTTGCCACCGCGACCAATGCGCTGCTGCAAGAAGAACCAGCATTCATCGCGGCGATGAACCGGGGAGTGGAGGCAGGAATCGCGGCGAATAAGGTCAGCGCGTAAGAAGATTAGAGCCTGCGCTTCCAGTAGCGTGGTCGGGATGGCCATGCGCGACAGCAATTATTTGAATAATTGTTGGCAGTTCGCGATAGATAACTGTGAAGGGGAAAGTGTCGCAGAAAAAACCTGCGAGTGCCCATTAAATTCGCCGCCATCGTTGGGGATAGTTTTCGATGTTCTCAATCGCACGGCTTACTTCAGCAGCAAATTTCTCAGAGGCAACAGGGCTGCGTTCAAAGTACCAATCAACCGCCGCCTCATACTCGGACGCAGCAGCTTCGAGAAATTCAGTTTTACTGGCCATGACTGAGCTTGGTAGCAATCCGTCGCCGCACTTCATCCCAGGAGATGGTTTTGGCTTTGCCGGAATCAAGCTCTTCAATGCGCCGGGCTATCTCGTCGTTCCAGGCATCTTGAGCAGACGCCTCATCCACCTCTTCAAGGCTATCGATGAGAGAGCCAGCAAGAGTGGCGCGTTCATTAGGTGGCAAGGTGAGTGCCTTTTTCAATAGTTCGTCGGCTTCTTGAGTCACGCTAGAATTGTACGGCAGCTTAAAGTTGCGATTCAAACCTATAATTTTGAAAAACAAATTGTGTCATCTCTTCTCCAAGTCGAGCACTTGAACGTCAGCTTCGCCACGCAAACGGGTGAGGTGGCAGCAGTCCGCGATGTGAGCTTCTCCATCGCGGAATCGGGAACACTTGGCTTAGTGGGTGAATCTGGTTCAGGCAAGTCGGCAACATCGCTGGCCATCATGCGATTGCTTCCGCCGCAGGCGCGTACAACCGGCAAAATCACCTTTGCCGGAGAAGATTTGCTTGCTCAACATGACAAAGATATGCGGCTGATTCGCGGTGCGCGCATCAGCATGATTTTCCAGGAGCCAATGACCGCCCTGAATCCGGTGATGCGCGTAGGCGACCAAGTGGCGGAAGCAGTTCTGGCCCATCATCGTGTGAGCAAAGCTGAGGCTTGGACGCGTACCGTGGCAGCGCTGCGTGAAGTGGCAATTCCTGATCCAGACCGGCGCGCCAGAGACTATCCACACCAGCTTTCCGGCGGACAGCGTCAGCGGGTGATGATTGCCATGGCGTTGGTGAACCAGCCGCAGCTCCTGATTGCCGACGAACCAACCACGGCGCTCGATGTCACAATCCAGGCACAAATCCTTGAGTTGCTCGCAGAGCTGCGCGAGAAGCACAGATTGGCCGTGCTGTTTATTTCGCACGATTTAGGCGTGGTCTCACGCGTAGCCGAGCAGGTAGCAGTAATGTATTCGGGCGAGATCGTGGAGATGGGCTCTGCGTCCGGGATTTTTTCCTCGGCGCGGCACTCATACACGCGGGGCCTGATCAGCGCCATCCCTACGCTGAAGACAAATCGCGCTGTGCCTCTAGCGACGGTGGAACGAGATGCGCGTCCAGCGGGATCCATGCCGTTGCGGGAAATCAGTCCGGGACATTGGGCGCGGGTAGCGCCTTGAAATTGTTACACTCATTGATCAGTGTTCATTTTATTCGAAGGATTTTTATAGTTTGTGCGCGCACTGATTCTGTCTGACATTCATGCCAACCTCGAGGCGTTGGAAGCGTGTCTCGACGCGGCCCCCGAATACGACCAGGTTTACAACCTGGGCGATATCGTTGGCTATGGCGCGAATCCAAATGAGGTGACGGAACGCTCGCGTGAACTTGGTTCCATTTTTGTGCGAGGCAATCACGATAAAGCCTGTTCCGGCCTAAGCGACCTTAGCGATTTCAATCCCATTGCGAGACTGGCGGCGCTATGGACACGCGAGAAGCTGACTGCCGATCATCTGGAGTTTCTGCGGGCCTTGCCGCATGGACCTGTTTCACCGATGGAGAATATGCAACTGGTGCACGGCTCTCCTCGGGACGAGGATGAATACATCCTGATGGCCAGCGATGCTTATGCTCTCCTGAATGAAACGCCTATGCCCCTGACTTTTTTTGGCCACACACATGTCCAGCGCTGTCTGCTGCTGGATGAGACAGGACAGGGCAAATCTTTCGCTCCAAACTATAAATCTGACAAAGGCAAACAGACGGCCACGCTGGAGATACAATCCGGAACAAAATATATGGTGAATCCTGGTTCCATAGGCCAGCCACGCGACGGCGATCCACGGGCCGCATTTTTGCTCTATGACTCCGACGTCAACGCGATTACTTTTTATCGTGTGCCCTATGATATTGAACGCGCGCAGGAAAAAATATATTCTGCCGGACTGCCCGAGCGGCTTGCCATCCGGCTGGAGGAAGGCCGTTGACCCAGAAATCGCTTTTTGAAACGCCTCAGCCGCGCCCCGCAACCAATGCCATCAAGGCCAATATTGATGGGGGCGCCCGAGGCAATCCTGGTCCTTCAGCTTATGGCGTGGTGGTCCGCGACTCTAAGGGCGCGGTTATCGCCGAACTGTCAGACTATCTGGGCATTCAGACCAACAATTACGCTGAATATTCCGGCCTTCTGGCGGCGCTTGATTTCGCTGTGCGGGAGAAGCACCTTTCGCTCAAAGTGCTAAGCGACTCCGAGCTTCTGGTTCGCCAGATGCAGGGACGCTACAAGGTAAAAAGCCCGGGACTGATTGACCTTTATGATCGCGCCCGCGCTCTGGTACGGAAGCTTGAACATTTTTCCATCGACCATGTTTTGCGGGAATCCAACCGTGAGGCGGACCGCCTGGTCAACCAGGTTCTGGATAGCCGCGCAAGAGGAACACGCTCATGACAATGACACGCCAGAATTTTGCCAGCGGAACAAAATGGGAGCCGATCGTTGGTTATTCTCGCGCGGTTCGCGTTGGAAACACAATTCAGGTTTCCGGAACCACTGCAACAGACGCTGCGGGAAAGATTGTTGGCGTTGGCGATGCGTACGTTCAAGCTGTGCAAGCCCTCAAAAATATCCAGTCTGTGTTAGAGCGCGCCGGCTCCAGCATGAGTGATGTGGTGCGAACCCGCATGTATGTTGTGGACATTGTGTCTGACTGGGAAAAGGTGGGCCGCGCTCACGGCGAATTCTTTGCGGACATCCGGCCGGTGACCAGCATGGTGGAGGTATCCAGTCTGATCTCGCCGGAAATGCTGGTGGAAATAGAAGCCGAAGCAATCACAAGTTAGAAGGAACGTTATGTCAAGCTCACCAGCCATTTCCAATCGCTCCAAACATGGGAAGTTCACGCCATCGAGCGCGGCAACAGTAATCGCAATTGCCTTGATTGCCTACGCTGCAGATGACACAGTGCACGAAGCTCTTGGACATGGCACAGCCTGTCTCCTTTTTAAAATCAAAATGCTGCGGATTTCTTCCGTTGGTCTGCAGACCGCCGAGAGCAGCCGGGCTGTTGCCGCTGCGGGAGCTATTGCCAATGTATTTGCTGGAGTCGCATCACTTTTGCTGGCCGCTCGCCAACAAAGGTTCAGTCCGTGGTCATACTTTGTCTGGCTGTTCGGTTTCATCAATCTCATGAACGGCACAGGTTATCTTATGGCCTCAGCTTTGCTCGGCAGCGGCGACTGGTACGTAGTCATCGCGGGCCTGAATCCGCCCTTGGCATGGCGTGCGGGAATGGGCCTGCTTGGTGTAATCCTTTTTGCATTTAGTGTGCGATGGGCAGCATCGATCATGGCAGAAAAAGTGTATCAAGGCTCCGTAGACCATGCTGATCTCTCCCGCTTAACTGTTCCTACTTATTTGGCAGGCGGCATTCTGTTTGTTGCCGCTTCAGCACTCAACCCTTACAGCCCAGGTTTGATCCTCGTATCCGGCGCGGGCGCCTCATTTGGACTGACTTTTGGATTGCTGCTTGTTCCGGGCATGGTTAAGAATGTACGCGTAGGCGATTCGCTTCCAGCAAATGCGCTGGAGTTGAACTGGGGCTGGGTTGTTTTTGCTGTGTTAGTGGCTGGAATTTTTATCGGTGTCTTTGGGCGGGGCATCGCGCTTTCCTGAATCGATCGCCACAAAAATGAAGGCCAGCGTTTGCGGCTGGCCTTATTAGTAGAGATTGAAGCTCGAAGAAAAAGGTTATTTCTTCGGAGCGATTACGTCTTTTACGGCCTTGGCAACGCGGAACTTTACCACGGTCTTGGCCGCGATCTTGATGGGTTCTCCGGTTTGCGGATTGCGTCCCATACGCGCTTTCCGGTTGGATTTTACCAGGCGTCCCAGGCCAGGAATAACGAACACACCGTTTTTCTTTGTTTCTTTGATTGCGGTTTCCGCCAGCGTTTCCAGGAACGTCGCCGCGGTCTTGTTGTTCGTTTCCAGTTTCTCCGCCATGTGGCGGACGAGTTGGGTCTTGGTCATGCCTGCTGCCATCTTCCCTCCTTAATTTGTGAACACTTACATCGGAATATGAGCACTTTTTGTTGCACTCATTGGGTATATTACATCAGCAAAGAGCCGATGCAAGCATTTTCACCTGATTTTATGCGGCTTTTTCTAAGGCGGCTGTGGAAAACAGGCTTAAACAGCGGCGATGCGCAATGGGACACATTCTTATCATCCCGCTTGCGAGGTGCATGGCTGGGGTAAAGTGCCCAAAACAGACTGTGCTGCACGCCCCCATGCAGGCGCAATGGGGTCCTTCGCTGCTCAGGTTCCGTGGCAGGCTCAAGCCTGGAGCGAAGCGACAGAATAAAAACTAAGAACAGCATCGCCCTGGCGCAACGTTCGATGCCGCGTAAGAGCGCCAAATCGGTCTCCCGGATCAAAGTGCTTGTCGTGCTCGGCGATTACCTGGGTTGCGGGGGCCAGCAATCGCGATTGCGATAGGAAGCCCAGCACATCTTCATAGTCTGCCATCTTGCGATATGGTGGATCCAGAAAAATGAAATCGCAGCTAACAGCCTGGGAATCCAACATGCGAAGAGCAACGCCAGCATCGCGTTCGATCACTTCAAACCCTTCCTCTATTTGAAGACTATGCAAATTCTTACGGATTGTCCGGGCGGCGCTGCTCGCTGTCTCGACAAAATATACGCTCCGGGCCCCGCGACTTAGCGCTTCAATGCCTATGGCTCCGCTCCCGGCAAACAGATCAAGCCAGACAGAATCATTTACGCGCGGCGAGACCACGTTGAAAAGCGTCTCTCGCAAACGGTCGGAGGTCGGCCTTGTCTGCATGCCTTGGGGCGCTTCCAGCCGGCGGCTCTTATATTTTCCAGCAATCACGCGCATAGACTTGTGCTCCGCTGTCTGACATCTAATCTAACGTATAGAATCAAGCGTTGGCTTGGGAGTTCAGGGAACAGCACACAATGAGGAACTGGTCAGTATTCACGGTGAGGTTCGGCGGGTTGGAGCTTCGTCTCCACGTTACTTTCTTGTTTTTGCTGATTTTCCTTTTGCTCACGGAGGCGGTCCGCGGCGGTCCCGGAGCCATACCGCGGGTATTTATGCTTATAGGGCTGGTGTTGATCTCGGTTCTGTTGCATGAGTTCGGCCATGCTTTGGTTTCAGCGCGCCAAGGCTTTCCCATCAAGGCTTTTGTGCTCCTCCCAGTTGGCGGGTTGGCCATGGTGGATCCCACGGTACAGGGTGAAAGCGCGCGTAACCTCCGGCGGGAAACGCTCATCGCCATGGCTGGCCCGTTGGTAAGCGCTGTATTGGCAGCCGTTACGGCCCTTGTCTTTGCCACCATGGGACCAATACGCATTCTTTGGCTTCCGCCGCTGGTGACGGTGGCGAACCTGGGCATAAGCTTTTTCTGGATCAATGCCGGCCTCTGCGCTATTAACCTGCTGCCGGCCTTCCCACTGGATGGCGGCCGGATCGTCCGTGCCTGGCTGGCGCAACGCATGGAATTCCGCATTGCAACCCGTAAGGCGGTCACTTTGGGTCATTTGTTTTCAGGGCTTTTCATGCTGGCAGGCGCCATAACCAGCATCCAATGGCTGATGCTGACCGGCTTTTTCATTTTTATGGCCGCACAGATTGAAGAGCGCACGGTGATGTTTCAGTCCGTGGTGGACGCTGTGCAGATGGAAGACATCATGCTCACGGAGTTCTCCACCCTCTCACCGGCAGACACCCTGGAAGACGCGCTCAGCAAAGCGGTGCACTGTCTTCAGGATGATTTTCCAGTGGTGCGGGGTGGCGACCTGGTGGGGGTAATTAGCCGCCAGGCTATCGTCGACAGACTGCGGGCCGAAGGGAACGGCTACGTTCAGGGCGCCATGAACAAGGTGTTTGAGATTGCTTCCCGCACTGAGTCGCTGGGCTCGGCCTTCCGCAAACTCACGTCGCGCGGCCTGAGCCTGATTCCGGTGGTCGATCAGGAGCGACTGGTGGGAATTGTGACATTGCAGCACCTGATGCACAGTATGGGATTGCTGGCAGAGTCGCGAAGGCTCAGAAGGCAGATGGAAGAGCAGGGGTAAAATTCCGTAAATGGGTAATTTGGTAATTGAGTAAATTGAGGTCCTTGCAGCAGGAGCCCGGGCCAAACAGCGCACAAGTTGTTGCTTCAAAATTACCCGATTACCAAATTACTCAACTACCCAATCCTTTAATGTACACTTCTTCGTTTCACACTATTGTCTGGAGACTGCCCGTGAAGAGGTTCTTTCTTTCTATCTTTCTGGTGGCGTTCGCTTCCGGCGTTGTTGCCGCGCAAGAGCTGACCATTCAATCCATTTACGCACCCAACGGGCTAACCGGACGCGCTCCGGATACGGTTGACTGGAGCCCGGACGGCAAGAAGGTCTCTTACTTCCTGCATGAAGAGCAGGGCGAGAAGGCTGACCTTTATTACATTGACGTGACTACAGGGAAGCCCGCGATCCTTGTGGCGTCAGAAAAGATTGCGGCCATGAAACCGCCGGTTGCCGGTACCAAAGACGACCGCGAGAAAGATAACCGCGCCCGCTACGGCGTCGCCGGATACCACTGGGCCCCGGATTCCCAGCATATCCTGTTTGATTCCAACGGCCAGCTCTGGTATTTCACGTTGTCGTCAGGAAAGTCCGTCGCACTCAGCGTTGCCGGGGAAACGGCCAAGGACCCCAAGTTCTCAATCGATGGCAAGAGCCTTTCTTATATTCGCGGACACAACCTGGTAGTAAAACATGTGGATGGCAGTGGCGAGAAAGCGCTGACTAAGAATGGCACCGACAATCTGCTCAATGGCGAAGTGGACTGGGTCTATTCCGAAGAGCTTGAGGTTCGCAGCAATTATTTCTGGTCGCCGGACTCGAGTAAAATCGTGCTGATGCAGATGGACCAGACCAAGGTCCCGACTTATCCCATCACCGATTACATTCCTCAGCACCCCACGGTTTATAACGAGAAGTATCCCAAGGTTGGCGATCCGAATCCTGAAGTTCAGCTCGGTGTTGTCAACGCCAATGGCGGGACCGTCAAATGGTTTCATTTGACTGACGAAAAAGACATGTACATCCCGCGCTTTGGCTGGGTCAAGGATGGCGTCGTCTGGGCGACCGTACTCAATCGCGCACAAAATCAGATCGATCTTTATTTTGTTGATGCAGCCAGCGGCAAGTCCCGGCGGGTGCTCAGCGAGAAGAGCGATACATGGATTGAAACCGACAACAATCTCAAGATGCTGAAGTCCGGAGACAAGTTTACATGGCCAAGCTGGCGGGACGGCCACACTCATCTTTATCTCTATTCCTTTGACAGGGCCAACCCTCTGGGCAGTGATGCCAAACTGGTAAATCAGATCACCAAGGGCGACTTTGAAGTGTTTGACGTAGAAGGCAGCGACGATGCCAGCGGAACGCTTTTCCTGGACACCAACTATGGAGACGACCGCCAGCGCAATCTATGCAGCGTAAAGCTGGACGGTAGCGGGTTCCAGTGCCTGACAAAAGGCGGGACGCACGCAGCCACAGTCGCGCCCAATGGGCAGTATTTTGTTGACCACTTTTCCGCGTTGATGACCCCGCCGCAGCTCTCTTTCTGCCATGTAAGCGGAAGTTGCGATATATTCTGGAGATCGAAAAGTGTAGATGCCCTCAACCTGATTCCGCCGCAGTTTGTCGACTTCAAAGCAGAAGACGGCACGGTGCTGCGTGGCCTGATTTACTTGCCCCCCAACAGCGAAGGCAAAAAAGTACCGCTGCTCAATAATCCTTACGGCGGTCCGCATGGCCAAACCGTGCGCGACATGTGGGGCGGTGCCGGTTTCCTTTTTAACCAGATACTGATGCGCGACGGCATCGCCATTCTTCAGGTGGACAACCGTGGCATGGGCGCGCGGGGAAAGAAATTTGCCGCTGCCCTGATCCATAATTTTGGCGAAGTGGAACTCAAGGACCAGCTTGCCTCCATCGACCAGGCCTTGCAGCAGTTCCCGCAGCTCGATAGCTCCCGCATGGGCTGGTGGGGCTGGAGTTATGGCGGCTACATGACTTTGATCGCCATGACGCATTCTGACCGCTTCAAAGCCGGCGTTGCCGTGGCTCCCGTGACTGACTGGAAAGATTACGACTCCATTTACACAGAGCGTTACGCCGGACTTGTCCCGCAATATGAAGCAGCATACAAGAAAGGCTCGCCTATAACTTACGCCGCTGATTTAAAGGGACATCTGCTGGAAGTTCACGGCACCAGTGACGACAATGTGCATATGCAGAATTCCATGCAGATGATTAATGCATTTATTAACGCGGGTAAGCAGTTTGATCTGCAAATTTATCCACGCAAGACGCACAGCATTTCCGGACCAGGGACCCGCACACATTTATTTACCCGCATACGATCGCATTTCCATCGCGAACTTCTGGGGACGGAGTAGGCGGAGTGAACAATCAGACCATCCCATTCGGCGATTTTGAACTTACCGTGATTTCCGATGGAACTTATGTGGCTGATGGCGGTGCGTTTTTCGGGATCATTCCCAAGGTCATGTGGCAGAAAAAAGTCCAGGCAGACGCCCTCAACCGGATCACCGTGAGCTGCAATTCCGTGTTGGTGCGCACGGGCAAGCAGAACATTCTGATTGAGACTGGTATTGGCAACAAACTGGAGCCAAAAAGAAAAAAGATTTTTGAGACGCAGGAAAAGCTCTTGGATAACCTGCGTGTTGCGGGAATGCCGCCGGAAGAGATCGATATCGTAATCAACTCTCACCTCCACTTTGACCATTGCGGGTGGAACACCGTTTATAGCAACGGTGTTGCAGTGCCTACATTCCCTAACGCCAAATATTATGCTCCGGAAGGAGAGTGGCGGCATGGATTGCTGCAAACGGAGCGCGACCGCGTAAGCTATCTCAGCCCCAACTATGATCCGCTGATCCAGAGCGGCCAGATGAAATTGATCGACGGCAATGCTGAAATTGTTCCGGGGATCTCGGTGGAGGTCTGGCCCGGGCACACGCGCAATATGTGGGCGGTATTTATCCGCAGCGCCGGCAAAACTGCCTGTTATATTTCTGACCTCATCCCCACCACCTGGCACCTTGATCCCGTGTGGGCGATGGCTTACGACCTATTTCCGCTGGAAGTTCTGGAAAATCGCAAGCGATACTATTCCAAAGCTATCCCGGAAAAATGGCTGACTATCTTTACCCACGATCCGGATGTGCCCTGGGCATATCTTGACCGGGTGGAAAACCGTCTTTCTTTCAAGCCAGCAATTTAGACCGCGTCCGGACATATTTGCTTGCCCCTTGATGACGAAATTGGGCAGGATACGTCTGCTATTTAGCACCGATTGCGGCTCATTCCTTTACCAAACAGCAATCGCAATGGGGACGAAACACATGTTAAAAACAACAATTGCCAACGGAATGAAAGCGCCAACTGCAGTAATTCAGATGCGCGACAGCAGCGCCATTGCTCCATCCAGCAGTACACGCATTGGCTCTATCGACATCGTCCGGGGCGCTGTGATGTTGCTGATGGCAATTGATCATGTGCGCGTCTACTCGGGCCTTCCCGCCGGGGGACCGACAGCCGGCATTTTCCTCACTCGCTGGATTACACATTTTGTGGCGCCTGCATTCATCTTTCTGGCAGGTACTTCTGCGTTTCTCCATGGCCGCAAATTAGCGTCCACCGGCGCACTGGCTCGTTTCCTTCTGTCCCGTGGCTTGTGGTTGGTATTTCTGGAGCTCACAATTCTTCGCGTGACCTGGACATTTAACTTTGATTTCAGCCATTACTTGCTGGCTGGTGTTATCTGGGTAATCGGATGGTGCATGGTGTTGCTGGCAGGCCTTATTTATCTGCCTGTGCCAGCGCTCACGGCTTTTGGCTTGATTATTGTGCTGGGCCACAACATTATGGACCACTATTCAAAAACCTTGGTCCCCACGATACAGAACAGTCACTGGAGCTGGGTATGGCAGGTGTTCTACTTTGGCGGCCCCGTCCAGATTGGCGAGCATGGACCAACTTTGTTCGTGCTGTATTCCATTGTTCCCTGGGTCGGCGTGATGGCGCTGGGCTACGTGTTTGGACGCGTAATGATCATGGACATCGGTTCACGCCGCAAGTATTGCCTGGCGTTAGGCGGAGCAGCGATAGTCCTTTTCCTAACTTTGCGCGGTTTCAACATCTACGGTGACCCGCGCCCCTGGTCTCCACCCGCGCCGGCCGCAAGTGTGCAAAACAACACTTCTCCCGGTGCAGCGCCTGCGACCTCCCTGGCTCCGCGACGCCCACAAGCACCGGCCTGGATTTCTTTCCTCAACACTACTAAATACCCAGCGTCTTTGCTGTTTTTGCTGATGACGCTTGGCCCCATGCTGCTCGCGTTGCCATTGGTGGAAAAAGCCAGCGGGCCTATAGCTAATGGCCTGATGATGTTCGGCCGCGTGCCATTTTTCTATTACGCTTTGCACATTCCTTTAATCCATCTTGCAGCGATCATTGTTTCCGTCGTCCGACTAGGAATTATTTCGCCCTGGCTCTTCCAGAACCACCCTGTCCTGGTGCCTCCTGCGCCTCCCGGATACGTCTGGAGTCTCGGACTGCTTTATGTTGTCTGGGTGATCATCGTGGCGATTCTTTACTTCCCGTGCCGCTGGTTTGCAGCGTTAAAGGCACGGCGCAAAGACATTGGATTCCTGAGCTATCTATAATTCAAAGAACGCCTGCTCCAGCAACATCGCGCTGTCCGGCCGCGGGGTCGCACACCGAACTTCGTAGCCCGTAACTCGATTCAGCGATGAACCTGGCCGCCATACGTGTAAGATAGCCTGACCATGCGCGGGCGGGAATTGCTTTTTAAAATATTCATTTTTCTTTTCTGCGGAACTTGCCCGGCGCAGAGAGTCCAATTTACTCCTGTAGAAAAGCCCCAGGTTCTGGAGCGAATGAAAAGCATTCCGGAAACCAATGCTGATCGGATGGCGCGGCTAAAAGAAATGTTTAGGATCGCCGGATGCAACGGGAACTCCCTTTTTGAACAGAAAGTGGACGGCGCTGATACTCCGAACATCGTTTGCCGCCTGGGAACGGGTGAAGACGATCTGATAATTGTGGGGGCGCATTATGACCGCGTGTCGTCCACGCAAAGACCTTTGGATAACTGGAGCGGCGCGGCGCTGTTGCCGGCGCTTTATCAGAGCTTGCGGCAGAAAAAGCGGGACCATAGTTTTGTTTTCGTCGCCTTTGCCGATAGTGGCAACGCTCCGGTAGGAGCTGAGTTTTTTGCACGCCACCTAACGCGCTCTCAGCTCAAACACACAGAGGCTATGGTCAACGTTGACGCTCTGGGTCTCTCGCCAACAAAGGTCTGGAGCGCGCATTCCGATAAAGACCTGGTCCATTCCCTGATAATCATGGTTTATGCGTTGAAACTGCCAGCGAGCCAGATTGATATAGCTGCTGCGGGCAATACAGACTCGGACTCTTTTGCCGTGCTACACATACCGCAAATCACCATACATTCGCTGACCCAGCAGAACGTAAACACCGGGGCCACAACACAATTCCGGCCCAATAACTATTACGATACCTATCGGCTGCTCTGCGGGTATCTGGCATATCTGGATCAAAGCTTGAGATCAAAGCCGCATCCAGAATGAGCGTTGTACAAAACTGAAGCGGCTGAATTGCCTATGCTTGATGACGTTGCAAATTCTGGTTTTCGGAGCAGCAATGTACCCAAACGAATTCATGGATAAGGCTATTCAATTGGCTACTGAAAACGTAAACAGCGGTCGCGGCGGACCTTTTGGCACTGTGGTGGTAAAGGAAGGCCAGATCATAGCCACAGGTACAAACGAGGTCACGTCCACTCTTGACCCAACCGCACATGCTGAGGTGATTGCCATCCGCAAGGCTTGCCAGGCTATTGGGAATTTTGAATTAACTGGTTGTGAGATTTACTGTAGCTGTGAGCCTTGCCCCATGTGCCTGGCTGCCATTTACTGGGCGAGACCAGCGCAGGTTTTTTTTGCGGCCGCAGCCAGTGCTGCCGCTGACGCAGGCTTTGACGATTCTGTTATCAAGCAACAAATCTGTTTGCCTTTTCAGCAGCAGCAGATGCCAATCAAGCAAGTGATCCACGGAGAAGCCCTGGCTCCATTTGTTGCGTGGAAAGCGAAGCCGGACAAAATCACATATTGACGGCTAATCCCTCATTCCGCCCGGATCGATCTTGTTGCCCAGTGATACCGCAACGCCAGCAACCGCAATCCAAATCCGCAAAGTGAGCCGGCCAAGGTTGAAACTTCACGCGGCAGATTGAACGCATCGCACACCAGGAATGCTGCTGCGCCAAAACCGGCTGCAATGGCATAGAGTTCGCCCCGTTCAAAGATCTTCGGCGTGCGCCCGCTCAATACGTCGCGAATACAGCCTCCGCCCACGGCCGTGGTTGCGCCCAGCAGCAGCGCAGGCAATCGCGTCATTCCCGCATTGATTGCCCGTGTACTGCCGGAAACGGCAAACAGTCCGAGCGCTGCGGCATCAATAAAAATGATGGCGCGCTCCGTGTTTTTGCCAATGCGCTGGGCAAACATCATCCCGATCACCGCGCCGGCCAGCGCCGTCATAAGATAGCGAGGATCGGAAAACGCCAGTGGCGGTCCTTTTTGCAGGACCAGGTCGCGCGTTATGCCGCCGCCCAGCGCTGATGCAAGCGCCAATCCGGTCACGCCGACAAGGTCATACTTGTAGCGTGTGTCGCGCACTGCGGCCAGCGCTCCTCCCAGCGCGCCCACAAAGACGCCGAGAAAATCGATCAGCGAAAATAATCTGTCGATAGGAAGATTCACTTGGTCAGTACATTGTAGCTGCTTCTGCTACGCGCGCATGTACCCACGTAACTCGGGTGGCAGCAGTGTTCAGTGCTACATTACGTTTCCCCAGTTCATAGTTTTTACAGGGCGGCGGTTGTAATAACCGCCCTTCCTCTTTTCAAGCAGAGAGGTCGACTTGCACGGCCGAGCCGCCTGCCTCAGGAGCAAAGCAACTCTTTAGTTCATCGACCAACTTAAGCGGTTTGGAGCGTAGCGCCTTTTGTAACCAAGCGGAGAAGCCGCTTGTGCGCCGAGCCGCCTGCGTCAGGAGCAAAGCAACTCTTTAGTTCATCGACCAACCTGAGCGGTTTGGAGCGAAGCGCATTTGAAACTAAGCGGAGAGGCCGGCTTGCGCGCCGAGCCGCCTGCATCAGGAGCAAAAGTAACACTTCAGTTCATCGACCAGCTTAAGCGGTTTGGAGCGTAGCGACATAAAAACGGTCCAGCAGCTTCAGTAATCTTTTGGGTGAAGCCGAATGAGCAGATGATGTACGCATGCCACACTATCCCCAAACGTCAACAAAGACACGGTCTCCGCGTGTGCGTGTCCCAAACAATGAATCGATTCGCTTCAACCTGGGCGGCCATCAAGTTTCAGCCGTGCTGCAAAAGATCTCACTTACCGGGGGGCTGGCGGAATTTTCCGGTAGCATCGGCAGTGCAACCATTGCCGAGGCCAAGGTGAACACGCTGTCCGGCCCAGTCAGCGGCTTAGTGGAATTTCTCCCTCCGCAAGTGGGTTCATGTACATATCCTTTCCGCTTTATCGCGCTGAGTGACCAGGATTTCGCCAGGCTGAACGCTACCCTGCAATTCATGCGGAAACAGGGGTTTGGCGACTAGGCAGGAAGCATTTTTCAACTGTTTGAAATCCAGCAGAAGGGCGTATCTTCCCGGGCCCGGGATTATTCGGCTTTCGAGCCTTCCACATGCGAGCCCAGTTGTGTTCTCACAGAGGTGGCTTTACGCGGTCGATGGTTTTCACCGCGTGGGTCGGGTCCAATCGTCCATAAGGCGAAACGGAGAACCACAAACCAATGGCTCTGGCTGCGCGACGCCATCAGCGCGGGGATCAGAAGCGGCCCAGTTCATTCCAGTCTTCGTATTGTGCATCACCGCCTGGCCACGTCCCATCAATGCGGTATATTCGCCCCGGACAATCAGGTTGTGTCCCTTTTGCCGTAATGATTGAATTACGTCAGGCGCGACGCGGGACTCTATCAAAATGTCGCAGCTAACCTGTCCACTGGTTACTGTAAACCGCGGTGCCTCCAGCGCAGCCTGGATATTCATCCCATAATCAACCAGATTGGACACAAATTGCGCGTGCGCCAGCGGCTGATTGGCCCCGCCCATAATGCCGAACCCAATATGCTCGTCGCCACGTTCCATGAATGCAGGAATAATCGTATGGAAAGGCCGCTTGCGCGGTTGCAGAGCATTGGGATGCGTGGCATCAAGTGAAAACAAAGCGCCGCGGTTCTGCAATGCAAATCCCATGCCATTCACCACCACTCCGGAGCCAAAGGCAGAGTAGTTGCTCTGAATCAATGACGCGATATTGCCATCTTTATCAACTGCGGCGAGATAAGTGGTATCACTGGTGGCAGGATGTCCCGCTCCCGGGTTGCAGTCAGCCTTCTCTGGATTGATCTTAGCGGCACGTTGCGCAGCATAACCTTTATCGAGCAGGCCAGTTACCGGCACTTTCGCAAAGCGCGGATCAGCGTTATAGCGATAGAGGTCTGCATAAGCCAGCTTCATGGCCTCAATTTTCTTGTGCAGCTCAACCGCGCCTTTTGGGCCAGCCTTATCTGGCTGAAACCTTTCCATGATATTGAGCATTTCCAGGGCAGCCATCCCCTGCACGTTCGGTGGGAGCTCATAGATCTTCCAGCCCCGATAGTCAATGGAAATAGGTTCAACCCATTCTGCGGAAAAATCAGACAGGTCTTGCAATTCCATTGTTCCGCCCAGAGCCGCCGATGTATGAACGATGGCTTGTGCTATTTCTCCCTTGTAAAAAGCGTCCCGGCCTTTTTCCGCAAGCAGCCTTAAGGTTTTTCCAATATCAGGATTGGTGAAATGAGAGCCGAGTTCAGGCACTTTACCGCCGGGAAGAAACACGCGACGCGCTTCTTCCGTCTTCTCCAACTTGGGCTGCTCATCCACCCAGTAGTCCTGGATAATTTCAGGCACCGCATATCCGTGGTCCGCATAGTAAATTGCCTGGGTGAATAAGTCTTTCCATGGCAGCCTGCCAAAGCGCTTATGTGCCTGACTCCAGCCTTCTACGGCCCCTGGCACAGTGACGCTGTGAATGCCATCGTGCGGCATGGCAGTGATTCCATGACGGGCCAGGAATTCGATTGAAAGCTTTCGTGGCGCCCATCCACTGGAATTTAGGCCGTAAAGCTTCCCAGTCTTCGCATCCCAATAAATCAGGAAAAGATCGCCGCCGATGCCGTTCATCATCGGCTCAGTCACGCCCAACACGGCATTCGCAGCAATCGCCGCATCCATGGCCGATCCACCTTGCGCCAGCACCTGTGCACCCGCCTGCGAAGCCAGATAATGGCTGGTGGCAACAATACCTTTCTCCGTCATAACCACGGAACGGCCATAAGCGCGATCTTGAGTGGAAGCTTTGTAAGTCATGCTTAAAAGGAAAAGAAAGATCAAAAAAATCTGGCGTCGCAATTCCACACCCCTTGTGCAGCCAAGCGAAGCATTATAACTGAGCAAGATGTGGGCGCAATGGTATAACCGTGGCCCGTAGCCACACGAACTCAGGCGAGAGAACGCCTAACCTGCAGCTTGATTTCTTATCCGCTAAATGCCAATCCATAAGAGAGCTTATGGGCAATGCAAATAAAGAGGGCCGCTTCATAGCGGCCCTCTTTATACCCTATATTCTACCTGCCTCTTCACTTACTCAGGCTGCTTTAGCAGCTCTTTTTCTTTCAGCCCAGCGCTTTTTCATCATTTCTGAAATACGCCTTTTTGCTGCTGCACTCAAATGACGGCGTCCCCGTCTACCCTTACCCGAAGCGGCAACGCCACGGCCATTTGCGGAACCGCGAAGAGCAGAAATAGCTTGCTCAAGACGGTCCCTCTCTGACTCTAACTCCGAGATGATTTGCTGAGTATCCATATAGCTCCTTCCGAGAGCATGCTACCAGTGAAGAACATAACCTGCAAGGTGAATAGCCTAGAATTGCCGGTGAACCACCGCAATAGGTGTTAGATTTCCAATATCTATCCCCATCGTAGACTTTAATCATCTTTCTAATATTTAGAGACTAATTAAGTTTCAGCACCATATTTTCTAATTTTTTTTTGTGAATTGTGCTTTCCAGAGAATGTATAGGTCTTTGGAATGTTATTGGAGGAGCTGCTGCAGGGGGAACCCTGCTGGGCAGAGATGCCTGCCAACCAACTCACGAATGTCAGCGGCTTGGTGAGGCAAGCAAAGGAGCCCAAAACCATCAAAAACAGAAGAACCGCAATTTTCTGCGATTTTTATGATGATTCCTGCCAATTTATTCGCTTGGGACTGCGGATTGCCACTCCTGAGCAATGAGAAGCGACTTTAACTATAGAGAACCGGCGACCAAAAGAGAAATGCGCTAAAGTTATTCACTATGAATTAGATCGTTTTGATCTATATGCAACCTTTTGCCCAAAAAACACTGCTATTGTAAGGCTAAAAGCTCCACTAAAATTTGCCGATTCGGGAATGCACCATAAGGACATGATCTATATTGCTAGTTGAACCGATACATAGGATACACAGAATTCTGATGCGTTTCCTCCTAAACCTCTGGGTATCGGAGCAGATTAGTGCATGCAAACTATCTCATCGTTGCAGTGATCTGAGAGATAAGAAAGAGAGTTCCCGAAAGTCGGGCCCAGAAGTGGCGACAGCCTCAAATACCGTTAGCTCGGGAAATGAAAGTGGACATCATGTTTAGAGGGAATGGCTACTCCGTTGCGTGTCGCTGGATGGAATCGCCAGTCGCGCAGAACGGCTATCACTCGCTCGTCCACACCGTGGCCAAGGCCCTGAAGCAGTTTTTCATCCACAACGCTGCCTTCCGCGCTAATTGTAATTTCCACGATTACATCGCCCTGTACGCCACCGGGCAGGTCAGATCGCGGAATTTTTAAGTCCTGGAAAGTAACCGGCAGAGCGGGCTTTACTTCTTCTCCGGACGTGGCGCCATCATAGGCTGAGCCCAATTCAGAACCTGCTTCGGTTGCGCTGGCCTTATCAGTTTCGAGAACGTTCGTGCGTTTACGTACTTTGCTTTTCTGTTTCTTTTTCTGAAGTGAAGCAGGAAGTGACAAGAGGGGCGGGTTGTTTATCTGTATGAGTTGAATATCAGTTGGAACATACAATGTGGCCGAAACCGGCGTTGCACTGCCTCCTTCTCCATGGGCCAGAGAGTACGGTTTCACAAAGACGGGGGGTGTTGGCCAGCAGAGCGCCAGAACAAGCAATGCATGGATCCCGGAAGAGACTGTGATGGAGAAGTTCCACCGGTACCGCCGCGCAATGCCATTTTGCGCCAGCGTATTCCATTCAGACCGGTCCCGTTCAAAGCTGAAACTCATTCTACCCTCTATATTTAGACGGCTTCTCTATTTTAGCGTCATCACAGAAATGCAGAAATACGGGAAGTGCGTTTCTGTTCTAATCGATTTGGGAGCGCAAAGCTCATCCTTCTGCGATGTTTATAATTTCCGCAAAACTGGTTCAAACCATGGCAATCGGGGCGATTGATCCAATTTGGAGAGATGCTTATGCTATGGTCTTAAATTGAATGGTTTGATAGATGGAAACCGTGTGGTTCCGATGCAAGACATAAATCTGCGGCTATGAAGTTCGTTCCTCCTTACATTTCGGCAGCAATGCGGGCCCGCCGACACAAGCGGCGCAAAGGGCCTCATGTAATTTCTATCGAGACCGTCTTGCTCATAGAGCTGTTGTGCTGTGTGCTGGTGTTGGGATTCTGCCTTACGGGCAGCCGCGGCGAGTTTCTTGACCGCATTCATCCCCGCGCGGACGCAATGCTGGTTGTGCTGGCAGCCTGCGCCGTGGCTGTATCGCATTTTGTCTTTGTCCGGAGAATCCTGCCTGTACTCCGCCGCCGCGCTTCACCCATTGAATACGATCACCAACGCATTCTTCTTGAATTGAGTGACGCTGCACGCTACTCCAATAACCTGGCCGATGTCTACAAATTCAGCGTGAACACGGTAGCGCACGCCCTAGATGTGGCCAAGGTCTCCATTCTGGTGCGAGACCAGGAGACCGGCAATTTCGTGTTGCGCAGTTCGTCCACAGATCAGCCTCAGGACACCTCAAATATCCTGGATAATTCCGCCGAGGCAGCCCCGCCGCTTGTGCTCAGCCAGGATGCCTTTATGGTCCGCCGCCTTAATAAGCTTTCCGCCCCCTTGCGGATTGAGAGCGACGATCTGGACGTGTGGCAGCGGGCCGCCGGCTTTATTCAAGGCATTAATAATGCCAAGCGCGAGGCCGAGAGAAGTGTTTTGCAGCAACTTGATGCTCGTCTTCTGGTGCAAGTCAGGAACAAGGCGCAACTCACCGGGATCCTTTCCATTGGGCCGCGGCACTCAGGCTTTGATTTCGCTGAAAAAGATTTGCGAATGTTGATGTCGATTGGTGAGCAGCTCTCGCTGGTAATCGACAATTCCAATCTGGTTGAACGTATTGTGGACCAGGAGAAGATGCTCCATGAAATGGCGCTGGCTGCCTCCGTGCAAAAGCATCTTTTCCCCGTGGATGCACCACAATCTCCAATGATCCAGATCAGCGGGTATTGCAAACCGGCTGGCTTTGTGGGCGGCGATTATTACGACTTCATGCAACTGGAAAACGGCCATATTGGCATGGCCGTGGCAGATGTGGCTGGCAAAGGATTTTCCGCCGCGCTGCTCACTTTCATGATCCATGCCTTCCTGCGGAGCCAGGCATTCAGCGCGGGCCCTGGACCAGCTTACCGCGCAACTCTTTCTCAACTTGCCATTTCGCTGAACCGGCTGCTTTTTGCCTCCACCAGCAGTTCCAGTTACGTGACTCTTTTTTACGCCGCATATGACGAGAGTACCGGCCGGCTGAACTTTATCAATGCAGGACATAACCCACCGTTTGTGCTGCATGCTCAGCCCGCCACCGGCGAAATTTCGCCTCTGGCTCACAGCAATGGCGTGATGAAGCTGGAATCGGGCGGCCCAATGCTGGGACTTTTCCAGGATTGTCCAGTGCAAGAAAGCTCGTTTCAACTCCACTCCGGCGATTTTCTCTTTGCTTACACTGATGGCGCTATCGACGCGGTTAATCCGGCGGGCGAAGAATTTGGCGAAGATCGCCTTCTTACCCTGGTAAAGTCCAAAGCGCATTTGCCTGCAATCACAGCGCGTGATGAAATTTTCCAGGGTATTGAAGATTGGTGTGGCGAGGCCCCACAGCCTGATGACATCACGATGGTTGTGCTTAAAGTCAATGATGCAGCCGCCGCATAGATGATTTAAAACTGTTTTTCTTACGCGTGGCTATTGTTGCGAGCGGAAAACGCTACACTCAGGCAAGTTGGAAGTTTGGAGTCCTACAACCATCCCTTCATTCTGGCAATTCTGGCAGCTTCAACGCGATTGCTGGCACCGAGTTTGCTGATGGCTTCTGATAGATAGTTCCGTACCGTACCTTCGGAGAGATGCAATGTATTGGCAATCTCAGCACTGGTAGAGCCTTCCGCAGCCTGCCGCAATACCTGGCGTTCACGATCGCTCAGAGGATCGGCCTCGCTCCAGGCTTCAGTAGCAAGTTCAGGATCTATCACGCGGCGCCCGGAATGCACGCGGCGGATGGCGTCGGCCAAAGTTGCTGCGGGCGAGTCTTTCAGCAGGTAGCCAGAAGCCCCTGCATCCAGTGCGCGACGCAAATAGCCGGAACGTGCAAACGTGGTAAGAATAATCACGCGCGTCCCCGACCCTTGCCGCTTAAGTTCCGCTGCCACTTCGAGTCCGCTCATTTCCGGCATCTCGATATCGGTGAGCAGGAGATCAGGCTTATGGTGCAGCGTGAGCCGTAAGGCTTCTCTTCCGTTCAGTGCCTGGCCGACGACATCTATGTCATGTTCAATCTCAAGCAATGCGGCCAGTGCGCCAAGCACCATGCTTTGATCTTCCGCAATGACCACGCTGATTTCCATAAAGATAGCCGATTACCCATTACCCGATGATAGCGGCACAAAACGGAATTTGGCTGCGCCCATTATCACTCGGGAAGCTACAAACCACTTTGCTTTACCGGAAGAGTCACGATCAATCGGGTGCCAGAGTTTATGACGCGCTCCAGCTTACCTCCAAGCGATTCCACTCGTTGGCGCATGCCGCTTAGCCCAACGCCTTCCGCGGATGCCCGGCCACATCCATCATCTTTGATTTCAAGGCGGCAAGACCCGTTTTCCTGGCGCAAAATAAGGCTGCATGAAGTTGCCTTGGCATGGCGAATGACGTTTGTTACTGCTTCCCGCAAAGCCAGTGCCAGAACTCCTTCCTGAGCTGCCGGAAGCGTGGGCCCATCAAAGTCGCATTCGGCCTGCACTCCAGCGGTGCGCAAGGCCGCGCGCGCCTGCTCCACTTCCGCCAGCAAGCCGCGAGATTGATAGCCCCGCACAGTGCTGCGGACCTGCCCCAACGCATCGCGGGAGATACGTTCCACGTCGTGAATTTCCTGGACAGCTCGCCTGGGATCTTTCTCTGCGAGTTTCGCGGCCAGTTCTGATTTCAAAACAATCACTGAAAGCGTATGCCCCAGAACATCATGCAGGTCACGGCCAATCCGCTCGCGCTCCGCGATCTTGGCCATTTGTTCAACCTCTTCCTGCGCCATTAGAAGCTTCTTCGTCTCACGGCCGCGTTGTTTGTAATGAATGTTGATGGCCCCCACCAGCATGGAAAATACCGAAGCCGGAATCCAGAAATAGGGCGCCAAGTGAAAAACCAGCGTTTCCAGCGCGATCAGCACAAGAATCAGCGGGAGGATGCGAAGGGCAAAACCAGCTTCTCCGGTAAACGCTACAAAGGCCGCAGCATAAATAAAATAAACCGATGCGCCGGGATTAAAAGGAGAATAGACAATGCCCAGCAGCAGAATAGCGGCGATTATCCAGAGCAGCTTCTTTCCTTCAATCCAATAGCCACGGAAGTAAAGCACCAGAAACACTGCCATGCCTAGAACTGTCAGGATCCAGAAACGTAGGGACGTATGCTGCGTGGCGTACCCGTAAAATGGAACGCTCGTCAGATAGATAAGCCAGGCGTAAGGAGTCCAGCCGACGTCTTTGTTCTGTGGCAGAAGGCGCATGGAAATTCGTATCTATGCGTTAATGCTCACATCATCGCGCTTGAAACCGCGCTGTGCAAGCAAAAGAAACGCCGCAGTAAAAGCCACAAGGGCCGCCACGTGCTGCCAGGGATTTGCTGCGCGGCTGAAACCTACAAGTCGTAAAGCCAACTGGGCCAGGTGATAGGGTGGTAGAAATGGAGCGAGATGCTGCAGGAATTTCGGCAGTAATTGCAATGGCAGCCACAGTCCGGAGCAAAATGACATGGGCAGGAATAGCACATTCACTATCGCAGGCGCCGAGTTCGGCGCGCAATAGCAGCCAATGGCAAGTCCCATCGCGCTGAAAGGCAATGAGCCCGCAATCATCAGTCCGGCGAGTTCCAGAAATTTCAACGCGCTGAGATGCACGCCGCCAAAAGCAGTGCCCACGGCGAACAGCGCAGTTACCAGAATGGCGCTGAAGATCATACTCATGGCAGCTTTCGCAGCCAGATATGCCAGCGGCGGCATTGGGCTGGCGCGCTTCACCTGCAGCCATCCATAACCCCGCTCCATGGCCACGCCGGCAGCGAAGCCAAACAATGAGGCGCCAATTACGCCGAAAGCCGCATAGGTGGCAAGAAGATAGGTAGCCAAATTCACTTCTCCCACAGCCTGCTTGCCACCGAAAACAATCCCGAACATCACATAAAACAGTAATGGAAAGGTAAGGGTTGGAATCACGTATGCGGGCTGGCGCAAAGTCTTTAGGAATTCATACTTGGCTTCTGTGCCATAGATATGAAGTGCGCTCGTCGAACCTGATGCTGCTGTTAGTGTTGCTGCTGGTGCGCTCATGCTGATATCTCCTGTGCTTCCGGTTTTGCGGTTTCAACGATCTTTAGAAAAGCATCTTCAAGCGTGCTGTTGGAAACTTCCAGGCCGGAAAGATTTGGGTCGCGAATAAAAAGTTCGCGCAGCACGGGCTCCACTTGTGACGTAAGTATCTCCACCCGGCTTTCCTGCTCAGAAATGCCCGCCACTTCCGGAATAGACTCTATCTCGCCCCGGCCCAGGCGAGTAGCGCAGCGGATTTTTCGCTGTGAGGTTCGCGACTTGATTTCCGCTGAAGTTCCCTGCGCCACAATCACGCCATGATTGAGCACAATAACTCGATCAGCCAGCGCATCAACTTCTTCAAGATAATGCGTGGTCAGGACCACGGTGCGGCCCTGCTGTACCAGGATTCTGATCCGCTGCCAGATAAGCAGACGCGTGGCGATGTCGAGGCCAACAGTAGGCTCATCCAGGAAGAGCAGGTCGGGATTGCCGCAAATGGCCAGCGCAAATAATACTCGCTGTTTCTGGCCGCCGGAAAGCGCGCCGAAGAGGCGGTTTTCCAGAGCTTCCAGACCGGCTGCCTCCAGCGTTGCCAGTAATGAAAGTGGGTTGGCATAGTAGCTGCGAAATAAATTGATATGCTCTTTGACTTTAAGGGTCTCCGGCACTTTGGCTACCTGAAGCATCGCGCCAATTCGTCCGCGGGCTGAGGCCGTCCTCGGATCGCGCCCGAAGACAGTCACTTCGCCTGACAATGGGCTGGATAAACCGAGCATCAGCCGTACTGCTGTAGTTTTCCCCGCGCCATTTGGCCCAAGCACGGCCAGCAGCTCACCTGCCCTGACGTTGAGGCTTACGTTCTGCAACGCTGTAATCCCGCCAAATTTTTTGGTAACACCTGCAAGTGCTGCCACAACAGGTTTCTCTTCCTTTGTCGCATAAGATTTCAAGGTCATCCTGAAACGCTCCTTTTTATCTCGATTGCAATGTCAGTATGGGGTGAATGGTGAAATGGGATAAGTGGGGAATGTCACTTTTTGCGAATGACAAATGTCATACGATCTGGGGGACGGGGGTATTTCTGCGCGGGGAAAGCTAAATGCGATCGATGGCGGCGCGAAACTCCCGCACGCTGCTTTCTGTGACCACCGAATGTTGATATTCGCCATCAGACAAGGTACCCATCTCAACTTTCTGGTTGCGGAACTTCATGGCACTGGTGACGGTGGTGCCAAGCCCGGCATGGACTTTTCTGACATTGGTATAGGAAACCACAGCTTTTACATTGGCGATCGACAGCTCTCCGCAAGCCATTACTGAAATCTGGCCTTGCCCACGCTGCACCAGTTGCTTCAAAGTCGGCATGGCGTCCACTGCGCTTTTCTTGCCGCCGGAAGTCAGAACGCAGTCCACACCGATTTCAAGCAGATCGTCTAGGGCCTGCGGCAGGTCGCGGGACATATCGAAAGCGCGATGGCATGTAACTTTGAGCGGGCGCGCCAAATCAATCAACTGCCGCATGCGCTCTTTATCTACGCTCCCATCAGTATTGAGAATTCCAAACACTGCCCCATTCGCGCCAAGTTGCTTTGCAATCAGAATGTCGCGCTGCATGATACTGAATTCATCCGCGCTGTAGCAGAAGTCTCCACCGCGCGGGCGAATCATGACTTGCAATCCGATAGCAATCTTCTTTCGGACAGCGGCAATCATACCCGCGCTGGGCGTGGTGCCGCCTTCAGGGAGGCCAGCGCAGAGTTCAACACGGTCTGCGCCGCCACGTTCAGATGCCGCGGCGGACGCAACTGAATCAAGGCAGATTTCCAGCAGTATCTTGCCCGGACGAATTTGCGGCTGCGTTACCACACCCGGCAACGGTTCTCGCGCACCATTGGCTGTCCGGCTTTGCAACTGAAAGCCTGCTGAAATTCCGGTATATTCACCACCAAACCATTTACGCGATATTTACCCGGCGAATGCTCATTCGTGATGGCGTTAGCACGCAGGTTCTCCGGACGCTCATTCTCACATGCCCATTGTGCGTAGCCGATAAAGAAACGCTGGTCTGGCGTGAAGCCGTCGCGGCTCTCAAGCTGCTTACCTTTGGTATCCATCTTCCACGCCATGTAGGCCAGGATCAGCCCGCCCAGGTCGGCCACATCTTCGCCTTCAGTAAGCTTGCTGTTGATCTTGATATCGTCCACGATGGTGTAGCCGGCGTACTGGTCTACAATGCACTGCGCACGTTTTTCAAACTGCTCACCATCTTCCTTGGTCCACCAATCGCGGAGATTGCCCTTGGCGTCAAACTGGCGGCCCTGATCGTCAAAGCCGTGCGTGAGTTCGTGGCCAATGGTGCCGCCGGTGTTGCCATAATTCGGGGCATCATCCATCTTGGGATCGTAGAGCGGGGGCTGCAGAACGCCGGCAGGAAAGTTAATGTCGTTCATCTGCGGATTGTAATAAGCATTCACAGTTGGAGGCGTCATGCCCCATTCGCCACGGTCCAGCGGCTTGCCAATCTTTGCCAACTCGCGCCTTGCCTCAAACATGGTGGCGCGGTGTACGTTGCCCACAAAATCGTCGCGCTTGATTTCTACTGAACTGTAGTCGCGCCACTTGTCTGGATAGCCAATTTTGTTCACCACGGCGTGCAGCTTCTCCAGGGCCTGCTTCTTGGTTTCCGGGCCCATCCAGGTGAGCTGGCTGATGTCATCTTCCATTGCCTGTTCAATCAGCCTGGTCATCTTCAACGTGCTTTGCTTGGTTTCCTGGCTGAACGCGCGGTTTACGAATTCCTGGCCCAACGCTTCACCGAGTTGGCTATCGGTCAGGCGCACACAGCGCTTCCATCTTGGAGCAATCTGTTCCACGCCGCGCAGGGTATGGGAGTAAAAATCAAAATTCTGCTGCACAAACTTCGAAGAAAGGAATGGCGCATTGGCGCTGGCAACATGCCAGCGAAGATAGGTTTTTAGATCATCCAGGCTGTTGCTCTGAATCTGATGATCCATTTCCTGATAGAACTTCGGCTCAGTCACGTTAAATGTGCCAACCTGGTCTATGCCAGTGGTCTTTAGATAGATGTTCCAATCAAAGTCGGGAGTAAGGGCCTGAAGTTGCTTGCGGTCCATTTTGTGGAACAAGTTATGGGGGTCGCGCTGCTCCACACGCGTAAGTGAAGCTTTGGCCAGCGCTGTCTCAATCTGCATGATGGTTGCTGCTTCGCGTTTGGCAACGTCTGGCTGATCGCCCAGCAATTCCAGCATTTTCTGCACATGAACAAGATATTTCTGGCGAATCTCTTCTGACTTTGGTTCAGTCTTGGTGTAATAATCCCGGTCCGGCAGACCCAGACCGCCGGCTGTGGCAAAAGCAATGATCTGGCTGGAATCAGAAAAATCCTGATCAGAGCCGAAGCCGAAAAACAACCTCTGCGTGGCGTTGGCCAGGTGTTCACGACCCAGCAACGCGGCAAGGTCTTTCTTGTTCTTGAGGGCGGCAATGTCATCGAGCGCCGGCTTTAGTGGCGATGCGCCCAGCTTCTCTGCTTCCGCTTCATTCATGCAGGCGGAAAAGTAGTCGCCAATCTTCTGTTGCGTCGCAGTGCGGCCGCTCGTCTTCTTGGCCAGATCATCAAGGATGCCCCAAAGAAAGCGCTGGTTATCCACCGTGAGCTTGCCATAGACGCTCCAGCTTGCCTGATCAGCCGGAATGGGATTGTTCTTCATCCAGCCACCGCAGGTGTACTGGTAAAAGTCCACGCAGGGGTCCGCCGATTTATCCATTGCGGGCACGTCAAGACTTGGCGTGTAAGGCAACGCCGTGATGGGTTTATCATCCACATCCAACACAGGATTCGCTACGCCTGGCTTTTCTGTCTGCGCGGGAGTTTGTTGGGCAAAGCTTTGTATAACTACGACGAAGGACAACAGGATTGTGGCAAATAAAAGTCTGTAATGGCTCATCAGAAAGTCCCCTCAGGAATCGCGGTTAGTGTACAGGAATTTGGATAAGTATTGGACGGCGGAGTTGAATGTTCATTTTTCAGTTCGGCTGCGTAGCTGATTAGACTTTTTCCACCTCTGCCACTTCCACCGGCAATCCGGCGCTGCGCCATGCATCAAAACCGCCTGTGATATTGATCGCGTTGCTCACTCCAGCACGCAATAAAAGGCTGCACGCGATCATACTGCGATAGCCGCCCTGGCAATGGACAGCCAGGAAAACCACAGGATCAACTTCGGGGGCCGAACGCTTGAAATCATCCAGCGAAAACCATGTCGCCCCTTCAATATGCCCAGCCTGCCATTCCGCTTCGCGCCGGACATCGAGGATATGAAGCCGATCGCCGTGCTGCCGACGCGACAAATCCTGTACAGTCATCTGCCGAACTTGAGCAACAGGAAATCCAGCAAGCTTCCAGGCAGCAATGCCACCTTGCAGGAATCCGCGGGGGTCTTCAATGCCGATGCGGGCAAGCCGCAACCGCGCTTCTGCATACTGCTCTGGCGTATCCGCTACCAGTACAGGCCGTGCATTCAGCCCGAGCAGAGTTCCCGCCCACGAGGCAAACTGACCAGAAAGTGCGATGTTGATGGAGCCGGGCACATGCGCATTGGCGAAGTCCGGGTTTGGGCGGACATCTAGCGCAAAAACTCCCTGCTGGAGCAGCTCTTTTAATTCGTGCGGAGCAACAGGTGAAAGCTCTGGGAGATCAGCCAGAGCAGGGGCACCAGCGCGGTTGATTTGCGCGTCTTCAATGAAGTATTCCGGCCGCGAAGGCAGGTTCTCAGTCAACTGGCGGATAAATTCGTCGCGGGATTTAATCTGCAGTGCGTAGTTGGAAAGTCTCTCCGTGCCAATGGTGGATGAGCGTTCCGCGCGCATGCTGCGCCCGCAAAGTGATCCGGCCCCGTGCGCAGGATAGACCAATACCTCATCGCCAAGCGTGAGCAGTTTCCCATGCAGACTGTCGTACAGCATGCCTGCGAGCTGCTGCGGCGTGTGGCTCTTGGAAAGATCGGGGCGGCCAACATCGCCGATAAACAATGTGTCACCGGTCAGAACAGCCCAGAGCTTGGAAGATTTCTCTTCATCAATAAGCACCAGGCATATGCTTTCAGGCGTATGTCCCGGAGTCTCTAAGGCGATAACGCGCACCTTGCCAATCTGCAATTGTGATCCATCATCCAAGGGCATATGAGGAAATGTTGCGCCCGCTTTTGCTCCAATATGGATTGTCGCGCTGGTTCGTTCCGCCAATTCAATGTGCCCGGAAACGAAATCGGCATGAAGATGCGTTTCAAGAATATCCGTTATCTTCAGCCCATGTTGTTCTGCTGCTTTTAGATAAATCTCCACGTCGCGCTGGGGATCCACCACCGCTGCCTTTCCCTCTGAGCCGAACATGTAAGAGGCGTGGGCCAGGCATCCCAGATAGAACTGCTCAAAATACATCAAGACTCCCCACGCACGATCTGCTTACGCTGCGCTTGATTCATCATAGCTGGGATGGCCATTGGAGTGTAGGGACAAAGGTAGTTGAAGAGGTCGTTATGAAGTAACGGCATTTTGTGCTCTGGTGAACTGGGGTGGATTTGCAACCCGCAGCGCGTAAAAATAATGTACAGGTAACAAAGCACAGGCAGGATAAATGCATGGTGTATCCCAATGCGATCAGCCAGTATGCCCTGCAACTCAGGAACAATCGCTCCGCCCACGATGGCACCCACCAGCAAGCCTGAACCTTTGCCCGTCAACGGCCCAAGACCTTCAATGGCCAGCGTGAAAATGCATGGGAACATGATGGAGTTGAACAGTCCAACCAGAATCAGGACCCACATGGCTACATGGCCAAAGGTAAGCATGGAAGTTACCACCAGCAGAACAGCAGCCACAGCATTGAAGGCCAGCAATTTCTGGGTGCGCAACCTCTGCAATAGCGCGGATCCGACGAAGCGGCCGACCATCGCTCCACCCCAGTAATATTGCAGATAACCGGCAGCGTCTTTCAATGACAAATTGCCGATCTCCTTCTGGTTGAAGTAGTTGGTCATCAAACTGCCGATGGCCACCTCGGCGCCAACGTAGACAAAAATCGCCACAGCTCCCAGCACCAGACGCCGGTGATGCCAGATGCTTCCTGGAGCATGACCGTGAGCCTCAGCGTATTCAATCACCGGCAGCTTAAACAGGCCAACAATTACAGCGAGCAGCGCGAGCGCAATAGAAAGTCCGATATATGGCAGCTTGACTGAAGCAGCCTGCTGAATACGGTATGCATGCAATTGATCTGCACCCATCCCACGCATTACTTCAATGCTTAATGGCGCGAGAGTTGCGCCGAGAATGAGCCAACGGCCAAAGAGCGGTGCGAGCGTGGTGCCCAGCGAATTGAAAGCCTGTGTAAGGTTTAACCGGCTGGAGGCTGTTCGCGGCGGTCCAAGGATCGCGACATACGGATTAGCAGACGTCTGCAATATGGTCATTCCCCCAGCCAGCACGATGAGGGCGGAGAGAAATAATGGGAATGATGGAACGGATGCGGCTGGAACAAACATAAGAGCGCCTGTTGCCATGGTTAAAAGGCCGGTAACCATTGCGCGCTTGTAGCCGATCCATTCAATGATCTTGCCGGACGGCATGGAGAACAGAAAATAAGAAGAAAAGAAGGCAAACTGCACCAGCATGACTTCTGTGTAATTCAAATCGAAAATGTTTTTTAAGTGCGGAATCAGAATGTCATTCAGGCAGGTCAGAAATCCCCAGGCGAAAAACAACGTGGAGACCATCGCCATTGCGCCACGGTCAGTCCTCTCCGGAGCACCCTGTTGGGAGCTTTTGGAAGCATCGATTTGGCCGAGGCTGGGAATGGGGGAGCAGGTGTTATCAGCAATATGAGTGAAGCACAGAACTGAGGTTCGCCTCAAGCACAATTGCACAGCTCTGATTCAAGAATTTTCGTGAAGATAGCGAACAACTCTTCGCGCAGAGCAAAGGATCAGTCCTGAAAGCTAAACGCTGCTTTAACTTTTCCTACTTCAATAATGTCACCGGATGCCAGTTCGCGCTGGCTTGCCACTTCTTCTCCATTGATTTTGAGTTTTGACTTACTCTCCGGAGAGATGAAGTATTTGTTGTCACGCTTGCTGATCAACGCTGCCGTGGTGGGCGCAAAAAAGCCTTTCAGTTTGATGGATGCCATGCTGGATTTGCCTATCATCGTCATTTTGCCGGTAAGCACATACTTTTCCTGGTCAGTTTTGCCTTCCAGAATGTCCAGCAAGCCCAGGCGATCTTTGGCCGCGGCGGCAAAAGGCTCAGCCATCCACGATGGACGAGAAATTCCCAGCGGCCCTGCGCCGGCGGAGGGACCATTCTTGTCGGCGAGTTTCTCCCGTGCCTGCCTGGTATCCAGCATCATGGTGGCTTCAAGTTTTGGCGCTGAAGGGCCTGTTTTTACAGCGCCAGCAAAGTTGGGCACTGCGCCTTCATGTTTGAATTCAACAAGATGTTTGCCGATCTTCACCTGATCGCCGTGCTTTAAAGTTGTTTTGCCCACGCGTTCATTGTTTACGTATGTGCCATTCAACGAGCCCAGGTCCTCCACCACGTAGTGATCCTGGTCCCAGCAGATTTTGGCATGGTGGCCAGAGACAGCAAGGTTGTCGATTTGGACACTGTTGTCCGGCAGGCGGCCTATAGTTGTGGCTGCCTGGGTCAATGGGACCTCTTTTAAAACCTGCTCATTCTGCTCAAATCTCAAATAGAGTTTTGCCACTGCGCCCCTCCGAAAAACAGCTTATTCAAAATATTCTGATACCACGGCCGGTCCACGATGCGCACGAGCAAGCATGTAATGTTGTCATCACCACCGCGTTCGCGGGCCATCTTGACCAATTCACTGCACGCCTGTTTCAGGTTTGGCGTTGTTTTCACGATACTGAGAATTTCTTCGTCCTGCACATGGCGTGTAAGCCCGTCAGAGGTCATCAACAATATGTCGCCGGGCAACGCGACCAGGTCTTCAACATCCGCCTCTACTGCTTCTTCCGAACCCAGAGCGCGCAGAATAATGTTTTGCATTTCAGATTTCTGCGCCTGCTCCAGCGTGATGTAGCCACGGCGTACCTGCTCCATCACCAATGAGTGGTCCTGCGTGAGCTGTTGAATCGTTCCCTGCCGGATGAGATAAATCCGGCTATCACCTACATGCCCAATGGCCAGCGAGTTCCCCCGTACGAGTGCTGCAACAATCGTCGATCCCATGCCGCTGCGCCCGTGCTGCTCCTGGCCTGCCTTAAATATCGTTTGGTTCGCCAGTTTAATGGCATTGGCCAGTTGAGTGGCGCCCAGAGAGCCATTTTGCCCATTGAGTGAGTGGAAGGCCGTGGAAGCTTCATTGCGGAAATAGCTCAGCAGGGCATCCACACCCATTTTGCTGGCGACCTCGCCAGCGGCCTGGCCGCCCATGCCGTCACAAACCACAAAGATGCCATAGCGCGAATCGTAACCGAAGTTGTCTTCGTTATTTGCGCGCACGCACCCAACGTCGGTTTGGCCGGCAACTTCCACTGCAAGCGCCATATCCGAATCCCGTACCTGAAACGCTAAGCTGTCTCTTTCTTTAACCTTCGAGATCATTATTATGCCGTGTTCAGTACGATCTTTGGGGAAATCAATATTGCTGGAGGAGATTCGAGCCTTGCTGGGGGAATCGTGCGGATTTTACTAATCTTATTTATGGGCTGGCAAGTTACCGTCAGGTGGGAAAATCAGCCGCCTATATGGACCATGCTGCGCGAAGGCTTGATAAATCCAGCTTCGCCAATATGATGGCGAGCTTCTTTCTGGTCGACCACTGAACGAACGTAATCAGCTAATTCACTGTCACTGGCGCCACGGTACATACGTCCTGCCATGTCATGGTCGAGCAGGGAAAACAGGCAAGTGCGGATCTTGCCGTCAGAAGTAAGGCGGACGCGCGAACAGTGTCCGCAGAACGGATGCGAAACCGGCGCGATAATGCCGATCTCTCCTTTGCCGTCGTCAAAGGTATAACGCCGCGCAGTCTCACTGAGTTCATTGGGAAGCTGGCGCACGGGACGAAACTGGTTGAGCTTTTCCAGAATCTCATCCATCGGAACGACCACATTGGGTGACCATACCCGGTCTTCTTCCAGCGGCATGAATTCAATGAACCGGACTACGACGTCTTCTTCGCGTGAGAAGCGAGCGAACTCGATAATTTGATCCTCGTTAAACCCTCGCAGCAGAACGCAGTTAACTTTGACTGGCTCCAGTCCGGCACGCTTGGCGGCCCGTATCCCGGCCAGCACACTGTTATAGCCGTTGGGGACGCGAGTAATGCGGGCGAATTTTTCGGCATCCACAGCGTCCATGCTAATGGTGGCGCGACGCAACCCGGCGTCTTTGAGCGGCTGAACCAGTTCCGCCAGCAGGTGACCGTTGGTAGTGATTGCCAGATCAAGCTTTGCGCCATCGAGCGTGCGCAGTGCTGAGAGATCACGAACAAAATCCACTAGCCCGTTGCGCAATAGGGGCTCGCCGCCCGTGAGCCTCACTTTTTCAATGCCCGAAGCAACAAAAATACGCACAATCCGCAGATAATCCGCGAATGGCAGCTCAGAGTATTGCGCGCCTTCGTTACCCGTACGGCAATAGACGCACTTGTAATTGCAGCGATCAGTGATGCTGACCCGCAGGTCGGTGATAAAGCGCCCGTGTTTGTCGCAAAGCCGGGTCATTGGTCTTTAAGTTTTGCTGATGGCACAAAGTGGGAAAAGCAGGAGATACGCCTATGGCGTAAACCGGTCCCTTTCCATAGCTCCCGGATTGCGCTGTTTTGCGCCGTCTCGGGAACTTAACACGGGAGGCCCAGGCGTTTCCGCGCAGGACCCTCGTCCTTGCATCAGCAAGGAGCCGCCACATTGGCCGGGTATTCCCTTAGGCCGGATGTGGTCGGAACCTATAAAAGCATTATAGACGAAGGCAGAGACGGCAGAGCTATCTGAGGTCCTGAGTTCTACGAGCTCCAGCTTGGCGACGTTTGGGTTGGACGCCTTCCGGGATTTGTAGATTTCTCCAGTATTTTGCACATTGAAACCCTAGAAATCCTGGAATATACACAAATCAATCAGATATGACCATCGCGAAAAAGTGGAACTTTGTTTGCTACTAAACATCTCGAGTCTGATAAATTTGTAGCCCCAATGAACCAACAATGCGTTTCTCGGGCCAGTTTGTGATGCGTTCAATAAAGGAGGCGTTATGAAATCAAGCAGCAAAACATTGAAGTCCGTCAGCCGATCATTTTTGATAGCCGTACTTCTGACTCCTTGTTGTTATCTCGCTCCTGCCCAGGATGCCACCGGCCGCATCGTTGGAACGGCCTACGATCAAACTGGGGCCGTCATTCCAGGCGCGCACATTGTAGTAACGAACACTGCCACTCTTCTCTCGCGCGAAACAAATACTGATGCCGCTGGATATTACCAAGTATTGGCGCTCCCGATTGGCACTTACACCGTCTCTGCAACCCGGAAAGGCTTTAATCCTATCGTCACCAGCGCGAACAAGCTTGAGATCAATCAGTCACTGAAAATTGACCTCAAGCTGGCAATTGGCACAAATAGCGAGGTGGTGACGGTGGAAAACACCGCACCCACCGTCGAAACAATCAATCCCACTATGGGATCGACGATCTCTGAACGTGAAATCGCCAATGCGCCGCTCAATGGCCGTAACGTCCTGGATTTGGCATTACTGCAACCCGGCGTGCTGCCCGCTGATAACCCGGGAAATGCAGGAGCAAGAAGTGCAACCACTGGATTCAGCATATCCGGCGGCCGCAATGACTCCAATACCTTCCTGCTGGATGGTGGAGCAAATAATGATCTGCTGAACAACGCGGCGGTTTACAACCCGAATCCTGATGCGGTGCAGGAATTCAAGGTGCTCACCAGCAACTTCACGGCAGAATACGGACGCAATGGTGGCGGCATTGTGACAGTGGTGACCAAGTCCGGGACCAACGCATTCCACGGCAGTGCTTTTGAGTACAACCGGAATACCGCCTATAACGCCAATGATTTCCTAAGCAATTCGCAGGGCCTTCCAAGAGGTGTTTTAAAACGTAACCAATACGGGGGGACCTTTGGTGGACCAATTCTGAAAAAGAAGCTCTTCTTCTTCTTTGCGTATCAGGGCCAGAAGCAAACCCAGCTTGTACCGAGCGATGTGGGCCAGACATTTACTCCGCTTGAGCTGCAAGGAAACTTTTCTCAATCTGCGAACAAAGCAGATATAGCGGCCTTTTTGGCGGCAAACCCATTCTTTCAGCCCAATGCCGCGCTGGCAGCGCAGGGTATCATCGATCCCACCAAGATTGATCCTGTCGCCCAGAAATATATCGGTGCCGGGTTGATTCCAACCTCGCCGGTACCGAGCGGAGCGATTTCCTTTCAAAATCCTGCCCAGGACAACCGCAACGATTTCACCGGCAAATTCGATTGGGAAGCCACCGACAAAGACCACATGAGCGTGACTCTGGGGCGTTTGAAAAATCCGACCGTTACTCCCGGAGGTTTCACAGGCCTGCCCGCAGCCAACGTGTTCACCAGCAGTACAGATGCGCTACACAAGTTCGCGAATTTTTCCTATACGCGAACAGTTTCACCCACTATGCTGAATGAGTTCCACGCTACCGCGCAGCGGTCTGACACGCTTCAGAACACGCCATCAAGCAGTATTGGAACGCCGCAAAGCTTTGGCACTACTATCACGCCCGACAATGCAACTGCTCCACCCCTGCTCACTTTTCCGGCTTTAACGGCTGGGTTCAGCCCGCAGGGGCCCTCACGGCTGGTGGACAATACCTTTGCCCTCTCTGATACTTTTTCATGGATCCGGGGGAAGCACACAATGAAGTTTGGCGGCAGCTTCTCTGCTTTCCAGGACAATCAGGTGTTTGACTTCTTTGTGGATGGCAATTTCGATTTCGAAGATTCAACTCCAGGCGGCACCAACAGCGGACTGGCCAATTTTCTGGTAGGTCTTCCGGATACTTTCTTTCAGGCTCCGGCAGCTCCATCCAATATCCGCACCAAGGCTACCTATGTATTTGGGCAGGATGAATGGCATGCCTCCAGCAATCTGGTACTGACACTTGGGTTGCGTTACGAGTACAGCACGCCTAAATCTGACACACTAGGGAGGACCTTTTCCATTGTTCCAGGAGCGCAATCGACAGTCTTTCCAGGTGCGCCGGTTGGTCTCCTTTTCCCTGGTGATAAAGGCGCTCCAACGGGATCCAACTTCCCTGACAGGAATGATTTTGCTCCACGGTTTGGTTTTGCCTGGCAGCCTTTTAAGGACGCCAAGACCAGTGTTCGGGGTGGCTTCGGCGTCTTTTACGATGTGTTAAAGGCCGAGGATAATTTCCAATTCAACGGACAGATACCGTTCGCTTCGTCTGCTTTCATTGGGTTTGACGGTACCTCGGTTCCGTCACCGTTTGGTTTTCTTAGCGATCCATTTGGATCCACGGGAAGCCCAAATCCATTTCCTTCCAAGCCGATAGATCATACCGTTGATTTCGCCAGCACCTTCGGGCCGTTTGGCGGCGGCGGCGTGTTCTTTGTTGATCCACATCTACGCACGCCGTACACGTATCAATACAACCTGAATATCGAGCGGGAGATTGCCAAAAAATTGACCTTGGAAGTGGCCTACGTCGGCAGCTCATCGCATGGTCTCACCGGACTTAAGGACATCAATCCTTTCGATCCTGCAACGTTGGGCACTGCCAATCCAACGCGCATTTTGAATGAAACACCTGGAAATACTTCTGGCAGTTTCAGCTTCCTGCCGCAATTCATGAATGTTGCCAACGCAAACTACAATTCTTTGCAGCTCTCATTGAGGCAGCAGACTGCCAATGTTCCTGTGCTCGGTTCCATGTATTACACTTTCGCGTATACATACGCCCACACCATTGATTTTGCATCTGGCTTTAGGAACAACAACAGCCAGGTGCCATTTTTCCTGCCCCAGATTTTCCGCGCGTCGTCAGACTTTGATCTACGCCACGTAGTGACATTCAATGGAGGATGGGACCTGCCTTTCAACAGCGGCCCCAAGAAACTTGTGAAAGGATGGAGTCTGTTTCCCATTGTTACCTGGCGCACTGGATATCCTTTCAGCGTAACTGCTGGCCTGCCGGCTTCAACCAGCCAGCCAGGGCCCTCGGGCGCAGGAGATAGACAGTTGGTCAATGCGGACCAGATTGCGCCCATCCATTACCTGAATGCACATTCAAACCAGACAGTGAATGGAACCTCTGGATTCTTCCTTTTCGATCCATCAGCTTTCAGCGACTCGCCTACTCCTCCTTATGGCACTGCTGCCCGCAATGCCTTCCGCCTGCCAGGACGCACTAACATGGATCTGTCTCTGGTGAAGAACACACCCATCCACAGTGACCGAATCAGCGTGAGATTAAATGTTGACGCATTCAATGTTTTCAACCACACGCAGTTCCGTGGAGTTAACTCCAACGCCTCTAGTGACATAGTTGGACAGGTTAACAGCGTCTATGATCCGCGTGTGCTGCAATTAGGGGCACACATAATCTTCTGACCCACATCAAAGCCAAAAAATGCCGGCCTGGAAACAGGCCGGCATTTGTTTGTGGTAGTAGCTGCAAATGGCCTTTAGCGTGGAGCCTTTTGAGCGAACGGGTTTTTCAAAGGCGCAAGATCATCAGCACGTCATCAACATATTCCGCCCCGATTTTGAGGGACCGCGGTTCTACGCCGTAACTCTCAAAGCCCAGAGTTTCATACACCCGCCGCGCAGGCAGATGCGCCGAGGCAACCAGAAGGATCTGCTCCAGGCCATCAATTTGTCGCGCGCGGCGGATGATTTCCTGCATCATGGCTTTGGCCGCGCCTTTGCCGCGGGATTCTGGCCGCACATAAACGCCCCAGATGTGACCTTTGTGGCGCTCTTTAATATGCGCGTGGCGATAGAAGCCTGCTGTACCTATAAGTTTGCCATTTTCAAAGCTGCCCAAGACGAAATTTTGCGCTGGGTCGCCGGCACTTAGCCGCTTCTCGACATCTTCAATTGTCGTGGTGGAGTGCTCTTCAGCGGAGTCCGCAAATGAGGCAGGATCGTTACGCAAAGCTTCTAAACGCAAACGCCACCAAGCTTCGGCATCATCGGCGGTAAGAAGACGGGTATGCATGAGCAATTATCGCAAGAGTGAATTGGCCTAGCGAAGCAATAAACCGGAGTTAAAGATAGTTAAATCATTATTTAATGCGTCTAAGCCAGAGTTCCTGGTCGAAAAATTGAATTGCATGGTAGGCTATTGCCGCAACATACTATGAATAAATTTGTCTATCTTCTTTTATTGTTTACCATTCCTGCTTCGCAGTCTAACGCGGGACAGACGCCATCTGATACGGCGCAACTCCAGAAAGCCGCAGAACGTAGCGACGCTAAATCCCAATTTGAGCTTGGTCAGGCTTACGAAAACGGGCGAGGTCTGCCCCAGGATGACACGGCGGCAGCGGAGTGGTTCCGCAAAGCTGCGGATCAGGGAAACGCGCAGGCACAAAACAGCTTGGGAGTAATGTTTGCGCTTGGCCGTGGCGTCCAGCGGGACAAGGAAGAAGCTGTTCGCTGGTACAAGAAAGGGGCGCTACAGGGCTTGCCCGAGGCAATCTACAATGTGGCCATTTCATACTACAACGGAGAAGGCGTGGACGAGAATCTGGATACTTCCTACGCCTGGATGATGGTGGCGCATGAAAAAGGCGATCAGCAAGCTGCCGAAGCACTGCAACGAATAGGAGACCAACTCCATAACCGCCTTGACCACAGTAAATTAATCCTGGCCGGAATGTATGAAAAAGGCGATGAAATTCCCCAGGACATGGCTGCGGCGATGTCAACATACCTGGAGATTGCCCAGCATAACTCCCGAGAATCGCCATACGCCAGTCAAGCTCAATATAAGCTATGCATATTTCATGCTGCTGGGGTAGGCGTGCCCCAGGATTATGCCCAGGCGAAATCCTGGTGCAAAAAATCCGCAAGCGGCCCAGCCTATTTTGCGTTGGGACGCATGGCCGAGAAGGGCTTTGGGCAAGAAAGAAATCCCAAGGAAGCTATTGACCTGTACCGCGATGCCGCTCTGCTCGGCATCTCCGACGGCTACATGGAAACTGCGCGTCTGAAGATGGAAAGCGGGACGAACAACGAGCAGAAGAATGCCTACTTCTGGTATGCCATCGCTGCTCGTCTTAAAATCACCGGAGCAGATACCAAATTGAGCGAAGCCGCTACCCATCTCGACGAAAAAGAGATTCAGGAACAGCAGAATCTGTTAGCGCAATGGGTAAAAATGACATCTTTGGATCGCATAAAAACTTTGAAAAAGCGTTGAGTGGGCAATTTAACGCTGACCGTAAGAAGCGGAATCGCTCAAGCTTTCACATCCCATCGTAATTCGGGCCGCCGCCACCCTCAGGCGGCACCCAGGTAATGATTTCGTAGGGGTCCATAATGTCGCAGGTCTTGCAGTGGACGCAGTTGGAAGGGTTGAGATGGATCGATTTTCCGTTCGGCGCGGAAGCATCTTCTTCCATCTCATATACGTTGGCGGGGCAAAAATTCTGGCAGGGGTTGCCGAACTCTTTAATGCACCGCGTGTTGCAGATATTGGTGTCATGGATGATCAAGTGCGATGGCTGATCTTCTTCATGCCGGGTGCCGGAATGGTAGAGGTCGGTCAGCTTGTCAAAGGTCAGCTTGCCGTCGCCCCGGGATTTACCCAGCAGTTGCGCGCGTTTGCCGCCATCGGCGGGAAGCTGGTCAAGGTGCTTCATACGCGTGTGGCCAGCGTGCGCGGGATAGACTTCATGCAGGCCGCGGCCGCCGGTAATCTGCTGCACGGCGGTGTGGAACAAGCCGGAAACCAGTCCTTTTTCAAAGCCCTGATGGAAGTTACGCACTTCCCATAGCTCGTCTTTGATCCAACTGGAGTCAACGCTCTCTTTATATTGGCTGAGCTTTGCCTCGCTGAAGTTATTTTCCAGCAGCGCAGCAAATGCAGTTTCAGCGGCGAGCATGCCGCTCTTGATGGCCAGATGAATGCCCTTGAGGCGCTGCGAATTGAGGAAGCTGGCTGAGTCGCCGACGATCATCCAGCCGTTGCCAGCCAGCGGCGGCATGGAGAACCATCCGCCGTAAGGAAACGTCTTGGCGCCATAGCGAACCATTTTGCCGCCGCGCAAAAGCTTGCTGATTAACGGATGGGTCTTAAAGGTCTGCAAGACGCGCTGGGGATCAAGCCTCGGGTCCTGATAATCAAGGCTGGTGACGTAACCAAGCGAGACGATATTGTCTTTCGATCCGTAGATCCAGCCGCCACCATATTCCTGGGTCGTGAGCGGCCATCCCATGGTGTAAATGACCTGGCCTTTTTTGATTGCGCCGGAGGGAACTTCCCACAACTCTTTGACGCCGATGCCGTATACCTGCGGGTTGCGGTCTTTCTGCAGGTTGAATCTGCCCACTAATTGTTTGGTCAGCGAACCGCGCGGGCCTTCGGCCAGTACGGTAATTTTTGATTTCAGGTCATAACCAGGCTCAAAGTTAGACTTCTTCTGGTTCTGCTTGTCCACCCCCTTATCGTCGGTGCGAACCCCGGTGACCTGATTGCCTGCGTCGTTCAGCAGCAGCTCTGATCCAGCAAATCCGGTGAAAACGGTGATACCGGCCTGCTCAACTTTTTCTCCCAGCCACTTCACAAAGCGGTTGATGGAGATTACGTAATTGCCGTGATCCTGCAATGGCGGCGGCGTGAACGGCAGACGGTGCTCGCCTTTTTCGGTAAGAAAGTAGACGTCTTCATGCGTGACCTCGGCATCGAGCGGCGCTTCTGCGCGCCAGCTAGGTAGCAACTCATCCATTGCGCGCGGATCGAGCAGAGCGCCGGAAAGCGAATGCTGGCCAAGCTCACGCGCCTTTTCCAAGACGTTGATGTTTTCTTTGCTCAACGGCGCTTCAGGATTGCGGCGGTTGTGGCGGTCAATGAGTTGAGAGAGGCGCAACGCGCAGGCGAGTCCGGCGGGGCCGCCGCCGACAATGGTGACATCGGCTTCCATCTGCGGACGTTCGATGCCCTCAAGAGGTTTACGGAAAGTAATCATAAGCAATTAGCAAATAGCAATTGGCAAAGGCAAACTTGAATCTTAATGCATGCGCCATTCACCAGTACCGTAAACAATATATCCTTCCTGCCCCGATTTTCTGCGGATCCGAACAGTCATGCATTCTTTTTCATAGATGATGCGTCGAACCTTAATTTCTTCTCTCGGAGTCAGACTCGCGATTTTGTTCTGGTCAGTTTCCCAACACAACTGGCGTCCTTCATCAGAGACGGGGAAAAGCGGAGTCGCACTCAAGACGATCACCTTCTGCTGCCTATCTTTGTAAACATCATAGGCATAAAATCCCGTAAGCAAGAGAGCAAGGGGAAGAAGAACCAGCCACCCGCCAGCCACAAAGGCCAACAAATTTTTCATCTTCTCCGCGCCTCCGCGTCTCCGCGGTGAAATCCTATCCGCCCGACTTGGCCTTTTTCACTTCTTCAGTCAGTGCCGGAACAATATCAAACAGGTTTCCCACTACACCGAAGTCGGCGATTTCAAAAATTGGGGCCTCGGCATCTTTGTTGATGGCGATGATGCTGCGCGAGCCCTTCATTCCGACAATGTGCTGAATGGCCCCGCTGATCCCGACCGCGAGATACAGCTTGGGTGAAACAGTCTGGCCAGAGCTGCCAATCTGGCGGTCCATGGGGAGCCAACCGGAGTCACAAATGGGACGAGAGGCGGCAATCTCGCCGCCCAGAGCGTCGGCCAGGGCTTTGGCAATCTCGATATTTTTCTGCTCTTTAATTCCGCGGCCGACGGAAACAATGATTTCAGCCTGAGTGAGATCGACTGCCTGCTTGGCTTCTTTAAACGGATCTTCAGGCCGATTGCGTTGCACACCATCGGCAATGTTTGCATTCACGGTTTCCACTGGCGCGGCGGTTGCTCCGGCTTCAGCTTTATCGCCACGAAACGCGCCGGCCTGGAAAGTAACAAAGTGCGGTGCCGGGCAGGCAAAGGAAACGTCAGCGGCGAATTTGCCCTGGAACATCTGTCGGGTGAATACCAGCTTGTCACCATCTTTGTGAAAGCCAATCGCGTCACTGATGAGCGTGCGCTGCAGGGCTGTAGCAAGTTGGGGAGCAAAATCGCGGACCTGGTAGGTGTGGGGCATTAGAACGAGCGCGGGCTTTTTCTGATTAATAAAATCTTTGAGCGCGGCCACTACGCCATCCGGCTCATACCTGGCCAGCTTGGGCGATTCGATGACGGTGACTTTGGCCAGCTTTTTGGCTGCGATTTCCGCGCCAATGCCGGAAATAGAGCTGCCAAAAACGGCAGCTTCAACGGTTGCGCCGGTTTCAGCGGCAATGGCCTGTGCGGCCGCAACAGTTTCCCAGGAGACGCGGTTCAGTTTGCCTTCACGCTGTTCAGCAATTACAAGAATTGTGTCTGCCATCTAGTTTATTTGCCGTTTCTTCTTGATAAATCCAAGGACGATGAGAAAAAGAGCGATGACAACATCAACCACAAAAATGCCCTGCATAAAATGATTGCCAGCGCGGATGTCCCACCCAACAAACAGCAGCCAGCCCAATCCGGCAAGCAGCATGATCAGGCCCAGCACCAGAAAGGTCGCGCCGGTTTCATGTTCGGTTACGGGCTTATAATTTCCGCCTTCCGGGTCATATTCCATTCGTTCCATGGAGTGCTCCTTATCAATCGATCTTGATCAGCCATTAAATTACGCGAACGTCATTCCGCAGCTTGTCCACCAGCTTTTTGGCGATTTCGCCCGACGAGCCTTCCAGCATTTCCGTCTTCTTGGTTTTCTGCGGGATGTAGAGCTTCTCAATCTTCTGCATGTTCTCACCGAGGACAGACTTTACTTCATCCATGGCGACTTTGCGCAACGGCTTGTTCTTGGCCTGCTTGATGCCCAGCAGCGTGGCATAACGCAGCTTGTTAATGCCGGACTGAATCGTGAGCACCGCCGGCAAGGACATGCTTACGTGCTGGAAAAAGCCTGATTCCAACTCGCGCTTTACTTTGATGCCGCTATCTGACTTCTGAATTTCCATGATGATGGTGGCGTGCGGCCATCCCAGCAGCTCCGCCATGATTACGCCAGTCTGGGCGTAACCGTAATCGTCCGACTGCAAGCCGGTGAAGATGAGGTCGAACTTTTCATCTTTAATGGCGGCCACGAAGGCCTTGGCCATATTGAAAGCATCCAAGCCGACAAAGCCGTTATCTTCGAGATGGATTGCCCGGTCAGCACCTTTGGCCAGACCTTCACGCAAAACCTGCTGTGAACGCGCCGGGCCGGCAGTGATGACTACCACTTCGCCGGTGTGTTTCTCTTTTTGCCGCAGGGCTTCTTCCAGGGCGAAAGCGTCCGGCTCATTGACTTCATAGGAAACGTCATCGCGAATCCAGGCGCCGCTTTCATTGAGTTTAAGGGGAGCATCTTTTTGCGGGACCTGCTTCATGCAGACCAGAATTTTCATAGTCGAATGGTTCCTGTTCAACAGCTTAGATGCGAGTTGAGGGCGCTTGGTCAGCGCGTCCGCCATCGCTGGCGAAACCAGCCAGTATAAATGAGAGAACGGCCTTATGACAGTACGGGCTCCGCAGGGAAGTGTCCTAACTTGCGTTGATGCCAAAACAGCAAGCGGTTGCATTACTATCTGCATGATGCTACGGTTTGCTTATTGATGAGAAAAATGACCTAAGGCATTGCGCAATGTCGTTCAGGGCGATTGAGAGAGCTATTGGCATCCGCTGTTTTTCTGGCCGAAGATCTGCTGGAGACATGCCAGCCGCTACGCCGCCCTCCCTTTTTACTTCTCATCTTCCGGTGTCTTAACACCTCCCCCGAATGAGACTGGCGCAGGTGTTAATTTTTGTTGTTTCAGTTCGCCATTGGCCTTTTCATATTCCATAAGCAAGTCATTTAACCCGTCCCTAAGAATCTTTGCTTCATGCCATGAAAACGTCACAGTTCCTTGTTCTTCGATTACAAAGTCGCCCTCATAGTCAGACGCAGGGATCAGTTGTCCCAATCTCACCCTTACGTCGAATAGCGTCCAACTCGTCAGAGCGACGTTTGCGTAGATGTTCCGAAGTATTCCATCTCGCGGAGGAATCCATTTCCAACTCTTATTTTTTGGTTCTGGCATTTTAAGGCTCCATTGTTGAGTGTGAAGTATTTGCTTGAAATGATCCGATTTCCCCTGCTGCGGCCTGTTGACGTTGAAACATTGCGACGCTGGCAGGCTGCTTCTTTGGTGGCTGCATTCCGGCTTCTGCCTGAAATTCCTGGCGCATTTCGGTAGGCTTGCCGAGTCTGCGCCAGCATTCTTCGAACACGGATGCGCTAATAGGCCCACGGTTGTTGTCTGGATCGCTATCGTCGTAAACCACGAGTGCTACTTTATGACCCGTTCCACGAGCAAATTTGACTGCGTTTCCGAGAGTCAGATTTCCGGGATTATTCAATACCTGAGAGACGCGAGAGGGCGACAAGCCAAGCGTTTCAGCAAGTTCAGCGTTATCCATCGGTTTTGATTCCATGATTGATTCGATTTGCGCAGTGAAATCAGAAGCAATCCAGAATGCGAAATCCTTTAGGGTGGAGCTTGTCCAGTGCTGAGTGTTACTCATGGGCCTCCTTGTATTCCGGGAATATGTACGAAATTGCGGTTTTTGTGGCTGGAGCATCGCGCCATTTGTGAACACGGTTTAACTCAGCCAAATCAGTTTCCCAAGTTTTTTTCTTTGCATATGTCGTTAACACACACACTCGAAAACGTTGATTTGTTTTTGGCTCGGGATTGCAGAGGAATCCGTAAAATCGGTGCTGCTTCGGAACATGTTTAAACACGAAACAATCGCTGTATTTTCCGTCAAATCCATGAAATCGCTTCGCTGGCTTGTTTAAGTTCTGAGTCCAGCGATCGATGGAAGCGAGTATGTACTTCAACTCACTCTCGGGAAGGTCGTAAAGTTTCTCACGGCACAAATCAATGTCTCCACCAAGAATGCCTACGGCGCGACTAGCGCCACGCTGTACACCATGCACCAATTCGAAAGTGATTGCTGAAGGAGGCATACAGCAATATAAGTTTAGCTATACCTAAACATGGCGTCAAGAAAAGTTTAGGTATACCTAAATAAAAACATACAGGATAGCTGTCCAAATCTACGCCATATATAGGTACCAGCTACATTGAGCGGCAAAACCTCACAATTCGCATGCGATCCGCCGTTTCACTAGGCTGACCGACCCATTCTCAAAGAACTCGACAATCACAAGCAGCTTGCGCTTTGCACTTCGCCTATTACAATTTTTGCCGGATACACAAATCGCTGAGAGTCACACCCGCAATGGAAGCTGGCCTGACTGACGGATATGACTTTGCGAAATTGCTTTCAACGCAAGTTTAGGACACTACCCTCAACTGCCGCCCCTTCAGGGTTGCGCTATGCTTACAAGGAATATCCATAGAACCTTGAACACTGAACTTCAACACATGGCAAAAGCGCCGGGAAGCACCGGTTTTATTGCGTTGCGAGAAGAAGATCACTGGCGAGTCTATTCCGGACCACAGGAAATTCTTGCCGCCTGCGACCGCGAGTCTTTGGACACGCTGCTGAAGCGAATCGACTCCCACGCCGCTGAAGGCGGCGAGGCAGCCGGCTTTCTGGCTTATGAAGCCGGTTATGCGCTGGAGCCGCGGCTACGTGCTCTTTTGCCGCAGACACCCATCCCACTGGCGTGGTTCGGCCTGTATGAACGATGCGAATTGATGCAAGACGCCGAACTTCTGCGGGTGGGCACCGGACCGACCGTGGAAGAGGCAGAGCTGTTTATCAGCCGGGGGCAATATTGCAAAAAGGTAGAAGAAATCCGGGAGCTGATTGCGGCGGGCGAAATTTACCAACTGAACTTTACCGACCGGCTAAAGTTTGGCTTAACCGGTGACCCGTGGGAGTTGTTTGCCGCGCTCTGTCTCGAGCATCCCACTCCCTATGCTGCTTTCGTCAACACCGGCCCAAAGCAGGTGCTCTCGCATTCACCTGAGCTTTTCTTTCGTATTCAGGGGGATGAGATTGCCGTCAAGCCGATGAAAGGCACTGCGCCGCGCGGACTGACGACGGAACAAGACCGCTGCAGAGCCAAGGAGCTGCGGGAATCAGAAAAAGAGCGCGCGGAAAATGTGATGATCGTTGACCTGATGCGCAGCGACCTGGGCCGGATCTGCAGGATGGGGCCGGTGCATGCGACAAAACTATTTGAGGTTACGAGGTTTCCCTCGCTGTGGCAGATGACATCGACGATTCAAGGCGAGCTTACGCCGGGGTGGACGTTTGATGTCGTAATCCGCGCGTTGTTCCCCTCGGGATCGGTTACGGGCGCGCCAAAAATCCGGGCAATGGAACATATCGCCCAACTGGAGAGTTCCAGCCGGGGCGTGTATACGGGCGCCATTGGATATGTTGCGCGTGGCCGCGCGCAATTTAACGTGGCCATCCGCACGTCCGTGGTGAGCGCCGGTAAAGGAATTATGGGAGTAGGAAGCGGCATTACGCATGATTCCGTTCCGGCCCGCGAATGGGAAGAATGCGCATGGAAGTGCGGGTACCTGACGCGCCGGACGCCAGAGTTCAAATTGTTTGAAACGATGCTCTGGCATGACGGCTATGTGCTGCTTGACAGGCACATCGAACGGCTGGCTTCATCGGCGGATTACTTTGGGTTTGCATTTCAGCGTTGCAGGATTGATGAACGGCTGCAAGAAGCTGCGGCAGAGTTTTCATCGGGAGAAAAAAGACGTGTTCGATTTTCACTGGCGCGGAACGGCGAAATTGATTTAAACATCGCGCACGTCAATGAAGGGCACTATGGGCAAGTACGGATCGCCGAGAGCCAGACGCTAAGCAGCGATTATTTTCTGTTTCATAAGACGACGCACAGGCAGGTCTATGATCGAGAGCTGTGCAGTGCGCGGGCTGGCCAATGCGATGATGTTTTGTTCTTCAACGAACGTGGCGAGCTTACCGAAGGCGCAATCCACAATGTTTTTGTTTTGAAAGATCAAATCTGGCGGACGCCACCCCTGGAATGCGGGCTGCTGCCGGGAACCTACCGCGCGCAGTTTCTGGCGGAACATGCGGATGCCCGGAAGGAAATCCTGCATTGGGAAGACCTAGTTGAAGCAGATGCGATTTATCTATGCAATAGCGTTCGCGGAATGTACCAGGTAAAGCTGGCGCAGACAGAGCGGTGACACTAAGCCGCCTGGGTTCCGCAAAGCCGCCTATAGGAAAGCGACGGACTGCACTCCGGCAACTTCAAAGCGCTTGCGGCAACGCACGTTCTTGCACATGACCATATCGTCACGGCGGACCATATAAGACTGCGCCTTGGCAAATTTGGCGCGGTCACGCTCATCGGCACGGCCCGAGAGTTGTTTCTTTTTGGTGCGCACCAGCCATGCCAGTTCGTATTCACCGGGCTGGCGGCAGTGCGGGCAGGTAAGGGTGTGGGGTTTTCTGGATTCTTTTTCGTCGAAAAAATCGCGTTCGTCCATTTCATCCTATTATCAACCACGGAAGGCACCGAGAGCACGAAGAAATGAGTTTCAGTACGGTGCTGGCGTGGTTCCACCGTTCATTACCTGCTTTGGGTTCCATATTCTTCGTGGTTAAATACGGTTGTGCCCAAAAAGAAGAAGCTAAAGAAGTTCACGGCTACCAGCGCCGTAAAAGCCGCCTCCCGCGCGGTGCTGGGCACGCCTCCGCCGGTGAAGCGTGCGGAGAACAAGAAACATGCCAGGAAGGCCAAGCACAAACCCAGCCTGGAGAAGCTTTTGGCCGACGCTGACCGCGGGTAATCGACAAAGCGACCGACTGGCCTCTTCCTGCCCACCGTTGCGGTACATTTCAGCATTTCAATCCGAGCTCATGGGACGAAAAATCGGAGATACAAGTGTGCATTGTTTTGCGTGTGTGCGAGGAGGCGGAGCAATAAATATATCGCTGGGCGAGTTGTTAAAGAATTTAATGCGTGCTTAATGATCCCCTAAGTTGGTGAGAGCAATCTGAGCAGGTATCGACGGGTGGATGCTCCGGGCCCATCTACGGGAAGCGCGTTCTTCCAGAAGATCGTCCCCGTGCAGCCACAAAAATGACCTCAAAATGTGCCGTGGTGCAACGGCGCCTGATTGGTCACTGAAGGCACGTAAGCAAGACTGGTTTCGGGGCTTCGGCAATTCAATCTTTTTGTCTTCTCCAGTTTCTTACCTGATACCGCACAGTGAGTCGTCCGGTCGCACGCAGCAGCTTTTCACTACAAGCATTTGCTGGTCAGTACACAAGGAGCGCCTCTCTATGTTTTCTCAGAGCAAATTAAAGAAACTGGTCGTGCTGTTCCTCTCTCTGTGCGCGATCACACTATTCAGCGTCACCTATCTCTCTGCTAAAGGCGGAGGTGGGGGCGGTGGTCAGGACGGCAATGGCGGTAGCGGCAGAGATGGAAATGCCCTGCAGAGCCTCGGCGGCCAAAGGGGCAGAGGAATAAATTCCGGCGGAGGCGATACCGGCGGAAATGGTGGTAGTGGCCGCGGCGGAAATGGCGGCGGAGGCCAAGTTTCCGGCGGGGGAGGCGGTCAGGGCTCAAACGGTGGTGGTGGCAATGGCGGTGGCCAAGGTGCGAATTCCGGTGGCGGCAATAATGGCGGCGGAGGCCAAGTTTCCGGCGGCGGAGGCGGTCAGGGCTCAAACGGTGGTGGTGGTAATGGCGGTGGCCAAGGTGCGAATTCCGGCGGCGGCAATAATGGCGGCGGCAAAGGTGGAAATACTGGCGGGGGCCACGATGGGCGGGGCCTGGCTTCGCTGAAGACCGTTACAGTTCCCGGCCCAACGGCGGCCGAGCTTGCCAACATCATTCAAGATAAGAACGCTGCAATCGCTCTTGGTAAAGCATTTTTCTGGGAAATGCAGTTTGGCAGCGACGGCAAAACAGCCTGCGCTACCTGCCATTTCAATGCTGGTGGTGACAGCCGCACGGCCAACCAGGCTGATCCTGGCCAGCGCCGGGTGGACGCCAACGGCTTCCCAGCAGCAGACTCCAACACTTTTTATCCGGGCTTTGGACCAAACCATACTCTTAGCCTGACTGATTTCCCTCTGCACACCTTTGCTCGCGACAACAACAATATTGTGGGTTCGCAGGGCGTGCTCCGCAACAATTTCAATGATGTCGTGCTTGGCCAGGGCACCGAAGATGAAACCAGCGTCGTCGATCCCGTCTGGAGCATCTCTGACGGCAACGGCGGCACGGTCAACGTTCGACGCTCCACTCCTCGCAACGCTCCTTCAGTAATTAACGCGGTATTTAACTACCGCAATTTCTGGGACGGACGCGCGCAGAACATCTTCAACGGCGTGAATCCTTTCGGCGCGGGTGATCCCACCGCTCATTTGCTTCAGGTCGATCCCAACAATCCCAACGCCACGGTTGACGTTCAACTGCGGCTCTCCAACTCTTCTCTTGCTTCGCAGTCTGTTGGGCCTCCGGGCAGCGACATTGAAATGTCTGCAACAGGCCGCCCGTTCGTAAAGATCGGCAAGAAGATGCTCACGGTAACGCCGCTCGGCTTGCAGCAGGTTGCCCCCGACGATAGCGTTCTCGGCAGCCTCAGCGCCGCTCCCAACAATGGCCTCAACACCAATTATGCCGCCATGATTCAGGCTGCGTTCCTGCCCCAATGGTGGAGCTCCAACGTCGTGGTGGATGCCAACAGCAACGTGCTGCATCAGGGCACGCCCGCAAATACTGACGAGTACTCACAGATGGAATACAACTTCTCGCTCTTCTGGGGCGTTGCAATCCAGATGTATGAGTCCACTCTGGTTTCAGACAATTCGCGCTTTGACCAGTACATGGACGGCAATCGCCAGGCGCTCACTTCTCTGGAGCAAACCGGTCTTGATCGCTTCCAGGGCAAGGGGCACTGCAGTACCTGCCACAACGGAGCTGAATTCACTGATGCCTCAATTTCCAACATCACCTTGAAAGGTTCAGTGGTTGAGCAACTGCCCGGTGGACGCTGGCACGATATTGGCTTCCACAACATCGGCGTTCGTCCTACCGATGACGATATGGGCATCGCGGCCTCTGATCCTTCTGGCCTCGCATCACTCTCGGTGGCTCAGCTTGCTGCCATGGGACAGGTCAGCGGGACTCCGGTTCCGGCTGGCGCTGCCGTTGCAGTGAATGGGGCCGTGAAGACACCTGACCTGCGCAACGTGGAATTGACCGCTCCGTTCTTCCTGAACGGCGGACAGGCCACGCTCAGCCAGGTAGTTGACTTTTACAGCCACGCCGGCGACTTCCCATCTGTGGACGTCGATCCCAACCTTGAGCGCGTGAGCTTCGGCGCGTTTGATAAGGCTGCCGTCGTCGCATTCCTGAAATCGCTTACCGATGAGCGCGTACGCAACCAGAGCGCGCCCTTCGATCACCCATCACTCCTGGTCCCGAACGGCGGAGTGGTGACTAACGGAGTTTTGACGGAACAAATGATCACTATCCCTGCTACCGGCGCAGCCGGTGGAGCGCCCATGGCCACATTCTGTCTGTCTTTGGCCGACGCGTCTCCGCAACAGTGCCAGTAGCCTGGGTGCAAGACTTGTAATTGTTTGGTCCACTCAAAAGAGGCCGCAAAAAAAGGCGGCCTCTTTCTTTTTGTTTCTTCCTTCTGTGCTCCTGAATCCAACTCCCGGTCTTCCTTAGCGACCTCTGCGTCCTTTGCGGTGAAATTTCTTTTTCAATTTTGGCAATTCTGGCGGTTGTTGTAATCCGCCCAACCTTTGTCATCCGCTGTAAGGTTTTCTCCGCGCCTCCGCGTCTCCGTGGTAGGTTTCCCGGTCTTCCGATCACCGGATCACCGATCTCCTTCTGATCAGCCGTAGAAGTTTTCCACTTCCTTTCCCAACTGGTCGCCTCCGCTTGTGCTCCTGAATCCGACTCCCCGGTCTTCCTTAGCGACCTCTGCGTCCTTTGCAGTGAAATTTGCCTTTCCGATTTCAGCGATTTTGGCAATTCTGGCGGTTTTTGTAATCCGCCCAATTTTTGTCATCCGCCGTAAGCTTTTCTCCGCGCCTCCGCGCCTCCGCGGTGAAGGTTTTCCACTTCCTTCCCCAGTTCCACCACCTCCAGTCCCTTCGGACATTCTTTCCAGTTATGTTTCCAGCACACAATCACATCGCACTTGTCTGCCCTGTGCCGATGCTTAAAGAAACTCCTGCTCTCAAATTCAAATTCAATCCGCACGCGCTGCCACCGCCCCGGCGCAATCTCGCGCATCGCAATGCAATCAGGAAATCCGGGTTGCAATCTGTGAACAATAAATCCCAGGCGGCGTGCCATGACGCCAAACATAAACAGCACGCCCATTTCGTTTGTCGGCGCGTGCGCCATCTCGGCCAACTGCATCGGGCTGCCATATACCGGTCGGTCCGGCAGGGTTCTTCTCCGGCTCGGACGGACCGCGCTCGGCCACACCGGCACAACCACCTCAGGTTTTGTCGCAATCAGCTTCAGTACGTCGCGCCACTGACGATTCAGGCCTTGGTTCTTGGGCTTGCCCATAAAGTTGCAGAAAGCCTTCGGTACGCCCATCCAGTTATCAAACCTCGTATAGAACGGTTTGGGGGTGAAGCGCCCCTGCCGCTCATATTCCCATGCGCTGGGGACCTTCTTCAGATTGCGGGCCACTGCGCCCCAGTCCAGCAGCAGCTCGGTTTCAGTCAAGGAGAAACCCGGCCCTATGGGCGTAAGTCCGGCCGCTTTCAACGCAGACGCCACTCCGCCAAGCTGTTTGTACACCGTCTTGGTCGGCACGCCGGCTATTTCGCGCATCTCGCGCAGGTTCGGATTGCGGCCCAGATCTTTGGCGCAATCCCGTATAGCTCTCAAAATTTCTTCTTTTTTCATAATTGTTCTCACAGTCAATATTTGGGAAGTTGGTTTTGGGAATCGGTCTGTAACAGAAAAGCCACCCAGGCTCGGGTGGCTGATTTCGGAAGATTTTGGTTTTGGCTGTAGTTTGGTCTTGGTTCTGCTCTTGGTTCTGGTCTTGGGTTTTGGTCTTGGGTTTTGGTTCTGGATTTTGGGTTTGGGGTTGGGTTTTAGCTAATTACCAACTACCAATTACTAATTACTAATTACTGATTTTCCCCCTCTACTTATATATGTCGTCACTTCCCGTTTTCCGGGACATGTTTTTCCAACTTTATTTTTGCGTCTCATAACGCTACCGAAACCACCACACTCGTGTAGCACAGCGCGGGGTCCCCAGCTAGTCCGATTTTGGCTTGCTGGGGTAGAGGCGCCCTCGGCTGTGTCTTGCCAATGCCACCACAATCGTGTGGCGCAGCCCGGGATCCCTAGCTAGTCCGATTTTGGCTTGCTGGGGGTGGGGGCGCCCCCGCGGCTGTGTTTTGATCCAAGTCCCCGCCAGGGGACGTCACAATCTGTAGCCGGAGACGGCAGTCTCCGGTGTACGAACGAAAAGACGTTTCCTTGCGCCGCAGGCGGTCGCACAGCGCAGCGGAGCGCGTTTAAAACTTACCTAATTTCCTTTTTCGCCGGCTGGTCCACGCTTCGCCTGTGTTGGCAAAGCGTGAAGGCAATTAAGCTCGTCATCCCGAATCCCCGTCAACGAGCGCGCGCTTTTACCAGCGTGCAAGTAGGGGTGAGGGACCTTGTGTTTTGGAGGGTTGCCACCCTCACTGCGTTCATTTCTCGCTCACAACAGCGTGCTGCCCATCCTCGCGCCTTTTGCGAATGCGGATTCATTCACTTAAAGGCGACCACACTGCGAGCGCTGCCGAAAATGAAGCGCCGTTAGGCGCGACGAGAGTTTAGCCCACCCTGAAGGCGAGCGCACCGGGGTCCCCAACACGCGCGGTTTTCGCGTGGTGGGGTGGGAGTGCATGCGAGCCAGGAAGGGTGGGGCTAAATGGAAAATGATTCGCTGTAAGATGAGCCGAGCCCCGTAGGGGCGACACTACCCGCCCCCGGAGATTTTCCTTCAACCACGCCGCATCAGGAGTTTTTTATAACCGCCCCTCTCGACTAACCATCCCGAACCGAAGCACCGCTATACCGGCAGCAGCTTTTGACGCGCCTCGGTGCGAAGCGTGAGGGACCTGCTCCGCTGCTGCAAAGGGAAATACAAAATCGCTTGCGCTGAGTCCTGCGGAACCGATCATGCGACATACTTCAGCGCGCAGGAAGGCCTGCACGCAGCGGAACACAACGCAAATTCCTAATAATCTTTAATTTACGACACTCTCTCCCCCACCATGCTCCAGCGCCATGCCCATGAGGTCGAAAATAGAGCATTGACTCCGAAAATGAAGCGCCGTTAGGCGCGAAGAGAGCAGGTAGGTCTGGGTTTCAACCCTGACTGAGCCCAAAGGGCGAAACGAAGTACGTTCCCGAGGCGCGCATTGCGCGCTGAGGGATAAGTGCTGGGTAAAGTAAGAAATTAGTTTCTTCCTTGCGCCGCAGGCCCGCGCGTAGCGCAGCGGAGCGCTAAAAATTATTCCTCTTTCGCTGGCCCATGCTTTCATCCGGGCTTGGCAAGCAGTTTGAGTTTTTAGTTGTAGCCTATGCTTGCATTTCCACTCGATCGCTTGAGATTAACACTTCCGCCTTCTTAGCTCCGGTTGGAATTCCAGGTCCCTGCACTGTATTGCCCTTACTTTCGAGAGACGCTACATCAAGGTTCAGAGCGAGAAGAAATGAAAGGACATCGTCCTTTGGACTTATCCCATAGGCGATTCTAACGGCCGCATCAAGGTCACTTTGGGCAGCTTTCAGAAGGTTGCTCCCTGGCAGCTCGGTCAGTTGATACAACTCGCGCAGGCCCAAACTCGAATCATCCATTAGCCTTCTCCTAACCATTCGAAGCCTCCGCGCGATTTCTGCTACGCGCTCGACTTGAGCTGAGCTCGGTGTCTGCGGCCACGGAAACGTATCGAAGACGGTGTCCGACGTATAGCGAAAGTCCGATTTTAGCGTGGAACACTTCGCCACGAACCACGCCCAGTGAATTCCGGACTGCAGTATTCCAAAAGAATAATCGTCCTCGAATGGAAAGACCATGCAGGCTGCGTTAGGACGAATCGTTGGGGAGATAAATTCAAATATCGGACGCTTTGTGACTTGGCCGCAGGCAATGTATCGGGTAAGGCCGCTTATTGCCTTTATCATTTCTGCCCTGGCCCAACTCAGGAGCCACCATTGTCTAAGAAAATTGGCATGGTGGACATTCACCCTTGCCTCCGAGTTTTCTTTCAACACTTCCTCATTCCGGTGCTCCTCTTCCTTTGCAGCCGCTTGGCGATCCGGCAGGACTACCTTTTTTACTATGGCAAATGCGGCTTGATACTTCGCGGATTCGACTAGGTCGCGCGGGTGAAAGTCGATTACATACCGCTTAGGCAACGGCGGAAACGTGGACAATAGGTCGTTCGCGGTCAGGAATGGAAAAATGACATCGAGATTTTTCTCGTCTTCCTTGAGCAAAGCTAGCGCCCGTTCTGGCGAAAGCAGAAACCCTTCATGACCGTGCGTTTGCCCCTGAAAGCAGGTCTTGGAATCTATGTTGACTTTGAGCCGTTTCGCGCTTGAAACATCGGTCGTGAAGGATAATGAGGAGTTTATGGATGGGAGTTCCTCCGCCTTCCATGGCCCCTGCCGATCATTTCCGACCAGCTCAAAAAGCGTTTTCGGTCCCTCCTGCTCGCCTTTAATCCAGTTCACGATTGAAACGTGCACGACCGCTTCTCCGGACCACGGCTGAGAAGAGATTGCCTCAATAATCGTTCCACCGTGCTGGACGATATAGTCAAGCCCACCTTGCCGTGAGTAATTCTGTCTGATCGTGTTGGTCCCAACAAGTCCCGCACGTTGCCCGCTCGTTAGCTGGTCGTGTGCCTTGCGGAACCAATAGACGCAGTAATCGGCTCTCCCTGGAATGTCCGGGTATGCATTCCTGAGTTTCTGTAAATAAACTGCACCGAGTTCCTGCTGCATCTTGTTCTTTGATTGAAAAGGCGGGTTTCCGATAATCGCGTCCGCCTCAGGCCATTTCACAAATAACGCATCATCGCAGATGACATTCTCGTCTAGGTTGTCGAGGGGAAGCGCCTGGTTAAGAAGGTCTCCCTGGAATTCGCGAAAGCGTTCACGCCCCTCTAGGAGGCTGAATTCCTTGGCTAGCGCAAGCGTCACTTTAGCCAGTTCCGCCGCAAATGGCGTGTGATCGATTCCATAGAACTGTTGAGTTCTTACTGAAGAGCCGAAGCCAATCTTTCGGGCTGCATCCACCCCGAAATTCGTCCACACCTTCGCTGTAAGATCCAGACTAATTCTCGACAGCTCGCGAAAGGCCACGTAAAGGAAGTTCCCGCTGCCGCATGCAGGATCGAGCACGCGAAACCGTTGGATTGAGTCACGCAAAGAGATTAGTTCTTTGAGTGTGTCCGCATCCTCCAAACGTTTTCGGAACGGACGAATGATGGTGGGAAGTACAACTTTTTGAATATCCGCTTCGTTAGTGAAATGGGCGCCGCGGGCATGGCGCTCTTTCTGATCCATGCTGTTTTGGAATAATGAACCGAATACCGCAGGTTGGACCTTCGCCCAATCCTCATCGGCTGCTTGCATCAGCAAAAGAATTTCGCCCGACGTTAACTCCATCGGATCAATTTCCTTGAAGAGACCTCCATTGAAATACGGCACGTCCTTGTATCGGCCTCCCTGCGCAGAACGCTCGCTGTTCATCTGTTTGAAGAGGTTCCCGATTAGATCGTACGACTTAGCCGAACTGTCGCATTCTTCTAGAAGCTCCAGGAATATTCCGTGTGGGAGCAGCCCGACGTCTTCAGAGACCATGGCTACAAGGCATTGAAGAATAAAGCGCTGGGACTTTACGCGATCCTTAGTGCGTCTCATGATCGAATTAAACACAACTGCTAGTTTGTCAGCAGCGGACCGAGTGACTGCAACACGATTGTTGCCAAATCGAGGCTTCTTTTCGACGGGAAGGAGAAAACTCAGCGCATCGTATCGCTTAGGAAGGTCGACAAGCCGTACTTTATCCATCGGCTCTTCCATCTGCTCGTCAAATTCATAAATCCAAAACTCATCGAAGTTGCACAACATTACATACTTGGGCCTACGCGGAACTGAATGAAGCCAATATTCGAACGCTTGTTGATAGTGATCTCTCAGGTCCTCCTTCCTGCTTTTCATTTCAAGGATCAGGCGGGGCTTCCATACGAGATCGATGAACTTGGTGCGGTGGCCTCGCCGATACTGACGGTCTTCAAGTGTCGCACCCGCTTCTTTGTAGCCACCGTGCCCAAATGCCTGGAAAAGCCGGTCGCAGAATACTTGCGCCTCGCCCTTCTCATCGCCTTTCAGTTTCTCTGCATATTCGACAAATTGCTGAAGGCGCTCCGCTTGAGCTGTTAGCATAGTTGGCTGATTAGAACATTTTCCTGTACCCCTCCACAATGACGAGCCTCAGAAATAGCGACCGAACCTCACGCTTTGCAAGCGTTTCCTACCCACCTCACAATTTAATCCCACCGCTTTACAAAATTCATTTCATACTTCGCTTCTTTCTCGTTGCATCGTTCCCAAATGGGACCCTTACTTCCCCTTCTCTCTCTTGAATGAAATTTTCAACCTACCCCCTGAAACCTTAATAAATATCAGCTCCAGTTGCGGCTCATCTCCTGTTTGTTGAGCCCGTCGCGCAGGCGCTGCCTTTCCCGAAATCAGCACGTACTGGAGCGATTCTTTGTTGCGGTCAAAGCGCTTCCATGCTGCCTGAAGAAGTTTGCGGTCGTCCTCTGAAAAACATGCGGCCAGAGCGGGATCGCGTCCCATGCCGTTTCTTAACAGTGCCAGCACAATGCGTTCGCCGGCATCCATCCCCGCCAACCGGATCACGCTGTTCCAGTCAACTTCAAGATTGTCGTCCAGCAATGAATCGGCTATGCGGTTGCCGATAAAATTTTGTTCATAGATGGCGCTGGTACCCGGCCCATTTTCCTGTTCATAGTTGTGAAGCGCCGTTCCCAGTTGGTCATCATGGGTAAGAGGCTCACCGTCCGTGTCTTTATATTGCAGGTCGGAAGCCAGCACCTCCCGGCTCTGCTTTGGCCGCCTGTCCACAACGCCCATGCGCGCGGCGCTCAACATGGCGCTCTTGCGGATGTAAGCCACTGGATTCGGCTGATTCTTCCAGCGCCCTTCTTTGATGGTGGCCTGGATTACGGGAATATAGGCCACTCCCAGGTTCATGGTGCGGAGAAGCTCTTTCCACTGCGGTTCACAAGCGGCATAGGGATGGGTGGCAATCGCATTTAGCAGTTCAATTTCAGGCGCCATGCTGGCATTATAGGCGAATATTTAGCGAATATCACTTGAAATCGAGCTTAACCTCGTCCCTGCACGGCCACCATCCCTGCCAATCCGACGCCCAAGCCTACACAGAACGCCGGGCTTGCCACCAGAAACAGCACTACAAAGATCAGCACCATCACAGCCGCGATTTTTGCATGATGCAGCGTGTAATCAAAAATCAGCAGCACCACCAGCGACGCTAGGGTCGCAACCAGGCAATACCCTGCCTGAGCCAGCGTGAAATTTCCATGCTGGTAATAGCGCACTGCGCCGGCAGCAAAAATCGCCACGGCCAGCAGGAGCAGTATCGCTGAAGTCTTGGCCCCACCGCTTTGTTGTCGCGGATTCACGGGCGAAGCATATCATCCCGGTGGTCCTCGTTTCATCCGCGTATATTCACGCTCAAATTTTGCTTTTCTCCGTGCCTCCGTACGTCCGTGGTGAAGATTCCCCTGGCTTTCGCACTACAATATTTCCAATGCCTAAAGCTTCCACTGAACGCTTCACCGACCGTGTTGACAACTATGTCCGTCATCGCCCCAGCTACCCGCCAGAAGTTCTGGAAGCCTTGCGCCGCGACTGCGGACTGCGCTCTGAACACATCATTGCAGATATCGCTTCCGGCACTGGAATCTTCACGCGCCTGCTGCTCGAGAACCGTAATCGCGTTTTCGCCGTTGAGCCCAATGCTGAAATGCGGGCAGCCAGCGCTCAGCTTCAGCAGTCTTTTCCCAACCTGACATTGGTCCCCGCCACGGCCGAAAGAACCACTCTGCCCGACGCTTCAGTCGATTTCATTACCGTGGCCCAGGCAGCGCATTGGCTGGAGCCACGCGAATCGCGCGCGGAGTTCAAACGCATTCTGAAGCCGCAGGGCTGGTGTGTGCTCCTGTGGAATGAGCGCCGCAGCAGTGGCAATGGATTTTCAGAAGACTATGAACGGCTCCTGCACGCCTATTGCGCCGAATACAAGGAAAAGCGCCATGGCCAGACTGCCCCGATTGCCCAGGAGGTTTTTGCCGGCGCGTCCTATCACCAGCGCCTGTTTGACTACCATCAGGACTTTGATTTGGCGGGCCTCACCGGACGTTTGCTCTCTTCTTCCTACTGCCCTCTGCAGGATGATCCCAATCACGCGCCAATGCTGCGGGATCTCGAGCGCATCTTCCATGCTCACGCACGGCAAAACACTGTCCGCGTGGATTATGACACGCGCGCGTACTTCGCCCAGCTAAATATCCCTGAATAGCTAGGTAAAAGAATAGCCAGGTAAAACTTTTACGGTTCTATTTAGAAGCGCGGGTAGCGTCCTGTCCCCCAGCAACGTCAGTAAATGAAAACGCATTGGCGACATTGGGATAGGGCTGCCCGTCCAGTTCCACATAGGGAAAAATGAGGTAATTAACCTTTTCACCCTGCTGTCTTGGGCTCAGAGCTATGTCGCGTCCCACGCTGAACTGCACGCGATTTACGTCGTGCGCGCCGAAGAAATAATTTTTTTTCTCCTGGTGCTTCCAGGCTTCTGAAATGTCCACCGGGAACCAGCCGCGATCGTGGGTATAAAACTCCGCCCAGCAATGGTAGCCCGCAATTTGTCCGGAATTCTGGCCCTCTGGCAGTGATAGCCCCATTTCAAACCGTGCCGGGATTTTCTGCGACCGTGCCATGGAGATGAATACCGAATGGAAATCCGTGCAGTTGCCGTGCTTGGCATCACATGCCCACAGGGTGTCGCCTCGTCCCCAGCCGGTGCCGGTCTTGTCATACCTCATGGTTGAGAAGGTGTAATCGTAAAATGCGCGGCCTTTATCCAGGTCGGACATGCCGGGTTTGATTTGCTCGGCGGCCAACTCTGCGGGCTTGCCCGTGATGGGCACCAGCTTGTCCGCTTGCAGAAACCGCTGAAGGTCTTTTTCGGCAGCCGGCTTCTTCACGGAAACCGCGGCCAGATGCTCCAGCCGCACCACGTCATATTTCACGGTGAAGTGGTATTCCGGCTGCGTGGCTTTGTCCGTGTGGGCGTAAAACATCTTGTTGCCATACTCGCGTTCGGTGGTTTCTTTTAGCGGCAGATCGCCGCTCTTGGAGATTATCCTGACCCTCTGAAATGGGTCCGATTGTGCCACCGGAAACCAAATGTCCAGCGGCTTGCCCGGATCGGTGATTCGAACGGTAAAAGAATAGCTCAGCTCAAAGTGGCGCTGCCTGCTCTGGGCAGACGCGCAAAGACTGAACAGCATTAACAGCGAGACAGCAGAAAATCTTCGCAGCATAAAATTCTTCCTTCTTGACTTTTTGGATTTGAAAGTAAGAACGTCCGACCGGAGGTTTAACGGACGCGCCGTCAAGTAAAGCCGTGGAAGAAGCGGTGCATTTCAAGGGAATTGTACGCTTGGAGTTGAGCAATGGCAAAGCGAAGAGCTTTTCTGAAATTCCGAGCGCAGCATGGATTACTGGAACGGCTCATTTTGGAGCTTTAAAGAAAACTACTCTACATGGGCTGCAAACTCCCCCGTTTCCACCTTGCCTGCCCTCTTTACCTGCACAAAAATTCTGTACTCTCCTGCTCTCGGAAATCCGTAAGGAAAAGACACTTCAGCGGAGCGTTCATTATGATTCATGTTTGCCATATCAGCTTTGGGATTGTGGCTTTCCGCCAGATTTACCGCTGCCATGGAAACTGAGCCTGCAGGATGAACATGCGCGAAGACATTCCCGTCAGTGCTCAGAAAAACTGCGTGTCCAGCCATGCCCATGTAAGGCTCAAGATTAGCGGTGGGCTTGCCGTCTTTGTCTTCTATGCGGAAGCGGAACCAGTACGGCTGGTTTGCTTTCATCGGCTTGTCATCGCGCTCCCACACCATGCGATACCCGCCGGAAAGCTGCGCGATTTTATCGGCGGGAGCCAGATCAAATGAGCCTGCATCATCGCCGCTGAGAGATTTTCCGGTAACAATCGGCAGATTTACAGTGGCGATTTCCGTCTCCGGAAATCCGGTGTGGTGGACGATATCTGCGTAAAGCTTGTATTGCCCCTCAGGCATGATGGGCAGGTTCTGGGCGAAATCGCCGGGCTGCGTCTGGTCCGGATGCAGGTGCCAAAAAGCTTTCATGTCCGGCATCCGCACTATAAACAGGTGCATGAGATGGCCATGGTCCGGGATCAAATCGTCCAGGCGGATGCGGTCCGGTTGTTCGCTGCGAAAGCGCGTCGGCTCAGCTTCGTTCGGATTTTCCAGGTGCAGCCGCAACAGGCTGCCGCCAGTTAGCGAAGGCGTCATATTTGGGACCCTGTAGTTAAGCCGTTCATTGGCGCTGGCTTCATGCCCCCACCAATTGCTGCCGCCGAGGAATGCTGCAATCACAATCAGCGCAGCAACTGTCAGACCGATATATCCGCGCCGTTTTTCTGCTGGGGCGGGACTCTCGCCCGCCTTCAATCCCGCGTCACGCGTCGCAGCCACGATGATGCCGATAAATCCCGCCGCCAATGCGAATCCCAAAACTGCCAGCAAAATTCCCAGCCCGGCTTGCATGGGCTGCGATGCAGTGGAAATTGCGGGCAAAGGCACTTCTAACTGCGCAGCGCCTTTTTGTCCCGTGGCCTGGATCTGGATTTTCCAGGAGCCGCGCACCATGATCCAGAGATTGCCGGTAAAGAGCTGCGGATCGTCGGCCGATCTTTTGGCCGGATCAGGCAGAGGCGCCATCTTCGCGCCAACGCCGATCATGCGCAGCGGCAGGATCTTGATTTCATTTACATCACTGGAGACGCTGCGAATCTGAATCTGCGCCACGCCCGGCACAACGGCGGGAGGCCGCAACGTCACCAGCAGATGATACGGGCCGGCATAGCCGTCATAAAAAACATCAGGGCTGTTGACGTGAGCCAGGCCGGCGATCGGTAACAGCAGGAGAAAGATGAATGGAAAAAATTTCTTCATAGTTCTCTTCTGAAATCCCGAACGCGCGATTTTGCGCGTGAGGGATCACTATTCCCTTCCAAACTGTGAGCTCGAAAAACTTGCTTCCCCATACCCCTTGCGGCCAAAGGGATCCCTCCCTCGCAAAGAACGCTCAGGCCGGGATTTCAAAAAAAACTACCGCCTCACTCTCTTGAGCCACTCACCCCAGTAAATCCCGGCCCACATGCTGGTCACGGAAAAAAGAAATCCCAGCCCCATGTTGCGCCAGAACTCGCCTGGTGTCTGCTCCCAGCGCACAAAGACATGCCGGACTGTGGGCGAGGTCGGAAGCGCAAAGTAGGGAAAATCAACCGTGGCAAAAAGGCGGTTGCGCGCCAAGGGTGACATCAGGAATGTAGCGAATGGCCATTCCACAACAATCAGGATGGCCAGGAATGCAACGCCGCCAAAAATTGCCTGCTGCCATTTAGGCGCGTCTTTGAAAACCGGCCAGATCCAGTCGAGGAAAAATGCAGGGACCACCAGCAGGATCGGGAAAGGCAGCGGCACCATGTGCGTGATGTCCTGATAGACCGGGCCCAATTTGGGCTGAGCGGGAAAGAGCGGGAGCACCCACATCAAGACCAGCACAAAGGCCGAATAAACGCCGGTCATAATGGTGCGCGCCCAGCGATGGCCGGAAGCGCGCGCCAGCCCTTCCAGTAAAAGCAGTATGCCCATGCTGATGACCATGTAGGAAATGCCGCTGTGCAGAAGCACGCGGTTGATATATTCCAGCTTCAGCGTCATGCTTTGAACAACAATGAAGCCGCCGATAAACAAAAAAATGCGTTGCAGCCTGGCGCTCTGCTCGCCACGGGCGCGGTTCAAATAAGACGCAGCCAGAATCGCTCCACCCCACATAATCCCTGCAATTCCCAGCGCCAGCAGCATGTGTGGCGGACTGATAATTTTTACGTCCAGCCCATAGGCTTCATGCCACCAGTTATCAAATGGCGCCGACGTAAGCATCGCGCCGCCGCCCCAGGCGGCGATGAACGCGCCCAGTGGTGCGCGAAAGCCAAGCACGTTCACTGAGTTACGCCGCATCTCTGTATCGCCGCCAAAAGTGGTGCGCATGATCACCCAGGCTGATCCAAATGCCGCAAGCAAGGCGCCAAACTGTATGAGCAGGTGGGCCGGCGTCCAGAAGCTGTCACGCCCAATGGTTTCATGCCATGAAATGTCCCAGTAAAGCCCCGTGGCAATGCAGACAGATGCGATCACATTGGCCCAGACCAGCCACGGGACCGCGTGGGCCCTGGACAGAGCAGGTGTCGTATTGATTTGCGCGGCAGATATGGTGCTCATACGCAAGCCTCAGTAGACAAACTGAAAGAATTGCATTACAGGATACACTGAATGGCCATTCAGTCGTATAGGGGGTCGAAGGGCTGAAAGCGGAACACGCAACTTAGTCTCGCTTTGATTCAGCCATAGCTTTCTGGATTGCCTGTATGGCATCCGCGATTTGCTGGCGCTCGACTTCGCTGAGCCTCGAAAGATGTTTTGCCAGAAATTTTACCCGCCGTTTTCTGCCCTGCCATAAAATGGCCGTGCCCTTTTCTGTTGCCTCAATCACTACGGCGCGACGGTCACGTTTATCTGTCGTGCGGCGGACCAAATCCTCTGACTCAAGGGCATCCACAATGCGGCTCATGGTCGGCGGGCGAACCTGTTCAGCCTGCGCCAACTGGTTCAATGACATGGGTCCGCCAAAAACCAGGACAGAAAGCGCTGAAAGCCGGGCCGGAGCAATTCCCGTCGCCGCATCCTGCACCCGCACCAGCCGCAGCAGATGGATTGCGGTACTGTGCAAGCGGTCGGCCAAGTTCTCAATTTCAGTCAATTTCGCCATTGGTTAGCCAGGCTAATTATTTGATTGACATCAAAATAATATTTGGTTAGCCTTGCTAACTATATCAGGTTTTCCCGAAGAGGGAGGGAACTATGGCCGAAACAATTCAGCTCTCGCGCATTGCTGCCATCATGCTGGGCGTGCGGGATCTAGGCGCGGCCCTCGCGTTTTATCAGGGCAAGCTGGGCCTTAAAGTCATCATGCAGGAGCCTGCTCTGGCGCTGCTGCAATGCGGAAGCGTCATCGTGGGATTGAGCCCCCGCCATGTGAATGCAGCATCACAAATCGCTGGCGCTACTGAAATCTCCTTTGGCGTGGACAATCTGCGGGCCACGCATAAAGCATTAGGCGAGAAGGGAATTGCATTCCTGAGTGAGCCTCGGCAGGCCACGCCCACGGACTGGGCCGTCCATTTTAAAGACGTGGATGGACACCTCCTGTCACTCTTTGGTCCGGAAGGTAAAGCCTGATTTAGCGATGTAGAAATTTGCGCCGGACATCGGGCCAGAACTCATGTACCAGGTTCTCGCCTGCGTCACGCAAAAGAGTAAAGCTGACACATCCAATGATGGGGTGCATTCCCTGTTGTTCACCGGGGACGTAAAGATCGGCAACTGCGCGGGTGGCCGCTACGCTCAGAATGCGGGACGAGTTAAATGCCTGTCCGCCATTGTCCGTGCGCGTAATCAGCACGCGGCTCATGGCATACAGCGCGCGCTGAAAGAATGGCAGATCAGGATTACGGAAATATCTTGGATCTTGCTTGAGCAGCGTGGGAAAAAGAAAGCGCTGAAAGAACACGTCTGTCTCATTGGTGGCCAGGTTGATTCCATAGCGCTGGCCTACGCCGCGAAATCCCGTTTCATACGCCCGGTTCAGGTGCTCGCCTTTGGCGCGATCAGCGGCTTCGTCAATGGCGGCATTGGCGAATGTCCGGGGTGAGTATGTGCTGTGCAGAAACACGTCGAATTTCTCTCGCGCTGTAAGTGGCCTCCACTGATCGACAGAACGATATGCATTGGCATCCACCGCGCGGGTCACCTGATGCTTGATCATATTTTTCATCTGTTGGAACCGCGGAAGCGGAGCTGCGGGCGGCGTCCCGCTCATTGCCGAAGTGGATTGTGAGCTTGATTGTGCGGGATCGGGCGGCGGGGCCTGCGCTGTTGCAAGCGTACAGGCAGAGGCTAAGATCAGGCTAATGTAGAGAAACCGCATCATAAATGATGTCGTACCCCAGAAAGGATGCCGCCTTAAACAGTTAGAACTAAGATAAACCTAAGAGGTTGGTCGGAGTAGGATAAAATGCAGCTCTGGTATCAGGGCAGACGGCTTCTTTATTGGCTCTTTCCACCCAATCCACTCGCTCATCCCGCTAATGAGGCTTGAAATGCCGGCCATCGGCAACGCCTGCCGCGTCTTGAACGCATATCATTGCTGTGTTAACACATTACCTTGCTAAGATTCCTGTATGACCGACTGTCTTTTCTGCAAAATCATCGCCGGAAAAATACCTTCCAGGAAAGTCTTTGAAGATGACAAGGCGTTCGCCTTTGAAGATCTCAATCCACAGGCGTCAACGCACATTCTGATTATTCCCCGGAAACACATTGTCGGCATTGACCAGGCCACGGAAGCGGACGCGGAACTGATTGGTTATTGCCAGCTTGTCGCGGCAAAGATCGCGAAAGAGCGCAAGCTGGAGCACGGCTTCCGCACTGTCTATAACGTTGGTCCAGATGCGGGGCAGACAGTCTTTCACCTGCATCTGCATTTGCTGGGTGGAAGGAAAATGAGCTGGCCGCCGGGGTAGCTTTTTACATCCCGAGCCATAGCGAGGGAACTCTATTAACTAAATATCAAAACTTCGGCGAGTGATGTGCTGCATGTGCCTTTAGATTGCTGTCCATCTCCGGAGTTTCAGAAGATAGGGTTCCCTCGCTCCGCTCGGGACAAGAGCCCTACGCCGCCCCAATCAGGCGCGACGCGCTGGGGAACGATCTTTGCCACACGGAAGTGAGCAGCACAAATTGCGGCATCATGCGCGCCAGGCTGTCCACCGTGTCTTCAATCTCCTGCCATTGCTTTGCGTCCACATCTTTCACAATCTCGGGATGGTCTCTTACAGGTATCCCCGCCAGCAAAGCGCGAGCTCGGCGGTTGAGCTCTTCATGCGCGGAGACGAATGAGGATTCGCCAAGCAGCTTTTTGCTATCGAGCCAGGCCGAAGCCAGATAACTGGGAAATGGCGAGAGGGCGCGGTACAGGTCCAATACGGTTTTCATGCCGGTGGTCTTTCGTATTTCTGAATAGATCAGCCATACGCGCAGGCCGGCTTCGCGTTCATTGGGGACATGCACACGCAGCATCTGGGAAAGGGCGGAAACCTGTTTTGACCGGGTGACGCGACCTTTCTGTCCGCCGGAGTAACCGCGTTGAATGAGTCGCGAGAGCAACGCCACTTGCGCGCTGGCCCGGGCAAACAGACCGACGATACCGCCAACCACCCGGATATCGGCATTGGAGAATTTTTCCGCTGCCAAAATGCCAGGTTGATCGGAAAAGCTCCAGCCGCCGCTGACCGCAGCCGAATGCGCTATTTCCTGGAATGCCTGCGCGGCGCTTTCAAATTCGCGCGAACACACTGCCGGTTCCAGGTCTTTCCACATTGCTTTGAGATATTGGGGGAAAGCCGCCGTGAGTTTGAAAATGCTGGGAACATACGGCAGATCGAATGCGGTGCGGATGCTGGCATACATCCGGCGTATTTCCGGAGTAACCTCGTGTTCCTCATACGCGCGAGTTAGAGCCATGATTATGAGCGCCTAGCTCATTGGACGTCCTAAGCAGGTGCTCAGTTGCAAGAAGTGGACAAAATAATCCGCAGATGCAGTCGCCTATGACTGAACGGTTGCTCTTTCATATAAGGCATTTCAACCCAGTACTGGGAAAAGACTGCAAGTTATCTAGCTGAAACATCCGTGCGCTATTCAGCGTTAAAAGCTTGCAAGCAATAAGAATCTATACCCGGTTGAAGTTGTCTTCGGGCTCATCCTCTGCGCCGTGGCGGCGGAGAATGCTGGCAAGGTTTTGCGAAAAAGCCGAGCGCGGCATTACTACATCGCAGCCGGCTTCCTGGGCCTTGACCTTGAGATCACCCTGCACATGGGAGACAAAGCCAACAATCGACGTGGCTTTTTTGTACTTGGACCGCATCTTGGTGATCACCGGCAGCGGCTTGATGCCGTTACTGTTCAAGTCCACGATGATCAGAGAAGGCTTATCTTCAGAGCCTTCGGTCTTTTCCGCGATGTCTTTGTCAGTTTTGACAAATTCAACTTTGACGTTCAGCTTGCGAGAGATTTCCTGAATTTTGGCAACAAAGAAGAGGTCTTCCACAAAGGCAAAGATGCGGGTGGGAGCGTCTACGCGCTGTGTGAGCGGCTCCATGTTGGGCGAGGCCTGGACTCCGTTATGGAACCGGGCGCCCTGCTGGCTGTTGCCATTGCCCTGGCTGCGATAACTGTGGTCCATGGGACCAACAAATGCCGGTCCGCTGCGGCGAGGGCCGCGATTATTCCTGTTCTGGCGGTTCTGACCACCCGGGCGACCTTGCCCTTGATTGCCGGGACCATTTTGTCCCTGATTCTGCCCCTGATTTTGTCCGCCAAAATTGCGTCTGCGTCTCCGCGATTTGCGATTGCGCGGGTTCTGCGGTTGGTTCAATCCTTCATTCATTCGTATACCTGTGAGCTTTGATCTGGCCGCCGGACCTCCATACGTGGTGACCTGGTATGAGCGAATTCCTCAAGGGGGTCGGTTCAGAGATCTCTTGGCTAAGTTTCGGAAAATCTTCGGCGTATCAGCGCTTCTGTCTAACAACTTTCGCGCGAAAAGTCGCACCGGAACGGGCGGCTACTGAAGACACCGTGATGTTACCACGAACATGACCCGAAGCAAGCAAAAACTTGTAAAATCCACCCGCCAAAGTCCGCCATGAGATTCAAAAGCCTTAAACTTTTAGGGTGGTGGGCGCTATAGGATTCGAACCTATGACTTCCACCGTGTGAAGATGGCACTCTACCGCTGAGTTAAGCGCCCGATTTTCGCGGGCTGTCTGGCTGCGCTCGGGGTGAAATCATTCTAACAGAAGGATTTTGATGCTGTCTCTGGACGGAACCAAAACTGCGCTTAACGAAAACTTACAGATGCGCTAAAGGCGCTAGATGGAATAAACTCGGATGTCGGGGCACTGCCAGACCTCTCTCTAAAACCTGCAACTTTTTGGTATCCAAAGGGTTTAAGGGGGTGTGAGCAGCGTGGCCGTAAATTCGGGGTTGTTCATGCCCATAGCTACCGGCAGGATGCAGGGTATTGCGGAGATGGCAGCAAGCCACGTTCCTTATGATTCATTGAGCGATGCGGAGGTAATGCTCCGCGCCGGCACGGATGACGATGCGGCCTATGAGTATCTTGTAACCAAGTACCACAGGCCGATGATCGCCTTTATGTACCGCATGTGCCATAACCAGGCGCTGGCGGAAGAGCTGGCGCAGGAAGTGTTTTTGCGCGTCTATCGCTCACGCAAAAGCTATGCGGCGGAAGCCAAGTTCACCACATGGCTCTACCGCATCGCTACCAATCTGGCTGTGAACCACGCGCGCGACCACAAAGTCGAGCGCAGCGGAAAAGTAGTCAGTCTGGATGAGCCGGATGAAGAGTCCGGCACGACCATGGACGTTGCCGATCCCACGCTGAATGTGGAACAGAACATTCTTCGGCGGGAACGGCTCCAGGCCATCAAGAAACACGTAATGGCGCTGCCGGAAAAGCAGCGCGCCGCCGTGTTAATGCATAAATATCAAGGGATGGATTATCGCGAGATTGCCGGAGTTTTAAAATTGAGTGAGTCCGCCACCAAGTCTCTGCTGTTCCGCGCCTATGAAGTGTTGCGAGACCGGCTGAAGGAATTTGTATGAACTGCAATGATGTTCGGGAAAATCTGATTGAGCTTCTCACCGATGGTCCGGCCGACCCGCAGGTGACAGCTCATGTCCGCGAGTGCAGCGCCTGCACAGAGGAGCTTGGCTCCATGCGCAAGGCCATGGCGTTGCTGGATGAATGGGAGGCTCCAGAGCCTTCTCCTTACTTTCTTACCCGGCTTCGGGCACATGTGAAAGAAGAACGGCAGAAGGCCCCGGCCACTATGTTTGGCTGGCTGCGCCGTCCCATACTGGCCGCATCCCTGGCAGCAATTCTGGCCGCAGGTGGTGTAGTGTACCGGCTGACCGTGGGCGCTCCGCCTCCTCAAGAGGCAAATAATGCAGTGTCGGATATTGAATCACTGGACAAGAACCACGATTTGATTCTCGATACGGACCTGGTCAACGAACTTACCGGCGCGCCGTCAGACGATGTAGCGGAGCCATAAAACTTTCTGCCGTAATCTTGTGCTCGGGGGAGCAATGATGATCGGGGCCAAAGTTGTTTCAGTGTTTGCACTGGCAGGGTTCATGACCCTGAATGTCCCCTCGCGTTTAAGCACAAGTGCCCCCCAAACGGCCCCAGTCGCCCTGTTTCAGGCGGCCCCGGCGCAGAAAAGTCCTACTCCCGCTGGACGGTCCAGCCAAAAAAGCGCCCATAGAATGGGCGATTGGCTTCGGGCCCACAATGATCTTCCGCTCGAGCAGCAATTGAAACTGCTGGAAAGCGAACCCGGGTTCAAGAAGCTTCCCGCTGATCGCCAGGCCGCATTACGTGAGCGCTTGAAGAAATTCAACAGTCTGCCGCCAAACAAACGCAACCAGGCCCTGCAACGCATGGAATTTTTGGCCAAGCTCACGCCGCAACAGCGGCAGCAGTTGCGTGAGGCCAACCAGCAACTTCAGACCTTGCCTCAGGAGAGACAGGTCGCCGTGCATAAAGCATTGCGCCATCTACGGCAAATGCCTCCGGCCGAGCGCAAGCAGGTCATCCAGTCAGACAGCTTCCGCAGCTCTTTTTCTGATCAGGAACAAAAACTGATCGGCCAGCTTGCGGAGATGTCGCCCGGCGAAGGCGTGCCAGCGCAGACTCCTCAGTCAAAGCAGTAATAACTGGCCTCTGGCTTCAAAGTGCGTATTCAAACATGCGCTCGGCATGTGCAGCGAATTTCAGCCGTTTCAGAACTCCCGCTTGATTGATTACAGATGCCCCTCATTACTATCCCAGTACAAATGCAAGGAACACCTTATTTACTCCTGCCAGAAACTAGCTACCATAGCCGAAAACTCAGGTAAACCGTTCAAAAACATATGTTTTGCTCTGGTCACAAAAGGTGACTGAAGTACTGTTTGCTGATTGTGCTGCTCCGCTTACACTTTTGTCATCACGAAAGACCAATGTACCAAGGCCACAAACGCAGTGTACTGCGGATACACATTTGTAACGGGTGCGCTGCTTGTGAGCTGATTTAAGGATTGAGCAGACAGGTCAACAATGGGAATCCGGTCCCAGACTTGCCAGACGCGATGAACTGTAGATTTCAATTCGGCGGACGGAAAACGTGGCTCATGGTTGGCGGCTTGCTCTGCTTATTGGCCGCCAGCGCAGGTGCACAGACCAGCACCGGGCAGCTCACCATCACCATGAACGTGCAGTCTTCCATAAGCCTGGTTTTTCAAAATAACCCCGCAGTAGGCACAGCGGGGTTCTGTCCGCTGACCAATGCGGGAACCAACAATGTTGGCCTGGACCTGGGTACCGCACAATTTCCCGGCTCCGCGCATAGTGCCGCCTGCGTGAATTACGCACATATCACAGGCGCGCTTTATGAGGTCAGCAGCGCTTTTGATGTGGTAGTGACCAAGTCAAACTCCAGCAGCGCAAATTACCGGCTGGCGGCCGAGATTTCCACGCCTCCTCCGGCCAACGTGGCTTGGCTGATCAATAACGTCACATTGAGCACCACCACATTTACCACGCTGGATAGCACAGATAGTTTTGGCTCGGCCATTACCAAGACCCTGCAAGTGCAGGTGAAGAATACGGTCCCCGCGCAGGCTTTGCAGGAAACGGTTACGTTTCTGGCTACGGCAAATTAGCCGTGATTGAACAAGGCATAAAGATGTTGAGCAAACACAAATCGATTCGGAACCTGGCGCTGATGGCTCTGCTGTTCATGGCCTTCTCGGGCGCGGCAAACGCGCAAAACCCGACGGCTTCCGGCGTGATCAATGCCAACTTGGTCAATAAGAATGGCATTTCGATCCAGTTTGATACCAATTCGAGTGGCATAACCCTGGGTGCAGCAGGCACCAGCGCCGCTACGGCGGACTTTGGTGCTGTATCAGCTTTCGGCCCGCTTTCCGGCGGCGTGACCCGGCCCAGTGTGACTGCCGGCAGCTACACCGTGCGGACGATTTTCGATGTGCAAGTGGTTCAGGGTGGCTTGACCAGCCTGACTTATACACTTACGGCGAATCTGGCCGCCGCCGCGCCAATTGGGCTCAGCTACAAAGTGGATGCAATTACGCTGAGCACAGCTTCACAGACAATCCAGACCAACGGCGGATACAACACGGACATTCCGCACAACCTTGATCTTGTGGTTTCCACCGCGGCCCCCGGAGCAGGCGGCCCGGCGGTAGGCACGCCGATAACGACCGTGATCAATTTCACGGCCACGGCCAATTGAGTTTTTTGGTAGTAAATCTTTTTGAGTAACGAACTTTGAATTGAGGAGAGGAACAACAATGAAGAAAGTAATTCTCTTAACCATCTTTGCGGCGCTGATGATGATCTCATCGGCAGCCGTCGCCCAAACAACAGCCAGCGGTACGCTCAGCGTGACTGCCACAGTCAATGGATCAATCCAGTTGGTTTTCAACTCTGATGCTGCTGGCATAGCCCTGACCGGCGGAGGCACTAACACAGCCACATTGGCTTTCGGTAATGTGTCGGCATTCGGCGCCATCGGAGCCGGGATCGCCCGCTCCACCACGGCGAACAACTTCACCGTGAGTTCCGCGGTTGATGTGCAGGTCTCAAAGACCAATTCTGCCAGCGCGAATTACACGCTTAAAGCGCAACTGGGAACTGCCGATGCAGTGAATACCTGGAGCGTGGGCGGAGTCGCTGTGACCAGCGCAGCGCAGTCAACTTTGACCGCCACGGGAGCTTATGCCGCGAACACCAATTTTCCAGTGGCTATCACAGTGCCCTTTACCACGGCCAGCGGAACCAGCATCAGCAACACGATTAACTATGTAGCCACGGCCAACTAAGCGGTTAAATAGCTAATTGTAAGGTGAGAAAGAGATGGATTAGAGCTGGGCGGGGGGTGTGAAATGAATTTGCGTTTTGTTCTGCCGTTATTGCTGTTCGGTTCCTCCCTCATAACCGACGGATGGGCGCAACGCAAAGGCTCCATTAAACACACCTCCAGCACCACCTCAATGAAGTCTGAAATGGAAGGGGCAATCTCAGTGAGCTTTACCAGCGCGCCGGACGGGGCCGCTTTAACCGGCGGGACCTCCGGCCAGCGCAGCTTAAATCTGGGAACTGTCTCTCACGCGGGTGGCGCGCAGACCGCCAACGTCCAGATACAAAAATTGTCTGGACGCTTTGTTGTTTCAACCAAATTCAGCTTGAACATTCAGGATGGATCGCAGCACTCAACCAACGCCACCATTCTTGCCGCTCTCGCCATTCCTGACCCCTCCTTTGCTTACCGACTGGATGGAGTCACGCTGGGAACAATCCCGCAACTTGTCCAGGGCCAGGCGCGGGTCGGACAGACGATGATGCATCGCCTGGAAATTGAAGTACCCACATCTCTAACGGAGAAGAATTCTCAACTGCACAATGCAATCATTTTTCAAGTTGTCCCGAACTAATATGGCGCAAGCACGCTGGGTTGTGTGCCTGGGTCTGCTTTGCCTTTCGACTTTGCTGAATGCGCAGACAGCGGCCTCTGCTGCGGCGCAGACTCCATCTGCACCGGCCAACGCGCAGTCTTCCGCAACCGATAAGCCTTCCATTTCGTTGAGTCCCGCGGTTGTAATGGCCAAAGGCAGTTTCGGCCAGACACTGTCGCAGACTCTCACGCTCACCAACCAAACAGCGCGTGACTTCGCTTTTGAGATGGTGGCGGAAGATGTAATTATCAAGGACGGCAAACGTGTTTTTGTCGCCGCCGGTGAGACGCCCAACAGCATTGCTGCTTCCGCCGTGTTCACGCAGAAAACAGTTCTGGTCAAGCCCTTTTCTTCCATCTCTGTCGATGTACGCCTCACGCTTCCGGCGCAGACCGATATTCGCGCTGTAGTCGCCATGTTTCGCGGTACTGACAAGCTGCCCACCTCTTCGGGCGCTGTCGGCATGACGGCATCGCTCGGTTCGCTGATTACTTTTAACCTTACTGACAATATCAAGCTCCAGCCAGAGGCAGTGCGTGTTGTCCCAGCCAATGAAACCGCCAATATGAAAATTGCGCAATGGATTTCCAATGCCGGCGCGGAGCCCGTTCTGCCCGAAGGCGCTGCGGCTGTTTTAAATTCCAGCGGTGCGCTGGTGGGTAAGGCAATATTCGATCCGCAACGTCTGCTGCCAGGTGAACGGCTGGAATTTTCCGCCGAGTATCCCGGTGAATTGCCTCCCGGAAGTTACCGCACATTGTGCTCCTTCCAGTTTGAGGGCAAGACCCTTACCAGCGAAGCGGCCTTTGAAGTTCCAAAAAATGAGGCGCCCAAGAGTGATGCTTCAAAAAATGAAGCGCTGAAAAAATGAAGCGCTTCTGGAGCATTGTCTGGCTGTGGACCGCCTGCATAATCGCGGCCCAGGGACAATCTTCCGGCCTCCCGGAGCGTGCCGGTTCTACGCGCGCTGGCGCGGAATCTCCACTTTCAGTCGGCTATCAAAAAACAGTACAGCTTCCCGTTGCGGGCGCTACCGCGGCTTACTCGCTGGATTCCAGCATCGCCGAAGTCACCGCTGCCAATGGCATAGTTGAAATTGTGGGCAAAGCTCCCGGTTCTACCAATATTGTTGTGGTTACTCTGGCAGGCGCGCAGACGCTAGCCGTTACTGTTCCCGTGCCTCCCCCGGTTTTGCCTCCCGGCTTTGAACCTCCAGAACACCAGGGTAGCGGCGAATCCGGAACGTACGAGTTTCGCTACAACTCAGATCCCAGCCAGATCACAAACTCGGTCGAGCTCAAGCGGACGGAAGGCAAATCTTTCACCCGGATGCAGGTTATAAATGCAAACCTGTTTTCCGCTAACGATTCAACGTCGGCTGTCGGCTTTCCTTTTCTTGCTTACGAGATCGGACATCCCAACACCGACATAACTTTTGTGGACAAGAATGTCCTCAATTCGCCCCTCACGCTGGATGGCTTTCTGGTTCGCGGCTTCCACCTGCGCCAGGGACCGTGGGAATTTCACGGCGGCTTCACCTCCATCGCCACATTTCAGGGCTTGTTTTTATCGACGGATCGGGAATACACGGCAGGCGTTTCGCGGCTGTTTAAGCTTGATGACGCAAACTCTCTTGAGGCCAACGCATTTTATTTCCAAAATCCTGATAGCCAGCGGACATTCGCCAGCAACGGCGCGGTTGGATCTCTGGCGTACCGGCTCAAACTTACAGACAAAGGAAATTTTCTGGCTGAACTTGGGGTGAGCCATGGGGTAGGGTTTGCCGCGCGCGGTGCTTACGATGACAAGCGCAACCATATTACGGGGGATTTTCGCACGCAATCGCGCAGCTTCGCCTCGCTCGCCATCAATAACCAGCATGGGACGTTTGCTGACTTGAACGCCAGCCGCAAGCTGAACGAACGGCTCTATGCCAGTCTTGACCTGAACCAGTCTAATTACAATCTGCCCACCCTGAGCCAAAGCACTTTTACCACCAGCAGCCTGCTCAACTTCAAACTGAATCGCTACTTTTCCGTAGATGGCGGGGGTTCGTACGCCACCTTCCAATCGCAGGTCCCTGTCGGCCCACGCATCAGCACGGTGAATTTACCTGCTGGCGTCGATTATTCATCGCGGCACTTCGGCACGGGCTTCCAATATCAGCGTACGGTCAATATAGACGGCGGTGGCGGCGGAAACGATTACGCGGTAAATGCGCGCGCTTCTGCCGGACCATTTCAACTGAGCGGCTTCTACCGGCATGATGTCCAGGTGCCTACGCTGGCCGCCATCTTCTCGCAGGTCCCCGGCCTGCAGGATGCGCTTGATCGGGCCGGCATTGTAGCTTCCACTCCTGAGCAGCTCGCCGATCTTCTGCGCAACACCGCTCTCTTGCAGTTGCTGGGATTTACCAATGCGTTCACTGTTGATCTTGCGCCCTCACGTAATGACCTGAGCGCCGCCCTGAGTTGGATGTCCCACAGCCAGAATCGCCGTAAGGTTGATTTGAGCTATTTCAACAGTGACACCCAATTGCTTCAGGGACACTTCATCCTTACCACTGCAACCGTCAGCTATTCACAGCGGCTCAAATCGACCACGGACGTTGTGGGCTCCGCGTCATTGGTGCGCACCGCCAATAATGGCGCTGCAACTACCCATCCGCTGTTCAGCATTTCTCTTCAGCACAGGTTCTTCACCGTTCCCGGACTGCTGCTGCCGGGTCGCCATGGCATGATTCAGGGGCATATATTCCGCGATGACGATTCCGCCGGGCTCTTCAGCCAACAACTTCCAGTGCTGGGTGGCGTTGAAGTTCGCCTGGACGAGAACCGCGTCACCCATACCGATGCTGAAGGTTACTATTCATTCCACCATGTGCCGTTTGGGGTGCATCGCGTGGAAGCAAAGTTACAAAGCGACGAGCCGTTCTTTTACACCACTGACTCACCCGCCACCGCGGATATGAATGCCACGGTCGATTTCGGTATCAATTTCGCCAAAGGACAGATCTTTGGTTTTCTTCTTAATGATGCCGGCGCTGGGATCAATGGAATTACTGTGGAATTGAAAGCCGGGAAGTTTACCCGGCGCGTCCAGACCGGGGTGAACGGTAAGTTTGCCTTTACCGGGCTCACACCAGGAAATTATTCGCTTGGCACGCTGCCGGATTCTTATCCGCCCGGATACGCGCTCCAGGACCTTGCCAGCCAAACGGTTACGGTGGAATCAGGCAAGCCTGCCAGCGCGCAATTTACCGTTAAGGCCCTGCGCTCAATCGCCGGGCGCATTTTTGTCTATGACAAGGCCTCATTGCAGACCGTTCCACAGGCTGGCGTCATCGTCCGATTAAACCCATCTGCGCTGGAAGTAAAGACCGGAGCCACCGGCGCTTATATCTTCCGCAACCTGGCTGCTGGAACCTACACCGTTTCTATTGAGCATGAAGGTAAAGAAATTTCGCGAAGCGTAGTTATGCCTGCAGCGCCATCCAATATCCGCGATATCGATCTGAACGCCGGCACAAAAGAAGGACCGCCCGCCAAACCATAAAAGTTCAGGGTAAGCGTATTCTTCCAGGTATTGAGAATGGCGTTTTGAAACGGCTTGTCTTTATTTCCGCGCTGATCTGAGTTTATCTGCAGGCATTTGCGCGAGCAGGTTTTCTTTTAATTCCGTAAGTGTTTTATTTTTCCAATGCTGCGTGAAGTTCTCCACGGTCATCAGCGTTCGCGGGTACATGTGGTCCACATAAAGCGTACCGCCAAGGTGATCGATCTCATGCTGCAAAATGCGCGCATACCAGCCGCTGGCTTCAATTACTCTGGACTCACCTTTTTCATCCAGGCATTCCACGCGCACCCGCCTGGCCCGAGGCGTCAAGGCCATCAGATTTGCCACACTCAGGCAGCCTTCAAAATACTCCACCCGCTCTTCGCCAATCAGGGTGAGCCTGGGATTAATAATCACATGGAACGGTACGGGCTGACGTTCGCGTTCGGCAAGTTGCTCCGCCGTCCAGTCACGGATGTACTCCGGGCGGTCTTCAATCACAGCCAGTTGAATGCCCTGGCCGATTTGCGGCGCGGCCAGCCCAACGCCGGGCGCGGCATACATGGTCTCTTTCATCTGCTGGATCAGATCACGAATTTCACGGCTGCGAATTTCATTGGGCCGCAAAGCCCTGGCGGGTTTGCGCAAGACCGGCTCTCCGGCCTGGACGATGGTAAGTGGCACGAATATCCCTCAGTAAAAGCGGATATTGTACATGGGACGCAAGTAAGCGGCTCAGCCAAATAGGGTGGAATACTATTCGATGTCAGTATTAGGCCGCTAACATCGTCACCAGAGTTTGCTATAGCCTGAGACTGGAATAGGTACTGTTCAGGGCTCAATTCACCAAGGATTGAGAGACGACCCGGAGCTGTTAGGCCCTGCAAAAGCGGTATTTTTATTGACGAGCGGGAGCTCTGCTTCGTAAACTGTTTACCCGGCCTTTTGTATTTGTGCTCCGTTGTTGCGAAGCCCAAAGGAGTTTTTTTGTGCTCAGTCCTCTGCGTCATCCGCCGTTATCTGGCAGTTTCGTTCCCATGCTGTTCCGGTCGTCATGGATAGTGATCTGCATGGCAGCTATCTTGTTTTCCCCTGGAATGGTCACCGGCGCAACTGCACAGACCCAGCCAGTCGATTCCAGTCAGAGTGCTCCCGCAGCAACCGGCCAGACACAGCCCCCAAGATCTGGGGAAGAGCAGACTGCTCCGGTAGCCGAGGTTGCACCTACGCAGGGGATGATTCGTATTGTCCCATTTGGCCGAGGAAGCACTGGCATAAAGAATACAGCCGCTCCGGCAGGTGCGCACCTGACCTATTTTGGCGGGCCGGTGATTTCAAACATAAGCGTGGTAGCGGTCTTTTGGGGGCCAAACGTTACGCCTGTGGTGACCGCAAACGGAGCCATCGACCAGTTTTACACTGATATTACTTCCAGCAGATTTTTCGATCTGCTCACCGAATACAGCACAGCAGGCACTGCCGGATCCGGCGCCGGAGCCAGCACCAATCAGTCAATCGGACATGGCAGTTTCTTGGGAAAAGTAACCATTACTCCTTCGCTGTGTCCTGGCCCTGCTGCCTGCACAGTGACCGATACACAGATACAGACAGAGCTGACGAATCAAATCAACGCTCATGTTCTCCCGGCGCCCACTACGGACCTACACGGAATTATCAACACGTATTACGCAATTTATTTTCCGCCCGGCGTCACCATCAATGACGGGACCTCTTCGAGCTGCGTGAAAGGAGGCTTTTGCGCGTACCACTCGGATATTGCCGGGACCCTGGCGCCTTATGGTGTGTTGCCGGATTTCACTGCAAGCGCATGCTCTTTGGGCTGCGGCGCGGGAACCCCGTTCCAAAATATAAGTGCGGTTTCCAGCCACGAAATGTCTGAGGCCATTACCAATTCTGAAGCCGGATCTGCCAACGTGTTTGGGCCGCCTTTGGCCTGGTATGACGGCCCGACGCCGAATCTTGGCGAGGTTGCCGATCTTTGCAACGGCCA
>DASXGZ010000025.1:0-83283 GCA_036488825.1 Candidatus Angelobacter sp.
TACGCTTGGCGTGGACGGTGGTTACACGCAAAAGGACGTAACGGAACTCGCCAAGGTGCTCACCGGTTGGACGATTGAGCAACCGCAGATGGGCGGCAGCTTTAAGTTCAATGAGCGCGCACACGAGCCCGGCCCGAAATATATTCTGGGCCGCAAGATTGGCGAGCACGGCGAAAAAGAAGGCGAGGAGATGCTGGATGTGCTGGCGCATCATCCTTCCACCGCTAAATTTATTTCGCGCAAGCTGGCCATGCGCTTTGTTTCAGATAATCCGCCGCAAACGCTGGTGGACCGCATGGCTGAGACGTTCCTCAAAAAAGACGGAGACATCCGCGAAGTGCTGCGCACGCTCTTCCACTCGCCTGAATTCTGGGCAGCCGATTCTTACCGCGCCAAGATGAAAACGCCATTTGAGTTTGTTGCCTCCGCCGTGCGGGCGTCCGGCGCGGACATACAGAATGCGTTGCCGCTGGTGGCCACGCTGAATCGCATGGGCATGCCGCTTTACGCCATGCAGCCGCCGACGGGCTATTCCATGAAAGCGGACGCCTGGGTGAATTCCTCCGCGCTGCTCAACCGCATGAACTTTGCGCTGCAACTTGGCTCAGGCAGGCTGCCGGGAACGTCGCTTGACCCACAGGGACTGATTCACGGTCCCGCACCGGCTGATTCCGGAGCGGCGCTAACCGCGTTGGAGCAATCCATCCTGGCGGGCGATGTTTCGGCGCAGACCCATGCCGTAATGCAGAAGCAGTTGAATGATCCGCAGATCTCCCAACGCAAGCTGGATGACGCAGACAAGAAACCAAACTATGGCGCGATAGCGGGCTTGATTATGGGCTCGCCGGAATTTCAGCGAAGGTAGCAATTAGCCATTAGCCTTTGTTTTTAGATACGTGCAGGATTGGCTAAAGGCCAAGGGCCAAAGCTAACAGCCAAGAGCCTGAGGAGCAACGCAATGTCGATCACACGCAGAGTATTTCTAAAGAACGGTGCGCTGGCCATTGTCGGCACAAGCATTGTCCCCAGCTTCCTTACGCGCGCAGTGTATGCCGCTGAAGCGGCGGCTCCGGGCAAGAAGCGCCTGATCGTTCTTTTCCAGCGTGGTGCAGCCGATGGATTGAACATCGTGGTGCCACACGGTGAACAAGCGTATTACGGCATGCGCCCCAGCATCGCCATTCCGCGCCAGAGCGTGATTGATCTTGACGGCTTCTTCGGCCTGCATCCTTCCATGACCGCGTTTAAGCCGCTGTGGGACCAGAAGCATCTGGCTATTGTTCATGCAGCAGGGTCGCCGGACAATACGCGCTCACACTTTGACGCGCAGGATTACATGGAATCGGGCACGCCGGGAGTCAAGTCCACGGAAGATGGCTGGCTCAACCGTGCCATTGCCGGCGTAAAAGAGCCAGACGCTTCTCCGTTTCGTGCCGTCGCCATGGGTGGAGCGCTGCCGCGCACGTTGGCTGGCCCAGTGCCTGCCGTTGCCATGTCAGACATCCGTGGCTTTGCGGTGGGCGGACGCGGTCCCGGAGCGAATGTGGCCAGCAACACTTTTGAAGCCATGTATGAGAGTTCGGTCGATACGGTCCTGCACGGCACCGGCAATGAAACTTTTGAAGCAGTCAAAATGTTGAAGGCCGCTGATCCTGAGAAGTATGCCCCTGCGGCAGGGGCTGATTATCCGCGCGGACGCTTTGGCGACAGCCTTCGTCAGGTGGCACAACTGGTAAAAGCCAATCTGGGCGTTGAAGTTGCTTTTGCCGACATCGGCGGCTGGGACCACCATGTGAATGAAGGCAGCGTACAGGGGCAGATCGCCAACTTAACGCGTGAATTTTCGCAGTCCATTGCCGCCTTGTGGACCGATCTGGGCGATTTGGCCGAAGATACGGTAATTGTCACCATGTCTGAGTTCGGACGCACTGCGCGGGAGAATGGCAATCGCGGCACGGACCATGGACACGCCAATGTAATGTTTGTTCTTGGCGGTCCAGTAAAGGGCGGCAAAATCTATGGCCGCTGGCCCGGTCTACAAACAGAGCAGCTTTATGAAGGCCGCGACCTGGCCGTGACCACGGATTTCCGCCAGGTGCTCAGTGAAGCGGTGGCAAACCATCTGGGAAATAATGACCTGAAGAAAGTTTTCCCAGGCTTCGACAAGAGTACGCCGAAGGACTTCCTGAAATATCTGGGGTAGCTTCCGGCAAACGGCTACAGAAGTACAAGCACCCGCTACCCTTATTTTCTTCAAGAAATAAATTTTCTGCTTGTGCTAATCTGTTAGCACTTCGGCGGTCTTACTAGACGGATAAGGCTGCCCAGATTCCTGCCCCGGAGAAAATCCATGTCTTTCACCGCCTGGACGGAAGATCTATTCAAGGACCTGCGGTACGCCGCGCGTCAATTCGCTCGAAATCCGGTGTTTACAGCGGTGGCGGTCGCGTCCCTGGCTATTGGCATTGGCGCCAATACAGCGATCTTCAGCGTCATGAATTCAGCCATGTTGAAGTCTCTGCCGGTGCGTGACCCGCAAAGCCTGATCATGTTGACTGACCCTAACCAGTCTGGAGTAAACAGCGGGCTCAATAGCGGTGAGCGCGGCATGCTGACCTATGCCGAGTTTGAGCAATTCCGGGACCATGCCACTAGCCTGGATAGCCTGTGCGTTGCCCAGTCGGAGATGAACCGCATGCAGGTCCACATCGCTGGAGGGCAGCCGGAGGAAGCACACGCCCGGCTGGTTTCCGAGGAGTATTTTTCGGTGCTTGGCGTAGATCCAGCCATTGGCCGCTTCTTTAACCGCGAAGAAGGCAAGAACGTGGGACAGGACCCGTACGCCGTCCTCAGCTATGACTATTGGCAGAAACGCTTTGGCGGGAATGTGTCCGTGCTGGGAACGCCTATCAAAATGCTCGGAGCCACGTTGACTGTCATCGGAGTGGCCGCTCCTGGTTTCACCGGGGAGAGTGTGGGAGAAAAGCCGGATTTCTGGATACCCATGATGATGCAACCACTTGTCATGCCGGGGCGCGACTGGCTGCATGAAGACCTGACCAAGAGCATGGAGAAAGTCATGTGGCTGCAGGCCTTCGGCCGCCTCAAACCCGGCGTTACGCAATCACGCGCTCAGACAGAAATTGATGTGCTGTTCCGCGGCATGCTTGAAAACGGATATCCAAAGAGCCTCGATCCAGACACCCGCAAGCAGGCGCTGGACCAACACATTAAACTGCGCGATGCCCGTACTGGGGCCTTCGGCGGACGCGACGATTTTGGCCAGCAGTTAAAAGTACTGTTGGGCGCGTCCGGCGTAGTTTTGTTGATTGCGTGCATCAATGTGGCCAACCTCTTATTGGCCAGGGCCACCTCTCGCACTAAAGAGGTAGGGGTGCGCCTTTCCATTGGCGCATCCAGATCGCGGCTGGTGCGCCAGTTCCTGACTGAGAGCATGGTGCTTTCGCTTCTCGGCGGAATCGTTGGACTGCTATTGGCCTGGGGAGCTTCGCGCGCTCTGATCCTGTTGCTGACGGAGCGCAGAGAAGATTTTAGACTTAGCGCATCGCTGGACTGGCATGTGCTCGGTTTTACCCTTGGCGTAACGGTACTTACGGGAATTCTGTTTGGGCTGGCCCCTGCCCTGCGCGGCACACGCGTAAACCTGAATGACAGCTTGCGCGATAATGGACGCACTACAGCTTCTGGAAGCAAATTGAATCTTGCCAAGGGGCTGGTGATCGTCCAGGTCGCGCTTTCCTTGCTGCTGGTGGCGGGAGCAGGACTCTTCCTGCGCACGCTTTGGAATTTGCAGTCGGTCGATCTGGGCTACGCCAAAGAAAAGCTGCTGCTTATAAGTGCAGACGGTGTCTCCGCCGGCTACAAGGGACCGCAGCTTTCCAGTTTGTGGCGTGATCTTACCGAGCGCGTGCGGGCGCTGCCCGGCGTTCAGGGGGCGACCTACTCCATCAATGGCCTGTTTAGTGGATCAGAATCAGGCGACAACGTGGAAGTGGAGGGATTCACTCCGACCAAGAATGCCGAAAAGTCTTCCCGCTTTGACATGGTTGGACCGCAGTATTTTTCCACCGTCGGCATTCCAATGCTGCTGGGCCGTGACCTGGGACAGCAAGACACTGCTACTTCTCCGCCTGTATGTGTAATCAATGAGGCGTTTTCCAAACTCTTTTTTAAGGACCGCAATCCCATTGGACGTCACATAACCGAGAGTTTTGGCGATAAAAAGCACACGATGGAGGTTGTGGGAGTGGCGAAAAACGCGCGTGACCATCGCCTGCGCGGGGACATTCCGCCGCGCTTTTATGTTCCCGCCGATCAGGGAATGGAGGGGCCAAACGAGTGGGCCATTTTTGAGATTCGCACCGCCGGTGATCCGGAGCAGATGATTGCGACTGTGCGCAAGACGCTTCTCTCAGTCAATGAAGACCTGCCCGTGGAGGGCGCGCGGCCTGTGGTGATGTCGGTTGACCGAACGAATGCCCAGCCCCGCATGATCGCCCGCTTGTGTTCCATCTTCGGCGTTATGGCGCTGCTGCTGGCTGCCACCGGGCTTTACGGCGTGCTCTCTTATGGCGTGGCGCAGCGGACGAATGAAATCGGAATCCGCATGGCGCTAGGCGCCGGCAAAGGCCGCGTGATCAAGATGATTCTGCGCGAAACAGGCGCCATGATCGCTATTGGTCTGGTGGCCGGCGTGATCTTTACCGCTATTGGAGTGCAACTGGTCAAATCAAAGCTCTTTGGCCTGGGCGTGCTCGATCCACTGGCGGTGATCAGCGCGGTAGCTATTTTGTGCGTGGTGGCATTGATTGCCGGCTACATTCCGGCAGCCCGCGCCGCAAGAATCAATCCTACACAGGCATTAAGGCAGGAATGAGCGAAGCATAAGCTGAAGCTTGAGTTTACTGCTGGCATAAGGTCTGTTGCATAACCGTGCTTGCGCATGCTGCTGGCTGGAACAGGACTCTTTAATTATCCAGATCAGAAAAATGCTTTAAGCCGGCTTGCTGCCCTGTCTGTTTTGGCTTTTGCGTAGGCGCAGGTCGCGAATAGTGCCGGATCACAACATCATCGCCGATCTGTTTTTCTGATTGCTCCGCAACCAGGTTGTGCACCTGCACGCGCGGTGATGGCTTTGCAGGTGTGTTCGCTTTGGCTTCAGCCGGCGTCACGCTAGTATGCCCCGGCTGCTGATTGGCTGGTATTTGCGCGCCTGCCGTGGCCTGCGCTGATGTAGCACCGGCCTGCACTGTTACGCCTCCGGTCTGCACCGTTACGCCGTTGGAAGCATGGTTAGGCGTGCTGGCCAGCGGAGGCCGTGAATGAAATACTCCCAGCGCGATCCCCATAATAAAGAGCGCGGTCACGGCGGCAGCGCCGGTAAGCACAGCTCGCAATGGCGGATTGATTCGCTGCCAGACCTGGACCGGCTTTTTCAGCCCGGGCGTGCGCTCTGATTTGAAATCCGCCGGCGGACGCACGAAATCTGCGGGCATGGCTTCGCGGTTGCGATTTTGAGGGATACGCTGCGCGTACATGCTCTGTGCCCGTTCGGTTTCAGCAATCACCGCTTGCTGCGGTATATGTTCCTGCGTTGTGTTTTCCTGCGGCAGGCCCGGCCCGCGCTGGCGGACTAACTCAATTAACCGTGCGGCGGCCACTTCACGCGCTGCTTCCAGTTCGGCTGCCCGTTGATGCGCTTCAGCCCGCCGTTGCTCCAGATCAAGCAATCGGGCTGCATGCGCGGCCTTTGCCTCAGCGGAACGCACCTGCGCGCGTTTTTTGTATTCCTCAAGATGGTTGCGGACAGAATCTTTTGTAGACGCCGCTAACGCCAGCGCCCCTGCCCATGTCTGCGCTGCGATCTTTGCGCTGTTGTTGAGGGCTTTGTTGCTCTGCTCCTGTGTTTGCGGTCGCTTTTGCTGTCGGGCAGGAGAAGCGGTGGCCTGGAGCTGTTCTTCTGTACGTGCGGTGGGCGGGCTGAAAGGCGTCAACTGTGAAAGATACGGCATCGGATCGCCGGACCTGACTGGATCTGGCGAGGCTGGCGGCGCAACGGAAGGCTTTTCCGGCGCAGGCGCCATTGCTGCCGGTTCCAGCGCTGCCCGATCTTCCAGAAAAGCAACTGGCGGAAGCGGCTCTGGTTCCTTTACTGGTATTTCATTCACCACTGGTGCAGCCTCGGCGGCGACCGGCGTTTCAACCATGGAAGAAAAAGCGGCTTCAAATTCGCGTTCAGGGTCGCGCTCCATCTGGGGCTGCGGTTTTGTGGGCTGGGGTCTTGGTTCCAGAACTGTCTTGATAAAAGGTTCAGAGGTTTGCTGCGTGTTTATTTGTATTTTTGGCTGCGCCAATGGACGCAACACCCCTGGGGCTACTGCCACCTCAGCGCCCAGTTCACTGGCCAGATTGGCTGCGCGATCCAGCACGTCAGCCCGCTCGCAGACTTCAAATTCAATTTCCAGGTCGGCTGGAGCCAAGTTAGGCTGGTCCGGTGCGGCGACCTCTACCTTGTAGCCTTGCTGCTGTAATTCGCTGAAAAGCGCGGCTGTCCGCTCCGGATTGCGCGTGAAGATTCGAGCCAGTGGCATGGGGAGCCACCTCCCAAGGGAATTGTGGACGCTGCGCCAATACTAACTGAATTCGAGAGGCGCACGAGTACATAGTACAGCAGTGGCGTGAATAATTAGACGCAAATTGCGGGGCGAGGGCTGTCTGGCGGAGGCTTTTAGTTTACTTCGGCAAAATCCATGCCGTCAGCAAACTGCAACCCGGTGATCTGCCGGGCATGAAACTGCACTTCCAGATACGCCGACATGATGGCAATGTGAATCGACTCGCGCTGCGTCGGGTTGGTGCATTCTGTGCGAATGCGGTCAAGTTCCATATACCGGTCATGGGCCTGCACGAATTTGTTGACGACTCTGTTCATAGCATCACCATTGTTCTAGCAGTGAGCACAACCGCGAATCGCTCAAAGACCTTAGAACTCCAAATTCTATCCATTAGCTCGGTAACGTTACTTATATAACGTTACCCGCAGCATGTAAGGCCAGTTTGCACCCGGAAACCGCGTTCGTCTGTGAGCGTGATCCCAAGCCCACCGATATTGAAGGAGGATTTGGAGTGTCTTTTATTCAGTTATCAAAGATCATCCGGCATGTTCCGGATTTACGTTTGCTGCTCCGAGTACACCGTCTCTTCCGCCACATCCATCGGGCTTTCAAACTCAATTTTGTACCCATCAGGGTCTTCAACTGCCGTCACCCACATTGCATTGCCCACAAAAGGTCTCTTTGCGTTGATGTCGCGGGCCGTAATTTCTCGATAGATTGCCAACGCGTCTTTGCATTGAAAGCAGATCGAAACGCCAACGCCAGGTTTGCCTTCAGGGCGGCCGGAATTCGGGTGATGGTCTTTTTTATATTCCTGAAGCATCAGCGCTGCGTTCCCAATCTCCAGCCAGCACCAGCGCAGCTTGCCTTCATCAATCCATTTGTTGGTCATTTTGAAGCCCAGGCCATCCACATAAAAGCGGAGGGAAGTTTCCATGTTCGTGATCATGAAAAACGGCACAGCCTGCTGAACGTTGACTTCGGGTTTCGCCTCTGTCTCCATGATTAAATCTCATCAGGAAAGCTGCTTGCACACAAGATGATTTTGCCAATTGCCAATTGCTAAGTGCTAGCTGCTTGAATACGCTTCATCCAGCAGTTCCACCACATGTTTTACAGGCATTTCCAGGCCGCGCTCTTTCACTCCTGCCCGCAACTGGATCATGCAGCCCACATTGGCGGTGGCCAGCATGTCAGAAGAGACAGAAGTTACGTCTTCCATCTTCTTTTCCAGGATTTTCATGGAAAGTTCATTCTGTGAGACGTTATACACTCCAGCGCTGCCGCAGCACTGGTCAGGGTGCGGTAACTCCACCAGTTCGCATCCGATAGCCGTCAGCAATTCGCGTGGTTGCATGCGAATCCGCTGCGCATTGGCCAGATGGCATGGGTCTTGATACGCCACCCGCTGGCCGATCTTCCTTTTTGGTGCCCGCAATCCGATCCCGGCCAGATATTCGGTAACGTCGCGCATCTTTGCCTTGAACTCTTTGGCGCGGCCCAGGTAGGCCGGATCGTTCTCCAGCAGATCGTCATACTCCTTCATGTTGGACCCGCAGCCGGCTGCGTTGGTCACAATGGCGTCATAATCGCCGCCCAGAAATATATTGATATTGTGGCGGGCCAGCTCACGTGCTTCTTCGCGCAGCCCAGCGTGGGCATGCAACGCACCGCAGCAGCCCTGGCCTTCCGGAATATGGACCTCAATCCCATTTTGCGTGAGCACATTTACCGTCGCGCGGTTTAAATGAGAAAAAGCGACGTTGTTGATGCATCCGGCAACAAACGCCACTTTGCCGCGCTTTTCCCCAACGGCAGGAAAGACTTTGCCAATCTCGCTGAAGAAAAACTCCTTGTCGATCTGCGGAGAGAGCTTGTCCAGGTCGGCCACTCCCAGCAGCTTTAACAATCCGGACTTCCGCACCAGCGTCTGCAATCCGGACTGCTGATAGAAACGCATACCACCAGCGGCCAGGCGCAGTGTCTCAAAATTCGGAATGACTTTTTTATAGAAAAAATTCCGCAGCACGCGCTGGATGAGCGGCCGCTTATATCCCTGCTCAATCTGCGAGCGCGCGCGCTCCACAATGCGCCCATACTTCACGCCGGAAGGGCAGGCAATTTCGCAGGCCACGCAGCCCAGGCAGCGGTCAATATGCTGGACAAACGTGTCCCCCAGCGGCATCTTGCCTTCATTTACTTGCAGCACCTGGTAGATGCGTCCGCGCGGGGAATCCATTTCATTCTGTAAAACCTTGTACGTGGGGCAGTGGTTCAGGCATAGCCCGCAATGCACGCAAGTGGAGAGCAGCTCCCAGCTAGGCGCATCTTTTGCGGCATTCGCCGGTGGTTGCAAATGCGGATCGTGCACATGAGGTTCAAACGCGGTGGTCTGCTCAGACAATGAATCTTCCCCTGTTCAGGATATTTTTCGGATCAATGGCCCGCTTCACCGCGCGCATCATGTTTACGTCGGTCGGCGTGGTGCCCCAGACGTCAAAGTGAGGTTTGGCTTCCGTGGGGCAGTGCGCCACCTCAGCCGACGAGCCCGGCGGCAGCATCCCGCGAAACGCAGAAACACAATTGGCATATTGCATGGCCGAAGGCGGGTCCACGGACAATGGCATCAACGCCAGCACCAGGTTTCCCGTGGCCGCGCGGCCCACCGCTGCGGGAATCATGTTGTAGTCGGGCGCAACGCGTTGCAGTACCTGTAATGCCGGCCCCACATTTTGGATTGCCAGATGGGTATAAAGCATCAGGGCATTTCTATGCCGCGCCACTACATTCTGCTCAAAGTGTGAAACCCAGCCCCAGAATTGTTCTTCCGCCGCGCCTTCCAGCGTGCGGGTTACCGCCGAGCCCAACTCTCGCGAGTAGCGGGCCAGCACGTTGTCGCTGCCAGCCGCGCGCAGCACAATCTGCCATTCCACTGCCGGCAATGACACGGGTTGCTCCGGCGCGTAGTCGTCCGGATCATTCACAGGTTCGGCATCGCGCAGGTACTCGGGCGCGCCGGGAGAAATAATCTCCATACACATGGGCGTCAGCGGCGACTGGAACAGACGTGTGCGGAATGCAATCGCTTCCTCAAACGAATGAAACGAGCAGATAAAAGTCCGGGTCTGCCGGGGACGTGGAAACACTTTGAAATTGGCCCGCGTGATCACCGCCAGTGATCCATAGCTGCCGGTGAGCAGCTTCATCAGATCGTAGCCGGCCACGTTTTTCACCACGCGCCCACCGCCTTTTACCACCTTGCCATCCGCGGTAACAAACTGGACGCCAATGCAAAAATCCCGCATGTGGCCAAACGTGGATTTGAGCGGCCCAGCAGCGCCCGTCGCCAGCAATCCGCCAATGGTGGCGCGCTCAAGATACGCGGCATCGCACGGCACCCATTGTTGATGCTCCGCCAGCCTGCGCTGCATGTCAGCGAATGGCATTCCAGCCTGAACTGCGATGGTCAAATCACCGGGATCGTACTCTTCAACCTTATTCAGTCGCGTGGTGCTGAGCAGAATGTCCACTCGCTCCGGGATGCACCCAATCTGCTGCTTGCTTAATCCGCCGGCCGGAGCAACCACTAGGTCGCGCTCATTTGCCAGCCGCAACAACGCGCCAACTTCCTCGGGCGAACCAGGGAAGACCGCCGCAGACGGAACTACTCCATTAATATGGAAGCCCTCAAACACCGTCCGGGCAACATTCTTTTCCCCAACAATCGCGGCCAGGTCGCGATCAAGAGATACCGGTGACGTGATGGTGCTCATACTGGAACACCCGCCACAGGCTCAAACTTGGCTTTCGGAAGGGGCCCAGTGATCTCGCGGCAAAAGTGCAGGTCAGGAATCATCTTCTGCGGGTTGAGGATTGACTCAGGATTGAATGCGTTCCGCAGCCGCACCATGACTTCCAGATCATCTTCAGTGAACATGGCGGTCATCAGTCCCATTTTTTCCAGGCCTACGCCATGCTCGCCGGTGATTGAGCCGCCGAACTTCAGGCAGCACGCCATGATTTCTTTTGCCGCTTTGCGGCTGTTTTCCGTCTGCACCGGATCACGGGCATCAAACAGGATCAGCGGATGAAGGTTCCCATCACCGGCATGAAACACGTTGCCAATGATCAGTCCATAATGCTTGCTGATGCGCTCAATTTCGGCCAGCGTGTACGGAACTTTGGTGCGGGGAATCACGCCATCCTGCGTGTAATAAGAAGGTGACACGCGGCCCACGGCGCCGAAAGCCGTCTTGCGGCCCAGCCACAGAAGCTGGCGCTGCTTTTCGTCCTTGGCATGGCGGACCTCGCGCGCTTTTTGTTGCAGGCAGACTTCGCTCACGGCTATGGCCTGTTCTTCCACCATTTCCCGCATGCCCTCAAGCTCAATCAGCAGCACCGCCGCCGCGTCTTCTGGATAGCCCGCATGAACATTGGCCTCAACGCAACGGACCATCCAGCCATCCAACATTTCCAGTGCTGCGGGCGTCACGCCGCTCTGTGTGATCGCCACAACTGTATTGGCCGCGTCTTCCACGGTGTTGTAAATTCCCAAAAGCGTAGTCACATGCTCAGGCAGTTTAGTGAGCTTCACCGTGATTCGCGTCACCACGCCCATCGTCCCTTCTGAGCCGACAAAAAAACCAGTCATGTCCAGACCGGTGGCGTCTTGTGCCTTGCCGCCAAACTCAACAACTTTTCCATTGGGCAGTACGATTTCAAGGCCAGTCACATGGTTCACAGTCACGCCCAAGGCTAGCGTATGCGGCCCGCCGGAATTTTCCGACACATTGCCGCCTATGGTGCAGGCCTTCTGGCTGGAGGGATCGGGCGCGTAGTAATAGCCATATTTTGCGGTGGCGTTGCTCAACTCCAGATTCACCACGCCCGGCTGCACCACGGCGCGCTGATTGGGAACGTCGATTTCCAATATCTTGTTCATACGCGCCAGTGAGAGCACAATCGCTTCTCGACGTGCAATGGCCCCGCCGCTCAGCCCGGTCCCTGCGCCGCGTGGGACCACGGGAATCTTTTTGTCGCTGGCCAGCCGCATGATTTGCGACACCTGCTGCGTATTCTGGGCAAACACCACCGCGCCGGGCCGGTGCTTGTCTACGCCTGCGTCATACTCATAAAGCATGAGTTCTTCCGGCCGGTCTAATACCGCGTCCTTGCCGGCGATTTTCTTGAGTTGGCGAAGAATCGAGGAGTCCATAAGATGTGTCTTGCCTCTGGGCTTGCTCTTTGCTGAATTCGGGCCTTGCTAAATTGTAAACCCGCTGCAGTAGAACAGAGACGAACTCAACCCGATTGACGCATGTTTCCTTTATCGCGGCGTTCACCCATGAAACGCTAAGTTCTGTGTTTTCAATTGAATTATTTTGCTAGGGTTCCGGACTGAGATAACGCGCACCGAGGCACGAACTACCATATTTTTCTGCAGCTTGCGGGATGGAGCAGGCATTCATGGCGGTGACTCGTCATGGAATGAGCAAGGTCTCAGCCGCTGGGTACAGCTAGAGTCCCAGCGTTACATACTGTGCCCGGCGATAAAGCGCGTGCCCGGCATGGCGCCATTTCGCCTGAAGCCTCTCGCCTAGATCATGGCAAAAGTGGTGAATCGAGACCTGCGCGCTCTCCCAAGCCTGCCTTGGTGACTTTGCATCCGCGCACATCCACTGCTCATGCGCTGCGGGATCCAAACCCAATTTCTCAATCGTTTTGCAGATTTCGCATTTCATGGCGTTTTTGCTCTCCTAGGTAAGAACCCCTAAGGCCCAAAAGAGTTGTGCAGCTCTGGATTTTTTCTTCAGAGGCTTTACAAAACGAAATAAAAAATCATATTGCAATAAACAGGTCTTAGTTACCCTTCCGTGCCGCCAGCAACGCCAGCCGCCGCGAGCTTTCAGCCACGCCCGCTTCTACATTTAAAGACGCATAAAGATCTTTCGCCTCCTGCCAAAGCCCTCTCGCTTCTTCAAATTCACCGCCATCAAACTTGAGAATCGCCAGTCCGCGAATGGCATTCGCCAGATCCAGCGGTAGCGTACGCCCGTCCCGGCGATAGAGGTCGAGCGCTTCGTGATAGCAAGGTTCAGCCAACTTGGGATGCCCCTGGTTCCGATAGATGTCGCCCACATGCCGGATGGTGTGAGCCAGCCTGAGGACATCCCCTGCGGCGCGATAGAGGGAAACTGCTTCATCATAGAGACGCAGAGCAGCATCGCCTTGACCCAAATCTCTCTCGATCTGGCCTAAAGCCGTAAGTCCCCTGGCCAACTCAACAGAGTTGCCGGTCTCGCGGCACAGACTGACAAGCTCCGCCAAGTCGCGTCTGGCATCGCCAAGCCGGTGCTCTCTTCGCGCCAGCAAGCCCTGTTGCAAAAGTCTTTCCGCTGTATCTGACATGCCGGACCTCAATCTTGCCTTTAGGTTTCTGCCTGCCTGATAGCCAAATCCAACATCTCTCCATCCCTGGGAATCATCACCTGTACTCCGGACACCTGCGCTTCTCGCGCCAGCTCTTCCCGTGTGAGCAGGCAATGATTGATGGCTTCCATGTGAACGGCGATTATTTTTGCGTGCGGCGTTGAGCGGCATACGCGGACCACATCTCCTGCGGTCATGGTGATGGGATCGCCATGCAGGAACTGGGCCGCGCCTGAGTTCACCACGATCACATGCGGATTATGTTGCTTAATCGTTTCGGCCACTTGGTCATACCATATGGTGTCGCCGGTGATGTAAAGCGTAGGCTCGCCTTCAGCGCTCAGCACGTAGCCGCTGGAGGGCGACATGGCCCGCGCAATCTCGCCTGTTCCGTGCTGTGCCGGAGTCCGGGTCACGCAGATATTGCTCCAGCGCTTCATGTCATGTACCGCTGAGGCATTTACAAAATGCACTGCCTCCATCTTTTGCAGGTCTTCGGGCTGGCATAGCAGCGGCAGGTCTTTTGGTACTAACTGGATAGCCGCATCGTCCCAGTGGTCGCGATGCGTGTGCGTGACCAGCACCAGTTGCACGCCCTCCAGCACCTGCTCCACCGGAAAGGGAAGCGGGACCAGCGGGTTGGGGCGCGGCTGCGGCGAGTTCTGTATCGCGGCCATTGTTCCGGTATCGCCCAACATGGGATCAATCAGGATTCTCATGCCGGAATAATCCAGCAGCAGCGTGGCGTGGCGGACAAGTTGCAGCTTCAAGAGAAAATCTCCTTCGCCGCCAGAATGGTATTGCAGTGGATCGTCACCGTGTCCTCCACGCGGCGGGCATACCCGCCCGCATAGGTAATCATCACCGGGATTTTGCGCTCTTTGGCCACTCTCAGGACAAGTTCGTCGCGCTTCTTCAGGCCTTCAATCGTCAAGGCCAGTCCGCCGAGCTGGTCTTCTCTATAAGGATCGGCTCCGGCAATATAACAGAGCAGCTCCGGCTCAAAATGCCGGAGCGCGGAACTTAATGACTGGTCGAGCCAGCCAAGATATTCGTCGTCGTTGGTGCCGTCCGGCAAATTGATGTCAATCGACGATGGCGGCTTGATTGCTGGATAGTTATGCGCCTGGTGCAATGAAATCGTGAACACATCCAGTTCGTCCGCCGTATGCTGAGAGTGTTCTTCATGCGTTGCGTGAATATCGCGCTGGCTGGCGCTGGCGCTTGGCAGTGGATGGTCCGGCCGAATTTTTTCCTTCGGCGGAAAAATCACAGCCGTGCCATTGCCATCGTGAACGTCGCAGTCCACCGTCATAGCGCGAGTGATCTTTCCTTCCTGATGCATGCGCTTAATCGCGACTGCCACATCATGAATCACGCAGAAACCTTCGCCATGGTCAGGGAAGGCATGATGAAATCCGCCACCGATATTGCATGCAACGCCATCACGCAGAGCCCACTCTGCGGCTAGTATCGATCCGCCGGCCGCCAGCCAGAATGCCTTTACCAGCTCCGGCGAGTATGGCACTTCCATTTGTAGCTCTTCCTGTGCGGAAAGCGTCCCGGTCTTGAGCTTCTGCACATACTCGCGCGTGTGCACCAGCAGGATGTCTTCATCCCGCGCCGGTTTGGGTTCGAGGAAATCACCCGGCTCAGCAATGCCGCTCTCCAGCAGCCGCCTATGTATTAAACGGTATTTCTGCGCAGGAAAAACGTGTGCCCCAATGGGCAGATAGTAGTCTTCGCTATAAATCAATTTAAAGGACAGCATGATTGGGTCCTTTGCTGCGCTCAGGATTTCGCCTGCAAGCTCGCGTTTTGCTCACGCCTGCACCCCGGCTCAACTGAAATGGCAACATGGTGGCAAGGGTAAAGCGTTTCGATACTGGCCGCTAAAATGATACCTGAATACAAATCAGCGGTTGCGACATCAAATAAATGCGTCCTTTTGCGGGCGCGCACTCTTTTACAGCATCATTCAAGGAGCACTGCCTTGCCCATACCAGCACGCCTCGCGAAGACCGATCTATCCATTCTTGATCTGGCGCACGTGCGGCAGGGTGGGACGGCGGATGTCGCATTCCGCAACACGCTCGATCTCGCGCGTCATGCAGAACAGTGGGGCTACAAACGGTTTTGGCTGGCGGAGCACCACAATATTCCCGGTGTTGCATGCTCGGCCACGTCAGTATTGATCGGCCACGTGGCGGCTGGTACGTCAAAGATCCGTGTCGGCTCCGGCGGAATCATGCTGCCCAACCACGCACCTCTGGTGATCGCTGAACAGTTTGGCACGCTGGAAACGCTCTTCCCCGGACGCATTGATCTTGGGCTTGGCCGTGCTCCGGGCGGTGATTTCGCTGTAATACGCGCGTTACGCCGCGATCTGCAAACCAGCGGTGAAGATTTTCCTGAATTGCTGGCGGAGTTGCGCGGATTTCTTGGTCCGCAGAAGCAGGGCCAGTCTCCGCGCGCATTTCCCGGAGCCGGTCTCAATATTCCCATCTGGTTGCTGGGATCAAGCGGCTACAGCGCGCAACTTGCGGGCTCGCTGGGCCTGCCTTTTGCCTTTGCGGCGCATTTCCAGCCGGAAGGTATGTTGCAGGCATTCGAGCTGTATCGCAGAAATTTCCGGCCCTCTGAAGTATTGAAGCAGCCACACACCATGGCCGGTGTGCCAATCCTGGTAGCTGATACTGACCAGCGCGCGCATTATCTGGCCACCACAGCGCAGCAGATGTTCCTGAACATGATTCGCAACCGTCCCGTCGGGCTGATGCCGCCGGTCGAGCGTCTGGACTGGAATGCCTTTGAAGAAGCCGCTGTTGCCGCGAAGTTCCGCGCTGCCATCGTCGGCAGCCCGGCAACGGTCCGCGAGAAGCTGGAAGCTTTTTTACAGGAAACACAGGTGGATGAATTGATGGTCGTTTGCAATACCTATGAGCACTCTGACCGGCTGCGCTCTTATGAATTGTTGGCGGAACTAAAGGCGAGTGCAAAGAAGTCCGCGGAAGTTGCCGAGCCGGTTAGCTTGTAACCGCGAAAGTAAGCACAACTTGCACGTTGCGATGCGTCTTAATTTACCATCTTGCGTGGCAATTTGATTTGGCTGAAGATAGCGGCCAACCATGCGAAAATAGAGAAACCATATTTAAAAGGGCATCGGTATGTGCAGAAACATCAAAACTCTCTTCAACTTTGACCCGCCGGTGACCGACGACGAAGTGCGGGCCGCCTCGCTACAATTCGTGAGAAAGATCACCGGCTTTAACAAACCTTCCAAGGCCAATGAAGAGTCGTTTCAGGGTGCGATTGATGAGATTGCCGCTATCGCCAACCGGCTGCTTCGTTCGCTGGAAACCACGGCGCCCCCCAAGAACCGGGAAGAAGAAGCCGCCAAAGCCAAGGCTCGCGCCGCCGAGAGATTCGGCACATAGCTCTGGTCCGGGAATAAACGCTAGACCCATTTCTGCAAAGCGCTTTTCAGCTTCTCTGTAATTTTTTATAAATTCTTCTTGACAAACATACCGACTGGTCTGTACTTTTTATTCATGGTTCAAACCCAAGCCCAGAGAACGGAAGCTATGCGGCAAAGGATACTGATGGCTGCCTTTGCCGAGTTTTATAAAAACGGCTTTCAGGGTGGCAGCTTGAACCACATTGTGGAAGCCGCCGGTATCACCAAAGGCGCGCTCTTTCATCATTTCGCCGGCAAGCAGGAACTTGGCTATGCCGTGGTGGATGAGATCGTCGGCCCGATTCTCCAGGAGCGCTGGCTCACTCCGCTGGCTAATTCCAAAGACCCGATCACTGACCTCAAGCAGGCTTTTCGCCAGTACATAAAAGCTGATATTGAGAGCGGCCACTTTGTTCAAGGATGTCCGCTGAACAATCTGGCGCAGGAAATGTCACCGTTGGATGAGGAATTCCATGCGCGCATTGACAAGCTGTATGATACGTGGCGCAAAACATATACCGCAGTCTTTGCCAACGCCATTAAGTCTGGCAAGGTGCGCAAAAACATTTCACCGCGAAGCGCAGCGACGCTGGTTGTCGCTTCACAAATGGGCATCTGGGGAACAGGGAAAAGCTCCCGCAGTGCGGAGCTAATGACGCAAGCCGGAGAAGCCATCTGCGGATATCTGGACAGCCTTAAGCCCTGAATAATTTTGTTGAACTCTGAAGGAAACCTCAATCGATAGGAGACAAATGATATGCAAGCAACAGCAATCCAATCTAGTGCTCAAGTTATAGCGACTACCAATAAGCGGCTCTGGGCCGGACGCATCCTCAGCGGCCTTGTGATTCTATTCCTTCTCGTGGATGCTGGGTTTAAGTTGATCAGGCCCTTGCCGGCTCCGGCTGTGCAGGCCTTTGGCCAGCTTGGATATCCGGTAAGTTTCGCTGCCGGCATCGGAATTTTGCTGCTGGCATGCGTTGTTCTTTATATTGTTCCCCGCACGTCTGTGCTCGGTGCAATCCTGCTTACCGGCTATCTTGGCGGCGCGGTGGCCAGCCAGGTGCGCGTTGGCAATCCCTTGTTCACTCACTCACTTTTCCCCATCTACATAGGTCTATTGATCTGGGGAGGTTTGTACTTGCGCGAAGAACGGTTGCGCGCTCTTATTCCGGTGCGGAGTTAAGTCTCTGCGCAGATGGCAAGTTTGAGGTAATTAAAATTCATCATAGAAATGGAGTGGACATGAAGGAAATCAACGCCTATCTGCTGTTCAACGGAAACTGCCGTGAAGCCATGACGTTTTACCAGAAATGCCTTGGCGGCGATCTGCAGCTAACAACATTTGGCGACATGCCCGGCAATATTCCGCCGGAAGCAAAAGACCAGATCGCGCATGCCAGGATAACCAAGGGCGGCAGACCCGTATTGATGGCATCGGACAACATGGGAGGCCCGCCGGTTGAGCACGGCGAGAACTTTTCCGTTGCGATTGGGTGTGAAAGCGCTGAGGAGACAGAAAAATTATTTGCCGCACTCAGTGGAAAAGGCAAGATCAAGATGCCGCCGCAGGAAACCTCCTGGGCAGAGCGGTTTACCATGTTCACTGACCAGTTCGGCATCAACTGGATGTTGAATTGTGAAAAGCCCATGCAGTAACGGCGGTACGGGACCGCGCTCACCGCGGTGCGGTCCCCGCTCTTGTGCGGTGCGCAGTGGCTTTTGGCACGTTCATGGATTTGGGCGTGAAACACTCAACGGAAGGGCACTTGATAAGCTCGGTCGGCATCGAAGAAACGAGATGCGACGGTACCAAAGCGTTGATTAAGCGATACTTCAAGTGACGGCGGGCGACAACAATATGAAGAAATCGACGACAACCATGAAGAAAAGGAAGAGCGGCCCGAAGGAAAGAAAAGAAGGAGAATCTCCCTCTAAGCTGATAGATGCGAGAATCAAAGAGCTGGGTGATTGGCGCGGTGAGATGCTGGCTCGGGTCCGAACTCTCATCAAGCAGGCCGACCCCGAAGTGGTGGAGGAGTGGAAGTGGAGAGGAGTTCCGGTGTGGTCGCACGCCGGAATAATCTGCACCGGTGAGACGTACAAAAAGGTCGTGAAGGTGACCTTTGCCAAGGGCGCCTCGCTGGAGGACCCTTCCGGCCTCTTTAACTCCAGCCTTGAAGGCAACACCCGGCGTGCCATCGATTTCCATGAGGCCGACAAGATTAATGAAAAGGCGTTGAAGGCGCTGATTCGCGCCGCCGTTGCACTGAACACATCCTCAGTCGCCAAGCGGCCGAGGACGAGAGCATAGAGACTAGGATTTGAGGCAGTTTTACTTGCCCTCGACAGCCGTATTCCTGCAAAAATGGTTCCTCAATTCTGATAAACTCTATGAGTAACAGACTTTCCCGTCCATTTTCCCAGCAATATTTTTTGATAAGCGCGAAAAACGGCACGGCGAGGAGTGTGCAATCGAAGTGAAGCGCGGCAAGACAGCGGTGATTGTGGGCGCCCAGTGGGGCGACGAGGGCAAAGGCAAGATCGTCGACGTCCTTTCAGACAATTTTTCCATCGTGGCCCGTTATGCCGGAGGGCATAATGCCGGACACACGGTCATAATCAAGGGCAAGAAATTTGTGCTGCAATTGGTGCCCTGCGGCGTGCTGCGCAAGGGCTGCCGCTCAGTAATTGGCAATGGCGTGGTGCTTGATCCGCTGGCCTTCTTAAAAGAAGTAAAGATGCTGCGCGATGCCGGCGTGCAGGTGGATGGCAATCTTTTTGTCTCCAATCGCGCCCACGTGATTCTGCCTTACCACCGCATGATTGAAATGGGAGCGGAGAACGCGCCAGGGCGCGTGAAGATCGGCACCACATCGCGCGGCATTGGCCCCGCGTATGAAGATAAGATGGGCCGCCGCGGATTGCGCGTGGCTGACCTGCTCGATTCCAGCCTGCTCAAAGCCACAATTGAAAATGCCTGCCGCGAAAAAAACATGATCGCGCATGCGCTTTTTAATTCCGATCCGCTTGATGCTGACAGTATGTACACGGAGTATGCACGTGCCGCTGAGCAAATCGCGCCATTTGTCGCCGATACCGCCGTGCTGCTTAACCAGGCGCTGGCCAAAGGCGAGTCTGTGATGTTTGAAGGCGCCCAGGCGACGATGCTTGATATCGACCATGGAACGTATCCGTTTGTGACTTCATCAAGCTGCACTTCCGGCGGCGCAGCTACCGGCACCGGAGTTCCGCCCAATGCGATTCAAAACGTGATCGGCGTGACCAAGGCATACTGCACCCGAGTAGGCGGCGGCCCATTTCCCAGCGAGGTGGAAGGAGCTGTCGCCGATCAGTTGCGCGCGCGCGGCAACGAATACGGCGCGGTTACTGGACGCCCCCGCCGCTGTGGCTGGGTTGACCTGCCGCTTTTGCGTTACGCGCAAATGATCAATGGGGTGAACTGGTGGGTGGTAACCAAAATGGACGTGCTCGACGTGCTGGATGAAGTGCCTGTTTGCGTTGGCTACAAAATCAAAGGCAAGAAATATGATTCCATTCCAGCGCTGGCCACCGGCTTTGACCGGGTGGAGTGCATCTATGAAAAGATGCCGGGCTGGAAGAAATCTACTGAAGGCGCGGCCGGCTTTGATGAATTGCCGAAAAAAGCCCAGGAGTATCTGCGCTTTCTGGAGCGTGAGAGTGGAGCAAAGATCGGAATGGTTTCTACCGGCCCTGACCGCGACCAGACCATGCTGCTGCCCGACTTTGAAGCAGACGTTATTGGCTCCGCCGAGAAAGCAGCGCCACAGAAGGGCGCAAAAGCAAAGTGATCGTCTAATCAAACTATTAAACAGGAGACGCCATGGCGACCTCGGCCACTCCCATTGTTGAATGTGATCAAATCCATGCAGTCCTGGCGGCCAGCGATATTCCCGCCGCCGTAGATTTTTACACGAAAAAATTAGGCTTTAAACTGGCGTTTACATGGGGTGGTACTCCGCCGACCTTCGCGGGAGTGAATCTGGACAAAGTACAGATGTTCCTGCAAAAGGGAACACCCAATCCCAAGGGGTGCTCTGTGACTTTTCTTGTCGGCGACGCGAACCAGCTCTACGAATTCCATCGCGCTAACGGCGTTGAAGTCGTGGAGCATATCGCGGATAGAGAATATGGAATTAGAGATTACGGCGTGCGCGACCTGCACGGATACCATCTTTCGTTTGGGCACCACCTGTTCAATGCCGGCCCGCCGATCAAGATCGAACGGGTGGATGTCCCGGTGCGACTGGAGAAGCGCCTTGCTGTTCTGCTCCAGGACCTGGCAAAGCACAAGCGCATGAGCCTGAGCAGTTGTCTGGAGGAGATTCTGCTGCATACGAATGATGGCGTTGGGCCGCACACGCAAACGACCCTCCGCTACATTCAGGAGCTGAAGAAGAAGCATGGCATTGATTACGACAGCCATGCGAGCTACCGGTTTGCGGAGGAATGACGAATCGCTGGGAATACTGCCGTCCTGACGTGCAGAGGAGAGAAGAGGAAGGATTCAATGGGCCAACTTGGTTCCCGAAAGGAAAGGTAAAATGATCGTGCTGAAAGTCGATATGCTGGTAAAGCCCGGCACTGAAGAAAAGTGCCGCGAATACATCCGTCTTCTGCATGAGCATTCGCGCAAGGAGCCGGGCTGCTTACAATATATAGGCCATCAATCCACGGAAGACCCGCGCAAATTTCTTTTCTACGAGCAATATAAAGATGAAGCCGCGTTGCAGGCCCACCGCGATTCAGCCCACTTCAAGCAGTACGTTATTGGCGGTCTGGACACAATTATGGAAAGCCGCAGCCGGGGTTTATATCGCGTGGTTGATTAACTTGAAAGCGAACCGGGAAATCTGGTTAGCCCTACTTCTTGTCAGCCAGCAGCACGCCTGCGTTCGCATAGTCTTCACGCGTGATCTCAATAATAGTGACCACTACGGCTTCTTTCGCGGCTTTGGCTTCTTCTACCATCGCATCGGTAATCCGCGCTGCGAGTTTTCGCTTCTGCTCGATCGTACGGCCTTTCAGCATGGTGACTTGAACTAATGGCATGGGAATCCTTTGGTTCGGCGCAATGCTATTTGATCAATTCATATCCGGCAAAGAAATAGCTCAGTTCAAAGCGCGCGGTATCATCAGCGTCAGAACCGTGAATAGCGTTGTTTTCAATGTTGGCCGCCCATTTTTTGCGGATGGTGCCTTCTTCTGCATTGGCTGGGTTAGTAGCGCCCATCAGCTTGCGCAGGTCGGCAATGGCATTGTCTTTTTCCAGCGCCAGCACCACAATCGGGCCGCTGGACATAAACGTGGTCAGGGAATCGAAGAATGGACGACTGGCATGCACCGCATAAAAGCTTTCGGCCTGTTGTTTGTTTATTTCGATCATCTTCATCCCGAGGATACGGAAACCTTTTTCCTCAATCATACGGATAATATCGCCGGTTGCGTTCTTAGCTACGGCGTCTGGTTTAACAATGGAAAATGTGCGTTGCAGTGTATTCATTCCTGTTCAATGGCTCCTGTCGATTACCTATGGCTGTCCTGGAGATGCAGCATGCTGCCTCTCTACCTTATAAATGCTTAAAGCTCTATGTTCTGCGCTCTCTGCGGTAAATTTCTTTGCAGAAATTCTATACTTTGGCCATTTCAATCCTATCCAGTAGCGTCCGCGCCATCATGGCTGGAGACTTGGCCACAGCGATCCCCGCAGCTTCCAGTGCTTTAATTTTTTCTGCTGCGGTGCCATGCCCGCCGGAGATGATTGCTCCGGCGTGTCCCATGCGGCGTCCTGGAGGCGCGGTCTGCCCGGCGATAAACGACACCACCGGCTTCTTCACATGCTGCTTCACATATTCAGCCGCAGTCTCTTCCGCGTTGCCGCCAATTTCGCCGATCATAATAATGGCGTGCGTCTCCGGATCTTCATTGAACAGCTTCAGCGCATCCACAAAATTCGTTCCAATAATAGGATCGCCGCCAATCCCAATCGCCGTCGACTGGCCAATCCCGCGCTGCGTCAATTGAAAAACAGCTTCATACGTCAGCGTGCCAGACCGCGACACAATCCCCACATTGCCTTCCTTATGAATATGCCCAGGCATAATGCCGACCTTGGCCTTGCCCGGCGAAATAATTCCGGGACAGTTCGGCCCAATCAGCCGCGACTTGCCTTTGATCTTTAGGAATTCGTAAGCCCTGACCATATCCAGGACCGGAATTCCTTCCGTGATAGAAATAATTAATGGAACCTCAGCGTCAATGGCTTCCAGCAGCGCATCGGCGGCAAACTGCGGCGGCACAAAAATAATGGTTGCATTCGCGCCGGTCTTCTCTTTAGCTTCCGCGACGGTATTAAATATCGGCCAGCCTTCATGCGTCGTCCCGCCCTTGCCCGGCGTCACGCCTCCAACAATGTTGGTGCCATAAGCCGCGCAGGTTTTAGCGTGGAACGTGCCTTCGCGCCCCGTAATGCCCTGGATAATCAGCCGCGTGGATTTATCAACTAAGATTGCCATATCTTCTCAGTCTTTCAATTCTTTCGCTTGCTCGACGGAAAGATTGTACCCTTTCGTTTTGCAATATTTGCGAAGCTCGGTTATGACCTGACCCGGTGGATATTTAATCCGCTTCCAGCCCTTGGCATCTTTCCACATGCCAACTGCATGATCGAGCCAAACAATTTCAGAGCCCGCAGGGAGCGCAGCGATTGCTCGCTGCAGCTTTTCTTGTCCGGCCAAAGCGGACGATTGACGTAAAATCACATCAGGGTGAAGTCCTGCACTACTAATTGCAGGCCACAAGCTAAATGTCCAGCCGCCTTTTGCATCCTGCCAACTGTAAAGCTCAAAAGTCTTCACTTCTTCCGATGGAGGATGCTTTTGAGCCGCAAAGCAGATTGCGACTGCACAGCAGAACAGCGCAACGAAACAGGCTTTCCTGATCACTGTCTGCCTGCGGCAGCCACCACTTTCTCCGCTGCGTCTTTCATCGTTTCCGCAACCTGGAAATTTAGCCCGGAATTCTTCAATATCTCGCGGCCTTTTTCCACGTTGGTGCCTTCCAACCGCAGCACTAAAGGCAGTTTCAAGTTCGTTGCTTTCGCTGCCTGCACCACGCCATCGGCCAGCGTATCCACGCGCAAAATCCCGCCAAAAATATTGATCAGGATCGCCTTCACGTTCTTGTCGCTCAGCAGGATCTCAAACGCATGGCCGATCTGCTCCGCGTTTGCGCCGCCGCCCACGTCAAGGAAGTTTGCCGGTGCCCCGCCCGCATATTTGATGATGTCCATGGTCGCCATCGCCAAGCCGGCGCCGTTCACCAGACACGCAATGTTCCCATCCAGCTTGATGTAATTCAGGCTGTACTTTGAAGCTTCCACTTCCAGCGGATCCTCTTCACTTATGTCGCGCAATTCTTTCAAATCTTTGTGGCGGAAGAGCGCGTTATCGTCAAAGCCAAATTTCGCGTCCAGCGCAAACACGCGTCCATCAGTCGTGGTGATAAAAGGATTGATCTCGCACAGTGAAGCGTCGGTATCCACAAACGCGCGATACAGCCCCGTCATCAGCTTCACGGCTTCATTGACCTGCGTGCCTTTCAGCCCGAGTCCAAACGCCAGCTTGCGCGCGTGATAAGCCTGAAAACCAATCGTCGGATCAATCGCTTCTTTGATGATCGCATTTGGATCTTTCGCCGCAACCTCTTCAATCTCCATCCCGCCCGCGGCCGACGCCATAAATACCGGCTTCGCCGTCGCGCGGTCCACCACAATGCCCAGATAAAGTTCGCGCTCAATCGGCAGTGTTTCTTCAATCAGCAGCCGCTGCACAATCTTGCCTTCCGGGCCGGTCTGGTGCGTCACCAGCCGCATTCCCAGAATCTTGTCTGCCCACTGCCTGGCTTCTTCCAGCGTCTTGGCCACTTTCACGCCGCCGCCTTTGCCGCGGCCTCCGGCATGGATCTGCGCCTTCACCACCACGCCTTTTGCGCCTTCTTCAAATAGCCGGTGCGCTGCTTTGTCCGCTTCAGCGCGGGTCAGCGCCATCTCACCGCGAGGCACAGCCACGCCATACTTCGCAAGGATCGTCTTCGCCTGGTACTCGTGAATTTTCATGTCTGGATTTCTATTGGGACTCTGTAACGAAGCGTTCTATAACAATTGCGTTCTTACAGCGGGCTTCAGCACGCTCAGCGGAACCTGTGATTTTATAAGACGCACAGCCGGTTCGCAAACACCCGCCGGGCTTTTCACGTTAAGAACATTCTCACTCGATTGGCCATCATTACGGCGCGCGTTGCGAAGTTCTGCTCCGCTGCGGTTGTGTATTAGAGAATATTTTTCTCGAACAAGGTCCTCAACTCCAAAACTTCAAGCGGACAATCGGGCCAGTTATGCGTCCAGCACACAATCAAGTCGGCGTCGTCTATTGAATGCATGTGCGTCAGAAAATTTCGGCTCTCGTTTTCAAATTCAATCCTCACTCGCACGCACCGGTTCGGCCCCACTTCTCGCAGCGCTTCGCAATCCGGACACGCCGTTTGAATCCGCTGAATGTAAAATCCCAGCTTTTCCGCCACAATGCCAAATGCAAAAATCACTCCATTTTCACTTGTCGGCGCGCAATTCAGAGGTCCGCCCATAGGCTTCCCGTAGATGGTCTCGTCCTTCGGGGGCCTGGGTCGCAAAGGCATGATCGTAGGCGACTCCAATGTTCGTGTCTCCCTCGCTTCACCTTCCAGATGGTCCGCAAGGACCTTCACAACATCTTCCCATTCCCCTTCCAGTCCCTCCTGCCGCACAAATTCCATCAGGCCGGCCGGGACCGCGCGCCAGTTCCGGAAGCGCCTTCTCAGTGGCCGGATGCTGTATTTTCCTTCCAGCTCATACTCCGTGATCGTCGGAATTTTCCCCGTCTTGCGGACTACCCGTGCCCAATCCAGAAACAGTGATTTCAGGCTTGCCGTGTATCCGGCTCCACGGCGCTCCATGCCGCTCGCGGAAAGCAGCCGCGTGTAGGTGCCAAAGTTTCTCCGGATCTGGTTCACGCTGATCTTGCTCAATCTGCGGAACTCCGCCACATTCGGCGCATGCCCTAGCTGGGTCGCGCATTCATTCATGGCGCCGATGATCTCTTCTTTGCTCATAGCTTCTCCGGTTAACAGTGGACAGCAGCCCAACGGCCACATTTCGAGGGGTGCTCAAAATTCAAGACTTAAAAACACTCGTGTAGCCTCAGCCGCCCTCGGCTGAGGGTTTCCTGGCTTTAGGTTTGGTTCTTGTTTTTTGGCTATTGCTAAGTGCTAATGGCTAGCTCCTCACAAAAGCTTTTCCCAGCCCGCCCAGGCCGTCCACTTCCTTGATCTCGCCTGCTTCTTTCATCCGTTTCAGGGTGTTGTGGATCGGTGGCATCACATGCGCATATTTCTCCAGGTCGTAACCCATTTCCGCCAGCTTGTCTCTTACCTGCGTCGGCGTCAGGGGCAGCAGCAGCGGCTGCCGGAAAACCCACCGGATCGCCTCTGTCAGCCCCATTTCCTGTGCCGATCCAGCCACGTTCATCTGAATTAACTCATTTACCTGGCTCAATATCTCCGGATCCACGGTTTCCCCGCAAAGTCGGGCCAGTTGTTCCACAATCGGTGCCCAATGTGAAATCTGCTCTTTGGCCTCTTTCTCCTGGTTCAGTAGCTCCAAAAGTCTTTCTCGGGCCGATTCATACATTTTCTTGGCAGTTTCATCACTCATAAACTATTTATATACTAAATGTTCACGTTGTGTAAATAATAACGTTAATTATGTTTCACCTTAGTGCCATGCTTACACACAAAAGAGCTCAGCATTCCGCATCCCCCACCATATGCCATCCCGAACCGAAGCACCGCCACAATGCTCGTACTTGGAAATGTATGGGTGCCGAAGCGTGAGGGACCGGCTCCGCTGCCGCTTAACGCAAACCCGACCCTCACAATCGTAGGTTTCAACAAAACCTTTACAAGGCTTCAAGTCCGGTGTAGGTTTTCACCGTTGAGGACGTCGTAAATGTTATGTACAGAATGCGGTAACGAATGCCTCAAGACTGAGCGAGTTTGCCGCTTCTGCGGAACGTTGCTATCTCCACAGCCAAGAAGTGAGTCGGGCACGGAAGTCTCTGATTCAGTTACAACTTTCGTACAAGACACAGCCACGGATTCTGCGTCGGCCGCAGCCGCACCTGCTCCTTCTCGTCCAACGCTTATTGCTGAGATAGCTAATGTGGTTGGCAGTCCTCAAGACATGCCAACTCAGGTCCCGTCGATTCCCTATGCAGCATTGATTGGGCTCTTGCTCATCACGGTTGTTTGTTCTTCAGCCGCGCTCTTTTCTTTTGTTCTCGCAAGCAAAATGCACAGCGACGGAATACTGTTGTTGGTTGCAGGTCAACTGACCGTCGGTGCTTTAGTTGCCTTGTTGTTTTCTATCAAGAAATGTAAGCAGATTAATTCGACATCTGAACATAATCGAATTCGAAGTTTGACTATCGCCACGGTCTGCATCCAGGTAATGTTCTTTGGTGTTGGTGCAGGCATGGGCAAGCGATTAGGCACCAGGCGGGCCGGATATAGTGCCTTGGTACGCGACTGGGCACATTTCAAGGAAGTCGGCAATCGTATATCTGACAGGCGGAATAGCGTGGCTCAGGAAATTCCGGCTTATCTGTCTATGTACCACTCTATTGCGGCTGACGTGACTGATTTGCAGACAACCACGGCCCGGCTGTTGGAGGAAGAGCAGCATTACCTGAAGGCATATCCCGAATACGGCCCTAATGCTGCAAAAGAAATAAACGCACTACGGACCACTCAACAGCGAGTCGCATTGCTGCAACAGCAGATTCTGGTTGCTGCAAAGATCTCTTCAGAGAACGAGCAGAACCGGGCTCTTATCTGGCTCAATGAAATGGTTCCTGTACAGAAACAAGAGGATGCTCTCGATCGCGGCACTACGCCAGTCCCAAAGTAGAAGTGAGAGTAACTTGCGCCCAGTTGTTATGTTTGAACACACGCTCAACTCGTTCTGACTGAAAAAGATACAATAGCCATGCACTCATTTGGATTGCGGCCATCAGATCGAGTTCAAAATCGTTAGGAAACTTCCAGTTGTCGATTGCAACCGCGAGCCACAGGAATGTCACTTGGCAGAGAGCTATATTGCGCAGAAGCACTAGAGCATCCCAGGTGCGCACGCACAAGAGCATTAATGCAGCTGCTGCATGCACGAATAGTAGTAACAGGTTCGGGGCTGCCGAGAGAACAAACAGCCAGTATTTAGAGGCATTGTCGTATACCTCAGGCATGTAGCGTGCATACCCACCGCTGACGAGCAATATGGCGCTTAATGCAGCTCCTGAAAAAATCTGCCAAAAATAGAAGAGCAGCCAGCCACCGATCGATCGATTTTTACGACGAGAACAAATGATCCACCAAATCAAGGCTCCTAGAAAAGGGAATGACGGTGCGGTAGGGGAACTTGAGGTGGACGCCGCCAGAAATGCACCTATGATGCCAATATCCAACATGCCGCTTACGTTACTACCAAACCAGCAAACTCACAAGGTATTGTGGTATGTGCTATCGTTTTCGACGAATATTGTCGGGGAATCGTTCTTTACGACGTTCAGGAGCCACCAACCACGTGTGGTAGAGCGTCGATGCCCCAGTCCCGTCAGGGACGTTTGATAGTAGCCCGCTACGATTCCGAGGCGCGCAACGCGCGCTAAGGAATAAGTGGCGGGTAGCAGGATAAAAAAGTTCTTCCTTGCGCCGCAGGCCCGCGCGCTGCACAGCGGAGCGCGACCGCAATACAAAGCGCGGTCATTGTCCGGTTCATCGAATAATGAGTTCAGATGTCAGATCAGTGAATCCGATTTTAGAAACTACGAGCCGATTGGAGTTGCATTCCTTGTCCACAACAAGGGTTATTTTTCTCAAGGGGCCAATTCGAGTGGACAGCTATTGGCCAATCATGGCCGCCTTCGGTTTCGAGTTTAACGGAAAGGGAGTAATAATTTTGCTTCTAATGTTCCCCTCAACGGATGTCAGCAAATCACTCAATGCACCAGCAACTAAATCGGGAATAGCAGCTAAATCCTCTATTGAATTAGAACCATCGTCGCTTGCAGTCGTGCCGCACCTAAGATGCCGAAATGAGTGAACAGCGTAGTTGCTCAACACATTTGCCCACAATTTCGTTAAAAAAATAAGACGCTTTGGACTTGCAGCAATTTCATCTTCATCCGAGAACCACAATACATCCTGGTTCGGACGAGATAGACCTGCAATGAAGAAACTGACGATGTGAACTATCCTGAAGGTTCGTTCGAACAAAGGCTTCGGCCATTCCAAACATTCACTCAGTTCGGGATTGTGTGGCTGGTCATCGGCCTGGAAGATTGTGCCGGCTGCTTTTGAAATCGCAAATGAGGCGCAAATTCCCGAAATCTGGTCTGCAGCCGCCAAAAAGGGGCCGAGTGCACGTCGCTTTTGTCCATCATTCAAAGCCTTGTAACTCATGCGTCGGTTTTGCGAAAGGAACTGCGCGCGTATATGGGCCCGGCTCTCCAACCATGCGGCACAGCTACTTGCATCTGCTACCAACGTTGTATAAACATCGTATGCGCTACCCCGATGAGCCCCGCTATAATCAGAGGCGACCAAAAGCCGTTCCGCATCGGGCAAATTAATTGGGGGTTTAACTGACAACATGATTTTTCCTAATGTTGCGGTCAAACCAAGATTCTTCTGCACCAAAGCTTGCCAATTCTCACTGCTCACGTCGGAATTACCTTGTAAATTATTCTATAACTGAACGCGCACCGACCACTTTCTCTAACGGCTTAAATCAAAACCGAAATCCAAATTCCTTAATCACCTGTTAATATTTCTCCTTACCCATGATCATCGACGCCCTCTGCAAAATCGCCAACCATCGCACCTCCCTGAGCCGGGAAGAGTCGCGCACCGTAATGGGCGAATTGCTGGCCGGCAAGGCCACTGATGCGCAGGTCGCCGCGCTGCTGGTCGCGCTGCACATGAAGGGCGAGACTGTGGAGGAAATCGTCGGCTTTGCTGAGGCTATCCGCGCTGCCGCGCAACCTTTGTCGAATGCTGATGGAACCGCGCTCGACGTCAGCGGCACCGAGCGCGACGCCCTCGTCGATACATGCGGAACCGGCGGCGATGCCAGTGACACCTTCAATATTTCTACAGCGACAGCCCTTACCATCGCCGGCGCGGGCGTCAGGGTGGCCAAGCACGGCAATCGCGGCATCACCTCGCGATGCGGCTCGGCTGACGTAATGGAAGCGCTTGGCGTAAACATCACTATTCCGCCACCTCGCATTGCCGACTGCCTGCGCGAGGTCGGCATCGCTTTTATGTTTGCGCCGGCCATGCATGCTGCCACCAAGCATGTGCAGCCCGCGCGCAAAGAGCTGCGCCCGCTGCGGTCGGTCTTTAATCTGCTCGGGCCGCTTACGAATCCGGCGCGTGCGTCGGCGCAGGTGGTGGGCGTCTATTCAGAAGACCTGGTGGAAAAACTGGCGCAGGCGCTCAAGCTGCTGGGATTGCGGCGGGCGTTGGTCGTCCACGGCAAAGATGGGCTGGATGAAATTTCCATCGGCGGCCCGACCAAGATCGGCGAAGTGCGGGGCGAGTGGGTCCGCGTCTATGAAGTCACGCCGGAACAATTCGGCCTGGAGCGCGCGCCCATGAGCGCGATTCTTGGCGGCGACCTCAAGACCAATGCCGACATTATCTGGAAGCTGCTCGATGGCGAGAAATCCGCGCGCCGTGACATTGTGCTGATGAACACCGCAGCCGCCCTGGTAGCAGCAGGCCGCGCCGATTCACTCGATGAAGCCATGCCCCTCGCCATTCAATCCATAGACACTGGCGCGGCGCGGGCAAAGCTGGGCGCTCTGGTGGAGTTCACCAACCGCCACCTTTAATTTGTTTGCTTCGCGACAACCCGCTCATCAGTATTTTTTCTGCATTCAGAGAATCGCTGGAATCTTTAGCCGCGAATTCACGCGAAAAAACGCGAATGAAAATTTAGGGTTTTGTTTGGATTCGTGTTTATTCGCGTTGATTCGCGGCTCACTCACTCTTCGCAGATTCCAGAATATAATCTAGCTCAATGAACTTCTCTGATCTGTTGTGGGGCTTGGGAGTCTCACACAGCGGTGGCGACCCGCAGGTTTCCGGTCTGGACTACAACTCCCGTCGCGTGCAGCCGGGATTTGTGTTCGTTGCCATGCGCGGCGAAACCAGCGATGGCAATCGCTTCCTTGACGCTGCCCTGAAACAAGGCGCCGTGGCGGTGGTGACAGATTCGCCTTCGGAACATCCCCGGCCAAATGTGCCATGGGCAGTGGTCCCCAACGGACGCCGCGTGCTGGCCCAAATGAGCGCGAATTTCTACGGCCATCCGGCGGAGAAGCTGAAAATTATCGGCATTACCGGGACCAACGGCAAGACCACAACCAGCTTTCTGTGCGAAGCCATTCTCCGCCATTGCGGCCGCCCGTCTGCGCTGATCGGGACAATTGAATATCACATCCCAACCGCCGCTTCCGCGCAAGCTGCCGCTGCCTATAAAGTTCTGCCTTCACCGCACACCACGCCTGAAGCGCTGGAACTCAACCAGATTTTTGCTGAAGCCCTGGCCGCCGGAGCAACGCATACCGTGATGGAAGTTTCCTCGCACGCACTGGCGCAGGAGCGTGTCTGGAGCGTCCCGTATGAGGCTGCTGTATTCAGCAATCTCACGCGCGACCATCTGGATTACCACAAAGACATGGACAGCTACTTTGAAGCCAAGAGCATCCTGTTTCTCGGCTGCGGATCGCGTCCACCGCGCGCTGCCGTGATCAACGCGGACGATGAATATGGCCGGAACCTGGCGCAGACCAAAGCAACTTCTAGCGAGCAGATCATCCTGTACGGAATCCAAAATGGCGATTTCCGCGCCACCAACATTGACCTGAAGCCAGACGGCACAATTTTTGACCTGGCCACATCTGGCGGTATCACGAAGTTTGAGAGCGCTCTGATCGGCGGCATCAACGTCTATAACATTCTGGCCGCTGCGGCAGCCACTTTTGCCTGTGGATGCCCGCTTCCTCAAATTGCTGAAGCCATTCGCCAATTTAAGCAAGTACCGGGACGGTTTGAGAAAGTGGATTGCGGCCAGCCGTTCACCGTCGTAGTCGATTACGCGCATACCGATGATGCTCTGCGAAACCTAACCGCCATCGCCCGTGATTTTATAAAGCGCGGGCTTGGGCTAGGTAGGGTAATTACCGTCTTTGGCTGCGGCGGAGATCGTGACCGCACCAAGCGTCCTTTGATGGCGCAGGCGGCCGGGCAGGGCAGTGATTTCGTGGTGCTAACCTCTGACAATCCGCGAAGCGAGGACCCAATGCAGATTATGGATGACGCGCTCCCCGGCCTGTTGAAGACAAAGACGCGCTATGCAGTCGAGCCGGACCGCAAAAAAGCCATCCGCCTGGCGCTGATTGAAGCCATGCCCGGAGACATGGTCTTGATTGCCGGCAAGGGACATGAGAAAGTTCAGATTACGCGCGAAGGTACATTCCCTTTTGATGATGTGCAGGCGGCCAGGGACGCGTTACAACAGATGAGCTACGCAAAGGGCGGAGGAAGACCATGAAGCTGCCATTGTGGCGAATCGCCGAGTTTATCGGGGCCATAGGTGACTGTGACCAGGAAGCAGTTGCCCTGGGCTATTCCATTGATTCGCGCACACTCAATCCCGGCGACCTGTTTATTGCCATCTCAGGCGACCGCTTTGATGGCCATGATTATGTAAAGGCGGCTCTGGAAAAAGGCGCGGCAGGCGCTGTTGTACAGGCGGACAGAAAAATTGCCGCAGATGCACGCGTGCTCCGTGTGGAAGATACTCTGAAGGCACTGCAAGCGCTGGGTGCTGCTGCGCGCCGGTTGTGGGGCAAGCCACTGCTTGCGGTTACCGGATCAGCCGGCAAAACCACCACCAAAGAAATCCTGGCTGACATTCTGTCCACGCGCTTTCGCGTGATGAAGAGCAGCGGCAACCTTAATAACCACATTGGCCTACCGCTCCAGTTGCTCAAGCTCGAATCTGAGCATGATCTGGCCGTGGTTGAAATGGGCATGAACCATGCTGGTGAGATCCGCGCTCTGGGAGCGCTGGCGCACCATGACCTGGCTGTGGTGACCACCGTAGCGCCTGTTCACCTGGAATTTTTTGGATCGCTGGCTGAAATTGCCCGAGCGAAATATGAAATTATTGAAACATTGCATCCCGGCGGCGTGGCCGTCCTGAATGCCGATGACGAGTACGTTTCCCAGTTTGGACGCGACTTCAAAGGCAAAGTAGTTACGTTCGGGATCAAGCGCGCGGCGGACGTAAGCGCACAAAAGGTAAAACTGAATGGCGCGGAAGGATCATCGTTTGAGCTGGTGGCCGGCAGCATGCGGGAGCCGGTGACCCTGCCACTCGTGGGCGAACACAACATCTATAATGCGCTGGCTGCGGCGGCGGCGGCCATGGAGCGCGGAGTCACGCCCTCGCAGGCAGCGGTGGCGCTCTCCAGCATCCGTCCGCCGGAGAAGCGCGGACAGGTCCTGAACATTGGCGGCGCTACCATTATTAATGACTGTTACAACTCCAATCCCCGGGCATTGGACGCCATGATTGACACTTTGGCCAGTATGAAGGCAGAACGGCGGATCTTGATTGCGGGAGAAATGCTGGAGCTTGGCCCAACGGCGGAGAACCTGCATCGCGAATCCGGACGCCATGCCGCGGAACGGAAGATCGACATGGTCATTGGCGTTCGCGGGATGGCGCGTGCCGTGGCGGAAGCAGCTTGTGGAGCAGGCGCGCAGGCGCAATTTATGGAAACCCCGGAACAGGCCGGTGAATGGCTGGTTCACAATCTTCGTCCCGGAGACGCGGTGTTACTCAAAGCCTCACGCGGAGTAAAACTTGAGCGCGCGCTGGAGATGTTGCAGGATAAGGTTCCGGCGAAATAGTTTTTTCAATGCCCTATAGCCAACACTGATTATTGTAAGGTGGAAAACTATGTGTAGCTTTCCCCTGTAAACTGCTTTCGGAGGAATATTGCTTTACTGGCTTCTTTATCAACGGCTGTTCGTTCATTTTCCTCCATTCCGCATTTTCAGGTACGTTACTTTCCGCACAGCCTTTGCCAGCCTCACGGCATTGTTCATGGGCTTGATCATCGGTCCGGCGATCATCCGCCAGTTGCGCGAGTTCCAGATTGGCCAATACATCCGGGAAGAAGGCCCCAAAGGCCATCAGAAAAAGGCAGGCACGCCTACCATGGGCGGCGTGCTGATTACAATTGCCATTATTGTGCCCACAATTTTGTGGGCCGACCTTTCAAACACCTACATATGGCTGGCGGTTTTCTCCACCATTGCGTTCGGGGCCATTGGCTTTGCCGATGACTATATAAAGGTAGTGCGCAAGCGCAATCTTGGGCTCACCGGACGGACCAAGCTGGTGCTTCAATTCCTTACCGCCGGGTTTGTCGGCGTCTCTCTGGTAACACTGACCGCAGCGCGGCAATATTCCACGCACCTGATGGTGCCATTCTTCAAGCAGTTCCGGCCAGACCTGGTGATTGACAGCTTCCGCCATTATCCCCACCTCTGGTGGATGGCCTTTATACCCTTTGTGCTTTTTGTGATGCTGGTGCTGGTCGGCTCAAGCAATGCCGTAAATCTCACTGACGGTCTCGATGGTTTGGCGATCGGCTGTACTGTGATTGCCGCCGGAGCATTGACCGTCCTTACATATCTGAGCGGACACGCCGTTTTTTCAGAATATCTGGAACTTCAGAAGATGCCGCAAGTGGCCGAGCTTACCGTCTTCTGCGGGGCCATGGTGGGTTCAAGCATTGGGTTTCTCTGGTACAACGCGCATCCGGCTGAAATCTTCATGGGCGACGTGGGTTCGCTGGCACTGGGCGGCGCCATCGGAACAGTGGCCGTCATTATCAAGCAGGAACTGCTGCTGCCGTTCATTGGCGGAATTTTTGTGCTGGAAGCGCTTTCGGTGATTATTCAGGTGGCTTCTTATAAGCTGCGCAAGAAGCGCGTGTTCAAAATGGCCCCGCTGCACCATCATTTTGAGCTTGCCGGCTGGTCAGAGTCGAAAATTATTATCCGCTTCTGGATTCTGGCGCTGATCTTTGCCCTGTTTGCGCTAACGACCCTGAAGCTGCGCTAACGCCTGACTCATTTGCGTTACTTCTCTGGCATGACAGGTCTAACACTCTCGCTTGCGTAAAACCAGTTTCATGGCACAATGGAAATTCCAATGGAGTTGAAGAACAAAAGGGTTCTGGTGGTGGGACTGGGGCGCTCCGGCGTGGCCTCGGCCATTTTTTTGCATGAACACGGCGCCAAGGTCATCGTTTCTGACTCTAAAAGTGAAGCGCAGTTACAGAAAGAAGTGCCTGCGCTGCTGGATCGCGGTATCTCCATTGAGACCGGACGCCACGGTGAGCGCACCTTTCGCGATCAGGACCTGATCGTCGTCAGCCCCGGAGTTCCTTCTGACCAGCCGCAGCTTGTGCATGCCCGCACGCTGGGAATTCCCGTGATCGGTGAAGTTGAGCTGGCTTACCGTTTCCTCAAAGGCAAAGTGCTGGCCATTACCGGATCCAATGGCAAGACCACCACCACCACACTTGTCGGAGAGATTCTGGCCAAAAGCGGGAAAAAGACTTTGGTCGGCGGGAACATTGGAACTCCTGTGATTTCGCTGGCGGGCCAATCAACAGCAGAAACCATGGTCGTGTTGGAAGTTTCAAGCTTTCAACTGGAAAGCATTGAGCAGTTCTGCCCGTGGATTGCCGCCATCCTGAACATTACTCCAGACCATCTGGACCGTCATCACACGTTTCAGGCATATGTGGACGCCAAAGCGCGTATTTTTGAAACTCAGCAGGCAAGTGATTTTGCTGTGCTGAATGCCGACGATCCAACCTGCGTCGCGTTAAAAGATAAAGTAAAGAGCACTCTGCTCTGGTTCAGCCGCAAACAGCGCGTGGAAAACGGGGCCTTTCTTCAGAGCGACCAGATTATCTTCCGCCAGAATGGACAAGAGCAGCCGGTACTCAACCGGGCAGACATTCAACTCAAGGGCGAACACAATCTGGAGAACGTGCTGGCTGCGGTCGCCATGACCATGGTTGCCGGATGCACGCCGCAGCAGGTCAGAGAGGCAGTAAAAGAATTTCGCGCGGTGGAGCACCGGCTGGAGCTGGTGGCCACCATCCATGGCGTGACTTTTTATAATGACTCAAAGGCCACTAACGTTGATGCCACAATGAAGGCGCTGGAATCTTTTCCGGCGAACATCCACATTATTCTCGGCGGAAAAGACAAAGACAGCGATTACACGGCGCTGATTCCGCTTCTGCGGGAGCGGGCCAGGCGCGTTTACCTGATCGGCGCGGCCTCGGACAAAATTGCCGCGCATTTGCAGAACTCCGCAACACTGGTGCGCTCCGGAACGCTGGAGCGAGCGGTGCATCAGGCCTTTGATTCGGCCAAGCCCGGCGATGTGGTGCTGCTGGCGCCGGCCTGTGCCAGCTTCGATCAGTTTGAAAACTATGAGCATCGCGGGCGCGTATTCAAAGAGCTTGTCCGGTCACTCACGCCAGTCACCACGGGAGATAGAAGCTAGTGGCAAAACGGGTCGGCATTGATAAATGGATGTTTGGCTCAACATTGCTGCTGGTCGTTGTAGGCGTAATCATGGTTTTCAGCGCGTCGGCCGTAATGGCGGGTGAGCGCTTCGGATCGCCTTATCACTTCTTCTTTCGCCAACTCGGCTGGGCAATAGCGGGCTTGGGTGCAATGGCGGTGGCCATGAACGTGGATTATCGCCGCTGGAAAAAGCCGGCGATCGTTTTCACGCTCATGGGCGTTACGGCCGTGCTGCTGGTGGCGGTCTTCTTTCTTGACCGCTCGCACAACACGCATCGCTGGATCAAGCTGGGCAGCCTGATGTCATTCCAGCCGTCGGAATTGGCCAAGCCCGCGCTAATTCTCTTTCTGGCGTTCTTCCTGGATGCCCGCACCAAATCCATGGATGACTGGCGGCACACGCTGCTGCCCGCCGTGATCCCGGTTTTTTTATTTGCCGCGCTTATTCTGAAGCAGCCCGATCTCGGCACGGCATTGGTCTGCCTGGGAGTGGCGGCTGCAATCCTCTATGCCGCCGGTATGAGACTGCGATATTTTGCAGCGGGCCTGGTCCCCATTGTGCCGGTGCTTTGCTACATGCTGATCTTTGTTCCATGGCGGCTGGCGCGCATGGAGGTATTCCTGCATCCTGAGCGCGATCCCCAGGGAATAGGCTTCCACATTAATCAATCACTTATTGCCGTGGGCACGGGCGGCATGACCGGTCTGGGCCTGATGGAAGGCAAGCAAAAACTTTTTTACCTGCCTGAGCCGCATACGGATTTCATCTACGCCGTGACGGCGGAAGAGTTGGGGATGATTGGCGCTGTGATGATCGCCTTGCTTTTCTTCATCTTTGCCTGGCGTGGCCTGCGCACCTCATTGCGGGCCCGCGATCCCTTTGGGCGCTATCTGGCCATCGGCGTGACTACCATGATTGTGGTCCAGGCGTTTTTCAATATCAGCGTAGTGCTGGCGCTGCTGCCAACCAAGGGCATTCCACTGCCATTTATTTCCTATGGAGGGTCGTCACTCTTTGTAATGCTGGCCAGCGTGGGCGTTTTGCTGAACATCAGTCAGCAGACTGAATAGCACCTTGTTTCAGCTTTCAATTTCAATTCCAGAAACCATGACTCGCGCGCTGTTCGCCGTGCTCCATTTTCTGGCTTATGTGTTTTCCATTGTCGCGCTGCCACTGATCGCTTTTGTGCTGATCAAGTTTGCTTATTCGGTTTTTGGGCGGCCTTATCTACGCGTATGGCGCATCAAACGCAAGCGCAATATTCGCCAACTGAAAGCGGCCATCCGGCGCGGGCGCAAGGACGAAGCCGAGTAGCTACTTCACGTCGCGCCAGTTTGGCCCCACGCCCAACTCCACCAGCAATGGGACGCTCAGGGTATGAACGCTTTCCATTTTTTCGCGGACAAATCCGCGCATCAGCTCGATCTCGTTTTCCGGGACTTCAAACAGCAAGTCGTCATGCACCTGGAGCAGCATGCGCGATTTCAACTTGCGGGCGCGCAGCTCGGCATCAATCTGGATCATCGCTATCTTGATCAGGTCGGCTGCGGTGCCTTGCAGTGGGGTATTTACGGCGGTGCGCTCGGCAAAGCCGCGCATATTGGCGTTTTTACTGTTGATGTCAGGGATGGGCCGCGTCCGTCCAAATAATGTTTTCACGCTCTGTTCACGGCGCGTTTCTTCCAGCGTACGGTCTATATAACGGCGAACGCCGGCATATTTTTCAAAATAAGCGTCAATAAACTTTTTGGCTTCGCGCTGCTCAATGCCGAGCTGCTGAGACAAGCCGAAGGGCGAGAGTCCATACACAATCCCGAAATTTACTGCCTTGGCGCGGCGGCGATGCTCGGCGTCTATCAGCATGGGCGGCACGCCAAATACCTGCGACGCGGTGAGCCGATGAATGTCATCGCCATTGCGGAATGCCTCAACCAGCAACGGATCTTCAGAGAAATGCGCCAGCAGGCGCAGCTCAATCTGCGAATAGTCAGCAGAAAGAAGAGAGTAGCCCTGCTCGGCAATAAAGGCGGCGCGGATCTCGCGGCCCAGTTCGGTGCGGATAGGAATATTTTGCAGGTTGGGATTGGTGGAAGAGAGCCGCCCCGTCGTGGTGCCGGTCTGGTTGAACGTGGTGTGTACGCGCCCGCTGCGGGGATCGATCAGGACAGGCAGAGCGTCAACATACGTGCTTTTGAGCTTTGAGAGCTGGCGGTAATCGAGCACCAGGCGCGGCACTTCATGCGTTTCTGAAAGTTCTTCCAGCACGTCCACGGCAGTGGAAATCATTTTGCCCTTGCCATATTTGACCGGTTTGGGCAGGTTGAGCTGGTTGAAAAGCACGTCGCCAAGCTGCTTGGGCGAATTGATGTTGAACGTGACTCCGGCTTTCTCGTGGATTTCGCGCGCCTTGGCATTGCACTGCGTTTCCAGATCAACGGAGAGCGTGCCCAGCATCTGGCGGTCGATCTTCACGCCTGCCTGCTCCATGCGCACCAGCACCGGCACCAACGGCAGATCAATCTGCTGATACAGCGGCATCTGTCCGGCGGCTTCCACTTCTTTGCGCAGCACGGGTCCGATTCGTCCGGTCACGTCCGCTGCTTCCGGCGCCGCCATGGATAGCTTGAGATTAAAGCTGCGCACGGCAATCTCCGCCAGTGAGTGGTTCGTGTAAGTCGGATTGATGATGTAGGAATAAAGCATCGGCTCGTCGCGCACTCCGGCGAGTTCCACGCCGTGCGCTTCCAGTTGGCGGAGCGAGGACTTGTAGTCGTGAACAGTTTTGGGAATCGCGGGATCGCCCAGAATCTGCTTCAGTTCGGCAGAGATTTCATCTTTTGCCAGAACTGCACAGAACGCCTTGCCCGGCTCGGGAGAAATAGCGATCTTCAGAGGCGCAAGAGCATTTATTTCCACTACAGGCGCTGGTCCATCGAATAGCAAATCACCGGATTTCTGGTCGCCTTCCTGTGGCTCTTCTTCTTCTTCAGCTTTGGCGGCGGCCGTAAATTCAAACGCAATGGCCAGCTGGCCTTCTGCCTTGGCCAGCGCCTTTACGTCTTTTACTGCTGTCAACTCGCGATAGTCAGTCTCGCGGACTTCCATCACCGGCACCAGCTCTTTGAGCAGGGTGGTGAATTCAAGTTCGCTGAACAGTGAGCGTAGTGCGTCTATATCAGGATCACCGGCGATCATCTTTTCCAGATCAAGCTCGATATCGACATTCTGGTCAATGGTGACGAGCTGCTTGCTCCACAAAATCGTATCTTTATTGTTCAGCAATGATTCGCGATAGGTCTTGCGCTCAACTTCCGCGGCATGGTCAAGCGCATTTTCCAGTGTGCCGAAACGCTTGATGATCTCGACAGACCCTTTGTCGCCGATGCCCGGAGCTCCGGGAATATTGTCGATGGAGTCGCCGCGCAGCGCCATCACGTCAATCACCTGCTCCGGGCGTACGCCCAGAATCTCTTCCACCTTGGCTTCATTGCAGATCAGATTGTCCTTGGGCGGGTTCAACACGCAGATTTTTTCATTTACCAGTTGCAGCATGTCCTTGTCACTGGAGACGACGAACACGCGATACGACTGCGCCGCCGCTTTGCGGCCAAGCGTGCCGATTACGTCATCGGCTTCAAAGCCTTGCGACTCCAGAATGGGAATGCGATATGCCTCCAGCGCGCGCCGGATGTAGGGAACCTGCTGGGCCAGATCATGCGGCATCTCCGCGCGCTGCGCCTTGTAACCGTGGTACTCCACGTCTTTGAAGGTCTGGGTCTTGATATCGAATTTGCGGACGGAAGTAACGGATTTGGCCTGCTCGTCGCGAAACGTGGGGCCGGCCACGTCAAAGACGGCGGCCAGGTATTCCGGATTGAAGTCTGCGCGCAACTTGCGCAGCATGTTGACGAATACATATGTAGCGGCGGTAGGAATGCCTTTCTTGGTGGACATGGGCCGCTGCCGCGACATGGCGTGATAGGCGCGGAAGATGAAGGACATCGTGTCCATCAGAAAGACGCGGCCCTTCTGCTCGGGTTGGGGATTGGCAGCCAAGGAGTTAGTCGAAAGATTAGTAGCCAAGAGAAAATTCTATCCTAAACAGCGCGCGGAAGATTTTTGCTAGAATCGCGGGCGTGATCACCCTCAGCGCAACGCTCATTGCCGATTTCACCCGCAACTACCAGACTTCAGCCAGGACAATTCATGGGCTGGTCGATCCGCTCTCAGACGAGCAGATCTGGACCAAGCCTTATCCTTATGGAAACAGCATAGGCAATCTTATTCTGCACCTGACCGGCAACCTCAATAATTACTTTGGCGCTGAAATGGGCGGTACCGGCTATGTGCGTAACCGTCCTCTGGAGTTTGCCGAGACATCACGCATTCCGAAAGATGAACTGCTGAAGCGCTTTGATGAGGCGATTGCCGTTGTGGCGGATGTGCTGCTGAAGCAGTCAGAAAGTGATTGGGGGGCGGCGTATTCAGCCAAGGGCATGGAAAAAATTGGCGACCGCTTCAGCGCTTTTCTTCATTGTGCGGCCCATATTTACCACCACACGGGGCAGATGATCTATCTCTGCAAGGAATTGGAACGGCAAAGTAAAGCCTAAAGGCTGGCTTTAGCGGCTGTTCTTACTATTGCCCTTATCCGATGTGGGGGGCTTCTGCTCTCCGGCCTTCACTTTCTTTGCCGGGGCTTTGTTTTTTTCATCCTGCCGGTTGATCTGGAACATCACGATCACCCCGTGACCGGTTTCAGTCGATAAGGGCGTGAAATGAACATCGGCCACGCCACTAAACCGATTCGTAGTCAGGGGGAAGTCCTGCAGATTGGATTCCTTGTGCGTCAGGAGTACCGAGCGATTTTTACGCAGGATTACCTGGCGCGCGGTACTGTCCAGCGGGAGTTCTTCAAGCCTCATGCCCTTTTCCGAGGGGTTCGCGAAGCCAAACAGCTTTTTCGCCGCGGAGTTAAACATATAGACAACGCCGTCATCATTCACCAGCAGAACCGGCCAGGGCATCCGCTCCATCATTTCGGAGTAGCGGGCATTTACCTCATCCAACTCACGCGTGCGTGAGGAGAGCTCTTCATTGGTGGTCTCAAGCTCTTCATTGAGGGATTGCAGCTCTTCGTTGGTCGTCTCCAGCTCTTCATTGGTGGATTGCAGCTCTTCGTTGGTGGTTTCCAGCTCTTCATTGGTGGACTGCAGCTCTTCGTTCGTGGTTTCCAGCTCTTCATTGCTGGACTGCAATTCTTCCGTGGTGGTTTCCAGCTCTTCAATAGTGCTTTGCAGCGTTACCCGTGAAGTGATATTTTCCATGTAAATCAGGGTACCAACCCGTCCGGCGCCGGATTCAGAGAGGATGGGTTTGATAGTGACGGTAACCACGATGTTTGCCGATGAATAGCAATCGAATCGGACGGTGGTTGGACCGCGACCGGGACCGGCAGCGCGGCTTTCCTCCATACGCGGGCTTAACTCCGGGCAGCGCTTCCAGAGTTCCGTCTGGTCCAGCCTCTGGCCTACAAGCTTGCCGGAAAAATTCCAGAGTTTCAGTATCTTGTCATTCTCGGTGATCACCGTGTCATTAGCGTCCATTACGAGTACGCCGGGTTCCAGGGTGGCAAGCACAGTCTCGTAGTAGAGCTTGAGCCTTTCCAGTTCCTGGGAAGCGGTCTCTCTCAAAACCGGTTCAATTTCTTTTTTTCTTACAATTTCCGTCACTTCAGACTCCGGGAGGGCCCGACGTTGAAAAATTCTCCAGCGCTGGTTGATGGGGAGGAAATCAGGATTGCGTTTAAGCTGCGATTCCGATTTTCCCAGAAACAGTACGCCGCCATCATTCAACGCATATTGCAGGCAACCCATAATATGCGCCTGTGCGGTCACATCAAAATAAATAAGCACATTGCGGCACAATAGCAAATCGACATGGGAGATGGGGGCATCTCTTAACAGGTTGCTTCGGCCAAAAATAACCATTCGGCGCACATCGCGGGCCACGCGCATGACCTGCTGGCCGGTGAAATACTTTGCCTTGATCTCCGGCGCGACGCCGCGCAGGTTCTCCGCGGGGTACTCCGCCCGGCGGGCTATGCCCAGCGCATTTTCGTCATTGTCCGTGGCGTAGATCTTGATTTCATAGTCTTTAACGCGCGCTCCCAGCAGCTCACAGAGAAGAATGGCGATGGAATAAGGTTCTTCACCCGTGGCGCAGCCGGCGCACCACACGCGGAACGAACTGCCTGGAGGGCGTTTCTTAAAAAGCATCGGCAGAACGTGCTCCGCCAAAAAGTCCCAGGCCTGCGGGTCGCGAAAGAAGCGCGTGACGTTGATGAGAACAGTATCCAGGAGTTTGGCCGTCTCGCCGGGGTTCCGGTGAATGAACTCCAGGTATTCTTCATACGATCCAATACTGAGCTGCTGCATTCTTCGCCGGACACGCCGCTCCAGGGTGGTGAATTTATAGCCCCGAAGGTCGAATCCACGCTCCTCCGCCAGCTCACGCACCAAGTCTTTTAATGTTTGCTGTTCAGCCATCCACTCTCGCTTGCGAGGAACAGAGCCCCGCAAGCTTTTCCCCTATTTTTGCCAATGGAAGAATAAAATCAATACAGCCCGTATCAATGGCCGCTTCAGGCATGTGCCGGAAGTCCGCTGTCCCGGGCAACTGTGCAATGGTAATGCCGCCTGCTTCTTTGATGGCGCGGATGCCCGCTGCGCCGTCTTTACCTGACCCGCTCAGAACTACCCCGATGGAGCGCGAGCCATACGTGCCGGCCACCGATTCAAACAGAAGATCAATGGAGGGTCGCGAAAAGTGGACCAATTGTGAGTGCGCAAGCTGGATTTTTCCCGGCCCCACCAGCAAATGCTCATCGGGCGGCGCCGTATAGACCGTTCCCGGCAGCAATATCTCGCCGTGCTCCGCTTGTTTGACTTTTACCTGGGAAGAGCGTCCAAGCAGGCTGGCCATCCAGCTTTTGTGCCCGGGCGCAAGATGCTGCACCACCACAATGGTGCTCGGGAACGTTTTTGCAAGGTCGCCCAGCACCTTGGTAAGAGCTTGCAATCCACCCGCTGATGCGCCAATAGCCACAACATCAAAGTTGCGCAACAGGTACGGCCGGGCTATAGGCGATTTACGATGACGCGCCATTAGGTAGGGTTAAGCATAAGCATTAGCGTAAGCATACGCAAATATGCGCCTGAGAATCTTTTTCCGGACAAATGATGCATTCCATCGTCAGATGCACAGCAAGTAAGCGTATGATCAATTTCCAAGGGCAATTAATAATTGAGGTAATCAAGCGTTTGGGGTAATTAAGTTCAAGCCGACCAGAACGCCGCGACTGCTGGATTCATGGGCAAACCAAAAGAACATGGAGACCAGAGAGACAGCGCAGGAATCCAAAAGGGCCGTGCAGCGTTCAAAAGAGTTGGTTAAAAAGTCGAAAGAGCTTATGGATGAAGTCCGGTCGCGCCGCAAAAGGGCTTGAAACCTCTGAATTAAGGATCCGTTTCACCGTATGCTTTTACCGGGCAAAGAGTAAGGCCTGCTGGCGCTTGCGCCCGGGTGCCGCTTACTCTCAACATCGTACTCAGGGATTGCACGCAGTGAACCCCAGCAGACGCAACCGTCCCCGCAGAATTTCAGGAAGCGGTTTTTTCCATTTCTATAGGCGCATCTTCTATAGGCGCATCGTGGCTTTCAAGAATCAGCTTACGCAAGACCTCAGCGTGCTCCATTTTTGCCTGAGCACTCTGGCGGAAGCGGCTTTCCAGCTTGCCATGCTTGCCCCGGGCAGCGTTTTCAGCCATGCGCCGGGCCAGTGACGCGCCCTCTTCTAATGCCCGCATTGCGGCCCAGAGCGCGCCTTCCACAGCTTCTGATTGTTCCACGCCCAAGCTGCCGGCGGTATAGGCATGGCCCACGCGGCACCGGAAGCGCAGCATCTCTTCGCCACCCAGTTCCCACAACACGCCACCGCATTCCGGGCAGCCAAATGGAGATGGAACTCCGGGCCTGTTTTCATCTTCAATCGCATTCATATCAAGCTCCGCAAACTGCGTTTCTTTCTGCATGCGGCTGGATTTGCCGGTTCCGTTATCGGAGACCTCAACCGCCGCAAGTTTCTGAAGCAACTGCGGTATTTGATTGATTGTGGCCACATAATCCACAGGTACTATATCCAGCGCGCTTTGCGGCATGCCGGGTGCAACTGCTTCGTTGGGATCCTGCACAATGGCAATGCCGCCGCGTTTTTTGATCACCAGCAGTCCCGCGGTGCCATCGTCCAACGAACCCGTGAGCACCACGCCAATCACCCGCGGACCATACCAACGGGCGGCGCTGCGAAATAGAGGATCAACCGCCGGCCGATGGCGGTTCTCCTTGGGGCCGCGCATTACACGGACCCGTCCGTCTTCAAGAATCAGATGGTTATCTGGGGGGGCGATATAAATTTTTCCTGTCCGGATGGCCTCACCATCTTTGGGATGCAAAGCCTGCAGAGGTCCGGCGCGCCTCAGGATCTCCGGTAATACGCTGGTGCTCTGCGGAGAAAGGTGCAGCACCACAAATAATGACGCTGGAAAATCTTTTGGCAGCCCCGCCACCAGTTGTTGCAGGGCTTCTACTCCGCCGACCGAACATCCGACTACAATAATGTTGCGCTGTGACACGGTTTGCTCAGTCCTTTTTTCCTGCTGGTGTGATGCGTTGGATGAGCCAAACCGATGCATGAAAAATTGATTCGTGTGGGCCACACCGGCGCCCTCCTAACGCTTATAGTATGGAAGCTATTCATATACGGAGTTCAGGTGAATCCTGAGAAGCGTAGTGCCGGAAAGCCGCCTTTTAACAGGTTAACTGAGGGAGCGTGTACACAATTGCACTATCAGGTGTACCTCACTTTGAACTCAGCGCAGCGGCAGGTTGAACGCTCCATACAGCTAGTTTCCCAATCATCAGAGATTCTCGGCAGAGTCACCAAGACCCTGGAGCGATCCAATGGGCTCATGAACCGTAAGTTCCCTGATCGATCCTTTCCCTGATCCATCCTAAAGAAGCGCCTTTCCTATTTGGGAAGACTCACTTAAGGTAGCTCAATTATTAAAAATCTTGCTTTTTATATCGCGATGCGAGACCATTTAAATTCGTTGGGAATACAAATGCCGAAGAAGCAAAAGCACCGGCACAAGGCCCAGGAAGAAGAGCTTTGGATTTCTCCAAAAAGCACCCTTAAGGGGCCAGCAGGAGAGAGGGCCTGGGACAACCGTACGGGCGGCCCGCCCAGCAGCAGCAAATACCTGGAATTTGCAGACATAGCCCTTGGAACGAAAAAAACAAGCCCCAGAAAAAACTCCCTACCTATTCATGATGCGACCAAGACCGAACCTTATTCGCAAAAGTGATTTTAAATTTTTACTAAACTCTCAATAATGATTTATTTTTACTAAGTAGATTTCGTTGTTTTTATTGGCTCGTGTTTCGTTAGAATTAAGTTACTGAGAAGAGAAGCGTTCTCGCTCAAAATCTGAGCGCATCTTACCTTTTTTTATGGCTGATACATCCGTAACTAACGCCAACGTCTTGAATTCATGGAAAGAAGTGGCCACATACATGGGCCGGGGCGTGAGAACAGTGCAGCGCTGGGAACAGGAACTTGGGTTGCCCGTGCGCCGGCCTCGGGGAAAATCACGCAGCGCCGTCATCGCGCTCAAGCCGGAGTTGGATAGCTGGCTCGCGAAGGCAGGTAAAGAAGAGACCCGGAAAAAGACGGGCACAGCGGCACATCTCCATAGCAACACTGCTGTGCTTGCCAGCCAGACCCATCAACTGGTGTCCCGCTCTCATGTTCTCTGCGAACGGTCAAAGCGGCTGTGCGAGCAGATCAATCGCGCAATAATGCTCAGCAGCCAACTTTCAGCCCGGAGAAATAGCAACAATCTGGCCACGCTTGAGCCGCCTCAACAACTCCGGGCACTGGCGAGTTAAGCTTCCCAAAACAGGGTTTGAATGTTGCTCCACTGCCCGAGTGTTCGAACTGGCGCATCTTGACGCGAGTTCCACCAGCTTTCCTGGAATAACCTTACAACCAGTAAGATATGATCGCCCGCCACATTATTTCTGTAGGGTATGAACCTCGTCTTCTTGCGACACGTTCCATGGTCCTGCGCCATGCCGGATATATCGTGAACGAAACGAATGCTCTGACCGCCGCGCTGGCTAAACTTGAATCAGATCTGGTGGACGCGCTGCTGCTCTGCAACACAATCCCGGATAATGAACGGAAATGGTTTGCAGCAGAAGTCCTGAACCGGCGGCGGTTGCTGCCAATTATCTGTGTCAAGGGAGGCAATTACGAACAGAATGTTCCGGGTTGCATTGGGGTTGACAATGACCCTGCTGCTCTCTTGAACGCCCTGGGATTGGCTGTGAGGTAGAGTATGTTTCCGAAATTATTCTTCTGTTGGCGGACCGCTCTCTGTCAGGTTCTCCAACTGCCGCCGCCAATCCAGTTCTTCTACAAAGGCCGCTGACTGGCGCCAGCCGGCTTTCACCTTGACGAACAGTTCCAGATAGACTTTTTTGTTGAAGCGTTTTTCCAGTTCCATGCGCGCGGATGTTCCCATCTGTTTAAGCTTCAATCCGCCTTTGCCGATCAGGATAGCTTTCTGGCTGTCGCGTTCGCAAAAAATGGCAGCGGCTATGCGCAGAAGCCTGGGCAGGTCTTGAAACCGTTCAACGATGACCGCGGTGGCATAGGGAACTTCTTTGCCGGTCTGGAGCAGCACTTTTTCACGGATAATTTCTGACGCCAGAAAGCGCTCCGGCTGGTCGGTCAATTGGTCTTCAGGGAAATAACGCGGACCGGGCGGCAGGGCGCGGACAACTTTATCCAGCAACACCTCAAGCCCTTCGCCTTTCAGCGCCGAGATAGGGATGACTTCCCGGAACGCATGCAGCTTGCTGTAACGCTCAATTACGGGCAGGAGCTTTTCTTTGTGCAGGCGATCAACTTTGTTCAGCAGCAGAAACACCGGCGCGCCGGAGCGCTTGACCAGTTCAAGCACTTGTTCATCGGCGGGGCCAAATCTGTCAGTGGCATCAACCAGCAGCAGGACGAGATCACGGCTCTCCAGAGCGGAGTGAATTTCCTGCATCATTTTGCGGTTAAGACGGCTATCCGGTTTGTGAACGCCGGGTGTATCGATGAAAACAATCTGTCCGGCCGGGCGCTTGCCTTTGGCCTTCACATTCAGAATGCCCTGGATATTCATCCGCGTGGTCTGCGGTTTTTCCGTGACAATGGCGATCTTTTCACCCACCAGCGCATTGAGCAGCGTGCTTTTGCCGGCATTAGGGCGGCCGATGATGGAAACGAAACCTGTGCGCTGCGCCATCAGGCCTGCGCCTGTCTGGGAGATGAATCGGCCTTTTCAGGCTCTGCGCGGGACACTCGCACCTTCTCTACTTTGCGATCCGTTGATTCCAGAATCTCAAAACGCAGGCCCTCATCTTCCATGACCTCACCGGGTTGAGGAATGCGGCCGGCGATAGCGCTGACCAATCCGCCGACGGTGGCGGTATCAGGCGAATCAAAACGGATATCAAAGAGGTCCTGCAAGCGCCCGACGTCGACGCTACCCTGGATCACATATGCGCCATCGCCTTCGCGCACGATATCGTGAGAGATTTCATGCTCGTCGCGAATCTCGCCGACAATTTCTTCCACCAGATCTTCAAGCGTCAGCAGCCCAGCCACCGATCCATATTCATCAATCACGATGGCCATGTGGATATTTTCCTTTTGCATCTCACGCAGAAGCTGCGAAGTCATTTTGGTTTCAGGAACAAACAGTACTGGACGCACCAGCTTGGCCACAGTGGTAGTGCGCGCCTGATCGTCAGGAAGCTGTATGAGGTCATGCGCCAGGACCATGCCTTCAATATGATCAATGTTAGTGGAATAAACAGGTATGCGCGAATGCGGCTTGTCACGCAGCAGAGACGTGAACTCTTCAATGGTAGTGGTGGATGGAACGGCGAAGATGTTGGGCCGCGGCGTCATCACCTCACGCACCGTCATGTCGCCAAATTCAACCACGGACTGAATGAGCTGGCGGTCACTCTCCTCTAAAATGCCTTCTTCTTCGGCGGCTTCAATCAGGGCGTCAACTGCCTCGGAAGGGTGCTCCGGTTCTTCCGGTTCATGCGGCTCCGCCAGCGCAGCCACAGAAAGACCGAAACCCAGCGCCACGGTGATGGGCAGCATGAGATAAATCAGCGCCTGCAACAGCGGAATGAACTTGACCAGCCATCCGCCGCGCGTCCGGGTGAAGAGCACGTATGGCAATAGACGGTTGCAAACAATAATGACCAGAATGATCCCGATGATTGCCTGTACGCTTTCCGGCCAGGTCCAATGGGGGTCATGGAAAAGAAGATAGCCGATAAGAAAAGCGATGAGGGCGGTGCTGAGCTGGGTAAGCACGGCAAAAGTAAGAGCAGCACGGCGGCTGGAGCGAAGCAACCGCGGCTCAACCAGCTTTTCAAAAGCTTCAATGTTTTCCTGAAATTCACGGCTTAGGAATTTGCCGCTCTCGGTGTACAGGCGCTCGACGTAAGAGACCAGGATTAGAAGCCCGCAGAGAATCAGTATCACCGTATAAAGAGCTACAAGCATCATTGCGGGCTCCTGCGGCTGGCGGCGGGATTACTTTTGCGCGGCGGTTTGCGCAGCTTCTTGATTCGGCGCGGAGCGGAAACTCGCAGCTTTGCGCTGCTGTTTTCAGTGCCGGAGTGAGCACGGTCAATCAGCGAAGCAGGGAGTTTAAGCTGGGCGCGCAGACGGGCTTCAGCGCGGGCCATGCGTCCGTTATCAAATTCATGGTCATATCCGGCAAGGTGCAGCATACCGTGGAGCACCAGAATTTTCAGTTCTTCTGCAACGCCATGGCCGTAACGGGCCGCATTCTCAGCGGCGATGTCGGCAGAGATAGCGATGTCACCGCCAAGAGGACGAGGGAAGGAAAGAACGTCGGTCGGCTTATTCTTGCGGCGGAAGCGGTGGTTGAGTTCCTGCAAGCGCTTATTGCCGGAGATCAGCACATCCACTTCACCGGAGACTTCCGCCAGCTTCTGGACGCGGTGGATGAAGCGCTGGATCTGCGCCGCGCTTATGCCGTTCATCGACGTTTCAAAAATGACCATAGCGTTCGAGCAAAAAAGCGTTTCAAAGGAAGCGTATGAACCGTTCATACGAACAGCGTTCAAATGAGAAACCAGGGCGAAAACAAAGCGGGAGGGCCTTGACTGCCCTCCCGCAAAGATTCTACTAAATTCCTATTGTTGCAGAGGGGGCTCGTTGCGCTCCTGCTCTGGCTGCACCTCGCGCGGCAGCTCCAGCGACAATTGCTGGCTGCGCGACCTTTCGTCGTAGGCACGAACAATGCGCTGCACCAGATGGTGGCGCACCACGTCCTCTTCAGTGAAAAAGTTAAAGAAGATACCTTCGACCGGCTTGAGCACATCAATGGCTTCCAACAAGCCGCTGCGGCGGGCGTTGGGAAGATCGATCTGCGTGATATCACCCGTGACCACCATCTTGGCATTAAAGCCCATGCGCGTCACAAACATCTTCATTTGTTCCGGCGTCGTATTCTGGGCTTCATCCAGGATGATGAATGAATCATTGAGCGTGCGGCCGCGCATGAAAGCGATGGGCGCAATCTCAATGATGTTTTTCTCCAGAAAGCGGTCCACTCGCTCCTGGTCCATGAGGTCATAAAGCGCGTCATACAGCGGACGCAAATAGGGATCGACTTTCTCCTGCAAGGTCCCCGGCAGAAAGCCCAGGCGTTCGCCGGCTTCCACCGCGGGTCGCGCCAGGATGATGCGGCTGACCCGCTTGGCATTCAGCGCAGAGACGGCCATCGCCACCGCGAGATAAGTTTTTCCCGTTCCAGCCGGCCCGACGCCAAACACCATGTCATATTTTTCGATTGCGTCAATATAGCGGCGCTGGTTCATGCTCTTGGGCTGCACCTGGCGCTTGCCAAATGACCGCTGCTTGCCGGCTTCAGCCAGCCCGCGCAGCGTTGCCGTGCCATCGGCCACCACAACACGCAGCATGGAACTCAGGTCAGCGTCAGTAAATTCCTGTCCGGTGCTGCCGAGATGATCAAAGTCGGTAAAGATCTGCTCAGCGCGAGCCACGTCCCGGGCGGCGCCCTCAAGCTGCACGGAATTAGACTTCAAATCAATGCTGACGTTCAGCCCGCTTTCCATTGCCTGCAAGTTTTCATCACGGATGCCAAACAGCTTCTGGATGTTAGGGACGATTTCAATATTTTTCTTCATTCAGTTTTTGCCGATACCTTCTTCTTACAGATGCTCTACTTCGCTTGTACCTTCCTGGCCGCTGATCCTCTCTACCGATATCTCCTCATAGCTCAAGCGCAAGGATGCACCGCCGTGCCATTCAGCACAGAAATCATAAAAATGCTTTGTGCATGGAAACGCCTGGTTAGAAGACCCACCGGACGCGGAGGTAATACCATTGGCCTGAGAGTACCCCGGTTATTGGCCCAAGTCAACAAAGTTAAAACGGCTTTCACCTCGTCTTAACATTAGATGCGGAAGGGAAGATTTGTGGCGCAGGATCCGAGCAGCCTTAACCCTGCAGATAGTCCGTGCACATCTGTTTTACATACCTGTAACTCTGCGCATTCGTTACCGGCATTGACCAGACCTGCTAAACCCAAGTAAAATAGCATCTTCGGGCACCCCTCCGAAAAACTTCTTTCTGATAGGAACCAGTTACTTACAATGGCAAACCACTTTTCAGCGCTGAAGCGCGCGCGCCAGACCACTAAACGCACGGCAGATAACCGGGCCAACACCTCGCAACTCCGCACCGCGCTGCGCAAACTGCGCCAGACCCTGGAAGCCAAGGACCCCGGGCAGGTCAAAGAAGTGTTTGCCAGCACCGTCTCCATGATCGATAAGGCCGTGAAAAAGGGCGTGATCCACAAAAACACCGGATCGCGCTACAAATCCCGCCTGAGCGCCCGCGTGGCCGCCATAAAAAAGTAAATTTTTCAGGATTTGCAAGAGCCCGCCGCGAGTGGCGGGCTTTATTTTTGCCGCAGATCTACGCTGATGGGCGCAGAGGAGCGCGAATTGCGCGAATGCGAGCGAATAGGAGTTATCCTTTCTTCTGATCTTCTGATTCGTGTTCATTTGTGCTGATTTTGGCTGAAATCGCCTTTGCTCCTCATCTGCGTTTATCCGTGTTGATCAGCGGAAAGATTCTCTCCCACTCCGTTGACTTTCGTTATATATTCGCCTATGATCTTTCGATCAACCCAGGCGATGCCATGAGCCCTGAAATCAATCTCCTGACAACACTTTCCACGCAGCCTTTTTCCGGCTGTGAAGACCAGTGGAAAGATCTTCTCCGCAGCCTGCACCTGAGCATCGCACATGTTCCAGCTATTCAAGCAGTGCTGGAAAAAGGCAGGTGGAAGCGCCAGCCCAATCCCATGGCTTACGTCCGTAAAAGCTCTTTGCGCTGCGCCGCGCGTCTTGGGATCATCGACGTTCGCCGCAACAGCCGGCGCGAAGTCCTGGCCACCGATCTGAATTTCAAAGATGCCCAGGCAAAACCCATGGGCCACGACGACCGCCTAGGTACGGCGCTTCACCGTCACGACGGCCTGGGTGCAGAATACGGATCTATTTATGACGAAGAAAACATTATCAACCGTCTGCCGGACTCAGTTCTTGATGAAAATCTTGATGTCAAATGGGAGCACGTTGCCGATCTGGCGCAGATGGATTCCGGCGAGCGCATAGTGCTGAAATTGCAACGGGCGGGTTTTGGCCGAAGGCCCGCCCTGGATGCGTGTTTCACGGACAAGGACCGCAAGCTACTTGAAGCCGCGTGGAAACGCTTTGACCGTAATAAGGAGACGCTTAAGGGGGTGCTCATGACGGGAAGACCCAAGCCCATCCAGCGAGTCCGTCCCGGACCGAAGGCTGGGAGCAAGGCGGAAACCTGGATTGAGCTGATCTTTATTCAGGTACCTGGGAAGGGGATGAAAATTTCTTTCAGAAAACATGTCCCCAGCAAGCCGGAATGAGTGCATATATAAGTAGGGGGAATAGCCCAGCTATTGGCTTTTGGCTATTGGTTCTTGGCTTTATGTTTAAGCTGTGGGCCTTTTAATTAATCCCAGACAGTCGCGGTAGAACTCTTTCGAAATCAGGCCACCTGTCTGGGTGGCTTTCATTTTTCCACCATCCTCTGAACTCGGGCCACCCAAGCGGGTGGCTTTCATTTTGTCCAACCCAGCTTTGTCTAAAACCAATCCGAGATTGAGCCACTGCAATGAGCGGTGGCTTTTTCTTTTTGCGAGAGCATCCATGAAAAAAATTGCGCCTAAATCCGTGAAACAGACCGTAAACAAATCGAGCATTAACAAACCGGCGAGCCAAGAGAAAATCCTGAAAACCATTCGCCGTTGCGCCAGGAAATTTAAACGCACGCCCACGTTCCGCGACCTGAAAGCGGCGGGTATTGGCAGAGGCATGATCGAAGGCCGCTGGAAGGGATTGCTCAACGCACTGACCGCGGCAGGTGTTGAGGCGAGCGGCACGGGTTTCCGGCATACGGATGCAACGTGGCTGCTGGATTGGGCCAGAGTGGCGCGGATGCTGCGGCGCATTCCAACTGTGGTGGAATACGAGAAGCTGGGGCGGTTCTGCCATGCGCCGCTACAGCAGCGCTTCCGGTGGACAAAAACGCCGGACGCATTTACCCGGTTTGCGCACGCAACCGGCGTGGAGCAGAAATGGAAAGACGTGTTGGCGATGGTGTCGGCGCGTCCGCGACTGGGAAGCCGGCTGCAGATCAGCACAGCCAGGCCCTCAGCAAAGGCAAGGCGGGACCGGCCGATCTACGGGCGTCCGCTGCCGCTGGAGGAGATGCTGCACGAACCGGTGAATGAAGGCGGCGTGCTGTTTGCTTTTGGCGTTGTGGCGAGGCGGCTGGGGTTTGCCGTGCGGCGGATACAAAGAGAGTTTCCCGATTGCGAAGCCCTGCGCGAGGTGGCAAGAAACCAGTGGCAGCCGGTATGGATTGAATTTGAATTTGAAAGCCGGAATTTCCTGCTGCACGGACACGATCCGAAAAAGTGCGACGTGATTGTATGCTGGGTTCACAATTGGCCGGAGTGTCCCAAGCACATTCAGGTGATTGAGCTGAGCAAGGTGTTTCGGGAGATGTGGGAGGTGAAGGATGTTTTTGCTCGGGGATAGCTCACCGCAAAGGACGCGAAGGAAAAGAAGGTTTGCCGCAGATTGAGCGGATGAACGCAGATAGGCAGGAAATTTTGGCCGCGAATCAACGCGAAAAGCGCGAAGGGGTACCTTCACGGAAGAATAACAGTCTTCACTGCTCTTTCAATACCTCGGACGGTGAAACCGATGCAGCAGAGGACGCGGGAAGCAAAGAAACAATGACGGAAACCAGCACACACGCGATTGCAATCAGTGCTGCGCGACCGGTGGACCAGGATACTCGTCCCAGATAGTCATTCGCCGATAGGTGCGCTAGTACCGGCCACAATGGGAGAGAGAGCAGCAGTCCGGCAACAGCGCATCCTGCAGCCCTCATCAGTACAACCTTGCGAATGGCCCAGCGCGAGGAACCCAGACAAACCCGCACAGCCAACTCGCGCCGCCGGGTATTAACATAGTATGCAAGCGTTCCGAACAGGCCGATGTACGCCACGCCGGCCATGATCGCCGCGCCTGCCAGGGCGCACCAGGTGCGCTGCCTATCCGTGCTCAATGAGGCTTTGGCTTGTTCGCTTACGTTGTCAACAGAGTCTAGACGATACTCCGGCAGATAGGAAGCACCTTGGTGGCTGGCCACTTCCTGCAGCGTCTTGGCAGAGACCGTTCCTTTGACTACAAATGCAGGTGTCATATCGATAAAACTGGCGCCGTGGATGGAGGTGATGATGGATGGTGCCGGAGTCTCGGCATATCCGGCAAGGCGCAGATCTTCCACTACGCCCACCACCCTGGCAACAGTGAAAAAAGTCGGCATGCCGGCATAGGCAGGCTGAATCAGCCGAACAGACTGATTAGTTGGATTCTCGTCAGGCCAAAGTTCCTTGGCCAAGGTCTGATTAACCATGATCTCCTCCACGCCAATGCCGTGCGGAGAAAAGCCTTCGCCTTGGAGAATACGGATTCCCATGGTCTTGAAGTACTTTGGACTGGCCTCTGTCTCGCTAAGGGTTCGGGGTGCAGTCGAGGCGCGATCCAGGCGCTGTATCTCAAGTGTTTGGCCAGGGCCCACAAATGGGATTCCATCTGAATAACTGGCGCTTTGCACTCCTGGTATCGCGGCAAGCTGATCGGCAAAGTTCTCCAGTGCCGCTGCTTCCGGGGTGGAATGGTTGGAAGTTACATTCATGGAACTGGAGGCCATCACAAACTTGACTACGGATAGATGGCTGGGATCATATCCCAGCGGGACGCGCATCAGAGCAAGAAAGGAAGCGACAATCATGCCCGCCAGTATCCAACTCCCAACACAGAAGACAATCTGAAGGGCCACTGGAATCTGCAACAAAAAACCTGTGCGCCGACTGGTGGTGCTATAGCCCATTCGCAATGCGGTATCTGCGCGGAGACAACCAATGGCCGGAATCAAGGCGACGATCAGTGTGAGAGAGCCTGCAAGCAGAAGCTGAACTTCAATTGCCGCCAGTGCCACATGCCACAAACCACGCACCAATTGTTCATAGAATGGCGAAACGTGAGCGATCGCTATCATGCCGCCTGCACAAAGCACACATGCGACCACTATCGCCGCCACCACCATCACCGCCGGACCGATCATCAACTCCGTCACAAGCCGCCTGCCAGATGCTCCAAGAGCCTTCTTCACCCGCACCTGTTCCTCAGAGCGCGCTGCCCTTGCCAACAGCAACATGCAATAGTTCAAACTGCTGACCAATGTAAAAATCAACGCCAGCAACAGCCCAAACCGCAGCCACTTGCGCACCTTCAAGTCACGAATCGGATCGGCAGTGAGCCCTTGCGAGACGTGCAAAGGTGCCTTGCCTATGGTGCGCAGCGGTAACAGGTTTGAGAGCATTGATGTCAGGGCCAAAGATGAAAGCCGATCGGAAGCCACAACACCGTAAAATAGGGCTATTTCCTTCCAGGCGTCTGGATTGGAATGTTCACCTGGTGACCTATTGAATTTGAGTGGAATCACGCAGTTGGAAGGCACCCACGCATCGACTTTATTTCCGAACATTCCATGAAAACCTGACGGCGCAACCCCAACAACTTCAAATGGGACGCCATTCAACAGAATCGACTTTCCCAATGCATCCGCTGGAGACTCGAAAAGTGTTACAGAGACAGTGGAACCAAGAATTACGACTTGCTTTCCAGCATGGCTTTCTTCGTCATATCTGAAATCCCTCCCTGCGAAAAGACGGGTTGTAAATACGGAGAAAAAGCCGCTTGAAATAGCTGAAACATCCACTTTTCTGCTAATGCCGCCAGCTTCAAGGACTGTTGAAATCGGCGTGCTGTAAGTCGCCAGAGTCGTGTCCTGCCCAAGTGGCGCGCGCAACTCATCCAGCCTGCGCCACGATACCTGTACGGAACCTCCGCCTTGCGTTTCTTCGGCGACCGTTGCATAGCCGGCAGAGCGCATCCCGGAGTAAGTAAGCGAAGAAAATGCTAGGATCAAAGCTAGCGCCAACGAAGAAACCCCTATACCCAAAGCCAGAACCACAGTGCCTGACAGGCTTAAAAGCGGACTGCTCCGAAGAAAGCGTCTCGCTTCCCGAATGATCATAAGGATCTTCCTCGGTGAAGATAACCAGGCCCAAGCTTTCGTGCTCCAACATCAGAGTTCAACAAATGAAAGCCTCATTGTTGGGGTTTTAAAAGATGGATAACCAGCACATTGATGCCGTTTTTCAGGAGTTGAGGCTCGGCGTTGTGCAAAGCTTCTTCCTGAATGGAACAGGCGTCGCATTCCTGCAGAAAGGTAGAAACAACAGTGTTTTTACGACTATTCAATATCTCGGTTTTCCGCGTTTTGAAATCCGGGATTTCCTCGATTGCTGCCGCAAGACTCGCAGCTCCCGGTTTAGATTGCAAATTACTGATTTTGTCAGGGAGGTCTGCCAGTAACTGGGCATTTTCACCCACATCGTAGCCTGAGTACATGAGATCGCCAGACGCGCCGTAAACGGCCAATAGCGGAAAGTTCAAGTGTTCCCGTTTGTCGGAATGTTCATCCAAGCGAGCGTGTACATAGGAACGCAGCGGAAAGTTAGCTGAGATCAATATCCCATCTCTATTTCCTTCCGATTGTTTACATCCGAGAATCCACAGCGACGGCAACAGCAAAATGATAAATATGTATCGCACGGCATGCTGCCGGTATTTAACCTTCGAATCCATTTGCGATGAACCTCACTTGAGAATTTTGACCTCAATCACGCGAAGGCCAGTATTTTGCGCTCGCGCCTTGAGTTGATCCATTGCATCATTTTGCGCTTTGCACTGGTCGTTATCAGGAAAAGTCACAGCAAATATTGTGTAAATATTCCCGGAATCTGGCTTGATCTTGTAAGTTGCCAATTCAGGAAACATATCGATGGCTTCCTGGAGTGTAGGTCGAGCCGAATCCGTCTGCGTCACATTTCCATGTGGGATGTCGCTCGGAAAATCATGGATGAATGCGGCATTTTTGGCTGAACCAATGCCATGATAAATCGAGACACCTGATGGTGAGTACACATCAATGAATGGCATGTACGTCTTAATCATATCGGGGGAAGCTGATCCCAGACGGCGATGGGTCCAGCTATGATAGCCTTCCAATAAAGTCTTAACGGGGGCATTGACGGTTAAAACTGCAGGAGTGTTTTGTTGGTACGAGGTTGTTTGAGCCTGCACAGCTCCTGATTGTGCTGCAATGTACGCCGATATGATTACTAGAAGGACGCGAAGGCTTGTCATTGGAGACCTTTCTTTGAAATTTTAGGCAGGCAAATATTCTGCCCGGGGTATCCGGGCAGAACAAGTTAAGTTAGCTCACGGTGCAAGTACAATCCAATGAACAGTCGGAATTCACCGTGCAGGAGCAGCCCGCTGCTATGTGGACCTTACAGACAGTCTGTGCAAGCGCGGAAACGCTGCCCATTGAGACCGCTCCCAGAACGAGAGCGCAGAGAACTTTCGACAGTTTGAAACGTTTCATCGTGATTACCTCCGGCATTTAAATTAGATGAGAAGTTACAGAAATCAACTCAATAGTGAATTATTTCTTGAATTTAGGAATGAGTACCAAAACAGAACTTTAAAAATGAATTTACAAATGCATAAATTTTTTTTCATATGCATATATTGTTTAGTTTATCTCTACCTAAATATCTATTTTGGATCACTCCTTATAGCTGGATCTATAAAGTAATTGTTTTAATTTTTAATTAATCAGTTTTATTGGAATGTTTGATTGTTCCGAAATGGAATACCTATTTCAAAACCTTTAATTAAATTTCTTTTAGTTTTCGATTTGTGTAAACCCAAATATTAAATTGTGAATCATTCAGCAGCTATTTCATTCATTTCCGACAGCTCATGCAGAAAATATAGCTTCATCATCAAGACGCTGAAGCGCGAAGAGATTTACAGCGAACGAGTACCAAGACCTCGATCAATTTGCGGAGCATCGAGGAATCATGAAGAAAGCTTCTACGAGGATGGACGAGGAAGGGATTACAAACGACAAATCTCAACAGAATTTCGACAATTGAAATCTCGTTCGGAACCACGGGACGGGGGGCAAATCCCCTCTCCCCGGCCAAATTCTTTGTGGTGAGACCCTAAACCGGCAACTCTTCCTGCATCCATTCCGTCGCCACCACTTTCGGTTCTTCGCAGAGATGGATTACAAGATTTTCCAGCACAAGGCGTTTGCTGGGGGCGTTGGAGCGCAGAGCGAGGTCGGCGCGGGCGATCAGCTTGAGAGCGCGGATGAGGTCGCGTCGGGATTTGTAACGGCGGGCCTGGCGGATGACGTCTTCAGCGGCGAAGGGAGGCAGTCGGAAGCCTTGCCAGAGCGCCTGCCAGATGGCGCGCGAATCGCGAACGTTCTTTTCCAGAATCACCAGCATCTGGCGGAAGGTGCGGGCCAGCATATAAAGGTGGCCGATGGCGGCGTCATCGCCTTCACTGGTGGAGAGCAGCGCGTCCATCACGGCAAGCGCGCGGGTTTTATCGCGGGCGGAGATGGCGTCAGTCAGTTCATATAAGGAACGCTGCTTGGCGGCCAGGACCATGGTTTCCACGTCGCCCAGGGTGATGTGCTTTTTTTCAGCGACATAAAGAATGAGTTTTTCCAGCTCATGGCTGACCAGCATCATGTCCGCGCCGAGCGCGTCAATGAGTTCGCGGGCCGCGTCCTGATCCACTTTTACGTTTTCCTTCTGCGCCTGGTCGATGATCCAGCGCATGCCGTCGGTTTCATCCACGCGCGCCAGCTCCACAATGCCGCAATATTCGCCCAGCGTTTCACGGATGCGCTCATAGCGGTCTTTATCCTGCATCTCCATGCGGCGAACGTCGGCGGGAATGCTGATGTGGTCTGCGACAAAGATGATCACCGCGTCCGGGTTGGGATCTTTCATGTAGGCTTCAATGGCGGCGAATTCTTCAGCGTGCGAGCCGCGTCCATAAAGCTCTTTGACGCCGCGCACAAACAGCACCTGAAACGGCGCCATGAGCGATGGAGTACGAGCGCGGTCCAGCACTTCTGCAATGCTTACCTGAGCGAGATCAAGGTCGTGCAGGCTGAAGTCACGCAGGTCAGTGGGGACAAGGTGCTGCAAGAGCGCCGCGCGGCATTGGTCGCGAAAGAAAACTTCGTCGCCAATGAGCACGTATGCGGGGCGGAGCTTGCGTCCGGCAACTTCAGAAGCGAATTTTTCAGCGGGGGCAAAGCTGCGGCCTGCGCTGGCAGAGCGCGCGGGGTTGCCGGATTGCGGAGGAAGGCCGGGCACTAGAAGGCCTCCACGATGTCACCGACCAGAGTGCGGGCGAAGTCCTGTGACATGCGCTGCAACGCGGGAGTCTCTTCTTCAAAAAAGCTGGTGACTTCACGCGAGACCTGATACTGCTGGCGGAAACTGTAATTCGGATTTTCAAACAATGTATGGCCGCTGTGGTCAACAAGCGAAACTTTCATTGAGACAGTGACGACGGCGCTGGAGATGCGTCCGGTTTGCGCGTCATAGGTGAGCGGCGCGGCCTGGGCGGAGATGATGGTGCATTTGAGTACGGCGTCAGAGGATTGGCCCGCGTCATTGGCAATCTGATAGTGGGTGCTCGCGAGAAATTCACGGACAACGTCGCGCGTGAAGATCTGCTCAATGCGATACGTTTGTGTCTGATTGATGAAGGTCGGCACCGCGATGGTCCGCACGCTGGCGGGGATACGCGTGGCGTGGCCGGCAGTGTGGTATCCGCAGCCGACAAGCATGGTGAGAATAGCCAGCAACAATATGCGCAGCGCCGATTTCACTGCACCTTTCCATGCGGCCGCACAGCAGCCAGCGCAGTGGCGCAATCGGCGGCGGTGAGAGCGGCGAGGCGGAGATTATCGACGGCGGCCCAGAGCCAGAAGCCATTTTCATGCACCGCGTCACGGCGGACGGAAACCATGATCTCGTCCTTGCCAGCCACGTTTACGTTGCTGGGAGAGTCTTCCGGCGAGCGGGCGATCAGAACGTGCTCTCCGGCAAGGCTGCGGGCGAAGTCTCCAGCGGAAATGCTGTTGGCCATCTCAAGATAAATGGAGAATGTATGCGCATGAAATACCGGAGCCTGCACCAGCATGAGCGAGGGCATAGGAGCATGGTCGGGAAGCAGCCGGCGCAGATGATTGCCGATCCGGCGCTCGGTTGCGTCAAGCTGGTGCGCCGAGGTCTTGCCAAAACGATCAAGCATGTTGAACGCAACTTGCGAATCAAAGACACCAGTTGGCATCTGCTGAAAGGATAAAAGATTTACAGTCTGCTCGTGGAGTTCATCCATGCCGCGACGGCCTTGTTCAGAGACAGGCTCAAAAACCGTGGCAGCAGTCATACGGACATCCCCTGCCTTTCGCGCTCGCAACAAAAGCAGCGCCAGGGCTACCGCGGCAGGATGGGCCGCAACAATGGAGCTCGACTCCAGCGTAAAGTGCGCCGGTTGGCCCAGTTCGCGCTCGACCCACGGCGCGCCCAGAGGGACACCGGGATCATTCTCCAGCGCGTAGGACATATCCACAATCGCGCTGCCCACTTCGCGCGCCAGCTTCCATTTTTTGCGGGTGAATTCTTCGTCGGAGGCGAAAAACGTGAAGTCCATCTGCGCTAATTCATCGCGGCCCACAGGCTGTACCAGCGCGACTTCATCTTGCACGCGCTCAAGCTGTCCCAGAGACTCGTCATCATCCAGCAGCTTGATTTCCTGGGCAGGGAAGTTGCGTTCTTCCAGCACGTCTTTCAGTTCTTTGCCTTTGAGGGTGGCTCCGCCAACAATGGCGACGCGGAAGAGGTTCTGTGTCTCAGTCTTCATCTGGGTTCAGGGGCTTCATTATAAACTTGCTGAACCGGCCCCGGCGGACGACGCCGAAATATGTAAGAGAGCCGCGTAAACACTCCACTTAGCGCATAAGAAATCGCCAGGATGAACAACATGTAATGGTGGAACAACACCAGCAGCGCCAGAAAACCGCAAATTAAGACGAATATCTGGAACGGATGCCGGTTGCGCAAATTGAGGTCTTTAAAGCTGTAAAAGCGCCAGGTACTGACCATGAGAAAGCCCACGGCAATCAGCAGGGCAAACCACAGCGGCGCCAATTGCGGCCAGAGGATCGGCTCACCCTTTACCAGATGGATGGTCGCGGCCACCACGGCCGCGCCTGCGGGAATCGGCAGCCCGACAAAATATTTTCTGCCCGGCCTTCCCGGATTCGACGGCTGCGGGTTCAACTGAATATTGAATCGCGCCAGCCTGCTTGCGCCAGCAACCAGAAACACAAAAGTGGCAATCAGCCCAAGCTGCACCATTTTGTCATGCACGGCGGGAAAGCCGTGATCGGGCAGCAGGCTGAAGCCCCACATCCAAGCCAGCAACGCCGGAGCCACGCCAAAGGTGATCACGTCCGCCAGTGAATCGAACTCGCGGCCAAAGTCGCTGGTGGTATTGGTCATGCGGGCAATGCGGCCATCCAGTCCATCGGCAATCACGGCAACGCCAATGGCCAGGGCAGCATGGTCAAAATGCCAGAAGTCCTGGCGGGTGCCCAGCACCGTTTGCGCCAGCGCATAATAGCCCGCGCCGATATTCGCCGCCGTAAACAGTGACGGCAAAATATACAGGCCTTTGCGCATGCGGCGTTTTGGTTCGGGGGGAAACTGATCTTCCCATCGGCGCATTGGCGGCTTCATCGGAAGGCCCCCGTGCTCTCATGTGAGCGCGACGTTGAACTTTTCTGCGGCCCGTTCTCAGCAACCAGGCTCCGCGCCAGAACACTTGAGCCGCCCTTCACGCGATCACCAATTTTTACGCTGATCTGCGCCGGCTGCGGAAAAATCACATCTGTCCGTGAGCCGAACTTGATCAGGCCCACACGCTGTCCGCGCGCGATAGCATCACCCGGTTTGTAATTGAAAACAATGCGGCGGGCCAGCAGTCCGGCAATCTGCTTGAACACCACCGTCATGCCGTCGCCTTCCATGGTTACCGTGTTCTGCTCATTATCGGCGGCGGAAGTTTCGGCCATGGCGTTGCCAAACTGGCCTTTTTTATAAATGGCGCTCTTGATCACGCCGCCTATCGGCGCGCGATTTATGTGCACATCAAAAACATTCAAAAAGATGCTGATGCGGGTGCAGGGAACGCCATTCAACTGGGTGGCGGAAACGTCAGTCACTTTTCCGTCCGCGGGAGAAACCACAAGCCCGGCCTCAGCGGGCACAACACGTTCCGGATCGCGGAAAAACCACAGGAAAAAAGCTGCCAGCAAAATGGGAATCAGGGCAAGGATAAAAGAGTGGGTCAGCCAGCCAATCGCGGCGGCCACCAATAACATTCCCAGAGCGTAGTAAATCCCGTCACGAACCATTCAACCTTGATTATAGCCACTTGCCGGCCCGGCGCGCCCCAAGTTCTTGCCGCAAGACTGTCGACCATTCTGGTTCACGCGGTACAGGCATCTTGTTGAAGCAGAAGGAGTTGCGAATCCAGTCCGGAACACCCAAAGATTTTAAGTCTTCCCTTATATTTTTGCGGGCATGTCTGACTCTACTAATTAGAGGCAAGTTCATCCGTCAGAACTGCTGACAAATTAAAGGGCACGGACCCGGAAGCCGTGCCCTTTTAATTTTTTACCTGCAATCGGTTCTACGCCCCAAATCCCTTCAATAAACTACAACCCATCAACCGAGGGGAACGTTCTGTTGTACACATTTCAGAGTCACCACCTGGGCACTTTGCATCGATCCGTCGTTTGGCCAAATTGATTCGGGGCAGATGGTTTGCTAAGGTCGTCGTTTATGTCCGAGCGTTCCCCCGAGCAGATACGTGACCAGATACGCGAATTGCTCGACTCCCTTTATCGGGTGGATTCAGGACGGATCCTGGCAACTCTGATCCGCCTGCTCGGCGATTTTGATCTTGCTGAGGAGGCCATGCACGAAGCCTTTGCGGCTGCGCTGAGCCTTTGGCCGAGGAGTGGAGTACCCGGCAACCCACGGCCATGGTTGATTTCGACAGCCCGATTCAAAGCTATTGATACGCTGCGCCGGCGGGCAAGATTGGATGCGTCTCAAGACGAGCTCGTGCGATATCTCGAAGCGCAGTGGGGTTCGGCGGAAAGGTCGAATGAAGACGATAGTCTCAAAGACGATCACCTTGAAGATGACCGGCTGCGCCTGATTTTTACCTGCTGCCATCCATCTCTAGCGCCGGAAGGGCAGGTAGCGCTCACATTGCGTGAAGTCTGCGGGCTCACCACGGAGGAGATTGCCCGGGCATTTCTCGTTACGCCTGCAACGCTTGCGCAACGCATCGTGCGCGCCAAAGCTGTCATCCGCGACAAGGCAATTCCTTATCAGGTGCCAGTGTCTCAGGAATTGCCGGAGCGGTTGGGAGCTGTCCTGCTGGTCGTATATCTGATCTTCAATGAAGGATACTCGGCTGAAACCACAGGCGCCGAACTCAGCCGCGAGGCGATCCGTCTGGGCAGGCTCCTGCTCGACCTGCTCCAGCTAAACTTAATTGATGAGCCCGAGGTGATGGGCTTGTTGGGGCTCATGTTGCTGCAGGAATCCCGCCGCGCCGCCAGGACCTCTCCGACTGGAGAGCTGATTTTGCTGGAAAATCAAGACCGTTCGCTCTGGAACCGGGAGCAGATCGCGGAGGGAGTGGCATTGGTCGAGAAAGCGCTGAAGTCCCGCGGCTTTGGTTCTTATACGCTGCAGGCTGCAATTGCCGCCGTTCATGCCCAGGCGGAATCGGCCGCTCTGACCGACTGGCCGCAAATTGTTGCACTTTACAGCCAATTGGCGCGAATTCAGCCTTCGCCGGTTGTACAGCTAAACCGTGCCGTGGCTATTGCCATGCGCGATGGTCCGGAGGCCGGTCTGGCGCACATCGACGCGGTGTTGGAGCATGGTGAATTGGCGAATTATTACCTGGCGCATTCCGCCCGTGCCGATATGTACCGCAGGCTGGGCAGGACCGCTGAGGCGCGGTCTTCTTATGAAAAGGCGCTGGCGCTAACGCAACAGGAACCAGAGCGGCAATTCCTGCAAGACCGGATTCGCCAGTTGAAATAAAAAGCTGAAATAAAAATAGATTAGCTGTCGATTTTCAGTCTCCCGCACGACTATCTGATGAAAGAACGATGAGCTACGGTTCTGTGAGTGAACAGGAAACGAGTCATCGGAAATAAACAAATCACGGAAAACAAGGAGAAGAATTCATGCCACAGTATCTGGTTGCTAACTACCTCCCCGACGACTTCAACCCGTCCACCGTAACCGAAGAAATGATTGAAGAGATCCACGCGCTCAACCGCGAATTGATCGCTTCCGGCGCCAGGAAGTTCGCCTGCGGCATTTCTCCGGTCGCTAACGCAAAAACCGTCCGGAAGCAGCCCGACGGCAGGGTGCTCGTCACCGACGGGCCGTACACCGAGACCAAGGAGCACATCGGCGGTTTCTGGATACTTGAAGCCGCTGATATGGATGAAGCACTTGCATGGGCGAAGAAGGCTGCCCTCGCCTGCGATGTGCCCGGCGAGGTACGCGAGCTTCTTTTCTACCCGGCTCCGGAAGAAGGACCAGATGGAAGCAAGTAAACGGCATGGCCACTGCGCCTCAGAACACCCGTCGTAGTGACAAGATGAGCACTGAAACGAAAAAATGATCGTTAAAGGAGAGTGCATGAGAAACATTAAGATCATCGAACATATTTCGCTGGACGGCGTGATCCAGGCGCCCGGCGGGCCAGAGGAAGATGCAAGTGACGGCTTCAAGAGCGGTGGATGGTCGGCGCCGCATCATGACCCCACACTTGGCGAGGCCATTATGGCCGCTCATGGCGACGATTTCGATCTGCTGCTGGGACGCCGCGTCTACGATATCTTTAGCGGCTTTTGGCCAAAAGCTCCGAAAAGCCCGATGGCTGACAGTCTAAATGCGGCGACGAAATACGTCGCCACTCACAGGGCTGACAGTCTTACATGGGGACCGGCTGAGAGTCTTGGATCCGACATTGTCGCGGGCGTTCGCCGCGTCAAGGCGATGGACGGGCCGCACCTGATCGTCTGGGGCAGCTCGACGCTGACGCCGGTGCTGCTGGAACACGAGCTTGCTGATGAAGTGTTGCTGCTTGTCTTTCCAGTCCTGTTAGGCACTGGCAAACGTCTCTTTGCGGATGGAACCCCGCCACGCGAACTCGTGCTCGTCAGTACAAAAGCTGTGGCCTCAGGCGTCATCATCAGCACCTACAAGCCCAACGGGCCTTTGCGGACCGGTACGGTTGGCGACGAGGGGAAGTGAGCCGAACGTATCTTTGATCGCCCAACGGACGTAAAAGCAACAGACCTTAAAACAGGAGATATTCGTGACCAACCCCGTGTTCCCCGGTCGAAGCTTCTTCCACGGCACCAAGGCCAACTTGAAGCAAGGAGATCTCATCAAGCCAGGGTACAACTCCAACTATGGGAAAAGGGCGGTAGCTACTTACATCTATCTGACAGGTACCTTGAATGCGGCGATCTGGGGGGCCGAGTTGGCCTTCGGCGAAGGGCCCGGCAGAATCTACGTGGTGGAGGCGACCGGGCCTATTGAAGATGACCCCAATCTGACGGACAAGAAATATCCAGGCAATCCGACATTGTCCTATCGCTCCAGGGAGCCGCTTCGTGTGATAGGAGAGGTCATCCATTGGCAAGGCCACTCCGCCGATGAACTCAACAACATGAAGGCCAACGTTGAACGGTCAAGGCAGCTTGGTATTGAGGCCATTTGAAGGCTAGAGGATTTGGTAATGGGGGTGCGATGGCTATAGGACGGACGATCCAGCACGCACACCGCACATTCTCATAAGCGACGTTACATAAAAAGGGGCACGGACAATCCGATGAGAAAGCTGATCTTCGCAATCAACATTACTCTGGACGGCTGCTGCGACCACACCAAGCAATTTGTGGATGAAGAACAACTTGAATATTTTACTCAGCTCACGCAAGAGGCTGGCTTGCAGATTTTTGGGCGTAAAACCTATCAATTGATGGTCCCCTATTGGCCTGACGTCCTTAAAGATCCGTCTGCGACAAAAGCAGATACCGAATTTGCCCGGGCATTTGTCTCCACCAACAAAGTTGTTTTCTCGCGAACATTGGACAGCGCTGAAGATAAAAATACCAGAATTGTTCATACGAACCTGCGCGACGAAATACTTAAATGAAACAAGAACAAGGCAAAAATATCTTAGTGGGTGGCGTGGATATTCCTTCACAACTCATAGCACTTGGCTTGGTGGATGAATATCGCTTTGTGGTTGGGCCAGTCATTGCAGGAGAAGGAAGACGGTTGCTGGAAGGTGTCAACCTGCCGGAGAGTTTGCAACTAAAACTTGTTGAGTCAAAAACCTTTAAATCAGGCCGTGTTGCGCTTCATTACTTGAAACAGTAAATCTGCCCGCATTACTTGAGGCCGTTCCCCCTACTGGAACCTTCATCAGTTCGAGCATCCGTGCAAAGGCCTCAGTCTGCTTTATTCTGTCTTCCATTGCTACCTCGCTGAGATCCGCCGCATGCGGGTCACACCATTGGACAAGGGCTGGCCGGTGAACTGACCGGCTTACGCTGAACAGCAACACCTTGAAACAGGGGCATACTCAGCTCCAGGTTCGATTTTTTTGACACTAACGATTCAATTCGTATTAAATCATTAACATTAACTGCTACGGGAAAAGCACCGTGAGAGGTCTCTGCATAAGATGAAGCGCTCGCCTATCCTGACCCGGCGCCAGTTGCTTGCGCGCAGTCTCACCCTTGCCGCGGGAGCAGCGCTGGCAGGCTTCCCCTTCCACTCGCGCGCGGACGAGCTTGCCGCAATAGACGTATCCTATGCCGGGTCCATGGGTTCTCTGATGGAAGGGCCGGTAAAGTCCAGCGTAGCGCAATCTCTGAAGCTGGAAATGCATGGCCGCGCGCAAGGCTCAAGCGCGCTGGCCCAGTTGATTGTGGGTGGCAGCATCCGTGCGGACGTATTCATCCCGGTCACACCGGGCCCCATGTTAACCGTGCTGCGTGCAGGCAAGGCCGACATTGCGCAACCCATTGCCCACACAGAGATGGTGATCGCATACAGCCCGAAAAGCCGCTTTGCCGCAAAGCTGCAAGCCGCTGCGGAAGGCAAAGCCCTGTGGTGGGAGGTGTTGCAGGAACCCGGCCTGCGCTTTGGCCGCACTGACCCTGTCACCGATCCCCAGGGCCGCAACATTATTTTTACCGTGATGCTGGCAGTTAAAATCAATCAGCAGCCCGGCCTGGTGGAGAAGATCTTGGGCCCGACCATCAATGAAAAACAGATATTCACTGAGCCCACCGTCCAGGCGCGCTTGCAAAGCGGTGAACTCGATGCAGCATCGGCATACAAAATCCAACCCGGCCCGTTCAACCTGCCTTTTATCACTCTGCCAAAGGAGATCAATTTGAGCGGGCAAAATGTCCACACAGAACATCCCGAGATCAGCTTGACCCTGAACGGCAAAACATTTCAACCTGAGCCGCTCATCTATTATGCCGCCGTGCTCAAGGACGCCCCCAATCCCAACGGCGCCAGTGCCTTCGCAAAATGGCTGCGCGGGGAGCAAGCCCAGGCTATTTTCCGCCGCTTTAATTATGATCCGCCGGGCGGCGCGTCTGCGCTGCGAGCATGAAAATTCAACGCAAATGGTTGGCGCGAAGCTGTGCTGCCTTATTTGCGCTGGCCTTGTTGTATCCATTTACCGCGCTGCTGGCGCATATCGGCCCATGGCAGTGGGGCGCAGACGTTCGCGGCCCAGCGCTTGCTTCCGTCCGCGTCTCGCTCCTTCTTACCGGCTGCGCGATGCTAATTATTGTCGCAGTGGGTACGCCGGTTGCCGCCTATATCGCCCGCTGTTCCACCCGTGAACGACTGTGGTGGCAGGCGATACTGCTGGTTCCAATTCTGCTGCCGCCGCTTGCCCTGGGAATTCTGCTTACGCTGGCGTTCGGTCCCTTCGGAACGCTTGGCGCGGCGCTTGAGCATGCGGGCCTTCGCATGACAAACAGCTCTCTGGCTTTCATTGTGACGCAGGTCTACGTAGGCATGGGCTATTACGTTCTTGGCGCTGTGGCTGCATTTGACGCTGTGCCTGTTATCCTGCAAAAGCAGGCAGCGCTCCTCGGCCTGCCGCCAACCAAAGTCTTTCTGCGGGTCACGCTGCCGCTTTCGCGGCTGGGCTTGGCAGTGGCGCTCAGCATTGCTTGGGTGCGTGCCATCGGCGAATTCGGCGCAGTGGTGGTCACGGCTTACTATCCTTCCGGCATGCCGGTACAGCTCTGGGTCAACCTGCAGAGCTTTGGATTGCCGGCCGTGATGCCGCTGCTAATTGTTTTCCTGGCCGTAGCTCTGCCATTGCCCTGGCTTGTGCATGTTCTGGCCCAGCGAAAGCGCCATGCTTAAAGCCCGCATCATCAAAAAGCGCCGTGAACTCCGCGTGGATGTGGAACTTGAACTGGCAGCAGGCAGCGCAGTTGGTTTGTTTGGCGCTTCAGGTGCGGGAAAAAGCACGGTGCTGGCGTGCATCGCCGGCATTGAAGAACCAGACGACGGTTTTGTTACGTTCAATGGATTGCAATTATTTCCGCCTTCGCTGCCTTTGCATCGACGTCCGCTCGGCTACCTGACGCAGGAGCCAGGGCTCTTCCCTCATTTGACCGTGGCCCAAAACATCAATTTCGGAATCACCAATGAGATTGCCGCTACACCCGAGCAACAGCAGTGGATTGATACTCTGCGCGAGCGCCTGCAACTTGCCGCTTTGTGGAACGCGCCGGCATCTTTGATCTCCGGCGGACAGGCCCGCCGCGTGAGTCTGGCTCGCATGCTGGCGCGCAAGCCTCCCCTGGTATTGCTCGATGAACCTTTTGCCGGACTGGACCGCCAGCTCGTGCGCGAACTGATTGACGATCTCGTTTTATGGGGCCAGACCATCGGCTTCAGCATGATCGCCGTCGATCATCAGGCGGAGGTCTTGCGGCGACTGTGCCCGCAACAAGCTATCGTGCTGGAGCACGGCAGGGTTGTCCAGCGCGGAAGTTGGCAAGAGCTTTGCGGCGCTCCAGCAACGCCGCTGCTGGCGTCATTGCTTGCGCCATTATGAGTAGAGCAACGGTTGTCTTTGCTCTTTAACCGGGATCGGTGCTCGTTGTTCGTTGCTTCGCGAAGGAGAGAAAAACATTATGGGATCTGAGCCACAGAAGAAGCTGTATCCGGTGCGCGATGCCTGCAAGGTGCTGGGTGTAAGTTATCCCGCGCTGAAACAATGGATCTACAAGGGCAAGATCAAGACGGTGAAAACGCCCGGCGGCCATCACCGCATTCCTGAGACTGAAATTGACCGCCTGCTTCCTGCTGTGCCGCAGCGCGGCCCGGTGCAAAAGCGCAGAGAAAGTTTCCGGACCATCAGTGGACGCAATCAACTGGTGGGCCGCATCGTGGACCTGAAGATTGAAGGTCTGATGGCTCAGGTAACGCTATCCATTGCCGGACAGCGCCTCACATCCATTATCACCGCCGATGCCGTCCGCGAACTACGACTGGAAAAAGGGCAGATCGCTGCTGCCCTGATCAAATCAACTGAAGTCATGATTATGCGGGAGAGATGAGGTCTATACTCCAATGAAACCCCTATTAGCGATATTGATAGTCCTGCAAGCCGCCGCCTGGACGCAGCAAGCCGCACCAGGTTATCTGGAAATCAGCGGCGATGTTCCCCATCCGCGAACTTTTCAGGAGCAGGAGTGGAAGGCTATGAAACACGTCTCTGTCATTGCCACCAACGCACATGACAAGAAAACCTCCACATTTTCTGGAGTTCCTTTGCTGGATATCCTGCAATCAGCAGGTGTGCCAACAGGAGAAAATCTGCGTGGCAAGGCACTGACGACTTGTGTCACCATCACGGCAAGTGACGGCTATAAAGTTATATTCTCTTTGGCCGAGTTGGATGCAGGCATCGGTGCACGGCAGGTTATAGTAGCGGACAGCAAAGACGGCAAGCCTTTGCCGTCCACTGCAGGGCCATTACGCCTTATTGTGACAGAAGACAAACGGCCGGCCCGCTGGGTGCGTATGGTCAAGACGATCCGAGTGATAGCTAATCCTTGAGCAGCATTACTTCCGTCGACTTGATTACGGCTTTGACCTTGTCGCCTTTTTTCAAAGCCATCTCCTCCGCGCTGCGTCGAGTGATAACGCTTTCGACTATGTTATTTCCCACACGCACGGTAACATGGGCCATAACGCCGCCCAGTTGGATATCTTCAACTACACCTTCAAGCTGGTTTCTTGCAGATAAGCTCATGCCTCAATTCTAATGCTGCCCGGGGCAGATTGACGATTCGCATAAAACCGTTGTTCCAGGCCGCACACGTTCACATCGACTGGTGTGCAAGAAGAAGCGCATTTTTACTCAATCAGCGAAGCCGCTGCGGCTTATCGCGGTTTCAGCACTTCAAAGCGCGTAATCGTATAACCAAGGGCTGCCCCGAGAAATACGTCTGATGGAAAATGCGCGCTTGTAGTAATGCGAGAGAAGCTGATGGCACTCGCCATGCCATAGATCACCCACGGCACCCACCGGTGGTTGTGATAGCGGCTGGCAATCACCGTGGCTACAGAAAAGGCTCCGGCAGCATGTCCGGAAGGAAAGCTGCTGCCTTTGAACGGCGATTTGCCGCCATTAAAAAACGTATTGTGAAAGTCGCCGCCAGCAGCAACATCGGCCGGCCGTTGTCTGCGGGAAATGGCCTTCACCGCAAGGTCCACCACGGCGCTGTCTGCATATGCCTCGGCAGCAAGTATCGCGGTGCCTACCTGATAGCGGTCCTGGCGCGCGTAACCCGTAATCAGGAGAGCCGTGGGAACCGCGATTATCTCGGCGGTGGTGATCGAAGGATCGAAGGTATCGTTGAGGCGGTCCAGATTCTTTGCGTGATCTTGAAAATAAGGCATCACATGCGGGTCGGCAATAATCAACCCTGCGGTTACGCCGGTGATGCTAAGTGTCGGCAGCCAATGATGGCCCTTGGCCAGTTGTACGGGAAACGTCCAAATATCTTTTTGATCGCGAAGAAAGTCCCTGGGCAGGCTCTTCCACGTCACCTCGCGGGCCGCGGGCGACGTGCTGCTGTCTCCTTTGGGACGCGTCGACTGCGCGGGATTATCGGGCAGGCCGCCTGTGGTTTGCGCACAGGCAAGCGTCGGCGCGCAAGAGATGCTTATATAGACGACAATAGTGAGGAATGACTGTTTGTTTATGCGGCTCATCGAGTTCCTTGGATGCATATCTCTGGTTTTAGGTGTGCTGCCGGTGGAAGGTCTTCATGAGGAAGAATCGACTACTTATCTACCTTCGCGCCTTTCTTGTCGTGGTCCTGGCATTTGCGCTGGCAAACCGCATCGATTTACACCGCCGTCGGCCTTGCTGTGACTTCATCTATACACGCGGCGTTCCCTTTGCGTTTTTGAGAGAAGGCGGATTTCAGGGCTTGCATCAAATATTATTGCTTGGGGTTGCTGTTGATATTGTCACGGTTTTTGGCGTTGCCGCTTTGCTGGGATGGGCATGGAACCGCAAGCTTGTGAAATAATCATCTGTTTTGCGCAATAGGCCTGAATCGTGGGGCTTGGCTTTCGCATTACACGGGCGGCCCCGGCAGATTACGCGCGCCCAGTTGCCAGTATCAGGGCAAGACACAGCTTTGTTGGACGAAGCCGCAACAGCGGTTTGGAGCGTAGCGACATGGGGAGCACATAGGCGGCGAGGCCCCCGGATCGCCGGGCTGCCAGCATAAGGGCAAACACAGCTTTGTTGGGACGAAGCCGCAGAAGCGGTTTGGAGCGTAGCGACATGGGGAGCACATAGGCAGCGAGGCCCGGATCGCGGAGCTGCCAGCATAAGGGCAAAACACAGCTTTGTTGACGAAGCCGCAACAGCGGTTTGGAGCGTAGCGACATAAATCATGGACTTTCAACTCACCGACGAACAGTTACACCTGAAGAAATCTATCCGCGAATTTGCTGAGCGTGAAATTCTGCCCAATGTAATGCAGTGGGACGAGGCCAATCGTTTTCCCATGGAAACAGTAAAGGAACTCGGACACATGGGAGTGCTCGGCATTATTTTTCCGGCCGAATATGGCGGCGCGGGGCTGGGCTACGTGGAATACGTGATTGCCATTGAAGAGCTTTCGCGCGTGGATGGATCGGTGGGCATTATTGTGGCGGCGCACAATTCGCTGTGCTCGAATCATATCTATCTGGCCGGAAATGAAGAGCAGCGGAGAAAGTACATCCCCAAGCTCGCCACCGGTGAGTGGCTGGGCGCGTGGGGGCTTACCGAGCCGGGCTCCGGATCAGATGCCGGCGGCGCGCGCATGAGCGCCGTGCGGAAAGGCAAAAAAGGCGGATGGGTGCTCAACGGCACCAAAACTTTCATCACTAACGGTTCCCATGCCGACGTAGCTGTTGTCATCGCTGTAACGGACAAGACCGCAAACACGCATGGTCTCTCTGCGTTCATTGTGGAAAAAGGGACCAAGGGATTTCGTCCGGGCAAAAAGGAAAACAAGCTGGGCCTGCGCGCCAGCGATACCTCTGAGCTGATTTTTGAAGATTGCCATGTGCCGGAAGATGCCCTGGTGGGCGGAGAGGGCCAGGGCTTTGTTGACGCCATGCGCGTTCTTGACGGCGGACGCATCTCCATTGCCGCACTCGGCCTGGGTATGGCGCAGGGCGCTTATGAAGCGGCGCTCAAGTATTCCAAGCAGCGCCATCAGTTTGGCAAGGCCATCAGTGAGTTCCAGGCCATTCAATGGAAGCTGGCCGACATGGCGACAGAGATTGACGCCGGACGTCTGCTGACCATGCGCGCCGCCAGCATGAAAGATGCCGGCATGAAAACTACGCAGGAGTCATCGATGGCCAAACTGTATACCGGAGAAGTGGCCGTAAAGTGCGCAAACGAATGTGTGCAGATCCATGGCGGCTACGGCTTTATCAAGGACTATCCGGCGGAAAAGTTTTATCGCGACGTAAAGCTATGCACTATCGGCGAAGGCACCAGTGAGATTCAGCGTTTGGTGATCGCGCGGCAACTGCTGAAGGATTGACATGAGTTTCACCGCGAAGGCCGCAAAGAGCGCAAAGGAAGAAGAAAAAAGGAATAACAGACCACAAAAAAATTTTGGTTACGACCTGCGGGATGGTTCCTTGTGAAATTGAAGGCTAATCTCCCTTCGCGTCCTTTGCGCCCTTTGCGGTGAAATTTTTTAAAAGAGTAGGAACGAGAGCTTGCATTCACTGGGAGCATTTCAACATTGGGTCGATCGCATTCGCACCGGCGACGTGCGCGCGCTAGCCCGCGCGATCAGCACTATTGAAGACAATCGGCCCGAGTCACACGAACTGCTGAAAGCAATTTTCAACTTTACCGGACGCGCTCGCGTTATCGGCATGACCGGCGCACCCGGAGCAGGAAAGAGCACGCTGGTCGATCAATTGGCCCGTGAGTATCGGCGGCAGGAGCGGACGGTTGGCATTATCGCCGTGGATCCCACCAGTCCGTATACCGGCGGCGCAATTCTGGGTGACCGCATCCGTATGCAGACGCACCATGCCGATCCGGGAATTTACATCCGCAGCATGGCTACGCGCGGCAATCTCGGCGGGCTGGCGCGGGCCACCACCGACGCAGCCACGGTGCTTGATGCCGCCGGAAAAGACGTGGTGATGATTGAAACCGTGGGCGTGGGCCAGGATGAAATCGATATCGTGCGGCTGGCGGATGTGACGGTAGTGATCCTTGTTCCCGGCATGGGCGACGATGTACAGACAATCAAAGCCGGCATCATGGAAATTGCCGATATTTTTGTGATCAACAAAAGTGACCGTGATGGGGCGGACCGCGTTGAGCGCGAGATTCGCTCCATGCAGTCACTGGCGGTTCGCTCTGATAAATGGACACCGCCGATCCTGAAGACCGTGGCTACTACCGGTCAAGGCATTCCGGAGCTTGCTTCGGCCATTGTCAATTACGAGCAGTTTCTCCAGCAGAAGGACCTGCTGCTGAAAAAGAAGATCTCAAGCTGGCGTGAGCGGCTGATTGAAATGCTGCGCGACGGGCTACTAGAACGGTTATTGAGTGAACGCCTGCCGGAAGAAGAAATTGCGCGGCTGGCGGCGGATGTGGCCGAGCACCGCCGCGATCCGTATTCCCTGGTGGAAGAGATTGTGGGCGGGTTCACAGGAAATGTTCACCACGGAGACACAGAGGCACGGAAAAAAGAGAAAGTTCATATCAAGTAAGCCTGCGGGCATCAAAACCGCAATGAAAGCGACAAAGAGCCAAGAGCTAACAGCTAAAAGCCAGGAGCCTTATTCATGTCCCACACCATTGATCATCTCGGAATTGCCGTTAAGTCTCTTGCCGACGCGCGCAAATTCTATGAGCAGCTCGGGCTGGACGTTCTGAGCGAAGAATCTGTCCCGCATGAGAAGGTCAAAGTTGCCATGATTCCGCTGGGCGAGAGCCGCATTGAATTACTGGAAGCCACCGCGCCGGATTCGGTAATCGCCAAATTTGTAGAGAAGCGCGGCGAGGGCCTGCATCACGTTGCCATCCATGTTCCTGATCTCACGCAGGTTGTAGAAAAGCTCAAGGCCGCAGGCACGCGGTTTGTCTCGGAGGAAATAAAGATCGGCGCAGGCGGTCATCTATATGTGTTTGTACATCCCTCGAGCACGGGCGGCGTATTGCTGGAACTAGTGCAGGACGTACCAGAAGGGGTTTAGCTTTTTCTTCAATCCCGAGCGGAGCTAACACTATTGCCACTAAAAACCTAAAATCTTTTCAGCGACTGCTCCAAATCTTCAATCAGGTCGTCGGGATGTTCCAGTCCAATGGAGAGACGCAGAAGATTGGCCGGAGTGCGCGAGTTGGGGCCTTCCACCGACGCCCGGTGCTCGATCAAACTATGCGTGCTGCCCAGGCTGGTGGCGTGACTAAAGATTTTCAGGCCGGAGATCAGCTTATAGGCTTCCGACTGGCCCCCTTTCATCTGGATAGACATGACTCCGCCGAAGCCAGACATTTGTGATGAGGCGATCTTGTATCCAGGATGCGACGGCAGGCCGGGGTAGTGAACGGCTTCAATGTGGGATTGGGCAGCAAGAAACTCAGCGACTTTCTGGGCATTGGCTGCGTGGGCGCGCACGCGATACGGGAATGTCTGCATACCGCGCAGGCTCAGCCAGCATTCAAAGGGAGAAGGCACGCCGCCGCCCTCGCGCTGAAAATTGTGGACCCGCTCAAAGAAAGCATTGGTCTCGCGGAAGATGAGCGCGCCGGCAAGAACGTCACTGTGGCCGGAAATATATTTGGTGACGGAGTGCATCACCACGTCAGCGCCCAGCTTGAGCGGCTGCTGGAAGAGCGGAGTGGCGCAGGTATTGTCACAGGCGACCATGGCACCGTGCTTTTTGGCCAACGCAATAACGGCGCGGAGATCGGTAATCTTGAGCAGAGGATTGGAAGGCGTTTCCACCCAGATCAAACGGGTGGCCGGAGTAATGGCGCGTTCGAGCGCGGCCAGATCTGTCATATCCACCAGGGTGTGCGTAAGGCCCCACTTCGCCACAATCATGCGCAAAAGGGTGGATGTGCCGTAGTAAGCCTCCTCCGGAGAAATGACGTGGTCGCCTGGAGTAAGTGATTGAAAAACCGCAAGCGTGGCCGCGCTGCCGGAAGAAAAAGCCAGCGCCGCTGCGCCTTCTTCCAGAGAAGCAAGCGCCAGTTCAAGGCTTTCACGATTTGGATTACTGGGACGGCCATAAAGAAATCCACCCGGCAGAGTGCCGTCTTCAGCTTTATGGAACGTGGTGGAAAGATGAATGGCTGGGACCACGTCACGCGATCCGCCTTCAGGTTTGCGTCCGGCATGGATAGCGCGGGTTTCAATCTTCATCGCAGTTAGGTTACACCAAGGGGACACAGCGGAAGAAATTTAGCCGCAGATTTGCGCAGGTGAGCGCAGATAAGCAAGTTGGCCGCGAATGCACGCGAAAAAACGCGAATTTGTGGTTGCGATACTTGCGGCAGCAGACCTTTTCTTGCGCTACTGGCGGTCGCCTGACTCCTTGTGTTTCTGGCGCTTGAAAAATCCGACCCATTCTTCCGCGCCGTTGCGATCCTCATGCAAGACCACGCTTGTCAGTTCCCAGGATTGCAAGCCAAGATTTTCAGCCAGCGATCCAAGTTCCTGCGCTGTCCTGGCCCGCTCGACGCGATATTCCCATTCCGTCACGGGAAGGGGCTTGACGTTCAGCGTGAAGGTCTGTGTCTGCACGTTATTGCCGGCTTGCGCCGTGAATTCAACCGAAAAAGAACCAATTGAGGCCTTGGGCAAAGCGGTGAGCACTATGGTATTTGCCCCTGCATGGCCTGAAGATGTCTGGGCAATTACACCGGAGGGTAATCCGGTAAGTGAGAAGTCAAATTTAGGCCGTTCATTGACCAGAATATTTACCGTGACAGAAGCCATGCCGCCCTGCGTAACAATCACGATGGAAGGTGCGATAGTGACAACGAATTCAGGAGCCACTTGGGCCGGCAATGGAGAAGCGAGGCCGGCCATCAGCGCAAGAAGTGCAGTTGCGATTTTGACGGATCGTGGCATGTATCTCCTTCCAGATTTATTCAGTCGTCCGGCACTGGTCTTCAATTTTCAATCGAAATCAGGGTACCAGTTTAGCCGCAGATTTCGCATATGAGCACAGATAATCCAATTGGGCCGCGAATCAACGCGAATCAACGCGAACTGTGCCGGACGGAGCTGGAATTTTCTGCTGAAGCGATCTTCAGATAAGCTACAATCCTCCGGACATCAATGGAGGCCATGTGCGCGGGACTTTTGCAGCGCTGCAATTGTTTGCAGCTTTCTTTTTGGCAATCTTCGGTTTGGCATTGGCCTTCAATTCCAATTCAGCCCAAGGACCCATTCTTGTGGGTGCAGCTCTGGCGGCGGTGGGCCTGATGTTTCTTGCGCTGCTGGCTGTCAACATCAGAAAACCAAAATAGTAGCGTTCATGATTGGCGTGACCAGCGTCGGAATTGCTTCTTGCGATTCGCCTGGGTTCATTCCTTGTGAACTAAATTCGTGCAAATTGCACCAAAGTTCTGGCATTCCCCTCTGCCGATTTTTCAAGCAAAATGATCTGAAACGTTCATGACCACCCTCAGCGACTTTAAAGAAACGGTGCGGCAGCAGGCGGACATTGTCCGCGTGATTGGCGACTATATCCAGTTGAAGAAAGCTGGAGCACAGAATTTTGTTGGGCTGTGCCCGTTTCACGGCGAGAAGACGCCGTCGTTTTCCGTCCACGCCACACGGCAGTTCTTCCATTGCTTTGGCTGCGGCAAGTCAGGCGACGTATTCAAGTTTGTGCAAGAACGGGAGCAGATCAGCTTTCCCGAGGCAATCAAGCTAGTCGCTGAAAAGATGGGCATTCCGTTACCCAAGATGCAGTACAGCTCTGAAAGTGAGGCTGAGGATGCGGGGCGCAGAGGCAGGCTGATTGAGATGCATGAGCGGGCGTGCAAGTTCTTTGAAGACCAGCTTCGCCGGCCGGAAGGAGCGCATGCGCGCGAATATCTGGCGGGACGCGGGTTGAAGGAAGAGACGATCCGGACATTCCGCATCGGCTATGCGCCGGATTCGGGCTTTACTCTGAAAGACCGGCTGAAAGCCGACTTCAGCGAAGAGATGATGCGGGCTTCCGGTTTGTTCTCATGGAAAGAAGGCGCGGAGGGCACTAACACCCCAGAACGCGCAAAACCGGCGCGCACCGCCATCCCACATTCCGCAAAAGCGGCGGAATCCGGGAGCCCTGGTTCCGGGGACCCCAACTCGGGCGGCGTTGCCACATCTGCAATGTATTCCAAGTTCCGCAACCGCATCATGTTCCCGATTGCCAATGAAAACGGAAAGATCATTGCCTTTACGGGCCGCACGCTGGCCACGGACGAGAAGTCCGGACCGAAATACATGAATTCGCCGGAGACGCCGATCTATTCCAAAGGGCGCGTGCTCTATAACCTTGATCGCGCGAAAGAGGCGGTGCGCAAGCTGGGCTACGTGATTATTGTGGAAGGCCAGATGGACTGCATTGCCGTGTATTCCGCGGGCTTTCACAACGTAGCGGCAAGTTCTGGCACGGCGTTCACTGAAACACAAGTGAGGCTGCTGGGGCGCTTCAGCAAAGATATAGTCGTAAATTTTGATCCGGACACGGCGGGCGCGGCGGCCACGGACAAGTCATTGGGCATGCTGCTGGAAGAGGAATTCAATATCCGGGTGCTGCGGCTGGAGGCGGGGTTTGATCCTGATTTGTTTATCCGCAAAAACGGCGCAGAGGCGTATGCGCGGGCGCTGAAGGGGTCGCAGAAATATTTTGACTACCTAGTTGATCGGGCATTGAAGCTGTTTCCGACGCGAAGTCCGGAGGGCAAGAAGAATGCTGTGAACTTTCTGCTGCCGCACATCCATCGCGTACCCAGCCGGATTGTACGAGACGAACTGGCGAATGACATCGCGCAGAAGCTGAATATTGATACCACGGTGCTGCGGCAGGAGTTTAAAGCAGCGGCGGTGAGCCGGGCTGCGGGCAGTCTGCGGAACCAGCCGGACGAAGACGTGACGCCGGCAGAAAAAGTGCTGGTCAGGGCAGCGTCAGCCATGGTCGGTGAGGAAGCAGAGCTGCGGCACATGGCGCTGGATGCACTGGCTGAGGAGCGTCTGCACGCAGGGCTGACAACAGAAACGTTGCTGGAGGCAATCCTGCAAAATGCGCTGGCAGTGGAGCGCGGCGAAGGCGTGGATGACGTGATGGCGCTGCCGCTGAGCGACGCCAATCGGCAGCGGCTGGCGAAGATTGTGATGCGCGAAGATGAGCCGCTTACAGCGGACCTGCTGGCCGGCGCGTTGAACGCGTTGAGGCATCGGTCGCAATTGAGCCAGCGTGAGGGAGAGATCAAGCGTGGAATTGTGGAAGCGGAACGCAAAAATGACGTGGCAGCTCTGCTGCGGCTGAAGCAGGAGAAGCTGGAACTGGATAGGAAGCTGGCGGCGGGCGGATAGAAGCGGGCGTTTTAGTTCGGAATGAAACTTATCGGGGCAAGGCGGTAATTCTTTTCGTTAAGCTCCAGATGCCAGAAAAGTTCCTGGAAAACCGAGGTCATAACCCACGTAATCCCAACGTCCTAAGCGATAATTTGAAACCATCCGCACAGGACGCGAGACGAAACCTTAGAGCCTGGCGGGCATCTAATCTTACTGGCAATTCACAGGGGCTGGGTTCGGGTATCTTCTTTGTTTTACAGCGGGTGGCAAGGATGAAGCGCTTTGTTGCTGACCGGATTTGTGCTAACCTTAGTACTCTCGGGACGTGTGCGCATTTCAAACCTAAATTCCCGCCGATATGCTTTATGTGAATACGAAAGCGTAACAGCCCCGTATTGCCATGAAAATGAGGTCGTGGTTTGGCTCTAGAAGATAAATTTGAAGATATAAAAAAGCTGATTGATGCAGGCAAGGAAAAGGGCTACCTGACCTATGACCAGGTGAACGATCTTATTCCTGGCGACGTCCATTCACCGGACGATTTGGACGATCTGCTCACTACCATTGGCACGCAGGGCATTGACGTCCTGGACAGCTCTAAAGGACTGCCTTCCGAGCAGAAGTTTGAAGACATTGAAGAAGGCGAGGATGTTGAGCTTGATCTGACGCCGGGCGCTCTGGAAAAGACCAACGATCCGGTGCGCATGTACCTGCGTGAGATGGGCACGGTTCCGCTGCTCACGCGTGAAGGTGAAGTTGAAATTGCCAAGCGCATTGAGCGCGGCCAACTGCGCGTGCTCAAAGCGCTATCGCGTTCTCCAATCGTAATCAAAGACATTCTGACCCTCGGTGAAGACCTGAAGCGCGGCGTGCGCTCCATCAAGGAGCTTGTCGCCTTCGACGAAGAAGAGATCACCGACGAAATCGTCCAGGCACGCCTCAAAGATTTTGTCGGGCAGATTGACGACATCGGCAAGAGCTATAAAAAGGTCCAGCAGCTTGAAGAAAAAGTTGAGGCGGTAAAGCAGAAGAAAAAGCCCAAAGAATCGCGCAAATTCCGCTGGGCGCTGGGACGCGCGCACGTCATGGTATCCGGCGGGATCCGTAAGCTGAAGTTCACCAATCCTGAGCGCAAGCGCCTGATTGACCGCGTGAACAAAACGGTCGATTCCATGCGCTCGCTCGACCGCCAGATCAACAATCTGGAAAAAAAGATTGAAGCTACGCGGGTAGAGGAGACCAAGCGCGAATACCGGCGCATCCAGCGGCAGCACCGCAATGATCTGGAAAAAGTTGAGCTTGATACCGGCGTCAGCTATCAGGAGCTGCGGCGCACGCAGCGTGAAATCATCCAGGGTGACGTTGACGCTGAAGCCGCCAAGCGTGAGCTGATTGAAGCCAACCTGCGCCTTGTGGTCTCGATTGCCAAGAAATATACCAATCGCGGCCTCCAGTTCCTCGACCTGATTCAGGAAGGCAACATCGGCCTGATGAAAGCCGTGGATAAATTTGAGTACCGCCGCGGCTACAAGTTCTCCACCTATGCAACCTGGTGGATCCGCCAGGCCATCACGCGCGCTATCGCCGATCAGGCCCGCACCATCCGCATTCCGGTGCACATGATTGAGACCATCAACAAGCTGATCCGCACCTCGCGGCAACTGGTGCAGGAACTCGGCCGCGAGCCTACGTCAGAAGAGATTGCCAAGCGCATGGACATTCCGGTTGCGAAAGTGCGCAAGGTGCTCAAGATCGCGCAGGAGCCAATCTCGCTGGAAACGCCCATTGGAGAAGAGGAAGACTCTCACCTTGGCGACTTCATTGAAGACCGCTCCATGGTCTCGCCCGCTGAGGCCGTGATCAACGTGAACCTCAAGGACCAGACCGCACAGGTGCTGCGCTCACTCACGCCGCGCGAAGAAAAAGTCATCAAAATGCGCTTTGGACTTGAAGATGGCTCTGAGCACACTCTGGAAGAAGTGGGACAGTCCTTCGCCGTCACGCGTGAACGTATCCGCCAGATTGAAGCCAAGGCGCTGCGCAAACTGCGCCACCCATCCCGCTCGCGGAAACTGAAGGCGTTTATGGATGGGATAAGAGAAGCTTAAGGGATTTGGTAATTGGGTAAGTTGGTAAGTTGGTAATTTGAGGCGCTGCTGAGAGGCAGCGCCTTTTAATTGGTGTTCCTTCGTGCCCTTTGTGGTTAGTTTCTTTCCTGATCAGCGATTACCCGCGCAAATCTGCGGCAAAACTGGGGCCTTATCTCACCTTCATCGCTGCACATGCCGCGTCAAAGTCTGAGCGGGGGCCTTCGCGCAGCGTGACCGGAACGGTTTCGCGGCTGTTAGGACGGTTTTTGAAATTCCCGGTATAGAGCGAGCCGTCGGGTTCAAAGGCGTGTGAGAGCGAGCCACGGTCGTCCATCACAAGGTTGGGATTGTCCCATTTGCCGAATAGCTGAATCTTTGGAGCCAGATAGCGGCCCATCTGGCGGTCAATGAATGAGCTGTTGCTCATACCCAGCACAACGCTTCGGCCCTGAAAATCCAGGCCAAAATGTTTTTCAAATTCTCCGCTAACATCCAGGTTGTACTTTTGGCCGCGAGGCGTGCAGAGAACGCCCTTGCCTCTCACCTGCGGGCCACCATGGCGCGTCCCAGTGCCCGGCACAAAGCTGACAAAGAGGACAAAGTCACCGGCAGTGCTGGAATGGAGGCGTCCCCAGCCCTGCCATCTGGGATAGAGATGGAACCGCCCGCCCATGAAAAAGCCCCAGGGGGAAAAGAGGGCAGTGATGGCCAAGCCGAACACAATGGCGCCCAGAGTGCCGAAGATGATCAGCCTAAGGCAGCCGCGGCCGGTGGTCTTGAGAGATGGAACGGGAGGCGTTTCCAATGAGGGATCCATGGGGTGAAAGTAAGTTTAACGCATTAGGCAGAATGAACTGGATTTGGACGGTCCGCCAATCCTTCCGGCGTACCACTTTCGTAACTAATCTTTTTATCGCTGGCTGATTCTGCCTGAGATACACTCACGGCACATATCTCACCAAGAGAAATTGTTGCCCATGGAGGACAAGCCCTTGCGCCCTGTCTGTGTCGTAGTCGTCACGTTTTTAGCTCTTTTGATCGCTGGCTGCGGAGGAAATTCCAGCACTGCGCCATCGCCGACACCGACACCGACTCCGATTCCGTCGCCGACACCGACACCGACGCCACAGCAGCTCGCCATAACGTCCGGCAACTGGGATTTTGCCGCGGCTTCCACCAGCGGAACAAATTTTCTCATCGGCGGTAATGTAGTTCAAACCGGGACAAGCGTTACCGGCGCAATGCACGTCATCAACTCCACGTGCATTACGCCCAACATTTCCGTGCCGATTACGGGCGACATCAGCGGGCAGACAGCAACCATCACCTCGGACGCGGTTGCATCGCAAACCATTAATGCCACGCTTTCCGGCTCAGCAACAGCGCTTACGGGGACTTACACAGTTACCGGCACGGGCTGCGCCGGAGGAGACAAAGGCAATATTGCCGGCGTGCTAGTGCCTTCTATCAGCGGAACTTGGAAAGGCACGTTTGTATCGAATACTGTCGCCAATCCCGCAGTGGGTGTCACTGCGTCCATTGTTGAAGGAGCGCCAGACCCCAGCGGGCTGTTTGTGATTACCGGCACGGCAACTTATGTTGGTTCGCCCTGTTTTGCTTCAGGGACCGCAACCACCGGCAGCGCCATGGGCGGCCGCACCACTGACGTGCTTCTTACGAATGACGACGGCAGCACCGTGGAATTCCTCGGCTCCTTGAACAATCCCGCAGCGCCCACACAGCTGGTCGGAACTTATACCGTCACCGGCGGCCTATGCGATGGC
>DASXGZ010000040.1:0-13479 GCA_036488825.1 Candidatus Angelobacter sp.
CTTGCGCGATGAAGGCCGGGGCAACACGGGAAGCCGGCGGCGGGCCTTGTTCGGAAATTCGTTAGTCGTGGTTCAAATCGGCATTTCCATGCTTCTGCTTGTCTGCGCCGGGACGCTGGTCCGCAGCTTTGACCGCCTCAAGAAAATCGATCTCGGTTTCGATTCACGCGACCTTCTCACATTGAACATCGCTCTACCTCCCGCCAAATATTCCAGCGGCGACAAACAGATTGCATTTTACGAGGAATGTTTGCGGCGGATGCAAGGCTTGCCGGGAGTGCGGAGGGCCTCCATCTCGTCGGCTTTGCCTCTGCATCCTGAGCGTTTTACTCCAGCGCTTCCTGAGGGCCAGCCCGACGTGCCCCTGAGCCAGCGGCCATTATTTGTCATCGAAACTGTCAGCCCTGATTATTTTCAGACCATGGGCATTTCGCTTAAAGCAGGCCGGGTATTCACCGAACATGACAATGCCCAGGCCCCCAAGGTTGTGATTGCGAATGCAGCTATGGCGCGCCTCTATTGGCCGAATGAAAATGCCGTAGGCAAGCATGTTCTGGTGGGCCGTGGCCCCGCGCTTTCTGAAGTAGTGGGCGTTGCCGGCGATGTGAAGAACATGAGCCTGGCCGATGAGACGATGCCACAAATGTATATTCCCTTTCCCCAATTACCCTGGGAGAGTCTCAACCTTGAGGCACGCACCACAGGCGATCCTTCACAGCTTATATCGGCCGTGCGCAACCAGATTCTGGGCATTGATTCTGGCCAGCCCATCACCAATGTGCAGACCGGGGAAGAACTGGTAAATGCGGAGCGTTCCCAGCCGCGTTTCAACATGCTGGTGACCGGGCTGTTCTCCGCGATCGCTCTGGTGCTGGTGATCGTCGGCATCTATGGCGTGATCTCTTATTCAGTAACCCAGCGGCGGGCGGAACTTGGAATCCGTCTGGCTTTAGGCGCTGAGAAGCGCGACATCCTTCGACTGGTAGTTCGCCATGGCCTGACTTTAACGTTGATCGGCATTGGTCTTGGTGTTGTCGCGGCCCTGGTCGTGACCAAGCTTACCAGCCTCTTGTCCGATTTGCTGTATCAGGCAAACACACGTGATTGGGCCACGTTTGTAATATGCGGGATGGCCCTCATCTGTATCGCTTTGGCCGCCAGCTACTTGCCGGCCCGGCGAGCAACAAACGTCGATCCTTCCGAGGCCCTGCGGCATGGGTAAAGGCTCTCTTTTAATGGCCGCTGAAGCCACGGAGCCAGAAACCCAAAATCGTGCCAATTGTGGCGTAAGCCCAGTGCTTATCTTTGGGGTATATCGCTGTGACACGATTACGAAAAGTGAAACGGCGGTAACAACGAAGGTCAAAATAATTTGCGCTATTTGATACGGTGTAGTGCCCGCTCTGAGTTCTGCGAAGAAAGCTACGTTTCCAGAGACCAGTAGCATGATCGCGAAAACAAATAGCATCCATATGGGAATTTTGACAGGCATAACTTAGTGCCTTTTCTTTTCCCTCTTGCGTTCCCGCGTTTTCTTTTCTCGCGCTTCTCTCTTGAGTAGATCGTCTTTCGAGACGACATGGCATCTGTCGTGTAAAGATAAGCGGCGTGATGCTTTAGTAGAACTGCGTTCCAGTCATTTTCAAAGGGAGTCCATTCGTCTTTTGTGCCGGACATAACGGCCAGCGATAGCACATCATACTGACGGCTATTAGCTTGGTTCCCGCCGTCGAAATAGCTCTTTACCACCACGAACAAAAACCCTTCAGGAATTGGGCCATTTATGGCCAACAGATCAGTCAATGAAAAATGCGAGTCGCGCACACTTCCGTCTTTTTTGCCGTTGTGTCACACTGCTGCGAACAAACGATGCTCAATCGCGATTTGTATCAGGGCACGAATTTAATTAGTGCCGAAAAGGCTAAACGGCAGCAGCGGTGCTCAACGTAGCTGATGACTGTATCGGAAACATATTGAGACTCTCATAGTTGAGCGGCAAGACAGCAAGGCACAAATATGAGTTTCCTTCTTGTAGCATCAGCTCGCGTTCCACGAAATCCCCAAGTATTTTTCTCACCTTCTCAAGGGTGATCGTTTCTTCCGGATGGCGGCCGGCAACAGTTTCAAACACGCCAGAATCTGAATGGACGCCATCAGTGGCAAGATAAATCTCCCGCGCGAGTCCCTCAAAACAATAATCCGCGGGAGAATAACCAGCGCGACGCTCGTGGATGATAAGCGATGACGGAGTTACCTCCGCTTTGAGGCTGCTGTTGTCATGCACTCTCTGCCATTCAGCAACTGCGCCCCAGGTGGTCTTGATCGCATCCAGCGTTTTCTGGTTGGTTGGCGGATCGCAGTCCTGATAATACGCAAGCCGGAGAAGCGAATCTTCAGGAAACGGATAACAGAGCCGATATCCGGTATAGCTCCTGATATTTACGATGCCATATTTTTCCGGCCACTTGAACATGGGGCTGAAGCGGTCGAGCCGAAAACGCGTCATCACAGTCGGCGGCGGCAAATGGGTAACCGCGCGAATCCAGCGCGTAATCTGGTGGTAGTCATCCGCAGTTTCGCCGGGAAAGCCGCAAAGGACATTCCAGAGGACATCAAACCCGATCTCCTCAGACCAGCGCAGCAATTGCACGTTTTGAATCCCCTTCACGCCTTTTTCCATAAGCGTGAGCACGTGAGTATTCAGGCTCTCAATGCCGGGACAAAACTTGGTGCTGCCCACGTTCCAAAAGGACATCAACTGGCTCTTCTTCAGGTTCGCCTTGGTCTCATAGAAAAGCTGGATCTTGAAACCATCCGCAGCCAGGCGTGGAAACAGTTCACTGAAATAGCGGATATCCACGATATTGTCTGTATTGAAGATCTCAGGACTCTTATATGTCTCCAGCAGGTACTTAATCTCCTGGTAAGCACGGTCGGGTGTTTTGCTGCGGTAGGTCATGCCCATGCCATTCAGGCCGCAAAACGTGCAGTGGTGCTTTTGTCCCCACCAGCAGCCCCGCGAGGTTTCCATGGTTGTCTCTGTAACCACCATGTTCGCGGCGGTGGAGTTTTGCAGGGCCTGATAGTAGTCACTATGGTCGGGATAAGGCAGAGCGTTAAGATTGGTCACAAACGTTTGCGGCTCGGAACTGGTGACCGTCCCGCCGTTCACGCGGCAGGTTACGCCGCCCAGGGTGTTGAGCAGCATGCCGGCGCGAATGCGGCGTACTAATTCGGGAAACACAGAGTCGGCCTCTCCCGAGCAAACCACGTCGATAAAAGGAAAGCGGCGGTGCAGCTCCACTCCCATCTCAGATTCAAAGTTGGCCCCGCCGAACACCGTAACGATCCCCGGCGCGCGCCGTTTGATTTCCTGGGCCATAGCCAGTGACGCAATATTCTGCTCAAAGCTTGAGGTGAAACCGACAATGTCATACTGGCTCAGGTCGATTTGGTCCGCGCATTCCTGGATGAATGCCGGGGTAAGATTGCGTGCGCGTTCCAGGTCCCGCAAATAATCTGCAGAATATGGCATGACATAGTCCGCAACACTGGCCCTGAAGTCGGCGAAAGGACGCGCATCTTCGCCATAGAGCGCGGGCGTAAAAATGAATTCTCCCACCAGCAGGTGCGCGGGCGATCTCTCGGCAATGCGGATATACAGAGGCACGCCGATAATATCGGCAAACCGGAAACTGAAATAGCGAATGTCGCAACTCATCCCTTGGCGGGCCATTCCGGCTTTCAGCAGCGCGACGCCAAGATGGGGACGAGGCAATGTCAGGAACGGCATCACCAGCAGCAGTACGCGTTTTTCAGGCATTGTAGTCCTCATTTAACTTCGTCACAGTAGTCATCCGACTGTGAGAGCAGCCGCCGTTCCGGAGGCATTTCTCGAACGAGACGGTGGCATGATTTCAACCGATCGATCGAGCGGAAGCAGCGCCAGACTCAAATACAAATTGTCTTCCTGGAGCATCAGATCGCCTTCCACAAAGACCCGCAGAACTTTGCGGATGTCTTCCAGGGTGAATGATTGATCAGGATATTGCAATACGGCGTATTCCAGCAGGAAAGAGTCAGAGTGGACTCCGTCCGCTGCCAGATAGAGGGTACGCGCAAGCCCCTCGTAGCGATAATCAGCAGCAGGAAACCCGGCCCTGCGGTCGCGAATGATTAATGCGGAATCGGTCACTTCTGCCTGAAGACTACTGCTGGAGTAAACATTCTTCCATTCCCCTACAGAAGACCAGACAGCGGTGATTTCTTTCATGGTTTCCGGCAGTATCGGGGGATCACAATCCAGGTAGAAAGCAAGCTGCTGCAGAGACTCCTCGGGAAACGGATAGCATAGGCGGTGTGCAGGCGAACTGCGGACGTTCGTGATGCCAAACTTCGCTGGGTCCCTGAACATAGGGCTGAAGCGGTCGAGGCGGAAACGCGTGACATGCACCGGAGGCTGCAAGTGTGGAACAGCGCGTATCGAGCGCAGGATCTGCCGATAGTCCTCAGGTTGTTCGCCGGGGAAACCGCAAAGAATATTCCAGGAGACGTTAAACTCCATTTCTGCCGCCCAGCGGAGCAATTGCACGTTTTGGATGCCCTTAACGCCCTTGTCCATCAGGGTGAGCACGTGCGAGTTGAGGCTCTCGATCCCTGGCTGAAATTCCGTGCTGCCCACATTCCTGAAAGTCAACAGCTGGCCCTTTTTCAGGTTTGACTTGGTTTCATAGAAGAGTTGCATCTTGATGCCATCGGCGACAATGCGCGGAAACAGCTCATTGAAATAACGCAGGTCCACGATATTGTCAGTATTGAAAATGGCATAATTGCCATAGGTAGAGCGCAGGTGCCTGATTTCGCTGTAAGCACGGTCGGCTGATTTGCTGCGAAATGTCATGCTCAGGCCATTCAATCCGCAGAACGTGCAATGGTGCTTTTGACCCCACCAGCAACCACGAGAGGTCTCCATGGTCATTTCAGGAACAATCACGGAAGAAGCCGTGGAGGCACGAAAGGCGCGAAAGTAGTCGTCATGATCGGGATAAGGAAGATCGTCGAGATTGCTAATGAATTTTTGCGGCGTGGAACTGGTCACAGTTTCGCCATGAACGCGGCAGGTAACCCCTCCCAGGTCGAACAGCGGTTCCCCGGCGCGTACGCGGCGGACCACTTCAGGAAATATGTGGTCGGCCTCTCCGGAGCAAACCACGTCGATAAAGGGAAAATGGCGGTGCAGTTCAACCCCCATCTCTGATTCGAAGTTCGAACCGCCGAATACCGTGGTGATCGCGGAGGAACGGCGCTTAAGCTCCTGGGCCAAGGCCAGCGACGCCATATTCTGCTGGAACGTTGAGGTGAATCCAATAATGTCGTATTGGTCAGGATCGATCTGGTCGGCGCATTCCTGGATGAAGATGGGACTCAAATTGCGGCATCGATCAAGCTGCCTCAGAAAATCATCAGGATATGGCCTAAAGTAATCCGCGACACTTGCTTTAAAGTCCTTGAAAGGACGGGCATCCTCGCCGTACAAGGCTGGAGTGAAAATAAATTCGCCGGCAAGGTGATGCGAGGGAGAATCTTCAGCTATACGGTCATAGAGCGTGGCCCCAATGATGTCGGCAAATCGAAGATTGAGATAGCGGACATCGCACTCAATGCCTGCCTGATGCAGCCCAGCTTTGAGCAAGTCTACCCCAAGATGAGGCCGGCGCAAGGTCAGGAAGGGCATGATTAGGAGAAGCACCCTTTGGGTGGACATATTGGAAGCCTCGCTCAATTAGTTGTGTCCGCGCGAAAAAGAGGATGGACCGAAGAGTTTTCATGCTCAATCGGTCCTTCCCTCGGGAAACCCGGAGCTGACGCAAATTCAGCGCGAGTTATTTTTTGACTTTGTACCCATTGGGATTTGCACCCACTGGCTCCTCATTTTCCTCATTCTGTGCATCCACATGAGGAACGTCCGCGACCACCTCGACGATGGGGCGCGCGACAGGCCTCGGCAACGGTTCCCGGACAGGTTCCGCTTTTTGTGTGTCGCTGTTAGGAATGCCCGCGACTACCTCAACAATGGGGCGTGCGACAGGCTTCGGGAACGGCTCACGGACCGGTTCCGCATTCTGCGCATCCACAGGAGAGATACTCGCATTAGGAGACACCTCGACGATGGGACGCGCGACAGCCTTCGGCTTCGGTTCGTGTACCTGTTCAGCATTCTGCGCATCCACATGAGGAATGTCCGCGACCACCTCAACAATGGGGCGCGCGACAGGCTTGGGGAACGGCTCACGCACCGGTTCCGCATTCTGCGTATCCACATGAGGAATGCCCGCGACTACCTCAACAATGGGGCGTGCGACAGGCTTCGGGAACGGCTCACGGACTGGTTCCGCATTCTGCGCATCCACAGGAGAGATACTCGCATTAGGAGACACCTCGACGATGGGACGCGCGACAGCCTTCGGCTTCGGTTCGTGGACCTGTTCAGCATTCTGCGCATCCACATGAGGAATGTCCGCGACTACCTCAACAATGGGGCGTGCGACAGGCTTCGGGAACGGCTCACGGATCGGTTCCTCATTCTGCGCATCCACAGGAGAGATACTCGCATTAGGAGACACCTCGACGATGGGACGCGCGACAGCCTTCGGCTTCGGTTCGTTGACCTGTTCAGCATTCTGCGTATCCACATGAGGAATGCCCGCGACTACCTCAACAATGGGGCGTGCGACAGGCTTCGGGAACGGCTCACGGATCGGTTCCGCATTCTGCGCATCCACAGGAGAGATACTCGCATTAGGAGACACCTCGACAATGGGACGCGCTACAGCCTTCGGCTTCGGTTCGTTGACCTGTTCAGTACTTATCAGGGTAGTGTCTGCGGCAAATGACCGCAGCTCTTTGTCAGTACCGGCTTTGCCTCCGGTCGATTGTGTTGAAGGTGGATCGAGGACTTCGGGCGCTAACTGCGGTCGCTTTTGATCACTCATTTGCGTCTCCTTACGAAACTGCTTGTGTATTGTCAGAAATTGGTTCTAATACTTTCATGCTTGGCTGCAGGGACGTCCCGGCAGCCGTGAAATGTTCATACAGTTCCAGCAAAGAGGACAGCCCGTGCTGGACAAAATCAATTCGCACATAACTGGAATTCAAACTTAGGCGCATTCCGCCAATGGCATAATCGCTGTTCGGCAGCACCCAGCTATGGCCCGGCTGAATCGTGATCTGGTTTAGAAATCGGAGACCATTCCAATAAGCATCCAGATACTGCTGGCGCCGTTTGCCGCTGTCAGTAAACTTCATCAGATGTATCGCCGCCCCGATGCCTTCCAAATATAACGCTGTGGTGTAGCCGGGGGTCTCGGCCTGATGATCGTTGATGAAAGCGCCGCTTTTCTCCTGCTGCCATTGGAGCAGCCAATCGCCAATTTCAAAAACCAGATCGGAAAATTGCGAGTTGTGCTGGAGACGCGACCAGGCGCTGAAGGCTTGCATCAGCCACGACGCTTGCCCAAAATCGCGAAAATAACGAAAGCGATGGCGATAGTAGCGAAACGCCCGGTCAAGTTTTTGGGAATCAACATCGGTGAGTCTGGCTTCAGCCGCGGCCGCCAGCGCCAGCAATACCTGTCCTGGGAAATAATTCTGAAAGCCATCGTCCACCTCGGCCCTGCCCCGGTGTGTGAAAATATGGCCGTGCCGGCCAATGGCGGACCACAGGGTTTCCGCCAGTCCGCGTACCTGAGGACGGCGATAATCTCCTTTAGGAAGCTGGCAGAGCGCAAGGACAAGAAATGCAATTTCTGAAACCGAAGGTAAACTCTGCTCCATTTCCAGCCAGACCCCCATCGCACTGAGCTTCATCCTCCGCAACAGAAATGCCAGCGTCTTTTCGGCCGCTGCCTGAAGCAGAGGGTCTGGCAGAGTGCGGCTTGCCCTGGCCAGCACCCAGGTGGCATGCGCGATCCAGGGAAGGTTGCCGCCTTTCCGCAAGCAATTGCGAAATGGCTCATAACTTTCGTAGAAAGTTCCATCCTCCCTCTGATGATTGAGCAGGTAATTCGAATACAGGTCGGCAAGATGGACCAGCAGTTCGCCACCTTGGCGGTCTTCATGCAGCCGCCTGAATGCTCCTTCCATTTCGCCTGCGCCCTCCGCATCGGCCAGCCAGGTCTTGCAATCGAACCGCTCCCAGGAATACGGTGGACGGGTAATTCCCGCTTTGTCGATCACTTCCAGCGGGTATTGTTCGCGAGAAATGCTTTCCCTGGCCGCCCAGAAGGGGAGCAAAGTGGCTGAACGCTTCCCTTGGCTAACCTGGAGAATTTGCCGTCCCCCAACCACGTACCGCATGACCTCCCCAGGCTTAACCTCTCCCAAATTCGAGCAGTTGCTGAGGAGAGAAATGCTTATGGCGATGGCCTCCCGCGATGAAGCCTCAACATATTCAAAACGCTCATCTTCCAGGGCATCCAGTACTAGGCCGCGCAGATCTTTATCTTCAGCTAGGCTTGCCGCGCCAAGGCCCATGCACCCGCGCAACCTGCCCCATATATAAATGGTGACAAAAAGGAAGTTAGAGCCATGCGGCAACACACTGCCAGGCAAAGGCTCCGTGGTTTCCGGCAGACCTAACACGTGGGCAATAGCAATGTCCCTGGCACGAACGGCAATTGGCAAACATACTTCCGGATCATCGCAGGGAAGGGGGGAGGCCGGAAGAGGAACGCCGGTGGGCTGCCAGGGCGCTTCCGGCTCGACGTATTTCATTACGCCATGTCGGTGAATCACAAATGGCTCAAAAGGATGCAGCTTGCCATTGGTGATGCGCGCATGTTGAAACTGGCGAAACTCGCCGCCTATCCCTGGCATGCGGGGCAGTGCGCCGCCCATGACTCCTGGGCGCTCCCGGCTGCCAACCACAATTCCATAATGGTCGTTGTCCAATTGACCAACCGTGCATTCTTCCAGCTCAGAAAAGAGTGTCACGGCGATATAGCTTGAATCCACCAAAGTGCGGCCCTCGTTTTCCTTTGGCAGATGCTGGGCCGTAAGCAACGCAGCCCGTAATACATGTTCAGGCGCTGTCCATTGCTGCTCACCGGGAAAGCACCAGAAGCCGTCACGCGCATGGCGCACATGGATGTTGCTCCGGGAACGGATGCTCACCCATGCGCCGCCCGAAGAATCGTAGGTGCGGTCCATCCGGATCGGTGGACGGAGCAGCGTCCCGGTAGTGAAATATTCGAGCAAGGCGAGCCGCGCCAGATGGGCCGGATGCAGCCCTTCAGGCGCTTGCGCCCCGCTCCAGTTGAACCGCGGAAAGGCCTGGGAAGGATTCGGAACGGGCTTCAACTCGCCCTTTATATTGGGCATGAGGTCTTCATAGAGATCAAACAACGCCTCCATGTGAAAACCACGCTCCATCGCATCGGCAATGCCAAACTCCCAGCCAAAATGTACCAGGCAGACTCCGCCTTCCACTCTCAGCCCCGCTTTTTCCAGGTGCTCGCAGCCTCTCCAAAAAGAATTCCCCGACGCAATGGAGTCATCCACCAGAATTACCGGCTCGAAGGGATCGATTTCACCTTCGATTACCCGCATGGCCCCATGCGCTTTGGCTTCCTTGCGGACCAGCAGTCCGCGATAGCGCCCGCCTGACTGCAGAATGCAGGATTGGAGAATGGGAACGCCAATCAATCCGTAGGTGGCAAGTTGCCGGCCGTCGAAGCGTTCCAGTAGAGGCAGCAGACAGCGGGCAGCCAGTTCAGCTCCACGTTGCTCCAGAGTGAACGCCAATGAGTTCAGCATCCACCGGCCCGTTCTTCCATCGGGGGAGCGGACCGGCTGGGTGGGTGAGGAATATAGGATTCCTTTTTTCAACAAGAGTGCCAGCAGTTCCGCGCGGTCTGCCTGAAACGAAGCAGGCATAGACGCCAGAATCGATTTCGTGTCTTCGCGTATGATTCTCATCTGGCTACCAACTCCGCATCCGGCTGATTGACGGACGCTGCCTGCCGTTCCGGCATCTCCTTAAGATCGAAATAGGGGTTCTCAGGCAATGCCAGGCTCAGATAGCGTCCATCGAGGTGGAGCATCACAGCCTTACTTACAAAGTCGTTCAGAGCATCCGCGATCCAGGGACCATTTTCGAATTTGGCGGTGATGTCTCGCGGCGTACGTGCCTCCGCACAATATTCATAAAGATCGGCTGGCACTCCGCGATACGTGAACACTTGCTCCTGCCGCTTCCTGCCATCAAAGATTGTGATCGTCGCCAAGGATTTCCGGTATTTAAGGTAAGGATGGTTCGGCTGCTTCCACATTGCCTGCCACGCCCCCACTCGGCCGAACAGTTCCTCGTACACGTCATCACTGACCGTGTTTCCCATTTGATGATCGAAGTAATAGGAGATGCGGCGGAGATCGAAACTCTCAGGGAAAATGTATTGGTAACACTTCGCCGGAACTAAGCCGGAGACGGATTGCGAATCCGGCTGCGTATACATGGGAGATCCGCGATCAGCGCGCGCCTTGACGATGGCATAGGGCGGCTGAAAATGAACGATCCCGGCCGCCACTTCGCTCTGTATCCGGTAGTCATCCTCAGTCTCTCCGGGAAACCGGCACAGGATATTGTAAAGAGCGTTAATGCCGTAATAGGTGCACCACTTGATCAGCTCCACGTTGCGCATCCCGGTTGAATGCTTTCTCATGATTTTCAGGATGTTGGTGGAGAGGCTCTCAATGCCGGGCTGCACAGAGAAAAGTCCGCTGCGGCGCAGTTTGGCCAACTGCTTCCGCGAGAAATTGGGCCGGATCTCATAGTGAATACAAATGTCGCTGTTGGCCGCTGCCAGCTTTCCAAACAGTTTTTCCACGTACTCCGGGGCCATGATATTGTCGATAGCGTTGAAGTAAAATTGCCCATAGCGACGAGCCAGAGCTTCCAGTTGCTCCAGGACTTTGTCGGGATCTTTGGCGCGAAATTCCATTCCCGAGCGGTTCAGGCCGCAAAAAGTGCAATGATTTTTCTCTCCCCACCAGCAGCCGCGGGCCGCTTCAAAGGGGACAAGCAGTTCCTGCACATAATCCGAATGCTCGTAGCCACTGGCTTCACGCGCGTAAAAGTATTCATCGAAATCCGGGAGCGGCGTCCGATTCATGTCCATGAAGTTGGGAGCGCGTCCGGCGTAACGGACCCCGCCTTCGGAATCGCGCCACATGACGCCTTTTAATCCTTCCATACTTTGGCCGCTGTAGAGACGCTCGACCATCTGCGGAAATGAGATTTCCGCGTCGCCGCAGTGAACATAATCAATTTGCGGACAATTTTTCATGATCTCGTCCGCAATGTCATCCTCCAGGCTCGCGCCACCCATGATGACCGGCAGGTCAGGATACCGTTGCTTGAGCGCGCGCGCCAGCGCCAGGCTGCCGACGAGTTGCTGAAAGACAACGGTAAAGCCAACCAAGCCAAACCGGTTCCAGTCAACAGAGTCCAGACAAAAATCAATGAACTGGGGTGCGGCTTCGTCGCGCAACCGCCGAATGTCGCCGAGCGTACATCCTGCAGTGTGGCAAATGGCCTCGAACAGGCTGTCGTAAACAGCAAAGTATTCTTCATCTTTGGTGTTGGCTTCCTCGCCAAAGGCGGCTTTGGACCATATCCACTCACCCACCAGGCAGGGCCACACATCAGCGATGGTCTCTGCTATCCGCCAGCCAATTTGGTGCCCCATGTACATGAAGAATGAAAACTGCTGGGCAGGAATCCCGGCTTGTTCCAAAATGGGTTTTAGAAGTGCCAACTGAAACGAGGGATGCCGCGCCGATAGGGATGGCATGCTAACAAGAGCTACGGGTTTGGGCTTACCGTTCATGGCTTGCCGTGCGGAAGTGAGTGTCTAGCCAACAGCCCGCGGACGAACGGGGCGCCAGCCAAAAAATCCTCAAAATCGTACATTAGATTGTCTTCGAAAAGCAATCGAAACCGAGAGCTGGCGAAATAATAGTGAGACCTTAGCGTTCCACTGAACATATCGTTACCTAGTACTAAGGCGTGGACGAATTGCACCACTGGTGAGATAGTCAGGGCCAAGATAGTTTTGAGAAGAATCCCCGAATGTGCATGACCCCAGACAGGCGACGTCCTTGTAACCGGCGCATACCTGGGTATTGCCTTTTTTGACGCGATCACACTCCACAGCGCCGGAGAACAAGACATCTTCCTTGCGGAGCTGAATGCTAATCCTGATCACGACAATTGCGAGAGTTCGCGCTGCGGCGAGCAAGATCAAGATGATGACAACCCCACAAAGCATGGAGGAGAAGATAATGACTAAACAAACATATATGACTGCGATATGTTAAGTCCTAATTTGAGGGACTTGCCGTTAGGGGCGTAGCATACAATCGTTCTACGTTGGTATCAGTTATAACGAGAACGCCCCACTTACTTTAGCTGTGCAATTTTGTTACCACGCCGTAAAAAAATCCCGACAAACTTCTCGTCATCCAGATCAGGAATATCGTGAGACACTGACATTCCAATGAGCTACCGAATACCAGCTTTAATAAACCATAACCCGGCGAATGCCGCATTTCCAAACATAAAATTTATGTTCACATTTGCATCTACATTCCGCCTTGACGCCTGACAATAGCGGGAAGGACTTTATGGGCGCGGCAACCACGCCACTCGCTTCTACCGCTGTGATCGAGCATCCGCTGCGCAATCCGCGATATCGCCTTTGGCTGATCGGCAGCACAATATCGTTTCTCGGCGACCAGTTCTACATGGTGGCGTTACCCTGGCTGATCCTGCAGCAGACGGGATCGGCTGTGGCCATGGGCGCGGTCATGATGGCAGGCTCTATTCCGCGCGCTCTTCTAATGCTCATGGGTGGGGTACTGAGTGATCGCATCTCTGCCCGTAAGATCATGATGACCACAGCCGCAGCACGTACCATCTGTGTGGCCGTAATCGGAGTTCTCATCTGGTTCGGCGTTCTTCACATGTGGGAACTCTACGCGTTGGCGGTCATTTTTGGCTTGGCCGATGCATTTGCCGCTCCCGCATCAACAGCCTACTTGCCTTCTCTGTTGCAGCCTGAGCAACTGGTGGCGGCCTCCTCGGTCGGCCAAAGCACGGCACAATTGACAAGCATCGTTGGCCCGGTCCCGGCAGGATTTGTAATCAAGGCCCTGGGGGTAGTATGGGCATTCTTCGTGGACGCAGTCAGTTTCCTGTTCATCATCGGCGCACTCTGGAAGCTGCCCGACCCACCTAAATCTCAGGCCGCGACGAAAGCGGTATGGCCCGCGATTGCAGAGGGTATTGCCTATGTGGGAAAAGATGTGCCTCTGCGTTCGTTTATGCTGCTGGCCATGACCATGAACTTCTGCTTTACGGGGCCGGTGGCGATTGGTCTCACCTACATGACAAAAAATCGCTTTGGTTCACCTGCCATCTTG
>DASXGZ010000006.1:0-73797 GCA_036488825.1 Candidatus Angelobacter sp.
CTCCACCGCGCTCCTCGCCTTCCCTCCCTCTCTCCCCTCCTGCTTCACGTATTCCGGCGCCGGCATGGCCTGCCGGTCTACCTTCCCATTCACCGTCAACGGCATCTCTTCCAGCATCACCACTGCGCCTGGCACCATGTATTCCGGCAGTTTTGTCTGCAAGTAAGCCCTTAATTCCCGCGCTCCTACATGGACGCGATTGACATGTCCATTGCGGGCTGCGGATCGCCCACGTTTCTGATGGGCTAGATACTCTGGCCGACCCGCATACAGATTGAATCGGTCAGTACCGCGCAGCAGTTCGTCTTGCTCGCTCCAAACCATGAATCCCCGAGCTTCCAAAAGAGACGTGATTGCACTTACTCTGCCGGCAGTAGTTCCGCCCTCTGCGTCATGTACTTCCATGATGATCTGGTTAATGCGATCCCAGTGCGTGGCATCAATCCCGTTCAAAACATCCATCTCAGCTCGTTGCACGTCGATTTTCAGAAGATCGATTCGCTCAATCGCCTCTTCACGAATCACGTCGGAAAGACGATGCAAATGGCCTTCTAGGGACTGGCCTTCGAAACGGCCCGCCAGAAGCTCATCGGCTTCATCGAGCAACTGCGCAGCAGCTGTCGACCCGCTCTCCTCTTCGTTGTGGAGATAATTCTTGATCACCTCGACTTCTCCCACACTATCTGCGTAGTTGCTGAGTCCGGACATCATCGAATATCGGGGATAGTAGGTGAACATTTCTTTCTTCTCGCGCTCGGCCAAGCCAAAGTGAAACACTTTGACCGCCGCTCGACACAGCTGGGCATTGCGCTGCAAGCTTTCAAAGATGGACGCAATCGGCTCAAAGGCGTAAATTCTGCCCAATGAACAATGCTCATCGGCGAACAACATGAACATGCCGATGTTCGCTCCCACATCCAGAACTACAGCATCTTCAGCTATAAAGAGCCCATGGCGCAGATAAATTTCATTTTCGAAGATCTCACGATAGAGATAGTCGGTCTCGTTCTTGTTCTGATGAGCGATCTCAAGGCCATTCGGCAGGCAGTAGGAAGCTCCATCCGCGCGACGGTTTCTTTGCTCTCGTAAAACAACGTAGGCCACCAACTGCTGATTTTCTGGCCTGTCCTCAAAGACGGTCGCAAATGCCTGCCCGACAGCATCATGCTGCGCCAGCACGGATTCGATCTCCCCGAGTTCGATTCGATAGCCGCGGACCTTGACCTGACGGTCGATTCGTCCACCATATTGAAGTCTTCCGCACGCCTCCCACCGCGCTCGGTCTCCCGTGCGATAAAGCCGGCCACCAAGCTCACCACCAAATGGGTCGGGAATGAACTTTTCTGCCGTCATATCCCCCCGTTGGGTATATCCACGGGACAATCCTGCGCCACCGATACACAACTCGCCCGGCACGCCGATTGGAAGCGGAGTTGCGTTCTCATTCACCACGTACACACGCACGTTGGGTAGGGGCGTTCCCAGACTCGGGGTTTCAGAATCTCTGAAGAAGCAAGCAGTTGCATCCACAGTGCATTCTGTGGGACCGTAAACATTCAAAAATAGTATCTTCTGGGCCGCCGTGGGTATCTTCCAATCGGCTTCAGTTAATGCTTCTCCGCCAACCAGCATGAGTCGAGGCGCGTAGACGTTCGCGCTGCCGAGGCCTTCAGCCTTCAGCAATCGGAGCACTGATGGAGTGCAATCGGCCACGTCCACAAAATTCTGGGCCAGGTATGTCAAAAGTTCGCGAGGGTTCGCCCGCACTGCTTCGGGAGTGAGATACAAGGTATGACCCCACGCCATCTGAATCCATTGTTTTACGGAACCATCAAAAACCAGCGACGCATTGACTGCTACCTTCAACGGCCCAGGCAGACTGTATACCGCCTCACGTAAGGCATAGGTCAGATTCGCTAACGACCTGTGTTCGATCATCACGCCTTTGGGCGCGCCCGTCGACCCCGACGTGTAAAGAATGTAGGCGAGATTTGCGCTGTCGAGTTTACTCTCCAGGTTGTCTTGGGATAACTCCCCGATTGCCGCTGCCTCGCTATCCACGCAAACCAGCTTCGTTTGCTGGTCAGCAAAACGGGCCGCAAAGCATGATCGAGTCAGCACCAAATCCGGTTTGCAATCAAGCAGAATGCGCAGGGTGCGCTCGGCTGGATGATCCGGCTCGACGGGAACATACGCGCCGCCGGCCTTCATTACCGCGAACAGTCCTATAATAAGGTCCGCAGACCGTTCCAGACATATCAGCGCGCATCGCTCCGGCCCGATTTCCAGCCGCCGCAAATAACGAGCCAGTTGATTGGCACGTGCGTTAAGTTCGAAAAAGCTCAATTGTTCTTCCCCAGCCACCAGTGCCAAGGCTTCGGGTGTGCGCTCCACCTGCTCCTCAAACATCTCCGGCCAGATCTGATCGGAGGGGAACGACACTTGCGTATCCACCCACTCACCCAGGATCTGTCGCTGTTCCGACTCCGCCAGCATCGGCAACTCCACGATTCTCAGTCCAGCGGCTCCCGGAGCGGATTCCAGCAAGGTTCGTAGCTCTTGCGACAACCGATCCAGCACCTCCGGTGCCCATGCTGAGCTCTTGTACTCAAACTCCAGTTGCACCGCGCCTGTTGGTAATAATTTGGCATTCAGAGCGAGGCGCGCCCTGCTTGGCAGACCAGGTTGCCGCTGCATCGTACAGCGGATGCCGCCTACTGTTTCCGGTTCGGGCAAGCGCTGGAATCGGAAAGCCACGTGGGATTCGATTGCTGCCTGTTTCATTGACTCCCAAGAGAGGGAATCTTGCATCAGCCGAACCAACTCGTACTGCTCTGCCGTTTTGCGGATACACTCGCCCAGTTGCAAATTGTTGCCGCATTCCACGCTGACCGGCAGAAAATGCTCAAACACACCGAAGGCTGAGTTGAGTTCCTCGACTCGCCGCCCGTCATACCAACAGTGCACGCTCACTTTTTGTTGGTCGGTGAGACGGGCCAGGAGCGCGCACCAGCATGTCAGCAAAAAGACTTCCGGAGAACCGCCGGTCCGACGGGCTGCCTCTTCGAAATCTTTCAGGCAAATCGACTGGAGTATTGAAATCGCACCCTCGTCCTTCCGGTCCTGTGGGCCAAAGCTGATCTCGGTGGGCAAGACGGGAATCGGAACGCACTCTACAACCTGCTTGCGCCAAAACTCGCGGCCTTCTTCGCCTTCTTCACTGCTGAATATCTCCCTTTGCCATTCAGAGAAATCGACATATTGAAGAATCTCACCCTCAGCCGACTTGCATTCCGTTTCATACCATTCGAGGATTTCAGAAGCGAAACGCTCAAACGTGATGGAATCGGCGCACATCGAAAGAAGTGTTATGACCAGAACATGTTGATGCGGAGAAATGGTTTGCACCACGAAGCTGGCAAACGGACCGTTCTCGGGATCGAGCCAGACTTCTTCATGTGGCCGGCCTTGTCTACCGGGGTCGCCGTTGCGGTCTTCAGTCATCATGACTCGGAATTCTATTTTTGGGGCTTCAGCTATGACTTGGAGCGGGAACTCCATCCCCGGCAAAGAAGCAAAGCCCGTGCGCAGTATTTCGTGGCGGTTCACGATACCGCGCAGCACGTCTCCCAATCGCGCTACGTCGAGTGGTCCCTCGAGCAAAAGCGCACACTGTGACTGGGCAAGAGAGCTTTGTTTCTGCTGTAAAGGCCAGATTCTCTTTTGCTGAGCTGAAAGATGAAATCCTTCGATTGTTGTCTTCATCATCGGTCACTCGGTCCTTGCTTTGCGTCTCAAAATCTATTCGCTGCCTGCGGACCCCGTCTTGCTTATCACCAAAGGTGGTGGGCGGAAGGGAAGGGCCGGAATGCTACCAGGTGTAACATCTGCTGCTTCACTGGATGCTTGGTGCGGTTTGCCATCCAACTCGTTCCATAAATCCGGAAATTCCCGCACCGGTGTGAGGGCTCTTCTATAAATGCTCACGATGGAGGGCCCGAAGGGCCAATTCAAGCAGTCCCACAATCCAGCAAGACGGATCAGGAACTTCTTGCGCTCCAGCCGGAGCGGCGGGTTGGAACAAAGCTTGTTGTCTGCATGAAACGGACAGCCACGGTTCAGACCAGTCCCGAGCGCGAAGGGTGGTACTCAGAACGGTCTGACGGGGGAATTCCCCGGCACGTCTGTAATAAATCTTCGTACAACATCCTGAGGAAGAGCTTCTCCATGCTCTGAATAAAAAAATGATCGCCGGGAAACATCCTGAGCTTGAAAGATGAATCTGTGTGATCTTTCCAGCCTTCCAGCGCTTCCCGGCTTACATGTCTATCGCCGATTCCGCCAAAAGCAGTGATCGGCGACTTCACTCGCGGCGCGGCATGGAACTCATAAGTCTCGGTTGCTTCGAAGTCGGCCCGGACAAAGGGAAGCACGATACTCATGATCTCGCGAGAGTTCAGCAACTCCTTGGGAATCCCGTTCAGACGGTCCAGCTCAGCGATAAATTCATCGTCCGATAAATCGAAGCAGGGCCGGCTCTTGCTGGGAATGTGGGGCGCCCCCCTTCCTGACATGAACAAATGCGCTGGGGCTTTCGCTGACCTCGCCGCCAGCGCCCGCGTGACTTCAAAAGCGAGGATCGCTCCCATGCTGTGCCCGAACAACGCAAATGGGGAATTCAAGTCAGGGACAAGCGCCGCACAAATAGAATCCACCATTGGATCCAGACGCCTGCAAAGCGGTTCGTTTAAACGAGAGCCCCGTCCCGGTAGCTGTACCGCCGAGACCTCGACCATTTCAGGTAATGCCGAGGCCCAGGAGTTAAACAGAGTGGGACCTGCTCCAGCGTAAGGAAAACAAAACAGCCGAAGTAAAGCGCCTGGGCGCTTTTTTAGACATCGAATCCACATTCCCGGCATCCATTGTTACAACTAGCATTCGCCGAACGATAAGAAGATCAGTCCCACCTTTTGGGAGCCAGCCCGGCGTTTGTAGTTCTTTTGAGCTGCCACATGACTAGGTCAGCAAGAAGGCAGCAGCTTTCCTATGCCGTGGCGACCTTCATCAACCGGCCTTTCCCAGTAAGTGTGCTGAGATCGATGTCCGCGATGCATCGAACGTTGACATAATCAAGGGTCAGATTACCCTCGACGTGGGCGACCCCTTTCCCCTTGTCAAAATCAGCATTGCTGAAGTCCGTGCTGGCCGGTTCCAGACGGAACCCAAGTTCGGTTCCTCCCTTGGTGCCCGTGAACTTGATATGAACGTACTTCCTGTCCACGGCGTCTTTAAAGAGCTTCAAAGTTTTCTCAGGCCGCAAGCCCACTTCCACAGGATGATCACCTTCACACAGACGCTCAACCAGGCTCTTCGGTCGGGGAGCGTTGGGATCCGGAGGTGGTGGAGGCGGAGGGGGGTTCTTGGCTAATTCCTCCATCTTCTTCCGCAGACTGAGCGGCCTCATGTCAGTCCAGACCTCTTTAATATGGGCCAGGCACTCGGCTTTCAATCCGGTTTTTCCGCCGTCTCTCCAGCCCGGCGGATTCTGCTTGTACTCCGGCCAAATCGAGTATTGCTCCTCGTGATTGACTACAACCTTGTATATGGTAGTGTCTTCTCTATCAGAATCGTTCCAGCTCATAAATTTATTCTCCGTGTAAATTGTTATGCTGCAAAAATTCGTGCCCGAAGCAATCCGGGTGGTTCTCACTTTATGGCTTTGACCGCGACCATGGAGTCAGACCACCAGTAATTGCAATCTTGCGGAGGATGCAGGTCGCCTACAACCTGCAAGGATAGACATCTGAAGTGATTGAATACGGCCCTCTGGTGCCGCCTGCTGAATGAATCAATCTCGTTGGTGTAATACGTGAAGATTCCGCCGGCCCGTAACAGCCTGGCTGCCGTCGGGAAGAAACATTCCGCCGGTGTCACGCTTTGGACTGCAGTCTCTAGAAATTCAGCTTCTTCTGTCGGGTAGGTATCGAAAAAAATGGCGTCGTACCTTCCTGGTTGCGCCTCTGCATCTTGCCAGCGGCCTGGCACGAATCGAATATCGCATTCGGGAAATGACCGCCGCCACTCAAGGCCCTTTTTCAATACGTCCTCATTGTATTCAATGATTGTGTGTGACTTCACTCCCATTGATTGAATGAAACTCGCCGAGATCCCCATCCCGAATCCCACCTCAAGCACGTCCCCGTGTGTTTCCGTCGCGATCTCAGCCATGACTTTCATGAGCGGAGCTTCCCATCGTTGCATGACCTGTTGCCCTGCAATCGTCAGCTCTGACTCGGAAAGACTGCTTGCGGCGACACGCCAATCTGTGCTGATTTCCGGACGGCCGGAGCCGCGAACGAAACGCTTTGCGATCGAGTCCAAATGATTCAAGTCCGCGGCAAACTCGTCCGCTGTCCGGTGCAATATCCAATGACGGACAGAAGGATTCTCGATGTCGGCAAAATTTTCCCGGTTCACAGTGATGTCAAGATCGAAGCCATTGCCCTTACGACGAATTCTTTCCTGTCGCGGGGCTTTGTCGTCTAGGACTGTTCTGCTGGGCGCAGCCATTGGATTTCCTTTCTCCCGCTAGAAGTACGATGATTTGACCAGGTACAAAATCTTTGGTTGAGCGATCAATCAGTTATGAACCGCAGCAGGCGTCCCTTCGCCTGGAATCAACTTCCCATATCTTTTTCTGCGACTTTCCCTCTTCAGAGAAGTTGGGGTTCGGTCTGGCTTTAAAGGACTAGGGCTGCTGCATGGCAACCGATGGCCGCTTTCATAAATGCTCCAAACCGTTTCAGCCCCGTGCGAATGTCTTCTTCATTTACATAGCTAGAGGATCGAATAATCCGGCCAGCAGGATAGCCATTGCCTCCTGGGCTCCAACTGTCACCATGATGGGTTCAGGCGATCAGCAGCGGGTCGAGGAAACAATCTCTCAACTTCACGGCTGATGCTTGTTGACTCTGCATACTATTTCCGCTTCACAAGTGGGCCATCAGACCGGCGATTCACTAGACATTGATTTCAGTATGGGTGGCCCGGCTTCGCCTCTCAATAGGGCCTCGGCTTCCTCTTCCGGAAGACGTGTGATTACATCCAGTATCTCCGCTGTGCGTTCCAATTGTTCACCGTGATCGCGCAGCAACACCTGGCTCACCGAGGCAACCGTTGGATTAGCAAAAAAGGTCTTTAACGATAACTCCACCTGCAGAAGGTCCCGGAGCCTGGAAACCAACGTATTGGCCATTAAAGAATGCCCGCCAAGAGCAAAGAAATTGGAGTGGATGCTGACGCGCTCCATATTAAGCAATTCGGACCATAAGTCCGCCATCAATCGTTCAAGCGCGTTGGTTGGGGCCACATACGCCTCGTCCAGCCGGATTTGCGCTAGATTCATTCCCGGTAAACGCTTTCGATCGACTTTTCCATTCGGCATCATGGGCAATTCAGACAAAGTAACGAAAGCGGAGGGGATCATGTAGTCTGGCAATCTAGCGCTGATGAATTCCCGCAGTTCCTGTATTGAAGGAGTCAGTCCGGGATGCAACACAACATAGGCTGCGAGCGATGTGTCGGAACCAGCGTCTTGAAACGCGCTCAGTACCACGTCCTTGATCGCCGGATGCCGGGCTAGACAAGCTTCAATCTCTCCAAACTCGATGCGGTATCCGCGAACTTTGACCTGGAAATCCATTCGCCCCAGAAACTCAAGCTTTCCATTCTGCTTCCATCGCGCGCGGTCTCCAGTGCGGTAGAGACGCGCTCCATGAGCATTGCCGAGCGGGTCAGGAATGAATCTTGCCGCTGTAAGGTCCGGCATACCGAGATAACCCCTGGCCAGTCCTTCGCCGCCGATACATAGCTCGCCGGGAAGGCCAACAGGCAGAGGGTTCTGGAACCGGTCCAAGATGTGAATCTGAGTGTTTGCCACCGGCCGCCCAAGCAGAACTTCCGTGGCCGGAACATGAAGCCGCTCCATTGCGGACCAGATCGTGGTTTCCGTTGGGCCATACATGTTGTAGAGTTCCGTGTCCTGGCCGAGCGGAAGTGTCTCTAGCAGTCTCGGGGAGACCGCTTCTCCGCCGACCAGCAGCTTGTCCAGGTTCGACACGATGTTTGCGAATTGAGTTTCGGCGACGAGTATTTTGAGCAATGAAGGCGTGCACTGAAGGTGACTGATTCTTGCGAGCAGTGGCTCAAGTGAGACCAGTCCGGCTGTTTCGTCGCGCCGGCCTACAGCCCGCTGATCTGCAAAGATCGCAACCTCAAAACCACAAGTGAGGGTCCACAACAATTCCAGAACAGAAATATCGAAGGAGATGCTTGTGACCGCCAACCACGCGCCTGGGTCCCTTCCGAGAGCGCCAGTCATCATCGCAAAGAAATTAACCACACTCCGATGCGGAATCACGACGCCTTTTGGCCTTCCCGTTGATCCTGATGTGTAGATAACATAGGCCATGTTCTCGGGTGTGCCCATTGGCGCTAAATTAGAAGTGGGTCGGGCCAGGATCGAGTCCGCATCATCATCGAGACAGATTCGAGCAGCCTGGGACCATGAAAGCCTGTCCATCATTTGCCGATTCGTAACGATCAGGCTAACGCCTGCATCCTCCAACATGTATGTCAGCCTGTCCTCGGGGTAACCGGGATCAAGCGGAACATAAGCCGAGCCGGATTTGAGTATCGCAAGCAGGGCAACGACCATTTCCGAAGAACGGCCCACACAGATTCCGACTGGAACATCGCGACCGGCGCCCAACAGGCGTAGGTGATGCGCCAGTTGGTTGGCTCTCCCATTCATGAAATCGTATGTGATGTGTTGATTTCCAAAGACCAATGCAATGCGTTCGGGGACCTGCTCTACCATGGCTTCGATGAGTTCATGAAGGCATACATCTGCAGGATAGCTGGCATGAACCCCGTCACCGATTGTCATAAGCTCTGCTGTCTCGGCATGGCTTAGCAACTGAAAGCTGGAAAGGGGGCTTTCGGGTGCTCGCAGCATCCACCGCAAGATGGCTTGCCAGTGGGTCAGTACACGGGCAATGGTTGAAGAGTCAAAAAGATCGGTATTGTAATGAAGCGCCACACCGACTTCCACCCCATCACCCACAACCAAATTTAAGTCAAATTCGATGGGCGAGTCATCGAATGGAATCGGTTCCAATTCGAGATCGTGGAGTTTAGTGCGGGATCCCGGCTCTCCCATCGCAAGTGAAACTGCTTCTCCGGAGTAGCCCGTCATCTTTCCGAGGAAAGTGAACATCATGTGAAACAATGCTGCGCCGTCGGAAGTGCGCTGGGGGTGCAGCCTTTCCACCAACAAGGGATAGGGATACTGCTGATGAAGGAGAGCGCCCGTGACAATGTTCCGCACAGTCTCCAGCAATTCAGTAAAAGACCAGCTGGCACTGATCCGAGTGCGGAGGAGAAGCGGGTTCGCACAATAGCCGATCAGCCGGGCAAAACCGGCAGACGTCCTTGTCATGGCCGGCGAACCGATCAAAATGTCATCGCAATCCGTGTAGCGGAACAGTAGAACATCGAACGCGGCAAGGAGCACTGTGAACAAGGTGCAACCATGTTCACGAGCCAATCGTTTCAAGTCAGCGGCCAGTCCCCTGTCGAAGCGGGCTCTTTCCTTCTTTCCCGCATATCCTCGGGTCACGCCTCGCGGGCGGTCTGTCGGCAGCGTGCACACCGGAAGCTCCCCTGCCGTGCATTGCTGCCAATAATTCCACAACCGCTCGCCTTCCGGCCCGCTGAGCATTGCCGCCTCCCACCGCACAAACTCGCTGTAGGCCGGCGCCGGAGCAAACTGTGGGTCTGCCGCAACTCCCGTTTCAACTGCATAAAATCTTCCCAACTCTTCAAGCGCTACAGCAAGCGACCAGAAATCGGCAACCAAATGATGCGCTGTAACTTGGAGGACCAGCTTTTCATTTCCACGATCATATATCACAACTCTCAGGAGTGGGCCCGCCTCAAGATCCAATGGGGAATTCATTTCGCGAGCCATGCATACATGCAAAGTCTCGGAGTCCCAGCTGGCAGCATCGTGCTCGATGAACGAAGGCTCCAACACGTCATGCACAAACTGCATTAGCTGATTGTCGCGTTGACCGAATGTGGAACGCAGGCTGGAATGCCGGCGCACCAACCGATTCAAGGTCCTCCTCAATGCCATGCGATCAAGAACACCATGAACCAGAGCGGCGATAGAAAGGTTGTAAGCGGAATTCTCCGGCCTCATATGTTGCAAGAACCACAGTACACGCTGACCGTACGAAACGGGGTGCTGTGAAGGAGCACCCTCCAGGGCCGCGCTTTGCCCAGCCTCAGCCCAGGGAGCGTCCACGATCTTGGATGCAATGCTGGCGATGGCCTCATTCCCAAGAAATGTGGTTGCCGGCAGCACCTTGCCGAGAGCTTCGAGGCGATGAGTCATCTCATATGCCGTAAGAGAATCGATACCGTATTCCCATGCGGGACGCTGGGAATCAATTATGGCCGGATCAAGCCCAAGGAGGTGGGCGAGTTCATTTACGAGCCAGACCCGAGCGCCGTCAGGAGATGCAAGTGCATTACGTGGGATAGCAAGTTGCGGCGCAGCAGATTCGCCGGCGTGGCGCCATTCCGCGACCACACTCAACTCGTCTTTGAGAAATGCGTCACGGCATGCATTGCGCCGAATTTTGCCGCTCGAGGTTTTCGGAATCGTACCGGTCCGGACTAAAACGATAGCATGTGCAGCCAAGTCATGGGACCGCGTCACGGCAGCCCTGATTTCGTCGATCAACGCGCCGAAATCCATACCTGGCCGCTTCTCAGCCTCTTGGACAATGACAAGCCTCTCCGTCTGGGAGTCGTCGGTTATGGCGAAGGCTGCTCCACCACCGCTACGCAGGGAGGGATGGCATTCGACGACCGTCTCTTCAATGTCCTGGGGGAAGTAATTGACACCCCGAATAATGATCAGATCTTTAAGCCGTCCCGTTATGAACAGCTCTCCCTTGTTAAAAAAGCCCAGGTCTCCAGTTCTGAGGAATGACGTATTGTGATCGTTGCCCAGTCTCGCACCGAACACAGCTTCCGTCTCGGCCTGCTTCTGCCAATATCCCATGGCAACGCCCGGTCCGGAAATCCATATTTCGCCAATGGTTCTGTCACGACACTGCATGAACGATTCCGGATCGACGATCAGGACCCGATCCAGCCGGGAAGTCCGTCCGCTGCTCGCCAACCTGGTCACTTTGCCTGAATCGAGAGGACGCGAAACAGCTTTGTTGCGCTGCAACTCGTGCGTATCAAATGTCCGCAGTTGGGGGACCCCACTCTCTTTTTTAAAACCTGAGACAAGCAGGGTGGCCTCAGCCAGCCCATAACATGGCTGGAAAGCTTCTTTACGAAAACCACACTCCGCGAACTCGCGCGCGAAGTTGTCAATGGTAGCGCTCCGGACATGTTCCGCGCCGTTGAATGCAACTTTCCAACAGCTGAGATCGAGGTTTTTTCGCTCCTCTCTGGTGATCTTGTGCAGGCAATAATCATAGGCAAAATTCGGTCCGCCGCTCGTGGTCGCTCGGTAGCTGGAAATGGTCTGTAACCAACGCACCGGCTGCTGGAGAAACTGCATAGGTGACATCAGAATGCAGCGTCCGCCGGTGAACATCGGCTGCAACACACCTCCAATTAATCCCATATCGTGATGGAAGGGCAACCAGCTAACAACCACCGACTCCGGAGTCTGGCAGAACGCATTCTGAATCAGTGATTCGGTGTGCATCAGGTTGTCATGGGTGATCATGACGCCTTTTGGGGCGGTAGTTGATCCAGACGTGTACTGCAGGAAGGCGAGTCCGTCCCGCGTGAGTTCCCCGGGATGCCAGCAGGACTCCAAAGCTGGATTGAGGCTCTCCGTTTGCACTACGCGAAGACTTCCCATGACAGCTTCGCAAGCCTCGCGTTCCCGTGCCTTCGACGCGATTGTTGTAAGAACCAGAGCGGGGCTGCAATCGGCCATCAGATTCTGGACCCTCTTTGCGCTTCTTGCATGGCCCGGCGGATGCGCCGGGACCGCGACGGCTCCCGCATACAGGCAGCCCATGAATGCACAGACAAACTCCAAGCCGGCCGGGTACAGCAACAACACACGCTGCCCCTGAAGGCCCACCGATTGCAAATATGCCGCTATCCGCCTGGCTTTCCGATCAAGTTGCTCATAGTTCAGCCGCACCTCGCCAGCATCATCATCCAGCAAATGCACGTAGACATCGGAATGCGGTTGTTCTTGAGCTCGATATCTTAAGACATCGACAAGCGTTTTCATTGAGTCTCGTTCCACGGACGTGGTCGACCGCGATTCCCAAGATTGTCGCGACATTTGGTATAGAGGAAACAGAGGTATGAGATGACTGCTAATTTACATAAAGCTTCGGCGTTTGAGTCCAGAATCGGGATATGTTGATGATCATTTCATTAGAAACACTTTACTACGCGATTCTAGAAGCCCGTTTCGAGAAGCATGAAAACTATCTCATTGATCGTTGTCTGAAGTCTGCCAGAATGCTTCTTCAAGCTGTTTAGAAAAGGGTTTCCATCTCTCAAGAAGCAGGCTGCCGCCATTCTTGTCCCATTTTTTTCAAGGACTTTGACTTTTTTGTGGTGAGACGAATGTCTTTGCGCCATTTTTGCCGCAAAGAATGCTTAAAGAAAACCAAAATAACAATTTGGTAGATTGGAAAACAACTGTACTGAAGAATAATTACTACACTACAAAACACTGTACCGGACAGCCTGTGGTACAGGCATTTATCTACTTCCGTATTAAGCCTTGGCAACTTGTCTTCTCATCTGACATTGCTTCCAGAGTACCTGGCAATTGAGTATATGTTGCTTCTGACTACGAACATATCCACCTCTTTTTGCCAATAAACGCTTGTAGCTCATGTTCACAGTTCCATTTTGGAACAAGATGCATAGCATGGCGCTGAATTTAACGATTTGTCATTGCAACGATGACCTTGTGGTTTTATAACCGATACGATGGGCACCTTAAAAAATCGTAATGTCGTGTTTCATAATGTCGGGCTTCATTCAGAAGCGACAGCTCACCAATTGGCGCCATTAGAAAGGTCCCTTGAAGAACTCCCGGCTTGCTATATATGCAGCGATCACCCGCTTGCCCTTGCCTCGATCAGAGAAGCCATCAGCTCAGATGCGCGGCTGCGTACTAGAGTCCGTTCTTACTATCAGGGAGATTCCCGGCCTCTGCCGGGGGTCAAAAACCAGGTCCTAGTCCTCGATACCTTGTCGGTTGGAAACTGGCGCGCGTGTCTTGACAAATGGAGCTTAGAGGGAGGATTTACTATTGCTCTGATTTCTTCGCAGCCAGGCAACCGCGAACTGGAGCTGCAGCTACTTCTCCTCGGCGCCTCCGGAGTCTTGACCTTTGCGGACCTGTCTCTGCAGCTCACCGATGCGGTCTACGCGGCTGCAGCAGGACGTCTTTGGTTCAAACGAGAGGTCCTGCATTCCTACGTGAAGCAAACGCGCACGGAGCTGCGTAGGGGCTCTTCGTGCCATAAGTTTACGGCACGGGAAAAGCAAATTACCAGCTTGTTGTTGCAGGACCTTTCCAACCGGGCGATTGCGCAGCGACTAGCGATCTCAGAGCGCACCATCAAATTTCATGTGTCAAACATTCTGCGCAAAGTCAACGTTGGGAGCCGAAAAGAGCTTTGTGAGCTCCCTGACAGTTTCAACGATTCTCGAGGATTGATGGCTAGCGAGAGTGGAACACAGGCATTCGCCCCCGCCGATTTGCATCATCGGCCGGTCAATCCTCCGAAGTTGTTGAGCTACTGTCACAAAGAATCGACCGAGGTTGTTGAGCGAAGAACTGTAGACTCGGCAATAGGCGTTGCTGCCACCCCGGCGGCGAAAAGATAAATAGGATCGGCCACCGGCAGCGTCGTTTTGGATGCTGCGAATCGCAGAGTTAGCTTGTACAAAGCAACTGCGACTCTGTTGAAACTATTGAGCAAAAATTTGGTGGAGCTAGTCGGGATCGAACCGACGACCTCATCGTTGCGAACGATGCGCTCTCCCAGCTGAGCTATAGCCCCAAACACATGGCAAGAAGTACTGGAACGATTTTACCAGTGCTGCGCGATCTCACAAAATCGGAGGACGAACGACCGATTTTTTCCTGGAGCGCAACGTTCCAGCAAAGACCCACCAGCCTAAAAAAAGTATGAAGCCGGCTGCATTGGAGATCACTGCGGTATGTCGCACTCCTGCTCGGCAGGGATGGCAACCGTAGGCCATTCCTCGGAACACCTAACGCTCTTACTTCCTAGATGGCGGTAGAAGATGCCGCTAGACATTTCGGCAATTTTGCGGCACCGCCGCGTTTAAAATAACCAATCTTGCCCTTCCCACCTGAATTCGACCATCTCTATGTCGTGCTGGTCTCCACACGCAATCCGCTTAATATTGGCGCCGCAGCGCGGGCCATGAGCAATCTTGGTTTTTTACGATTGCGCGTGGTGAATCCGTATGAAGCGTCGTTTCGGGAGGCAAAATCTGCTGTTGGCGCTGCGCCGCTGCTGACTAAAGCAGAGCAGTATGGCAGTGTGGCAGAAGCAGTGGCTGACTGCTCATTGGTAGTGGGGACAACGGCAGTGGGCCACCGCGAATTGCAACATCCATTGAAGCTGCTGGCAGAAGGCGCTCCGCCAATCCGCAAGCAGCTCAGGGCGTGCGGCCGCGTGGCACTCTTATTCGGTTCAGAAAAACGAGGATTGTCGAATGATGATCTCAGCCACTGCCACTGGCTGCTGCACATTCCCACGCGCGAAGAGCACACTTCCATGAACCTGGGGCAGGCTGTCGCAGTTTGTTTGTATGAATTGGGGCGCGATTCAGAGGCAGCAAAACGCGGAGGAGCCAGGGCGGTTCCAAAAATGGCGAAAGTGAAAGATGCGAATGCGGGTGAGCTTGAGCGCCTTACCTCAATGCTGCTGGAAACATTACATGAGAGCGGTTATCTGGGGCCGAGGAGTGTAGCAGCGAAAGAAGAAAAAATCCGTCGCATGGTGCGCCGTCAGAATCTTTCCGCCGAAGATGCCGAACTCTGGCTGGGAATGCTCCGCCAGATCCTTTGGAAGATAAAAGCAGCGAATTGACGCACGACTGGACAGTCAGTGATGTCCGCCCGGAAAACAATATTTCAACTTGACACCGGGTCATATATTTCTATATTACTAGAAATATGAAAGAAAAAGTAAGTATTGAAAGCGACCAGAAAGTTTCACGCTATGCGGACATGTTTTCCGCAATGGGCGCTGAACCACGGCTACGAATCGTGCGGTTGCTGCTCTCGGCGCACCCTGCGGGGATGGTGGTCAATGAGATTGGCGAAGAACTTGATATCGCGAACTCCACCCTCTCTCATCATCTTGACAAACTGAAGAATGAAGGGCTGGTGGAAGTGCGGAGGGAAGGCACCTTCCTGCGCTATTCAGCAAACACCACCGCCCTGACCGAGTTGCTTGGCTTCCTATATGCCGAGTGCTGTACTCGCAACAAAGCGGTTGAGCCGCGCCGGATTACCTGCTGCAAATAGAAGTCACCAAACCATCCGAATCTGAGGAGAACAAAATGAGCACGCAAGATATTAAGGAAATAGTAAAAGAGCGTTATGGCGCAGCCGCGCGCCGGGTAACCACTGGAGAGGGTAGTTCCTGCTGTGGCGCCTCCGCGTGCGGTACTGATATTGATCCGATCACCAGAGACCTGTATGAAGCCACGCAGACCAGCATTTTGCCGGAAGAAGCTGTGAAAGCCTCTCTGGGATGCGGCAATCCTACGGCGCTGGCCAAACTCAAAGTGGGGGAAACGGTGCTTGATCTGGGCTCTGGCGGAGGAATTGACGTGCTTCTTTCCGCGCGTCGTGTCGGCCCGGCCGGCAAGGCGTATGGCCTGGATATGACGGATGACATGCTTGATCTGGCGCGGGAGAACCAGAAAAAATCCGGCATCACAAACGTTGAATTTCTTCGCGGCGAAATTGAAAACATCCCACTCCCGGCAAACTCCGTGGATGTAATTATCTCCAACTGTGTGATCAACCTCTCTGCTGATAAAGACCGTGTGCTGCGCGAGGCTTTTCGGGTGCTCAAGCCGGGTGGCCGTCTTGCCGTCTCGGATGTAGTAGTGAAGGGAGCAGTGCCGCCGGAAATTCAAAAAAGCCTGCTTTTGTGGGTGGGCTGTATTGCCGGGGCCCTGCGAGACGAGGATTACGTCAATAAATTAACGGCGGCAGGGTTTGAATCCGTCAGCATTGAACCCACGCGCATTTACCAGATAGAAGATGCCCGGACTTTTCTGAGCGGCCAGGGAATGGATGTGGACGCCATTGCTCCTCTGGTCGATAGCAAATTTATGAGCGCCTTTGTGCGGGCCAGCAAACCGGCGGTGGCTTCGGCAACAAAACAATCCGCTGGGCTAAATATACTGAAGTGCTGCTGACAGGAAGCTAGCCTTCGTGAATCATCTGATGGTGTGAAGACCTGTGCCAAACCTGTTGTGACATGTCGCAATCTTTTGCGCCATTTTGTCACAGTGACGCACCAGCATATCCATCAATAACTTTGTTTTCAGTTGTTTATGGCGCCCCCACAGTTTGGTAGAAGGGTTGCAATAAGAATAGCCAGACGGGAAGCGACAAGGCGAGGCGCACACAAATTTGGGGTCGGTAGCGCTGACGCTGTTAAGCAAAATGAGCTTTGCACGAGGAGAAGTATGGTGGGTGAGATAAAAGGATATCGGCTGTGGCGTTTTCCGGGAAAGGTGCCTCCAAGCCTTTTCTTACGTCCGGATGTCCTTTTATCTCTTTTTTCCTCTATTTTCTATGGTGTAATTCCTAAAGCCCTTATCTGGGCTTGCCGACTGTAATTTCATCTTCCACAAGATATTCGCGTAATCCGAATCACCATGTTTTCCGCAGAGGGTGAGCTTCTGTGTTGAAGACTATCTTATTCAGGTCCAATGTTTCCCGCGGCGCAAACAGCAGATACAAATACTTGAGCGTCTCCGCAAGAAAATAACTTTCCATGCTATCTCGTTTTGTTTTGGTCTCCACATCGCTGAGGGCGGCAAAGCCAGCTTCGGTTTTGCAATAGCGCACCAGGCCCAGGATGAAGGTGGAACCCATTTCCTGATAGCGTGGGTCTTTGGTGAAGTATTCCAGATAGTATGCGGACTCAATAATTTCCGGCCGCAACTGGTATCCCGGCGAGATGATTTTCATGGTCGTGTAATCCAGCGCTTCCGGTTCAATTCCGAAGGTGGTCCACATTTTGTAAGCAGAATCTTCCAGACGCCGTGCGCGATCAAGGTCGCCTGAGCGCGCGAGCACGGCAGGAAAGAAGGCATCCAACGCGCCGAATTGAGTAGAGATCCGTTTGCCGGTATTCATGTCGGCCTGTGCGTACCACAGGCCGTTCTTTGTATTGTCGGCCAGGTATTTATTCACAGCTTTTATGCTGGCTTCCCACATTTTTTTACAGTCTTTGTCCTCAAACAGCAGCCACGACTTCAGCAGGTACTCGTAATAAGAATCAATCCCTCCGCTGATGTGGCTGGTGGTATCAATCCACTTGCCGGTTTCAACATTGATGGTGGAACCCACCAGCCCAATCGCAGAGCGGCGGCTGTATAGCTCAACCAAGGCGCGTTTGGCTTTGTCATAGTAGATTGGCTTGCCGGAAAGCTTGCTCAGCGTGCCAAATTCCAGCAGCAGCGTGCCAATCTCCGCCGGATTGCTTTCCGAGCCGCGTGTTTTGCCGGTCTTAAGATTCACGTACATGTATGGCATGCCCGTGGGCGAATTGAAGACCGGCAACAGCCGGTTTCCCAGATTGTCAGCTAGATCAAGCAGGCGCTGGTCGCCGCTGAGTTGATAGCTGCTCAACAATCCGCCCAGCAGACGTATGGTGATTTCAAAATTCTTGACTTCAATGTCCTGGTCGAAAGATAGGTGCGTTGCGATGAATTCGCGCGTCTTATTGGCTTCGTCCGCCAGCCCCATCAGGATCATGGTGTCCAAAGCGTCCACCGGCGTCATGAGCAGAGAGCTGCTGTGCCAGTCATGATGGCCTTTGCTGAGCGGCCGAAGCTCGTCATGCCCCCAGGCATATTGCTTGTAGGCATTCCATGCGTACAGGAATTCGCCCCGGACTTGCAAAGCCATGGGGCCGGGCGAGGGGGCTTGCGGTGTTTGGGCATAGGAAAAATGAGGCATGGCAAGAGCCATGCCAATAAAAGCGATAATGCAGAACCCTCTATGCATGAGGCAAAATCTCCCGATGAGGTTGGGAAGAATCGCATCCATCATAGCGCAATGGGCCTGAGGGTTGAGGCGGTCGAGACGCCCCAATCTGAAAGTACGTGTCAGCGTTCATTATCTTCATTGCCGGAATTGCGCTCGATCCGCGCGATGTAGCATCCAGCTTCCGTATTGCGAATGTGGATGTAGCGCACACCAATCGTATTCAAAAAGCCGCTCCACCGAGCTTTCAATCTCGTTTTGCATTGGCCGCTCGCGAGCGATAATCCATCGGTTCTCGCCATAGGCTTCCAGCGTTAACGGAAGTGACCTCAGTTCCGCAGGAAATTCTCCAGGCGTTGTATTTAGCGAACACGATTCCACATGGATGAAGATGGGGCCCGGCGAAGGATATTCATCAAGCCCTGCAAAGGGGTTGTAAGTGAAAAGAATTCGTTTTTCCAGGCCCACGCGGAACTGTCGTAAACAAGCGCGGCATGGTCCATAGCCTGCTGCCGGTTCTACATGAGCGGGATGGCCATATTGGGGAGATTTGAATGTTTTGCGGACGGTTTCGGCGAGAGCAGCGTCAATGGGTAAAACATGAAATCCAGCCAAGGCTTCCTCCTGATGCGCTAATCAGCGATTTCAAAAGGCTAAGCCAAGGCTGGATTGCAAACACTCCGCAACTTGCGCTCAAAATTATTTATTGATGTCCTGTTTCGCTTCCAGGCGCTTCAACAAACCTTCCACAGTTGATTTTGCCTGATCAGGAGCAGCGGCCTGCGCAAGCTTCATTTCTTTTACTGCGCCGTCATAGTCGCCTTTGGCCACGGCCAGCCGAGCTGCTTCCGTGCGAACCAGCCAGTGTGTCGGGTACTTGCTGATATTGGTGCGGAATACCTGGAACGCTTCGTCCTGTTTTCCCGCCAACTGAAGCTGACGGCCATAGGTGTGTAGCTGCGTAACGTTGGCCATGGACAAGGCTTTGTTCCGCGCAACGGTGGCGTCCTCTTTCTTGTTCAGCGCATCCAGAATGCGCGACTTGGTCATAAGGTTGTCATAGCGCTCTTCCACGCCAATGGAGTTGTCCTCGTACTTCAACGCTTCTTCCAGATCGTATTTATTGGTAAGCAGATAGTTGGCGGCGTCGTCCCAGCCATCCCATGTGTACTGGGCCAGTCCGCGCAGTTGATTGTGCAGACTCTGGGCGACAATCTCATTGGAGTTGACTTCAACCTTGAATGGCACAGCCAGCTTTTCCCAGCGCAGTGAAATCACCGCCGAGGTAGGCGTTACATTGTCAATCTCATACGCCAGAGCTTCTTTCATATCGGCTGCCTGTGGTTTGACAGTGACACGGAGCGCGTCTTCAGCCTGGTTATACGTAAAGCTTCCCCAGGCAGTGGAGTTCTTTGAAAAAGCAATTGTCCATTCATTTTCAGCCGGAATCATGTGCAGGCCGTAAACGCCTTTGGCCAACGACTTGCCTTCAATCGTAACGGGATCGGTAAATTCGATGGTGGTATTTTCATTGGCCCCTGCACGCCAGACCTGGCCATAAGGGACAATACCGCCCCAGATCTTCCTGCCTTTCACCAACGGGCGGTGATAGTTAATCGTGATATCGGTAATGCCGACGCGCTGCATGACTTTGGCATGCTGGCTGTCCCGTGGGATATCCAGTACGGCGGACTGCGCGTTAGCGCGAGTGGCGGCGAAAAAAGTTGCAATAAGGATGGTGACAAGCGCCAGGTTCTTGCGCATAAGTATGCCTCCAGGGCGGTTCAAAAATTCAACAGAGGAATGGACCAGAGTTTTAGACGGAAAGCCAGCAGGGTTGTTAGCGCCGGCTTTCCATAGAGAATTGCAGATTAATTTTCCAATTGCGCATCCATTGTGATCTTGGCATTGAGCAACTTGGAGATAGGGCAGCCCTCTTTAGCGTTTTTGGCAGCTTCCTCGAACTTGGCTTTGTCGGCGCCGGGGATTTTTACCTTGACTTGCAGGTGGGACGAAGTGACCGCAAAGCCGGAATCCAGCTTTTCCAAGGTGACAGTGGCCGTGGTGTCAATCGCTTGCGCCGTCATTCCGGCATTGCCGAGTTGGGCTGAAAGCGCCATGGTGAAGCATCCGGCATGCGCCGCGGCAATCAGTTCTTCCGGATTAGTGCCGGGCTGCGATTCAAAACGGGTGGCAAAAGAATACGGCGTGTTTTTCAGAACTCCGCTGGGAGATGTCAGGGAACCTTTGCCGTCCTTCAGACCGCCACTCCAATGTGCGCTTGCGTTCCGTTGCATGAGTTTTCTGCTCCTCTAATGAGATAAAAGAATTGTATACGGGGGCTGGCAGAGAGCGCTTCTTCAGCTTTTCACAACCGGAATCGGAGCTACATCTAGCTGGATGGTCTTTCCGCGCACCTCCGCCTTTACTGCCGCCAGCGATTCAATGATGGCATTCGCGTTCTGCAGAGCAGATTCAGGATACGTTGTGTGCAACGCGATGCTCTGCATACCAGCCGCGATGGCTGCTGCCACTCCTGCCGGCGTGTCCTCAAATACAAGGCAGTCTCTGGCGGCAAAGCCGAGCAATTCTGCGCCTTTTAAATATGGCTCAGGAAATGGTTTTCCATGGATAACGTCATCGGCAGTGACCATGTGATGCGGAATAGGAAGAGCAGCATAGCCAAGGCGGGCTTCAGCCAGCGGACGTGTGGCCGAAGTTACGATAGCAAAGCAATCTTCCGGCAGTTTGGAGAGCAACTCTCCGGCGCCGGGCAGCGCTGTAACGCCTTCTTTATCGTCGATTTCCATTTGCTCAACTACAAGGTTTTCTTTTTCCGTATCCAACTCAGGAGCTACGGCACGGATGGTTTCAACACTTCGGCGGCCATGCGCCTGCTCAATGACTCGAACGGGATCAAGTCCGTGTGCGGACGCCCATATGCGCCATACCCGTTCCACGGCTGGAGCAGAGTTAATCAGTACGCCATCCATATCAAAGAGAATTGCTTTGGTGGAGAAGATCACGTTTCAGAATACCAGCAAGGAAATCGCAACGGCCTTCCTGCGAGCGAGGCAACAACGGGCGGTAGCAAAGCCTCGAAACAAGGAGTGAAACCAGCTTGATACCTTGGATTCTGGACAGAGGCTTATTGCTGGTAGGATAATCGCTCATGCTTGCTTATAGATCGAGGGTGGACTGGCGGCCCAATTTTTAACAGATCCAGCCTTCTTAATATTGGAGAGTACCTTGAAAAAACTATCGTTTTTAGTTATGGCGATTGGACTGATGTTTTCATTGGGAAGTACCGCTCACGCTCAGCAGTTTGATATGAGCGTGGGGCTTTCCGGGGTCACCGCACCAGCCAGCACTGCACTATCGCAGACAGTTGGTGGTGGAGCATTTCCCACTTTTGGCCTGGATTTTCTTTTCTTCCACAATATTGGCGTTGGCTTTAATGCGTCGGTGCGCGCCAAACAAAATCTATTCGAGGGTGTTCAGCCCTTCCGGCCCATTTTTTATGATGTGGATGCGGTTTATGCGCCGCCACTGGGCAAACGCGCCCAGGCCGAACTTTCTGCTGGAATCGGCGCTGAGAGTATCCATTTTTATACGCCATTCGTGAGCTGCAATTTTGTCAGTTGCACGAACGTTGTCACCAGCAACCACTTCCTTGGCCAATTCGGAGCGGCGATAAGGGTTTATGTCACGCCCCGCATCTTTATACGGCCGGAGGTCCATCTGTACGAGGTGCACAATAACGTCGAATTCAGCGGAGCGCGCGCTACCCGTTTCGGCGTCTCCATTGGTTATTCGTTCAGAAACCAGGAATAAACACGACCAAAGAAACCGATTGAAAACAAAGGCCTATCCGGGTACGGATGGGCCTTTCGTACGTAAGACATTCTTCCAAGTGGACACAAGAAGCCAGCGCGTCATTCGCCTGCGATCTTTCTTATCTTTCTAAGATTGTCCAACGGAAAAGCACAAAAAAAACATCCAAGAAGCTGGAGTACATAATGGCGACCCGGATTTTGTTCGTCGATGACGAGGCGGGAATACGCACGACGCTGCAAGCAATTCTGGAACAGCATGGTTTTCAGGTGACCACCGCAGCAACGGTCCCTGAGGCCCTGGAACATCTAAACCACGCCACGTTTGACGTTCTGCTCTCTGATCTGAACATTGGGCAACCTGGAGATGGTTTTACCGTTGTGAGCGCAATGCGACGAGTACAACCGGACGCCGTGACGTTTATTCTCACCGGCTATCCTGATTTCGACACAGCGCTGCAAGCCATACGCAGCCAGGTGGACGACTATTTGCTCAAGCCCACCGATGTCCCCACCCTGATTAATACCATCAAAAGCCGGTTGGACCATCGGCAGCCCGCTCTTCCGGAAAAACCCTTGAAGCGGGTTTCCCAGCTGATGCGGGAAAATACGAAAACAATTATGAAAGAGTGGCTCCAACTGGTGAAAGCGCATCCTGAACTTACGTCTCTGCATATCAGCGATAAAGATCGCATTGACCACCTGCCCGATGTGATCCAAGAATTGGCTGGACGCGTGGAAAGGACCGCGGACGCTTCCACCGCGGAGGCGAAGTCTGTGGCCGCGGAACATGGAAGAGCGCGTGCCCGGCAGGGATATAACATTCCCCTGATCGTGATTGAAATGCGGTTGCTGCAACGGGTGCTCTCTTCTGTTTTGCAGCGCAACCTGATCCGCATGGACCTGAGCACAGTAATCGGAGACATGATGGAGGTAGGCGAAAGTCTGCAGGAACAACTGGAATTCTCCATTCGCGGCTTTCAACAGGACGCTCGCGAAGCAGCCTGATTGGGCGGACTATTTTCGCGGCTGATTGATTTGTGGCTGCGGGATTGTTGGAACGTGGCCGCGTTTGTAAATCATCATAGTGCGCGTAAATTCGATCACAACACTGCCGTCCTGCTTATAGCCCGTGGTTTTCACCTTCACAATGCCTATGTTTGCTCTGGACCTCGATTCACGTTTTTCCAGAACTTCACTGCGGGAATAGACTGTGTCGCCTTCAAAGAGAGGGTTGGGAAGACGAACTTCGTCCCAGCCAAGATTGGCCATGGCATTTTGCGAAACGTCGGCAACTGATTGCCCGGTGACTAACGCCAGCGTGAACGTGGAGTCAACCAGTGGCCTGCCATATTCGGTTTGCGCGCTGTAGGCTGCATCAAAGTGGATTGGGTTGGTGTTCTGCGTGAGCAGCGTAAACCATATATTGTCCGCGGCAATCACCGTGCGACCAAGAGGATGCTGGTAAATGTCGCCGACCTCAAAGTCTTCATAAACGCGTCCAGTCCAGCCCTGCTTCACAGTCATGATTTGCTCTCCCGAGTCAGTATGAACGCGGCAATCCCAGCACGTGTTCTGCAATGTAAGCAAGTATCAAATTAGTGGAGACTGGCGCTACCTGATAAAGGCGCGTTTCCCGGAACTTGCGCTCCACATCATACTCTTCGGCAAAACCGAATCCGCCGTATGTCTGGACGGTGGCGTTGGCCGATTCCCAGGATGCATCGGCTGCCAGCAACTTGGCCATGTTGGCCTGCGGCCCGCAAGGTTGACGCGAATCAAACAGCGCCGCAGCTTTTTCAACCATCAACGATGCGGCTTCAACATTGGCATAAGCGCGGGCAAGAGGGAACTGGATGCCCTGGTTCTGTCCAATGGGGCGTCCAAAGACGATGCGGTCTTTGGCATAACGGCAGGCACGCTCTAGGAACCAGCGGCCATCCCCAATGCACTCTGATGCAATCAGAATGCGTTCAGCATTCAAGCCGTCCAGCAGGTAGCGGAATCCCTGGCCTTCTTCGCCTACAAGGTTTTCAGCCGGCACTTCAACGTCATCAAAAAAGACTTCTGTCGTGGCATGATTCATCATGGTGCGGATCGGCCGGATGGTCAGCCCATGATCCCGTGCTTGTCGCAAGTCCACCAGCAAAACGGAAAGCCCTTCGCTACGCTTCTTGATTTGATCAATAGGGGTGGTGCGCGCAACCAGCAGCATCAGGTCAGAATGTTCTGCCCGGGAAATCCAAATCTTCTGCCCTCTCACCACATACTTGTCCCGGGCGCGCCGGGCAAAGGTTTTCATCTGTGTGGTGTCAGAACCAGTAGTTGGTTCACTTACGCCAAATGCCTGCAGGCGAAGCTCGCCACGGGCGAGGGCTGGAAGATATTTTTTCTTTTGCGTCTCCGAGCCATGCCGTAGAAGCGTTCCCATTACATACATCTGCGCATGGCAGGCTGCGGCATTGCCACCGGAGTGATGGATTTCTTCAAGGATCGTCGCTGCTTCGCTTACGCCCAGACCTGCGCCGCCATACTCTTCCGGAATAAGCGTAGCCAGATAACCGGCTTGGGTGAGAGCTTTAACGAATTCTTCAGGATAGGCGCGTTCGCTATCCAGATCGCGCCAATATGAATCCGGGAAGTTGCGGCAGAGTTCTGCGACCGCGTTCTTCAACTCCTGGCGCAAGCCGATATTAGATGTCAGAGACATAACTTAGGCTCTCAGCGCAAAAGGACGAATGGGAGATCCGGTGCCGCCACGGATCTTCAACGGTGCGGCAACGAACACGAATTCGTAAATATGCCCGGCCGCCAACTGCTCAAGGTTGAGGCATTCAATAATGTGAATGCCGCTTTCCACCAGCAAATGTATGTGGACGGGCATGGTGCGCGAAGGCACGAATTCAAAGTTAATGGTGTCAGAGCCTGCGGCAAAAATTCCTTTACTGCTGAGCCATCGCGCTCCAGCTTCGCCGGGTCCAGGGCCGTGCATCTGCGATTCAAACCGGGGAACATCCTCAAAAAATGCGCCCCATCCCGTGCGCAGCAAGACAACGTCGCCCGGCTTGATTTCGACTCCTTGTGCGCGCGCCGCAGCTTCCATAAGGTCAGGCGTGATCTCGAATGAAGCGGGCAGGTTTGCAACCTGCTGTTGTCCGGCGATATCCAGAAGAATGCCTCGCCGCAAGACAGGGGCAAGCGTATCGACAGAAAGCTGCTGCATTCCGTTATAGGATTGTGCCGACTTCACGTCATGACCGCCATGCAGTTTGCCGTTGCAGGAAAAATGGCAGAGCGCATCCATGTGGGTGCCCAGATGGCCGCCGAGCGCCATGGCTTCAGACGTTGAGCTGCCGCCATTTGGCATTACGTAATCTCCGTGCATTTTGGTCAGGCTGAACAAAAACGGAGGATGCACCGGGTGGTGTGGCATGCCGACAAAATACGGCTGTGCCAGATCGTAAACTTTGGCGGTGGCGATCAGTTCCAGCAGAGCCTGAGTTTTTGTTTCCATAACATGTGCCATTGTTCTTATAACAGCCCGATCTTTTTTGCGATGGCCAGCTTTCTGCGCTCAATGGACAGGCTTGCTGCGTCGACCATTTCGTCTTTATAAACCATGGCGCCGATACCCGAGTTCACGTCACTCTGCTCATAGAGATCGATAATTTCCCGCGCACGGCTGATTTCTTCCGGCAAAGGGGTGAAAGCTTGGTTGATGACCGGGACCTGTGCAGGATGAATGGCCCACTTGCCGTCAAAGCCCATCTGGACGGCAGAGCGGGCGTCATGCTCGCACTGTTGCAGGTCGCGGAATTGCAGAGTAACCCCGTCAATTACGTCAATGCCCGCGGCGCGGGCAGCAGCTACGGTCTTGGCTTTGGGATAGTGATAGAGCGCAAACTGCTCGCGCACCGGATCTCGAGCGCCGATGCTTCCGGCGTAATCGAGCACGCCAAAAATCAATGCCGCCAGCCGGGGCGTGGAGGCGGCGATCTGTTCGGCGTGAAGCACTCCCTTTGCGCTTTCAATTAGAACCTCTAGCCGGATGCGTCCAACAGGAAGCCCGATATTTTGCTCTATCTGAGTCAGGAGGCGATCTGCAAAAAGCACATCTGACGCATCCTGCACTTTGGGAAGCACGATGACATCGATTTTGCCGCCAACGGCTTCCACAACTTCGATTACGTCACGGTAAAAAAACTTCGTATCCATTCCATTTGGGCGGAAGGCGCGAATCTTGCCGCGAAAATCAAGAGTATGGAAAGCTTCAATCAGGGTCTTTCGCGCGGCAACTTTCTGTGATGGCGCGCAGCCGTCTTCGAGATCGAAAACGGTTTCGTCGGCATCGCTGGCAGCGGCCTTTGCCATCATTGTGAGCGAATGAGCAGGACAGGCAAGCTCACTGCGCCGTACTGTGACCTGGTCATTCTTGTGGATACCCGACATTCGTTTCCTCATTCGGAGCAGGACTCAAGAGGAGTCTATTGTGCACTGCCGATTGGCCCGAGAATTCTTAATAGAAATCACGCCATCATCGAAAAGTTTTTGTGTTGATTCGCTCGTCTGGCCATTGAAAAGCATTTATTCATCGTGCCGGGATTATAAATTCCAGAGGCAAAAGCAGCTCGGAATCCGCGCAAAATCCCTATAATTAAAGTATGGCAAGAGGATGGGAAAGCAAATCGGTTGAGGCCCAGATGGAAAGCGCCACCAACGGTGCTCCTGAAACTAAGGACCGGCTTACTGACGACGAGCGCAAAGACCAGCGCGAGCGAGATAACCTAAAACTCTCCCGCGCGTATGTCGTGCATCAGATTGAGGCGTCCACAAACGAGCGGTATACGGAAACTTTGCGGCAGGCATTGCGCGAGATCGATCAGAAATTGGCGACCCTGAAGCCCGCCCGCTGAAAATTGCCCGCGCCAATCCATGGCAGAGCCGGTACCAATAACGTCTGCGGTGGCGAGATCGCACGTTCAGACGGCTGCCCTTCGGCCAGTGATCAATTGAATCACCATCACGACCAATGCAATGACAAGGATTAGATGAATTAGGCTGCCTGCAACATGAAATCCCCAACCTAGAAGCCAAAGCAACAGCAGAATGGCAAAAATAGTCCAAAGCATGCGTGTTCTCCTGGCCGTGTTGATCGGCCTCTTGAACTTGGATGCTGTGATGGCAGAGCCGAGTTGACAGGCATCAGGTTACGGAGTTACGCGGAGCACACAGACGGATGAGGTTGCCGCATCCTACTCTTCTTGGACAGGAAAAGGGCGGAACGGTCTGGCTAAAACAGTTCGCTTCCGGGATCGCCGCTCTCAAGTTGTACAACGGGCGGCGCCACTCAGGCCAGCGAACGTGCGCTTCAATGGAATGCAATCACCGTTCGGCAGAAACATTGGCGCAGCCCGCAATAGCTGTTAAAATTTCTAGTTGACCCATACAGCTTATTGAGATACGGAGAACTTTACCCTTATGGCATACGTAATTGCAGAGCCTTGCATCGGGACCAAGGACGCGGCCTGCGTGGATGCTTGCCCCGTGGATTGCATCCATCCTAAAAAAGACGAACCGCAGTTCGAAGGCGCCGAAATGTTGTTCATTGATCCGGTGGAATGCATTGATTGCGGCGCGTGCGTGCCGGTCTGCCCGGTTTCCGCAATTTTTGCGCTGGACGATCTGCCGGAAAAATGGAAAGAATACGCCGACAAAAACGCCAAATATTTCGGCCGTTAACAGCCGAACCAGGGTTCTTGACGCGCAGCCGCATGGTTGCGCGTTTTTCATTCCGTTCACAATGTATCCTTAAGTTGCGATGCCCCGGCAATCTGAAGCCTTGATTCTGCGCACCTATCCCTTCCATGAAGCGGACCTGCTGGTGACATTCTTTACGCGCGCGGAAGGCAAGATCAGGGGCGTGGCCAAGGCAGCGAAGCGATCTAAACGCCGTTTTGGCGGCGCGCTTGAGCCGCTTACGCACGTAACCGCGCATTGGGAGGAGAAGGAAAAACAGGAGTTGGTGCGGCTTGACTCCTGCGACATCATCTCCTCGCCACTGGCAACGGAAGTTACTTATCCGCGTCTGGTGGCCCTGAGCTATGTGGCAGAAGTGATCGACCAGCTTATGCCCGACCGTGAGCCCAGCGATGATATCTTCCGGCTTACGCTCGCCGTGGTCCACCACCTGAAGGCCGATTCTGTCTGGCTTCCGCTCACGTATTTCGATCTCTGGATCGTGCGTCTGATCGGTTTGCTGCCGGACTTGCATGCCTGCGTAATGTGCGGCGCTGTGTTAAATGGAAACCGTGCCTACTTTCACCCTTTAGCCGATGGCTTGCTTTGCGCTGACGACAAGCGGTTGGCCAGCACTGAGATTTCCGCCGATTCGCGGTCACTGGCATCAGCGATGTTCCGCGCACCTTTAAATAAGCTGAAAGGTGATCCAGTGGCAAACGACCCATTGATAAGTGCCCCCTGGACGCGCAGCCGTGGCGCCGATCTTCGCCGTTTTCTGGCCCAGCGCATTGAGCGGCACATTGAAAAGAAGCTGGTGACTGCGGCGATGCTGGAGAAGCTTTAGCTTTTCTGCAATCCCGAAGCGGAGCGAGGGAACCCTATCCTCGCGAGTAGCCATGGGCCGCGAATTAACGCGAAGGAACACAAATTAATATTCATTTTGCGAGTTAAATTCAGCGTAGCTATCGCTTCCTGCTTATTGTTGCCATAGGGTTCCCTCCCCTTCGCAAGCTCAGGGTCGGGATATGAAGAAAATCTGTTAAATTAGTTACTTCGCATGTCCAACGCCAGCGCCCCTACATACCAGGAGATCATTCTTCGCTTGCAGAAGTTCTGGGCGGAGCGCGGCTGCGTGTTGCAGCAGCCGTATGACATTGAGGTAGGCGCTGGTACCATGTCGCCGGAGACTTTCCTGCGCGCGCTGGGACCAAAGCCGTACAAAGTGGCTTACGTGCAGCCCTCGCGCAGAGCAGCCGATGGACGCTACGGCGACAATCCAAACCGTCTTTATAAGCACATGCAGATGCAGGTGATCCTTAAACCTCCGCCGGAGGACGTTCAGGAGCTCTATTTGCGATCGCTGGAAGCGCTTGGCATTGATCTGCGCAAGCATGACATTAAATTTGAAGAGGACAACTGGGAATCGCCGACTCTGGGTGCTTGGGGCGTGGGCTGGCAGGTGATGCTGGACGGACTGGAGATCACGCAGTTTACGTATTTTCAGCAGTGTGGCGGAATCGATCTTGACCCTATCTGCGCCGAGCTGACCTACGGTCTGGAGCGTATCGCTGCGTTCCTACAGGATGTGGACAGCATTTATGACATTGTCTGGGCGCGCGATCCACTGAGTGGCAACACCGTTAAGTATCGCGACGTGCGCTTTCAGGATGAGCTTCAGATGTCGGTCTACAACTTTGAGGAAGCTGATGTCGAGAAGACATGGAAGCACCTGGAGATGTATGAAAGTGAGTCGCAGGCGCTCATAAGTCAGTTTCAGGCGCTTCTGAAGGACAAGAACGCGGGCGTCACTGAAAAAGAGCGCTTTCCGCTGCTCGCCGCCTATGAACTCTGCCTGAAGTGCTCACATCTTTTCAATCTGTTGGATGCCCGCGGAGCGATTTCTGTAACGGAACGAGTCGGCGTGATCGCCCGTATTCGCCAGCTTGCTGTGGGACTGGCGAAAGCGTATGTGGCTCAGCAGAATGCATCGGCTGGAATAGAAAAACTCCAGAAGGGTGGGGCGGCCTGATGCCCGACTTTCTGCTGGAGATTGGACTGGAAGAAATTCCCGCGAGAATGATGGATAGCGCATGGCAGGATTTGGCGACACGCGTTCTGATTCTGTTGTTGCGCGAGTCTTTGATCAAGCCGCAATCTGCGCAGGCACCCGGCACAGAAAAGCGGGAGCTTCTTTTAAATCCTTGCGCCACTCCGCGCCGGCTTGCATGGGTCGTCCCTGGCGTCGCTTCTTTTCAACCAGACGTGACCGAGCAGATCACTGGACCTTCCACCAAAGTGGCCTATAAAGATGGTAAGCCTACCCCTGCGGCTGAAGCATTTGCGAAGAAGGCCGGCGTGGATGTTGCAAAGTTGGAGACGGTCACCACGCCAAAGGGCGAGTATCTGGCTGCCACGGTCACAAGAAAAGGCCGCCAGGCTTTGGAGATTCTTGCCGAAGCAGTTCCAAAAGAGATCGCCGCGATCTATTGGGCCAAAAATATGTATTGGCGCGCGGGCAAGCCGGAGCGCTTTGTGCGTCCGGTGCGCTGGATTGTTGCGATGCTGGATGGTGAAGTTGTTCCGCTGGAATTTGCCGGGATAAAAGCGGGCAGCAAGTCGCGCGGGCACCGAATCCTTGGTCCCGAGCAGGTTTCAATTTCAGCGCCAGCAAAATATGTAGAGACCATGCAGGGCGCTCATGTTTCGGCGCTAAGCACAGACCGCGAATACAAAATCCGCAAAGCCCTGGATGCCGCCACCCGCACAGTGCCGGGCGCACGCTGGCGTGAAGATGCTGAACTGTTAAAGACTGTGGTAAATCTTACCGAATGGCCTTCCGCGATTCTGGGCAGCTTTGACAAGGAGTATCTGTCGCTGCCGGAAGAAGTGCTGGTCACGGTAATGCGTGATCATCAGAAATACTTTGCGGTTGAGGATTCCAGTGGCAAGCTCGCGCCGCACTTCCTGGCCGTGCTGAATACGGATGGCGATCCTGATGGCCTGATCCGCCACGGCAATGAACGCGTGCTGCGTGCAAGGTTTAACGACGCGCGGTTCTTCTGGGATACGGACCAGAAAACACTACTTGAGCAGCGCGTAAAAATGCTGAGTGCCGTCACATTCCAAAAAGATTTGGGAAGTTATTACGACAAAACTGGACGTGTGGTTAAATTGGCCACTGATATTGCTCTGTCGCTTAACAAATCAGGGATAGCCGTTCGCGCTGATGTGGTCTCAGATGCGGCGAAACTTTTGAAGACGGACCTAACTACCGAACTCGTAAAAGAATTTACTGAACTGCAAGGAATTATCGGTGGCCTATACGCCAAGGCTCAGGGGGCGACACAGGCAGTCGCCACTGCCATCTACGACCAATACAAACCTGGCTCAACTGAAGACTCTGCGCCGCGAACGCTTGAAGGCGCAGTGCTCTCAATTGCCGATAAAGCCGACAGCATTGCCGGGATGTTTGCGCTGGGATTGGTGCCCTCAGGATCAAAAGATCCTTTTGCTTTACGGCGGCAGGCAAATGGGATCGTGAAGACGATTGTTGAACACAAGCTGCCGCTGAATCTGGCGCAGATAATGGATGACGCGCGCAGCGGATATCAGGGCAGCGAAGCAGAGAAGAAGTTTACGCTCAGTGGCGATGCTTACACGCAAGCCGTGCGCAGCTTTTTCCGCGAGCGCCTTGAGTTCTACCTACGCGACGTGCTTGGGCTGGCCTATGACGTTGTCAACGCAACGTTGGCTTCTGGCGCGGATGATGTTGTGGACGCTGTCGCTCGGGCCAGCGCGGTCGCCAAGGTGCGGCCATCGGCGGATTTTGAGTCAATCTCCATTGCCTTCAAACGAATGAAAAATATCCTGCGGCAGGCGGCAGAGACAAAGAAAAAGATCGCATCGCCTTTCAATCCCGCAGCGCTTACTGATCAGGAAGAAAAGAGCCTCGCTGCGGCGGTTCCACAAGTTGCCAAGAAAGTTCACGAACTCAGTGCATCGCGCCAATACGAACCTGCGCTGCTTGAGATTTCTCTTCTTCGTCCGCCCGTAGACGCCTTCTTCGACAAGGTAATGGTCATGGTGGATGACGAAGAGCTTCGCGCACAGCGCCTTGGCCTGCTGCAAACGCTGGTGAATGAGTTTTCCAGCATTGCAGATTTCTCAGAGATTGTGACAATTTCCCGGCCCTGAAGGGCAACGGCGGAGACAGAAGACCCGTAGTCCGGCACTGAGTCTATTTGTCCTTCCATGACTTGCGGCTCGTCATCTGCTGCTGCCCCGGAGCTGGTTGTTCTTCTTCTTCGCCGGAGCCTTCGCTCTCTTCAGCCGCTGCCTGCGCCGCTTTGGCATTGGCAAGAGCATCTGGTGTAACGCCGCTTTTGAATACGTCATTGAAGAAGATTTTTGCGTCTGATGGCACCATCATGATCTGGAGTTTGTCAGACATCCGCTCAGCCACAATCTTGTTAATTAACAACGGGCTTTCCTTCAACAGGGCGGCTTCGGACTTCATGCGTTCTGCATCGGCCAGCGCCACTTTACGTATGCGTCCAGCTTCAGCGTCAGCCAGAAGATTGCGGCGCTCCAGCTCCGCCTTGCTGTCAATCACCTTGGCCTGTGCCTGAGCTTCAGCATTTTTCACCGTGGTCTCTTTTTGCGCCTCTGCTTCCAGCTTGGACTGCTGAATCTGTTTTTGTTTCAGAGGCAGCGTGAACTGCATTGCGTCTGCTTCTGACTTGGCCTGAAGCACGCGGACCTGGCCTGCGCCCTGCGCTTGCTTTACCTGCCGGACACGCGCAGCCTCGGCTTCAAGTTCGGCGATTTTTACTTGCTTGCTTTTCATCTCGGTTTCCACGCCCAGGCCTTCATTTTCTTGTTCTTTCAACAGCAGACCTTCCAGTCCTTTGGCATATTCCTCTGGCAATTGAACATCGCGCAGCATGACTTCTTTCACGATGATTCCGTCACCGGCCAGTTTTCTGGTAATCCTGTCTGCCGCGCTCTGGCGAATTTCTTCACGCTTTGTTGCAAAGACTTCACGCACGGTGTAATTTGGCGCCAGTTCGCGGAATACGCTGGAAACCACCGGCGGGACGATTTCTTTTTCCACCGGCTGCGGCAGGTTGGCGTGAATGAAATCCAGCTTTCGTGGATCGAGCCTATAACGAACTGTGATTGCCAACCCGATGCTTAAACCTTCTTTCGATTGGACGCTGAAAGTATCAGGCTTCTTGTTAGCTTCTTTCTTTTCGGCGCTGGATTCGGTAATAGAACCCAGCCCATCATTGGCAATTGAAGAAGTTGTCAGCACCTGATCACGAATGTCATACAGCACAACAGAATCCAGGAGCGGCGTAACAAAATGCGCTCCAGGATACAACGTGCCGGGGCGCGTTCCCGCGGTCTGGCTCACTCTGATGCCGCCCATCCCGCTGGGCACCACCACTATGCCGGCAGCGAGAATGAGCAACAGCCAGGCCGCAGGAAACGCCCATTGGGCAATCGTCCAGTTCAGTTGCGGTTTTTCCACGGCCACGCCATGAGTCAATGGCGTTCCCGCAGAGGCGCCCTCCGGTCCCGATGAAGTACCGGAGAGGGAGCCTGGAGCTATAGGTCGCAACCGGCGGTGATACTGGACAACCTGGTAAAGATTTTTCAAGACATTGGTGATGGCCGCGGCAAGCAGCCCCCATCCGGTAAGCAGCAGCAGATATCTCAGTAACAACATGGCATTTCTCCTTCAGTACATCTCCGACTTTTCTCGCTGGTATTGCTGCGCTGCTTTGACTGTTATCCTGCTGGCTATAGCACCACTTTCACAATCGACAACAAAGATTATCCAAGGCAAGCTGGCAGGCGTCAGGAGTCCAGTTCAATCCGAGCGCGTCATACGCTTAGCGTGATACTGAATTCACAGAGTGGTGAAGTGCAATCTTGAAGCCGAATAGGGAGCTACTGGAAGTTGTTGAAGAGAAGTCACTTGCAGACTCAAGTTAGCAGCGATGTGTTTGAAAGCACACAGTATGTGTATGTTCTGACGCGAGTCTTGCATACCAAGACCGTCTTACATCTTGAAAATACATTTAATCGAGATTTCGAGAAAGAGATTGCATCGCTTGTATTTTTTCAAATGTTAGGGGTGGGTGATTTTCTATTGCTTTGTCCGCTCCAATTTCAATCTCATTCAATTTTCGGCCGGATCCGCTAAATGGCCGGATGGCGCGTATCTCGACCCCGGCACGCATCAGCGCATAAGCAACAAATTTCACTTTTTCAATGGGAACGTCTTCGGCTGCCCAAATAGCGTTGGTGGGAAGATCTGGATTTTTTCGCCCATTAGTAGTTTGAACCAGCTTAAAACCGGCTTGTTGTAAGGCACTGGTAAGAGCGGGACCATTTATGTCTCTGGGATCCACGTCTTTAGCGTAATAAATGACTGTGGTGGGCTGCTTTTGGTTTTCTGCCTGGACTTGTCCCATAAGAGCCTTGAGCAGATCATCGCCCCTTATCCCCGCTTGAACTAATTTCACATTTTCCGGGGTTGAAAGTCCGTTTTCCTGGATATTTTTTATGCGGCTTTGTGCTACACCAGCTCCAGCAAGAAAACGCGCTATCACGCCTTTGATGTCTTCCGTGTTCCCCTGCACCAGCGTGAGCGTGCTTTTAAGAAATTCTATGTTGCCATCGTCCTTTTTCTTTTGTGCAACATCCGCTTGATGCCCGCTGATCGAAATCCCGATGGAAGCGATAGTGGAGAAGACCAGGATGCCCACTATCCATTTATTCTTGCTGTCTTCCTTAGGGTCAGAAGGATCAGCCTTCAGGCCAAGAATGCCGCCAAAGAAGCTTAGTAGCGGCAGCACGATGAGAGAAACAATCGTTAACATGAGCGCGATCCCGGCAATGTTGCAGTGAAAATTAGAACTAAATAATCTTTACCATAACCTAACGAGATTGGTCAGAGGATTCCTTCGTCGTCGCAATTAAGCGGGGAATCAACAGTAAAAATGGGGTATCAGGCGCACCTGAAACCCCTAAGGAGCGCAGCCATGATTCAGAGCACGGAAAGAACGGATATCGTTGGTTCCAGTCAGCGAATAAAGGCCGCTTAAAAGACTTCGACACAAGAAATCAACAGCGCGGAACACAAAAATTCCACCAAAACAACTTCAGCACTATCAATGACTTAGTTGCGAATTCGGATGAATGCGGCCCAGGATGGAGACTGTTCGATGGAATTACAAAGAAGACCGGCTGGATTGGGCACAAAATAGTAAAGGCTGTGACATTGGTTATGCTCTAGCTGCCAACTCCTGCGAGGGAGTTAACAACGTGGATGCATGTACCGTCACAGCCCTTGATGCAATCACTGCTTTCGCAGTCCCTGACCCCGACCTGCTCCTCGCAGAGTTTGTCGGTTTTTTCGGGTCCGGGTATTCAGCGGATCACTCCACCGAACCTGATCACTCAGTCTACTTCGGATTTGCCAAGGTTTATTTCGGCTAACCCTTTCGACCGTCGACATGTGTGATCCTAGCTCAAGAGCAGGAAAAGTCAACGCCCGTGATTTGTGCAAATGCTGATTTTTTTCCACGTATTCACGTTCTCAAAAACATAGATAAAATGCGGCGAGAAATGCTGTTTTCAATGCGCGTCCGTGTTTTCCACATGGGTTTCCACAGAACTTATCAATCGAACGGGAATGGTCCGGTGTGCGGATGAATCAAAACATGTTCTTGACGGCGCAACCCTGTGTGCCTCATTGTGTCTCTTAGAGACGCAGATGTCAGAATTCATCGCTTACGTAGATGGCGGGTCACATGGCAGCCCTGGTCCCTCCGGCATTGGGGTGCTGATTGAGAAGCCTGACGGAGAAATGATCCGGATTGCGAAGTGGATTGGCCACCATGACAATAATGTGGCTGAATACGCTGCCCTGCTGGAAGCTTTGCAGCGCGCTTTGGAACTTAAAGCTACCTCACTGAATGTTTACTCAGATTCCGAGCTGGTGGTGAAACAGATGACCGGAGAGTACTCCTGCCGAAGCCCACGGCTCTATTCTCTGCACTGGATGTGCCGGAAGCTTGCCCACACGCTGAAATTTTGCATTTCTCACATTCCACGTGAGCAGAATCAGGAAGCGAATCGGCTGGCAAACCATGCCGTCCGGTTCCGAAAGCAGCCCGCGACCCTTGACTGAAACGCATCAGGAAAAGGCCCTATCGGTTGCTGCTGCTTCACATAATCTGCGTAGAAATCCATCAGGTCGGGAATGCCGTGTTGATGAAGGCTATTTTCTGTGGCGTGGGGACCCACGCCCGTCCGCAAATAGTTGCAACACAGGAATGTACGGCGAGTAGTGGGTCAATTCAGATTGGAATTGACCCACTACAAACTCACGTGGCACAGCCCAGACTCTCGTCCTTGGATGAGCACAGCGAATGGGCAGAATATTCTTTTCCCGCCGCTTAAATGCTTTTTTGTTGCCGTTTTTATTGCTTTGATGACTTTAGAGGTTACGAGTTTCTGTTCCGGTAGCTTCTTGCACGTTTCCAGCAAAACGCTCTGCCTGACCGCGAATTGCCGATACCGTGGTGCGGACCTTATCCCGACCCTGGCCGACCAGATCACGTGCTGAATCCGCCAAATCATTGGCGCGCTGTGAAAGATTTTCCCGTGTCTCTTCTCCGCTTACTGGGGCAAAAAGAATCCCCAAACCAATACCAATTCCCAAGCCTGCCAAAAAGGACTTCATGCGTCATACTCCTGTTGGATTTGGCAGCTACGCCGTTGCCTGCCGCCTGCTAGTAGAGATGCGGATTCACCGCGAAGGTTGCCGCGTTTAAGCCATTCGCGCGAGGGAAAAACAGCACTGCCGGTTAGCAGCTCTGCTTGCGCATTTTTACTTGGATTTGGCGAGCTTTTGGGCCGCCATCTGGGCCGCCGGGCTTTGTGGATTTTCTTTTTGCAATTGCTGGTAAATCAGAGTTGCCTGCTGCGGGTCCGTGTTTTCATACGTCTCCGCCAGTGCCATTTGGGCTTGCGGCTTGGAAACTGTAGCTGTCGGGTGCTCTGATAATTCTTTATAAATGGCAACAGCTTCTGATGTGCGATTCGATCCACGATACAAAGATGCCAGCGCCATTTTGGCCAGGGCGGATACATTTTTGTCGCTTAGGCTGGCAGCCCTCTTCAATTCTTGTTCCGCGCCTGCCTTGTCATCGGCCTGTTCCAATGCGATTCCGCTCATGTAGCGGGCGATCTTTCCGGCAGAAACAGACGAATGTGTATCCGCCACAGCTTTAAACTGCTTTTGCGCTGCCTTGGCGCGATCGGCAATGGTACTGAAGAACGGACCAGTTTCTCCGGCCGGTGGAGGAGTGCCTGCGGGCGTGAGTGGCGTTTCAAATGTGCGCATCGCCGCGGAAAGCCCGATATTTGCCTGTTCATTTTCGCGGTTCCGCCACGCAAGCAAACTAACGATTGCCACAATAGCGATCACAGCAATGCCGATGGTCAAAATCACGGTTTGACGGTGATCGGTGGCCCAAACCGCCGCACCCTGGGCGGTCTTGGCAAATTTATCTTCTTTCAATTGACGACGGGTATAACCTGGCACTTGAAAACCTTTTTGGTGGGATAAGTGGCAATGAAACCTTGAGTTTAGCAGCCAAACGGATAAAACGTCAAATTCCAAACGATGCAACGTCAATTAACGAACGTCAAATTTTGGTCTAGCTTCTCTTTTATTTCTTCAGTGCCGCCGTGCCATTGGCCTTGGTGCAACCACTCCGCCCCTTGATCAGTGCAACCGCATATTTCCTGCTGGCTTCCAACCTTAGAGGGAAACCCCGGAATCAATTTAAGAATGCGCTGTGTGGCAACAGGTGCATCAAGAGGTAGTTATGCGCAAATTGGGAATAGCGGTCGCAATTCTTGTGGTTCTGCTGATAGCTGCGGTATTGATCGTGCCGCACCTGATTGATGTCAATCAATACCATGGCAAGATTCAGGTGCAGTTGGAAAAACGTTTGGGCCGGCAGGTTTCTTTGGGCAATATGCGTCTGAGCTTGTTTCCGCCTTCATTCGGTGTGGAGAATACCACGATTGCCGATGATCCCCAGTTTGCCACAGGCAGACCCTTTGCTACTGCTGACAAGCTTTCCATAAGCGTGAAGTTCTGGCCCTTGTTGCGCAAGGAAGTGGAAGTTAAGTCATTAGAGTTGGACCATCCGCATATTGAATTGGTTCGCAATGCACAAGGGATCTGGAACTTCGCGACCTTGGGACAACCATCCAAACCAACGCCTGTACAGACAGCCCCGCCGCAACCGGCGCAGACTCCTTCCGCAACTACCACAACTGGCCCGGCGAACGCCCCTGCGAGTACCCCGGCGAGCAAACAGCCCGCTGGCCAGCTTACACTGGCGAACTTGTTCATCAATGATGGCCAGGTTGCGATCACCGATTTGCAGAAACACCAGTCACGTGCCGTTTATGACCACATTGATTTGAACGTCGACGATTTTGCTCCGGACCAGCAATTCAGCATGAAACTGACTGCTCACCTGCCTGGCGCGGGAAAGCAAGCTGTCTGGCTGGAAGGCAAGGGCGGCCCGATTAAAGAAGCCGACATGCTCAACACTCCGTTTGATGGCACGTTGAAGCTGGACCAGGTTTCCACATCGGCAGCGCAAAAGTTTTTGAATTCGCAAGCGCTCAACGGAATTGATGCCGTTATTACAGGCGACGCCAAAGTCCGGAACTCTGCCGGCAAGCTGAGTTCGAATGGGACCATTCGCGTAGAAAACGCGCATATTCACAGCGTCGACGTCGGTTATCCTATTGCTCTGGACTACGATGTTGCCGACGATCTGAACAGCGATGTCATCCAGATTCAAAAAGGCGATCTGAAACTCGGTTCTACGCCCATCTCTCTTGCAGGCACTATTAACAGCAAGCCGACCCCGGCCCAGATCGACCTCAAGCTCACGGCAGCCAACGCGTCTATCGCTGAAGCTGCTCGTCTGGCTTCAGCTTTCGGCGTGGCGTTTGGCAAAGATGTAGACGTGAAAGGCCAACTCGATGCCGATATTCAGGCGCGCGGCGCCATGAACAAGCCAGTCCTGAACGGACAACTCTCTGCCCGCAACTTGGATATCAGCGGCAAAGAGGTCCCTCAGCCGGTCAAGGTGAATGACATTACCCTCGCCCTCACGCCAGAGACAATCCGCTCCAACGAATTTGCAGCCACCACCGGTTCCACCACGGTAAACGTGAGCTTTGCCCTTTCTCAATACAGCGCGCCGAATAGTTCTATCAATGCCTCTTTGCGCGCTCCGAACGCCCGGATTGGTGAGTTAATCAACATTGCTAAAGCCGCCGGTGTTTCGGCTGTAGATGGAATGTCCGGTGACGGAACGCTCACCCTTGATGTCGACGCCCAGGGCCCCACAAAGAACATGTCTGCCCTGAACTTTGATGGCACGGGAAAGATCAGCAATGCAAGCCTGAAGCTGCCTTCACTGACCAAGCCGGTTCAGATTCGTAATTCTGATATCCGTTTCAGCCAGAATTCAGCTTCGCTCCAGAATGTTTCGCTCACATTAGGCCAAACCAATGCGGGCGGTACGCTTACGCTCAAAAACTTTCAGGCCCCACAAGTCCAGTTTGCGCTAAATGCGGACAAGGTAAACGTGGCCGAATTACAGCAGATTTTTGCCGCCACTCCGGCGCAGCCCACGAAGCGTGCGGGTGATTTCTGGAGTCTGGTGCCAGCCGCAAATGCTCAAGCCAAAACTGAGCCCAGCCTGCTTACCAAAATGACCGGTGGAGGCACGCTGGCCATCGGCCAAATTCAGTATGACGATCTCCTGCTGAATAATGCGCACACGAATGTAACGTTTGACCATGGCGTAATCAAATTGAATCCCGTGACTGCCGATATTTACGGCGGAAAAGAAAACGGCAGCGTCACGATCGATATGCGGCCTGCCCAGCCCGTGTACGCGGTGAACCTCAAAACAGAAAAAGTTGATGCTAATAAACTGATTTCTTCTGTATCCGATGTAAAGCAGACCATCTATGGCATGCTGGCTTCTAATGTGAATGCCAGCTTCAGTTCTTCTTCGGCCACCAGTATCGCGCGCAGTCTCAATGGCACTTTGGCAATCAATCTGACGAACGGCAAATTGATGAACCTTGATCTGCTGCACGAGCTTGCATCGGTCGGAAAATTTTTGGGCAACGGCTTTGGCCCGCCAAAAAACTTTACGAACCTGGTCCAGCTTACCGGCAATTTCGACGTGAAAAATGGCCTTGCTCAAACCAATAATCTTAAGGCTGTAATCGATGGCGGCACTCTCGCCGCTGCCGGTCTGATCAATCTGGCGGACCAGTCACTTAACCTGCATCTGACCGCTGTGCTGGACAAAGCAATGAGTTCGCAGGTAGGTGGGACCCAGGTAGGCGGATTCATGAACACCGCGCTTGCCAACAATCAGGGCGAGCTTGTTGTGCCGGTAATTGTTACAGGGACATTTCAGCACCCGCAGGTCGCGCCAGACGTGCAACAAATCGCGCAAATGAAATTGCACAACTTACTGCCCAGCAGTAAGAATCCCGGGCAGTTGTCCACCGGAATTCTTGGCGCGGTCCTGGGCAATAAGAACCAGACTGGCGCTTCAAATGGCAGCCAGACGAAAGGCGGGATTGGCGGAATTGTGGGTGCGATTACGGGCCAGCAACAACAGCAGCAGCAGAACCAGCAGCCCACAAGTCCAGCGGTCGGCAACAACCAGGGCCAGCAGCCACAAGCCAGTCCAACGCCAGCTCCAAACCTGGGAAATGTATTAAATCAGGTGCTAAACAGGAAGAAAAAGGAGGCAAGCCCAACACCAACGCCACAGAAGTAAAGCTTTGGCAAAGGTGGATGCCCTTAGCGTAGGCTACGGGAGTATGCCCATCTAGAGCTTACCCCAGCCCCCGCCGCCGGGCGACTCAATTCTGATGCTCTCGCCTTTCTTCAGACGCACGCTGGTTTTTCCCGGAAGGATCTCTTGCGTCCCATCATGGCGGACAATCGCTGTCCGTCCTGTCGAGCCGTTTTTGCCGCCTTCCAGTCCATAGGGCCCACGACTCCGCCGATCAGCCAGCAGCGTAACTTCAGAATCAGCGAGCAACTCGACCTCACGCACGATTCCATTGCCACCACGGAATTTTCCGGCTCCGCCGCTTCCCTTGCGTAGCGAATATTGCGTGACACGCAAAGGATATGCATATTCCAGTGCCTCGGCGGGTGTATTCAGAGAGTTCGTCATATGCGTGTGCACGCCGCTCACGCCGCTCCGGTCCGGGCGCGCTCCCATCCCGCCAGCGATGGTTTCGTAATAGGCAAAGGGCTCGCCAGTGCGCTCGTCGATCCCGCCAATAGTGAGGTTATTCATGGTGCCGGAAGAGCCTGCTGGAACGCGCTCCGGTATGGCCTGCGCCAGTGCGCGCAGCAGCACATCGACAATCCGCTGCGAAGTTTCAACATTTCCGCCAGCCACCGCTGCAGGTGGGCGCGCATTGACCACGGTCCCAGATGGGGCAATCATCCGCACCGGACGCATCAGCCCGGCGGCTGCGGGAACATCTTCCTGAAGCAGACAGCGGAAAACATAAAAGCATGCGGAAAAAGTAATCGCATCCACGGCATTGATGCTTCCGGCAACCTGGGGTGAGCTGCCGGTAAAATCCCCCGTCACCATAGGCTTGCCTGCCGCGGCTGGTTGGAACGTGAGTGCCACGGCAATCCGCACCGGCCCGGAACCAGCGCCATCATCATCCAGAAAGTCTTCCGCTTCATAACGTCCGTACGGGACCTTGCTGAGAAAAGCCCGCATCATCTTTTCCGAATAATCTTGCAACTCGTCCATTACGCTCTCTACGCGGGCCAAGCTATACCGATCCACAATTTCCCTGAGACGCTCGGCGCCCGTGTGGCAGGCAGCAATCTGCGCGTTCAAATCGCCTTCGCGCTCTTCCGGTGTGCGGACGTTGTTTAGCAGCAGGCGAAACACGTCTTCCTGCAACTTGCCAGCAGCAATCAGTTTGACCGGCGGAATCCTGACTCCTTCCTGGTATATCTCCCGGCAGATGCCCATTGATCCGGCATACGTTCCACCAACATCGGCATGGTGCGCCCGCGAAGCAACGTAAAATGCCGGCTTGGCCGAACGCTTTTGCTTCTTAGCCCCGCTCAGAAAAACCGGAGCTACCAGCGTGATGTCCGGCAAGTGCGTGCCGCCGCAAAAAGGATCATTGAGGATGGCAACATCGCCATCATTAAGTGTGAGCTTTTCAATGGCTGCACGGACTGACATGGGCATCGATCCCAGATGCACAGGCATGTGGTCGCCCATGGCAACTACTGCGCCTGCGCCGTCGAACACGGCGCAAGAGTAATCCCGGCGCTCTTTGATGTTGGGAGAAAAAGCAGTGCGCCGCAGCGCCGCGCCCATCTCTTCAGCTATAGAGTGGAATAGGCTCTTAAAAATTTCCAGTTCAACGGGATCGCGCATGGCGGAATCAGCCTATCACGCTCACGATGCCCTTATCAGCAGGTCCGCCGCCACAAAGACGAAAAAGACCACTGCGATCACGCCATTCATAGTGAAAAAAGCGGCATTAAGTTTACTAAGATCGCTGGCGGAGACAAGCGAATGTTCATAGGTCAGCAACAGCGCCACTACGGCAATGCCGACCATCGCCAGCTTGCCCAGCCCAAACACAATCACCAGCGCAACCAGCAACCCGAGCATCAGGACGTGCAGAGTGCGAGCCACGATGAGCGCGCGCGGGATACCAATGGCTTGAGGGATTGAATTTAACGAATTAACGCGATCAAAATCGATGTCCTGGCAGGCATAAAGAACATCAAACCCGCCTACCCAGAACGTCACGGCCGCCGTGAGCAGCAAGATGCGCGGATCAAGCGAGCCACGCACGGCAATCCAGGCGGCAGAAGGCGCAATCCCCAGAGCAAATCCCAGCACCAGGTGTGACCAGCGGGTAAATCGCTTGGTGTAGGAATAGAGCAGGACCACCGCCAGGGCTATTGGCGAAAGATAAAGCGTGGAGCGATTGAGTTCAGCAGCCCCAAGTACAAAAAGCACACATGCTGCTATTACAAAAACAGCCGCAAACCTTGGGGACAGCGCGCCTGCCGGAATGGCGCGCATGGCTGTGCGAGGGTTGGCCGCATCAATACTCGAATCGGCAATGCGGTTGAATGCCATGGCGGCGGAGCGGGCAGAAACCATGCACACGATGATCCATCCCAGCTTGGCGGCGGCGGGCATACCCCCAGCGGCGAGCATAGCTGCGCAGAGAGCAAATGGAAGCGCAAAAATTGAATGCTCCCATTTGATCATTTCCAGCGTGGTTTTAATGTTGGTAAGGAGGGGCACAGAATATTGTAGCTTGTTTTAAAATCCCGAGCAGAGCGAGGGATCGCTACGGCCACAACGATTTGGGGGCTCTATTCGCAAATCTTTAAGAGAATTTATTTCAATAGGAATCCCAGCCCCGCTCGGAATTTCAGAAAAAAGGCCAAGCGCTAAAAGCCATTAGCTGTTTTTACGCCGCAAAGCCGTGCTCTCCGATCAGCGGAACAAACCGGCAACCTTCAAGAGTCTTTACGTTGATGGTTCCGTCCTGTTGTCGCTCCACTAGTTGAACGACCTGTTGGTCAGACTCCCCTACCGGAACTACCAACCGGCCACCAATGGCGAGCTGCTCTACAAGCGCCTGAGGAATCCGGGGTGCTGCTGCTGAAACTATGATCGCATCGAAAGGCGCATCTAACGGCAGCCCGAGTGATCCATCAGCCGTAACCACCTTTACATTGCGATAACCCAGGCGTTCCAGCGTATTCCGGGCGGTTTCAGAAAGTGAAGCATAGCGTTCCACCGCAAAGACCTGGTTGGCAAGCTCCGCCAGAAGCGCGGTCTGGTATCCCGACCCCGCGCCGATTTCCAGCACGCGGTCTTCCGCTTTGATCTGCGCTGCCTGAATCATGGCCGCAATCATGTATGGCTGTGAGGTGGTCTGCTGTTCGGGAATAGGTATTGGATGGTCGGCATAGGCTTCAGTCCAGTTCTGCGGACTGACAAATTCATGCCGTGGAACCTTGCTCATCGCCGCCAGCAAACGCTCATCGCGGATGCCGCGCTGCCGTAACTGGTTTTCCACCATGGAGCCGCGCTCTGCAGCGAACGGTTGTGTTCCGTTTCCGTTCATGCTCATTTTTTTCGTCGGCGTATGTGAACGTCAAAACCCAGCACGCCATTCTGGTCCCGCACAGCGACAATCGATACGTTCTTATCAATATTGTATTCCACCTGAATCACGGTTTCCGCCGATTGCGTAAGGCTGGTGACATAAGTAAACGTGATGTCGTTGCTGATCTGCTGTTCGATCGTGACACGCGCGCTGGGGTTATTTTCTGAGCCGATAAACTGCGGATCAATTTTCACCCGGCTGGCCCCAAAAAGGCGCTGCACACGATCAGTAAAAGTAGAGTTCAGCGCTTCACCCAAAATTGCATTGGAGGTGGATGCTGTATCGTTGGTGTTTGTTCCGGGCTGGCTCGCGTTGTAAACACCCTCACTGCGCGTCCGTCCGAATGCGAGCAGGGCTATGATGTCTGAATTGTCCAGCGGGGGGTCTGAACGATAGGTCATGCTCAGCCCTTTGCCGCCCACCGCCTGTCCATGCAGGCCTACTGTAATGTCATAGCCCTGCACCCGCGCTGACATATCCAGGTTAACTACAGGCTCAATCGTGAGCGGGTTGCTGAAGGTAATGTCGCCTCGTTCCAGCCGATATTTTGTGCCGCTGAAAAAGATGTCACCCTCGGCAATGTTGACGCGCCCCACAACAGCCGGCCGCGCCGCCGTCCCGCGCACATGCAGGTCCAGGTCACCGGAAAGTTTAGCCAATGATGTTTCCACACGCAGCTCTGGCGTAGATGTTATGTGCAGATCCAGCCGCGTATTGTCCAGAAACGGATTCAGCGTTGCGATCATGGGCGCCTTCTTGCTTTGCGCCAGATAGTTGGCAAAATCAAATCTCTGGGTCATGCTAAAACGGTTGACCACAACGTCACCGGAAAGCAGGGAGCTTTTTGCCGAACCCGTATAACGCAACGTGGCATCGGCGGAAGAACTCACGCCTGGCGGATAGCGCAACCGTATTTCACTGCCGCTGGCCGTCAGATCAAAATAAAGCCCGCTTCGATAAGCAAGAAACCCGCCTACTTTAAGCTCGCCGCCACCGGTAAGGGCCGTAAGCTTATCTATCTGCATGCGGTCCTGCGCAAACGTGAGCGAGCCATTAATATGGCTAAGCCCGTTTGGCAGGTCGAGCAAGGAGACGGCTGCGTCCGTGAGTTCCAGTTTTCCGCTGAGCTGCGGATGATTCGAATTGCCGGCAACATTCACCGTGAAAGTGGCTGGACCGTACGCCACAAGGTTGGGATTAAACACCTGCAACAATTTCAAGTTGAATCTTCCGCGTGAACTCAGATCCAGCGCCTGATTTCCGGTAAGCTGCACCGCTCCTCTGGCCACCAGATCGGTGTCAGTGCCTAACAGATGAAACTCGTCTGCTTTCAGGGATTCATTTTCCAGACTGAAGTGAATGGGGCCGTCATTCTGTAGCTTTACATTCTCCACGTCAGCGGAGAGCTGGCTTACATTGCCTGCAATCACAAGATTGTGTGGCTGCTTCATGGGACCATGAATATCAATCGCGCCCGCCATGGATGAATGCCCCGTAATCTCTCCTTGAAAATAGGCGCGAATCAGCGGATCGAAATCAAGGTGCGAGAATTTAAGCGTGATCTGTCCCGGCCAGTCCGCATGCAGTTGAACTTTTCCATCCAGGTTAAGCTCCGCATTCTCAAAGTTAGAACGTCCACGCAGGGTCAGGTCCTCGCCACTCGTTTGTGCAAAAATCGTCATGCTGCCCACCATTTCACGGTTCAGCACGATGTTGCGAAGATCAATCTGGCCGTTGAGCGCTGTAACATCTTCCTGGCTACCGGTTCCAGCCAAATGGAACCCTGCCTGACCTTGCACGCTGAGACGCGGCAGCTCAAAAATTTGAAAGTTCCCCAGTTCAATATTTGCGCCGGTGACATCAAAACTATAATTCTCGTTATCCATGTTGTACGCAGCAGTACCGGTAAGGCGCGCGCCATTGTGGGCCAATTGGATATTTTCCAATTGCGCTTCCGAGCCATGGATACGGATGTCGCTGGAGAATGTCTTAAAAGGTTCTCCGTAAGCTGTCAGCTTTGCGATCTGAAGCTTTCCGCCACCCTGTAGATTACGCAGAGTCCCCATTGCGTTGAGATCAGCGTTTGCCGTGCCTGTGATTGGAAAATTTGTTCCGGCAAGGGCCTGCATGTCTTCCACTTTTTCATTTTGTATATGGAGAGTGATATTGAGTTGGCTGGTGTTTTCATCGAAGTCGCCCTGCCGCAAGCCTGCGCTGGCAGAAAAGCCGAGTTGAGCGGCGCCACGGCGCAATGTCCCACGCTGCAATGAAACGCCAGTTGGCGAGTAGATGAGATCGGCTGAAAGTGAATCCCAATGAAACCGCGGCGGCTTGGCGGTTCCTTTTTGTGCCCGCGCTAAGTGGAACTCTGTATCAAATTTTTCCAGTTCCACGTGGCCACGCGCTGCAAGCGCGTCCAGCTTGCCGTAAACGACTCCGTTGAAAGAGGAACGCCCCTCCAGCGTCAATGGCAGCCGCGTTCCTGGATCGAGCGCATCCAGCGCAGGCTGCAATTCGCGCAGGTCTGTGGCATTCAGTGAAACTTTGGCCAATGCGCTTTCCGATCCCAGCGTACCGGTGGCGCTCACACGAATGTTGCGTGTAGCTAATGTCAGACCTGCCACGTCCAATCTTCGGATATCGCCATGGTAAATGGCTTGCAATTGGGCGGTGACAGGAACTTCTTTGGAAACCGGGGCTGGCGGCGGTGACACTTCCAAATTTAGATCTGAAACCGCATTTTTCAGCGATCCTGCCCAGGAAGAACTGACGTCACCAGAAACGTTACCGGTCATTTCAATCTTGTCCAATGGCATCTTAGATGTGGAGATCGCTGCCGCAACTTTGTGGATTTGTACTCCCGCAAGATGTAGCTTAGTGCTGCCACGCTCAACCTGCATCTTCTTTCCGTGCAGTGAGGGATTCCAATTTGCGATCTGCACATCCCCCTGCGCTGTCCCACCAAGCAGCCGTGCTGTCAAATGAGAAAGCGCGATCTTTTCTTCACTGAAGGAATAAGCTGAAGACACGTCAATGCCGGAAGTGCGTACTCCCACATCGCGCCACTCAAGATCGTGCACATTCATGTTTCCTTGTGAAGAATAGTGGTTGTTCTGGAAAGTGCCTGAGCCTTTAAGTTCAGCTCGGCCGGCACGAAGCTGCGCCACCTTCCCTTCTCTTCCTGCTTCTGCCAATTCCAGCGCGGCCTGGTATTGCAGCGTGATTTGCGGGTTGTTGTAGTCGCGGATCGTGCCGCTTGCCTCAAGCCGTGAGTTTTTTGTGGCCAGCTTCAATGACTTGATTTCAGTTTCCCGCGCTCTCATCAAAAAGCTGAGATGTACTTCCGCCTGAACTGGCACGGCGTTCCGGTATGCAATATTGAGCGGTGTTAGATCGAGATGGCCGTCATACGCCTGCTGACCAGCAACATAGCTCATACCGGCAGAAATTTCGTTTCCGGAAAGCTCAAAAGGGATCCGTTCCTGGTTGAGCATCAGCGTACCTTGATGTACCGCAATCTGCTTTACTGCAAGGTCAAAGAGATCGCGTACAGGAGCTTCATCGGTTTTTTCGGCCGCTGCCTGCGGTGAAGGCTGGTTGGTCGTCCCATTGGGATAGACCATGAGGTGGAGGGTAAAACCATCAATGTTTACGTTTTCAAGTGAAATTTTTCGCGAAAAGAAAGAGATGATTCTTACATCGACACCAATACGGGCAGCATGCGCGTATGGAATTTCATTGGCCGCCTCCTTTCCGTGGATCGTGATATTGTGAGCTTCAAAATAGAGGGTGGCGAGCTTCCAGTCAAAAGATTCGATCTCAACCTTGCCGCCTGTCATCTGCCGCAGTTCTGCGATTACTCTTTCCCGGACGGTCTCACGGAAGGAACCACTGTTCAGATAAAAAGCCATGCCGGCCAGCAGCAACAGGAGCACCAACCCGCTAATGACAATCACGCGCTTGAGCATTTGTTTTTTCTGTATGCTGCCCGGAGGCGTGACATTAATTTCCGTCCTGGTGCTCATGGTTCTGCCCCGACATTCGCAGGGGGCGTTTCAGGAAACATCCGTTCAATGTGGGCCTGAGTGCGCAAGGTTTTCAGCCAGTTCGTTAGAAGACTGTCGATCTGCTGCTCGGCCAGAATTTGCTCAATCTTGTCGGATACCTCGGCCAGCTTGGGTTCTGGAGCGTTGCGCTTGTGAACCTCGGGTAAAAAGCTCTTTTGATAGTAGTCCGCGATTGCATCTTTTTCCACGCGTACGATTCCGCGGAAACGCAGGTCAATAAATCGGAGAATGCGAGATTGTGCCGTGAGTTGGTCTTCCAAATCCTTTTCGGTGATCCCATAGCCAGCAAGAACCTCATTCCAGCCTTCGTCAGTGCGCGCCTGGGGCATGTCCGCGCGAACCTCTTTGATTCTTGCCGCCAACTCTATGGGCGTGGGGGCAAGCAGGGCCGGATTTGCAATCTGCTGGTCAAGCAAGGCCCGGTCAATCAATCGCTCCAATACTGCACTGCGATCTGCCGGGGACAGTTTCTCAATTGGCTTGCCTTGCAAAAGACATTCAACTCGCGCTGCCTGGTCCAGTTCGCTTTCCATGATGACCTGCTTGTTCACCACGGCAACCATTCGGTCCACCACCTGAGCATGACCTGCTCCGGCGAATAAGAGCACGATTGCGAAATGGAGGAGGGTTTTCAAAACGTCTGGCCTATATTGAAAAAGAAATTGAAATGTTTGAGCACCTGTGACGATGGGTTTGTTCCCGGGGGCGGTTGGGAGATCGGGAACGCCGGCGGATTGAGGTTGTAGCCCACATCAAAACTCACGGGACCAATCGGCGTACGGTAACGGGCGCCGGCCCCTACAGCGTGCGAAACATAGTTGAAGTTACAGCTTCCGGAAGATGGATTCAAACAGAGACTGCGGTCGGGCTGTGAAAATTTGAAAATGCTGTTGGCCATGTCACCCGCAGTCGCAAAAACATTACCCATATCATGAAACAGCACAGCGCTCAAATTGTTGCCCACGTATGGGAATGGCAGCGGCGGCGTACGCAATTCGAGGTTGTTCAGGAACATTGCTTCGCCCCCTAGAGGGAACCCGCTGGTGAGGTCACGCGGCCCCGCCTGGTTGATGCCAAAGCCGCGGTGAGATGTACTACCGCCGGCAAAGAAGCGCTCCGGTAGTGGGACGAAATCCGATGCAGCGAATGGCTCTTCCACTCCGATACGCGTTGAGCGCGCGAATACCCAGCGCCGTTTATGAAATTGATAGTAGCTGGAATTTTGCACCACCAGACGCGAGAAGTTGGCCTGCGAACCGAAAACACCAGAAGCAACTCCAAGATCAAGAGTTGAAAAGGTGCCTTTCAGCGATTCAATAGGATTGTCGCGCGTATCACGGATATAGCTAAAGTCGGGCATGCCCACGCGCACTGCACGCGAAAACAAAGGCACCAGGTTGGGATCAATCACCAGATTGTCCGTACTCACCTGGCGATAGATCAAGCGGTAAAGCAACGTTGTCGCGCGATTAAGACTCTGCTTGATAGAAGCTGATCCCTCCAGGCGCGTAGAGGTAAACGTGCGCACATCATTGGTCTGCTGATAAAAAACCGTGAAGTCAAGCGTAAGATTTGGCGAATCGAACAAACGGGGCGCGCCGTAACCGATCAATGCCAATTTTTCCAGATTGCCGTACCGGGTCTTTAGCGTGAGAGTATGGTCGCGTCCGCGAAAATTCAGTCGCGTCACGTCAAAGGATACGCGACCGCTGACCCCGGTATCTCCCTGAGGGTTTGAAGTGCTACCGGCCGGCTGCCCAGTCTGCACCTCCAATCCCAAGCCGTAATTAAACGTATAGCGCCGGGCTTCAGAAAGCGCGAAATCTACCTTTTTGCTAGTTGTATCGCCTTCAGGGTTTTGCACGGCAACGCCTACTTCATTGAAAATGCCCATATCATAGAGCCGCCGCTGGGAATCGAGCATTTGGCTCTGGCTCAGGCGGTCGCCGCTGCCAATTTTGATTTCACGTTCCACTACGGACGGCCGCGTGTAATGCAGCCCGGCAATGAGCACTTTATCGACAAAAACCTGGGGCCCTTCGGCAATTTTGTAAGTAACATCGATCTTATTGGGGTTATCAGCCTCAGGCTGAGTGGTGTACTCGAACTTTACCTTGGGAAATCCAAGATTGTAATATTCGTCCAGAATGACAGATTGATCGGAGATCACAATGGAATCAGAGTACGGCTGGCCTTCTGATGCTGTGACCATACCTCGAATCTGCCCTTCTGGAAGTGCTTCATTTCCTTCAATCAAGAGCTTTCCCACTACCGTTTGTGGCCCTTCAGTGATATTGATCGCTACTCGGATGTGGCCCTCTTTAACGTAATTGTCCTGGATCTCAGGAGTAACTTTGACTTGCAGAAAGCCGTTAGCACGGTACATATTTTCAATCGATTGCATGTCGCGCGCCAAAATGGACTGGCTGAACAGCCCGTACAGCAGTAAACCGCCCGCGGGCTGCATGGTGATTTGCTCGCGCAAATCTTCCGGCCGGAAATAGTGGTTACCCTGGATTTCCAATGCCACCAACTTATGCCGTTGTCCTCTATCGACGTGGAATATTATGTCGCGCCTCTCGGTCTTCGAGTCCTCTTTCTGCTCATAATTGATCTGCGCGTCAAAAAAACCCCTGGTCTGGAAATAGTCGCGTAGATTGCGCACGCCTTCATTCAAAAGGTCCTCATCCACTGCGCTCTCTTCAAAGACAGGGATGAGTTTTTTGACCAATCCACGACGCAGCTTGGCGCCTTCCAGTCGAACGTCCACCACTGGGCCACGATTGATCTCAAAGGTATAGTCCAGAAGATTGGTTTCAGAATGATAGTCGCGCCGGATCATGATGACCTGGGCTTCCAGCCGTTCCTGCTTCTGATATCGCTTGCGCAGCCGCTGCAGCGCTCTCGTAAGCCGTGCTGCACTCACCTGCTCGCCGGACCGAAGTTTGGCGATGTTGCGGATATCTTCCGCGCTCTGCCCCGGTGATCCCATCACATTGACCACTCCTACGCGCGCGGCCTTGCCAGGATCAACCAAAAAACGGACTTTTACCTGCTGATTGCGCGAATCCCATTCATAGAAAGGTTTGATTGTGGCCTGATAAAAACCATTTTCCTGGAGCGTCCGCTGCATACCCTGAATGCCCGCGCTGATCTTTTCTTCGGTGAACTGCTCACCCAGGTTGAGTTTGCTGGAGTTCACCAACTGGTTGTCACCGGGATGGGCTGGGGCCCCTTCTACCAGGATTGAGCCAAAGAAATAGTTCTCCCGAGTACCGAACACCAGAACAACCTCTCCGCTGGGGGTACGCTGGGCTTCCACCTGAATCTCAGCAAAACGCCCAGTGTTATATAGGACCTGCACGGATTGCCTGACTTTATATTTGTCCAGGGGTTCATTCGCCTTCTGCGGAAGGACCGACAACAACGCTTGAGGATTATCAACGGCAGGGCTATTGATCTGAATGAGCGCTATTTTGAGTCCTTGCAGGCTATTCAAGCCGCCCGACAGAGGCATGCTGGCTGGATTGCCAACGGATGTCGAGGGTGAAGCGCTGGGAGCACTGGCCTGGCTGTCTGTCACCGAATCATGATTCTGCTGAATTTCGCTTGATAAAACTTGATGCTCTGGAAATTTTCCAACCGCACATAACAAGGGCATACAAACACTCAAGCACAGCACACTTGCCAGACACACTGATCGGCAGCGCGGCAAAAGAAGCCCCTTAATTGGAAATCGCTTTGTGTAGTTGGATGGCGGCAGATTGGACCTTAGTTGCACATGTAAAGCTTTGCCAGCATTGTAAGCTGCCCGCGTTCTAACGCGTAACCCATTCTCCTGCAAACACCTATAATAAATGTGCCATGTACTTTGAGGATCGATACTCCCGCCAGATACTTTTTCCCGGGATCGGGCGGGACGGACAAGCGAGGCTGGCACTGGGCCGGGTGGCTATCGTAGGCTGTGGCGCCACTGGAGCATGCGTTTCCGGCCTGCTGGCGCGCGCAGGCGTGGGACAATTGCTGATCATCGATCGGGATTACGTGGAGCCCAGCAATCTGCAACGCCAGTCACTCTTTGATGAAGCCGATGCGGCTGAATCCGTTCCTAAAGCTGTGGCGGCAGCCCGCAAGATTGTGGGGTTTAATTCTGAAGTTCACGCCAGGGCTGAGGTGGCTGACCTTACGCCGGAAAACATTGCTGCATTACTTGGTGACTCCGATTTGATATTGGACGCCACAGATAACTTTGAAACCCGCTATCTGATCAATGATTTTGCCGTAAAAGAAAATAAACCATGGATTTACGCGGCCGCAGTGGCTGGTTACGCGGTGACCATGAATGTGGTTCCCGGTGAAACTGCCTGCCTGGCCTGCATGTTTCCTGCGCCTCCGGAAGGCTCCATGGAAACCTGTGACACTGCCGGTATTCTGAACAGCGCAGTCAACCTGATTGGATCAATCCAGGTGACCGAAGCAATCAAGTTCCTGGTAGGGGCCAGAGACAAGCTGCGCCGGAGCCTGCTTTCCTTCGATGTCTGGAACAACACACAGGCGGAGATCGCTGCCGCAAAGCCCCGCTCCGGCTGCCAAACTTGTGAAAGGCGTGAATTCATCCATCTGGCAGGGGAGCGCCGGCCCCAGATCACGCTCTGCGGCAGGAACTCTGTTCAGATCCATGAACGGAACCGTCCCGTGGATTTCGTGGAGATGTCCACGCGCCTGGGGCCGCATGGCACCGTCAAACACAATGCTTTCGTGCTCAAATTCTGGCGCGATCCTTTTGAAATGACCCTTTTTCCTGACGGAAGGGCCATCATCAAAGGCACCAATGACGCTTCAGTGGCGCGTAGCCTTTATGCCAGATTTATCGGAAGTTAAGCCACCTGCCGTGAGAACTGCTTCTCTGTAACTGGCATCCCCTGTTTACCAATAAGTAATCCAATATTATGTAATACATCAGGGGTGAATTATGCAGCGCAGAATCGTGCTTACAGCAGGGCTAATCGTGTTTTCAGCGATTTTTGCTCAGTGCCAAACCAGCAATCAATCTCCAGTTCCTGCGCCTTCTACAGTTCCTGTGGTTTCAAATGAACCTTTTGGCGGTCCAATCATCAGCACCCCAACCGCAACCTTTTACACCCCTCCTCCTACTGCCGGAATCAGTGACGCTGGGCGAGCAGGAATCAGCAGCGAAAACACTTCAATAATTCCACCGGGTGCGGCCATTGTCTCAACGGGCGGCACAATGACTGGTACTACACCGAGCGGAATTTCATCTACCGAACCCGTTTCACCCGCAGAATCAGTGGAAACCGGACCGGCCAATGACTTGGGGCCATCAGTTTTTGTGGGTGAAAAGCCTGTAGGCACGGCGGGAGGGGTGAGCCTGGCGGAAATCTCCAGGCGCTTTAAAGCTGAAAAGGGAGCACAGACCGAAAGAGTTCTAAGCAATGAAGACGTACAGAAAATGTTAAGCCAGAATGGGGGCGTGACTATGGCTAAAAACATGCCGCCACTCGGAGCGGGCCCCCTGGAACAGAGCGGACAGCAGCCCAATGCGGGATCCCAGCCTGCATCTTCGAAACCGATGCCTCAAAATAATCAGAATGCCTCTACGAACCAGCCGGGAACATCGGCCCAAACCGGAACGCAATCGCAATCAGGCGCTAACCAAAACCAGCCCGCATTAGGCGCCAGTGCTAACAATGCCACAACTCCGCAGATTCAAAATCAGCAGGCGAATGACGCTCAGGGTAGCGGCCGTCTGCCAGCTACTGCCACATTCCTGCCTCTGATTGGATTGTTAGGGCTGGCGAGCGGAGCAATAGGGCTCTTGTTTCGGAAATTCCGGAAGTAGGAACTTCCCCGCCGTGTACATCACGAAATTGTTGATTACGAGGGTTGGCCTTCGGGAGCTGCAGGCGCTGCAGCTTCTTCCGCTTTACCGTGATTGATTACGTCCTTTAACTCTTTGCTGGGCTTAAAGTAAGGAATCTTCTTGGCAGGCACTTCCACGCGTGCGCCTGTCTTGGGGTTGCGACCCACACGGGGCTTGCGTTGCCGTGTGCGGAAACTGCCAAAGCCGCGGATCTCAATCTTATCGCCGGACCGCAAAGAGCGGACGACGCTATCAAAAATCGTTTCCACGATAATTTCGCTGTCCTTGCGCGTAAGCTCCGCCAGGCGAGAAACCTCTTCAATTAAATCAGCTTTGGTCATGGTCTTTATTCCACCTGAAATAGGCCTTCTCGTCAAGAATCATTCACTTACGGCGATTCTACCTGTGTTTACCTTATTTTGCCGTATTTGGCAGTATTACTCTCGGGGACGCAGCAATCAACTGCTTGCTCGAACATCTTGGATGAAGCAGCACGGCTGGCAGATCATAAGGAATAGTCTTGTGGCACAGACGAGAGTGTGTTCAGTCTCATGACATCCTTTACCGAGAGTGCCTGTGCCACTCAAGCTAAAGCCGCTTAAGGCTAGACGAACTTGATCCGTTTCATCTTCCGTCCAACTTGAAGGGTAAATTCATTGTTTACAAAGATGCTCGCATCAAGCCGTGCATTAGATTCGCTCAACACTTTCCCATCTACCCTGACAGCATTCTGTTTGATCTTACGCGCAGCATCAGAAGTTGAATCAGCTAAACCGGAATCGGCAACGATTTTGTTCAGACGCACCACGGTGCCGTCGCGCTGGAGATCACTCAGCACCCAGGCTGGAGACATAAGATAACGCTCTAATTGCATTTCTTGCATTTCCACATCTTCCGGCACTTCATCCTTCTGAAACTGTTTGGCCCAATTCTCATCCGCCGCCTTGGCTGCCTGCTCGCCATGAAAGTCCTGGACAATCCTTCGCGCCAGCGCCTTCTTTAGTTCCATGGGATGCTGCTTGCCAGAAGCGACATCGGTTTTCATCTGTTCGATCTCAGAAACTTTTACATCCGTCAGCAATTCGTAGTACCGCCACATGATCGCGTCGGAAACGGACATCACCTTGCCGTAAATCTCCTGGGGAGGCTCGTTGATGCCGATGTAATTTCCATACGACTTCGACATCTTCTGCACACCGTCCGTCCCTTCAAGGATCGGCATGGTCAGGATGATCTGCGGCGGCTGCCCAAAGTCTTTCTGCAGCACGCGCCCCATCAGCAGGTTAAATTTCTGGTCCGTTCCACCCAGTTCCACATCGGCTTCCAGGGCCACCGAGTCATAGCCCTGGCAAATGGGATACAGGAGCTCATGCATGGCAATGGGCTTTTCTTCCTGAAACCGCTTGTGAAAGTCTTCCCTCTCCAGCATCTGTGAAACGGTAAATTTCGCCGTGAGCCGCACAAAATCTTCCGGGGTAAGCGTTGAAAACCAGCGAGAGTTGAAATCGACTACAGTCTTCTGCGGATCAAGAATCTTGAAAACCTGCGCCTTGTAAGTTTCAGCATTGCGTTCAATATCAGTGCGCGTCAACGGTGGCCGCGTAACTGAGCGGCCCGTGGGATCGCCGATCATGCCAGTGAAGTCGCCGATCAGGAAGATTACGGTATGTCCAAGGTCCTGAAAATGTTTCAGCTTGCGGATAAGGACGGTATGGCCCACGTGGAGGTCAGGGGCTGTGGGATCGAAGCCGGCTTTCACCCGCATGGGCTTGCCGGTCTTTAGAGAATTCTCCAGGCGCTCACGAAGCTCACGCTCATGGATAATTTCCGCCGCGCCCTTCTTGATGTATGCCAGTTGCTCGTCAACAGGAGGAAAGTTTGCCATTAGAGTCGATTATAGAGAAAAGCCTTTCCCGAAAGACGTTTCTGAAATTTCCTGAGATACCAGAAAAGGCGTCGAATTTGGAATTGGGTAAATTGGTAATTGAAAGCTGCAGTGGAAGGATTTTTTCCGGTCTTCAATTACCCATTTCCAAATGAATTACCAAATCCGCGAAACCGCCTCTTCTGCTTCCAAAGACTATCTTCCGCTAGACCCGAACCCGCCCGCCTTGCGGTTGGATCCTTTGAGTTCTTCCACAATCTCAACCTCGCCGGTCAGGACGGGATAAGGAATCAGGTTGGCGATTTTGTCCCCAGCGCGAATCGTCGCGGGAAGGTCGCTCAGATTTTCCATCAGCACTTTGATCTCGCCGCGATAGCCAGCATCGATTACGCCTCCGGTCAGCACCAGCCGCCGCGCCGCCATGGACGATTTATCGCGCAACAGCGCACCCATTGCTTCACCTGACGGAGAAGTACATTCAATCGCAATGCCGGTCGAAACAATTGCATGGCCCCGACCTTCCAGGGTCACTGTCTCCGCGGAATAAATGTCGTAGCCAAGATCTTCTCCCGGATGGGCTACTGTGGGGGCTTTGGCTGCTGCAGTAAGCAGCTTGACCTGCAACATCTACTTGGGCTCCTCTCGACTTTGTACCCGAATCAGCCTTCTATCCCGCATTTCCACCTCACCAGACAAGACCAATCCAATCGCTTCAGAGTACGCAACGTGCTCCTGTTGCAGGATTCGCGCCGACAGCGAATGCACATCATCGCCATCAAGAACCGGCACCGTCTTCTGCAAAATGATCGGGCCATGATCAAGGTGTTCATCGACAAAATGCACCGTGCAGCCGGTGACCTTAACGCCATACTCAAGGGCTTGTTTCTGTGCATCCATGCCGGGAAAGGCCGGCAGCAATGATGGATGAATATTGATAATTTTATTGGGAAATGCCCTTATAAATTCTGGGGAAAGCAACCGCATGTAACCAGCCAGACAAACCAGATCAACCCGGGCCTGTTTGAGCGCTGCTATAACCTCGGCATCGTGCTCTTCGCGTATGCGCCCCTTGGAAGGGATTAACTGTGTTGGCAAGCCGCGACGATTAGCGGACTCGAGCCCTGCCGCGTCTGCGCGGTTTGAGATTACAATCGCGATTTCTGCTTGAAGACATCTTGCCTTGATTGAGTCAGCAATGGCCTCAAAGTTTGAGCCTCGGCCGGAAAGCAGAATCCCAAGTTTTTTAAGGGATGCCATGCCTACGCGTACTGCACCTTGCGGTCGCCTTTGACAATACGGCCGATTAAATAAGCTTTCTCTCCCGCTTTCTCCACCATGCTCTGCACGCGTTTGAACTTTTTCGCAGGCACAACCAGCACCATCCCGATACCCATATTGAAGGTACGCATCATGTCATCCTGCGGAACGTTTCCAATGTGCTGCATGTGAGTAAACACAGGCAACACGGGCCATGTGCCCATTTCCACAACGGCACTGGCGCCTTTTGGCAGCACGCGAGGCAGGTTGTCTGTGATTCCGCCGCCCGTTATATGAGCCAGAGCATGGACCAAGTCGCCCGCAATCAATTTCTTCAATACAGGCCAATAGCTTTTATGGGTACACATCAGGGCCGCGCCTGCTTTGGCCTTCATCTCATTCACGTAAGTGTCAGGCGTGTATTTGGCGACATCAAAAAACAATTTGCGGGCCAGTGAATACCCGTTCGTATGCAGCCCGTTGGAGGGCAAGCCAATCAGCACATCACCAACGCCAACTTTGTCGCCGGTAATAATCTTGCTTTTTTCCACCACGCCAACAATGAATCCCGCCAGATCATACTCGCCCTTGGGATAGAAACCGGGCATCTCCGCTGTTTCACCGCCGATGAGCGCGCAACCATTGTGACGGCAGGCTTCAGCCATGCCTTCAATAATTTTCTCGGCAATGTCTGGATCGAGCGAGCCGGTGGCAAGATAATCCATGAAGAACAATGGTGTCGCGCCTTGCACCGCAATGTCATTCACGCAATGATTCACCAAATCACCGCCCACCGTGTGATGCAGGTTCATCATGAACGCCACTTTGAGTTTGGTGCCAACGCCATCTACGCTTGAAACCAGCACGGGATCGCGAAACTTCTTTTTGTCGATGGCAAACATGCCGCCAAAGCCGCCGATTTCGCTCACCACTCCCGGCGTAAAAGTCCTATGAGCAAGATATTTAATGCGCTGTTTGGCGCGATCCGCGCGGTCAATGTCAACGCCGCTATCGGCATACGTGATTGAGGCTTTTTTCAATGCAGGTCCGTTTGTATTTATCCGTGCAGGCACAAAAGGGCGATGGAGAGATTTATTGTAGCACCGCTTTTTCTGAAATCCCGAATCCCGCGCAGCGGGTGAGGGAACGCTATACCCTAAATCCTTGGTTCTGTAATGAAGACTTTTTTGCTTTCAAATGCTCCCAGGGAAAAGGGTTCCCTCAGCTTCGCTTCGGGATTTCAGGAGATGAAAGCTCTTTCCCCACCGAATCCAGCACGCCATTGATGAAGTGGACTGATTCCGGCGCGGAAAATTTACGCGCAATTTCCAGCGCTTCATTGATCACCACGGGCCGCGGGGTGTGATGCGGCCCCAGCAATTCAGCCACACCGGTGCGGAGAACGTTCCGATCCACAGCCGCCATTCGCTCCATACGCCAGTGCTGGGCATGCTTTTGAATCAGGTCATCAATTTCCTGTTGCCGGTCGACAGCAACTTGAAAAATATCATCAGCGAAGTTACGCGTCTCCTGGTCCACCTCTCCGCGCTCGCCCCAGAAAGTCTTCCGCACAAGGTCTGGAGTTTGCTTCGCCATGTCCCATTGAAAGAGCATCTGCAAACATAACTCGCGGGATTTGCGACGGGTTCCCATGATTAACGTGCCCTGCTTTTCTTTTTCGGCTTACCGGGATTGCTCTTTGCGTAGCCGCGTGTCTTTCTCTGCAAACTTACCATCTCAACCGCGGAAATCGCCGCTTCAAAACCTTTGTTACCTGCCTTTAATCCAGCGCGATCCAATGCCTGCTCCAGATTTTCGCAGGTCAAGACACCGTAAGTATGGGGAACACCAGTCTCCTGCGCGGATTGCCCAATTCCTCGCGTAACCTCAGTGGAAATGTGCTCGTAGTGCGTGGTTTCCCCGCGAATAAGACATCCCAGCGTCACAATGGCATCATATCTCCCGCTCTGGGACAGAGTGCGCGCCTGCGAAGGAATTTCAAACGCTCCAGGCACCCTCACGATAAATATGTCTTCCTCACGGCACCCGCTGCGGCGCAACGCATCCCGTGCCCCTTGCAACAGGCGTTCTGTGATAAATGAGTTCCAGCGGCTCACTACAATGCCAAAACGCATGCCACGGGCATTCAGATCACCTTCCACCGCGTCCTGCGCAGGCCGGTTCTTCTGCCAGAAAAGGACTTTCAATCCTTTGACCGGCGCCGCCACCAGAAATTGAGAATCCCACGAGGTTTGCTGGATTTCGGCTGCAAGTTTCACATTTTCCTTCGTCAGCACTTCGCGTACAGAACCCAGGTCAGTCACTTCAATCCATATATCTGAATGAATTGTCTCCAGGCCTTCAACAAATTCAATTTGCCCAACCGGCGCTTTAAATGGCACACCCTGCCCACGCGCAGTCTTCCAGGGTGTGCCTCGCTCGAAGCCAATTGCATCAAACAATTTGCTGAGTGCTTTGAGCTCTTTTGTGCCGCCGGTGTGCCGGATTGTGGTGACGCCTTTAATCATTCAAGATCATTCTATCGGTATCATTCTATCGGCCCCGGGCCGGATGGGTCTTCCAAAGGCTTGTATTCTTTCAGCAGTTCTTTTGCCAGGTCCAGGTCCTGCGCGGATACCTGCAAACGCACGCCGCCAATCACATCGCTTGCCAGCGGATGCACGCGGTGCATGTGCTCATCACACAGGAAGCACTCTACCCCGCATGACTCCAGTAATCCTACGGCAATATCCGCCTCGTGCAGATCATAAAAAACAGCAGCTATGGCGAGTTTGTTTGGATCCAGTTCCGGATGCATTCATTTACCCTGGAAATTCGCTGGGCGTTTCTCTAGGAAAGCCGTGGTGCCTTCCTTCTTGTCATCCGTGGCGCAGCAGATGCCGAACAGGGTGGCCTCAAGAAAGAGCCCTTCCTGCAAAGTCATGTTCATGCCCTGGTTCACCGCTTCCATGCAGTATTGGATTGCCAGCGGAGCCATGCCAATAATCTTCTGCGCAATCTCTTCGGCGCGTGGAAGCAGGCGGTCCAACGCGACGACCTCATTCACCAGTCCTATTCTGTGCGCCTCCTGCGCTGTAATCATTTCGCCAGTGAGCAAAATCTGCATTGCCAATCCAGTGCCCACCAGACGCGGCAAACGTTGCGTGCCGCCATATCCGGGAATAATGCCCAGCTTAACTTCCGGTTGGCCGATCTTGGCATTTTCACTAGCCAAGCGCATGGTGCAAGCCATGGCGATCTCACATCCGCCGCCCAGCGCAAATCCATTGATGCAGCCAATCACCGGCTTGCCCAGATTCTCAATCAGGTCAAGCGTGGCCTGGCCCTTGTGCGTGTAAGCCTTAGCTTCGACTGGATTATTTTTCGCCAGCTCATTGATGTCGGCGCCGGCAACAAACGCCTTCTCTCCACCGCCCGTAAGAATGACCACGCGGATCTGCCTGTCATCTTTAAGCTCGCTGAAGACCTGCCACAGCTCCTGCATAGTGGCCATATTCAGCGCATTGAGCACCTTGGGACGGTCAATGGTGACGTAAGCGATTTGGTTTTTCTTTTCGAGTTTGAGGTTGTCCATTGCAAGAGCCTACTGGCCGCGAATACACGCGAATGAACACGAATCCAGATTAAATCAATTCCTGATTCGCGTTTTTGATGTGATTCGCGGCTATATTTACTGGAACTTTACCGCTACAGGATTATTGGGATCAGCGTAATCGTAAAATCCCTTGCCGCTCTTTCTTCCGTACCAGCCGGCCATCACTAATCGCTTCAACAAAGGCGGAGAGGCAAAGCGGCGTTCGCGGAACTCGTCAAACATAACCTGTGAAATGTAATACGTGGTATCGAGACCCACAAAATCCAGCAGCGTAAATGGCCCCATGGGGTAACCACAGCCCAGTTTCATGGAATTGTCGATGTCTGGAATGGAACCCACGCCCTCTTCATAAGCGCGAATCGCGTCGAGCAAATACGGCACCAGCAGCCGGTTCACAATAAAACCCGTCTTGTCGCTCGTACGGACGGGGACCTTGCCCAGGCTCTTGCCGAACTCATAGGCTGTTTCAAAAGCCGGGTCACTGGTAGCAATCGTCCGCACTACTTCCACCAGCTTCATCAGCGGCACTGGATTGAAAAAGTGCAGACCTACAAATTTGTCAGCGCGCTTGGTTGCGGCGGCCACTTCGGTGATCGAGATGGAAGAGGTGTTGCTGGCGAAGATCGCGTCTTTCTTCACGATTGCGTCAAGCGCGGAGAATGTCTTCTTCTTCACTTCCACGTTCTCAATGATGGCTTCAATGATGATGTCGCAATCAGCCAGCGCATCCTGTGAGATCACGCCCTTAAGCCGCGCTCGTGCCTCTTTCGCCTTCTCCGGAGTGATGCCGCTCTTCTCCGGCTTTTCCGCAAACTTTGCAAGCGACTTCTCGATCCCGGCAAAGCCCTTATCGAGAAACTTCTGTTCCTGCTCCAGAACAGTCACGTCATAACCAGCCACGGCGCTGACCTGGGCAATGCCTGATCCCATCAGGCCGCAGCCGAGGACACCAACTTTTTTAATCGTCATTCAAGACTCCCTCTTAAAAAAATGCTTCGCCAACACCAGCGCCACAAAGGCGAGCAGCGAGTAAGCCAATGTGTTCGCAAGAATGTAGACAATAAACGGCCAAATGCCTTTCCCGCCCTCGAATCCCCAAAGATATAATTGCCAGCCATCCGGGTAAGGCCAATACAAAAGGCGAGGAGCGGGAAGTAAACGACTCAAAACACCACAGCGCTAGGGAAACCAGAAACCCACACGCCAAAGCCCACAGAAGCGGCGTTTTCCCACTCACGTGAGCCGACATTACCTCTGCAAATTCTCCACGATCATCGCAATGCCTTGCCCTCCGCCGATGCATGCTGTCGCCAGCCCATATTGTGCTTTGCGCCGACGAAGCTCGTGCAGCAACGTAATCACCAGCCGTGTACCGGTAGCGCCCAACGGATGTCCCAGCGCAATCGCTCCGCCGTTGACATTCACTTTGTTACGGTCCAAACTCAATTCTTTTTCGACGGCCAGATACTGTCCTGCAAAAGCTTCGTTTACTTCGATCAGATCAATCTCGTCCAGCTTCAGCCCGGCTTTTTTGAGCGCTGCGCGGGTGGACGGCACAGGCCCGCTGCCCATAACGCTAGGATCAACGCCCGCTATACCCCAGCTCACAATGCGCCCCATCGGTTTCAGCCCGCGCTTTTCTGCCTGATCAAGCTTCATCATCACCACGGCTGCGCCGCCATCGACAATGCCGCTGGCGTTTCCGGCTGTCACGGTTCCATTCTTGCCGAATGCCGGCTTCAGCTTGGCCAGTCCTTCCATGGTTGTCTCCGGACGCAGGTGATCGTCTTTCTCAAACATCTCACCTGTGGGTTCGCCTTTACGATTTTTCAATGCAACCGGCACGATCTCTTCCGCCAGCCGGCACGCCTTCTGTGCCGCTCCTGCCTTCTGCTGTGACTGCAATGAAAATTCGTCCATGTGCTGGCGCGTAATGCCCTGCTGCTCGGCATAGAGCTCGGCTGTGTTCGCCATATAAAGACCGCAGTAGGTGTCCAGCAGCGCCACCATGAGCGAGTCTTCCAGCTTGCCTTCGCCCAACCCCAGTCCCCAGCGCGCTCCATGCACAACATGCGGCGCCTGAGACATGGATTCCATTCCGCCGGCCAGCACCGTGCTGGCTTCGCCGAGCTGGAGCATCTGCGCGGCATTCACCAGCGACTGCATGCCTGAGCCGCAAAGCCGGTTCACCGTCAATGCTGGAGTCTCAATGGGCAGGCCCGCTTTAAGCCCAACGTGCCGTGCGCCATAAAGCGAATCGCCGGAAGTCTGCTGGGCATTACCGAAAACGGCATGGTCAAATTCCTTCGGGTCTACGCCGGAACGCCGAATGGCCTCCTGACTGGCAATAGCGCCCAGATCCATGGCGGTAAAGTCACGCAGTTTGCCGCAATAGCGGCCCATGGGCGTGCGCGCGCCGCTTACAATTGCAATATCTGTAGTTGATGCCATAAAGAACCTACTGTATGAAGAGTTTGATCGAGCAGGGCAAACCCCTTAGTGTATCAAGCGCTCATATCGGTGAGCAATCCAACCAGACCTCCGCTAACACCGTGCCCAGGCAGACTTCAGCGGCATCTAATTTGAAGACACGGAGGCACCACATGAAGGTGGGCATTGTTGGAGCAGGAGCTGTAGGCGCTGCTTGTCTCACGTCGCTCATTACCCGAGGCATAGCGTGCAAGGTGGTTCTGGTTAACCGCAATCGCAAGCGGGCGAACGGCGTAATCACCGATGTTCAATATGGGGCCGCCCTGCAACCGCATGTGAAACTCCGGGCTGGAGAATATGCCGACCTTCAAGGTTCCGCATTGGTTCTGGTTACAGCTGGTGTGAATGAGAAAGATGGCGGCGCGACCGACCGCAGCGATCCCAAAGGCCGGCTGAATTTGTTGCATAAGAATGCCAAAGCCTACCAAGAGATTATTCCCAAGATTACTCAGGCTGCTCCCGATGCCGTAATCCTGGTGGTGACGGACCCTCCTGATCCGCTGGCTGATCTTGCTTTGCGGCTGGGACATCGCAAGATCCTGAGCACCGGAACTTACCTTGACTCATTACGCTTTCGCTTTCACCTAGCGCGCCGTTTGCATGTCAATCCGCAAAGCGTGGAAGCAATTGTGGTGGGTGAACACGGCACGTCCCAGGTATTTTTGTGGTCCTCTGCGCGCATTGGCGGCCGCTCGATTGAGCTATTCGCGAAGGACAGCGGCGTAAGCTTCGATCAATTCAAGAAGGAAATTGAGCGAGAAGTGCGATACGCAAACATCACCATCATTGAAGGCACAGGGGCCAGCGTGTTCGGCATTGGCGTGGTGTCAGCAAGGATCGCGGAAATTGTGCTGCGCGACGAAAGGTCGGTAATTCCAATCGGTTCGTTCAATCCGGACTTTGGCGCCACGCTCTCACTTCCAAGCATACTGGGGCGGGATGGCGTGAGCCGGATTCTGATGCCGGAAATGTCCGAGGCGGAACGCGAACTGCTCGACAAAAGCGCGCAGACGATCCGAGAGGCGGCAGCGTAACCAGCAAAAAAGCATGTCACTGCTAACACGCTGGAAATTCGCCGTTGTGATCGGGTTGTCCAGTCGTGGCGCGAAAAAGCCGCTCCGAAGAGCGGCCTCTTGTGATGATGTTGATGCGAGCTATTTGAAAAAGCTGTCTGCCTGCGATAGCCGTTTGTTGACCTCATCCCAGTTCACCACGTTCCACCAGGCTTTCAGGTAGTCGGGGCGGCGGTTCTGGTATTTCAGATAGTAGGCATGCTCCCAGACGTCATTGCCCAGCACCGGAAATTCACCGTTCGAAATCGGATTGTCCTGATTGGGAGTTGAGGTAATTTTGAATTCGCCGGACTTGGTCTTTACCAACCAGGCCCAACCGCTGCCAAACTGATTTGCGCCGGCCGCCTCAAACTTTTCTTTGAAAGCGTCAAAGCTGCCGAATGTCTTGTTGATTGCGTCGCCAACAGTGCCGGTGGGTTTGCCGCCTTTGCCGGGCCCCATGATCTGCCAGAACATAGTGTGGTTCACGTGTCCACCGCCGTTATTGCGGATGGCTCCGCGGACATCTTCCGGCAGCGCGCTCAGGTTGCGGATCAGTTCCTCTGGGCTTTTGCTGCCTAATTCCGGATGTTTCTCAATTGCACCGTTCAGCTTGGTTACATAAGCTGCGTGGTGCTTGTCATGGTGCAGGTGCATGGTTTGCTCGTCAATGTGCGGTTCCAGCGCGTTGTAAGCATATGGCAGCGCCGGGACCTCATGGGCCGTTATAGTTCCTTGTGCCATTTCAACCACCTTTCATTTTTATAAATACCAGACTCTCAATCTTTGGATGAACCTGGCATCTTCCGCGATGCTGCTTGTTAAAACGCCGCGAATGCCAGCTCCAGCAATGTCTTCTGCTCCATCTCATGCGCCGTGTGCGAACCGGTGGATGGACTGGACGAAGGCGAACGCTTTACCGAACGGAACGGCGCTCCGTGGGCCAGGCGCTCTAATCGAGGAGCAAGGAAATTCAGTGCTCCCATATTGGCTGGCTCTTCCTGCACCCATAGGAATTCGCGCGCATTCGCATGTTGCGCAAATGCGGCTTCCAATTCAGCCTCCGGCAACGGAAACAACTGTTCCAGAACGATGATGGCGGTCTTAGCATCGTTGCGGCGTTTACGCTCACGCCGCAATTCATGCGCGATTTTTCCACTGCACACGATAATGCGCTCAGCGTTCGCAATCCCAGTCTCCTGTATCACGTTCTGAAAATGCCCGTCTGTAAACTCACGCAGAGGACTTGCCGCATCAGGATGGCGGAGCATGCCTTTGGGCGTAAACACAATCAGAGGTTTGCGCCAGCTCCGCAATGCCTGCCTGCGGAGCAGGTGAAAGTATTGTGCCGCAGTCGATGGTTGCGCGACCTGGATGTTATCTTTTGCGGCAAGCTGCAAATAGCGTTCGATCCTTGCGCTGGAATGCTCCGGCCCCTGGCCTTCATAACCGTGCGGCAGCAACATCACCAAGCCTGAAAGCAGGCCCCACTTATCTTCTCCGGCCACAATAAACTGGTCAATGATGACCTGCGCGCCGTTGGCGAAATCACCAAACTGCGCTTCCCACAAAATAAGGCCATCGGGATAATCCCGGCTGAAACCGTATTCAAAGCCCAGCACGGCAGCTTCTGACAAGATGGAGTTATAAGCCTCAAACCATGCCTGGTCGGGCGTGAGATGGCATAGCGGCACATACTCCTGTTCATTTTCAATGTCGATCAGGACGGAATGGCGATGATTGAACGTCCCACGGCGGGCGTCTTGTCCCGATAACCGGACCGGAATGCCCTCCACAAGCAACGATCCAAAGGCAAGCGCCTCTGCCATGCCGTAATCCACCGGCAGTTTGCCCGTACCCATCTTCTCGCGCTGCTCCAGCAGCTTCTTTACTTTGGGATGAATGGCAAAACCGTCAGGATAGGTGGTGAGCTTTTCCGTGAGCCGCGCCAGCTTGTCTTCAGAAACCGCTGTTGGCACTTCATACGCCGGTTTGTACCGGCCACCCAGATATTTGTCCCAGTATGCGGGAAGCTTGCGCAGCACCGGAGACTTCTGCATCTGCGCCGCATGATCGTACGCCGCATCGATTTTGGCGCGAAACTTCTGCGTCATCTCCGTTGTATCAATCTTGTTTTTTTCCGCGTAAATCTCAAACAACGGGCGGTGCGCATTGATCTGCTTATATAGCAGGGGCTGCGTGATGGTGGGATCGTCCACTTCACTATGGCCATGGCGGCGATAACCGATCATGTCAATCACCACATCGCTGCCGAACTGATAGCGGTACTCTGTTGCCATGCGCGCCACGCGCAATACCGCTTCAGGATCTTCCGCGTTCACATGGAAGACTGGAATCGGCTGACGCTTGGCAAGATCGGAAGCAAAACGCGAAGTGTGCAGTTCGCGCGGTGTTGTGGTGAAACCAATCAGGTTGTTTATGATCACCTGAATCGCGCCACCGACCGAATAGCCTTTTAAGCCGGCAAAATTCAGTGTTTCCGCCCAAATGCCCTGGCCGGCAAAGGCTGCATCACCATGCATGATGATGGGAAGAATTTTCTGTGCGCCGTTTTCTCCTGCATGCTTCTGCTTGGCCAGCGTGCGTCCCAGAGCCACAGGGTCAACGGCCTCAAGATGGCTTGGATTGGAAACCAGATGCATGCGAATGGCCTTGCCCCGGCGAGTATGAAATTCGCCGGTGGCGCCCTGATGGTATTTCACGTCGCCGCCGCCAAGCACACTACGCGGGTCAACATCTTCAAATCCGGCAAAAATGTTTTCCGCCGGAATACCGACCGTCAAGGTCATCACGGTAAGCCTTCCGCGATGGCTCATGGCCATTACTGCGGTGGTAGCGCCCAATTCCGCGCCTGTTTCCAGGACCGTGTCCAGAAGCGGAATCTGCGCTGTGGCTCCCTCACCGGAATAGCGCTTGGTGCCCAGGTAACGGGTTTGCAGGATTTGCTCAAACAGGTCAGCCTGGAGCAGGCGCTCCGCAAGCCAGCGCCGGTCAACCTGTTGCGGTGCGGGATGTTCCATCTGGTTCTGGATCCATTCGCGGCGGTCCCGTTGCGGCAGGTGCATGAACTCCGCGCCAATGGTGCCACAATAAATCCGGCGGGCTTCTTCCGCATACCCGCCTTGGGTACGGAGGTCAGGATACCCGCCGCCAATCGGCCCGCCAAACGGGTTCAGGTTGGCATCCAGATAGCCCCAGCGCCGAAAGGTGTCAAAAACTCCTTCGCGCCCAAGGGAAACTTCGCTCGTCGATAACTGTGCGCTTTTGCTGCTCATCTCGTGTTGATCCCGGATTGTAAGGGAACCGCTCTACGAGTAGTTCCTGAGGATTCGTAACCTTTGAGGATAACACTTTGAGCAGAAGAATTTTAGGGCGACAGATTGCTCTCACGCTCCTAAAAATTTCCGAATTTTCGGGAAGCAACTCTGCAGAGGTTGTCTTTCTCATCAAAATTATTTTCTTTTTACCCTCTCAGAAGGCCATTGTGCGCGGCTACGGCGGATTACATCTAATCCCTTAAAGCAATACAGGGCATAAGGAGGGGATACGTTCATGCGCCTATTTTCGGGACTCTTAATTTCGACTCTTGCGCTGGGGACAATTATGGCTACCGGATGCGCGGAGCACCGTTATCAAAATGATCCTTACTACGGGTACGGCGGATATAGCGGCTACTACGGGCAGAATGATCCGTATTACCGGCAATGGCTTGCGGAACGTCGGTATAACTACATTGAGTACAACCGTCTGAACCGCGAACGCCAGCAGGAATATTGGGAATGGCGACGCCAGAATGAAGCGCGTTTGCGCCAGGACCCGCGCTTCCGCCAAGACCCGCGCTTTCGCCAGGACCAGCGTTTCCGCGATAATCAACCCATCGTAAGGAATGACCGCGATGACCGTCAGGATAGGAACAGGCAGTACGCTCAAACCCGTGATGGAGACAGAGACCGCCACGCCCAAGATAGGGACCGACATCAGGTGCGGGACCGTGATCACAACAAGAAGGACAAAAAGAATGATCACGATAAAGACCGCGATCACGACCGGCGTTAGCTAGATGAGTTAGATATGAAATGGCAGAGCGGCCTTTGCGGGCCGCTTTTGCTTTTGCGGATTGCTGGAGAGTTGCGATCGCGCTCCAGTTGAAAGTCGGCATCAAAAAAACAAGCGTCCCACGAAAATCGCGAGACGCCCGGCAGCCCTCCCCCGGAACTGCCTTACCACCGGGGATGAGTCTAGAATCGCATTGGCCTTCCGTCCACATCACTTTAGTAACTTCTTTTACGATGCCTATATCCCTTGTGATTACAATTATTTAGCTGATTTTCGCAACCTAATTGGGGCGGCTTCATCTAATGGATTTGTTAGGATAGATTTTGGTCATAGAAGTTTGGCGTGGATAAATCTAATTAAGGCAGGGCTTCATGGAGAGCGTGGGAATTCTTGAAATAACTGATGGCAATTTTGATCAGGAAGTGCTGAAAAGCGATCAACCAGTGATGATCGACTTCTGGGCGGCCTGGTGCGGCCCTTGCAAAATGCTGGCGCCGGTGGTTGATGAGGTTGCCTCCGCATATCAGGGGAAAATTAAGGTTGGCAAAATGGATGTAGATAGCAGCCCTGCGACCCCCCAGCGCTATGGAGTACGCGGCATCCCGACTTTGCTGATCTTTAAAGGCGGCCAGGTACAGGAGCAGATTGTTGGCTACGTATCACGCGACGTAATTGAAAAAGCGCTGAAAAAGCACGTTAACAGCTAACACGACGCAAGAGAATTGTTTAACGGCAAAGCCCGGCAACCTTGCCGGGCTTTTTGGGTAAGCGATACAAAAATCTATAGACCAGAAAACAATCTGGCTTCCGCCACTAATTTAGCCAGTTCCAGCTAGTACTTCCGGAGAACGCCAATCACCCTTCCCTGCAACGCCACTGACTTGGCAGGGACGATAATCGGTTTCATGGCGGCATTCGATGGCTGGAGACGTGTATTGGCTCCTTCGCGGAATATCCGCTTCAGAGTAGCGTCTGTTCCGTCCACCAGAGCAACCACGATTTCTCCATCGCGCGCGTTGTTGGTTTTCTCCACCAGGACATAATCGCCGTCCACAATATGCTCGTCTTTCATGCTTTCGCCTTTAACCTGAAGGACGAAAACATCTTTGGACCGCGTGATATCACCCAGCGAGATTGTTTCAGGGTTTTCCACTGCCTCAATCGGCTGGCCTGCGGCGATGCGTCCCATCAAGGGCAGCGCCAATTCTTTAGGCGGTTGCCGCTTGAAGATGCCGCGAACCGGCAGCACGTCAATGGACCGGCTGCGGTTGTAGTCCCGTTTGAGAAGACCCTTTTTCTCCAGATTGGAGACGTGTTTGTGTACCGTTGCCAGCGAACTTAAACCCAGCCCATCGCCGATTTCTTCAAAAGAAGGCGAGTACCCATTGCGCTGAATAAAGTCGTGGAGGAAGTCGTAAACCTGCCGTTGTCTTTTCGTAATAGCCATACAAGCGAAATTTTCGCGAATTAAACACGAATTGTCAACAGAAATACAGCGAAATGAACCTAATTATGTATATATCTGCTTTTGCGGGCCATTTTTAGTAACCCCCGCCGCTCGCTCATGTCGCGGACATGGTTGCGCCCATGCTGCTCAATATCTCATCCACGGTCGCAATCGCCCGGTCGATTTCTTCCATGGTGTTATAGAAGTGCGGAGAGAACCTGACTCCGGCGCGGGGACGAAAATCGACCAGAACATCGCGGCGCAACAGTTCTTCGCACACTTGCTTCGCATTTGGCATATCAATGGCGACGGTACCGCCACGTTGCTCGGGATCACGCGGCGCGTTTACCCGCCAGCCGCGCTGGTCAGCCAATTCAATAAGTCGCGCGGTCATCTTCTTTGATTTTTCGCGAATGCGCGCAATACCAGCTTCGCGGATCAGCTTAAGTCCCGGCATGGCTGTATAAAATCCTGGCACGTTAGAAGTGCCTTGCATAAAGCGGAATGGCGCTTCGCCATGCCTGGTGGCGCCGATCTCAAATTCAAATGGATGCTCATGGGCAAACCAGCCGGTAAAATTTGGTTCCAGCGTTTTGCCGAGATCAGGGCGCACATAGAGATATGAGGTCCCTGCCCCTCCACAAAGCCACTTGAGCACTCCACCCACGGCAAAGTCGGCGTTGAGCGCCTGCACGTCCACGGGTACGCTGCCGAGTGACTGAAAGCAATCCACCACAACCAGGGCCCCGACACGATGGGCTTTTTCAATGATCGCCTTCACGTCCTTGATATAAGAACTGCGGAACACAACGTGCGAAATGGGAACCAGAAGGGTCTCTTCATCAATGGCATCAAGCATACGTTCTGTGGGAACGTGTACTCCGTCATCTGTAGGAACCATGTGGACGCGCGCTCCACGCGAGCGCTGCCCCTCCCAGAAGTACATGATGGAAGGAAAATTCATGTCGCTGTAAACAACTTTGTTGCGGCGTCCGCTGAAATCAAAGCAGCTTGCAATGACAGCCTGGCAACTGGTCACGTTCAGATGCAGGCTTACCGAGCCGGGTTCTGCATTCATCAATACGCCGACGGCATCGCCCACTTCGCGCGCCATCATCCACCATTGTTCTTCCCAGGCGCGGACGCCGCGCGTGGCCCAGGTGTCACAGTACGAATGTACTGAGTCATAGACGCCGCGAGGCATGGCTCCCAGCGAATTGCTGATCATATAGGTGGTGCGCTCCAGAATCGGAAACTCCGCACGGAAGCGGAGCAGTTCATCGGTCATGGTCGGGTCTCCGGTCTATCGCCTAAAGTGTACCCGATCAGGGGCCGATAGATTTGTCAGGTTTCAGGAAAGGTGGACCATGCAGGCCCCGATCACAGCGTTGTTGCTATGTAATGATGCCCAGTCACTTGAGGTGATTGACCGCACGTTTGAGGAATACAGCATCTCCACCTACTCTTGCATGAGCGGCCAAACAGCCAGCACTTCCGCCAGCCAGCGCAAGTTCGACTTGCTGATGCTGGATTTTGACGAGCCCGATGCGGATGAGCTGATTGAGTTCCGCGCCACTGATCTGTGGGGCTATCCCAGCGTGGTCATCGCCATTGCCAGCGATCCCGCGGTAATGAAGCGTACGCTCAATAAACGCGTGCACTTTACCCTGCAAAAGCCTTTCACCCCGGAATTGATGGGCAGCACACTTCGCGCCGGTTACAGCCTTATCGTGAATGAAAAGCGCGCCGCCTTCCGGCACACTGTGCGCATGCCGGCCACCGCCAGCTTTCTTGAGCAACAGATGCGTCACCCGCTGGAAAACGTCTCCATCAAGGACATCAGCCAGAACGGCCTTTGCCTGCAGGCTGCCATAGCCATTCCCAAAGACGCGACCGTCTTTGTCGATTTTCAATTGCCGGACACGCATATTTCAATCAGTACGATTGGCAAAGTCATGTGGAGCGACGCGACAGGGCGGGCCGGCGTCCATTTCCGTTTCATTCCTCCTTCTGAGCAGAAGCATTTGCGGGATTGGCTGAGCGAGCGGTGCCCCTGGGACGTGGAACTTACATCCCGGACATAAGCACAGCAGAATCTTCCCGCAACTACTGTTCCCATCTGGATATAGCAGGCAACCGCAACGAGAAATAGTCTGCGGCTCTGCGTAAAGTGATGGTTGCGCGCACGCAGCGCGATGCTATATTGCATTTCATCCCGATGCGAAAAATTCAACCAGGCCCTCGCCGCAAGCTAACCGTCCTCTCGCTGGCGGCGGCAACTTACTTTATGGTTTCCGGCGGCCCCTATGGGATGGAGGAGCTGGTCCAGGACGCTGGATACAAACTTGCCATCGTCATTCTTTTTCTTACTCCGCTGATCTGGAGTCTGCCTACAGGGCTAATGGTTGGCGAACTTGCAGCGGCGCTTCCAGCCGAAGGCGGTTTTTATGTCTGGGTCCGCCGAGCCATGGGGCCGTTCTGGGGATTTCAGGAGGCATGGCTCTCTCTGGTTTCCAGCATCTTTGATATGGCCATCTATCCCACGGTATTTGTTCTATACCTGGGGCAACTCTGGCCTGCGCTAACGGCTGGACACCGAGGCGTGGCGATTGCCGCCGCAATGATTCTGGTCTGCCTCGTGTGGAACCTGCTGGGGGCGAAGGCGGTGGGCAATGGTTCCATTCTGTTGGGCACGCTGATGCTGAGCCCGTTCCTGCTCATCACGGCGTACGCTTTTTTCCGCCACATCACTTTGGGTACGCCGCCTTCGACCCAGGGAAGTTTTTTGACCGGAATACTGGTGGCCATGTGGAACTACATGGGCTGGGACAACGCGTCCACGGTAGCCAATGAAGTTGAAAATCCACAAAAAACGTACCCACGTGTGATGCTGTTGACGCTGGCTGCAATCTTTTTGTCGTATGTTATTCCGGTGGCGGCCGTGTGGCATTTGCATGTGCAAAGCGATGTGTGGTCCACCGGAAGCTGGGCCAGCATTGCGACCATGGTGGTGGGGCCGTGGCTAGGCATCACTCTGGTGGGAGCGGCCATGATCAGCGAGTTTGGCACATTTAATTCCCTGGTGATGTCGTATTCACGTCTGCCCGTTGCCATGGCCGAGGACGGGCATCTGCCAAAAATTTTTACGCGCAAATTAAAGAACGGGGCGCCATGGGTGGCGATCATTGTCCTTGGAATCGCCTGGGCCGCTTCGCTGGGCTTGACCTTTGACAAGCTGATCATGCTCGACATTCTTCTTTACGGCGCAAGCCTGGTGCTGGAATTTCTGGCGTTGATCGTATTGAGAATTCGCGAACCACAGCTCGTCCGTCCATTCCGCGTTCCGGGCGGAATTCCCGGTGCAATTGCTCTGGGCGTTGGCCCGACTGCGTTGCTGGTGATCGCGCTGGTTAAGAATCGCGGCGAGCAGCTCGACCTGGGCCGGTTGGGCTCCGTAAGCCAACTAGGTTTCGGACTGGCCCTGATGGCACTGGGCGTGATGTATTACCTTGTCGCGGGCAGACCTTCTTCTGAAACTGCGAGTGGAGCGGAGAATGCCTTTTATCTGAAAAAAAAATCAGTCAAGGACGTGGGCCTTAAATAATTCGGGAACTGATAGGAATCTCTCGCTGACGCTCGAGATTTCAGAAAAAGCGCAGATTTCTGAAGCTCTACTTCCTCCGCACCAAGAAATATCCTGCAGTGAGCACCAGCAGATAAATCCCTGCGCTCTGCGCGGCCACGCTCGACTCTGACACCCACCAGGTGCAGGCAATCG
>DASXGZ010000005.1:0-66795 GCA_036488825.1 Candidatus Angelobacter sp.
TGGAAAATCCCGTTATCCATCTGGAGCTGGCGAAGGGACTTGAACCCCCGACCCTCTGATTACAAATCAGATGCTCTACCAGCTGAGCTACGCCAGCACAATCCCGCCCGTAACCGGGCACAAAGTTAATAAGTTAGCACAGCGGCTATCCGCGTGCAACATCCCTGACCTTTTGTCGTGTGGAGAAATATAACTGATGCGGTACCGCACCTTGCACTATTGTAGCAATTCTTCCGCACTTGCGGCCAGTCTCCCAACCAAAAACGCACTTAATCTATACTAGGCATCTCATGTTAAAGCACCGCAAACTGCTGATTTTAGCCATTTTACTGCTGGCCGCTGCAGCCACAGCTTTTGTTCTTTATTATCGCACCACACAGCTTCCGGAGGCCGCTCGCCTGCTGCCTGAGGGCGATCTCATCCTCTATGCCAATCTGAAACCGGTTCATCTTTTTAATCTGGGAAAATCCGATTCTGTTCAGCGCGAAGGTGAGTACAAAGATTTTATTGATCGCACCGGCATTCAGTTTGAACGCGACCTGAATGAGGTCGCGATGTCACGCCGTGACGTACCCGGGAGTGATGTGGAGTCGTCAGAAATTTTTATCGGACATTTTGATCAGAACCGTCTCAATGATTATTTGCGCTTGCTTTCATCCGGCACTGAGCAATACCGGAACCGCACGATTTTTTCCATTTCCCACGAAGGGCATATCGTCCGCGTGGCCGTTCTTGAAGGCGGAACAGTGGCAGTCACCAACATGAGTTCTCCCGAACCTATGCACGGAATTATCGACCGCACGTTCAAAGCCTCCGCCGGCCCTTCCCTGCTCAGCCATTACAAAGATGTTCCCTTGGGCAGCGTAGCGTGGCTCATTGACCGCATTCCTGGCACCCCGGACAATCTCCAGCTTCCCGGCGGCTTCGCACTCACTCTTCCCGCTGATGCAGTCGCTGTGGGTTCTCTGAGATATACCGGCTCCCTCCTCTTGCGGGCTGACGTGATTACCCAGAGCGAGGCCCAGGCAAAGCAGCTTGTTGATTTCGCCAGCAGTCGCATGGCCCTGGTGCGCAGCATCGGCCAGGTAGTAGGAAACAGAGGGACTGACAAAGACGTAAAAGCCGCGTTCGATAGCGTTCGGGTTGAGCAAAAAGAAAATGTGGCGGTTTTCACCGCCACAATTCCAGAAACAATTCTTAAGAAGGTCTGGTCAGAAGCTCAATCGGGCGGCGCTCTGGCCCGCTAATTACATGGCTCCCGTGGCGACTTGCTGATTGATGCTGAACCGCAGGTATTTGCCGGGGTTTACCGGAGTATTGAAGATGCGGACTTCGTAGTGCAAATGCGGTCCAGTGCTGCGGCCGCTCTGTCCCACATAGCCAACCGAATCGCCTCTGCGGACAAGCTGGCCTACGGTCACGGCAAAGGCTGACATATGGCCATACAGTGTGCTGATTCCGTTACCATGGTCAATGATTACTGCGCGGCCATAGCCGTTCATAAAATCAGCAAAACGGACAATGCCGTCCGCCGGAGCAATAATGCGGGTGCCGTATTCACTGGAAATGTCCACGCCGCGATGGAATGCTCCCTCGCCGCTGAACGGATCAATACGTTCGCCAAATCCTGCGGTAAGTCTGCCCTGGACAGGCCAGAGAGTGGGTGCTTGCGCCAGCCGCATCCAATCGCGCGTGCTGGTATCGCGCACATCACCCATGCCAATGCCAACTGAAGCCGCTCCGGTCATGGCCGTGTTCCTAAGAGCATAAAACTGTTGCAATGATGCAGATGCAGGATCATCATCCTCAAAAGCCGGATCAGGCTTTAAGCCATACAGAGATGAAACTTCACCAGCAAGGGAGCTGAGGGATTGGGCCTGCAACTCGTTTTCCTGGGCGATCTGCTCCAGTTGAGAGTACTGCGATTTCAGCGTTTCCTGGTCTTTGCGCAGCTGGTTGAAGCGTTGCGTCTTCACTACCATCCGGGTATAAGAGCCCAGCATGCCGGTAATGGTGAGCATGCCAATCAGCGCGCCGGCGACAAAGACATACAGGTAGTGCATGGGAACAGGGATTTTCAGCAGGTCCCCTTCCGCATTTCGTGCCACCAACATGATGTAAAAGCGCTTCCGCAAAATAATTACTCCAGGTTAGCGATTCCCATTATCAAATGCCCTGAGCGTAGTCCACTAGTTGATGCTCGGCTGTCGAGCTTTTCAGGGCTCAATTTCCCATACTGGCCTATTTTGGCTTCATCCCTTTGACCGCTGATTCGATAAGTGAAATCCACAAGCGGACAAGGAATATGAAATGTTGGATAACCTTAACAACCCCTTAACAGACTGTCAACGCCTCAGCCCACCCCACGCATGACGAAGGTCGGCTATCCCGCGTCGCAAAAGAGTGCATCTGGTACATGGCCTTCCGGCCATTTGTCATTCCACAGAAGTGTTTTGGTAGGGCAATCTGATTTTCCAACTTGGCGGGAATAACAAGCCTTTATTCTTGATATAGTTAGCCTGATATGCTGAGCGAAAGAGCTCTGATCGCGCACATCCGGCGGCTGGCCCAGTCCGTATCAGCTGAAGCTGTCATCGGTGGTATTGCCCGAGGCATTGGTGATGATTGCGCCATTCTGCGTCTTTCCCCTGGCTCCGAACTGCTCGTCACCACCGACCTTTGCATAGAGGATGTCCACTTCCGCCAAGCCTGGCATCCGGCGGTCACGGTTGGACACCGCTGCCTTGCCCGTGGCCTGAGTGACATTGCGGCTATGGGCGGAGAACCGCTCGCCTGCTTCCTGTCGCTTGGCTTTTCGGAAGACCTTTCGCAAGCCTGGGTCAATAACTTCTTGCGGGGGCTTCTCCGGCTGGCCAAATCGTTCGATATTCAGCTCGCCGGTGGCGATATTTCTTCCGCTTCCAGAATTACTGCTGATATCGTGGTTACCGGCCAGGTGCCCGCAGGCAAAGCCATCCTTCGCTCCGGCGCTCGCCCCGGCGACCGTATATACGTCTCTGGTTCACTTGGCGGGTCGGCGGCAACCTTGAAACAGCTCTTCGCCGGGAAAAAAATCAAACCAGAGAGGTCGAGCCCCCACTTCTATCCCACACCGCGTATTGAAGTTGGCCGCTGGCTGAGAGAACATCGCCTTGCCTCCGCCATGATCGACCTGAGTGACGGCCTGTCCGTTGATTTGGCGCACATCTGCGAAGAGAGCGGCGTGTCGGCGAGGATAGATGCACGCCGGATTCCCATCGGCGAAGGGGCCGATCTTCAGCTTGCTCTCCACGGCGGGGAAGACTATGAACTGCTTTTCACAGCGCCCAGACGCGCTACGGTTCCCGCCATGGTTGCTGGAGTGAAAATCACTGAAGTTGGCGAAGTCGGCAACCGCTCAGATTACCCACCAGCAATACAGATTTTGGGCGAGAATGGACAAATCCGAACTTTATCGCAGCGCGGATGGGAGCATTTCAGAAAACCGCGCTGATTCAGTCCGTACACAGGACGAACTTGTAACTTACTTCATTTTTAAACGTAGGATGGTTTATGAGCTCACCAACCGGTCCAACACCGCCGCAATTCACACCATCTGGGGAACCAATCACAACTGAATCGGCTGCCCCCGGCCTCTCCGAGCCGCAGCGCCTGGTCAATACGTTTATCGCGCCCAGAAAGACCTTTGAAGACTTAAAGCGCAACGCAAGCTGGTGGGCGCCATGGCTGATTTCTGCTGTATTTGCGCTTATCTTTGCGACCGTTGCTGTCCAGAAACTTGACATGGGGCGCTTTGTCCAGCAACAGATCGATCGCTCTACACGCGCGCAAAAGCGAATGGAACAGCTAACGCCGGAACAGCGGGCGCAGAGCATAGCCCTTCAAACCACAATCACGAAAGTCACGTTTTACATGGTGCCCTTTTTCCTTTTGATTGGTGGGCTGATTACTGCCGCGATTTTGATGGCGGTCTTCAATTTCATTCTGGGCGCCGAAGTGCCTTTCCAGCGAGCAATCGCCATTGCTTTTTACGCTGCTCTTCCCGGAATTCTTGGATCGATTCTCCTCATCGTAAGCGTTCTGGTCAGCGCTGATCCTTCCACTATTGATATTGCTGGTAATCCAATGCCGACAAGCCTTGGTTTTTTTATGGATCCTGAGGGAAACAAAGTTCTTTACGGGCTCGCCTCAGCCTTGGATATTTTCAAGATTTGGTGGGTCATATTACTTGGCCTGGGTTTTTCGATCGCCTCATCAAATCGCAAGCCCAGCGTTGGAACTGCCCTGACCACCACATTCGTACTTTACGGCATTGTGGTGTTGATAGGGATCGGCTTCAAAGTGGCGTTCAGTTAAGTTTTAGCGGATTAAAAATTTGTCCATTTGCCCTTGAAAATCAACCATTTACTGGTTCTGTGTGCCTGAAGTCATCCATATGTGATCTAATAACTAGTTTATACATGGCAGACCTTAGCATCAGGGTAAAGCGACGGCTCAAAGCCGTAAATCGCACTTTTCGCGAAATCAAAATGATCGCGAAGGGGGTGCTTTCCACCAGCCATCCCATTCAGGTACACATCATTCCCATGCGGCGCTGCAATCTTTCTTGCGCCTACTGTAACGAATACGACGATTTCTCTGATCCCGTGCCGCTCGAAGAAATGTACCGCCGTATTGACAAACTGGCCGCGCTGGGCACTACACTCATCACCATCAGCGGCGGTGAGACCCTGTTGCATCCGCAGCTTGACGAAATTATCCGCCGTATCCGCTCACACGGAATTATTACCGGTCTTATCACCAACGGCTACCTTCTGACGCCACAACGGATAGCGCAGTTAAACGCCGCTGGACTGGACCATCTTCAGATTTCCATTGATAACGTGAAACCGGATGAGGTCTCCAAGAAGTCGCTTAAGGTTCTGGACAAGAAACTGCAGTGGCTGCGCGAGCACGCCGAATTTCACGTAAATATCAATTCCGTGATCGGCGCAGGGGTGAAAGAACAGTGGGACGCAGTTACCATCGGCAAGCGCGCCGTGGAACTGGGCTTTACCTCTACCGTCGGCATTATTCATGACGGCAGTGGCCAGCTCCGTCCGCTCGACCACGAAGCGCAGTCGGTTTTTGCCGAAATGAAGAAGCTGGGCAAGCACAGCTATGCCCGATTCAATCAATTCCAGAACAATATCGCGCTGGGCCGCCCCAACAACTGGCGTTGCCGCGCCGGCGCACGCTATTTATATATCTGTGAGAACGGGCTGGTGCATTACTGCTCCCAGCAGCGTGGTTACCCCGGAGTTCCGCTGGCTGAATATACCGTGAACGATATAAAGCGCGAATTTCTGACCCCAAAATCCTGCGCCCCCAATTGCACCATCTCTTGCGTGCACCAGACATCTCTCGTCGACTTCTGGCGTCGGCCGCAGACGCTCCAGACCCATGCCAGTGCCAATCCCCATCCTGCGCAGCCTGAACTGATACAGATTGAGGCGCGGCAGGAAGAATCAGTCATGGGCGACTAAGTAACCACTTACGGCTTAAATCCTACTGAAGTCCACAACGCTGCCGGCTGATATATCTTCCCTGCCGAAAATACCGTGCTGACTTTGCGGATGTCACTGATGTTTACCAGCGGGTTGCCATCCACCAGAATCACATCCGCCCGCTTGCCCGCCTCGATAGTTCCTGATTCCCTTTCCATATTCATGGCCCGCGCAGATACAAGTGTAGCCGCCTGGATCGCTTCCATGGGCGTAAATCCCGCCTTTACGTAGAGTTCAATTTCCCTGTCCAGGCTGAACCCGGGAACTGCCTGGTCAGTGCCGGCAACCATCGGAATACCTGACTCGTGCAGCAGCCGCACCGTAGCTAAAAATAGCCGGAAGCTCGCGGCCGCTTGCTGCGCCCTCTGAGGAGAGGCGCCGATGGTTTCCAAGCCTTCTCTCAATTCCGGCGCCACTTTCAAAACACCGGGTTCGAAGGTGGAAAGCGGGATGTCTTTGGAATGCGTAAGGATCTCCATCAGTGCCATCGTGGGATCCACAACCGTATGGTGCTCAAGCAACAGCTTGATGACCTTTTTAACTTGCGGCGACTCAGCATCAATTGTCTGGCTCTTCGGATCGACCAGCACCGCACTCAGATAGTTGATGTGGTTGATCTGGTCCATGCCATCTTCAATTCCTTCAATGGCATTCATGCCTTCAGGAATGTGACCCGTAACCGTCATGCCCAACCGATGCGCTTCAGCACAGACAATCTTGAGAATCTCGGGTTTTACTGAGCTATAAATCTTGATCTGCTGGAACCCGGCGGCCTTGTATTTCTGCACCTGCTCGCGTGCCTGCTCAGGCGTATCGACGCGGATCACTCCCAGGGAAAGCGGGCCTGTTCCATCTACCACTCCAGCCATCACCAGCCGCGGCCCTATTCCATGCCCCGTGGCAATCGCGTCCCGCACAGCGGTAATGAACTCGCGTTCGTTGCCGACATCGCGCGCCGTGGTAACGCCTGAGGCAAGATAGATTGGCCCCCACTCCACCTGTTCAAAATGAGCATGCATCTCCCATAAGCCCGGTAGGACGCTCTTGCCGTGTGCATCCACAATCTGTGCGCCTTCAGGAACCTGCGTGCTGGCAGCCGGACCTGCTGCGGCAATTTTCCCATCCTTCAAGACGACCACGGCATCTTCTATTGCTGGTTTTCCAGTGCCATCAATCAACCTGCCGCCTATGATTGCTACCACCGATGGTGTTTGTGCGGTGAACCCCGCAGCCATTTTCGCCAGGTTCGCCATGCCGTCGCGTGCAGCGCCAGTCACAAATGCCGCCAGGCCGTCTTCATAGCCGTCCGCTATTGCTTCAAAGTGGTCCATCTCGGCATCTATGCTCACTAGCGCAATTATGTGATCGGTGGCGTCCAGCCAAAGGGATTCCATGCCCCAGATGAGCCCGCGCACGGCCAGCTTGTGCAAGTCCAGCTTGCGTCCGCCGATGGTGAAGGTTTCGGTTCCCAGATCTTCTATCTGCACTTCACCCCGAGGCAAGGTCTTCAAGATTTTCGGGTGGCCGTGTGTATCCCAGTAGCGCACCAGCATCATCTGTACGGATACTGGCGCATACCCCTGGACATCAAAAAAGTCCTCTCCTGTCGGAATTGTTTCTTTGCCAGTGCTGCGGCCATGTACTGAATCCTCAATGGAAGAAAAACGCGAAATCTTGCCTTTGATCTCAAAATCGCGAGGCGTGAGGTCCTTTTCCATTGTGAGCGTGGTTGTGAGCGGGACCTCGCTGCCGCGGTCAGTAAATTTAAAATCAGACTTCAGCACCACGTCAGATTGAGAGCGCGTCAGCGTGTATGTCTCACGGCCAATCAACTGCTCGAACTTGTGCAACTGGAAAACACCCTGCTCCCGCTCGGCAGGCCCCGTTTGCGCCCAGCCTGCCAGCGAAAACAAAATGACAATTATGAGACCAACGCTTTTACGGACTTTCACGATTGCTCCTTAGCCGACGTTTCTATTTTGCCAATGCGTACCGCAGTGCAGCGCGGGCCAGAATCCGGGTGGAGTCTAACGTTGGCAGCGGCGATTCACCGTCATTCACGAGCAGAGGGATTTCCGTGCAGCCCAGCACCACAGCATCACAACCCTGGACCTTAAAATTCTCAATCACCTGCTCAAAATAAAACAGCGATTCAGGCGTTTGCTCCCCTCGCGTGAGTTCATCAAAGATAATGGAGTTGATGTGTTCCTGCTGCTCTTCCGTCGGACGCACGCAAGCCAGCCCAAGCTGTTCCAGCTTTTCGGGATACACCGGTCCGCTCACCAGAAACTTTGTCCCGGTCAAACCCAGCCTACGAAAGCCGCGACGTCTGGCTTCTCTTCCAACTTCTTCAACAATGTGCAGCCAGGGCAGCGGCGATTTGGGCGCTACAAAGGGCATCGCCTGATGAATGGTGTTATCAGGGCAGATCAGGAAATCAGCGCCCGCGCGCTTCAGTGCCTCGGCCGAGCGGAGCATCAGATCTGCAACGCCTTGCCAGTTCGCGCCTGCATCAATTGGCTTCATGTATTCAGCCAAACAGATGGTATGCATCGTCACTTCCGGGTGCGCATGCTTGCCCATGAGCTGCTCGGCTTCCAGACAGATCGTCCGGTAGCAAAGCGCCGCTCCTTCCGCGCTGCATCCAACAATGCCGATATGCTTCGTCATGCCAGGAAATCAATCTGCGCAAGAAGTTTCAGCTTTCGCTCCACCGGCAGGAATGACGCTTCAATGGAGTTGCGCGCCATCTCCCGCAGATGTTCATCTGAAAAGCCGAATTCCTGCTGCGCGATCTCATACTCCTTATTCAATGATGTCTGGAACATTGCCGGATCGTCTGTATTCAAGGTAATCATTAGCCCTTGATCAAAGAACTTCCGCACTGGATGTTCCTTTAGCTCCGCACAAGCGCCCGTCCGCAGATTGCTGGTGATACACATTTCTATAGGCACTTGTTTTTGCGCCATTACTTCCAGCAGTTCGCGGTCGTGCGCCGCAGCCAGGCCATGTCCAATGCGCTCAGCCCCAATATTCAACGCGCCCCAAACAGACTCCGGCCCCGTAGTCTCGCCGGCATGTGCGGTAAGGCGCAGCCCTTTATCTGCGGCTTTTTTATATAAATCGCGGAACCACTCGGCCGGGCCGCGCGCTTCGTCGCCGCCAATTCCAATGCCAACGACATTGCGATCATGCAGACGCGCCGCGAGATCAAACACTTCTGATGCAGCTTCCGGGCCGAAATGACGTACCGCATCAAAAATCCACAATAGCGATACGCCAAAATCGCGCTGGCCGCGCTCGCGTCCTCGCTCCAGCCCTTCAAAGATCGGTTCAACCGGCTGGCCTCGCCAGCGAATGACGCCAATGCTTACATAAACCTCAGCGTGGACCACGTTCTGCTGGCGCAACTTCTGCATCAGCCGGTAAGTGACTAATTCGTAATCTTCCGGCGATCGCAGGCGTTCGGTCACGGATTTGAATGCCAGCAGAAATCCACTGAAATCCTTATACGAGTAGAGACGCCGGACATCTTCCTCGCCCAGGACATCTCCGCTTCCGGTAACGTCATAGCGGTTGTTTTCCGTTGGCAGTGGAGTGTTGTAGCGGCGGCTCAACTCAACCAGAGTAGCCGGATCAACACAGCCTTCCAGATGCAGGTGCAGTTCCGCTTTCGGCAATGACTGGATGAATGATTTTGAAGCCATCACCCTTTGCCGATGGGAACGTTCGCTGGAGCAAACTCACTGTGGCGGCGGCTGTACAGAAAGTAAATGACCAGGCCAATTGCCAGCCAGCCGAAGAACCGGAGCCACGTAATCACAAGCAAGCCTGCCATCAAAGATATACACAGGACTACTGAAATAATGGGAAACACCGGCACCCACGGCACCTTGAATCCTCTTTGGCGGTGAGGTTGCGCTCTGCGGAGAAAAAGCACACCCAATGAAACCAGCACGAAGGCAAAGAGCGTTCCTATGTTTGAGAGATCAGCAGCTTCGCCAATGTCTACCAGACCCGCAGGAATTCCAACGGCAGCTCCGGCAATCCAGGTTGACCAGTGTGGTGTCTGGAACCTGCAAATGTCAGAAAAGAGCTTAGGCAACAATCCATCGCGCGACATGGCAAACCAGATTCTGGTCTGGCCGTATTGAAAGACCAGCAGTGACGAAATCATTCCTGTCAGCGCGCCAATCACGATCACTGCCTGAAAGAACCGGCTGGTCCCCATCTGCTGCAATGCGTATGCCACAGGTGCGGCGGCGGCATCAGCATTAGTAGCGAAAATGCTGTACTTCTGCATTCCCAGCAACACCAACGCAACTCCAATGTAAAGCACAGTGCAGATGATCAATGACGCAATGATGCCAAAAGGAATATCTTTCTGCGGGTTCTTGGCTTCTTCTGCCGCGGTGGATACAGAATCAAAACCAATATAAGTAAAAAAAATGATGGCTCCGCCGGAGATGACGCCAGCAAATCCTGACGGCGCAAATGGATGCCAGTTCGCCGTGTTCACCAGCATTCCCCCAACCACCAGAAATGTAATGATGGCGCCGATCTTTACCAGCACCATTACATTATTGGCACCTGCAGACTCGCGGATGCCCCACACAAGAAGCACGGTCAAGATGAAAACGATAAAAAAAGCCGGGACATTGAAGTAAGCGCCGGACCAATGCCCACCAGTCCAAACCGGAGTTGACCATCGGTCCGATATAGGAAGTCCAAACGAGGTCAATTGCGCTTTAAGATATCCGCCAAAGCCGACAGCAACGGCGACGTTGCTGACCGCATATTCCAGGATCAGGTCCCAGCCGATAATCCATGCAATCAATTCGCCCAGCGTCGCATAGGAATATGTGTATGCGCTTCCCGCAATCGGGATCATCGATGCCAGTTCGGCATAGCAAAGTCCAGCGAAACTACAGGCAATGGCGACCAGCAGAAATGAAAGCGCTATCGCTGGTCCAGCCGGCGGACGGCCATGGAGAAGCACGCCAGAAAGATTGCCGTGCTGGAACAGGTTCTGAAAGACGTCCAGCACCTGAGCATGGAGCAGGGAGGGTGTTGAATATTCGCCGGCCGCCGCAGTGCCCGTCAGCACGAAAATTCCTGAGCCAATAATCGCCCCAATGCCAAGAGCAGTCAGCGACCATGGGCCCAGCGACTTCGGTAGACGATGTCCCGGTCTTTCCGAGTCAGAAATCAGCTTGTCAATGGACTTCTTGGCTAAATATTGGCTGGCCAGAATGGCCTCCTTGAATTGTCCGTAACCGGGCCATGCGGCGCAGAGACGCAAATAGATTGCGCCTCTACGCCATCACACTCGCTTAGCGCTTGGACGTACCGCGCACCACTTTCTTCATCTTGGGCTTCTTGGAGCCGCGGGGATATTCGCGGGGCTTCTTGGGCGTCTGCTTTTTGCGCGCCGTGCGCTTGGATTTCTTCCGTTCTTCCTTGGTCAATGCTTTTGTATTTGCCATTTGGCTATTCTAGTTCCTTGTCTTAATCTAAAGATAAAAAGCTAAACTGCAAGCTGTTACGCCCTCTCAAGGTGCGCATACTTCTCCACCAGCTTTTTCAATCCGAATCGTGGAAATTGTACCGTAATCTTGGCGTTTTCTCCTTCACCTTCACGCCGATACACCACGCCCTCGCCATATTTTGGGTGCTTTACGCGCTGGCCGGGCCGAAATGATCCACCGCCAGCCGCCTTTTCCACCGGAATCTGAGGCCGGGTAAACTTTTTCCCGCGTGACGCAAAAAACTCAGCAATGTTGTCAATGGAATTGTACTTGGGGCCGGAATAACCGCCATTGCGAGGCTTGGTTCGCGCTGAGGCAGGCTGCTGGTTCGCGCGTGAAGGCGTGCTCTGGTCTTCGTCCTCATAGCTGTAATGGCGCTCAGCGTAGTCAGAGTCCTGGTACTGCGCCACAGCTCGCGTACGCGCCGTACCCAGTTCTTCCAGCAATTGCGGCGGCACCTCTTCCAGAAACCGCGAGGGCACCGTAGCATCCGGCATGTCCGTGCCGTAGCGGCGCCTGTATCGGGCATTGCTTAGGACAAGAGAGTCCATGGCTCGGGTCATCCCCACATAGCAGAGGCGGCGCTCTTCTTCCATCTGGTCAGGATCGTTGAATGCACGCGAATGCGGGAACAATCCTTCTTCAAGCCCGACAAGAAATACCAGCCCGAACTCCAGCCCTTTGGCTGAATGCAGCGTCATCAACGTGACCGTGCCGCGCGGATCGTATGTATCTACGTCGCTCACCAGCGCGGCATGGTCCAGAAATTCGGCCAGCGTCTCGCCGCGATCACGTGCATCCATGGCGGCGTTCACCAGTTCGCGCAGGTTGTCGATCCGCGCCAGTGAATCAGGGGTGGCTTCTTCTTCCAGTTGCTTGATGTACCCCGTACGATCAATCAGAAATTTGAGGATCTCAGGAATCGAAGCTGGGCCACCGGGAGCGCGAAAGCCTTCAACAGACTCTGTGCCTTCCCTCTGGCTGGCGGCAGCTTCAGTTTCATCTTCATCTCCGGCTGCAAAGCTTCTTTCCGGCTCAGGCTCGTCGTTTGCGCCAAAATCAAAACTGATATTTTCGCCGAACCCGGCAGGCTCGAATGAAACATCTATATCTTCTGTTGCTTCTTCTCTCCGCGTCTCCGCGTCTCCGCGTTGAGATTGATCTTTTGCCGCTGCCGTTTCTGCCAGCCGATCGGCAAAAGCCCCCAGCAGCATGGCCCGCCCGTCTTCAATCAGGTCTTTAAAGCTTTTCAGCGCCGCACAGGCCCGTTGCGGGAGCAGCTTCCGCTCAATGGCTTCGCTGATCGCCGACCACAGCGACATACCGGTCTCCAGCGACAGCCGCTCCAGAGTTTCAAGGGTGGACTTGCCAATTCCGCGGGCGGGCGTGTTGATGACACGCAATAGAGCAATGGAATCCTGGGGATTGTTGATCAGCTTCAGGTAGCTGATCATGTCCTTGATTTCCGCGCGCTCATAAAAAGAAAAGCCGCCTACCACCTGATACGCAAGCTGATAACGTCGCATGGCTTCTTCAATCAATCGCGACTGCGAATTCAAGCGGTACAGCACGGCCACGCGGACGTCTTCCGCGCCTTCTTCTTTCATCTTCTTTAGGTAACGGGAGATGTAATCGGCGGCAAAGAGCGATTCGTTTTCTCCATCGGGCGCTTCGTAATAGCCAATCCTGTTGCCGCCCTGGCGCGCTGTCCACAGCGTTTTGCCTTTGCGTTTCACATTGTTGGAAACTACCGCTGACGCGGCTTCCAGAATCGCCTGCGTAGAACGATAATTTTGTTCCAGTCGGATAATCCGCGCTTCAGGAAAATCTTTTTCAAATTCCAGGATGTTGCGAATGTCCGCCCCGCGCCACGAATAAATGGACTGGTCCTCATCGCCCACCACACACACGTTGTGATGGGAACCGGCCAGCAGCTTGATCAATTCATACTGCGGACGGTTCGTGTCCTGGTATTCGTCGATCAGCATGTATTGATAACGCCGCTGATAGCGTTCGCGCACCGCTGAAGACGATTTGAGCAGCCGCACGGTTTCCAGCAGAAGATCGTCGAAATCCAGCGCATTCGATTTGCGCAGTTCCTTGCGGTATTCCTCAAAAATATGCGCGACCTTTTCTGTGATGGGATCGGCGGATTGCAGGTACATCTCCTGCGGATCAAGCATGTGGTTCTTGGCCCAAGAAATTTTGGAAAGCACGGCGCTTGGCTTGAGTTGCTTGTCGTCCAACCCGAGCCGGCGCATCACGCCTTTGACTACCTGCTGCTGGTCGGATTCGTCATAGATGGCAAAATCTTTCTTGTAACCCGCGCCGCCGACCTTCATTTCTTCAATATCGCGGCGCAGCACGCGCACACAGAAAGAATGAAAGGTAGCAATCAGCGGTTTGCGGAGCGTCCGGCCGCCCAGCAGGTTGCCAACCCGCTCTGCCATCTCGGCTGAAGCTTTGTTGGTGAACGTGACCGCCAGGATCGAATCCGGCTCAACTCCTTTATTCTCAATCAAATGCACAATGCGATAGGTAATCACACGGGTCTTGCCGCTGCCCGCGCCGGCCAGAATGAGCACCGGGCCGTCCACGGCTTCTACGGCTTCGCGCTGCTGAGGATTGAGCTTTGCCTGGTCTAGGAAGTTCACTGACGAATTCACTGATTCCAGTATGGCGTGTTTGGCGGAAAAAGAAAATGACTCGCCCCAGAAATGCGGACGCACAGCTGATCGGTCCTTAAATCTAAAAGGCCCTCGGTCGTAAAACCGACCAAGGGCCTCACCGACGGTAGACCGTCGGGCTAATCTCTAACATGAATCCTAATCACGATCATGACCGCCGTCATTGTCGTGACGATCAAAGTTGAAGAGGTCGAACAAGTCCCCGATGGCCGGCATGTTCCGAGGAACGTATAAATTGTCGTCATCGTCCCCCATGCGCGGATTGGGCAGATTATCGCGGCTGCGGGTGCTGAGCGTGGAATTAAGCATCCAGTTCCGTTCGACAAACTTCACGAACGAAGAGTGCTCGTTATAGACGTGGCTGATATGGCCGCCAGTCGAGAAGGGAGAAACGGCGATCATGGGAATGCGTGGGCCTGTCCCAAAGAAATCAACTGGCTGGATGAAGCCGGAGTCATAGTAGCCGCCACCCTCGTCCACAGTAATAAAGATTGCGGTTTCAGCCCATTGTTCCGGATTGCTTTGCGCGAGTTCAACGATGTTCTGAGCGAAGGCCTCGAACAGACTCCATTTTGAGGAAGCGGGATGGCCGTCCATCAGGCCGTCCGGCTTTACATAGGAGACCGCGGGAAGAGTGCCGTTTTCCAGATCGGTGAAAAGATCGGTGACGTCCCGCATGTGATCCGCCACCATGCCTGGATAGCTCGCTTCATACTCGAACGGGTTGCAGATATTGCAGTAGCTCCCGTTGAATGGGCTGGTGGTTCCATCAGCATTAAAACCGCCGCCATAATATTTCCAGGGAATACTGTTGGCACTCAGCACGTCGCCGATGCTCCGTTGCAGTGTCTGTGGAACTACCAGACCGGCCTGCACCGCTCCTTTAGGCGTGAAAGCCGGATTGACGTTAACGGCCTGCCAAAACTGGCCAGGGCCACACTTGGCTTGTAGCGCGTAAGGCAGCGCATTCAGATAATTGGTGATTGCGGCGATGCCAGGCTGGTTCACGTCAGAACAATTGAACCACTGTGAACGGTTCGTATAGAGGTTGAGCGTTCCAGCTTGCGGATCGGGATTGTAGATGTTGGCTGCCGCCGGTGTGGCAGGGTTGCCATGGCCATCGCTGAAAAACACCTGGTCAGCAAACCCGAGCGGCTGGCTGTCAGGACCGGTGCCGCCCAGCACGGGCTGGTGATAATTGTCACTCATCGTGTATTTGTCCGCGAGCGACTTAAAGACTGGCGCATCGCCGTTCCGCATATTAAAGAAGGCCATGGTCTGCCCAGTGTCATGCGGCGTCCCGGTGGGTGGCGTGCTGTAGGTCGTTGTAATTGCTGATTGCAGGTCATGGAGACAACCTGTCGGATTGCCCTTCGATACGTGCTCTTTGTCAATGGCGCAATCCACCTGCTGGACCATCTGGAAATACTGATGGATGGTGTCGCCCGTGAAAGCGTCGAACGGCATGGTCGGGCCAGTCATCTGGAACGGACCTGGCGGCAGGTTGTTCACGTTAGTGATTCGTATATCTGGGCCCAGCGTGAAACCCAAACCCGTGCCTCCGGTGCCTAACAGGAATTGATCCGCGGGTGGCAGGCCGGGGTCTCCGCCGGGGATGCTCAAAACGGGAAGATAGGGTGACACTGGGCCAACGCCAGCCACGTCGGGCGCCGGTAGCGTCGCGTAGAGTTGCTTTTGCGCCAGGTCCGCGCTGCTGAAGAATTTGCCGCCATTGGGAGCGGACACGATCTTGAATTGATGCGCCTTCGCGAAATTCGGGCCCGGTGAGCCATCTTCATTGATGATGCGCTCGGACAAAAGGTTCAACACACTCTCATGCCGGTTTTTTGGCTCGTAAGTGGCGAAAATGTGATCGAAGCTGCGATTCTCGCCAACAATGATAATGACGTGTTTGATTGGCGTAGCGGTCTTGATGGAATCAACTGCTTTATCCGGATCGGCTTGGGCCTGGGCCTGCGTTGATGCCCCCAGGCTTAAAACCGACAAGGCCAGAATGGACGCGCAAGCAATGGTCTTCGCTCGCCATTTCCTTGTATCACTACGATGCATACTTCCTCCGAAAATTTGAAATCAACATCGCAGAAAGTTTAGGCAGTGACTATGACCGGCGAATTTAGATGACGTATAAATTGCGTGAAATTTTCTGGTCCTGGCGAGACCAATTTGAGTTGGTCAGCCAGTTTTCATTTTGGGAAACTACTTGACCGCTATTGCCGTGCGGATTGGCGAAGCGCTGACTCTCGGGTTACGGACCAGCAACTTCCATACCAGCGAATCAACTTTGCGGATGGCGGTGATAGCTGCGATCTGTGGCCTGAAGAACTTTAGGAGACTTTCGCCGCCGTATCGAAGAGCCCTTCGCGTTCCGCCGCCCACATGCGCAACGCATACTTATTGAGGATTTCCTTGTTGGCCTCCAGAAAATCCACCAGCAATCCGGGAGCAAGGAGTTCGAAGGCGCGAATGACATCTGCTTTGCTGGCATCAGGACGCGATTGCCCTTTTCTCAGCGGCTGAGGACCCATCCAGTGGCGCAGCTCCGCCTGGACCTGCGGCTGCTCCAGGTTGTGCCTAACAAAGCTTTGCATTTCATGCATGAGGGTGATCCAGACATTCTCGTTCAATTCTGCGGCCATAAAACTCCTAAAGGGTCTCGGAACGCACCGAGACCCCGTAGTGGGGGATGGGTACCAAAACAGTATATATAAGGTGCTTACCTTACAAAGCAATTAAAGCCAGATTAGAGAGATTAATTTGTGTGGATTTCCTCGTCGAAACTCCGCTGCCGCGAATACCAAGACCCTATTTGCCCCTGGCAATGTCCGCCATAACCGCGCGTGTGGCCCTTAAATAGTCATCTGGCGCAAGAATAATCTGCGTGCCGCGAACTCCCGCCGATACTGAAATGCTGTCCCACAGTTGTATGGTCTCATCGGCAAAGACCGGAAAGGTCTTTTTGGTGCCCAGCACCGTCACACCACCGCGAATGTATCCAGTCAGGCCCAAAAGTTCTTTCACCGGAACCAGCTCAGTCTTCCGGTCTCCGGCAGCCGCAGCCAGAGCTTTCAGATCGAGTTCAGTGTTGGCCGGGATCACGACAAAACAGAGCCCGTTGCGGTCGCCCCGAGCCAGCAGCGTTTTAAAAACCTGCTCCGGCGGCATCCCAATCTTTGCCGCTACAGTTTCCGCCGCCAGATCTTCCGGATCAACGGCATACTCGCGCAGCTCATAGTCAATGCCCATACTTTCCAGCAGCCGGACTGCATTGGTTTTCATTGCTTATGCCCTGCTCTTGAAAGGGCGAGGCCAGCCAGCGCGCCGAGTCCAATGCCGCTGGCGCAGAAAACAATTCCCCATCGGCATATACATCTGAGCGGGTTGGAGCGCAGCGACATTTTCAAAGATTAGCACGCAGTTTGACCCTGCCTTTTCCCTCTGCTAGCTTGGATGGTCTGCCTATGGTGGCTGGGGCTGGTTAGTGCGCTCTTGCTGCCCGGCGAATACCCCGGCCCACCCAAAGAGGAGAATATGCCCGCTTTTAAGTTCAAGGGCGTGGATTTCATCGAATTTGATTCCCTGCTCACCGGCGACGAGCGTCTGGTGCGAGACACCGCGCGCCGATTTATCGAAGAAAATCTGGTTCCCATCATTGAGGAATGCAATCGAGAGGGCCGCTTTCCGCGCGAACTGGTAAAGCCCATGGCCGATCTGGGCTTTTTCGGGGCCAACCTGAAAGGGTACGGCTGTGCCGGCATGGGCAACGTGGAATACGGTTTGGTGATGCAGGAACTGGAGCGTGGCGACAGCGGCGTGCGTTCATTCGTCAGCGTGCAGTCGGCCCTGTGCATGTATCCCATCTATGCATATGGCAGTGACGCGCAGAAAGAAAAATGGCTGCCGCCCATGGCCAAGGGGGAAAAGCTTGGCTGCTTCGGCCTTACTGAACCCGATTTCGGCTCCAATCCCAGCGGTATGCGTACCCGCGCCGTGAAGTCCGGGAACGAGTACGTCCTTAATGGCGAAAAAATGTGGATTACCTCTGGCTCCATCGCCGATATCGCCATTGTGTGGGCAAAATCAGAAGAACACAACGACCGCATTAAAGGGTTTCTGGTGGAAACAAACCGGCCCGGCTTCAAGGCCTCCGATGTCCATGGCAAGTGGTCATTGCGCGCCTCAGTTACCTCCGGGCTTTCATTGCAGGACGTGCGCATCCCGCTGGAAAACCTTCTGCCTGGCTCGGATGGACTGAAATCGCCCCTAGGCTGCCTGAATCAGGCGCGCTATGGCATTGGGTGGGGTGCGATTGGGGCAGCCATGTCTTGTTATGATACGGCGCTGCAATATTCCCAGATGCGCAAGCAGTTCCGTGACCAGCCGATTGCATCTCATCAGCTTGTTCAGGAGAAGCTGGCCTGGATGGTCAGCGAGATCACCAAGGCGCAGCTTCTGGCATTGCAGGTGGGCCGCCTGAAGGATGCGGGCAAAGTTGGCCACCAGCACATTTCCATGGCCAAGCGAAACAATGTCTGGATGGCCCTGGAATGCGCCCGCATGGCGCGTGACATCCTGGGGGCAAATGGCATTGCCGACGATTACCCGGTAATGCGGCACATGATGAACCTGGAGTCCGTGAAAACATACGAAGGCACGCACGACATACACGCATTGATCATCGGGGAAAGCGTTACGGGGATTAGCGCGTTTTAAATAGTCTGGTATGGTTCAAATCGGAAATCTGTCATTCTGAGCGGAGCGCCGCGAAAATGTTTGTTCAGTTGGGAATGGTGGGCGCGAAGTCGGCCCGATAAGCGAATATCTCTGGAGGCACTTATGGCGACCCACATTATTGACAAGAAAGAACCGAAAAACATCGCCAACCAAATGGAATTTGAATTGGCACTGGAATTTGCGCGGGTGGTGGAAGATGCCGCAATCGCTTCAGCACACACCATGGGCACAGGCGACCGCGACCGCGCGGACCAGGCAGCGACAGAAGCCATGCGCTCCACCATGGACACGGTTCCTATGCGCGGCACGATTGTGATCGGTGAAGGCGAGCGCGATAAAGCTCCGATGCTCTTTATCGGCGAACAGGTAGGCGCGGGCTGGCATGACGGCGAAAAACTGCCGGAAGTTGACATTGCCGTAGATCCGCTTGAAGGAACGAACCTGTGCGCAACCGGCGCGCCTGGGGCCATAACAGTTCTGGCCGCTTCGGAAAAAGGCGGCTTGCTGAACGCGCCGGATTGCTACATGGAAAAGATTGTTGTTGGACCTTCCTGCAAAGATGCCGTCGATCTGGACGCGCCAGTCAAGGACAATCTGAAAGCCATTGCCCGCCGCCTGAGCCGCGATATTGCCGACCTGGTTGTGGTGGTGCTGGACCGGCCACGGCATGAAAAGCTCATCGACGATATACGCACAGCGGGAGCGCGCATTCGTCTCATCACCGATGGTGATCTCTCCGCCGGAATCGCCGCAGCCGTCATAGGAACCGGCGTTCACGTGGTTATGGGTAGCGGGGGCGCACCAGAAGGCGTGATCACTGCCGCAGCCATGCGCTGCCTGAACGGTGAAATCCATGCCCGTCTTGTTATCAATACGCCTGAACTGGAAGCCCGCATTGAGAAGATGGGCATTAAAGACAAGAAAAGGATTTACACCGCCAAAGATCTTGCGCCGGGCAAACATATTGTGTTTGCCGCCACCGGCGTGACCGATGGAGCATTGATGAAAGGCGTGCGTTTCTTCGGCGAGGGCACGCGCACCTCATCCATTGTGATGACGCGCAAAAGCGGCAAGGTGCGCTTTGTGGAAAGTATCCATCTGGCCAAGCGCGCCGACGTGAAAGTGCGCTTCGCTTAAATTCGCGGCTCGCGCGTGTTTCAATTCTGATGGTTTTACAGATATGAAAAGGTCAGCGGTGTGGGGTTTACTGGAAACTATGTTTTTGGTTTGGCCTTAAGTTTGGCTTGGCCATTCTGCAGTTCCACGCTGTATTCCACGGCCTTGCATCCGTACTCTTTTTGCAGTTGCGCGGTCTTCTGCTTCACGAATTTCTTGAATGAATCCAGGTTGGCAGTATTATTTTCCCCCGCCTTCTTGCGCGCTTCAGTGAGCGCCTGGAAAAGAGATTCAACCTGCGTGGGCTCGGTTCCATCAGTTAAAGATGCGGTGAAAGGACGGTCTGCGGTCGCCGCCCCGTGATGCTTTAAGGCTTTCGCCGCCTCATGCTCTTCGTCGGAACGGAGACCCTGAATCCCCAGAACGGCGTCCTGCGGACGGCGGTAGCCTTCTTCCTTGATGATTAGCTTCTGCTGCCATAGGGCGTTATGGAGCGCATAACGCTGTTGCAGCGTGGTATAACGAAAGCGCTGGGCATAGTTCATGCGATGCCCATCAGAAAACTTTTTCAGAAGGTTTTTGACCTTCCATTCCAGCTCAGCCGGCGGTTTCTTGGAGCCTCCGCCGAAGTACATGTCATACTCCACTTTCAGCCGGCGAAGCTGGTCTTCCAAAACCGAAAGTTCTTCGTCAATCGCCAAAAGCGCAACTCCATTTCCGGGCCGAATGGCTCAACGGGAGCATTTAGGCGGAATATACCATAGAGCGCCCAACGCTCCTACGTGCTCAAGGTACAGGCACTCAACCCGCACCGCTGGCTTCAGAAATAGCCGGCTACTCTGGTTTTCGCCGGTTTTCACACCGTTTTCAACTTTTTGGTTGCCTATAGCCAACCTGAAAGTCTGGCGTTTCATCCGCTTCAGAATTGCATCTAAGGATTAAGTATGGTTCCTAAATCCGCTGTTAAAAATCGCACCCGTATTGTTATAGCCGACGATCACACCGTTTTACGCGAATCCCTGGCGGCTTTGCTTTCCACGCAACCGGACTTCAGCGTGGAAGCCCGCGCTTCCAACGGACAGGAAGCTTTGGCTATTGTGAATGAAAGCGCCCCAGACGTCCTGCTGCTGGATCTCTTCATGCCGGAAGGCGATGGCTTTGAAGTCCTGCGCACGCTGGATCGCGCCGGAAGCAGGGTAGCCGCAGTTGTGCTCACAGGCTCGGATAACGAACTGGATTATGCCCAGGTAGTCAAATTAGGTGCACGGGGCCTGGTGCTGAAGAGTGATGGGCCAGAAAAACTCTTTGCCGCCATCCGTACCGTGGCCAATGGCGAACTGGCATTCTCTGATGAACTCGCCCAGCAGGTGCTTTCCACCATGACGGCGGAATCAAAAACCAATGCCAACACCATGGGACGGCTCTCCACCCGCGAACGCCAGATTGCTTACCACGTGGCGCGCGGCATGAAAAACAAAGACATTGGCGAGGCGCTTACCATCAGCGAGAACACCGTAAAACGCCATCTGCAAAGCATTTTCACCAAGACCGGGGCACGCGATCGCCTGGAACTTGCCGTGCTGGCGCTCAGCGAGGTCAGCAAGGCCGCTTAGTTGCTCTTCTTGTATTTGTTATAGGCTCTCTCGCACCGCTTTATTGGCGTGAGAGCTCATTTCTTTTTTGGCACAAGCTTCAATTCGTCGGCAGCCAGAATTTTTCTGATCTGGTTGCGCGCGTGGATGGACCACGGGCCAACGGTGTCAAGCCGGGCATAGGCTTGCCAGTGATGAAGGGCTTTGCGCGGATCGCGGGCTTTTTCCAGCGCCAGCGCAAGGTTGTAATGCGCATCGGCATAGGTGGGCGCCAGAGAGATGGCGGATTGATATGCGCGAATCGCGTCAGGCAGGCGCCCGGTTTCGTCAAGCACATTGCCTAAATCGAAATAGGCCAGCGCGTAGCGCGAATCCACTTCAATCGCCTTGCGGTAGAAGCGTTCCGCCTGCACGTAATCATGTCGGTTGTAAAAAAGCGTTCCCAGATTGATATATGCGGCCGCGTGTGTGGGGTCAAGATCAACGCACTTCTTGTAACTGTCAATGGCTTCAGTCTGTGTGCCGGGATCTTCTTCCAGGGAGACCCCCCGGGCAAAAAATTCGGTGGCAGTTTCGGCGGCCCGCATGGCGTGTATCTTGTGCGACTCAACCATCTCACGCTGATTGAAGTCCATGACAAACTGGCCGGCTAAAGGCTCAACCGCCGCACCATGATGGCGAAACACGACGCGCGACTGGCTGGCAAATGTGCCCGCTTCCATCAGCGGGTTTTCCATGCCGGCAACCTGGCGCATGGCCCGCAATGATTCAAGTATCACCGCCGAGCGCACACGCTTGGCCCGGAGATCACGAAGCTTATTGATTTGCAGGAGATCAAAAAAGGAATAGGATTCCGCTACGGGCAGCAAACCGGATTTTTCCCAGCCTGCCAGCTGCCGAGCTGTAATGCGAAGGATCCGCAAAACGTCCGATCGATCGTATCTTTCCACTCGTGGCCTTTGGAAGTACGCAGTCTCTTGCCTAGCTGATGAACATTATGCGAAACTCCAGACACAAATTGCAAGCGTAAATCTCCGCAAAGTGTGGAAAACTCATCCGTTTAGTAAACATTCCATAAATGAGCACTCACTTGATGGTGGTCGGCGGGCGAAGTTCGGAGGGTTCCCAAGCTTTACGGGCTGGCCGCTCTCTCTTAAAATAGATTGGCAGCTCCGCAAAGGCCGACGTAGCTCAGGTGGTAGAGCAGTCGATTCGTAATCGACAGGTCATCGGTTCAAGTCCGATCGTCGGCTCCATAATTTCTCCATTGCTCCAGATGGATATCCCAGGGATGCTTAATTGCTTACACATTGTCCAAATTTTTACGGGATAAATCAGGCGACTGTTGAATAAAACAGGCCTCTTTCTTGTTGGTGGCGGCGGTAGGACTCGAACCTACGACCTACGGATTATGAGACCGTCGCTCTAACCACCTGAGCTACACCGCCATACCGGAAAAAACAGGCCAACCGAGGCAAAAAAGAAGCTGCGCGATCAGGCATCGGCAGCAATGTTGATTGTAAAGTCCCTGGATTTACCCTGTCAAACCCAGCGCGCATCCACCTTCCCGCAGCCGCTCTCGATTTTCCATCAGCAGCTTTCGATCTTGCCCCATTCAGCTTTGGATTCGCGGCACAATAGAGATGGCGGCACAATATAAAACTGGAGGCGAAGATGGCCAATATCATCGATCAAAAAAGTCCTAATGCTCAAGGAAGCGAAAAATATTCATTCAAGTGCGCCGATGCCGGCTTCACAGGCTGCTCCTGGGAGGCTAAAGGTTCCAGCCCAGACGACGTCTTGAAGAAAGCGGAGCAGCATGGTCGCGAACAGCACAATCTGACCTCGATCGACGAGGAGACACGCAACAAAGTGCGCAGCAAGATTCGTTCAGCGGCATAAGATCGCAAAAAGGTGTTCCAGAGCAGGACAAGCGCGACTCACGTGAACCGATTTTTGCAGTTTATTCAAAGTTACTCCTCCCCTCATTTCAGGCGGGCCTTGTCAGCTCGCCTTTTTTTCGTCTTATTTTTAAACCCGGTGCGCTTGCACGGTTCATGCAGAAGCTCAACTATAGGGCCCGAATGGTCTTGCGTGTTCGCACTGTGGCTGGTTTTCCACCGTTCGCCCCATCAGCTACAATCAAATGTTTTAATATCAGCAGGATAGCTACTCACAAGCGGAACATGCTGCGCTACTACACTGCCGGAGAATCCCACGGAGAGAGCCTGGTGGCTTTCCTCTCCGGCATTCCCGCAGGTCTCGGCATTGACCAAGCCTTCCTCGACCGCGAACTCTGGCGACGCCAGCAGGGATTTGGCCGTGGCGGCCGCATGAAGATTGAAACCGACAAAGCCCACATCCTCTCTGGGGTGCGCCACGGCAAAACCATCGGCTCGCCCATCGCCATCCTTCTTGAGAACAAAGACTGGAAGAACTGGCAGGAGTCGCTGCCCATAGAAGCTGGCGATCCCGCGAAACATAAGCGTGTAGCCTCGCCGCGTCCCGGCCATGCCGACCTGGCCGGAGCACTGAAATACAACTTCCCGGAAGCTCGATACATTCTGGAACGCGCTTCGGCCCGCGAATCCGCCGCCCGGGTTGCTATCGGCGCTATTGCCAAACTTTTTCTACGCGAACTTGGCATAGAAGTGCTGAGCCACGTGATTGCTGTGGGCAAAGCCACGCTGGACAATGCAGAAGTAAGCTGGGAACAGCTTCAGCAGCTTCACGCGAAACCGGAAGTGCTGCTCAACTGTGCCAATCCCGAATCCGAGCAGCGGATGAAAGCTGAAGTGGACCAGGCCCTTCGCACGGGCGACTCTGTTGGCGGAGTCTTTGAAGTTGTTGCCCACAATGTCCCGCCCGGCCTCGGCGCCTTCGCGCAATGGGACGAGCGTCTCGACGGTCTTCTTGCGCAGGCCGTTATGTCACTGCAAGCCGTCAAGGGCGTGGAGATTGGCACTGGGGTAGAGTCTGCGCTGTCATTTGGCTCGTCTGTGCATGATGAGATTGGCTACAAAAAAGAAGGCGAACCACGGTTTACCGGCTTTACGCGTGCATCCAACCACGCGGGCGGAATCGAGGGCGGTATCTCCAACGGTCAGGACATCCTGGTGCGCGGCTATTTAAAGCCGATTTCCACGCTGCGGCGTCCGCTCGGTTCGGTGGACTTTGCCACGCGTGAACCGGTCAAAGCCGCGTATGAGCGTTCTGACGTTTGCGTAGTGCCGGCCGCCGGAGTTGCCGCTGAAGCCATGGTCGCGCTCACCCTGGTTCGGTGCGCGCTGGAAAAATTCGGCGGAGATTCCATCACGGAAACGTGCAGGAATTTTGCCGGCTATCAACAACAATTGCGGGAGTTCTAGCAGAGAGAATGATCTATCCAATCGTGGTGTATGGTGACCCGGTGCTGGAGAAGCAGGCCGAGCCCGTCACCGAATTTAATGAAGATTTGAAAAAGCTGGTGGACGATATGTTTGAGTCCATGTATGCCGCCCATGGCGTTGGTCTGGCCGCGCCCCAAATCGGGATCAGCAAACGGGTCGCCGTCATCGACGTGACTTTCAAGGAAAAGCCCGAAGAAAAGCTTGTCCTGGTCAATCCGGAAATCATCGGCCGTGAAGGCAAGCAAAACGGGCAGGAAGGCTGCCTCAGCCTGCCGGACTTTCGTGAGAACGTGGTGCGCGCCAACGTTGTGACGGTTCGCGCACAGGACCTGGAAGGGAAATGGTTTGAAAAAACGGGCGACGATCTGCTGGCCCGCGCCTTTCTGCATGAGACCGACCACCTCAACGGCCGGCTCTTCATCAGCCACGTGAGCGCGCTCAAGCGTGATCTGATCAAGCGCAAAATCAAAAAGCTGGTACGCGCCGGCGAGTGGGCATGAAGCTGGTTTTTTGCGGTACGCCACAATTTGCCGTGCCGTCTCTCGAACGCCTGGCCGCAGCCGGTTTCGAAATTCAGATGGTCGTGACGCAGCCTGACCGTCCCCAGGGTCGTGGAATGACTCTGACTGCGCCACCTGTCAAGCAGTCAGCATTGAAACTGGGTCTGCCGGTCATCCAGCCCGAAAAAATCAAGAAGAACGAAGAATTCCAGGCGCAGCTAAAGACCCTGCACCCGGACGCCATCATCGTGGTCGGTTACGGGAGAATCATTCCTCCCTGGATGCTGGAGCTTCCCCGCTTCGGCAACATCAACGTGCATGCATCTTTGCTGCCGAAATATCGTGGCGCTGCGCCGGTGCAGTGGGCGATTGCTGAAGGCGAAACCATTTCTGGCGTGACTACAATGCTGCTGAATGAAGGGCTGGATACCGGCGACATCCTACTGCAAAGAGAAATGCCGATCCTTCCTGAAGATACGGCGGTCACATACGCGTCTCGGCTTGCCGAGATGGGCGCAGACCTGATCGTGGAAACCCTGCGCGGTCTTGATGAACGCACAATCACTCCCCAGCCGCAAGATAATTCCAAAGCCACGCTTGCTCCGATCCTGAAAAAAGAAGACGGACTGATTGACTTCAATCGCACTGCCTCAGACATCCATAACCGCCTGAGGGGTTTTCAGCCATGGCCCGGAGCTTACACGCCGCTGCGCGGCAAGAACCTGAAATTTCTGAGCGCGCGTCCGGAAGACACATTGGCCAACCTGAATCCCGGCGAACTGCGCGTGGGCGATGAAAAGCTTTTTGTTGGCTGCGGGCAGCGCACCGTTTTGGAACTGCTGCAAGTTCAGCCGGAAGGAAAGAAAACCATGACAGCCCGGGAGTTTATCAACGGCTATCGTCCCGCTCCGGGCGAGCGGCTGGGTTAATTAAGGAGAGATGATCGTGTCCGTTTCTCCAGCGCGACTGGCTGCATTCAACATTCTGCTGCGTGTGGAGCGTGAAGCAGCCTACGCCGACGAACTCCTGCACTCCTCGTTGCTTGATAATCTTTCTCCGTTAGACCGCAATCTCACAACTGAAATCGTGATGGGCGTGCTCCGCTGGCGCTCCGTGCTGGACGAATCGATAGCCCGTCTCAGTTTCACGCCCTTTCGCAAGCTCGACTTTGAAGTTCTGACTGCGCTGCGCATGGGTGTTTACCAGAAGCAATTCCTGAGCAAAGTACCTGCGCACGCGGCCGTGAATGAGACAGTGGAACTGGTCAAACATGCAAAGAAGGTCTCTGCCGCAGGATTAGTAAACGCGGTGATGCGCAAAGTTAAGGCCGCCGTATATGATCCGCATCACTCCAAGTTGACCGGCGCTGAGTATCTTTCTTCCGCGCTGGTCCATCCAAAATGGCTGGTAGAACGATGGGTAGAGTCTCTTGGCTACGACGTTGCTCAGAAAGTCTGCGAATATAACCAACGCGTTCCTTCCAGCACCGTACGCCTTACCAGCGCAACGGATGAAGACATACTCTCGGCACAAGGCATTCAACTCTTGCCCGGCGCATTGATGGCTAACGCTCGGATGGTCACTTCAGGTGATGTTACTGCTACTCAGTTATTTCGTGACGGCAAGATCGCCATTCAAGATGAAGGCTCGCAACTTGTGGCCGCGCTTGTGGGAGATGGCCGGCGCATTCTCGACTGCTGCGCCGCTCCGGGCGGCAAAACCTCGGCGATGGCTGTACGTCTTCCCACGGCGGAAATCGTTGCCACGGAGTTGCACCCGCATCGGGCAACGCTGTTGCGTAAGCTGGCCCCGCAGCCAAACGTGGAAGTAGTCACCGCCAATGCGCTGTCCCTTCCTTATAAAGCTGACTTTGACCGTGTTCTGGCGGATGTGCCTTGCTCCGGCACGGGAACGCTGGCGCGCAATCCTGAAATCAAATGGAAGCTCAAGCCCGATGATTTACAAGATATGCAATCGCGCCAGACCGCAATCTTGCGTGCGGCCATGCGATACGTAGCTCCCGGCGGACGCTTGGTCTATTCCACGTGCTCGCTGGAGCCGGAAGAGAACGAGCAGGTAATTGCCGCCGCTTTGCAAGGCGAGGCTGCATTTCAAATTATTCCTATGCGGAATGAATTATTGCGATTACAGCAATCGGGTGAGCTGGTCTGGCGCGACATCGATCAACTCGTCAGCAAAAATTTTCTGCGTACTCTCCCTGGCATTCAGCCATGTGACGGATTCTTTGCTGCCATTCTGCAAAAAGAGTAACCACGGAGGGAAGTCAAATCTGAGCTTTACTCTTGTTGTTTCCTGAAAATCCTGTTTGTACCTAAACCAAGTTGCCTTACGCCCCTTTGCACCCTCTGCGACCTTGCGGTGAAGCTCTTACTTTCTCACATCAAAACTAATCACCGCGCCTGCTGCCACCCTCTGTCCGGCCGGCGGAAACTGCCGCAGAATAACTCCGTGTGGACCGGTGGAATCATCATTCCCGCTTTCCACAATGTGAACTTTCCCAACGTTAAATCCAGCCTTAATGATCGCTACGCTTGCCTCGGCCAATGGCCTTCCTACAAATTTGAGCATCACATAGCGCGGTGCGTTATCCGCGGCAGAAAAAATCAGACCTACTTTAGGGGATGTGACCTCAGTTGCGTCGGGGAGCGGGCTTTGAGCCACTACGATTTCCGGTGGTACGCCAGGAATATGAATAGAGGCCACGGTCCCAATTTCCAATCCTCGCCGGCTCACGTTAATTCCGGCGGCGTGCTGGCTTTGTCCAATCAAGTTCGGCACAGCAGCGCGTTGCGGCCCAAGACTCGCAGCCACCAGTATTTTCCACCCGCGCCGTACAGTCGCGTCCGGAGAAGGCGACTGCGAAACAATCCGGCCCTGCGGCACGGAAGAACTGTAGAAGCGGCTCTCAACAGAGAGCACCAGTCCATCAGAATTGGCAACGCGCTCGGCTTCCGGCGGTGTAAGCCCGGTAAGTTTGGGCACATGCACCTCGCGCCCCTGGATGGCAAAGCGCATCGCCAGCAGCGCCGAAGAAAGAAATACCAACAGCAGAACCAGGCTAAGGAAAAAATACTTGACCACTTTGAGGAACAACTAGTGTGCCTCCGCATCGTCAGAGTGGCGGGGTGGAATAATGGCGGCGCGTTTGACTGGCGCCACTTTATTCTTGCCGCTGTCGATGGAAGGAAAGGCTTCATTTTTACGCGTCGGATCGGAAATCACGGCGCGCATGAAATCAAGCCAGATTGGCAGCGCTGCATGTCCTCCGGTTTCGTTCTCACCCAGGTTCTTCTTTTCATCAAATCCTACCCACACGCCGCAGGTCACGCTGGGCGTGAAGCCGATGAACCAGGCGTCCGTGTAGTCATTGGTAGTTCCGGTCTTTCCCGCTACCGGATGGTTCAGCTTGCGGGCGCTGCCTGCTGTACCGTGCTTCACCACTTCTTGCAGCAGTGAAACCATCGTCCGCGCCGTGCGCTGGCTGATTACGTCTTTGGCGTCAGGAAAATCCTGTTCCAGCAGGTGGCCTTCATAGTCGGTCACCTTGCTGATATAGCGCGGCTCGATGCGCAGGCCATCATTAGGGAAGATCGTGTATGCGGCGGTTTGCTCATAGAGAGTCAGATCGGCTGCCCCAAGCGCTACAGGTAAGAACGGCAAGACAGGTGACGTGATGCCGAAACGCCGGGCATAGTCAGCCACAGTTGGCATGCCAACTTTCTGCGCCAGCTTGACTGCAGGGATATTGCGGGACTCCGCCAGTGCATGGCGCAAGGTGATGTTGCCTTCAAATTTGTGATCAAAGTTATGCGGCGCGTACGGCACGCCGGCGCTGTTGAAGGTTGTGGGAGCGTCCAGGATCAGGTCATCCGGCTCTGCGCCCTGGTCAATGGCCGCGGTATAGACAAAAGGCTTGAAGGATGAGCCTGCCTGGCGTTCCGCCTGCGTTGCCCGATTAAATTTTGATTCATCGTAATCGCGGCCGCCTACCATGGCTTTGATGTCGCCTGTGGCGTTGTCAATGGCGAGCAATGCGGCCTGGACGCCTGAATCCTGCTCCAATGAAACCTTGGCTGAACCATCCGAATTCAGGCCAAGCACCTTGATGTAAACAATATCTCCTACCGAAAAAATGTTCTTTGGTAATTTGCGGCCGGTCCAGGCAATCTCCGTTGGTCCCAAAGAAGCGCTGTAGTGCCCCAGCTTGATCTTGCAGAATTGCAGCCCGATATCCACCACCACAGCATGGAGATAGTCGCCCACCGCCACCGGCTTTTGCCAGTCCGGGTCCTGGTATTTACTGATAGCTTCTCCACTCTGGACCACATTTTTTAGCTGGCCCTTCCATCCATGCCGGTGTTCATACGCGGCTAGCCCGTCGAGCAATGCCTGTGTCGCGGTTTTTTGCAGGTCAAGGTCCAGCGATGTATAAACGCGCAGGCCGCCTTCATGTACCTCATCCGCGCCGTATTTTTTTTCCAGGTGACGCCGCACCTCCTCCACAAAGTACGGGGCCGGTGATCTGTCCGGCTGGATGTTCAAACGCAGCGGCGTGGTCTTTGCGCGCTCTGCTTCTTCGGCTGTGATCTTGCCGTCTTCCAGCAAGTTGTTGATCACAAGATTGCGCCGCTTGAGCGCCTTGTCTGGATAATTAATGGGAGAGTACGCAGCCGGGCCTTTGGGCAGTCCCGCTAACAGTGCAGCTTCCTGCAGCTTAAGGTCTTTGGCGGACTTGTTGAAATAATACTGTGCTCCCGCTTCAAAACCATACACACCATGTCCCAGGAAAATCTGGTTGCAATACAGAGTGAAGATCTGCTGCTTGGTAAATCGCCGCTCTATCTGCAAGGCGAGAATAGCTTCCTGCACCTTGCGACTGAAATGGCGTTCGGGCGAGAGAAAAAGGTTGCGCGAAAGCTGCATGGTCAGAGTGGAAGCGCCCTGCGCCCGGGAGCTGGAAGTTATATCGCGATAGGTCGCGCCGAAAACACGCCAGAAGTTGATGCCCCAATGCGTTTCGAAAGTTTTGTCTTCCGTGGAAATAATGGCATCGCGCAGCACCTTGGGAAAATCGTCGTAAGAAGCCAGCACGCGGCGCTGCAAGGCAAATGATCCGATCTGCCTGCCTTGGTCATCATATAGCTCGGTGATCGTGCTCGGACGGTAGCGCTCCAATTCGCTGATCTGAGGAAGGTCAGTTGAGTAAACGATCAGCAGGCCTGCCATGGTCCCAAGAAATGCAGCCGTCAGCACCAGCACGCTGAACACAACGCGCCCGACCAGCGGTTTCCCAGCTACTTTGAATGCCGGTAGCTCTACAAGGAACTTCATGGAAGTGAGGTTAGATCAAGGTCAGAATAGCACGCTTTGCCCGGCCAACTGGCATAACGACAGAGCAATGAGGGCCTTGCCATGCCAACATGTACTTCTGCACAAAATAAAAAGCGCGCCCTGATAGGCGCGCTTTCAGTTAAGAGATAATCTCTTAGCTTTTTTGATTTTTCGTTTTTAATACTTCGATGGCCCGGCGGAGTTGTTCATCTTCCTTTTGTGTGGGCTTTTGCGGCTCTTCTGTCGTCGGGGTGCTGTCGTCATCGTCGGAAATAGCTACCACGTCATCATTGGAAGCCACCAGGATATTCGGAGTAATGCCGGTATCTTGTATGACTTTTCCGTTTGCCGTGTAATATTTGGCGACAGAAAGAATCAGCGCTGATCCATCCGGCACTTCAATCAGCTTTTGGACCGAGCCTTCGCCAAACGTCTTGTCGCCCAGCACATCTCCTCGATTGTTATCCAGGATAGCCGAGGCAACCAGTTCAGCCGCGCCAGCGGTACCGCGGTTCACCAGAACAGCCAAAGGCAAGTCGGTGATCTTTTTTTGCGGATCGGCGGTGTAGGTGACCTTCTCAACCTTTTGCCCTTGCAGAGATGCGATAGTTCCTTTGCCCAGGAATAGATTGGCGACTGCTACGCCTTCTTCTTCGTCGCCTTCAGAGTTATAGCGCAGGTCCAGAACCAGCTTCTTGGCGCCCTTTTTTTGCAGTGACTTGATCTTTTCGGCCACTTCTGCGGCTTTGCCCTTGGTGAGCGCAACCGCTTTAATCACGCCAACATTGTCGCCTACCATCTGCTCTTGTACTGCGGGAGGGTTCACGACTTCCCGGACAACCGTCATCTTTTGCGGTTCGATCTTGCGGGTGCGGATGATGGTCAACTCCAGGCGCGAGCCAGGGTCGCCGACCAAATGGTTCTTCACCGCCGCAAGCGATAGATCGTGCGTGCTCAGTCCCTCAACCGTCTCTATGATATCGCCGGAGTTCAGTCCCGCCTTTTCGGCTGGTCCACCGGGAATTACCGAGACAATTGCAGCATAGCCAAACCTCTTGGAAACCGTGGCCCCGATATTGGCTTTACCTTCCACTTTTTTCTGCTTGAAAACTTTGTATTCAGCCGGCGTCAGATAGCTGGAATCGGCGTCGAGAGATTCCAGAAGGCCGTGCAGTGCGCCATTGGTGACCGCGGTCATGTTGGGTTCTTCCACATATTCAGCGCGCACGCGATAAAGCACTTCGCTGTATACGCCAATGTGTTTAAGGGTAACGTCACCGCTGCTGCTGGCGCCGGAAGCGTGAACGCCAAAGCTGCCAACCAGAACAAAAGCGATGATCAACATGGAGCTGGTCAGGAGGAGAACTTGAATCTTTTTGGACATCAGACCGACCTTTATCTAATCCTTTATGAGACGAAAGAACGCCTTCAAAGGTAAGCTAATACCTATTATAGCTGCCTTTTCTTGGATGCAGCTCAGCTTTCCCAGGGAGCAGGAAAATCTTAAGTCACCGTCCAGATGGCCAGCCTCATCTCACAGTTAGAACGTGGCATGACGCGCCTTTTGCGGCCTAATCCTTTTTCAGCCTAATGACGTGAGCTGAGGATACCCAGAATCTCCCGCAATCCCTGGCGGACCTGCTTCAGTTCGCCCCGGCCTGCCGCCGGTGGCACAGCAAAGGGCAAAGGAGACTGTTTGCGCTTGGTTTCAGCCCGCAATTGCTGGCGTGCGCCTGCTATCGTGAAACCCTGATCGTAGAGGAGTTTCTTGATCCGGAGTACATTTTCCACGTCAATTTTCCGGTACATGCGTTGGCCGGTGCCGCTTTTGGAGGGTTTGAGCTGGTTGAATTCCGTCTCCCAGAAACGGAGCACATAGCTGGGGAGACCGCAGAGGCGGCTGACCTCGCCGATGCGGAAATAGAGCTTGTCCGGAATTAAGACTTCGCCGGAATCGGTTTTCCGTGCGCTGCTTTTTGCAAGTTTATGCATGGGGGATCCACGGACGAGGCGGCTAAGCGGATATTAAGTCCGATAACGGCAGCCAGTCAACCGAAATAAGCGCATGGCCGCTTCTTCCCGTGCAATTGGTTATAGCTGAGGCGGCGGAGTTGGAGCCGGCGCGCTCTTGTCTTCTACTTTTTCAGCGCCCTTCTTGGTTGCATGGGCTGATTTGTTGACTACTTTCTTCGTCCCTTTCTTGATCTTGTGGCCGGTTTTCTTGGCCGCTCTGCCGGTGGAATGGGCGGCGTCTTTCGTATCCTGCTTTACACCGCTGTCGTCTGTTTGCTGGGCAATGGCGCCTAGAGAGAGTGCGAATGCCACCACCAGGGCGAAGAGATATTTCAATTGCATTGATTCACCTCGGTGCATCGGATTCAGACGCCGATGCGTGAGTTGCCTCTTAATCAGCAGCACACAACCAGCTCTGGATTTATCAACGCTGGAATGAGAGAGCAATGCGGGTGGTCAAAGGGACGAGACAACTCTCGGCTTCACTGCCACGTCCTATTGGCATAGCGGGGGCAGGATCATAATCCAAATTCAGCGGTTCTTCCGAAACTTCATAGGTCACACGGCAGGCGGCAGGCCTTCCTCGAGTGCCTTTCCTGAGTACTCGTTGTAACCGCAGTCCCGGACTCAAAATTGGAGGAAACAAATGAAACGACTTTTTGCGGCATTCCTAGCGGCTCCCTTCATTCTATTGTTGGGAGGATGCTCGCAGCACCATGTTGCCACCACTGCGAGTGGCAAAACTGTTTATGGAGAACAAGCACAGATCATCGAACGCCTGCGTAATGCAGGTGACGATTTAAAACAACTGATGAACGCACCAGACAGCGCCATCCCTCAGGAAGTTCTTGCCGATGCCAAGTGCGTTGCTGTGGTTCCGGACATGGTCAAGGGCGGATTTGTCTTTGGCGCCAACCACGGTCGCGGTGTCGCGACCTGCCGCACTGGAAACGGCTGGAGCCAACCCTACTTTTTCGCCATTACTGGCGGCACCTGGGGCGCGCAGATTGGCCTTGAATCTGTTGACCTGGTCATGGTTTTCCTGGGGGATGCAGGCATGCAGGAGCTACTGGCTTCGCAATTTAAGCTGGGCGCAGAAGCCGGAGTTGCCGGCGGACCCCTTGGACGCGAAGCTCAAGCCAGCACCGACTGGAAAATGAAAAACAAGATACTGGTTTATTCCCGCACTAAGGGGCTTTTTGCCGGAATAGATCTAAGCGGCGCCGCAGTCAAGCCCGATGATGACTCAACCCGGGCGTACTATGGAAAGCCTGTACCAGCGAATGAAGTGCTGACCGGAGCGGGACCACGAAATGAAAATTCCAAACTGTTTCTGGCGGACGTGAGACAGGCATTTCATGAAGCCAAAGCTAAGGAAGCTTCAGGCAACTAGAGTGTACATGTGGAGATGGACCATGAGGCGCGCTGCAAAGCGCGCCTTTTTCTTCTAAAGGCAATGACTTTGCGGCTTTCACCTAGAAAATGGTTTCCTTTAAGGTTCCTTCAATGTCGATAGCTGTTGGCGATGGCTGCGGCTTAACGTGACTTGTTTGCCTGACACCAGCGTAACCAGATATTTGCCGCTAAAAGACCTTCGCAGTTCGTGAATGCGGTTCCGGTTGACGATGACCGAACGATGAATCCGTACAAAATCACGCGCAGGCAGCCGCGAAGCCATGGCGCTGAGCTTTTCGCGTACGCGATAGTGCGCTCCTCCCGCATGCACACGCACGTAGTTCCCTGAAGCTTCAAAGTACTCAACTTCATCCAGCGGCACAAACACTGTCCGTCCGCTTTCTTTAATCGGCAACCTTCCACTAGTTACAGCTTCTGCTGTGCTCATGACCTGGACCCTTTAGTAGTGCGTATTCTTCTTCCGTTTAGACGAAAAGAAAAAGGAATGGTCACACTGTTTTTGTATGGGCTCCTGCTCTTCGCAGGCAGATCGCGAAAGCTTGACTAATTTAACCAGCACGGACGATTTAAAAGAGAACTCTATTCCAGAATGCATAGACTTGTAGCCGAAGTTCCAAAAATGAAAGCATCTCAGCACAGTGCGCGGATCAACATCATGACGGATCATGCCAGCCGTTTGAGGGATGCTTAGTGAGCTGGAAAGACGTTAGGTGACCGCGAAAGTCTGGGGCCGCGGTTGCACTGTTGCGGATACGTTTTTGGCTCAAGGTGGGATATGCTTTGGCCTACCCAATGCCTTTGAATATAACTAAACCGCGCAGCACAGCGGCCCTGACGGAACTCGCCGGGTTGCGGGAAGAATTTCGGGCCCGGATTGCCGCATCCAAGAGGCCGGCTGTGTTTATCTCTCGCGTGGGTGTAGTGCTTTCCGGAGGCGGAGCGCGAGGCGCATACGAGGCAGGCGCGCTCATGGCTTTTCAAGACGCCAAAGTTCCCACCCATGTGATTACCGCCTCTTCGGTGGGCAGCATCAATGCGGCTTCTTACGCCGCGCACTCTGAAGGGTATGTCGGCAAGGCTGAACCGCTGGTTGATGCATGGCTTGAACTCACGCCGGCCACGCTCGGCATTGACTGGTCACGTTATATCTTCCTGCTCGCGGGACTCGTGGCCGCTTCAGCCGGCATCGGCAACTTTCTCTGGATGTGGTTGCAGCAGCATGGGATCTTTCTGCACGCGCACCATCCCAAATTCACGTGGCTGGCGCTTGGCGTTGCCGGCGTTTCCATTCTGATGTTTTCAGACAAGCTCTCTTATGTAGCTTACGTGATGCTGAACTTTGCCCGTGGCCGGCACTGGGAACCGGATTGGCGCAAGACATGGGTTTCCATTGGAGCAAATGTTCTGGTGTGGGGCTTCATCATTCTTTTTCTTGGCTTCACCTATATTCATCTGCCGTTGGAAGGTAATTCCGCGCTGGAACTGAGCACCCATGTTCCCATGCTGGTGGCCGTAATCCTTCTGTTGGGAATGTACCGTTTGTTGCGGGACCCATTAAGCAAACTGAGCCATCGTTTCTTACGCATGCCGCTCCGTACCGGGCTCTTCCCGAATTTTGACCGGATCAAATTCCTGCGTGCCCGCATCCCCCATGAAAAGCTGCGCAACTCTGCGATCCGGGTAATTATGACCGCCACAGACATTCAGCGCGGTATGGCACGGTTTTTTTCCAACGCACCGGTCGAGGCGCTGTTGACCGATCCAGGAGTCCACCAGGAATTTGTGCTCAGGAACGTAGAGCAGCCCAGCGACCTGGTGCTGGCCGCAGTGGCGTCTTCTGCATACACCTTTGCCTATGAAGCCGTCACCATGGATGGCCGCCTCTGGAGTGACGGCGGAATTATGACCAACCAGCCTGTCATGCCCGCATTGCGCCTGGGGGCCGATGTGCTTTTTCTGGTGCTTATCGCTCCGCTGGAAGGCGCGGAACAGACGAATACAATCAAGACTTTTCTTGATGTAGGCGTTCATGCGGTGGACATCCTGATCTCAAAGAATTTCAAGTCAGATATTGCCATGCTTAGTAACATCAACCAGCTTTGTACAGCATATGCGGGGGAAATGGGAGTAAAGCCGGAGGAACTGGAGCTGGAAATCGGCCGGCAGCGATATCGCTACGTGAAATTCTTCAATATTGCGCCGGAAAAGCCCTTGGCTGCCGCCGCGCTCGATTTTGACAGTGAAATTGTCAGCCCTATTATTCTTCAGGGCTATCGCGATGCCTGCACGGTGATCCAACAGTTTCTGGAATACGAAATTGCGCGCCCGGCACGTGAGGCACGTCGTTCAGTACGACTAGCGGCGGAACGCCCAGAAGGAAATTTCCATGTTTCCAGGCGCTGAGCTGGAAACTTTAAGAACGCCTGCGAAAGCTGCGCAATCTTGCTCGGGTCGGCACTGTGGCGCTGGTTTACACTTTCTTTAGCCTTGAGCTTTTCCGCACTTTGCGTACATGGTCGAGCACAATCACAGCGCCTACCCAGACCGCAGCCGCCAGATATCCTGCCAGAACGTCACTGGGATAATGCACGCCCAGATAAATGCGTGAGAGCCCAATGGCAATGATCAGCGCAGCCGCAGAAATCCAGATCAACAATTGCAAAGCCAGAGACTTGGTGCGAGCGCTCAACAGCCCGGCCAAAACGCCATAAAAGCAGAAAGAACAGAGTGCGTGTCCGCTGGGAAAACTGTAAGAGTGTGGCGCTGTCCCAAAGTAAGCTGTGGGCCGTGTGCGATGGTAGATGAACTTCAACGTCAGATCGAGCGCCAGGGAACCAGCCATGGCCAGGCCCAGCCACACTGCCGCGCTACGCCAACGCAGCCACGCAAACAGGGCAAATGCAATCAGCAACTCAACAATGAGCGCGTTATAGCCAAGCAGAGAGAGCGCTGTCATGGCGCGCGTCATGCCTGGGGAGGCGTAGCGGTGAACCCATTCGCGGACGACTTGATCAAAATGCTGTGTGTCGCCTTGCAGGACCTCATTCCCGAGCCAGGCAAAAAGCAGCAATGCAAGCACAGCCAGAGCCAGGCTGGCCACAATGGCCGTTTCAAACAGCACAGTCGGCTTGGGCGCAGCTTCCGGGCCGGAAAGTTGTTGCTTATCCTGCGGCACGGCGGGCCTTCTTTGCCAGGTGTGAGCTGACAAGTTCGTCCAGTTTCGCCAGGAGCGCGCCATTTCCCTCGCGCGGATAGGCCTTCAGGCTCTCCGAGTACACAGGCAGGTTGAAGAGGAATGATTCGATTTTTTCCTTGCTCAACTCTTCCCACCATGCGCCGTAGCCCAGCCTGTTCACATGGTAGGCGTTGAATGTCTGCTCGAACTGGTTTTCCACCGGCATGGCCAAATAGGGCTTGCCAAGATAGAGTGCCTCGCTCAAGAGCGAAAAACCGGCGTTCGCAATGACTGCCTTTGCTCCAGTTAGATCGCGCAGAAAGCCATCCATGCTTGGCCTCTTAAAGAATATGTTGCCTTCCTGTCCCTCAGTTCCAAAGCCATAGGCGATGAATTTACAGCGCACTTGCTTGAGCAGCGCAGCCAATTCCTTCGATGGCGAGGTCACATAGGCGAGCACGTAGTCGCCGGCCTGCGAGGTAGCGGCAAGAACTTCCTGGCGCAGGATAGGAGGAAAGAGAAACGTATTGCGTTTTTTAACGTCCGCCGGAAAGAAAGAGAGCACAAAGTACGCATCAGCGTGTGGCGTCATCATCCGTGTAACGAACCTTACGGCCACCACGTCGCGCTTGTAACCCCGCGGAAAAGAAACATTGGTATTCGTGATGGCGTGCTGATTATCAATAGCAATCACCGGCAGGCGCTTGCGATGGCCAACATGGCATGTGAGCGGCTCAAAGTCGGTAATGACCAGATCAATGCCGGCTTCATCCACAAGATGGGAAAGCTCCTTCAGGCTGCGGGCCGCACGAGGCGCTTTGATCAGGTTGCTGGCCAGGGTCCGCTTATAGCGGACGCGGTTGTTCACATAGGTAATGCTCAGGCCAAAAATTTCCTTTACAGGAAAACTCTCACGCAGGTTACGCAGCCCACGGTCAAAGGAGACCACATGGACTTTGTGCCCTTTCTGTTGCAGATGTGAGATGACTTCCTTTGCTCGAGTAGAGTGGCCGGAGCCTTCACCATTGACACCATAAAGAATGTTGGCCATGTGACGAAGGCAAGTATATCGTTTCGCCGGATTGCGAAAGGGAATCCGGAATCAGGCTGGCGCTTGCGCTGCTTTGGCCCGCAGCTTGGCCAGCGAGCTTAAACCGCGCAGTACGAGATTGAACTGCTCCGGATTACGGCTGATAAACTTAAGGCGGTTGCCACGGCCCAAATAGGATTCTGGATTAGCCTGTTCCATCTCCTGCCAGAACCAGCGCTGCATGCGCTTCAAGTCGAAGGCGTTCCCGTTACGTGTATAGAGCGCCTGGGCCGGCCCCAGAGTAAACCAATCGTGTTTTACAAAAACCCTGTAGTCCCGCTCCGGAGACTCAGCCGAAAAAATGTACCACTCGTTAAAAATTTCAAATGGTATGGCCGAAATGCTGTTGCTTACGGGAATGTGTATAGAGCGTCCGGAGACGCGCCATCCACGCTGAATTTCTTCTGAAGTAGGCTGAAGCGGATGAGAATCAAAGGATGTGATTACTACATTTTTGTTGGTCGCGACCGCCGGGCATATTTGAAGAACGTCATAAATCTCATGGGCCGCGGTCTCAAGCCACCGATACTCGCCATGTACACCGTGAAACATACTTTTCCTAAATTAGTCAGGCACTCAGAGCTGCATCCCCGCTGCGATCAGCCTCCCAGACGCCCTCAAAATCAACAAAGAAACCATGCACCGTCAACTCAGGGATTTCCGCATGGAGAAAATCAATGGCTCTATGCAGGTCCTTGCGGTGGTTTTCCGCTTCTCGCGTAGTGTCATTATCAAACGCAGCCAGGCCGCCATAAGCGCCACAGTCGGAATGAAGCATCAGCAATACCGTTTGCGTTCCGTGCAGCGCAATGGATTTACGAATCTGCTCCAGCACGAATTGGCGGTCCGCTTCATTGTCATCACCGGCCAGGCACTTGGCCCCGCCAGCTACCCGGATGGGATCTGAATAGTGGACGCCGAGGCGTTGCGACAATTTACGGAGCACCAGGTCAAAGCGGTGGTCAAAACACCAGACGATCGCGGCATCGCTCTTATATCTTTCCCGCGGAGATTCGAAATGAAAGATTTTGCGAATGGTCCACCTCGTGCGGCCATTATATAGTCGGAATCAAAATGAACATCTGTAAAAAAATGATCAAATCACCTGGCAGGGCGCTGTTTTGGGATGTGGCAAAGAGCAGGAATCGAGAATAGCAATCTTGAATTATTTTTACCGCCGTATACTTTGTTGAGTTCTCCGGAGAAACCATGAATCTTGCCTATCGATGGACCAAGTTCTCGATTGCCTGTCTTTTCCTCAGCTTAGCGCTCACTGTTCCGGCCGCCGCCTCCAATATCACGTTTAAAATCACGCTGCCTGCCTCGCAACCACTACCCATGACGGGAAGGCTATTCGTGATCATTGCCCATGCCAATGATCCGGAACCGCGCTTGCAGGTGGGAAACTGGAGATCGCGCACCGAGCTAATTGCCATCGACGTGCAGGGTTTACAGCCAGGGCAGGCGGCCACGCTGGATCATCTTACGCTGGGATACCCCTTGAAGACGGTGCGTGAACTGCCCGCCGGGGACTATTATGTGCAGGCGCTGCTGAATGTTTATACGCGTTTCCAGCGCGCCGATGGCAACGTGATCTGGGCGCACATGGACCAATGGGAAGGGCAGCAGTTCAACAAATCTCCCGGGAACCTGTTCAGTGATGCCGGCCATTTTCATCTGGATCCGCTGACCGGATATGAAATCAGGCTCAATCTTGACCATAAAATTCCTACCCCGCTGCCGCCCGGCGATACGCAGTATGTGAAGCACATCAAGTTTCAAAGCAAGCTGCTGACTCAGTTCTGGGGACAGCCCATTTATATTGGCGCAACGGTGCTGCTGCCGGAAGGCTATGAAGCGCATCCGAACGCCCACTATCCAGTGCTGTACGAACAAGGGCACTTCAGCTTGCGGGCGCCGCTCGGCTTTTCTACGGAGCAGTCGCCAACCGACCTGCCCTTGCGCCCTGGCCGCATCTCCGGCCCAGACTTGTACCAGCGCTGGACCTCTGCCGGTTTCCCGCGCATGATTGCCGTTACCTTCCAGCATCCGACTGTCTATTTTGACGATTCGTACGCCGTGAACTCCGCCAACAACGGCCCTTATGGCGACGCAATCATGAATGAACTGATTCCATATATTGAGGAACACTTCCGCATCATTCGCCAACCTTATGCGCGCGTCCTCTCCGGCGGATCGACGGGCGGGTGGGAATCGCTGGCGTTGCAGGTTTATCATCCCGATTTCTTTGGCGGTACGTGGACTTTCTTTCCTGACCCCGTTGATTTCAGCCGCTATGGGATCGTCGATATCTATAACGACGTCAGTGCGTTTCTTGCGCCAAATTACGATCCGCCCATCCCTGAGAGGCCTATGTCTCGAACCACTGAGGGCCAAACCGATGTAACCGTGCGGCAGATGAGCCAACTGGAAGAAGTGCTGGGCTCGCATGGGCGATCCGGCGAACAGTTTGAGGCATGGGAAGCCGTTTATGGGCCGGTGGGCGCAGATGGCTATCCCAAACCGCTGTGGGACAAAACAACGGGCAAAATCGATCTCACAGTTGCCAATTACATGCGAGACCATGGCTACGATTTGCGTTATTACATGGAGCAAAACTGGGCGAAGATTGGGCCGCAACTGGTGGGCAAGCTGCACCTCTACTGCGGCGACATGGATAATTTTTACCTGAATCTGGCCGTTTATAAGCTGGAAGATTTTCTCAGCCATACAAATCCGGCATACGGTGGATCATTCGAGTATGGCCGTCCAATGAAGGGACACGGCTGGACGCCACTGAACCAGGCCGAGTTGCTGCGCGTAATGGCAAACCACATCACGCTCAATGCACCCAAGGGAGCGGATGGAAGCTGGAAATATTGAAAGACAATTCGCCGCAGATTAATACGAACAAGAACTAATAAACCGAAAAGAAACAGGGTTTTGCCAGCTAGATAATCCTGTTTGCGTACATACTGAGGCTGTCCTTACACCCCAATATCCTCATTCCATAATTTTGGGTTCTTCTGAATAAACTCTTCCATCAGCCGGATGCATTCTTCACTCTGAACCACTTCAAGCGAAACCCCGCGCGTACGCAGCAAATCTTCTTCACCCTTAAAGGTACGGTTCTCGCCAATGATGACTCTGGGAATCCCATAAAGCAGGATTGCCCCGGAACACATGGAACACGGCGAGAGCGTGGTGTAAAGAACGCATTCGCGATAAACGGAAGCCGGCTGCCGTCCTGCATTTTCCAACGCATCCATTTCACCGTGGAGTATGGCGCTGCCCTTCTGGACGCGCCGATTATGGCCTCGCCCAATGATTTTGTCCCGATGCATGATGACTGATCCAATAGGAATGCCGCCTTCCGCAAGTCCGTGGCGGGCTTCTTCAATTGCGGCCTGGAGGAAAGGATCTGCTGGAAGCATGCTGGTGTTCTCGCTAAGACGTTAACATCTACAAGAGGTTGCCGTCATCGCGATCACCGTTCCCGATGTGGAAAGGCGCCCAGACAGCCAACTCTCCTTGAGACCCAGGCAGTGAATCATCCAGCGCGTACTCACGGCAGAAAGACAGATGGCAGCGGAGAACAGTAAAAAAGCCTGGATAACATTCCATCCAGGCCGGATCACAGGAGATTCAATAGGAACCTTACGGATTAGAAAAATCGAATTTCACGACCACGGTAGATTCTTCCGCAGCCGGCTCGTACTTCCATTTCATTACTGCGCTTACCGCTGCCTGCACCAGTACCGGATTTCCGCCCAAGACCCTTACATCTTTGACTTTGCCATCTGGCGTAACCAAAAGCTCCACACGGGCGGTACCGGTGATATTGTTTCTTTTGGCCAGCTCTGGATAGCCGGGTTCAACCCGGTTTTTCAGCTTGCGTGGGACTGCTTGTGCCCCGGCAGGATGGCAGACAAAAAATCCAAAGATTGCCAGCGCACTGGTAAACAGTATTTGGGCCTTCCATCGGGAGCGTGCATGGCGCCGAACGGAACTGCTATTCACTTGTTCTCCTCAGTGCCTGCGGAAGCGGCTTGCCATGCTTTCCCGCTGGGCAGGCGGCACATTGAGTGCCATCGTAATGAAAATCGTATCAGCGGGGAAAGTCACGAAAGTAACCGGAAACGGTTACGTCCGGGACGAGTTGCAGCTTGGTTACGACTGCTGGCCGGCGGTGCGTGCCTGAGGGTTGGTATTTGCAGCAGCGCCAGAATGTTGGTGGAGAAAGGTGTTTTATCTGTGCAAATGTCAGGATCGATGTTTTCAGCAAGAGGTTATTGGAGTTTCTAATTAAGAGACTGGTAGACGCATCCTCAAATCTTTGAAAATGCGTGTTTTATTGGCTTTCACTGTTCTAAATCCAAAAACCGGTTTACAGTATTAAGTAACCTAAGATGTACAGGATGCACCCCCATAATGTCGCAAAATACTCCCCCTGCTACGTTGCTTTTGATCGTAGCAACTGAACCCGCGTTGCGCTTGCGGCTGGATTGGCTGGAACGCGCTGGATACCGCGTAAGAACTGCCTGCAGCCTGAAGGAAGTAGACCAGGCTTGCCATAGCCAGCCTTTTGACGTGGTGCTGATATCGGATACCGTGGAACCACGCATGAAAAAAGCCATTGGCCACACCGTGCGGCATTACCTTCCGGAAACCCCTATCCTGCAAATGGGCCGGATACGTCCGGACATCGAGGGCAACAGTTTTGTGACCGGTGATTCGCGTGAAGGAGTGCTTGAGTCAGTATTGAAAATACTCAAGCGGCGCGACGACATCAGGCCGGCTGCCATTTAGGGGTGGCACAACAAATTCGGATAAGAAATAAAGAGGAACCCGGTCTGGGTTCCTCTTGTTGTTATCTCTGCTCGCTAATTATTTTGGCGCGGCTGTGCCGGCAGAAGCCGTCTTGAGTCCAATCGCATCGCCGGAAAGAACCAGTTCCACGCGCCGGTTCTGCTGGCGCCCTTCAGTGGTGTCATTGGTCGCGACCGGCTGGGTTTTTCCCAGGCCACGCGAAACGATGGCGCTGTCCGCTATGCCCTGCTGGATTAGATAATCCCGCACCGCGCCAGCACGGTTTTCTGAAAGCTTCTGGTTGTAATCGTCGCTGCCTACGCCGTCGGTGTGACCTTCCACTTCAAGGTGCAGACCAGAATGGGCAATCACAATGCCGCTCACCTTGGCCAGACGCTCACGCGCTCCGGGAAGCAATTCAAAGCTGCCGGTCTTGAATAGGACGTCAGACATGTTCGCGATCAGGCCTCGGGCGGTGTCCCGGGTGGCGAGAATAGTATTCAACTGCTGCAGAAGTTGTGCGCGCAGGTCGGCCTTTTCCTGCTCCGCTTGCTGGCGCAGACGGTCGGATTCTTCAGCGGCTTTGTGCGCCTTTTCTGCCTCTACAGCCAGTGCTTGTTTCTGTTGCTCAGCAGCGGCGCGGGCGACATCAGCTTCTTTGCGTGCGGCCTCTGCTTCAGCACGGGCTTTCTCGGCTTCCGCTTTCATACGCTCGGCATCGGCCTGGGCTGCAAGCGCCTGTGCGCGGGCCTGCTCAGCTTGCGCCCTTGCTTCTTCGGCTTGCTGGCGGCGCTGCGCTTCGGCAGCCGCATCCTGCCGGGCTTGGGCTTCGCGATCTTCCGCAGCTTTTTTGTCGGCCGCTGCTTTGGCCTGGGTTTCTTCTTCCACCTTTTGCTTTACGCCCATTACGCGGGCCTCTTCGGCGGTGCTCACTGCTTCGCGCGCCAAAGTTTCAACGGTGCTCTTGTCGCGTTTCTGGACGTAGGCTTCCTCGGCTTTCCTGAGTTGCTGCGTGGCATTGCTCAGGATTGCGGGAGCATATTTGTCGGCAGCCGCAAGGTTGGCGATTCTCACGGCATTGCGGGCTTCAAAAAGCACGCGTGGCGTCTTGCGATCAATGCCAAAAATCGCATCCTGGATCTTGGTATTGGTGGCTGAATAAGTACCGCGTCCCAGGAGTTCATATTTCGCGTCGATATTTTCCTGGCGTCCTACGGTGCCGGCGCCCATCACATTTTCCATCACTACCATGTTGCCGGGCTGGTTGACGGCAAAATATGGTTCCGCGGTTACGATCATGCCGAAAGTCTCCATGTCCGTAATGGCCTTCACGCGGCTGCTGTTGTGGTCGAACACCAGTTCGCCCAGATTCACCGCGCGTCCCTCAGGCGAGATGGCCCACAAGACCAGCGAAAGATATTCCAGCCCAAACTTGGTCGGATCTTCCAGGCCATCGAACTTGGCGTCGATTTCCACGCTGCTTTTCTTGCCTGCAACCCTGGCTTCGCCGGAGGCGTTCTGCATCAACTCCGTGCCGTGAAAATCAATTTTTACGGCATCACCGCGCAGTCGATAATTAACTGCTTTGGTCGTGCGATGCACCGGCGTTGATTGCGCCGCAGGTGATGCTGTCTGTCCCAGGGCGGTCATCGTAGCCAGACAGAAAAATGCAAAAAACGCCATACCGTTTTTCATGGCTGCCTCATTTCGGTTTCTTTTCCGTGGATCAGTTCGGTATAACTTTATGTGACGCGGAACGTTATGAACAGACGCATCTGGTGCTAACTACAGTATGCACTTTGGTGACTTTCCGCTTTCATGCGCCTTGTGCAGCGCACAGCGCCAAGCAAGATCCATGCTGCCGGGCGATCATAACTTGCTTTAAAGTGAAAGGATACGAAAAGATGCATCGGACATATTTAGCAGTTGGAGTCTCATTTATATTGCTGATGGCGGTAATGGCCATCGCTCAAGAGTCACCCCAGGACAAGAGCAAGCGTCCCAGCCCTCCGGCTACCGCCGAAATCACCCTTAAAGGCAAAAAGGTCATCATCGATTACAGCCGTCCATCTCTCAAAGGACGAAAGGTCGGCCAGGAACTCGCGCCTTATGGGGCGGTATGGCGGACGGGAGCCAATGAGGCAACCGCCCTGACTACTGAAGTTGACCTCAATATTGGCGGCACCAAAGTGCCCGCTGGCAAGTACACGCTTTACACACTGCCTTCCGAGGGGACATGGAAACTCATCATCAACAAAGAGACCGGCCAATGGGGGACGAAATATGACGCAGCGCAGGACCTTGCTCGGGTCGATATGAAAAAGAGTCCGCTCTCGCACACCGTAGAGCAATTCACAATTTCCTTCGACAAGAAGAGCGACAATGCTGCTGATTTGAACCTGGACTGGGAAAACACACGTGTGTCAGTAGCAGTAAAAGCCGAGTAAGAAACCAGGAAACAGATTAGGGTGGGGATGTTGAGCGATGGCTACTGATCACAGCCGCCGCCACTAGCTGAGCCCAGAGATCTTGCGCCTGCACTGGTGGATGATCCAGCAATGCTGAGGCTGATTTCTCCACCTTCATTGCTGCTGATGGTGCAACGTCCTGAGACATTTGATTCCGGCGAGGCGCTCAACGTGTATCCGTACGAGGGCTTTTTGCCGTCGCCCAATATCTCAAAGACGTAACCACTTTTCAGGCCGCTGGTCAGTGTCTCATCCATGATCAGGCATGAAGCTGTGCTGGTGGGTTTTTCACAAGTGCTACCGTTGCTGCCCAGACTTGCCAGATTTGAGGAATAGCCAATCTCGGGATATGTATTGTTGTACAAGACTTCAGCCGTATAAATAGCTTTTGTTGAGGCTATAGCCGCCGCCTCATTGGCGCGCATCTTGCCATGGACCAGATTCGGAATTGCGATGGCGGCAATGATCAGAATGACCATTACAACCACAAGCATCTCAACCAGCGAGAAGCCGGCAGCTTTGCTCTCCGAATTCCTGATACCGCTTTGTGTTCTTACCATGGGCATAGCACAAAAGTAACCAGCCTAAGTGGGTACTAGGATACAGCAAATTACCCATGTTGCTGATTATTAAATCTTCTAATGTTTCAGCACATAGGCGCTTAGCCTTAAAGTGCTTTCTATTCAACAAAAGCAGACGGTTACGTTAGTGTCATTCCCCCCGATGCGATGGTGCAAGTAATTGCATTCCTGCGTTGCTAACTGCTTCAGCGACCCTCTTTCTCTCCTGTTGATATTCAAAAGGAGTCTATGGTAATCTTCTGTTGGTAATCAACAGGAGATGGTTCCCATGGACGCCAAAACCGATGTATTACAGGGTACGCTGGATCTGATGGTGCTGAAGACACTGGAAGCGCTTGGGCCGTTACACGGCTATGGCATCGCAAGACGGCTTGAACAGGTCTCGGAAAACCTGCTGCAATTGAACCAGGGCACCCTTTATCCGGCTTTGCTGCGCTTGCAACAAAAAGGCTGGATCAAATCAGAGTGGGGCACCTCTGAGAATAATCGCAAGGCGAAGTTCTACCAGCTCACCAATGCCGGCCGCCGCCAACTCTCGGTGGAAGCGAGCAATTGGGAGCGCATCTCCGGGGTCATGGCGCGTCTGCTGAACGGGGCTGAAAAGGCTTAAACGAGCGACGCGAATGAATTTTTTTATTTTCTTTTTCGTTACGCAATTGATAAGTCGATATCACGCCTGATGGAGGTTCTATGCTGACGTGGTTACGAGTTCTAGCCTCAAGACTACAAGGCTCCTTTTCGCGATCGAGCACCAACAAAGAGCTTGGCAATGAAATTGACGTCCATCTGGAGATGTTGACGGAAGAAAACATCAATACCGGCATGAATGCAGAAGATGCCCGGCGGCAGGCGAAGCTCAGGTTGGGCAATAGATCCTCTATAGCAGAAGATTACCGGCGGCAATCTGCGCTGCCGTTCCTGGAAGTTTTGCGACAGGACCTGCGCTATGGCTGGCGGATGCTGCTGAAGTTCCCCGGTTTTTCGGCAGTTGCCATCATTACTTTGGCGCTCGGAATCGGAGCGAACTCGGCAATTTTCAGCGTAGTCAACGGAGTGCTGCTGCAGCCGCTGCCCTATGACCATCCGAGCCAACTGATGAATGTTTCCAGCAGCGCGCCTTCCCGTGGCATGCAGTACTTTCCCACTTCACCCCCGGATTTTCGTGCTTTGCGTGAGCACAACAAGACTTTTTCCAGTCTGTCGGCGTCTTACAACAGCTCGTTTAATCTAACTGGCACAGGGCAGCCGGAAAGGCTGCGCGGTGACGTGGTATCGGCGGAATACTTTGCTACGCTCGGCGTAAATCCGATGATAGGCCGCGCATTTCTTCCCAATGAGGAGAAATGGGGCAGTCACCATGTCGTGATCGCCAGCGCAGAGTTCTGGCGCAGCCACCTGAATTCTGATCCCGACATTTCCCATAAAGTTCTCAACCTGAACGGCGAGCCTTACACCTTGATTGGGGTCATGGGAGAGAGTTTTTACACCGCGAGCCCGGTGCAGCTTTGGGTGCCAATGGCATGGAAGCCTAAGGACAACTATGACTCCCATAATAACTATTTCCTAAGCATGGTGGGCAGGCTCAAGCCCGGAATAACCCAGCAGCAGGCCCGTGCAGACCTGAATTCGATCATGGCGGAAATTGCACGGCAGTTTCCGGAAAACCAGGGGATTGGCGCAGACCTTGAGCCTTTGCACAAGTCCTGGGTAGGCGAGGTGCAGTTTGGACTGGTCATTCTGCTGGGAGCTGTCGGTTTTGTCCTGCTGATTGCATGCGTCAATCTTGCCAACCTGCTGCTGGCCCGCTCGGCGGGCAGGCAGAAAGAAATAGCCATACGTTCTGCTCTGGGTGCGGGGCGCCGCCGTTTAATGCGGCAGTTCATTACGGAAAGCCTATTGCTATCCCTGGCTGGCGGAATGCTCGGACTTATTGTGGCGTACTCCAGTTTGAGCCTGCTTCCTCTCGCGAAGAACATACTGCCACGCATGCAGCAGATCAGGCTTGATGGTTGGGTTTTATTGTTCACCCTGGCTCTTTCTGTGCTGACGGGAATCCTGTTCGGGCTGATGCCTGCGCTGCAGAATTCGCGGCCAAAACACTTGAACGATTCGCTCAAAGAAAGTGGGCGCATGTCAGAGTCCGGCGGGCATACGCGGGTGCGCTCCATTCTGGTGATTACTGAGATTGCACTGGCCCTTGTGCTGCTCATCTGCTCCGGACTCGCCATCAAGAGCTTTGCCCGTCTGTTGCACGTGGACGCCGGTTTCAACCCAGACCACGTGCTTAGCTTCACCGTTACTTTGCCGGAAACGTACGATCCTGATCCCGATCCCCGGCGTATTGGCGCTCCTCCTCGCGTGGTGGCGTTCTTTCAGGAAGTGCTGCCACGGATTGAACAACTTCCGGGCGTAAAGGCAGCGGGAGCAGTATCAAATCTGCCTTTGCTGGGAGACAACTGGACCAAATTTTTTGTGCCGCTGGATCGCCCGCTTCCGACCTCGATAGAAAACGTTTCTACTATTCAATACCGTGCAGTGACCGGACACTATTTCAGCGCCTTGGGGATACGTCTTCTGAAAGGGCGTCTATTGGACGAACATGACCAGGCAAATAGCGCTTATTCCGTGGTGGTAAATGAAACACTGGCGCACCGCTTCTGGCCTGGTCAAGACCCTATCGGCAAGACCGTGCTATTGACGCCTCCGGAAAACCTAATTCCACCTGACCAGATTCCCCCGGGCCTTCATGTGCAGCATTTTTCCGTAGTCGGAGTAGTAGCCGATGTGAGTTATGGCAGCTTGAGTACCCATCCTGAGCCGGCGGTTTACGCCTCAATCTTGCAACACGACTACTCGCTGGAACCGTCCTTTACGATTCGCGCAGAAGGCGATCCCACAAAGCTGGTGAATTCTATCCGAAGTGAGTTAGCGCAGTTTGACAATACCCTGCCTATGGCGAACATTGCCACTATGCAAGAAGTAATCTCCCGGTCCGTGGCGCAGCCGCGCCTGGAAGCCATTTTGCTCGGACTCTTTGGCGGCCTTGCCATGGCGCTTGCAGCCATAGGAATTTACGGAGTGATGTCTTATACAGTGACTCAGCGGACCAGTGAAATTGGCATTCGGATGGCGCTGGGTGCTTCACGCTCCGCTGTATTGAAAATGGTAATCTCTGATGGACTGCGGATTACTGCGATTGGCCTAGGCATCGGCTTGACCGCTGGATTAGTTCTGGCATTCACTGCCAGGCGCGTACTGGCAAAAATTCTTTTCGGCGTGAGTTCTACGGATCCGGCCACCTTTACAGCCATTGTCGGGTTGTTAGCTGTGGTTGCTCTACTGGCCTGCTTCATTCCTGCACGTAGAGCTACCAAGGTGGATCCCATGGTCGCTCTGCGGTACGAATAATCTGGTTCTGGCTGCAACGGAGCTTAAGAATTTTTAATTTGCTTTTAATCTGCCGGTCAAAAAAGGGTTGTTAGGCTTGCCGCCAAGAGGTAAGTTATGGGCCAGTTAATTGTCTTCTACGTGCCTGCAATATTCAAACCTTCACCTGCAAAGTGGATGCCTGAGTCAGAACGCGGCAAGATCATTGAGTTTCACGAGTTGCCGACCAGAAAATCAGCTTAGGCAGCAGACCTGTCATCATTTATTTTTGCGGCAGTATTCAAAAGTTCATCGCTCTCGGGCAATTCCTGCCCCTGTATCAGGTCAGTTTCTGCGCGGGCATCATTCGTAACAAATGGCAGAAAAACCGTGCAGCACGTGCCATGTACCTTTTCACGATGGCGGCTACGCAAGCGCAAACTGCCTTGATGCTTCTGAACAATTCCCTGGCTCACCCAAAGTCCAAGGCCCGTACCTTTGGAATCCTTGGTAGAAAAGAACGGTTCAAAGATATGCGGCATGTTTTCCGCCGGGATACCACAGCCATCGTCGGCAACGGTTACACGAATGCCCTCGCGGTCTTGCCCATCATGAACCTGCCTTACCCGAATATAGATGTGCCCCAGCGCAGAGATGGACTCAATCGCATTCAAGACGAGATTAGAAAATACCTGGCGCAATTCGCTCGGGAAGGCCGCCAACGGGCCAACCTCACTGAAGCTCTTCTCCACCGTGATCTGGCTGCGTTCGATCCTTTCATCATAGGCGGCCAGCACTTCTTCAAACAGTTGCGGCACAGAGCTCATCACCGGTGAAGAAATCTCCCGATAGAAACCAAGTGTCTGTTTGGTAATGTGGACCACTCGGGCCAGCTCTTCTTCCGCGGTCTTTACATAGAGCAGCGCGGACTCCGGCATTTTGGAGTTGGTGCGAAGAATATAGAGCGCGTTCATTACGGAGGCCAGCGGATTATTGATTTCATGCGCAATGCTGGCAGCCAGACGGCCTGTTGCGGCAATCTTCTCTGATTGGCGAACCGTCTGCTCCGCCGATTTCCGCGCGGTTACATCCATGGCCATACCAAGCATGCGTACCGGAACATCGCCGATCATAATGGTACGTCCGCGCGCCTCCAGCCAATGCAGGCTCTTGTCAGCAAAGATGACACGATACTGCACCTCATATTCACTTTTATTGGCCATGGCTTCAGTAATGGAATGGTGTACCTGCTGGCGGTCTTCAGCCACAATGCTTTCCATCCAGCTTTCATAGCGGCCATCAAACTTTTCTATCTCGATTCCGTGAAGGCGGCGGATTTCATCCGACCACGCCAGCTCGCCGGTTTGCAGGTCCCACTCCCAGATACCAATCCCGACATACTGCTGCGCCAGTTGCATGCTCTCTTTGCCTCGCTCCAGCATTTCCTGCGCACGCTTGGTTTCTGCAATCTGCTCCTGGGCCTCACGATAAAGGCGCACATTATCAATAGCTACAGAAGCCATGTGCGTAAGCTGCACTAATATGGCTTCATCGTCAGGAGAAAATTCACCGCTGAGTTTTTGCGAGAGCTGGATCAGACCGAGATTTCTGCCGTCACGCGTCAACAAGGGCGCAGCCAGCCAGCCATAACGCGTTGCGTCGGTTGCGCGCCGCACCGGCCCCCAGGCGCTGGCGCGAGATCCCGCCTGCAGCCGGACCGGTTTATTTAAATTGCAGGCCAGCATGAACATTTCAGAGCTTTCCTTGGCGAACTCCAGCGCGGTCTGGCCTTCCGCAACCGAAACACAGGTAATGCTGCGGTTCCACTCGCCTCTTGGCAGCAGAGTAGTCAGCGTCTGGCGCGCACCAATAATGTTCCTTGCCTGATCAGTAATCGCTTGCAAAAGAGAATCCAGAGCGAGCACCGAATTGATCTTGACTGAAGCTTCCGCCAGCGAGCGCAAAACGGCGGTGCGCTGTTGCTCAGCAGCCAGGGTTTGCAGGGAATCATGGTAAAGGCGCGCATTATCCAGCGCGTTGGCCGCCTGACGCGCGTATAACTCAACCAGCCGAGACTGCCGGTCACTGGGGGCCTGAGGCTTGCGAAAGAAAGTCACTACCACTCCCAGCGCATCACCCCGGACGTTGATGATTGGCATACTGAAAACCGAGCGGAACCCAACACTTTGGGCCGCGTCGACAAAAGGGAAATATGTCCCGGATTTATCGATGTCTTCAATCAGTACACGCCGGTCCGGTGAAAAAAACGAAACCGGCAGTTCTCCAAAAGACTTGACCTGTTCCGCCGTAAAGCCGGCAAAAGTAGCCACCTGCAATGTTTTGCTGGAGCGCTCAGGCAGCAGCAAGAGCATGGCAAGATCGGTTTTTTGCAGCCCCGCCACCGATGTAAGGACATCATTCAACAGGCGGTGCAATTCCAGGTTACTGGAGAGGCGCACACTAAGATCGTGAAAGCGTTTCAGGTCGCTGCGTTGTGACTCAAGCTCTTCGCGCAGCCGCGAAAGATCACTGCTCAGGCGGCCGGCAATCATTTCAGCCGTCGACCATTTCTGCCGCGCCAGCCCGATGACCAAAGCCACGAAAATCAGCAGTGCTGACCACAGCTCATTGCTGGTGGCCGAAGTTCCCGGTTCATAGAGGTATGCAAAAGCATTCAGCGCAGCAGTGTTCAGGAGCGCTCCAGCTATTGCCGCAGGAAGTCCGCCGATGACTGCTGGTATGCAGGCAGCGACGATGAAAAACACTCCAACGCCAGGATGAAAAAACGGCAAGCTGTAACGGGCAAAGATCCACGCGGCGGCGGGCAGCAGGAAAGTAATGACCCACGAAACCACACGCACGCGAGCTGTAGGGGAAGAAACCATCTAACTGTCGTCCTCCTGCTCCAAAGGTGAGCTGCTGCAGACGGGGTGGCAGTTCCGAGCATAACACGCAATCTACTGTGAATACCTATCATGGGGATTAAGGCATTGGGACTAGGTTGGTGGTGGACTAATCCAGAGAAGAAGCGGGAAATCAGGCAGTGTTGAAAGGGCGAAGAACCAACTGGCATTTAGCAACAAACAGAAGGAAAACAAGGAAAAACATCAACAATTCAACCGGCGAAACTTCGTGAACAGATTAGATCGGAATAAGACCCTTTCTAATACCCAGACTTACTGCTTCTGTGCGGCTAGCTGCGTGGAGCTTTCCCAATATGGAACTTATGTGGAACTTGACCGTGTGTTCTGAGATCGCAAGACGCACAGCAACTTCCTTGTTACCCAATCCCATACTAACCAGGCGCAGAACCTCGGATTCTCGTAAGGTCAGCTCTTCCATAATGCCGTCGCCATTCATTTCTGGCGCAAGGGTGTCCATTATTAAGCCGCGCACGGAAGTGGGATGAAGCAATACAAATCCCGCGTCGGAGGCCTGCACAGCCAATCGAAGATCATTGGGATCTGCATCGCGGGCAAGAATGGCATTGATTCCCGCGCCCAAGGCTGAGCGTACCCAGGCCTGATCAGGTTCGTCGATCAGTGCCACGGAGCCAGCACCTTGCGGCGCATTTTCCAGGAAATCGATCATGCTGGCAGCCGCCGTGGTGCTTTCCAGATCGGCTACCAGGATGTCAGATGCAGTAGAGGCAAACCGCTTCAGCGAAATTCGCGTTTCGGATGTGATGGCGGCATGGCCTCCCATCCCTCGAGTGGCGAGATCAGCCAAAACCACGCGTCGCGCAACGGTGTCTGCCACCACCATGATCCGGAGCGAAATTTCGCTTCTGTTATTCATACTGGGACGCGGCATTCGCTCTGCTAGCCAGCATGCGCTTCCAAACGCACACTTACCGTGATCATTGCGCCGCCACGGATCAATCCAGCTTCAATGGCGTCGCCAGGCTTATGTGCGCGCAGCAGTTGCTGCACGGAATAGGTATCATCTACAGGCTCATCTGCAAGCTTAATCAGGACATCTCCCAGAAGTATGCCGGCTTTTTCCGCCGGGCTGCCTGGCTCAACATGCATAACCAGCAATCCTTCACTGGCGGTTAGATTCAGGCGCGTCCGTAAAGATTCCGGGAGCGATGCAGCCTGCATGGCCAATCCCAGGTAAGGCCGCTGAATGCCGCCCTTCACCAGAAGTTCCGCGGCAATGCGCTGCACAGTAGCAGAAGGCACTGTGATTCCGGAACGATGCAGTCCGGCCGTGTTCAAGCCGAGAAATTCACCCTGGCTGTTCACCAGCGGGCCGCCGGAGAATCCGGAATAGAGGTTAAGATCGGGCCGGATAAATTGGTCGATTTCACCTCCGCGCCAGGTGCGCATTGGGCTGTTAATCAGGCCGGAAAGAATTCCCGAACTGGCAACTATGTACCCGCGCCGTGTGCGCGCCAAGGCCAGCACCAACTCGCCTAGGCGTAAGTTTTGAGTTGATGCCCAGCGCGGTACCGGGGCATCAATCGGTTCGTGCAGACGCAGGACCACCAGATCAGTACTGGGATCGCGCCCACTCACACGCGCGGACAGCTTTTGACCCGGCGCAGTCACCACGGTGATGTCGTCGTCTCGCCGGACAGCGTGGCTAGCCGCAATTATTGCGTCCTTGCCAATCACAATCCCACTGGATGGGTGACGCGTGCCTTGCACGCCTACTACAGACTTGCCCGCTTCGGCTGATGCTTCAGCCAGTTCATTAGAAAGTTTGCTCCAGATGTTTTCCATGCTCATTTCCTTCTTCCGGTTCTTTATGCTTTTTGGCCTTTTGTTTTTTGGTCTTTTTCCTATGGATTGCAGTATGAAAGAATTGCAAGGAGGGGCGCATCCGCCATTTGACTAGGAGTTGCATTTTATTTTTTTTGGTTACAGAGCAGCTCGGTCGAACCGCACAAAAAATTATTTTGAGAGCAAGCAACGGATAGCCCGTGGGTTTTGCAATCCGTAGAGTGGTTCTACGGAGAAAACAAATGGAACTGCAAATGGCAACAACTGGCGCAACTCAGAAATGGTCGATGGTGCTGGCGCGGGACGCCAAAGCCGATGACCGTTTCGTCTATGCGGTTAAATCCACCGGCGTGTTTTGCCGTCCTTCATGCCCCAGCCGCAGGCCGACGCGTGAGAAAGTTGAATTTTTTGATTCGCCCATCCAGGCGCAACAGGCGGGATATCGCGCGTGCCGTCGCTGCACGCCGCTGGAACGCAACCGGCAGAAACAGAAAGTTGAAGCAGCATGCCGCTATATCGACGAGCACATGGATGTCACGCTGAGCCTGACGGCAATTTCACGTCATGTGGCGATCAGCCCGTTTCATTTTCAACGCATGTTCAAACGCATGCTGGGAATCAGCCCACGTGAATATCAACAGGCGCGCCGTGCAGGAAAGTTCCGTCAGGCGCTTCTGAGCGAAAGCAGCGTGACCGAAGCGATTTACGAAGCTGGTTACAGTTCCAGCAGCCGCGCTTATGAAAGTGTCCCCGCGCAATTGGGGATGACACCTTCAGAGTTCCGGAGCGGCGGCGATGGTATGTCGATCCGATATACAGTGATTTCAACGGAACTGGGAAAGTTGCTCATTGCTGCCACGGGGCGCGGCATCTGCTCCGTGCGCTTTGGGAACAACGAAGCAGCCTTGCTGCGCGAACTTAAGAACGACTTTGCGGCGGCGGAAATCCATCGCGATGATCCTGCGCTTGAGCAGTTGGCAGAACAGATAAGACAATTGCTGAAAGGACCAGCAGCGCCATTCAATATTCCGCTGGACCTGCGGGGGACCGCATTTCAACAAATGGTCTGGAAAGAGCTGTGCCGGATTCCCGCCGGGCAGACGCGAAGCTACACGCAGATCGCGCAGGCCCTAGGACGGCCGAAAGCAGTGCGCGCTGTTGCCAATGCCTGCGGCTCGAATCCGGTTGCGTTGGTAGTGCCATGTCATCGCGTGGTGCAGAAAAATGGAAGCCTGGCCGGTTATCGCTGGGGCGTGAAGCGCAAGGCGGCATTGCTGAAAAAAGAAGCAAATGGCAAATAGCAATTGGCAATGGGATCCAATATATCTGAGTAAGGAAGCAAGGATGATGAAGGTGTGATATGAACGCATTTCATTGAAGCAATTTCATCATCTGCTTTCCGCAACAGATCAGCCGCGTCCCTTTAAGTCTCATGCAAATAGGCGGGTTCTTAGGTGAAGGACCTATATCAATGTAGCCCGTGCTTCAACCAGGGCTAACGTATTCCCACTTGCCCTTTCAGTGAATCAATCAGCTTCTTTGAATCCCATCCCACGCCATCCTTAAACACCAGTTCTACATTCTCGATGTCGGCAATCTTCGCAGATGGGTCGCCCTTTACCAGCATAATGTCCGCCTGTTTGCCTGGCGTGAGCGAGCCAACATGATCGGCTTCGCCTAGAAACTGGGCGCCGTTCAGGGTTTGGATCTTAATCGCTTCCAGCGGCGTAAATCCTGCTTCCACCAGCAACTCAACTTCCCGCAGGTCACCGAACCCTGCAATGACACCGCCAATGCCCGTGGGATCAAGGCCCGCCAGCAGCGTCCCTCCGGCTTTTACGAATGCCCGCTCAAATTCCATTTCTCTCTGAAACATGGCCGGCCACGGGCTCTGCTGGTTTTGTGCCATGCGTGCGCGGTTAGCCTGATAGGCTTTTCGTGCGTCATCGCTCAGGAGATCGAGCACCTTTTGCGGTTCGTCCGGTCTGGTTGGAACCAACTGCTCAAACACCGGCAGAGTAGAAGTCACTGCCACAGGCCTGTCAACAAGCATTTTGATCGTGATTTGGATTGGCTCGCTGGTTACTTCCAGTTTTGCCGCTGCGGCTGCTGCCTGGTTTGGATTGGGACACACATCCGGCTTTTTGTCCGGATGAAATTCTGTATCCACGGTCAAACCGTGTTCCAGATTGTCAATGCCAAGCTCTGCCGCTTCGCGAAATCCAATGGAGCACAGGTGTCCGGTAACCTTGATGCCATGCTTGTGTGCTGTATCGATCACGGCTTTCAATTCGGCGCGGGTGATGAAGTTGTAAACCTTGAATGATCGCGCGCCTTCGGCCACCCAATACTCCACTGTCCGGGTTGCATCGTCCGGGCCGGTGAGTTGGTGAAGCTGCAGAAGCGGAATGCCTTCACCTTCCAGATAGGGACCAGTGGCATTGATCTTGGGGCCGGGAATTTTTCCGGCATCCACGGCCTTCTTAATTTCCAGGTCAGTGTAAGGCTCTATGCTCCCGGTGGTGCGGATCGTGGTCACGCCCAGCGCCAGATAGAGTCGCGGAAAGCTGTACGGCATGTCGTGATACAAACCGCCGCCCGCAGGATAGAAAAGATGATCGTGCATGCCAACCAGTCCGGGAAGCGCGGAGTAACCGCTCATATCCATGCGGTTAGCGTCGGCCGGTACAGGAACTACACCCGCATTGCCCATGGCCATAATTTTTCCGCCGGAGATCACGATGGTCTGGTCGGTTTTCGCAGCGGCGCCGGTTCCGTCAATCACTCGCACATGTTCCAGCGCGATCACGGGCGACTGTACGCGTATGAAATCTTTGATAGGCTGCACCTGAGATTGGGCGGAGCAAAAGGCAAGAAAGCAGAAAGCAACGAGCAAACTACGCATGAGTCCCTCCAAGTGATCTGGGAACCACGCAGCATAACCGCAGACCTAATCCCATGCAAGGGCAACGTCAGGCAGAAGAGCCGGGATGCATTGTGGGAACCTGGAGCTTAAGATTCGAATACGCTGATACTAATAAGATTATCGACTGATAACAAACTTAATGCCCGTTTTTGGCATATTGTGAACGAGCCTCAAACAGCTTTTCCAATTCATGGCTGTTGAGTGAACGTGCGCAACCCAGTTGCCGGGTAGCCATCACAACTTTGGCATAGTGTTCTACTGCCTCCATCCTCATGTAAGCGCGGCAAAGATCTTCACCATAGGTGACCACGCCATGGTTTGCCATCAGGATGGCGTCGTGGAAAGGGATATAGGGACGCAAAGAATCGCTCAGTTCCATTGTTCCGGTGGTGGCATAAGGCGCGAGCGGAACCTCTCCCAGCGTAATCACTACTTCAGAGCAAAGCGGTTCGTCCAGCGCGATTCCGGCCGAGGCAAATCCCGTGGCGGTGCAAGGATGCGCGTGAACCACCGCTCCCACGTCAGGCCGCATTCGGTAAATGGTCAGGTGCATCGCGATCTCACTGGATGGATTGTAGACGCCACTGAGCTTCTTGCCATGAACGTCCACAACCACCATGTCCTCCGGTTTCATCATGCCCTTGCTGAAGCCGGTGGGCGTCACCAACACGCGGCCTGGGTCCAGGCGGACAGAAAGGTTTCCGTCCGTAGCGGCCACAAACCCCAAACTGTGGAGCATCTTGCCGAAGCGGACAAGGTCACGGCGCAGCCTGTGCTCCCTGCCGGCAATCTTGCTTACAAACGATAGAGTTGCGGTCGATTTAATGAATTTCGTGAGATGGCTCATCACTATATCCTTCCAAGTTGGTTCTTATGCTGCGCGTTTCTTTCTTTGCCATGCTTTGCTTAGAGAACTTGAGGCGCGATAAACGTCGCCCGCGCCCACTCTTCTGGAATCTGCCTGAAAGCGCTGGTCACGACCTGGACGTGAATGCCGCGGGCATCGAGTTGCGGAAGGAGGCACGTAACCTCGCGCTGGTGCAGCAGAGGATCGCCGCCAACAAGGGAAAGGTGTAATGGACAATGTTCATCCACCAGGGTGAGGACGCCCGCCACCAGTTCGTCTCCGCGTTTGTCTTGAAGCTGCCGCAGATTCAATCCTCCTACATGCCCTTCCTCATATGCATAACATCCCGAGCACCGCAACGGACACTCCCGCGTAATCTCAATCGCGAGAGACGGCCGCCTGCCGCTCAGGACACTTTTCCATGCCTGAATGACTTCGCTTGTCTTCATTAGTTTTCTCTTTGGCCAACATTCAACGAGAGGTCCGCTCCCAGGCTGGCTAAAATGTCTGACGGAGAATAACTGTCCGCAAGTTGCCGGGGAGAACGAAGGACTGTTGCGCGGTCTAAAGAGGAACTAACAAAGCCTGACGCAGATCAGGGTGAGAACTTCACCCCGTGCTTTGGCGGCCCATGCAATAGGATTGAAATGCACAAAAAAAGTGAGAAAGAACAAACCTAAAAAAGCGTGTGTAACGAGGATGAAATAGCTGAAAGCGGATTTTCCCGAAAAGGTGGCGTCCACTTCCGGCAGAGGAGAGATCAGCACATACAAAATGCCGAACACCACCACGAGCGAGATGACGCACTTGAGGGAGGTGGACACAGCAGTCATATTATCCGATTTTCAAAGCTCTTAAAAGCATTAACAGAGCGCGGGTGAAGCGGCCATGTATTTATCTTCGGAATCCAGAACCGGGGATTTACAATTCTCCCCAAACCATACAAACTAAAGTCTTTGGAAATGAAAGCGGTGGGGAATCGCCAAGGCGGAATCGCCCGAAAAATTTGAAAGATTTCAATACGCACAAATTTTTTCTTGTGATGAAATGCTGAAAGGCGTAAGCGTGGAGTGGCGGCGGAGTACAGGCAGGAATAAACAAGCGATACCAACTTGCGGAGTAGAGATTGCATCGATTACCGGTAACAATGCACTTTGAGCACACTTCATTTAAAAGTTTTTTTAGGGGCAAACGTCAATGGTTGCGTTGTACAAAAGCTCGGACATAATCCCTGACAGCGGAATTTACCGTGTGATTCACGCACAGCATCGCCTGCCCCATGAGGTTACACTCATCTCCGGGCAAAGTTTTCCCCCATGCGCAAAGTGCCATGAAGAAGTCCGCTTTGAATTGGTCAGGGCCTTGCCGGGGTTGGCCCGGGAGCGCCGGGGAAACGTCTCGCTTTACAGCCTTCCGGTGCTGGATGATGAAGAGGGATCATCGTCCTAGCTCCTCGTCTTCAGAATTTCTGTTCTAGCGACATAGCTTGCGAGGATCATTCATGCCGCAACGCCCATGAAGTGGATCGACGCGGGTTGCTCGTGCGCCGGTAGCTATATATCTGTCATGGTATTCAGTTCTAGTTGACCCTTTCAGGTGGTCGTTAAAAGCTTTACACAATTTCTTGCAGTAACAAATTATTGCTATAGCAATCCAGCTCTGGTAGTCTTGCCTCACCTACCCCCTTTTTAGCCTGTCCGGCCTTCCGGTTCCGGACGTTTGTTGGGTCCCCATTAACAGGGTCCTCATATTTTCCATTTGCGGAGATGCTCGTGAAACGTGAGTTGCTGAAACCTCTCAGTCTTCTGATGTTGATGATAAGCATGCATTGTGCAGCGCAGAACCAGCCCAACACGGAAAATGGCTTTAAGTCATTCGGCAGTTATACCGGCTCCAATATTGACACGGTCAATTTAGAGAACGGCAATCTGATGCTGCATATCCCGCTGTTTTCTTATCCGCAGCGCGGAGAACTGGGTCTCGGTTACTCGGTGCAGCTAAGTTCGAAACAGTGGCAAGTTGGGCAGTATTACGGTACAAGTAATACCCTCCTTTACCGCTGGATGCTGGGCGCGCAAGGCGGTCTTAACCTGACCAGCAGCTATGATGTGATTTTCCAGCGTGGGCGGACCATCACTACCGATCTCAATGGAAACGTAACCGAAGCCGACTTCGACTACGCTATCCGCACGCCGGATGGAGCGGTGCACTGGCTTTCTGCCGGTGTCCTGGCCAATGGCAACATGGTCACTCTTGACGGATCCAATTTCCAGTTCACGCTGACCCGCGGCATCAAACTTGATCACAGCGACGATAGCGGCGTTCTAAAAGACAGCAAGGGGAATACCTACTATTACCCCACGATCTCCAATGATTACTCCAAGATTGCTCCGGCATCAGGAACATCAGCTAATCTGGTGTCCCATGTTGCCTTTACCAACGAGTTGATGCCAGAGGGGAACAACACTGTCCAGATGTTTAACGATGTCGGTCTCCCGAGCACCTTGGTCGATGCCAACGGAAACATTATGAATCTTGGCTTCGCCATGGATCCAGTTACGACTGCAGTCATAATTACTGCCTTAGTGGATGGCAATGGTAATACCATCAACTATGCCTCGGGGGCTGGCGCCGGAGCGGTCGCAACCGCCAATTGCCCCACCCTCAGCATAGCCAGCAGTGCTTCTGCCTTCAGCTTTCCCGGAACCAACGGGAACATCAGCCCGCTTACAATTTGTTATACCAGCGTGACCCTGGCGCCGACGTTTTCCCAGCCCAATGTTGGAGCTCCAAAAAACGACACTTTTTTTAAGAGCTTTCCTATGGGTAGCCAGACTCCTCCGGTTGGCGGCCTGATCATGCCCGACGGCTCAAAGTGGGCCTTCAGTTATGACGCCTACGGCAATATCACCACCATAAATTTGCCCACCGGCGGCGTGATTAGCTACGGGTGGACAGAGATACCGCTTCCTGCTTGCCAGGACGGCAACGCAACCGCAGTAAGTCGGGCGGTTTCAACACGCACCGTGAACGATCTGGTGAATCCTCCGCAAGTCTGGCAGTACACCTGGGGGACACTACAGCCCGATGGCAGCATCACCAACTACGTTCGCGATCCCAACGGCAATGAAACCGCGCACGTGTTTAAATCGCCGGTCAACAATGTTCTCTGTGGGTTCTATGAAACTGAGACCCGGACCTATCAGGGAACTCACCAGACCGGAACCGTGCTCAAAACGGTTGATACCCACTATGTGGGGGTTGCGGATGGCAATGATGATCCGACCAATGCATTAGTCTTTGCCAGCCGAGTGGTGGCCGATACCGTTACCACGACCCTGCCTGGCAACCAGATCAGCCAGATCGTCCGGCAATATGATGGATATCCCAACCCGACCACCTTTGCCAAACTGACAGACGAAAAAGTTTACGATTACGGCGGTGCATTGCTACGCGAAACTTCCACCACTTATCAATGGCAGTTGAACTCCGCTTATCTCAATGCGGGATTGCTGGATCTGCCTGCGACGGTCATCGTCAAAGATGGCAATGGGTGCAAGATGGCGGAAACGGATTACGCCTATGACGAAGCCGCGTATGCGAACGTCAGTTATGAGGGCACGGTTGGGGCGTTGCCCGCAGGCACGCACCAGGCGGTGAGCACACCGCGCGGCAACCTGACCACGACGACGCACATGCTGTTTGACCATAGCCAGTGCTCCCCGGCGGCGCAGACTGCGGTGAGCAGCCATACCAAGTGGTATGACACGGGCGAGCCGTATCAGCACATTGATCCCTTGGGACATACCACCACGCTGAGCTATGACCTGGCTTATGGCGGCACGGTGGCCACTCAGACCTGCTCTCCGCAAACCAGCGGCGTGAACCACTGCGTGAGCGGAACGTATGATTTTCCTGCGGGGGTGCTGGAGAGCTTTACCAATGAAAACGCAACAACGCAGGCCAGCGGCAATACCGCGGGCGATTCAGCCCATACGTCAAGCTACAGCTATGACACATCATGGCGTCTGTTTCAGGCACAGGCACCGCCTGATCCAGGTAACAGCAACGCCCGCCCGACTACAATTTTTACGCCTTCCGCGCCTAACGCTTTTCCGCTCTCGGTGCAGCATCAGCGCTCTGTCACCACTGCTTTAATAGATACTGCCACATCCTACTTTGATGGCGTGGCCAGGGTAAATAAGACCACGCACGCTTTGCCCAACGGAACAGCCACGGTGTTGACCACCTATGACGGAGTGGGCCAAGCCACGAGCGTGACCAACCCGTACTTCACCACCTCTGATCCGACGTACGGAATGACACAGTCACAATATGATGGGCTGGGCAGGGCCACGCAAATCACCAAGCAGGATGGCAGCATCAGTTACGTTTCTTTCACCGCCAACTGCACCACCACACAGGACGAAGCCGGCAACCAGCGCCGCAGCTGCTCCGATGCATTGGGCAGATTGATTGAGGTGGATGAGCCGGGCGTTGCCAACATTGGTACTCAGGCAAAAACAACGGTCGATATCGGAGCCATGAAATTCGTCATGGTTGGAGGACATGCGGCCGCCAAGGCGACCGGCAGCATTACCATCAGCGGAGTTGAACAGGTCAAAGATATTCCCGGCCAGCCCTACTGTGCTGTTCTGGGAACACGCGGCACCTGCCTGGACTGGGAGGTCACCGACGACACCTTTATTTATGACAATGGCACGGTGGGAGTCTTTGTCAATGGGCAGCTCTTTTCCTATGCTTATTGGACTGGAGACTCGGTTTCGACCATCGCAAATTCCCTTGCCGGCTCGATCCGGGCGTCTTCTTCGACCGCCGACTATTCCAGCGTTGTGGTCAATACCTCAACCACGCCGCCCACGGCAACGATTTTCCTGACCGCCAGAAATGCGGGCGCAGCCGGCAACAGCATCCCGCTAAGCATCTCCGCCACTACCTATGACACAGCCAATTTTGCGGCTGCGTCTTTCAATCCAGGCGCGTCCGGAGCAGCTCTTACGGGCGGAATCGATTCCTACGCCGGCACTCAGATAACCGACTCAGGGAACGTCTCCATCTCGGTGGGAAGCTTCACCAGCCCGACTGTTTCTTATGGCCTGAGTACGGCCAACAACACCGGCCCCCAGGTAGCTGCCGCGCTGGCGGCGGCGCTGGCTGGCTCTGGATTTACCGCCAATGTGACGCCAGGAAGCACAGTGTTAACAATCAAGGATACGCTTCCCAGGGTTTCCAGCAATGGTCTTACTGTTCAGGTCCACCCAGTATCCAGTGATCCAGGAGATTTCCCGGTTGCATCTTTTAATGCATCGGGCACGCTGAGCGGCGGTGTAGACCAGATCTTGACGGCTTTGGGAAATGTGACGCTCTATCAGTACGATGGACTCGGTAATCTGCTGTGTGTGGAGCAACATGGCGGGATTACCGGCACCGGTTGCAGTGCTTTACCTGCTTCAGACGCGACCAGTCCGTGGCGGGTGCGGCGGTTTACCTATGACTCACTCTCGCGGCTGCTGACGGCAAAGAATCCTGAGTCTGGAACCATCAGCTACGTCTATGACGCAGACGATGAGCTGTTGCAGAAAACCTCGCCTGCGCCGAACCAGACCGGCACGGCTACGCAGACGGTCAGCTACTGCTATGACGCGCTGCATCGCGTGACCGGCAAGGGCTATGGCGCGCAGAGCTGTCCGCTGACGACGCCGGTTGTAACATATGCTTATGACTCGGGGGTAAATGCCAAAGGCAAACTTAGTTCTCTTTCGGATCAGGCATGCACAGCGAGTTACACGTATGACATTCTGGGGAGATTGGCAACAGAGACGCGAACTCTGACCGGAGCGAATAACGCGGCCATCAGCAAGAATATTTCTTACACGTACAATCTCGATGGCTCAATCAAAACACTGACGTATCCCAGCGGCAAAGTCATCACCTACACGCCGGATTCAGCCGGACGAATGCTTTCTGCCATTGACAGCGGCAGCGGCACCAACTACGTCACGGGAGCGACCTATGACGCGACTAGCGCTCTGGCTGGCTTTATCAGCGGTAACAGCGGGACCTTTGCGGGGATCACCAGCGCCTTCAGCTACAACAAACGTCTGCAGCCGGTAAACATGTCGGCCACTGCGCCCAGCCAGACGGTGTATTCCATTGGCTACGACTTTCATGTGGGCAATGGAACGACCGGTAGCGACAACGGCAATGTTTTCGGGATTTATAATTTCCGTGACCGCAGCCGCGACCAGACGTTTACGTATGATGCTCTGAACCGGCTGACCTCAGCGCAAAATGCGGGAATCAATTGCACCACAATGACCGTAAATAACAAAACGGAATACTGGGGCAACAGCTACGGTTATGACGCCTGGGGCAATCTGATCAATAAAGCCATCACAAAATGTGGCGCTGAAAATTTACAAGTCACCGCCGACGCGCACAACTGGATTCACGGCCCCGGAACTGACTACCAATACGACTCTGCCGGCAACATGACCTATGACGCCACGGCTGCCCTGAATTATTCTTTCGATCAGGAAAACCGGCTGACGGGAGCCAACGGTTATACCTACACATATGACGCCGACGGGAATCGGGTGCGCAAGTCTAACGGAAATCTGGCAGCAAATGGTACACTTTACTGGTACATGTCGCCGGGCGTCGTCGCGGAATCAGACTTAGCAGGCACTACCAAGAGCGAGTACATCTTCTTTGACGGTGATCGTGTGGCCCGCCGCGATGGAGCGACTGGCGCAGGAGGAGTGTTCTACTACTTCTCTGACAATCTGAAGACTGCGTCGATCATCACTGATTCCGCCTGGGCCATCAAAGCCGAATCCGATTACTATCCCTGGGGCGGCGAGCTCCAGTTCGTTAACAACGATTCCAACGATTACAAATTCACCGGCAAAAAGCGTGATTCTGAGACAGGCCTGGACAAAATGGGACGCCGGTACTACTCAAATGCAATGGGCAGATTCAGTTCCCCCGATCCGCTGATGTTGCAAAACCAAAAGCTATTCGATCCGCAGCAGTGGAACATGTACCAGTACGCGCGTGATAATCCGCTGCGTTTCTCCGATCCAACAGGTCAGTATGTCTGCCAAGGAAATAGCGATCAATGTAAGACTATTCACAATGCTCTTCAAAATGTGCAAAAGGCCGCCGACACTTGGGGAAAGGCAATGATCAGCAGAAGAAAGAGGCAGCGGCCTTGAAAACGGTTCTGGGCTTTTACGGCGATGAAGGCAAGAAGAATGGCGTAGTCGTGAAGTTCGGTGATCTCAAAGGCAAGGCCGAGGCAAATACCGGAACATCGTCAATTTTAGGATTCCACAAGACTACGACGGTGACCTTCGACCTTGGCCAGATACATCATGACTTTGGTTCAGGCGGGCGAAATGAAGGGGGAGAGACTGCGGCTGTTACCGCGCATGAAGGCCAACATGGGATTGACCAAAAAGAAGGCGTTCCGCAGCGCGGTTTAGAAAATATCACAGCTTTAGAAAACCACGCGTTCACGACTGGCCAAGGATATGTGAGCGAAGGCTTGGGATTCAAATCCGCATATGGCATTTGGGACCCAAGTTGGCCCGCAGACAAAGCACAAGGTAATCGGCAAAGCGCAATTGACGATTTGGCGAAAAAGACCGCTGAAGAAGAGTGTAAGAATGGAGGGTGCTGAGATGAAGTTAAGCAGATTCCGGGCACGAACCTTAGTTGTCATGGTGTTGCTCCTGCCTTGTGTTGTGTCCGGGCAAGAAGAAAAGCCCATAGAAACTGACCTGTGCAGCCTGATCGCACATCCAAAGCAGTTCAATAAAAAGCGGGTGCGGATAAATGCACGTGTTGAGAGCGCCGTGATCGAGGGCGGAACATGGCTTGAGGATGCTGCTTGTAAGCCACATGGAGTGGAACTATCAGTGCCGGATTCTATTCGCACTCACCCGGAAGAACATCCCGACTTCAAAGCCCTGGATGACGCGATTCGATTGCAAGGAAACATTGGTACAGTTGGGAAAAAAATCACTGCGACATTTACAGGTGAGTTTACGTCTCATTCCAAACGTCCGAAGCTAGTTCTCACAATAGAAAAAGTTGAAAATCTGGATGTGAAAATCGAAAAGCCGCAGAGCAAGATGCAGTCACCTACGGGTACTGATACCGTTGACCCGCAGACCGGCAATCTGCATCTGATAATCCCGCTTGGTGGCCACGGTGAAATCGAGTCATTAGGCTGAGGTTCAGATCGCCGCATTCAATCCTCGCTGCTTGCGTTTCCACGGAGTGCGCAGGTCGAGGAGCGGGTGATGCCGAGGCAGGTACTTCTGCCTCACGCGGGCATTTAGAGCCGGAGAGGTTTTTCTTTAGCCGCTGGTTTGGTTCTCCCGATCCTGCGAGGACCGCTGCGCTTCCGCTCCCAGAGCCGCCGATCCGCTGGTCTTGCCCAAGATGGAAGCGGTGGTTCTTTTCATTTTCCACTTGAAATAGAAGCGAACAAATGGTAGATTATCAATCGTTTGCAGGGCGAGATTGTAGTGTGTAAGACGATCTTTGATAACAGAATAAGCGGCCCATAGGAAAAGGGCAATTGGGCATCGAAACCAGCTAGAAAAAGGGCTTCGACCGGTCGGTCACCGTTCGGTCGAATGGAGCAAAGTTTTTGTTTTCAACAAAAGAACCGACCCCCGGTGGGAGTCAATAGGGATTTACCTTAGAAGATCCGAGCCGAAGGCTCTCAACCCTGCGCCATTCGAAACGCAATCGCTGAAAGCCACGCCAATCTGGGATGACCCTGGGATGCACCCTTTGAAGTCTACGCCAATCTGGGACGGCCTGGGGAGGGGGTAGGGGTGTTCCGATGCGCTGGGCAGATTAGTTGAGGTGGATGAGCC
>DASXGZ010000029.1:0-57245 GCA_036488825.1 Candidatus Angelobacter sp.
AGCCGACAATCAATTGAAACTTCGCGGGTTCCGGATTGAGCTGGGCGAGATCGAAGCGGTGCTGCGGGAGAATCCCCAGGTTGGGGAATGTGTGGTGATAGCTCGCGAGGACCTGTCTGAGGAAAAGCAGCTGGTGGCATACATCGTTGCGTCGGAAGATAACCGGTTGTCAGCCAAACGACTCAGGGATTTTCTGCTCGAGAAGCTGCCGAGCTACATGGTACCGGCACACTTTGTTGAACTGCACAGGATGCCCGTGGCACCTACCGGAAAGATCGATTACAAGCGACTGCCCTCCCCGAAGCTCGAAAGTGACCGCTGGAGCACCCACGATGCGCATACTCCAGTAGAGGAGATCCTGTTGGGGATATGGGAAGAAACTCTGAAACGCGACCATGTAGGTTTGCATGACGATTTCTTCGATTTAGGCGGCCACTCATTGCTGGCGATTCGAGTGATCTCGCGGATGCGATCAGCCTTTGGAATCGATTTGCCGCTGAAGGCTTTGTTTGAAGCGCCCACTGTAGCTACGCTGGCTGTACGTGTTGAAAGAGAGCAGCAGGAGGGACACAAGAAAGATATGCCGCCGCTGACTGCGGTTCCGCGGGGGCAGATGCTGCCATTATCCTTTGCCCAGCAACGACTCTGGTTCATTGACCAATTGGAACCAACGTCGGCTGCCTATAACTCTCCAACGGCAATATGGCTAACGGGCAGCCTGGACCGCCAGGCTCTGGACTACAGCGTCACAGAGATTGTCCGACGGCACGAGGTCTTACGCACTAGCTTCCCTCTGGAAAACGGGGAGCCAGTCCAGCGGATCGCGCCTTCTGGCAAGGTCAGCGTGCCCCTTGTGGACATCGCAGAAATCCCTGAACAAGAGCAGGTAGCTCTAGACATCGCCTGCAACGATTCCAGGTTGCCCTTTAATCTGAGCGAGGGCCCGTTGTTCCGCATGATGCTGGTGCGATTGGCAGCGGACAAAAATCTCTTCGTACTGACTCTACACCACGTTGTCAGCGATGGCTGGAGTGTCGACATTCTGATTCGCGAATTCACGGCGCTCTATAGCGCGTTCGTACAAAAGCGTCCGTCGCCGCTTCCTGAGCTTGCCGTCCAATATGCCGATTTCGCGTACTGGCAACGCCAGTGGCTTACAGGGAAAGCACTGGACACATATGTGAGTTACTGGAGGAGCAGGCTGGCGGGTGTGCCTCCCCTACGACTCACGATGGGCAGGAGCTTTGACATCCAGACAGGAGTTGGCGCAACCGCCTCTTATGACTTGCGATCTGAAGCGATCGAGGCCCTGCAGGACATCAGCCGTACATCCTGTGTAACGCTCTTCATGACTCTGCTGGCCGTCTTTGAGATTTTGATGAATTACCACTCCGGACAAATGGATTTTGCCATCGGCACACCGGTGGCGGGTCGCGACTGCCTTGAAGTCGAAGACCTAATCGGCTTCTTTGTGAACATGCTTCCGCTGCGCGCCGACCTCTCGGGTGATCCGACGTTTAAGCAAATCCTGGAGCGCGTCCGCGCGGTGACACTCGAAGCGTACGCGCATCAGGCCCTGCCATTCGAGAAGTTGGTAGAGGAATTGAAGCCAGCTCGAGTGGACGGGGCGCCGGAGATCTTTCAGGTGACTTTTGCGGTCCAGAATGAACGGGTCGCCGTTGGTGAATTACCGGGTTTGAAGATTGAAATGGCGGATTCCACTCTGGAAGAAGTTCGTTTTGGATTGGTCTTATGGATTGTACCGTCCTCGAGCGGATGGCAGGCCTGGTGGCGCTATAGTACCGGCAGGTTTGATGCTACGCAGGTTGACCGGCTACAAAGGGACTTCGCCAGTCTTCTGGAGGAAGTGATTGTGAAGCCAGATGCTCGCCTAAGCGAATTCAACCTTGTCCTTCAGCGTCGGCTGCAGAAAATCGAGGATGTGGAACATGCCAGGGCGCACGCCAGCCGCGTGAAATTTAAAGGACGCAAACGCATGCCCGTTCAGCCAGCCTGACCAAATAGCAACAGAGGAAAAAGGAGGAGCTATGCCCGATTCGCTAAAATCCAGCATCCGATTGTCTCGAAAAAGAGCAATGGTGACAACATCGGACAAGGACTTGGTTTCCGTCAGGTATTTCGACAGCCGCCGGTTGCCTGCAGTTATCGAGCCGGCAATCGACGGGGTTGACCTGGTAAGCTGGGGTGCGACCCAACGTGAGTTCGTGGATTCAATGTTGGCCGAGAGCGGAGCCATCCTGTTCCGAAATTTCGGTGTCGGCAGCGTAGAAGGATTCAGAGGGCTTGTGGAAGCGGTTTGCGGTCCTCTTCTTGAATACAAGGAGCGATCATCGCCCCGCACGCACGTTACGGGGAATGTCTATACATCCACTGACTACCCGCCTGAACGAACCATCTTTCTTCATAACGAGCAATCCTACAACCATATATTCCCGCTACGGATTGCATTCTTCTGTGTGACTCCGCCGGCCAAGGACGGCGAGACACCGATCGCGGATGTTCGGCGCGTGCTGCTGCGCGTCCCGGAGGAAATCCGTAGAAGACTGGAGAGCCAAGGCTATCTTTATGTCCGCAACTTTGGAAGCGGCGTGGGACTTTCCTGGCAAGAGTCATTTCAGACCGATGATCCGGGCCAGGTGGAAGAACACTGCAGGAGCAACTTTGTTGAATTTGAGTGGCTGCCGCAAGATGGGCTTCGCACACGGCAGTTGCGTCCAGTAATAGCGAGACATCCTTCGGGAGTTCACGCGTGGTTTAACCATCTGACCTTTTTCCATATCTCGACATTGGAACAAGACATCCAGCAAGAGATGCTGGCAAACTTCAGTCAGGCAGATCTGCCTAATAACACATATTATGGCGACGGCACACTGATCGAGCCGGAGGTACTGGAGAAACTAAGAGAGGCGTATATCGCTGAAAGAGTATCCTTTCCATGGGAGAGCGGCGATATCCTTCTTCTCGATAACGTTCTTACCGCACATGCGCGGGCGCCTTTCACTCCCCCCCGCAGAATCGTTACGGCTATGGCGCGCCCCTGCTCTTGGTCCGATGTTCGGGTAAGCAATGCATAAGGGCAGGAGCGAGGGGAGGTCGCAGGCGCCATCATCAGCAAACACAAAAAAAGCGTTTTATGTGAAAGGGAAATCCGCATCATGAAAACGACCAGCAACACCTTGCGAAAGCTACCCAGTCGAAAAGTAACCACAGTCAATGCCGAGGAATTAATCAGGCTAAGCTATATTGATTTTGAGAACCGGTTTCCGCTGGTTGTGGAGAGAGGAATCTCCTGCCCTCATCTGGCGGGCTGGATCGCGGGTCAGCGAGATTTCGTGAAAGAGCAGCTGCGAACCCATGGAGCAATTCTGTTTCGTGGATTCAACGTCAACTCGCCAGAGGAATTTCGAGATTGTGCCGCGGCCCTTTCGCAGGAACTACTCAACTATACAGAACGCGCTGCTCCTCGCCAACAGATCAGTTCGAACATCTATACCTCGACGGAATTTCCTGCGGACCAGTCTATCCCGTTGCATCACGAGATGTCCTATTCCCATCATTGGCCCCTGAAAATATGGTTTTACTGCGCGCAGAATTCCAAAATCGGAGGATGCACGCCCATCGTCGATGACAGAAGAGTCTTTCCGCTCATTGATGAGCGCCTACGCGATAAATTCCTGGAGAAAAAAGTGATGTATGTGCGCAATTTTGGGGAAGGGGCTGACATGTCTTGGATGGAAGTATTTCAGACGGACGATCGCAATGTGGTGGAGAAATACTGCCAAGATACCGGAATCGAGTTCGAGTGGCGATCCGGCAACCGTTTGAGGACGCGCCAGGTCCGGCAGGCAGTGCTCCGGCATCCTGAAACCAAGGATCTGGTGTGGTTTAATCACGCCCATCTATTTCACATGTCGAACTTGCCTCCTGCGGTGCGGGCTGCATTGTTGAGTCAATTTCGGGATGACGAACTTCCGCGCAACGCGTTTTATGGCGACGGGTCGCGGATCACAGACGAGACGCTCGAAGAGATTCGGCGCATTTACAACGATACCGCCGTGCGGTTCCCGTGGCAGAATGGGGATGTTCTCTTGGCAGACAACATACTTGTGTCTCATGGCCGTGAACCGTATGAAGGCCCCCGGAAAATCCTGGTTGCAATGGCGGAGATGTTTACCAACCCCGAATGACCAATCATCTTTCTCCCTTCAGGACAAATTGAAAACGTAGCGCACAAAGGGCGGATCGAAAGTCTCTTGAATACCGCAAGACACTGAACAGACCTCTTGGAAGAGTTCGTGTTCGGACGCGCTTAAGTCCACCACCGAAGAATTTTGTGCGTGTGTACCGTTGGCCCGCGGTTCAGAAGGCGCGCCTACTTATGCTTTGGATCCGAGAGTGGTCAAAGATAACGACAAATGGCCAGGGTGATACAGAGCGGGCTGTGAATCAGTCAAGAAGAAGTGTTTCAAGCAAGGAATAGGAAAAGCATAGAAAGGGAAGCCGCTGCTAAGGATTATGAATATGGAAAATGGGGTTGTGCAAAGAAGGGCAAAAGCCGAGGAAGTCGAAGCCATCTATCCTTTGTCACCGCTGCAGGAAGGGCTGCTGTTCCATAGCCTTTTTGCGCCTGAGTCTGATGTCTACTTCCGCCAAGCCGTCTATCTACTGGAAGGACCGCTCAATACAGTGGCATTCGAGCGCGCATGGCAGAAGGTAGTGAGCAGGCATGCTGTGCTTCGAACCGCATTTGCCTGGGAGGCACTCGACAGGCGGCTGCAAGTTGTTTTCAAGGAAGCTGCACTACCTATAGATAAGGAAGACTGGCGGGGCATTGATCCTTCTGAACAGCAGCGGCGATTGGAAGCGTATTTGGAGGCCGATGAAAAAAGAGGATTCACTCTTTCCGAGGCCCCACTCATCAGAGTAGGGCTCATGCGCGTGTCGGATACCCAGTGCCATCTGGTCATTAGCCATCATCATGTGATTCTGGATGGATGGTCGAGCATGTTGTTGTTGAAGGAGGTGAAGAGTTATTACGAGGCGTATGCGGAAGGGAGGGAGATGGAGTTGGGGGAAGCGCGTCCGTACCGGGACTACATTGAATGGCTGGAGCAACAGGATGAGGAGGAAGCGGAGGAATGGTGGAGGAAGCGGTTGAGAGGTTTTTATCAGGCGACGAGGTTGCCGTATGAGGGGATGAAGTGTGGGGGAGAAAAAGGGCTGTGGAAGAAGGAGAGAAGTCTGACAGCAGGGGAGAGCGAGCGCTTGCAGGGGCAGGCGTGGCGGCAACAGTTGACGCTGAATACGTTGGTGCAGGGGGCATGGGGGCTGCTACTGGGGCGGCATAGGGGGGAGAAGGATGTGGTGTATGGAGCGACGGTATCGGGGCGGAGCCCGGAGATAGCGGGCATCGAGAGCATGGTCGGGCTGTTCATCAACACGCTGCCGGTGCGAGTGAAGTGGAGCGGAAAGGAGAAGGTGGGGGAATGGCTGAGGGGGGTGCAGAGAGAGCAGGCGGAGGCGCATCGCTACCAATACGCGGCGCTGGTAGAGGTGCAAAGGTGGAGTGAGGTTGAGCGCGGGGGAGGATTGTTCGGAAGCTTGCTGGTGTTTGAGAACTACGCACGGGACGCATTCGAACAGCGCTATGGGGATGAGCTCAAGGGGAAGGGGGTGGAGGAAGGGCTACGGGTACGGATGCGAGGAGGACAAGAGACGGTGAACTATCCTCTGGCGCTGATAGTTGGGCCGGGAAGAGAACTGAGCCTGCTGTTGCAGTTTGAGCGAGAGGTGATCGGGGAGGAATGGGCGGAAAAGATGCTGGAGCAGTTGCGGGAGATGTTGCTGAGTGTGGCGGAGGACATGGAGCAGCGGGTAGAAGAAGTGTGCTGGATGGGAGAGAAGGAACGGAAGCAGATTGTGGAGGAGTGGAACCGGACCGAGCGTGCCTACCCGCAACAGCGATGCCTGCATGAGCTATTCGAAGAGCAGGCTGCCCATACTCCTGACGCCATAGCCGTGGTGGTCCACCATAAGCAATTTACTTATGCACAGTTGAATCATGAAGCGAACCAATTGGGACGCTATTTAAGAAAGAGAGGCGTGGGGCCGGAGGTGCGAGTAGGGGTATGCATGTCACGCGGCTGGGAAATGATCGTGGGCATACTTGGGATTTTAAAGGCCAGAGGCGCCTACGTGCCTTTAGACATGAACTATCCGAAGGAGCGGCTAGTCTACATGCTGGAGGATGCAAAAGCCGAGGTCTTGTTGACGGAGGGAAAACTGGGATTGGAGTTCCGCGGATACCGTGGATTAGAAGTGAGAGTTGACGAGTATCGGGAGCAGATCGGTACGGAGAGCGGACAGAATATAGGCCAACAGACAGCAGCCCAAAACCTCGCTTATGTGATTTACACGTCTGGATCGACCGGGCTGCCCAAAGGAGTGGGAATACAGCACAGCAGTGCGGTGGGACTGGTCTACTGGGCCCGGGAAGAATACAGGGAAGAAGAACTGAGGGGTGTACTGGCGTCAACCTCGATCTGCTTCGATTTATCAGTCTTCGAGATATTTGCGCCCCTGTGTTGGGGAGGCAAGGTAATAGTAGCCAAGGACGCCTTCGATTGGGGAGGCGTGGACGCAGAGGAGCAAGTATCGCTCATCAACACGGTGCCGTCGGCGATCCGGGAGTTGGTAAACAACGGCAAAGTGCCTCAGACGGTGCTAACGATTAACTTAGCTGGGGAGGCGTTCGGCCCGGGTCTAGCCGGCGACATTTACAAAGGGACGGCGGCGGAACGTGTGATGAATTTATATGGGCCCACGGAGGATACGACATATTCGACTTACGCGCGAGTGAAGAAAGATGCGGAAGAGGTCACGATTGGGAGGCCGATCGCGAATACGCGGGTGTACGTGTTGGATAAGGAAATGCAGTCGGTGCCGGTGGGGGTGACCGGAGAGCTCTATCTTGGAGGAGAAGGTTTGGCGCGAGGCTATATGGGCCGGAGCGACCTAACCGCAGAGAGGTTTGTGCCTGACGGGTTTGGACAAAAGGCTGGAGGGAGACTATATCGCACCGGTGACTTGGTGAGATGGCAAAAGGTGGGAGAACTGGACTTCCTGGGAAGAAGGGACCAGCAGGTGAAGCTGCGCGGCTACCGGATCGAGTTGGAAGAAATTGAAGCTGTGCTCGAGCAGCATGACGGAATCAACCAGGCAGTCGCGAAAGTGCAAGATGAAGGCGTCGAAAAGCGGCTGGTGGCGTATGTAGTTCCGAAGAGTCGCGACCAGCAGACAAATGGTCAGGAGATGCGTAGCTATTTGAGGCAGCATTTGCCAGAGTACATGGTGCCTGCGGCCATCGCAGTGCTGCAAGAGCTTCCACTGACGCCGAATGGGAAGGTAGATCGGAAGGCGTTGCCGGCCGTGGGCTATCAGGAAAAGAGCTCGCGGAACGGAGTTGAGTTGACGCCCGTTGAGGAAATAGTGACAGGAATCTGGTGCGCGGTCTTGAAGCTGGAGACGATAGGACTAGAGCAGAGCTTCTTTGATTTAGGAGGACACTCGCTCCTCGCTATGCAGTTGATATCCCGAGTTCGGGCTGTACTTGGAGTCGATATGCCGTTGCGTACAGTTTTCGACGCGCCGACGCTCAGTGAGTTCGCCGGGCGGATCGAAGCCGAATTCGGGAAGAGTAAAAATAAGGATATACCCCCCCTTGTGCGGGCATCCCGGGAAACGCCGCTTCCACTGTCTTTTGCGCAGCAGCAGTTGTGGTACTTGGATCAGTTGGATGCTGGTAGTACCACCTATAACGTGCTGATCGGTATCCGCGCGATTGGAGTCCTCAACGTGCCTGCTTTGCAGAAGGCTATGAAGGAGATCGTAAGAAGACACGAAGTCCTTCGCACGAATTTTGTACTGGAGGATGGATCTCCGGTCCAGCGAGTCCGCGGATTTGAGGAGTGGGGAATCTCCACAATGAATGTATCGGAAACAGCGAATCCGCAGGAAACCGCGATGGAGTTGGTGAGGAAGGAGGGCAAACGCTCGTTCGATCTCAAAGAGGATTGGCCGATGCGGGTGATTCTGATGCGCTTGCAAGATGAAGACCATATGCTGCTGGCGATTATGCATCACATCGTCAGCGATGGTTGGTCTCTCGGGATCTTGGTGCGTGAGTTTACAGAGTTATACGTAGCTTATTCCCGGGGAGAAGAGTCTCCACTTCCTGAATTAGGTATCCAATACGGAGACTTTGCCGCGTGGCAGCGGAATTGGATGCAAGGCCCGGTCTTGCTCCAGCAGCTAAGTTACTGGCGAGAGAAGCTATCTGGAATCAAGCCTCTCGAGTTGCCAACGGACTATGACAGGCCGGCCGTAGCCAATCATCCGGGAGCACTGTTGCAATTTCATGTTGGAAGAGAATTGACCGGCAAGTTGCGGCAGTTCAGCCAGCATGAGGGTGTGACGTTGTTTATGACTTTGCTGGCGGTATTCCAGGTCTTGCTCGCGCGTTATTGTGGCCAGGAGGACATTACAGTCGGTACCTCCAATGTAAATCGCAACCGCTTGGAAACAGAGAGTCTGATCGGGTTCTTCGTCAACCAGCTGGTACTGCGCAACCAAGTGGCCCGCGGTCAAACCTTCAGCGGGTTTTTGAAACAAGTTCGGCAGACGGTGCTGGATGCACAGTCCCACCAGGACATGCCTTTTGTGAAGCTGGTGGAATATCTGGCCCCTGAGGCTGAATTAGGCAGGACACCGCTATTTCAAGTTGCACTCGTGTTGCAAAACGCCTTCGGCGGGGAGTTGCATTTACCCGGCCTGACTCTTAGAGGCTTGCCATTGACAAGCGAAAACGCGAAGTTCGATTTGAATCTCACCTTCGAAGAATACGACGGTGAGCTGCGGGGAACGTTCGAGTATGCAATGGACATTTTCAGCGCCGAGACTATCGAAAGAATGACCCGGCATTGGAAATGCGTGCTGGAGACTGCAGTCTCCGAACCTCAAACACTCGTGTGGGACTGGTCCTTGCTGTCTCCACAGGAACGAGAACAGCAACTAGTGCAATGGAACCACACGGCAGCAGCCTATCCCCTGGCATGTATTCACGAGATTTATGAGGAGCAAGCAAAACTGCGGCCGGACACAGTGGCATTGGAATATGAAGAGCAACACCTGACTTACCGAGAACTGGATGAGCGAGCCAATCAACTCGGGCATTACTTGACTAAGTTGGGCGTGACGCCGGAAGTGACAGTTGGAGTATGTCTGGAGCGCTCGCTGGAGATGATGATCGGCATTCTCGGTGTTCTGAAAGCAGGTGGAGTGTATGTGCCGCTGGATACGCTATATCCAACGGAACGGCTCAGCTACATGGTGGAGGACGCGCACACTCCAGTGTTGCTGATACAAGAAAAATTTCTGGATCGACTACCTGTGGGATTGATGCAAATCGTGTGCCTGGACCGGGATGCGGAGGAATGGCAGCAAGAGAGTCGAGGGAAGGTGAGATCGGGCGCAGATTTGGATAACTCCGCTTATGTCATCTATACATCGGGATCAACTGGCAGTCCCAAGGGAGTATGCGTGAGTCATCGGAATGTCGTGCGGCTTGTAAAGGGCACCAACTATGTCAAATTTGGGAGCCAGGAGACATTCCTGCAACTGGCGCCTATCAGCTTTGATGCTGCGACGTTTGAGATTTGGGGGGCGGTCCTGAACGGAGGAAAGCTTTCAATATGCGGAGCAGAGACGCCCAGTCTTGAGAAGCTGGGAAGAGTTCTGGAGGAGCGAGGGATCACCGTCGTGTGGTTGACAGCCGGGTTGTTCCATCAAATGGTGGAGAGTCAGATTGACAAGCTTGCCAAAGTGGAGCAGGTCGTGGCTGGAGGAGACGTATTGACGAAGAAGGACGTGACTCTGGCACTGCGAGCCGGAGTGAAGCGGCTGGTCAATGGTTACGGACCGACGGAGGCGACGACCTTCAGTTGTTGTGGTGACGTGCGGGAAAGCGATCTAGAGCGAAGCGTCTTGATCGGCAGGCCGGTTGGAAATACTCAGGCATATGTGCTTGACGAATCATTGGAACCAATCCCGGCAGGCGTGGCTGGGGAATTGTACATCGGCGGTGACGGTGTTGGACGCGGTTACTGTCATCAGGGTGGTTTGACGGCCGAACGATTCTTACCCAATGCCCATAGCAGCGAAACGCAAGGACAAGGACAGCGGCTCTACCGCACTGGTGATCGCGTGAGGTGGGTGAGAGACGGGCAGATCGAATTTCTGGGACGCAAAGACCAGCAGGTGAAGATACGGGGCTATCGGATTGAGTTGCAGGAAATCGAACACGTCCTGGAACAGCATGCAGGCGTGAAGCAGGCGATCATAGAGGCGAGAACCGGAACGAGCGCAGAAGACAAACGGCTGGTGGCATATGTAGTAGTGCATGAAGAAGGTGGGGAGGGAGTGAAACCTGACGACCTGCGGCGCTATTTGGGCAGCAAGCTGCCCGACTACATGGTGCCCTCAGCTTACGTGGCGATGGACAAAATGCCGTTGACGGCCAATGGAAAAATTGACCGCCGGCAACTCCCGGCGCCGGAATGGGAAACAGAAGCGAAGATTGACGAAGCACATCCCAAAACCGTGGTAGAGGAGCTCCTGGCAGGAATCTGGGCAGAAGTTCTGGGCCTGGAAGCGGTAGGGCCGGAAGCCAATTTTTTCGGAATGGGTGGCCACTCTCTCCTGGCGACACAGGTGATATCGAGAGCGAGGCAGGTTTTTTCCGTGGAATTGCCATTGCGGGCGATCTTTGAGGGGCCCACCGTACGCGAAATGGCGGCGCGGATAGAAGAGGGTCGTCAGGAAGGCAAAATGAAGGCCGCTCCTCCGATCAAAAAGGCGGACCGGAACCGAGCACTGCCCTTGTCCTATGCGCAGCAAAGGCTATGGTTCATTGAGCAGATGGATCCCGGCAACGGATTGTACAACGTGCCCTTTGGGCTTCGGCTGACGGGAACCCTGGATCCCAAGGGGCTGCAATATAGCTTGAATGAAATGGTTCGAAGACATGAAGTGCTGAGGACCCGATTTGTGGAGCGTGATGCCGAACCCGTGCAGGAAATCGATCCACGGGTTGAGCTGCAACTGCCAATCCTGGACCTGAGCGCAGCGCACGATTCTGAGGATGCGGTGCGGAAAGAGATGCTGCGGGAGGCCAGGCAAGGCTTTGATCTGGCGACTGGGCCGCTGTGGCGCGCAAAGCTATTAAGGTTGGGCGAACTGGATCATGTGCTTCTCATAGTCCTGCACCATATCGTAAGCGATGAATGGACACTGCGCGTCATGGTGCGGGAATTCCGGACTTTCTACTCGGCTTACATTTCCGGGCAGGAACCGGATTTACCTGAAATGGAACTCCAGTACGCGGACTTCGCCGTATGGCAGCGGGAGTGGCTGCAAGGCGAGGTACTGGATGAACAACTGGAATATTGGAAGCACCAGCTAGCGGGTCTGAATCCGTTAGCGTTACCCAAGCGACGTAACCAGCCGGCAACGCCGAGCCATAGCAGCAGTAAAGTGGTGCTCCGGATCGAGGAAGAGTTGACCCGGCAGTTGAGAGGAATGAGTCAGAAACACAGCGCGACATTGTTCATGACTCTGCTGGCGAGCTTTCAGTTGTTATTGGGACGGTATGCAGGCCAAGACGACGTCGTCGTAGGAAGCCCGGTAGCAAACCGTACTCGCCTGGAAATTGAAGGCCTGATTGGATTCCTCGTGAACCAACTCGTGCTGCGCTCGGACCTGAGTGGCAGTCCCAGTTTCAAAACATTATTGGAGCGAGTAAGGGGGACCGTACTGGGCGCCTATGATCACCAGGATTTACCTTTCGAAAAACTGGTGGAGGAGTTGGCCCCAGAGAGAAGCCGGGGACGCGTGCCTCTGTTCCAGGTGGCGTTTGCGATGCAACATGATTCGCAGGAATTCCTGGAACTGCCGGGACTCAATGTGCGCGGGATGACGATTGAGCAGGACAGGACAAAATGGGATGCAGTCTTATGGATCCATGAACAGGCCGATCCGGATGGTTTGCTGTGCGTGTTCGAATATACGACAGATCTGTTTGAGCCCGCGACCATGGAGAGCCTTGTTGCCGCTTTCCATCGCGTGCTTGCGCAAATCGCAGACGATCCCGAAAGAGGGATTTTGGAATTGAGTCTGCTGGACGAGGCCGAAAAGAACCAGGTCCTCAAGAGCTGGAATCAAACGGCGGCCGAATATCCAGATACGTCCGTCAACAAGCTATTCGAAGAACAAGCAGAGCGGAGCCCCGATGTGGTGGCTGTGGTTTATCAGGAGCAGCGAGTTACCTATGGAGATTTAAATCGAAAAGCGAACCAGTTGGCGCGTTACCTGCAAGATCGGGGAGCCGGGCCGGAGGTCCGAGTTGCATTGTGCGTTGAACGCGGCCTCGAGATGATCGTTGGAATACTGGGGACGTTGAAAGCGGGAGCGGCATACGTCCCACTGGACCCAAGATTTCCAATGGAACGTCTGGCCTATATGCTGGAAGATTCGCAAGCCGCATTCCTTTTGACTCAGAAACGATATGAGGCCTCTTTGCCGACGCACTGGTCAAGAGTCATTTGCCTGGACACAGACTGGGACGAAATAGCGGAAGCGGACTCTACGAACCCAGAAGTCCAACTCTTGTCAGACAACCTTGCCTATGTCATCTATACGTCCGGTTCCACGGGCCAGCCGAAAGGAGTCTGCATTGCACACCGTAATCTCATGAACTACATCACCGCTATTCGTGAGAGCCTGCGGCCCACCATGGGCTCGAGCTTTGCGTTGATCTCGACTTTTGCTGCCGACCTGGGAAACACAGTGCTGTTCCCCTCTCTTTGCGGCGGGGGGACGCTCCACCCCATTCAGGAGAGCATCGCCGCGGATGATGTGGAAATCGAAAAGTATTTCCAAAATCACAGAATTGACATTTTGAAGGTGACGCCCAGCCAACTCTGGGCATTGATGGGGGAAAAGGAGCAGGAAGGTATTGTGCCGCTTCGCCATCTTCTGATTGGCGGGGAAGCCTGGAGAGCGGAATGGGCCCAGCGTTTGCAGAAAGCACAGCCCGGTTGCCAACTCTGGAACCATTACGGACCCACTGAATGTACAGTGGGCGTGCTGATGAACAGGGTCGAAAATGCCGACGTCGAGCAGGAGGGGACCATACTCTTAGGAAGGCCGATTCAAAACACGAAGGCTTTTGTATTGGACCCGCGACTCGAACCTGTAGCTGTTGGTGTATCCGGCGAGATCTGCATCGGAGGCGCCAGCGTAGGCCGGGGATATTTGAACCGTCCGGATTTGACGGCGGAGCGGTTCATTCCTGATTTGTTCGACAGTGAAGGAGAGCGTATTTATCGAACGGGCGACCTTGGGCGCTGGTATCGCGACGGTAAACTGGAATTCCTGGGAAGAAAGGATGAGCAGGTCAAAGTCCGTGGATATCGCGTGGAATTAGCGGAGATTGAGACGGTAGTCAGGCAACAAAATGGCGTGAAGCAATGTGCCGTGATCATCCGCGAGAAAGAGCGGGGGCAAGCGGAACTAGTTGCCTATGTAGTGCCGCACCGACAGGCAATGGATGCGTCGAAATACCACCTGCCTAATGGAATTGATATAACACATCAGAACAATTACGAAACCGAGTACCTGTTCGATGAAATCTTCAATAAAGAAGTGTATCTGCAGAATGGAATTGTGCTGCCGGAAGACGCATGTGTTTTCGATGTCGGCGCCAACATCGGAATGTTTACCTTATTCGTTGCAGATCGGTGTCCGAAGGGCAGAATCTTTTCCTTCGAACCGGTTGGCGAGGTGTTTGAAAAGCTCAAGAGTAATGCTGGCGGCTGCAGGAATATTGTGGCCTTTAACTGGGGCTTGTCCGACAAGGAACGAGAGACGCACTTTACATTTTATCCGCGCTACTCAATGATGTCCGGATTGGCAGACTACGCTAACCCGGAACAAGACCGCGAAGTACTCCGTACTACGATAGGAAACAAAGCTGCTGGCGGAGACACTACTGCCGTTGCCTTGCTGGAACACGAGGCAACCGTGGTTGGCCATTACCTGAACCCGACGATCGTGGAGTGCCGGCTCCGGCGCCTGTCAGACATCATTGGCGAGCAGAAGGTGGACAGGATCGATCTGCTGAAAATTGATGTGCAACGTTCCGAAGTGGATGTGCTCCGTGGCTTAGTTCCGCAGGATTGGGAAAAGGTGCAGCAGGTTGTGCTGGAGGTGCACGACAAGCGTGGTTGGGAGACAGAAGGGCGGATAGCTGAGATCAGCCGAATGCTTGAAAAACAAGGCTTTGCGGTCAGAGCCATGCAGTGCGAAGCCTTGGAAAGCACGGACCGCTGGAATGTATACGCGAAACGGCCGGGCTATGCGCCCGGACATCTATCACAGCCCGGTTTTCTTCCACGTCGTGCGCGCGAGAAAGATACCGTTTCAATCGCAGATTTGCGCCGCCATACCGAACAAAAGCTTCCTTACTACATGGTGCCCAGTGTGTTTGTGCTACTGAAAGAGATGCCGCTGACCGAAAACGGGAAGGTGGACCGGAGGAGGCTGCCGGAGCTGGAGGTAAGGGAGGAGAAGGTAGGAGAGTATAAGGAACCGGAGAGCGTGGAGGAGAGGATACTGGCGGGAGTGTGGAAGCAGGTATTGGGAGTGGAACGTGTAGGGCGAGAGGACAATTTTTTCGAGTTGGGAGGGGACTCGATTCTGAGCATCAAGGTAGTATCGCGGGCGATGCAGGCGGGAGTGGAGATCACGGTGCCGCAGATTTTCCAGCACCAGAGCCTGAAGGAGTTGGCCAGGGTAGCGGGGAAGGGACGGGAAGGGAGGAAGGAGAGGGAAGGGAGAGAAGAAGAGGAAGTGAAGGGGAAAGTACCGCTGACACCGGTGCAGGAGTGGTTTTTCGAGCGGGAGTTGGAGGCGGGGCATCATTTCAATCAGGCGGTGATGTTACGGACGCGGGAAGGGATGGAGGTAAAGCGGCTGCGGCGGGTGGTGGAAGGGGTAATGAAGCATCATGATGGGATACGGTTGCGGTTCGAGCGTGGAGAGGGGGGATGGGAGCAGAGATATGAGGAGACGGAAGGGCCGGAGATGGTGCACATGGATTTGCGGGAGGTGAGCGAAGAGAGGCAGAAGGGAATGATCGAGGAGGTGGCGAGACAGATGCAGGGGAGTTTGGATCTACAGAGGGGGCCGCTGGCGCGGGTGGTGTACATGGAGTTGGGGGGAGAGGGAGGAGGGAGGCTGCTGTGGGTGCTGCATCACTTGATCGTGGATGGAGTGTCGTGGCGGATTCTGCTGGAGGACTGGCATATGGGATGGCGGCAACTGGAGATGGGAGGCGAGATGATGCTTCCAGCCAAGAGCATGTCCTGGAAAAAATGGGCGGAAGCGCTTAAACGGTGGGCGGCTTCGGAAGAACTGGCAGCCCAGGAGAGTTACTGGCTGCGCCTGGCGCAATACCAGATATCTACTCTGCCCAGGGATTTTCACGGGGGCATAAACACGGTAATGAGCAGAGACGGAGTTGACGTCGAGCTTGAAGAAGAACTTACGACTACATTACTGCGACGCGCTATTAGACGTTTTCATGTCCAAATGGAAGAGTTGTTACTCACGGCGGTGGTGACTGCAGTATCAGCCTGGACCCACGAGAATGGCGTGCTCGTAGAGTTGGAAGGTCATGGACGGGAAGCCATCTTCCCATCAGCAGACACATCACGGACACTCGGTTGGTTCACATCGCACTTTCCAGTGTGGTTTGCGGCGGCGAACGGGAATTTAGAGCAGCAAACCACGCTCGTCAAGACAGCGATGGCTGACGTACCGCAACGAGGCATTGGCTGCGGAGTGTTACGGCATCTAGCTCCCAACAGCGAAGTTCGCGACCGAATGCGTAAATTGCCACAACCAGAAATTATATTTAACTATCTGGGCCAACTGGATGAGGCATTGCCAAATGATTCACTCCTGGAAGGTGCACCGGAGCCAGCTGGACCATCCCAAAATCCAAGGCAGCATCATACGCACAATTTTGAAATTATCGCCAGCATAAGCGGAAGGAAGTTGTTTGTCCGTTGGACTTACAGCCGTGAGGCATATCGTGCCGAAACAATTATGAGCCTGGCGAATTCATTGATTGAGACCCTGCGTAAACTCGCCAGGCTCTGCCTGGACGCTCCTGGTGAAGTGAATCCTTCCAATTTCCCGTTAGCGCGGTTGAACTCGGAACAGTTGCGGTCCATTATGAAACGCGTAGAGCAGGGCAAGAAATAGACGAAGAAATAGATGAGCAGATAACCCTGATGTTGCTTATAACGCGTCTAGGTCAGAACTTCAAAAATCGCTTAGGAGCTTGTTTTGATCAGATCCATGAGCCGATTTCGGTAGATTCCTTGTGTACCTGAGTTGGCCAGCGGATCAAGGTCCGCTGTTCGTTTTTGTATATTCGATGTTCAATTGCGAACATTAGGGACGGACGGCTTTTTTCGATTTGCGAAGCTTCAGGGTTAGCAAAACCAACGAGTTTTCTACAGCGGTTTGTTTGGCAAGCTAATTGCAGCATTGCCTTTAAGCCGTTCTAGAGAGGGCTGAAGAAATGCCATTCGTTTTCGGCAACGCTCAGCCTATTTTGACCGGAGGACAACACAATGCCAATTACAGGAAAATATTGTAAGGCCTATCCATTGAGCAAAATGGAGTTGTGGCCACAATGGAAGAATAAAGTGAGAATGGGAGTCACCGTTGAAGAGACGCCCGACGGTAGCACAAAGGTCCCCTACGTGTTTCTGCAGGAAAACTTTACTGTCACAAAAAGTGTGTTTTTAGACCAGGAAGTTTTATTTGATGAAACCACGCCTGAATGGAAGAAGTTTTGCGAGAATGTACTGGACTTTCATCCAGCGGGTCCGTCACAGGCGTAAGTTCAGCGGTTCGTGCGGAAGGAGCCGGATGATTTGACTTTGGCGGCTTGACAGTTGCGCCGCGCTAGATCTTTCTCCAAGGACGGTGATAAAGATGCAACTCAGCGAATGGGTTTACGGTGCCTTCAAAGATGGCAAGTACACATTCAGGCAATTTGCGCGCAACCCGTTCTTTGCGATTGTCGCTACCTTTTCTTTGGGGATTGGGATCGGCGCCAACACGGCAATCTTCAGTGTGATGGATGCTGTACTTTTGAGATCCTTACCCGTGCGCGATCCGAAACAACTGGTCATGCTGACCAATCCGAATTTCTCCGGCCGCGTGAGCGGTTTGGAAACGGGAAACCGGAGCACCATAAGCTATCCCGAGTTTCAGCAGTTGCGTGAGCACGTGACCACCCTTTCTGGCTTGTGCGCCTCAGAGTCCGAAATAGACCATTGGGATGCGCGGGTTAGCGGAGGGTCACCGGAAGTAATAACCGGACGGCTAGTCAGTGACAACTACTTTTCCATCTTCGGCGTTGAACCCGCAGAAGGCAATTTTTTTAACGCTGACCGTACAGGCGATACAAAGCAACCATATGTTGTCGTGAGTTACGACTTTTGGCAGCGACGGTTCGGCAGCAACGCCGCCGCCCTGGGCAGCACTATCACCATCTACGGTAACGCATTGACGGTCATTGGAGTTGCTGCGCGCGACTTCAAGGGTGAGACTGTTGGAGAGTCTCCAGACATATGGATACCCATTTCGATGCAGCCTCTGGTGAGACCGGGCCAGGACTGGCTCCATGAAAATCCCAGAAGCGACGAGGGAAAGTTCATGTGGCTGCACGCCTTTGGTAGATTGAAGCCGGGTGTGACAAGGGCACAAGCACAGGCTGAGATAGATGTTATTTTCAATGGCATGCTGCGAACGTTCTATTCTGGGAGCCTTCCGCCAGATACACTCAGACGCGACCTCAACCAGCATCTGATCGTAAGCGACGCCAGTACAGGCGTGTTCGAAGACCGTAGCGCGGTCTCCAAACAGTTGTTCATAATATTTGCAGCGGCCGGCCTTGTTCTGATTATCGCCTGTGCCAACTTGACGAACCTTCTTCTTGCGCGCATGATCGCGCGCCATCGGGAAGTCGGGATTCGCCTGTCCATCGGCGCTGGAAGAAGCCGGCTCGTTCGCCAGTTCCTGACCGAAAGTCTGCTCTTATCGATCTTTGGGGGCGTGATTGGTTTATTACTCAGTTCGGCGGGGGCGCGAGCGCTCGTGCTTGTGTGGTCAAGGTCGCAGTCGCCATGGAACCTTTCGACGGCCATCAGTCTGCGGGTACTAGCCTTCACGAGTATAGTCACAGGCGTAACTGCAATTGTATTGGGCCTGACGCCGGCTTTTAGGGCGTCGCGTATCAATGTGATTCAAAGTCTAAAGGAAACATCGCAGGCTGTAACCGCCTCCGGCCGGCGTGTGAATCTGGCCAAAATGCTTATTGTGATCCAGGTAGCGCTATCTGTGTTGCTGGTGGTGGGCGCCGGATTGTTTTCCCGAACACTCTGGAATCTCCAATCAGTCAAACTCGGTTTTGAGAAAGAAGGACTTTTGCTGATTCAGGTCAACGGACTGACCGCGGGTTATCATGATGCGCAACTGACCAGGCTCTATCGTGAAATTGTCGACAGTTTGCATGGAGTGCCAGGCGTACGCGGAATGACATACTCTGCCAATGGCCTCTTCAGCGATATTGATGCAGCGGATTATATTGAAGTGGAAGGGTTCACCCCGCAAACCCGCCGGGACACCGCTTCCCGCAGCGACCAGAGCGGTAGCGATTATTTTTCAGTGTTGGGGGTTCCCATCGTGCGAGGCCGCGACTTTCGCCCACAAGACACCGCCGCATCTCCCCAAGTCTGCATTATCAATGAAGCATTTGCAAAGCGGTTCTTCGCAAATCGCGATCCTCTCGGCAGGCACGTCACTGATGTGATCGATGGTTCCAATAAAGTCTCGATGGAGGTGATCGGCGTGGTAAGAAACCTGCACGATCAACGGCTTCGAGGCGAAGTACAGCCACGTTTTTACATGGCTGCAGATCAGGGTATCGGCAAATTTCCATCCGCTGTGTTTTTCGAGATTCGGGTTGCCGGCGACCCGGAACAGATGATACAGCTGATTCGCAAGTCTATACTCGGCGTTAATGGGAACCTGTCAATTGTGAGCGCGCATCCGTTGGCAGAGTTGGTGGACCACGCGAATGCCGAACCTCGCGCGATAGCAGATTTTTGTGCGTTTTTTGCCCTTTCCGCGCTCGCGCTGGCGGCGATCGGCCTTTATGGTGTGATGTCCTATGGAATTGCCCGCCGGACTAGCGAGATTGGTCTTCGCATGGCCCTTGGAGCAGGCAGAGCAAGTGTCCTACGCATGGTTCTGCGAGAGGCGGTTATCATGGTTTTGATCGGGAGCGTGATCGGCGTGGTTGCCGCGGTACTGAGCACGAGAATCGTGTCGGCACAGCTCTACGGCCTGAGCGCTTTTGATCCGTTCACGCTTATTTTCGCGGTTTGCCTGTTGTCTCTCATCTCTCTTGCGGCTGCCATTGTTCCGGCGTTACGTGCGGCTCGAGTTGATCCTCTTACTGCCTTGCGTCAGCCATGATGACGCAGCCACGCCCGTAAAAGACAGTTCAACAGAGCACCTATATCTTAATCCGCGTAGCGATAGGCTTTTCGGTCCTCAGGGCTGCGCCAGATCATGGGAATTGACCGGCTAGCCATTGGCAGCTAGAGAGCACCGGGCGACTGCGGATCGACTGGGGTTTTTAGCTCTGGACTTTATCGGCGCGAGACGGTCGAAAATCTGGCCCAGATCATGTTAAAGGCTCTGGCTGCGATTGTCCATGCGTGCCAAAGCCAACCTGTGCATAGCAGGGAATCTGATTCAGTTCATGATGGGATCAGCACTGCCGAGATGACGACACTCCTTTCACAGATAGCAGTCCGCCGGCCTCCCGGAACTGCAAGATAATCTCCCTTTAATAGCTCTCTCTGTCTCTTGCCCTTTTGTCTGCCTTGCACTTCCTAAGTGGAGGAACGAATGCACATTCTTCAAAAACTTGCCTGTAATTCATTTCTGATTTGTAGTGTTCTTGCCGGCGCGCAGCGACTGCCCCATACGGTTGTGCCGGAACACTATGCCATTGCGTTCACTCCTGATCTTGCAGGGGCGACATTCAGTGGGGATGAACTAATTCGCGTTAAGATCAACAGACCCGGCAAGTCCATTATTTTGAATGCTGCCGAGCTCCAGATCCAGAAGGCAGTAATTACGCAGGGACTGCACGAGCAGGAAGCGCATGTGAGCTTGGATACGGAAAGTGAGCAAGCGAAGCTGACTGTATCAGGGGAGCTGGCAGTAGGACCGGCAACCCTGCATATTCATTTCACGGGAATCTTGAACGAGAAACTCCACGGCTTCTATCTGAGCAAAACAGGATCACGGCGCTATGCTATCACGCAATTTGAGCCTACTGATGCCCGCCGTGCCTTTCCCTGTTTTGACGAGCCTGAATTCAAGGCTACTTTCAATATCACATTGACAATCGACAATGGTGATACCGCCATCTCTAATGGTTCACTCCTCTCTGATACTGTCGGTCCAGCGCCCGGGGAGCACACACTTAGATTTTCCACGACACCTAGGATGTCCACATATTTGGTAGCCATGGCTGTCGGGCGTTTTCAATGTGCTCGGGGAAACGTGTCCAATATTCCTGTCCGTATCTGCGGCACGCCTGAAAATGACCATTTGGCGAAGGTCGCAATGCGCTACACGTTTGAAATTTTGCAATATTATAACCACTATTACGGGATCAAATATCCGTATGGCAAGCTCGATATCGTTGGCCTGCCCGAGTTTGCCGGGGGCGCAATGGAGAATACAGCAGCTATTTTCTATCGCGAGTCTTTGCTGTTTATCGATGAGAAGAATTCGTCCGTGGAATCTCATTTGGCGGTTTTTCTCGTGCTGGCGCACGAAATTTCCCATCACTGGCTTGGCAATCTCGTAACTATGCAGTGGTGGGATAACCTCTGGCTCAATGAAGGCTTGGCGAGCTGGATGGAGAGGAAGCCAGCCCAGGAGCTGCATCACGAATGGAATGTGGCTTTGGACGCTCTCAACGATACCAACACGGCACTGCAAATTGATTCGTTACGCGACACCCACCCAATTCGCGCCAAAGTTGAAACGTCGGATGACATTCATGCAATGTTTGATCCTATTACCTATGATAAAGGTGCCGCAATAATACGGATGGTTGAGTCATACGTCGGTCCCGAGACTTTCCGCCGGGGAATAAATACATATCTGCGCAAGTTTCAATTCCGCAATGCCACCGCGGAAGATTTCTGGACGGTCATGTCCCAGGTTTCGGGACGGCCGATTGACAGGATCATGCGGAGATTCGTGAGCCAGCCAGGCGAGCCGCTTGTAACGGTGAAAGCTGAATGCAGCACAACGAAGGCCAGGTCCATTGAGGATCAGGGAGCACAGCAGAGCATGCTTGCCCAACAGCGGCCGAGCACGGACATCACTCTTACCCAGCAACGCTTTTTCCATGATGGGGACATGGACAATAATAGTCAACTCTGGTTGGTTCCTGTTTGCATCAAAACTGGCGATGGCGAGACTTCCTGCCATCTTTTGCAACACCGGCAAACTTTCGTGCGAATCGCAGGTTGCATGCCATGGGTCTTCGCAAACACCAATGCTGTGGGGTACTTCCGCACACAGTACGCTCCTGATAATTTGAAGATGTTGGCCGCTGTGGTCGCAACTAGATTGAGCACGCCTGAACGGGTCTCTCTGTTGAATGATGAAGCGGCGCTGGTTACCGCAGGAAAAGAGAAGATCGGATCGCTGCTGGATTTAATTAGCGTAGTAAACAAGAAGCCTCAAGCCGATATCGTAGAGAGCTATAGGCGGACGTTAGAGGTCATCGATAGTCATCTTGTAACAGTCGGAAATCGCGAATCCTACCATCTTTGGCTGCGAAAGACCTTTCATTCCCTGCTGGCACAAATTGGCTGGACTGCTTCACCCCAGGAAAGCGGCGAAACGCGGAGCCTGCGGGCCAATCTAATCGGAATTCTCGGCAAGTTGGCGCAAGATCCGGAAACCGTTACAAAGTCGACTGCACTGGCACACCAATATCTGCAAGACCCTGCTTCTGTGGATTCCACTCTCGCCAGAAGCGTGCTCCAAGTGGCTGCACGCGCAGGTAGCGCCGCTCTTCTGAATGATTACCTTAAAGCTCTACCGCAGATGAATACTCCAGAAGAGGTTGGCGACCTGCAACAATCACTTGCGGAATTCCGTGGTCCAGAATTAGTGGGACAGGTGTTGAGCTTTGACGTTTCTTCCGAGGTACGGGATCAGGACGCGCCATCCCTTATTGCTGCTGTACTCGCCAATCCCGCCAACCAGGATTTTGCCTGGCAATGGATCAAAACGCATTGGGAGGACGTGGAGAGAAAGATCACCGGATCAAGCGGTGTGCAAATTGTGTATGGCGCAGGTCGTTTCTGCGATGCCGGCCATCGGGATGAAGTTCAGGAATTTTTTACCCAGCACAAACTCCTTTCGTCTGAACGAGTGCTCAAGCAGATGATCGAACGGATCAACTCCTGTATTAAATATCGCGATCGTCAGCAAGACAAGCTGGCGCTTTGGCTGTATGAGCACAATGCAATGGATAGCAAGCAATAGGGCAGCAAAGTTTGGGCAATGCCCAATTGAAGTGTGCCAGGACCGTTAACTTCACGAAATGTCTTACATGCAAATCTCCGGAATTGCAGGCAAGAGCATGATTTTCGACAATTTACTGAATGATGTTGCTAATCTCACGTGCCGGTAGGATCATCCGGCGCCAAGATGTACTTGTAATCTGACAGAAAGGCAGAGTCGCAAATGGCTTCAAAGCAAACTACGTCACCGCTTTTACGTCTTGCTGAACCAGGACAAAACGGCGGAGAGTACGCGGAGCAGAAAATATTGGCTTCACAGGATTCATCACCGGGCACGGTTTTCCTGTTTGCCCTGCTGGTGTGGTGCTTTGTCGCGGCGGCTATTGTCTGGGCCCTCACTGGCATCCGCCCGCCGGCGGCTGTTCCTGCCAGTACCTCGCCTCAGGCTTTTTCTGCGGATCGCGCATTGGCCCATCTGCGAATCATTGCCCAGCGGCCCCATCCTATAGGCTCTGAAGCTAACAAGGCAGTGCGCCAATACTTACTCTCCCAATTATCTGGCTTGGGCCTGGCTCCTGAGGTCTTTTCCGGCATTGGGATTTCCACCCGTCCCGGCTTCGTTGCGGCAGGAAAAACAGAAGACATTGTTGCTCGTTTGCCAGGCACCGCAAACTCCCGAGCTGTTATGCTGGTGGCCCACTACGATTCAACCTATCGTTCTCCGGGTGCTGGAGACGATGGAGCTGCGGTAGCTGCCATTCTGGAGTCACTTCGCGCGCTTCGGGCTGCCCCTGCATTGAAGAATGATGTGATTGTGCTCTTCACGGATGGGGAAGAATCTGGACTACTGGGAGCAGACGCCTTTGCCTCTTCCCATCCTTGGATGAATGATGTGGGTGTTGTATTGAATTTCGAAGCGCGCGGAGACCGCGGTCCCTCCCTGCTCTTTGAGACCAGTCCGAACAATAGTTCGCTAATTGCGGGTGTGGCCAGCGCTGCTTCCCATCCCATCGGCTCCTCGTTCTTTTATTCACTGTATAAGTTGCTGCCGAACGATACAGACTTCACCGTCTTTCGTCGTTACCATATTCCGGGATTGAACTTTGCTTTTGGTGAGAACCTCGAAGCCTACCACTCAGGCCTGGATACCATTGGCAATTTGAGCTCTCGCTCTCTCCAGCATCACGGTTCTTATATGTTGGGGCTATCCCGCTATTTTGGCCGCATGAATTTGATTCTGTTGCAGCATTCCGCTGGAGATGATGTTTTCTTTAACCTTATGGAAGGTTTTTTTATAACTTATCGGCAAACCTGGGTTTTACGTTTACAGATATTGACTACTATTCTGCTTCTTACTGCTTGTTTCCTTGCGGCGCGAAGAAAAGCAGTAAAGTGGAGGGGGCTCATCCTTGTGAGTCTTTCGTGGATTGCAACTCTGGTGGTGGTTCCGTCAGTGTTGTTCGTGACAACATACTTGTTGCAGCGTGTTCGTGCCGGTCACATGATCATGAGTGATTCGCCGGCGAATGCTTACTTGCTTGCTGGGACTGTCCTGCTCGGGTTCTGCACCGGAAACTTCGCCTTGTCTCTCTTCCGCAAGTATTTTACGGTGCAGGAGCTTTTCCTGGGAGGCCTGCTCGTTACGTTCATTTTGAGTTGGATTACAGCTCTGCTGCTTCCGGCGGGCAGCTATTTACTGCTGTGGCCTTTACTAGTTATGACTGTGGCAGTGCTGGCCCTCGTTTTAACCCGGAAAGATATTCATCGGCGCACACTGGCTCTTGCCGCCTTGCCGGGGAGCCTGGTTGGTTGCCTGCTTTTCTCCCCCATCGTCTATCTTCTTTACGTCTTCCTTACTTTCCAGCCTATTGCGATTGCGGCAGGCGGCTTCGTAATTGCTCTCTTCTTTGTCCTTTCCGTGCCGGTTCTGGATATGGCAGTTCCATTGCGCAGATGGAAACCAGCCGTGCTCATCTTTTTGATTTCAGCGATGGCCTGTTTTGGAATCGGAATAAAATTATCGCGCTATAACCATGAACATCCAAGACATGACAGCATCCTTTATAGCCTGAATGCAGATGATCATGCCGCCGCATGGATCAGCCTTGATCGTTCGCCGGATAGTTGGACATCACAATTCTTCTCCAACGGTTTACCCAAGCTGCAAACCATGCCGGACTACTTGGGAGGGATGCAGCGGCCAGTGCTTTCTGCACCAGCATTGCTCGTGCCATTGTTGCCTCCGCTAGCTGATATTAAGGTGGTGGAAAACCGGAATGACATTCGCAAGGTTCGCATTGATGTGAGATCTCAGGCTGATGTCAGAGGCCTATTTCTGACTTTCAGTAAGCAAGTCCAGCCATTGTCCCTCAGGATTGAGAACCGGGAAATTACTCCCATCCTTGGTTCGGCAAATTTCACGATCGCTCTTTTTGGCGTAGGTCATGAAAACACAAGCTTGGAGCTCACTGTGAAAGCGCCTGCGAATTCCAATTTCTGGCTTTCAAGCCAATCCATTGGCTTGCCTCTCACCATGCCGGCGCGGCCTAATGACTTCATGGCTGGCGAAGGCAGTGACATCACCCTGATTTCTCGAAAGTACTTTTTCTAAGCGTAAAGTGTGCTCATCCAAATGCCGGGGATGGCCAGCAAAGTGGCTAAGATAACCTTGAGCGAAAGAAGGAATTGCGAAAAGTTCATGCAGCTGCGATGCCGAGTTTCTCGACATCAAATGGGTGATCGCTGTTGCTGAAATCGTAAAGCCGCCGCCATCAACCAGCCACAACGCATTAGGCGGGCCAGTGCTTGCGGAGGTCGCTCAATCGCAGCCAGCCACGCCTATCCTGGGAGGGTGGCATGGTGGCTCTCGCAAAGCTATGCGGCCGCCTTGCTGATCAATACCATGTTGCAATCGTCCACTTCGACCGAAACCGAACTCTGGATTAGATTAACTGATAGAGCAAGACGACGCCCGTTCGTGTAACCGGCTACGATTCCTTCTATGCCCGCGAGAGGGCCGTTTGTGATGCGAACGCGATCACCAGCGCCGACATAGGAGCATGGCTGTACCTTCTTGCCCGAGTCCGCGGCAATTCGTATGGCCTCGATCTCCTTGTCATCAATCGCGGCGATCTCCTTCTTTGTGCCCACAATTCGAATCACGCCTGGAGTACTGACGATTGTCCAGGGGATTTGTGCATCGAATTGGCAGAATACATAACCGGTGAACAAGGGGACTTCGACCTCTTTGCGCCGGTCCGACCATTGCCTTTTGATTCGATACATGGGAAGAAACTCCCGATAGCCCTTGGCGCGCAGGCACGCTGCCACGAGCACTTCAAACCGTGATCTTACTTGAACTGCACACCAGCGAAGATTGCTTCCACTGACTTCCACTATTGTACCCCCTTCTTCTGTTCAGCCTAGGCAGGAGATGGAGAAATGTTTAACTTTAAAATAGTGACGATAATCTATAACAAAACAACTATAACAATTTACAAGAGACAATCATAAGAATCTACAAATAAAAAGTACAGGAGTTATAAGAAAAAGTACAAGAGTCTACAAGAAAGAGTACAGGAGTCTACAAGAGAGCTACAATCAACATCGAGCAGAAAGAAGACTGCCATGGCAAAGGTAAAATTCTACTCAAAACATCTTCCTCTGCTGTTTGACTCAGTGACAGGATGGAACCTGATTTTTCTCGTCGCCGATCAGCCAGCAGAATCAATCATAACAAGCATGCAATATGCTAGGATACTATGATAAATGCCCAATAGATCTTGTCAAGTGCCGTCCAGAAGGAAAGACTAGGGCCCGTTTCTATGCCCGAAGATTAAGAGCATTTCTCGGTGACATCTTAGCGACCTCTAGTAGAATTAAGTGGTTTCATTTTGGCTTCATTAATATGGTAGTTCCATTTTGGTTCTACTTTTCTAGCTCAGACGCAGTCGCCACGGGTTTTTCCCTGTTCCATTTCCGTACTATAGCGCTGGGGCCAATGTTGTGATGTATTACCGAGAGCGCCCATGGTACATCGCTGCCGGGGAGATGCCGCAGTTTCTGGTACTTCATTGAAACAGCCGGCTATAGAGTGCGTGGTTAATCCATGAATCAATTAAGCGAATTGGCTTGCGCTGTGAGTCGGTGGCGGGATAAAGCATCAATGTTTTCGACAGACGTTCGCCCCGGCCGCTTCTCGGTCCATTAATAGCTCGGAGTGGAGATGGTCGAGGGACTGGCGGCAACAACTTGACATCTTCCTCTGCCGGAGTATCGTTGCTGACTGCAGGCGCGTCCATATGAAAGCGAGGCTCAGAGATGGCAGTCAATAGGCTGGCTTGGGCGGGACTAACAAGGGCCTCTGCGCGATCAATTCTAAGATGTGCATTACTATGGGTAACAATTGCGGTTTTGGCTGCGGCGCAGACAAATCAGCCATCCGCTAACTTCGGCAGCGTCCCCAGCGGCAAGGCAACCAGTGAAGTTTTGCATCTCACGCTTAGCGACGCCATCAGCAGGGCAATTCGCTACAACCTGGGCCAGATCGAAAGCGGAGAGAACGCCCGCATAGCCCGTGGACAAAGGCTTCGTGCCTTGAGCGCGCTGCTGCCACAGGTGAACGCAGCGGCTGCAGAGAATGTGGAACAGTTGAGTGCAGCTAGCTTGGGCATCAAAATTCCGCAAGTCCCTGCTGTCATTGGCCCATTCAGCTTCATTACCGCACAGGGGAGTGCCAGTCAGACACTCTTCAGCTTCGAGTCGATCCAGCGCTTCCATTCCGCGCGTAGCGCAGAACAGGCTGCTCAACTTGCTTACACTGACACTCTCGATGTAGTCACTCTGATTGTGGGGAATGCCTATCTCCAGGTAATCCAGGCGAGTTCACGCGTTACTACGGAAGAAGCGCAGGTGCAAAATGCGCAAGCGCTTTACGACCAGGCTATCGACCAGCTTCAGGCCGGTACCAGCCCTAAGATCGATGTGACCCGCAGCGGTGTACAACTGCATACCGAGCAGTACAACCTCAGTATTGCGCGGAACAATTTTGCCATCGCGAAACTCAACCTGTCGCGTGCCATCGGGCTGCCACTAGGCCAGGTGTTCGATCTGGTCGATCAACTACCGTACGCAGAAATCAATTTGCAGACTGTGGAAGATGCGCTGAACACGGCGTACAAATCCAGAAGCGATTTCCGGGCGGCGGTGAGCTTATTAAAGTCCGCCCAGCAGCAGCTTTCAGCAACTCGGGCAGAGCGCTATCCGGTGCTGGCGGCCAACGGCGACTACGGGGTGCAGGGGCCCAATCTTGGCACTTTGCATGGCGCGTTCACTTTTCAGGCGGGAGTGAGTGTGCCCATTTTCACTAGTGGTCGTATCAAGGGCGATATCACGGAAGCGGAAGGAGTGCTTCGGCAGCGCAAGGCGGAAGCCGAGAACCTGCGGGGTCAGATCGACTATGACGTCCGTACCGCGTTCCTTAACTTGCAAGCCGCCACGGAGCAGGTAGCAGTTGCCCGTCAAAACGTGGACCTTGCCAATGAAAATCTCTCTCGCTCGAAAGAACGTTTCGCCGCCGGGATAACCGACAGCGTCGAAGTGGTCCAAGCTCAGCAGTCGCTGGCGAGCGCGAATGATCAATACATATCCAGCCTGTATAGTCACAATGTTGCAAAACTGCAGCTTGCCCGGGCGCTGGGGGTAGCACGCACGAATTATCGCCAGTACCTGGCGCAGTAATGGGAGGATTGTATGGCCAGCCAACCTCGTCCAGACGTAGAAGAGCCGGAATCTGCGCCGCCTTCTGACAAACAAGAGAATGGGGTGTCAAGACGCGACTCGGTGAGGCGGTCGCGTTTCAAATTTCGCCGCCCCATTGTCCTCATTCCCCTTGCATTGGTACTGATTGCGGGTGCCGTTCTCTTGTGGCTCTATTTTGCAAGCTACGAAAGTACGGACGATGCGCAAGTTGATGTGCACCTGTATCCTGTGAGCCCACGGATTTCCGGATACGTCATTAAGGTGAACGTCGACGACAATCAGTACGTGCAGACGGGAACAGTGCTGGTCGAAATCGATCCGAAAGACTATGAGATTGCCGTTGCGAAAGCGCGAGCGGACCTGGCCAATGCAGAAGCGACCGCAAAATCTCTCAACATCAATGTTCCGATCACCTCTGTGAACACCTCGAGCCAGTTGAAATCAGCGGCCTCAGATGTAACAACTGCGACGGCAGGCATCATCGCTGCCGAGAAGCAGCTTGCTGCTACACATGCCCAGGTGGAGCAGGCGGAGGCCAACGACGTCAAGGCGCAAGATGATCTGCAACGATACAAGCGGCTGGTGGCCAAACAGAACGTTTCTGAGCAGATTTACGATCAGGCACAGGCGGCGGCTAAAGCCAGCAGCGCTTCTGTGGCTGCGGCTAAAGCGAATGAGGAGGCGGCGCAGCAGACAGTCCAGCAGGCCAAAGACCGGCTTACTCAGGCTGAAGCTAATCATCGCGCCGCTCAAACCGGACCTCAGCAGGTTGCTTCAACCAACGCCCGCGCTCTCGCCGCTCTTGGGGATGTGGGACAGAAACGCGCCGCACTCGAACAGGCGGAATTAAATCTGCAGTACACAAAAATCATCGCGCCTGTGACCGGTTCGGTGAATAAGAGCGTGGTGGTCGGGATGAACGTGCAGCCGGGCCAGCAGCTACTAACCGTCGTGCCGCTGGAGGAGGTCTGGATTACCGCCAACTTCAAAGAAACCCAACTCCGGCACATGCAAGTTGGGCAAAAAGTAAAAGTGCACGTGGATTCAACAGGCACGACGGTGCGTGGACATGTTGACAGCATAGCCGGCGCAACCGGCCCTCTCTTTAGTCTGCTTCCGCCGGAGAATGCGACCGGAAATTACGTGAAGATTGTTCAGCGCATACCTGTAAAGATTGTTCTTGAGCCCGGCGAGAACCGTGACCACCGGCTGCGGCCAGGCATGAACGTTGTGCCCAAAGTGTATCTACGATGAGCAGCGCCGTTCTCACACCCGACCAGGACATCTGGAAGCCAAAGTACAACCCCTGGCTCATTGCTGTTGTTGTCGCGCTTGGGGCCTTCATGGAGGTGCTCGACACCAGCATTGCCAATGTTGCTTTGCCCTATATGGCGGGAAGTCTTGCAGCGAGCAACGACCAGAGCACCTGGGTCCTGACTTCCTATCTCGTATCAAACGCCATCGTCCTTCCGATCAGCGGCTGGCTGGCGGTGAGATTGGGCCGTAAGAGATTTTTCATGGGCTGCCTCGCCATTTTTACCGTGAGTTCGTTCCTCTGCGGTTTGGCGCCGAACCTTGGTTTGCTTCTGCTCTTCCGGGTCCTGCAGGGGGCCGGCGGAGGGGGGCTGCAGCCCATGGCACAAGCCATCCTGGCGGATACGTTTCCTCCTCACCAACGAGGCCTGGCGTTTGCTCTCTACGGAATCACTGCGGTCATGGCGCCGACGATTGGGCCTACGCTCGGCGGTTGGATCACCTTCAATTATTCATGGCGCTGGATTTTTTACATCAACGTTCCCGTAGGTATATTGACCTGGTTGCTGGTGCGGCGCTTTGTCGAGGATCCTCCATATTTGAAGCGGCTGAAAGCAGCTGGCGTCAGGCTGGACTATATCGGGATTGCTTTTCTGGCGATCGGGATCGGCGCGCTTCAGATTTTGCTGGATAAAGGCCAGGAAGAGGATTGGTTTGGCTCAAACTTTATCACCACCCTGGTCATTATTGCGGGCGTATGCCTGATCTCTCTGGTGGTCTGGGAGTGGTTTCAAAAGGCGCCCATCATCGACGTGCGTATGTTCAAGAGCTTCAATTTTGCCAGCGCGAGCCTGATGATGTTCGTCCTAGGAATCTTATTATTCAGCAGTCTGGTCCTCATGCCCCAATTTCTGCAGACGCTTCTGGGCTACACGTCTCAACTTGCCGGCCTTGCTCTGTCTGCCGGAGGCCTCGTCTTGCTCGTGGAGATGCCGATCATCGGACAGTTGACGACGAAAGTCCAGGCGCGCCGTCTGATTGCGTTTGGCTGGCTGGCGTTGTCGATAGCCATGTTTTATTCCACGAAGCGAATCGATTTGCAGATTAGTTTCAGCGCGGCCACATGGTTGCGCATTGTCCAAGTCGTCGGATTGGGATTCCTGTTCGTGCCCATCACTCTTGTGGCGTACGTTGGAATTGCGCAGGAGAAGAATAACGCCGTGGCCGGCATCGTGAACTTCATGCGTAACATGGGAAGCAGCGTGGGAACGTCACTGGTAACGACCTTGATCGCCCGCCGCTCTCAGTTCCATCAGCTAAGGCTCGTGGAGCAGACCAGGCTCGACAACCCAAATTTTGTGAATGCGGCGCGGGGTTTGACGCAACACTTTGCTAACTCCGGTCTGAGCAGACACGAGGCGACGGCGACCGCTTACGCCAGCATCTATCGATCAGTGCTGGCGCACGCGGCGAGTCTGGCATATATCGATACGTTCATGGTTCTCTGCGTAGGTGCGGCAATCATGTTCTGTGTGTCATTCTTTCTTAAGAAGAATGATCTTCACGGCGGTGCTACCATAGCGGAGTGATGACTCCCTGGCGCAGCCGGAGATCAGAAAGGCATCATGGGTATGATCAAAATCATCACGATCGAACGCGAATATGGGTGCGGCGGAGGCGAAATTGCGCAACTGGTGGCGAAGCGCCTTGGGTGGAAGCTATGGGACCAGTCGCTGACCGAGGAAATCGCCAGATTGGCGAACTGTCCCAAGGCTATAGTTGAAGATCGTGAGGAGCGGACCGATCCTCTTTATTACCGGCTCTTCAAATCGTTTTTGCGCGGAAGCTATGAAGGCAGTATCAACGCGCCCAAACTGAATCTTGTGGATAGCGAGACCATTCTCACGATCACCCGCCGCGTAGTGGAGCACGCAGCCAAGCACGGGAAGGGTGTAATTGTAGGCAGAGGTTCACAGCAGTTTCTCAAGGACCATTCAGACACATTGCGTGTCTTCCTGTATGCGCCAAGAGAAAGCAAAATTCGCCGGTTGATGGCCCGCGGCAAGAGTGAGAAGGAAGCTCAGGAATTAATTGATACGGTCGATGGCGAACGCGCAGACTTCATTAAGAAATACTTTAACGTGGAATGGCCCGATCGCGGGATTTACCATGCCATGATTAACACTAGCTGCGGAGACGAGGCTACTATGCGCATGATCCTGAATTTCATGGACACCTACGCCCCATGCGCCATTGCGTGAGATCGTCTTAGCAACTCTCGTGCAGGCATGATCATAACCGCCTGATTCCACTGGTTCTTTCTTTCATCAGTCCTCTATCGGGGCTTGAAATACCTCACAATGGGCAGATATTCCGTTCAGTCAATGTGAGTGAATCACCCAATGTTGATTCATTGCACGTTGATTCATTTGCGCCATGGCTGAAACTGCTTAAATCAACACGCGTTCCTTTTTGGGAAAGCCTGTCCCGTGCCCTTAAATGTCCGCGGTTTCTGCCGATAAGTAAAGACATGCCGCCAGCAAGCGAAAACCTGCTCACCAAGGACGTTGCTTCACCGCCAAAGGACCCAACATCCAACCCAATTCCAACCAATGCCCTTTTAACGGCCCTGCTGCAGGTGTCACCGCATGTCAGCGACCTGATATTTTCCCCCGGCCGGCCGCCCCAAGTAGAGCTCAGCGGAAAGCTCGTAGGCGTGAAAGTGGGAGATCTGGCGGTTTTGACGCAAGCGGACACTCACCGCCTTGCCGATGACATGATCGCCGGCAATCAAAAATCACTTGAATTGCTGCAGAGAGATGGCGCGTGTGACCTGTCATACAGCATTCCTGGCAAGTCGCGCTTCCGTGTCAACATTTTTATGCAACGCGGTTCCCGCGCCATTGTGATGCGGGTAATTCCTGGTGACACGCCCAGTTTTGGAAAATTAAACCTGGTTCCCAGGCTAAAAGAGATCGCGCAGCTTAAGAACGGGATTGTCCTGGTCACCGGCCCTACTGGCTCAGGGAAATCGTCGACGCTCGCAGCTATTATCGATCTGATAAACGAGAGCCATTCATACCACATTGTTACGATTGAAGATCCGATTGAGTTCATTCATCGGCACAAGAAAAGCACGGTCCATCAGCGTGAACTCCACAGCGACACGCCAACTTTCAGCCTGGCTCTGCGGGCGGCGCTCCGTCAAGCGCCCAAGGTAATCCTTGTGGGTGAGATGCGTGATCGCGAAACTATTGAGATTGCGCTGGAAGCGGCCGAAACCGGCCATCTTGTCCTGTCAACTCTGCATACCATCGATGCCGCCAAAACCGTGGAAAGGATTATCGGCGCTTTTTCACTCTCTGAGCAGCAATTGATACGGACGCGTCTGGCAAATACCTTCCGCTGGATCGTATCCCAGCGTCTTGTGCCAAAAAAAGGTGAATCCGGCAGATTGGCCGTGATCGAAATTCTTCGATCCAACCAGCGCACCCGTGAATACCTGGAAAAGGGAGAACGGGAAGGGCGGTCCTTATTGGACGCCATCCGTGACGGAAGCCTGGATGGGATGCAATGTTTTGACGATGAACTGGAAAAGCTGGCAAGAAAGGGGGCCATCACCATTGATACCGCGCTAGGCTATGCCACTAACAACGGTAATCTCCGCCTTGCATTATCTGATCTGATCGAGGAGGAAGCATCGGGCTCAGTGCCTGATGCTGCTATACCGAAAGCTCAGGGCGAACCAGCCGCACCGCAAAACAGGCCAACATTAGTCTGATCAGAGCTATCCACGACGAATGTTGAAGATGACCACGCTATGCGCTCAGGATTTTCTTGAGTTGAAGCACTGCGCCAGGTATTTGCTTAATCGGCGTATTACCAAAACCGAGAACTAAACCCTTACGACAACAACCATCCGACATAAGCCGAGTTAGAAACGTGATTCTTAGGAGTCCTTTCAACAATGAGATTTATCAAGTGCCGTACATCAACCGTACATCGCCTGAATTGCAATAAGTCCAACCGAGTCACACACTCATCTCATACTGTAATCCGAGCTTCGCAAAGCATTTCATTCCGCGTTCGGTCACCCTCAGCGCGCGTGTCTCTCTCATCCATGCCAGCCAGCCTTCATCTAAGAAATGTTTCATCAGCGCCGAACCGACTGCGCCTGCCAGATGCGGCTGGCGCTCGGTCCAATCAAGGCACCTTCGCGCAAAGGCCCTGCGGCTCGATCGTAACTCATTAACATCAATGCCGAACCCTGCGAACCACTCCTTTCCTTGTGTGGTCACCCGGTAATCGCGCCGATTTTCTGCTGTTATCAGGCGTTCCTCTTCCATATGCCGTGTCAGCATCACCGCAATGCGACCAGCCATGTGGTCATAACAACTGCGTACCAGCATCATCTGGGCATCCGCTCGCGGAAGGACCTCCGGCTTCGCAGTGCGCACAGTCGAGATTGCTCCCAATGCCTCCAAAGCAAATGCCACCTTTGCATCGCGCAATCTGTAATAACGGCATCTGCCTTCGCTCCGCACCTGCACCAACCCGCCACTGCTGAGCTTTGCCAGGTGCGCGCTCGCGCTCTGTGCAGATACTCCCGCCACTCGCGCCAGTTCGCCCGCTGACAACGACCGATCTTCAAGCAGCGCCATTAAAATGGCAGCTCTTCCGGGATCTGCCAACAGTGATCCCATCATTGCGATTGCGTACTTGCCGTTCAGCATTCCGCACCTCCGTTTTGCGTGTCAGCCTCGATTCATACTTCATTTTACGTGCCGCCCCGCAACGCATGTTTCATCGTGCAATGAAATGTTGATGAGGAATGATTCGCTATGCTTTTACATGCAAGGGACAACTGACACTGGAAAGCAGGGACAGCTCGGTATATTCGCAGTAGGGGATCCTGGTGGCGACCACAACTCATCTTTGTAAAGAGACAAAACACGATCCGAACGCAGGAGATAATCTTTGCCTGATACCTCAATGACGCACAAGCAGGCTCCGGACTCTACTGTCCGGCTAAGCGGCCCGCTTCTCTGGACGCTTATCGCCACCAGCTTTGCCTTCGTGATCGTCCAGCTCGACGTCACCATCGTGAATGTCGCGTTGCCTCAAATCGGATTCCGGCTACACAGCGGGGTCAGTGGACTCCAATGGGTGATCGATGCTTATACCCTCACCTTCGCCGTCCTCTTGATCTCTGCTGGCGTGCTCGGCGACCGCTTCGGCTCTCGTCGCGCCTATCTGGCAGGCTTCTTCATCTTTACCATCGCCTCTGCCGCCTGCGGCCTTGCGCCAAACATCCTCATCCTGATTACTGCGCGAGCCGTGCAGGGAATTGGCGCTGCTCTCCTGGTTCCCAGCTCTCTGGCGTTGCTCAACCACGCGGCCGCAAACAATGCCAGGATGCGCGCCCGCATGGTCGGCCTGTGGACTGCCGCAGGTGGCGTCTCGATCGCTGCTGGACCCATCGTCGGAGGATTGCTCCTCGCGAGGCTCAGTTGGCGCAGCATCTTCCTGGTGAACCTTCCTATTGGCGCCCTCGGCGCATGGCTCAGTCTGCGTTACATTCCTGCTGACGAAAAAGAACAGGGTAAGCGCTCACTTGATTTTCCTGGCCAACTGCTGGCCATCATCACTCTCACCGGCCTGACCGGCGGCGTGATCGAACTCCGTCAGCTCGGCCTTATGCACCCGCTCATCATCGCCAGCTTTGCCGTTGCGATCATTGGCGCCGTGATCTTCCTGATCGTCGAAGGCCACAGCCGCTCTCCCATGCTTCCTCTGCGATTCTTCACGCTGCCGAACTTCAGCCCGGCTGTGCTCTTCGGCATTGTCGTGAACCTTACCTACTATGGCGTGATCTTCGTCTTGAGCCTTTACCTACAGCGGGCACATAGATATTCCGCGCTGAAGACCGGACTGGCATATCTCCCGCTTACCGGCACCTTCATCATCTCCAACGTGATCAGCGGGTGGCTGGTAGGACGCTCAGGATCGCGTCTGCCCATGACTCTGGGTGGTTTCATCGGGGCATGCGGGTACGCCTTGCTGTGCCTGCTGGGCGATTCCAGTTCCTTCTGGCTGATGCTTCCTGCATTCGCTCTTATTCCCAGCGGTATGGGCTTGGGCGTACCAGCCATGACCACGGCAATTCTTGCGAGCGTTGATCGTGAGTGGTCCGGAACAGCTTCCGCAGTATTGAACACCGCACGCCAAGCCGGCGCGGCTATCGGAGTTGCCGCCTTCGGCGCCCTGGTTGGCGGCGCAAAAGGAGAAATCGTCCATGGCCTCCACATCGCAGCCATCACCTCAACTGTGTTGCTGGTTGGCGCAGGAGGGCTCTCCTACCTGACCATCCGCAAACTTCCACACTGATAAACCAGCACAAGGAAGCCGGGCTATGTAATGGTGAGTTACCATGGAATGGCAATGACAAAGAGATTACTGATCGGCAGTTCGCTTTTATCCTTACTTGCAACGTTACAGTTGTGGGCTCAGCCGTCGCAAAATCAGCAATCCCAGAACACTGCGCCACCTGCGAAGCAGCAACCAACGCCTGCTCCTTCTACAAATGAAACGAAAGCATCCACTTCAACGGCAATTACTGCGCAGAGTATTACGCTTGGAAATCCAGTATCGTCCGTCCCTTTAGGCGTAAAAGGAAAATTCCGCTACTTTGCTATTGAATCATTTCGGCCGGGAATTTATCCGGTGGCAGCTTTTTATGACGGATTGACGATGGCGAACCCGCCCAAAGCTTATCCGCCGGAATGGCGTCAGGGGTTGCCGGGTTTTGCCCGCAATTATGGCGATTTCATGGCAAGCTGGGCATCCGTGCAAGGCGGCAAGTTTATTGCTGCATCTTTACTCCATGAAGACCCTCGCTATTTTCCATCGAACAGCAGCAATTTCTTTGCTCGAATTTTCAATGCAGCCCGATATGCTGTGATCGACCGGGGCGACAATGGCCATCCCCGGATTGCGATCGCAAACGTCGCTGGCGCGTTTTCCGGAGGCTTTGTGGGCAATGGCTACTTGCCGGACCCTTACGCAAATTTCTCACACGGTTTGGGCCGTAGCGCGCTGGCGTTGACTGGTTTTGTTACCAGCAATCTCTCAGATGAATTTCGCCCGGAAATTCGCAGAGTCGTAAAAAAACTGCATCTACCCTTGATCGGCAAATAGACGATAGGCAAATAGATGATAGGCAAATAGACTTCTCTCGCAGCGGTGCTGGAACTTTGGAATATCTTATTTAAGATTTTGTTAAGTTCTTCGCGCATTGCTTGCAGGCTCTGGGCTCCAATCCCATAAGCGAAGCTCATGGTCTTTACCTTCCACGGCCAGAGCAGCTTTATAGCCACTGCCGGGATGGAGAGCATAGAATCGCCAGCGGGAAAAGAGTTCATCTCCACTCTTGACGTTGAGTAATGCAGGCCTTTCGCCGGGTGTAAAAGCTACTTCAAAACTGTCAAGCGGGATGGAAAGCCCCTGCCCACGGGCCTTGATATATGCTTCTTTTCTTGTCCAGCAATTGAAGAATGCGCCAACACTTTCATTGGCTGAGAGTGTTTCCAGTTTCGCGCATTCTTCCGGCGAGAAGAAGCGTGTGGCGATTTCACCGCTGGCAAAGTCGGCACGAATCTGCTCTACGTCCACGCCAAGCTCCCGATTGCGCGATACCGCAAGCAACCCGACTTCCCCGGAATGCGAGAGATTGAATCGAAGCCCGGATGAAGCCTGCGCGGGAACAAGTCCGGGCTTCCCCTGTGGTCCATACACAAAATTGATCTCGCGCGGATGCAGGCTCAAGTATGCTCCAAGAAGCCGGCGCAACACGCCACGGGCAACCGTAAAACGGTTCCGATCTCGAGCAAAGTAGAAACGGTCAGCCCGCTCAATCTCATCCTTCGTTAAGAGGTCACGATAGGCCTGGATGATGGTTTCCGGCTGGGTGAGCGCGATCCGCCAGACATGTACCTCCAGAGGTGCGATCTCCACTACCCCGGCAGATATAATCCACTCATCTGCATCATCGATGATGCGCTCTTTGGCTTCCATTTTTTTCCGAACTTCACCGCGCCGGTGCTAAATGTAAAAGACTCAAAAAAGTGGGACGTTATAGGCGATTCAGAGCCGTCCTTATTCTTTCGTTCCTTTTCTTGGTCTATGCTAAGGCTTCGACTTCCTGTAAGCTACTCCGTTCATCCATGCCCGTTTCTGTTGCCAATTCCGGAGTGGTTTATGAGGCGCTGAAAAAATCTGGCATTGGGCTGGTGTCTGCACTGCCTGAGACCTGGCTGGTGCACCTGATCCGCATGGCGGAAGATGATCCGCAGATGATCCTGGTGCGGTTGGCCAAAGAAGAGGAAGGCGTGGGCATTTCCGCGGGCGCGCACTTTGCCGGGGTTAAGTCCGCCATGCTGATGCAGAACCACGGCTTTCTCGCCAGCATCAACGGCATTGTTTCTTTTGCGCAGCTGTACCGCATTCCGTTGCTGATGGTCATCAGTTATCGCGGCCATTTCGGCGAGCGCGATCCCTGGCAAACACAGGGTGGCGGTGTAACGGAACCGCTGCTGCGCACGCTGGGAATCCCCTATTCATTTCTGGATGACCCTGGGAAAGTGGAAAAGCGCATTGCCGAAGCACAAACATGGGCGTATGCCAGTCTGCATCCGGCCGCGCTGCTGCTAACCCGGGAGTTGATGTGGGAGGAGCCCGCATGATGCAGCGCCTTGAATGCTTGCGCGCTATCTATGACCGGCTTGAGGGCTGCCTGGTGGTTTCCATTATGGGCGCGGTTGCATGTGAATTGCAGTCGCTCGGCCACAAGCCAAACTTTTTTTATCTTCAGCACGCTATGGGACTGGCTTCTTCCACTGGGCTGGGCCTTGCGCTCTGCCTGCCGCAGCAAAAGGTGGTGGTCTTTGACGGGGATGGTTCCATCCTGATGAATCTTGGCGGATACACCACGCTTGCACGCTACCGGCCCAAAAACCTGGTACACGTAGTTTTCGATAATGAGAGCCTGCTTTCCGTCGGCGGCTTTCCTACGGCAACATCCACGGGCAGCGATCTTGAAGGAGTGGCCCGCGCCTCCGGCATAGCGCATACAAAAACGGTCCATACGATGGAGGATTTCACACAATCTTTTGATGCTGCGCTCCGAAATGATGATCTTACGTCCATCGTCGCTAAAGTCGAGGCTGTAGGGCCTAAAGGATATGTGACGGAGTTGTCGCTGCTGGAGAATAGGTTTCAGTTCAAGAGATATATTGAGAAGCTCAAATGAGCATTCAGCAGTCAACGCTCAGCAGTCAGCCAAAGCGGCTTACCGCAAAGGACGCGAAGGGCGCAACGGGGAAAGAGGGTGCGAATCCGAAACCTTTTTCTATTCCCCTTTGCGACCTTTGTGCCCGCTGCGGTGAATCCGCTTTGGCTGAGTGCTGACTGGTGAGTGCGGATTGCTGAAAAGGGGACCCATGTCCAACATTCTCGCGGAACTCATTTCTCAGCTTAACAACGGCGCCCTGCGTGTGATTGATCTCACGCAGCCTCTGAGCCCGCAGACGCCTCTGCTGCCGTTGCCTTCACAGTGGCCCAATACACTGGCATTCAAGATATGGGAACTTTCACATTATGATGATCGAGGCCCAGCCTGGTATTGGAATGGCTTTGAAACCGGCGAGCATACCGGCACACACTTTGACGCTCCAATCCACTGGGTCAGCGGCAAAGACCTGCCGGACAACAGCGTTGACAAAATCAATCCAAAAAAGTTTGTCGGTCCGGCATGCGTGATTGACGTGACAGCCGATGTGAATAAAGATCCGAACTTTCTTCTGACAGTTGATCGCGTAAAAGAATGGGAAGGAAAGCATGGGCGTATTCCCTCAGGCGCATGGATGCTGCTGCGTACTGGCTGGTCTGGGCGCACCGATCCAAAGGAATATATCAATTTAAAGGACGGCGGACCGCATACACCCGGATTCGTAAAAGCATGCTCTGACTTTTTGGCGCAGGAGCGCGACGTGCTGGGTGTGGGCGTGGAAACTGTTGGAACCGATGCTGGCCGCGCTGCAAGCTTTGACCCGCCTTTTCCTAACCACTACGTGATGCACGGCAGCGGCAAATTTGGCCTGGCTGGACTGTGCAATCTGGATCAGTTGCCGCCTACAGGGGCAGTAGTGATCGCGGCGCCATTAAAGATTGTGAACGGTTCAGGAAGTCCGTTGCGAGTGATTGCGCTTACGCCCTAGCAACGAAACCACAAAGGACACAAAGTAACACAAAGGTTATTTAATCAAACATAAAGCCAAGACAATGGCTCGTGACTAGAATATCCAAGATCAAATCTTCGTGTTCCTTTGTGCCCTTTGTGGTTTAAGGTTTAGAGCGTCGCTCTCTTCACTACTGCTGCCAGCGCGCGATTACGTTCATACTCACTGTTAATCGCGTCAGCCGCTTTGATGTAGCTCTCGCGCAAGCCGCCTTCCAAAGTGTATGAATGCGCCACGGCCAGCAGCACTCGCGATTTTTCATAGTCTGACTTGATTCTTCCAGTGGCATCCAGCGTTTTTCCCACTGAGGCATTACTCAGTTTGTTGCTATCCATTAGCGCAAGCAGGCTCCGTGAACGCTCGTAATCTGACTTCATGGAATCGACAACTTTCAGGTAATTTGCCATCTGGACTTCGTCGAATTTGCCCTGCTTTACAAGCCCCAGCAGCAGCCGGGATTTTTCATAGTCGGAACCCATTCCCGTAGCCGCATCAATAATTTGGTTAATTTGGCCAGCAGCTAATGTGTATTTCTGCATTGGCGCCAGCAAGTCGCGCGACTTTTCATAGTCGGAGTGAATGAATGCCACGAGTTTCAAATAAAAATCGAGCTGAGACTGATAGAACGATTTCTGATCCATAAGCGAAAGCAGGATGCGCGATTTCTCGTAATCGCTTTTGATGCTGCCGGCCGAGTTCAGCGCCATACCCACATTTTCCCTGGATATATTGGGTCGCCGCAGCAACTCAATCAACACGCGGGAATGTTCGTAGTCGCTTTTGAGCTTGCCTGCAGCCGCCAGGAACGCGGTGCGTGAAGCTTCGTCCGGCAGATCATATTGCTTGCCCACTGTCATAAGCACGCGAGCCAGCTCGTAGTCTGAATGTATCTGTTCTCCAGCCTGTTGGATGACCCGCTGCACTGTCGGCGCGGGCAGGTTCGGTTGCTCCAGCAGTTTGCGGAAATAGATGCCGCGCACATAGTCGGATTGAAGATTGCTGATTTCATTCAGGACAGCCGTGGGGCCGCCCTTGGCCAGCAGCGCGGGAACACGTGCATCGGCGGCAATCCCGGTGCTTCGCTCCAGGTCCAGCAGAAACTGTGAGAACCATTTTCTTGCTTCACCCTCAAACTGCTGCTGCGCGCCATTGATCTTGTAAGCATATTGCAGGCCGTTGCCTGAAGGAGTGACTTTCACCTGCTTCAGCGTGTCATCCTGGCGTAAATTTACTTCAAAGAAGCCGCCAGGGGAGATGCTCAGAATGTCCGTGGCTTCGGCGTTGAATTTAATCTCACCTTCCGCGCGGAGATCAAGGCTGCAATTGTCGCCAGACCAGACCGCGCTCCAGTGCTTGTTGCCATTATTTGACTCAATGTTCATGTGGTTGAGCCGGGCTCGCGTTCCGCATACGCTCACCTCTCCACCGGGTACGGCGGGCACGGCAGGAACTGCAGGAACTGCAGGAACTGCAGGAACTGCAGGTACAGCCGGTATGGCAGGAACAGCCGGTACGGCAGGTACAGCGGGTACCGCAGGCGTGCTTCCCATTTGGAAGGCCTCCGGTGGCTCTGGGGCTTCCGGCGCTTCAGCAGGCTCAGGAGGTTCTGGGGCTTCAGGAGCCTCAGGAGCCTCCGCCACATTGGGCACTTCGCTATTCTCAGAGGACGGGGCAGTAGGGGCAACCGATTGCGATCCACTAGTGGCGGGCGTGGCCGAATTTTCAGGGACGACGGGTGCAGTGGATGGGCTTGGCTTTTTCTTGCTTGTTGAAGCAGCAGGTGCGCTGCTGGCTTGGGGCGCAGGACGCATTGCAGAAAGCGGGAGCACGATGCACAAGGTCAGTACGGCCAGAATCAGCGCAGCTTTGCGTGTAACCGAGCCGCGCGACAATGCGGGATTCAGCACGGCGAGTACGCGGCCTTCCAGTTGGGATCGCCGCGCCATGGCGAGCGCAGCCGCCAGTTCGGGTCTACGTAGCCCGGAAACGATATCCAGCAGTTCGTGCGCGTAGTCAGAAGCTTTGGTGCCTGCTGCCAGCACATGGTCGTCGCACGCGCGCTCACGTTCTGATCGCATGGCCCGGACCATAAGCCACACCAACGGATGAAACCAGTACAAAGATGCCACGACATGCGCCAGCGATTGGGTCAATGCATCCAGACGGTGAATGTGCGCCAGTTCATGGTTCAGGATGGCCGAGCGCCGCACCGGCGACCACTCGGGGTAATCCAGCGAGAGAATGATGCGCGGGAAAAATACACCCGCTGTGATGGGGACTTCAATTTCATCGCTAACCAGCAAAGCCACATGCCGTCGTATTCCCAGATCCGCAGCCAGGGCGCGAACCTGTGCGTTCCACCCTGAGTCCGTGAGTACACCCGAGCGGCGAATCAGTCTTGCCAGCCGCATAGTGTTGAGCCTCCAGCGCGCCAGAAAAAAGAGTGCTCCGGCAATCCAGAGTCCCATTAAAAGCTTAGGCAGGAGTTTTGCGAGTTTAAAAGTTAATGTACTTGGGGCAACCGGCTCCGTCTCTGTTGTATGCGATGGCAGCATAGCTATGGCGGCCGAAGTGGCGTCGCGTGTGACAGCACTTTCAGCCGCGGGTGCAATGCGCTCATGCCGCCCATTTCCGACCATAGATAGAGACTTTGATCGCGGTACTGCCGCCGCCTCAGCCTGTTGCCTCGCAATCACCGTTGAATTTTGGGCATTTGAAACGGATTGTGACACGCGTGCCGCAATCGTCGGACTCGAAGCCTGCTCTGCATGCTCGGAATGGCCGGCAGTAAACGCCGGAATGCCTTTCACGTGCCATGCCGGCAATAACATTCCTGAAAAAGGAAGCAGCAGCAATGCAGCCAATGCAAAGACACGGACCATGTGCTGGATAGCGGCAGAGCGGTTTTTTAATACCAGCGCAGCACCCCAGGCAATAACCAGCAACAGGGTGGCTTTGACCAACGTGTCCAGAATGATTGCAAATGACAAAGCAGATGTATGCATGGGTTATCTCCCCTCCTGTTGCGCTTTCTTGATCAATTGTGAAAGGTATTGCTTGTCCTTTGTGGAGAGCGGGCTATCGGACATTTCCAGCAGCGCCGCGACCGCCTGCTCCGGAGATCCACCGAAAAACGTCTTTACCATGTGCTTCAGAGCGCTCGCCCTGACCTGGCCCGTATCGTCGGCAGGAAGGTAAACGTATTTCAGACCTTCCTGTTCATGCCGCAGGTATCCTTTGTCTTCCAGCAGGCCCAGCATGCCCCGAACTGCGGAATAACTTGGCGGATCGGTTAATTCGGCAAGGACTTCAGTGACTGACGCCCGGCCGCGGCGGTAAATTACGTCCATAATCTGGCGTTCGCGCCGGCCTAATTGAAGGTGCTTTTCATTGCTCATGGCTCTCCGGCAAATACTGGAATTTGATCGTCCGTGCTAGTGTACTAGCACATGCTAATACATTAGCAGAAGATGTCAAGAGGCAAACACAATATTTTTTTAGACGAATAAAGGGCGCTCTAGTCACGGGCAATTCGCTACCGTCGTCCGCAGCTTTATTGGGAGCGGCCCGGCGGAAAGATTTTGGCCTTTACTGATGACAGAAGGTAAAACAGAGTCGCGTCGCATTGGCCTGAGCAGCATGGTATATCAGTGCAATCACTGGTTCAGAAGGTGTTTCCCTGATTGCCATTTAGGGCTTTTTCCAGTCCAATTGAGAAACGCACCCGGTTATTTTTGACATGCTAAAGACCGCATTAAAACTATGGTTTTGTGCGCTTCTGATGGTCGCTTTGCCTGCGGCTTCAGCAGTTCAGCAGGAGCCATCCTCCAATACCGCGGCCGTATCGGAATTTGTTCAGTCAATTCTCTCCCGCGCCGCATCGCCTTCAGCGGTAGCAATATCCTTTCAAAACGTCTCTTCACTTTCTCCCGAAGCACAAGAGGCTCTGCAAAATGCGGTCCTCAACGGGTTCCGCGCAGCCAATGTTAGTCTGGTCAAGGCCGAGCAAGCTGTAGCCGACGTACAAATTACTTTTTCTGAAGACTGGCAGGGCTATGTCTGGCTTGCAAACATCCAGATGGGATCCAGCAGCCAGTTGGTGATCAAAAAGTTGCCGCGGCAGCAGCGAGTGGCCTCATCGCGAGCGCCTACGCTCACGCTTCGCAAAATATCGGTGTGGCAGCAGGAAACACCTATTCTGGACTTTTTTCAGGACAATCAGAACCTTCTGATACTGGAGCCTGACACGCTTTCGCTCTACGCAAGCGACTCAGGGCAATGGCGTCCAAGACAGACGCTGGGCATTCCTCATCAGCACCCCTGGCCCCGTGATTTGCGTGGACGGCTGGAAGTGCATGGCAGCGAGATCAATGTCTTCCTTCCCGGAGCGCGCTGCACCGGGAAGATTTCTCCTCCTGCGCTGGATTGCAATGCCAGTGATGATCCTTGGCCGATCGATCCGGGGCAACTCGTGGCATTTTTTAGCCCGCGAAGAAATTTCTTCACCGGCCTGCTCGCCGGACAGGATGGCGGGGCATCAGTGGCGCCGTTTTTTTCGGGAGCAGCATGGCGGAATGGTGACCAGCGGTTCTGGCTTTTTACCGGCACAGATGGCAGAGCAAGACTTTTTCAAAACGAACTGGCAACACCCGTGGCAACGTTGAATGGCTGGGGGAGCACGCTGGCCGCTGTCCATTCCACCTGCGGCTCAGGCTGGCAGATTCTGACCAGTTCCCCGGCGGACACTGTGCGCCTTGACAGCGTGCAGGCAGTCGAATTTACCGGTCATGAGGCCTTGCCGGTAAGCGCTCCAATAGATTTTTCCGGGCCGGTGCAAGCGTTATGGACCGCGGGGAACTACGGTCAGGCAGTCAACGGAGTGCAGCAGTCACAGACATCAGGAAAGTATGAAGCGTTTACTCTTACCATTGTTTGCAATCAGTAGCCTGCTGCTGACGGCCGCCGGAACCTACGGCAGCGCGCGCCCACGCTATGGCGGCACGGTGCGCGTGCTGATTCATGACAAGGTCATCTCGCTTGATCCATTGAGTGATGAAGACCATCCGGCAACACGCGACCGCATGGCCGCTCTGACGTTTGAGACTCTCACTGCGGTTGATGCTCAAGGGCGTTTGCATCCGAACCTTGCCTTGTCCTGGCATGCCGACCAGACAAAACGCGTTTGGCAGTTCCTGCTGCGGCTGGTGAACTTTCACGATGGCACCGTACTCACGGCAGCCGACGTTGCCGCCAGCCTGTCCAAAAGCAATCCCACATGGAAATGCTCGGCGCCTGATCGCCAGACAGTTGCAATTGAAACGCCCAACCCCATTCAACACCTGGCAGAGCTTATCGCATTGCCGAGATATGCCATCGTTAAACGAGAAACTGGAGATTCAGGCTCGGCGATACTGATTGGCACTGGTAGTTACAAGCTCTCGCAGTGGCAGCCTGGAGAACGCGCTCAGTTCACCGCAAATGAAGATTACTGGGGCGGACGTCCATTTGCTGACACCATCGAATTTCAAATGGGCGCGTCTTTGCGAGAACAGCTTATAGATCGTCAACTTGGTCCCTACTCCGCCACAGAATTGAGTGTTGACCAGATTCGCACCGTAGAGCAGAATAATCAGACGGTAGTAATCTCCCGGCCGTCTGATTTGCTGGCTCTTGTCTTCCTGCAACCGGAAACTGGCGGGAGGCCTAGTAAAAAGCCGGTAGATGCTCGCATCCGCGCAGCGCTTGGACTCGCAATCAACCGGGCCGCCATCAGCAATGTACTCTTTCAGAAACGGGGCGCCCCTGCTTCCGGCCTGCTTCCGCAGTGGCTCACAGGATATGAGTTTATGCTGGGCAGCGCCATGAACCTCGATCGCGCAAAAGAGATTCGCGCAGACGCCGCTGCGTATGTGGTCATCAGCCCGATTGCTCTGGCTTATGATTTTTCTGATCCGCTCGCCAAATTGGTGGCCGAGCGGATTGCTGTTGACGCCCGGGAAGCAGGAATCATTGTTCAACCCTATGGCGAGTCGCACGTCAACAGCAAAACGGCGCGGTCATCCATCAACGCAGACGCGGTTCTGCTGCGCCTGCCGTTGCAATCAGTTGATCCAGCGAGCGCTCTTTCTGCCCTCATCGACGATCTCGGGCTTTTCCAGGAAAGCACTTCTGCCATATTGGGAGCGGCGCGACCTGAAGACCTGTTTGATATTGAGCGCAAATTGCTGGAGAGCAATCGCGTGTTGCCTGTGGCCCATGTCCCGCAGGCGCTATGGTTGAACAGCAATATCCATAATTGGCAGCAACTGGTCAATGGAACATGGCAGCTTGACCAGCTCTGGGTGGAAGGAGCGCGATAAAGCGTGTCACTCAAAGCCAAGCTGCTTCTTCTGGTGACGCTGAGCATAACAGTTAGCGTTGGGAGCGTGGCCTGGCTGATTGAGACGCGCGCACATGAAGCGTTTCGCCATGTGGAAGAGGAACGCACCGCAACATTGGTAAACCAGTTCCGCCGTGAATTTGAGCATGAAGGCGTTGAAATCACGCGCGGCGTGGAAGCCATTGCCGGCTCTGACGCCATGCTGCGCATTGTTACGGAACTGGCCAATGGTGCGGAATATGCCAACTATGTAAATCAGGCCGCCACAGATGCTGCCGCGCAACGCCTTGATTTCCTGGATCTGATCGCCCCTGATGGGGCCATTATTTCTTCAGCACACTGGCCGGCGCGATTTGGATACAAGCAGCGCTGGTTTCTGGACCATCCGGCGCCGCTTCCGCAGCAGACCTTTCTCCGGCATGTGGAAACGCCACAGGGCAGTGTCCTGGCCATGCTTTGCCTTCGCACAGTGCACGTTCACGATCTAAATTTTTATCTGATCGGCGGACGCAAGCTGGATACGGTGGTGCAGTCATTATCTCCGCCTGAGGGTTTGCGCGTGGCGATCTTCAGCGCTCCGGAGCAGGGAACAGGTGAGATGATTGGACCGGCAAAGAAAACTTTTGCGGATGCGAAAGTGGTGTCGCTGGTCCAAAAAGTTCTGGAGCAACCCGGAGACGCGTCAACCACCATTGACTTGGGACCGGAGCAGGAAGAAGTTGTGCACGCAATCTCTCTCCCCGGCTTTACTGATCGTATTCCCGCCGTGCTGCTTGTGGGTAACTCTCTGGAGCAGGAATTGCTTTTGGAGAAGCGCATCCGCAATATAAGCCTGATCATTGCCGGACTTGGCGTCTTTATTGGCGTAGTTGTAAGCGGAATTGTTGGCGCGCGGTTTACCCGGCCGGTAAAGAATCTGGCGCAGGCGGCCACAGAAATCGGCCAGGGGAATTGGAACGTCCATGTAGAGACTTCAGGTAAAGATGAAATCGGCAAGCTCGCCCTGGCCTTCAATCAGATGACCGAAGAGCTGATGGGACAGCGCGAGCGGCTGGTACAGAGTGAACGCGTGGCCGCGTGGCGTGAACTGGCAAGACGGCTGGCCCATGAATTGAAGAACCCGCTCTTCCCATTGCAAATCACGGTAGAAAACCTGCTTCGCGCCCGGCAAAACTCACCGCAGGAGTTTGATGAAGTTTTCCAGGAGAGCACAACCACGCTGCTGGCAGAAATAGCCAACCTGAAAACCATCATCGGGCGCTTCAGCGATTTTTCCCGCATGCCCACGCCACAGCTTCAGGCAGTAGACCTGAATGAGATTGTTCGCGACGTGGCCCAGCTTTTTCAAGGACAGCTCAATCGCGAACCCGCGCGCATTCGGCCCGAACTGCAATTAGGCGCTGTGCCGGCAGTGAGCGCCGACCCTGTATTGTTACGGCGAGTGGCGGAGAACCTGGTCCTTAACGCCATCGACGCCATGCCCAAAGGCGGGAGGCTGACTTTTCGCACCTTCGCAGTGGACAGGTTTGCGATATTTGAGCTTTCCGATACTGGTGCTGGATTGACTCCTGAGGAGTGCGAGCGTCTCTTCACGCCGTATTACACGACCAAACAGCACGGAACAGGATTAGGGCTGGCAATTGTGCAGTCGGTGGTCAGCGACCATAAAGGAAGTATTAGCGTAAGCAGCAAAAAAGATGTAGGAACGACTTTTCGAATTGAAATGCCGCTGTGGGATGGTGCGGGCGCAGGCAGGGATGCGAACGCCTTGTGAGCTTTTTATCTGAAATCCCGACCCTGAGCTTGCCGAAGGGGAGGGAACCCTATTGCACAGGAGACTTTGTAGGAAAGTGAGCCCAACACCGCCCGAAATCGATAAGAAGGTTTCAGCGCTGCTACTTTGTTTATATCCTGGCGAGCCTACAGGGGACGCTGTATGTTGGTCTTACCGACGACATGAGAAAGCGTATGATTCAGCACAAGTCAGGCACGTTTGATGGGTTTACCAAGAAATATAAAGTCGACAGGCTTGTGTATCTTGAAACATATACTGAGTCAAAGGTGGCGGCCGATCGCGAGCAACAGATGAAGAAGTATAGACGTGAGAAGAAAATTGCTCTTTTTTCTGAGAGTAATCCGGAGTGGAAGGATTTGACCGCAGAATTTTTTCAGACGAATAGGGATCCCTCCCCTTCGGCAAGCTCAGGGTCGGGATTTCAGAAAAAACGCCGCTCCCGATTCCGAAGAGCCCAAAATCCATGAAAGCTAGCCTCCTCATCGTCGATGACGACGCCAACACATTGGCATCGCTTTCGCGCGCCTTCCGTCTGGCGGGGCATGAAGCAACAGTTTGTGACAATCCAGTCAAAGCTCTGGAGATAATCAAGGCGGAAAACTTTGACGTCATCTTTTCTGATGTTGTCATGCCCGGCATTGATGGACTCACCCTGCTGGAGCAGATCAAGTCCGCGGGAGTGACAACGCCCGTAGTAATGATGTCGGGCCAGGCGCACATTGAGATGGCGGTGAAGGCCACGCGGCTGGGCGCGCTCGATTTTCTGGAAAAACCCATCTCCACAGACAAGCTGTTGCTCACCGTGCAGAACGCACTGCAACTGGAACGGCTTAAGCAGGAAAACAAGCAGTTGCGGCAGCAACTTGGCGGATCGGGAATCGTATTCACCGGCGAGAAGATGCGCAAACTTCTGGCGCAGGTGGAACGCGTGGCTGCCAGCGAGACCCGCGTCTGCATCCTGGGTGAAACCGGCACGGGCAAAGAGCTGATTGCCCGGACGATCCATGAGAAAAGCCAGCGCCACATTGGCCCTTACGTTACCCTCAACTGCGCAGCAGTACCGGCAGAGCTGATTGAGTCAGAGCTGTTCGGACATGAAAAAGGATCGTTTACCGGCGCGGCTTCACGCCACATTGGCAAATTCGAGCAGGCCACCGATGGCACGCTGTTTCTGGATGAGATCGGGGACATGCCGGTAGCCATGCAAGCCAAGCTGCTGCGCGTTCTGGAGCAGGGCGAAGTGGAGCGCATCGGCGGAGATAAGCCAACCAAGGTCAATGTGCGAGTGGTGGTGGCGACGCATCGGCAGCTTGAAGAGCAGGTCAAGCAGGGACACTTCCGCCAGGACCTGTTCCATCGCATTTTTGTATTTCCCATTGTGCTGCCGCCGTTGCGCCAGCGTCCCGAGGATATTCCCGCACTGGCCAAGCATTTTGCCGCGCAGATCGTAAAACAGAACAATTGGAAAGACATTACGTTCAGCCCGGAAGCATTGCAGGCTCTACAGGCGCACTCATGGCCGGGGAACATTCGGGAACTGCGTAACGTAGTGGAACGCCTGCTGCTTTTTGCTGAAGACGATGCAATTACGCCAGCCACTGTTCAAGCCGCTCTGCCCCTGCAATCCGTCGAAGCCGGAGCTTCGTTCGCCGGCACGGGCACGTTGGCCGAGCGTGTGGAGCAAGTGGAGCGGCAGATGATCCTGGAAGAAATTAAGCGCCACCATCAGAACATCACGAACACCGCAAAAGCGTTGGGCCTTGAGCGAAGCCATCTTTATAAGAAGTGCCAGCAGTTGGGGATTGATTTAAGGGAACTACGGAAGTAACAAAGCACTCAGCGGGTCAGTGCTTAGCAATCAGGTTCTTAGGAAATTTAGCCTCGAAAAGCTAAAGCCATATAGATGCACGCGGCACGATATCAGCAATATGTTGGTTTTCGCCAACGGCCTTTGTGATCCTTCGTGTCCTTTGTGGTAATGGGCTTTGGCTCAAGATTGGCAATGACAGCGCGCCTATGCGAAACTTGATCGCGGGGGCCTGTAGCTCAACGGTTAGAGCAGCAGACTCATAATCTGTTGGTTGTAGGTTCGAATCCTACCGGGCCCACCACGACAATGAGTAACAGCGGTTTATATGAATCTATGAGAATCGGTTATGGCTGGGACTCACATGAATTTCAAGCAGGCGTTCCTTTAAAGATTGGCGGCGTTACTCTTCCCCACACGCACGGCCTCGCCGGCCACTCTGACGGTGATGTGCTTCTGCATGCCATAACTGACGCGCTGCTCGGTGCGGTTGCGGCCGGCGATATCGGCAGCTACTTTCCTCCGACCGATCCCAAATGGAAAGGCGCTGATTCCGTTATTTTTTTGGAAGAAGCGCTCAAGCAGGTTTGGGTGGCCGGATACAGAGTCAGCAATGTCGATTCCACGTTGATTCTGGCTGAACCTAAAATTGGCCCACACGGAGAAAAAATACAAACTTGCATAGCTGGTTTGCTGGAGGTGAAGTCTAATCAAGTGGGCGTTAAGGCCAAAACTCCCGAGGGAATGGGAACCGATAACGCAGCAATCGCGCATGTAGCGTTGTTGCTGGAGCGTGCAGTCCCACGGGTTCCCGTTAATTCAACGAGCATTGCTGCTATGGGATACGATTCCGCGAGGCAAGAGCTGGCGATTGAATTTCGTGCAAGTGGAGACATATATCTGTATTTTGAAGTTCCCGCCGAGGAGTATGAAGCCTTTATGAAAGAAGATTCCAAAGGGACATATCTGAACAAAGTGTTCAAGCCGAAAGAATATCGCTACCGTGATCTTGGAAAAGCCAAAACGTAATTCTTGTGCTGCACCTTGCAAAGAGCAAACCTCACACAGCCCCATTATTCTTCTATTTTCAAGTTTGATCCTTGTCTCCTGCATATCCATGCTGCTACCCTGAATTGCCTCGTCAAAACGAACATTTTATCTCCGGTGGTTATCTAAATGAAGAAGTCCTATTCCGCTTTGTCTCTGATCGTTTGTGCTTTCATTTTTACGCTGAGCGCTCAGGCGGCTGGCCCGCTGCTTATGCAAAAGCCTACGCTTTCAAAAACGCACATTGCGTTTGCCTATGCCGGTGATCTCTGGCTGGTTCCTCGTGATGGCGGTAGCGCGCGCCTGCTGACCAGCGGTGACGGCACAAAAAGCGATCCGGTCTTTTCTCCTGACGGAAGCATGATCGCCTTCACTGGGGATTACGACGGCAACGTGGATGTTTACGTAATGCCAAGCGATGGCGGAGTTCCCCGCAGGCTCACGCATCATCCTGCGGTGGATGAGGTGGTAGGCTGGGCGCCCGATGGCAAATCCGTGCTCTTTCGGTCCACGCGCAACAGCTATTCTCGCTTTAACCGGCTGTTCACGGTAGCGCTGGATGGCGGTCTGCCGCACGAATTGCCATTGCCCACGGCTGAGTTCGGCGCTTTTTCGGCTGATGGCAAGCACATTGCTTACGTCCCTGTAGATAATAATCGACGGCTTTCCGCGATTGGATGGAAGCGATACAGGGGCGGCAAGGCATCGCGTGTTTGGATTGCAAATCTTACCGACCTGAATCTGGAGCAGGTGCCGCGTGAGACCTCAAACGATGGCGATCCCATGTGGGTTGGCAACAAGATCTATTTCCTCTCCGACCGCAACGGGCCGTTTACATTGTTTGCCTATGATCTGAAAGATAAAAAGGTTGAGCAATCTTTGCCCAGCAATGGCGCGGATATTAAATCTGCTTCTGCGGGGCCGGGCGCAATTGTTTACGAGCAGTTTGGGTCGTTGAGCCTTTTTGATCCGGCAACAGGCAAAGCCAAACAGGTGGCAATCACGGTGCCCGCGGACCTTCCAAACGTCCGCCCACATTTCAAGAAGGTGGAAAATGAAATTGCCTCGGCTGCGCTCTCACCCAGCGGCGCACGCGCAGTATTTGAAGCGCATGGCGAAATCCTTACCGCGCCGGCTGAAAAAGGTGACATCCGCAATCTGACCAGCACACCAGGAACCATGGAGCGTGATCCGGCATGGTCCCCGGATGGCAAGTGGGTGGCTTATTTTTCTGACGAATCAGGTGAGTACCAGCTCTTTCTGAAAAATCCTGATGGAATGGGCGAACCCAAAAAGATTTCTCTTGGCACCCCAGCCTCTTTTTATTACGAGCCCATCTGGTCGCCGGACAGCAAGAAGATCATATTTTCTGACAAGCGCCTCAACATCTGGTACATAGATCTGGCAAAGGGCACGCCAGTAAAGATTGACACTGATACTTATGATGCTCCGGTCAGAACGCTGGATCCGGTATGGTCGCCCGACAGCCGGTGGGTTGCATATTCCAAAACGCTTACCAGCCACATGCACGCAATCTTTGCTTACTCGCTTGAACAAGCCAAAAGCATGCAACTTACAGACGGGCTGAGCGATGCCCGCTTTCCCGCCTTTGACCAAAAAGGCCAGTATCTGTACTTCACTGCCAGTACTGATGTGGGACCGACCACTGGATGGCTTGATCTCTCCAGCATCAATCGGCCGGTAACCCGCAGCGCCTATCTGATTGTGCTGCGCAAAGATCAGCCTTCACCCCTGGCGCCGGAAAGCGACGAAGAAAAAGGGAGCGCCGATGACAGCAAGTCAGACGCTGACAAAACGCCCAAAGGGGAAGAAAAGACCGATCAGGAACCCGCAAATACTGAAGAAAAAGCCAAGGCACAGGATGCTCGTGCAGCAAAGTCGGTAAAAAACGAAGGTGTTATTGTCCGAATCGATCCCGACAATATCGGTCAGCGCATTCTGGCATTGCCCATCCCGCCGCGCGATTACAGCAAGCTCGTGGCGGGCAAATCGGGAACGATCTTCCTTGTCGAAGCTCCGGCGCGTCCCGGCCCAGACCAGCAAACGACGCTTTGGCGGTTTGATCTGACATCGCGCAAACCGGAAAAGCTGATGGAAGGAGCAAATGATTTCACTGTCTCCTTTGACGGGAAGAAGATGCTCTACAGTAAGGGCCGTCGGGAAAAGAAATGGTTCATCAGTTCAGCCACCGCTCCAGCACGAGCAGAAGGTTCGGCGGCCGGCAAGCCTGAGACGCCACTTGCGCTTACGAAGATGGAAGTGAAGATCGATCCAAAAGCAGAATGGAAGCAGGAGTACACCGAAGTCTGGAGGATTGAACGCGACTTTTTCTACGATCCCAATCTGCACGGCTTGAATCTACCGGCTACCAAAAAGCAGTATGAACCTTACCTGGAAAATGTGGGCAGCCGCATCGACTTCAGCTATCTGTTGGCGGAGATGCTCGGCGAACTCACCGTTGGACACATGTACATCCGCACGCCTCCGGAGCCGCCTTCAGAACAAGGCAAGGTTGGGCTGCTGGGCGCTGATTACATCATTGAAAATGGGCGCTACAAATTTGCCAAAATCTATCAAGGCGAAAACTGGAACCCGCAGTTGCGCGCCCCTCTTACGCAGCCCGGAGTAAACGTCCAGGAAGGCGACTATCTGCTGGCTGTGAACGGCCGAGAGTTGCGCGGAACAGACGAGGTCTTTGAATTCTTTGAAGGCTCGGCTGATAAAGCAACCGTTCTGAAAATCGGCGCTTCGGCAGATGGAAAAGGCGCGCGTACAGTAACGGTTGTTCCGATTGAGACAGAAGCTGCATTGCGTAATCGCGCATGGATTGAAGGCAATCTTCATAAAGTCGACAAACTTAGCGGCGGCCGTCTGGCATACGTTTATCTGCCTGACACTGGCTTTGGCGGCTACACGTCATTCAATCGGTACTTCTTTGCCCAGATCGGGCGTGAAGGCGCGGTCATTGATGAACGCTTTAACGGCGGCGGTTCGGCAGCGGATTATGTGATCGATTATCTGAAACGCCCGCTGCAAAACTATTGGATGACCCGTGAAGGGCAGGATTTCACCACTCCGGTGGGCGCTATCTTCGGACCAAAAGCCATGATCATCAATATGTATGCCGGCTCCGGAGGCGATGCGCTGCCCTGGTATTTCCGTGATGCCAAGCTGGGGCCGCTCGTCGGCACTCGTACGTGGGGCGGGCTAGTAGGAATTTATGATTATCCCAGCTTGATGGACGGTGGTTCCGTCACCGCGCCGCGCGTGGCCTTTTACAATCGCACAGGTGACTGGGACGTGGAAAACCACGGCGTAGCGCCGGATTATGAAGTTGAGATGACGCCAAAAGACTGGGCCAGTGGGCGCGATCTCCAGTTGGAAAAGGCGGTGGCATTAGTAATGGATTCGCTCAAAAAGAATCCCCTGCCGGTAGCCAAGCGCCCGGCATTTCCCAATTATCATGGCCAACCGAATGAAGGTGTTCCAGCAGAAACCGGTAGTTCTTCTGGCAGCAGGAAGAAATAGAGCGCAGACTGCGTTCGTAGCTGGCGCCGGTACAGCTTCGGAACCGGGGTTGTGCCGACGCCATGCAGAGGGGCGTTAACAGAAAGGGCTTTATCTCTGGATCACGTGTAACTTTTCTGGAGGTCGCGCGTAGAAAGGAAACTATGGGAAGCAGACCAGCAGGTTATTGGATTTGCGTGCTAATTGCCGTTGTAGCATTAATTGCGTCATTCATGATGCGTTCATCGCCAGACGCACACACGCACCAAATTTCAAAATATATTGGCTATAGCGCCATTGTGTTCTTGATACTTGGCCGGGTTCTTTTTGGACGAAAGCCGGATACTACTCCACCGATGCCGAAGGATTGAACATCTCCCGTTCTGGCTTGCGAGCAGGTCGATTTGGCTATTAGTACATGGAAAACCAGATCCGACCTGCTTCAATCAGAGAAATAAAAATTCCAATGCTGAAGTAGAGGTTTTGGGCGGTGGTGTCACTGGGCGGGGCTGGAAGCTGAACGCCGCGGCTGCGGAAATATCCGTCGAGTGCGCGTTCTTTCTGCATCACCATGCTGGCCAGTGGGCGGTGGAAAATGGCAATCGCAACGCCAAGCAGCAGTCTGGTTACTTCTATGAGCATGTCTTGAGTCTAAGCATGCCACCATGCTGCGACAATCAGTAGAAAAACCTAGTTAAAGGCATAAAAGCGGTGCCGAACGGCCAATTACGCGTGTTAGAATTAGGTCACGGCCTCCTTCCTCATGAATGCTGATCTGGAAAGACTTATCGAACTGGAAAAAGTTGATCGGGAAGCCCTGCGCTTGACCGAAGAAGTGGCCAGCCTGCCTAAACGGGTAGCCGCGATTGAAGAAAAGCTGGCCGAACATAAAGCCGCTGTCGAAAAAGCCAAGGCTCGCATCAAGGGAAATGAAGCCAGCCGCCGCCAGAATGAAGCCGATATCAAAGGTTTCCAGGAAAAAATAGCCAAATACCGCAGCCAGTCCTCCAGCGTGAAAACAAACGATGAATACCGCGCCCTGATGCATGAAGTGGAGTTCGCGGAAAAACAGATCGGCGGCTGCGAAGACAAGATCCTGGAACTGATGATCGGGCTTGAGAACGACGAAAAAGCTTTAAAGGTGGCCGAGGCGGAGTTGAAGACCGAGTCGGCAGACGTGGAGAAAGAAAAGACTGAAGCGCGCGTCAGGACCGCGGAAGACGAAAAACTGCTGGCTGGATTGAAGGGAAAGCGCGAGCAGTTGCGGGTCGGGGTGAATGACAGCGCACTGGCCCACTACGATCGTGTGATGCGCCAGCGTAAATCAGCCCTGGCCGAAGCCCGCGACCAGAAATGCCTGGCCTGTTTTGTGATGCTCCGGCCGCAAACATGGCAGGAAATTCGCACCAACGAACAGATTATTACCTGCAATTCTTGTGGTCGAATTTTGTATTTTAATCCTGCAAATGAAGCGGCAGCGCCGCCGGAGCTACCGAAGAAGAAGACAAAAGCTCGGGCCGCTGAAGTTGAGCCCGAAACTGAACCAGCGGAAACCACTCCCACCTCATAGCATTTATCTTCTATCTTTCCTTCCTATATGCTGTTGGCCTGATGGCAAACGGACCTCTGCGAAAAGTGATTGTGAATGACCGGGCAGCCAGGCGGCTGCGCGACGGTCATGTGTGGATTTACGCCTCTGACGTGCTCAATGATGCAGGCGCACAGCCCGGCGCTCTGGTGCAGGTGGTTGGGCCCAAAGAAAAGACGTTAGGCTCCGCGCTTTACAGCTCGTCATCGCAGATCAAGCTGCGGCTGCTGGGCCGTGAGCTTCTCAGTTCCGAAGAAGAATTGCTGCATCTGCTGCGCCAGAGGATGGCGGAAGCGATCGCGTACAGAACAAAGGTCGTGGAGCACTCCAATGCCTGCCGGCTGGTTTTCAGTGAGGCCGACCGCCTACCGGGGCTGATCGTCGATCGCTATAACGACGTTTATACGTTTCAGGTGCTTACGCAGGCTTGGGAAAGGCCGGAACGAAAAGCTGCGATTCTCGAAGCCCTAAAGTCGCTTGCCGGTGCAGAAAATATTGTGGAGCGCACCGACGCCCGCATTCGTGAGATGGAGCAGCTTCCGGAGATGGAATCTGCGCTGGTAGAGGGCCACAAGAGCACGACTGACTTCACAATGAATGGTGTGAAGTTCCGTTATGGCGCGCTGGGCGGGCAGAAGACCGGGGCTTTTCTGGACCAGCGCGAAAATTACGCTGCTGCGGCCCAATATGCACGCGGCGAAGCCCTGGACATCTGCACCTATCACGGCGGATTCGCGCTGCATCTGGGCCATCGTTGTGACAAGGTGACCGCCGTGGATATTTCCCGTGAAGCCCTGGAAACCGCGGAGCAGAATGAAAAGCTGAACGCCGCGGAGAGCAAAACAGAGATCGAATGGATAGAAGGCAATGCTTTTGACCTGATGAAAGACTACTCGGCGGCGGGCAGGCAGTATGACGTGATCGTGCTTGATCCGCCTGCCTTCGCCAAGTCAAAAAAGCACTTGGAATCGGCCATGCGAGGGTACAAAGAGCTGAATCTGCGGGCCA
>DASXGZ010000009.1:0-114888 GCA_036488825.1 Candidatus Angelobacter sp.
TGTGCTAACTTATTAACTTTGTGCCCGGTTACGGGCGGGATTGTGCTGGCGTAGCTCAGCTGGTAGAGCATCTGATTTGTAATCAGAGGGTCGGGGGTTCAAGTCCCTTCGCCAGCTCCAGATGGATAACGGGATTTTCCAAAGCGCGTAAGCTGGACGCGTTTTTGGAACACAGCAGGCACTGCGCACGTTAGTCGTTTTCTAACCGGAAGGCAAACCCACGAAGACTTCCTCCAAACGTCAGGATTGACGGCTGATGCGGAAGTATGTTCGCGCGTCCCTTGATCGCTTTTGTCCAATGGAGAAAAGCGCCCGTTTGTGACCAGCGTAAAGAGCCGGGTGAAGCATGAAGTGAGCGCGGTTGTGCGCGCGAACGCAACGCGAGAGGCGGAGCAGCGGAGCGTTGCGGAACCCATAGGAACGAAGAGCCCCGCGGGTGGATTCGGCGCACGCGCAGCAGGCTCGGTTCAATGCACAGGTGACCGAGTGGTTAATGGTAGCAGACTGTAAATCTGCCGCTCTTCGGAGCTACGGAGGTTCGAATCCTCCCCTGTGCACCAGATTGTTTTTTTAAGCGCGAGTAGTAAATGCAGAAACACAAGCGGTTTTATGTGGCACTCGCGATTTACGCAGTTCTAGGCCTGCTGATCTGGGTAACGATGGAAGATGTTCCGTTGCCTGTTGGAAACGGCCATGTCGGTATCCGGTCACTGACCTTGATTGTGCTGGCGTTGTTTGTGGTACGGACTGTTTTACACTTTCGGGCTGACCAGATTCGCGGCGAGCAGGACGAATAGAGTTTTTGAGCTGATGTTGAGGCGTTTTGAAGGCGTGAGCGAGGCGGAGCCGAACGGGAGCCTTCAGCCGAAATCCCTAACGAAGCGAGGGATCTCTGGCCAACATTGGCGGTAAAAAGAGTTCGACCTGATGTAGCTCAGTTGGTAGAGCACTCCTTTGGTAAGACGTTGCGGCGGCAGCGGAGCGTAGCCGCAACACAAAAGGAAGATGTCACCCAGTGACCTCTATCAAAGCAGGGTAAGAGTTCGAGCTGATGTAGCTCAGTTGGTAGAGCACTCCCTTGGTAAGGGAGAGGTCACCAGTTCAATCCTGGTCATCAGCTCCAGAAGTTAGATTTGTAATTTGAAATTTGTAATCGGGTAATTTGAAAACCAAGCGCAAAGATAATTGCACGCGCAATTTCAAATTATTAAATCTCGGGTTGGCGGGAGTAACTCAGTGGTAGAGTCACAGCCTTCCAAGCTGTTGGTCGCGGGTTCGATTCCCGTCTCCCGCTCCATCGTTTGATCGGCAGAACGAAGCAGAAGGATTTTACGAAGAAATAATGGCGTATCAGCAGGCGCAGATTGCAGTAACGAAGACGGAAGATTTTGAGCAGTTGAAGTCCGCGCTGGAGCGCATTTTTGATTCTGCAGCGGTAGAGAAGTTTTACGGCAAGCTGCAAAGCCAGGGCGTTTTTGTGCGCGAGTTTGAAAAGATCGTTGGCCTGGGAATTCTGGAATCGGTAGACAACTCGCTGGTAAAGTCAGGAAAGACAGCCAGGCAATTGTATGAAGCGCTTGCGATTTCCGACCAGGCACTGATGCGCGAGTTTTATCTGGAGCGGATTGAAAAAGTGGATGTGAAGGTCCGCGAGAAGTATCAAAAGATTTATCGGTATTACTGACGCGAGATTATGATGCAAACCAAAGTCTCGGCAGCTTTGGAGCGCGTTTGAGGAGAGGCAATGGCAAAAGAAAAATTTGACCGCAGCAAACCGCACGTAAACGTTGGCACCATCGGTCACATTGACCATGGGAAGACCACACTGACGGCGGCCATCACCAAGGTTTTGTCGAAGCACAATCCGAAGATCAAGTTTCGCGATTTTGCCTCGATTGACAACGCTCCGGAAGAGCGCGAGCGCGGCATTACGATTGCTACGGCGCACGTGGAATATGAGACGCCGAACCGGCATTACGCGCACGTTGACTGCCCCGGCCATGCCGACTACATCAAGAACATGATTACCGGCGCGGCGCAGATGGATGGCGCAATCCTGGTTGTGGCGGCCACTGATGGCCCGATGCCGCAGACGCGTGAACACGTGCTCCTGGCCCGCCAGGTGGGCGTGCCGTGCATCGTGGTGGCGTTGAACAAGTGCGATGCCGTGGATGACGCTGAATTGCTTGACTTGGTGGAACTGGAAGTGCGCGAGCTGCTCAAGAGTTATAAGTTCCCCGGCGACGATGTTCCTGTGGTCCGCCTGAGCGCGTTGAACGCGTTGAATGGCGATCCTAAGTGGGAAAAGCAGATTGATGAGTTGATGGCCGCGGTAGACAAATATGTTCCGCTTCCGGCGCGTGACATCGACAAGCCGTTCCTGATGCCGATTGAAGACATCTTCTCCATTTCCGGCCGTGGCACGGTGGTTACAGGCAGGATTGAGCGTGGCAAGGTGAAGGTCGGCGAGGAAGTTGAGATCGTCGGCTTTCGCGATACTCGCAAGACGGTAGTCACAGGCGTGGAAATGTTCAAGAAGCAGTTGGACGAAGGCATGGCCGGCGATAACGCTGGGCTGTTGCTGCGCGGCATCGGCAAAGACGATGTGGAGCGCGGCATGGTTCTGGCCAAAGGCGGCTCGATCACGCCACACACCAAGTTCAAGGCCGAGATCTACGTCCTGAACAAAGAAGAAGGTGGACGCCACACTCCGTTCTTCAAGGGCTATCGTCCGCAGTTCTACTTCCGCACCACGGACGTGACCGGCGTGGCCGAGTTGCCGGCAGGCACGGAAATGGTGATGCCGGGCGACAACGTTTCACTGCAGATTGAGCTGATTACGCCGGTGGCCATGGAAAAGGGCTTGCGCTTTGCTATCCGCGAAGGCGGACGCACGGTTGGCGCGGGAACGATCAGCGAGATTATTCAGTAAGAAGAATTGGTAATTGAGTAATTGGGTAATTTGAAAACGTAATCAGAAACCCAGACCAATGAGAAACAGAAATTCAGGCCATGCTTTTCGCTCTGAGAGATCAAGCTAAGAGCCAATGGCTAAGGGCTAGAGGCTGAGTATGAGAGAAATAGTTACATTACAGTGCGGCGATTGCAAAGAGCGGAATTACTCGACCACCAAGAACAAGAAGACCACAACGGGACGGCTTGAGTTCAAGAAGTTTTGCAAGCGTTGCCGCAAACACACAGGGCACAAGGAAGTTAAATAGAGCAATTGGCAAATAGCCATTGGCAGTAGCTAAATTTCTGAAGCTGGCGATGCCGTGAAGTACAACGACACAAAAGCTAATTACTAATGGCTAATTGCTGTTTTACAGGGGCGTAAGCTCAACGGCTAAACTGCCGGTCTCCAAAACCGGACTTGGGGGTTCGAATCCCTCCGCCCCTGCCAGATTTTGGAGCCAGCCGCAAGAGGGCGGGATAAAGAAAGGGACCAATGGCGAAGGCAGTAACGATGGCGCGAGAAGACCAGGGCAACAAGATGTCACAATACCCTGCGCGCATAAAGAGCTTTCTCTCGGATGTCCGCAATGAGATGCGGAAAGTTACTTTTCCCAATAGACGGGAAGTCCAGGCTACGACGACAGTGGTGATCATCACGGTCATTCTGTTTGGCATTTATTTTTTCGTGATCGACCAGGTGATTGCGTCGGGAATCAATTGGGTGTTGCACCACCATGTGCGGTAGGAACACCGGAAAGCCAAGTTGGCAAGCATGACAGAGCAGAACATCAACGTGACTCCCCCGGATGGCGAACAGCCGCCACCGCCGGAGAACATCAACCCGAACATGAAGTGGTACATCATCCACAGCTATTCGGGCTTTGAGCGCAAGGTAAAAGAATCGCTGGAATCCCGCATTCAGGCCTTTGGCCTGACGGAAAAGATCGGCAAAGTTGTGATCCCCACGGAGCCGGTGACGGAGATCCGCAACGGCAAGAAATATACCGTGGAGAGAATGTTTTACCCCGGCTATGTGCTTGTCCAAATGGACCTGACGGGCTTCCGTACAGGTGGCGAAGGCGACCATGTGTGGCATGTAGTGAAATCCACGCCGCGCGTTACCGGCTTTGTTGGGACGGCAAATGATCCAACGCCGCTGACCGAAGACGAGGTCAATCAGATCATTTATCGCGTGAACGTGGGCAAAGACAAACCCAAGATCCGCGTGAAGTTTGAGAAGAATGAAACCGTGCGCATTACTGATGGGCCGTTCGCAAACTTTAATGGCATGGTGGACGAAGTGAACGAAGACCGCGAGACCTTAAAAGTGATGGTCACGATCTTCGGCAGGGCCACGCCGGTCGAACTGGAATTTGGACAGGTGGAGAAAGTCGCTTAGGAAATTGGTAATTGAGTAATTTCAAAACCAGACTCCACGTTGACTAGTGGCGGGGAGTCGCGAAACGAGAGCTAAAGGCTAAGAGCCAAAAGCAAAGAATATGGCACCGAAAAAAGTACAGACATCCGTTAAGTTGCAGATTGAAGCCGGCAAGGGGACGCCTGCGCCTCCGGTCGGCCCGGCACTGGGCCAGGCGCAGATCAACATCATGGAATTCTGCAAACAGTTCAATGCCCGCACTTCCAACAAGGAGATGGCGGGGCTGATTATCCCCGTGGTCATCACGGTCTATACCGACCGTTCTTTTACCTTCATCACCAAAACGCCGCCGGCATCGATTTTGCTCAAGCGGGCAGCGGGCATCGCCAAGGGCTCCGGCGCACCGAATAAAGACAAGGTCGGAAAAGTCACGGAGAAGCAGGTTTCCGATATCGCCAAGCAGAAGATGCCGGACCTGAATGCCGCTTCGCTGGAAACCGCGATCAAAAGCGTGAAGGGTACGGCGCGCAGCATGGGGATTGAAGTCGTAGGTTAGTTTTAAATCGCATGTACCACGGCCCGCGGAGTCTTGCGGAGCGGTGGGAGATAAGGGAAAAAACGAATGAGTCGCAAATCAGGAAAGAACATAAGCAAGGCGCGCGAGGCAATTGAAAAGCGCCAGTATCTTTTGGGCGACGCAGTGCCGTTGCTGCAGAAGGTAAAGTTTGCCAAGTTTGACGAGACGGTGGAGGTCACTCTCCGCCTGGGCGTCGATCCCAAGCATGCCGACCAAATGGTGCGCGGGACGGTGGTTCTGCCGCATGGGCTGGGAAAATCGAAGAAAGTTTTGGTCATCGCCAGCGGCGAAAAAGTCCGCGAGGCCGAAGCTGCCGGAGCTGACATTGTGGGCGGCGAGGAGATGGTGGAAAAGATCCAGAAAGAAAGCTGGACGGATTTTGACGCCGTTATCTCCACTCCCGACATGATGAAGTCGGTGGGTAAGCTGGGTAAGGTGCTTGGCCCCAAAGGGCTGATGCCGAATCCCAAGACCGGAACGGTCACGTTCGATATCGCCAACGCGGTAAAAGAGATCAAGGCTGGTAAGGTCGAGTTCCGCACGGATAAGACCGCTCTGGTGCATGTTCCGGTGGGAAAGATTTCCTTTACTCCGGACAAGTTGGTGGAAAACGCCACCGCCGTGATTACAAGCGTGGTCAAAGCCAAGCCTTCAGCAGCCAAGGGCAAATACATCAGGGGCGCGTACGTCTCGTCCTCGATGGGGCCCGGGATATCCGTGGATACCACACCGATAGAAACCGCAGCCAAGGCGTAGCCCAGCAATTAACTCAGGCATTTGCGACGCGGGCCGGAATGGGCCCCGACTAGAGAAAAGGATCTGAATATGGCGGTCACAAAAGCAAAAAAAGCGGAACAGATTGAAAAGCTCAATCAGGACCTGCAAAAAGCCAGCAGCATGATAGTGGGCACTTTCTCCAAATTAACGGTGTCAAAGGATTTTGAGCTGCGCAAGACGGTGCGCTCGGCGGGCGGCAAATATCAAGTGGTCAAGAATACTCTGGCCAAGCGGGCGTCGGAAGGCACACAGGTTGGCGAAGCGCTGACAGGGCTGAAGGGCGTCACATCAATTGCTTACACCAGCGGTGACCCGGTTGCCCTGGCCAAAGCGCTGAGCAAGTACGTTGTCGACAATCCGGAATACTCCTTCAAGGCCGGTGTGCTGGAAGGCCGCGTGATCTCGATGAACGAGATTAAAGCGCTGGCCACCATGCCGTCCAAGGAAGAAATTTACTCCAAGCTGCTGTTCCTGATGAACGCTCCGGCACAACGACTGGTTACCGTAATGAATGCGGTTGGCAGAGACCTGGCAGTGGTGGTGAGCCAGGGCGTGGAGAAGAAAAAGTTTAAAGATGCGGGCGGAACGCCGGAAGCCGGGGCGACAGTTGCGGCCGCGGCAGAGCCGGTACCGGTCAACAGCCAGGTAACAGATTAAATTCAAAAGGTTTGTCCTGAAGGATAAGTGCGGCCTTCGGGAATAGAGGTTTTTCGTCAGCTAAGGACCTGCGTGGCGCTAGTCTGGGCGCATTGGAACACGGTGGGACGAAGCGGCGAACCAGCACAAAACTGACGAAAGAGTGGAGATACACATGGCAGATCTGCAGCAGTTGGAAGATTCAATCGTAGGGTTGAGCCTGCTTGACGCGGCCCAGCTCGTAAAGAAGCTTGAGGAGCGCCTTGGCGTCTCCGCAGCGGCAGCAGCCCCGGTGATGATGGCCGGTGGCGGAGCAGCAGCGGGCGCGGCACCGGCGGAAGAAAAGACCGAATTCACCGTTGTGCTTACCGGCGCTGGCGCCAATAAGATCAATGTAATCAAAGCGGTACGTGAAGTCACCAGCCTGGGCCTGAAAGAAGCCAAGGACCTGGTGGATGGCGCGCCGAAGAACGTGAAAGAGAACGTTTCCAAGGAAGAAGCGGAAACGATCAAGAAGAAGTTTACTGATGCAGGGGCGACCGTCGAGATCAAATAACGGCTTGCGCTGGCCGAAAGGCCCGCTGAGCCGTTTTCCAGCACGCAAGACGCATGGAAAACCTGAAGGAACTGGGGGTAATAACAGTTACCCCCAAAATTCCTTTCAGATAGGTTGAATCTTGAGGACAACTTCTGTTATCAAATAGATACGGTAGTTTCTCTTCCAAACCGGTTTTTTCGATTTTTTTGACGCAGGACAGGCGTGGTGCTCCAGCAATATTCGCCTTGCTCGGAGTCGTAGCCAGACTGCCAGTTATTGTTCTTTTGAGCAGGTCCGCTTGGGCGGACAAAGAACGGTCTAGTCAGACGGGCGCAGATAAAAACATTTTAGACATCGCATTTCGCTGTCACGGCGTCAACGGGGATTTTTGTCTCCGGTTGGCGCGATTCGTTTTTCCTGCAGCCTTTCAGCCAAGCCGCCGCCAACGCCTGCTTTAGAGCTGGGTTGGCCCACCAGGTTTGCTTTTGAAGAATGAATCTTCAGGCAAGCCGCTTCGCTCGCCGCTGGGCGGGACCGAAGCAGAAAAGTCTTAGGAGTTATTCATGCCGAATAAAAATGGCCAAGCTCGTTATCGTCTTGATTTCTCAAAAATTCCGGTAGCCCTGCAGATCCCGAACTTAATCGAGGTCCAGAAGCGTTCGTATGATCGCTTTTTGCAGATGGACAAACTGCCGAGCGAGCGTGACGACAGCGGTCTCCAGTCTGTTTTTCAATCCGTTTTCCCCATCACTGACTTTCGCAATGTCTCCGAATTGGCCTTTGTAGATTTCGCCATTGGCAACTGGGAGTGCAAGTGCGGACACCTCAAGGGCCTTCATCACCTGCGTACTACCTGCCGCAATTGCGGCAACACGGTGATTACAGACCCTTTTCACCCTGGCGACGTGCTTTGCCAGAAGTGCGGAACGTACAACGCCAACACGCCTGATTTCTGTAACAAGTGCGGCGATCCCGTTGGCCTGCAACTGAAATATGACGTGGCTGAGTGCGAAGAGCGCGGCATGACCTACTCCGCGCCGCTCAAAGTCACCATCCGGCTCACTATTTATGACAAAGACCCGGAGACCGGCAACAAGAGCATCCGCGACATCAAAGAGCAGGAAGTTTTCTTTGGCGATATTCCGCTGATGACGCAGAACGGGACCTTTATCATCAACGGCACTGAACGCGTGATTGTCAGCCAGTTGCACCGTTCGCCGGGCGTCTTCTTCGAAACTGCCAACAACCGCACATACTTTCTGGGCAAGATCATTCCTTACCGCGGATCATGGGTTGAGTTTGAATACGACCAGAAAAACGTTCTTTATGTCCGTATTGACCGCAAGCGGAAATTCCTGGGCACCATCTTTCTCCGTGCCCTGGGCCTGCGCTCCGATGAAGACATTTTGCGCACGTTCTACACGGCAGATCGAATCAGCCTGAAGGACAAGAAGCTGCGCTGGACGCTGGAAACTGGCATTGAGCGTCCGACGAACCTGCTGGGACTCAAGCTGGCCCATAGCATCAAGGACAAGAGCGGGCATGAGGTTGCCCATTCCGGCCGCAAAATTACGCCATCTGTCTTGAAAGAAATTCAAAAGGCCAAGATCACTGAGATTGATATCGACACCACCGACCTTGAAGGCGCATTTACCGTGGCCGACATTGTGGATACCGCGAGCGGTGAAGTGCTTTTGGAAGCGAATAGCGAAATAACGGCTGACAAGCTTTCCAAGATCATGGATGCGGGCGTGGAAGACATCCATGTCTTCTTCCCGGAGCGGGACGACGTGGGCAACGTAATCAGCGCAACGCTGCGCCGCGATTCGGTCAAAACGCCGCAAGAAGCATTGATCGAAATCTACCGCAAGCTGCGCCCGGGCGATCCGCCGACCCTGGACACAGCAACAGCTCTCTTCCACGGAATGTTCTTTGATCCACGGAAGTATGACTTCAGCCGTGTAGGCCGCTTGAAGTTCAACATCAAGCTGTATGACCGGAATGAAGCCACCGGCCTGGACAAACGCACGCTTGATCCTGAAGATTTTTACGCGACCATTCGATACCTGCTCAAGTTGCGCAAGAGCATTGGCTCGGTGGACGACATCGATCACCTTGGCAACCGCCGCGTACGCGCAGTAGGCGAGTTGATGGAAAACCAGTTCCGCATTGGATTGGTGCGCATGGAGCGCGCCATCAAGGAAAAGATGTCGGTGTACCAGGAAATGTCCACGGCCATGCCACATGATCTGGTGAATGCAAAACCGGTAATGGCGGCCATCCGCGAGTTCTTTGGCTCATCGCAGCTTTCACAGTTCATGGACCAGACCAATCCGCTGTCAGAGATTACGCACAAGCGCCGTCTTTCAGCCCTTGGGCCGGGCGGATTATCGCGTGAGCGCGCCGGATTCGAAGTCCGTGACGTTCACCCGACGCACTATGGCCGCATCTGCCCGATTGAAACGCCGGAAGGCCCGAACATCGGCCTGATCAGTTCGTTGAGCTGCTACGCCCGCATCAACGATTATGGCTTTATTGAGTCGCCTTATCGCCGGATCAAAGATTCACGCGTGATCGACTTTGTCACTATTGTGAACGCAGGCGACAGCGATTACCGCGTGGGCGACCACGTTGAATTGAAGGAAGCGGAGAAAGTTGCCGCTGACTTGAAAGAGCGGCGCAAGAAAGGCCTGGAGACCGAGCCGTTCTCGTTCTATCTTTCGGCATGGGAAGAGGACAAACACGTCATCGCCCAGGCCAACATTGAACTGGACGATAAAGGCAAGATCGTAGGCGAGATCGTGGATGCCCGCAAAAACGGCAACTTTGTGCTGGTCCCCCGCGATGAGGTCGATTACGTTGACGTCAGCCCGAAGCAGCTTGTTTCCGTGGCCGCTTCACTTGTGCCATTTTTGGAGCATGACGACGCGAACCGCGCACTGATGGGCGCCAACATGCAACGCCAGTCCGTGCCGCTGCTGCGCGCTGCTGCTCCTCTGGTGGGAACGGGCATGGAAGGCGTAACTGCCCGCGACTCAGGCGCTGTGGTTTTGGCCCGCCGCAACGGCATCATTGATTCCGTCGATTCCGAACGCATTATCGTGCGTGTGGAAGGTGAACACCATCCGACCCAGCTTTCACGCGAAGTCGGCAGTGACATCTACCAGCTCACGAAATTCAAGCGCTCCAACCAGAACACCTGCATCAACCAAAAGCCGGTGGTCAAGAAGGGTGACCGCGTTTTGAAGGGCCAGGTCATTGCTGACGGCCCCTGCACCGATAAAGGCGAACTGGCCCTTGGGCGCAACGTGCTGGTGGCGTTCATGCCATGGCGCGGTTACAACTTTGAGGACGCAATCCTGGTTTCAGAAAAGATGGTGAAAGAGGATTACTACACCTCGATCCACATCGAAGAGTTTGAAATTGAAGCTCGTGACACCAAGCTGGGGCCTGAAGAAATCACCCGTGACATCCCGAACGTAAGCGAATCCGCGCTGCGTGACCTGGATGAGAGCGGCGTGATCCGTATTGGGGCCACCATTAAGCAAGGTGACATTATCGTGGGCAAGGTAACGCCCAAGGGCGAGACCCAGCTCACTCCAGAAGAGAAGTTGCTGCGCGCTATCTTCGGTGAAAAGGCCGGCGACGTGCGTGACGCTTCACTGAACTGCCCTCCCGGAATTGAAGGCACGGTGGTTGACGTGAAGATCTTCTCCCGCAAAGGGCAGGAGAAGGACGAGCGCGCCAAGGCCATTGAAGCTGCACAGATTGAGCGGCTGGAAAAGAATTTGGCCGATGAAATCCGAATCCTGACGGACGAGCGTTTGAAGCGTCTTGAAGCCATTCTGGGAAATAAGGAAGTCCAGGCTGACCTGCATGACGAGCGCACCAACAAGCGCCTGCTCACCAAGGGAGCGATGCTGGACCGCGAAACGATTGAGCGCATCTCCACGCGGAACCTGAAGCGCATTAAATACGCTGACAAGGACCCGCGGGTGAACGAGCAGATTGACGAAATCGAAGAGATGACTTCGCGCCAGATTGATGTTCTGCGCAAGATCACCAATGAAAAGATCGGCAAGCTGCAAAAGGGCGACGAGCTTCCTCCCGGCGTAATCAAGCTGGTGAAGTGCTATGTGGCCATGAAGCGCAAACTCAGCGTAGGTGACAAGATGGCAGGCCGTCACGGAAACAAAGGCGTGATTGCCCGCATTCTGCCGGAAGAAGATATGCCGTATCTCTCAGACGGCACTCCGGTGGAAATCGTGCTCAACCCGCTCGGCGTACCCAGCCGTATGAACGTGGGCCAGATCCTGGAAACGCATTTGGGCTGGGCCGGTCATCAACTGGGTGAGCGCATTGCAGAGTTCCTGAAAGAGAACTCGCGCGAAGAAGTAGTTCGCCGCGAACTCAAGAGCATTTTTAAGGACACTCCGTTCGGCGACAAGATCACCGCTCTGGAAGACGATGAACTGATGCACGTAGCCAAAACACTGACCAAGGGCGTGTTCTTCGCCTCGCCGGTGTTTGATGGTTCGCGTGAAGTTGAGATCAAGTCCATGCTGCGTGAAGCCAACTTGCCTGAATCGGGCAAGACCGACCTCTATGACGGCATGACAGGAGACAAATTCGAACAGCCGGTGACGGTGGGCTACATCTACATGCTGAAGCTCTCCCACCTGGTTGACGACAAGATCCACGCCCGTTCCATTGGGCCGTACTCGCTTATCACCCAGCAGCCGCTGGGCGGCAAGGCGCAGTTCGGCGGACAGCGCTTTGGAGAAATGGAAGTCTGGGCGCTTGAGGCTTACGGCGCAGCTTACATCCTGCAAGAGCTGCTTACCGCGAAGTCAGACGACGTATTTGGCCGCACCAAGATTTATGAGGCCATTGTGAAGGGCGAAGCCGCCATTGAACCGGGCGTGCCTGAGTCATTCAACGTGCTGATCCGCGAATTGCAGTCGCTCTGCCTGGATGTGGAGCTGATCAAGACCATTGAAGGCGGCAAGAAACAAATTGCCGCGGCGGCTGACTAATCCGATCGATGCAGGGCCAAAACCGGCCCTGCGCCTTTCTTTAGTCAAGCCCACCTCAACTCCGGACCGCTTCCGACTCGGAGTTGAGACAGAGCAAGAGATAAGCAGCAATCGGGAGCCGCACGCGGTGGCGTAAGTGCCGCAGGAGGACACCTTGTACCGTTCAAGTCCATTTGATCTTGGCAACACGATTACCGATTTTGATTCAATCCGAATCAGCCTTGCCTCACCGGAAAAGATCCGCAGCTGGTCTCACGGCGAAGTGACCAAGCCGGAAACCATCAATTACCGCACATTCAAACCGGAGCGCGATGGCCTGTTCTGCGCCCGCATCTTTGGTCCGGTAACGGACTGGGAGTGCCTGTGCGGCAAATACAAACGCATGAAACACCGTGGCGTGATCTGCGACAAGTGCGGCGTTGAAGTCACCTTGTCAAAAGTCCGCCGCGAGCGGCTGGGCCACATTGAGCTGGCTTCGCCGTGCTCACATGTCTGGTTCTTCAAAGGGCTGCCGTCACGCATCGGCCATTTGCTGGATATTTCACTCCGCGACCTCGAATCGGTCCTTTATTTCGAGTCATACGTGGTGGTTGACGCCGGTGAAGCTCCGGTAAAAGAGCGCGAAGTGATCAAGGAAGAAACTCGCTTCCGCGAGCTTGACCAGCAATATCGTGCAACAGGTTTCAAGGCCATGATGGGCGCTGAGGCCATCAAGGAAATCCTGAAGCGCGTGGAAGTGGAAGAGCTGTCAGTCGAACTGCGCGAGAAGATGAAGCATGAAACTTCTCTGCAGAAGCGGCTGAAGTATGCCAAGCGGCTGAAAGTGGTCGAGGCATTCCGGAAGAGCGGCAACAAACCGCAATGGATGATCCTGGACGTGATCCCGGTGATTCCACCCGAGTTGCGCCCCCTGGTTCCATTGGATGGCGGCCGCTTTGCCACCTCCGATCTGAACGACCTTTATCGCCGCGTAATCAACCGCAACAACCGCTTGAAGAAGCTGATGGACCTGCATGCTCCTGAAGTGATCGTGCGCAATGAAAAACGCATGTTGCAGGAATCAGTGGACGCGCTGTTCGATAACGGACGCCGTGGCCGCGTGCTGCGTGGCGCCAACAATCGTCCGCTGAAGTCACTTTCTGACACGCTGAAAGGCAAACAGGGACGCTTCCGCCAGAACCTTCTGGGCAAGCGCGTGGACTACTCTGGCCGTTCCGTAATCGTCGTCGGTCCGGAGCTGAAGCTGCATCAATGCGGATTGCCGAAGAAGATGGCTCTGGAGTTGTTCAAGCCATTTATCTATCACCGGCTGGAACAAACTGGCCACTGCACCACTATCAAGCAGGCAAAAGAAATGGTGGAGCAGCAGGAACCGATTGTCTGGGACATTCTTGAAGAAGTCATCAAAGACCATCCAGTACTTTTGAACCGCGCCCCTACGCTGCACCGCCTTGGCATCCAGGCATTTGAGCCGGTGCTGGTGGAAGGCAAGGCCATCAAAATCCACCCGCTGGTTTGCACGGCGTTTAACGCTGACTTTGACGGCGACCAGATGGCGGTTCACATTCCGCTTTCGCCGGAAGCCCAAGTTGAAGCCAGCGTGCTGATGTTGTCCTCGCACAACATTCTCTCGCCGGCGTCGGGCCAGCCGATCACCGTCCCAACGCAGGACATGGTGCTTGGTCTTTATTATCTGACCAAAGGCAAGCCGGGCGCGAAAGGCGAAGGACGCGCTTTTGCCAACACTGAAGACGTGCTGCTGGCGCTGGAAGCCGGCGAAGTGGAGACACTTACCCCGATCCGCTTGCGCTATAGCGGTGAAGTTATCGATCTGACCCAGGCTTATGATGATCAGGATATCGTGCACACGGAATCGGTGAACTTTGAACGCCAGTTCATCAATACCACAGTGGGCCGCACCATCCTGAATGACCATCTGCCTGAGGGCATGCCGTTTATCAATGGTTTGCTCAAGAAAAAGGGCATTGGCCAGTTGGTGAATTACACCTACCTGCGCTTTGGGCTGGAAATCACGGTCAAGATGCTGGATGAAGTAAAGGAGACGGGCTTCCGTTATGCAACACGCGCCGGCCTTTCCATCGGCATTGATGACATGGTCATTCCTGAGCACAAGAAGGGGCTGGTGAAGGACGCTGAAAAGCAGGTCATCAACGTCCAACAGCAGTACCTGGATGGCGCCATCACGAACGGCGAACGCTATAACAAGGTGATTGAAATCTGGTCAAACGTGACGGAAAAAGTCGCTGACGAGATGTTCAACAACATGCAGGAGCTGGACAAGGTCGGACAGTTGAACCCGATTTATGTCATGGCAGATTCCGGCGCTCGCGGATCGAAACAGCAGATTCGCCAGCTCTCCGGCATGCGCGGACTGATGGCCAAGCCGTCAGGTGAAATTATTGAAACCCCCATCACGGCGAATTTCCGTGAAGGGCTGACCGTGCTGCAATACTTCATCTCTACCCACGGCGCGCGTAAAGGATTGGCTGATACGGCACTCAAGACCGCCGATTCAGGCTATTTGACCCGCCGCCTGGTTGATGTGGCACAGGACGTAATCATCAGCGAGCAGGACTGCGGAACGGTGGACGGAATTTATGTAGGTTCCATCGTGGAAGCGGGAGACATTATTGAGCCGTTGCGCGACCGCATCGTGGGCCGTGTATCGCTGGAGAAGATCAAGGACTACGAAGGCAGCGTGATCGTCGATGTAAACCAGGACATCACGGAAGAGCTGGCCAGCGCAATTCAGGCTGCCGGCATTGAGCGGGTGAAGATCCGCTCCGTGTTGACCTGCGAATCGAAACGCGGCGTCTGCATCGCCTGCTACGGCCGTAACCTGGCTTCTGGCCGCATGGTCGAATTGGGTGAGGCCACGGGCGTGATTGCGGCGCAGTCTATCGGTGAACCGGGCACGCAGTTGACAATGCGCACCTTCCACATCGGTGGTACGGCATCGCGTGTGTCTGAGCAATCGCGCTTGGAAGCCCGTAGCACTGGTCTGGTCCGCTTCATCAACCTGCAAACCGTGAAATCCAAGAGCGGAGATCTGGTGGTAATGAACCGCGCCGGCTCCATTGCGGTGGTCGACGAAAAAGGCCGCGAAAAAGAGCGCAACGCCGTGGTTTACGGCGCAAGGCTTAAGGTGGTGGAAGGCCAGCAGGTTGCCGTGGGACAGGTAATGGGCGAGTGGGACCCGTATACGTTCGCCATCCTTACGGAAGTCGGCGGCACGGTGCAGTTCAAAGACTTGCAGGAAGGCGTTACGCTCCACGAAGAAGTGGACGAAGTTACCGGCCTCTCCCGCCACGTGGTGGGCGAATCGCCCGACGAAAAGCGCCAGCCCGCAATCGTGATCAAGGCAAAATCAACCCGGCGTTACCTTATGCCATCACGCGCGCACTTGATGGTGCAGGATGGCGATGAAGTTTTCCCCGGCGATGTGCTGGCAAAGATCCCGCGCGAAACCACCAAGACCAAGGACATCACCGGCGGTCTGCCCCGCGTGGTCGAGTTGTTTGAGGCCCGCAAGCCGCGTGAAACTGCGATCATCAGCGAAATCGATGGCGTGGTGAAATTCGGCGAGGTCTCAAAAGGCCAGCGCAAAATCTATGTGGTAGCCGACAACGGCACGGAAAAAGAATACTCAGTGCCGAAGGGCGTCCACATTAACGTGCAGGAAGGCGAGCGTCTACGCGCGGGCGAACCGCTGATGGACGGCCCAATGAATCCGCACGATATTCTGGCCGTGCTGGGCGAGAAGGAACTGCAGTCTTACCTGGTAAATGAAATCCAGGAAGTCTATCGTCTGCAGGGCGTCACCATCAGCGACAAGCACATTGAAGTGATTGTCCGCCAGATGATGCGCTGGGTGAAAGTGGAGGACGTGGGTGACACTACGTTCCTGCTGGAACAGCAGATTGATAAGTTCCGCTTTACCGAAGAGAACCAGCGGGTGATCGCCAATGGTGGCCGTCCGGCAACGGGCCGTCCACTGCTGCTGGGAATCACGAAAGCGTCACTCTCAACCGAGTCGTTCATCTCCGCGGCGTCATTCCAGGAGACCACCAGGGTGCTTACAGAAGCTTCAATCCAGGGCGCTGTAGACCACCTGCGCGGGCTCAAGGAAAACGTTATTGTGGGCCGCTTGATTCCGGCCGGCACGGGCATGGAGCACTATCGCAACGTGAAGCTGGCTCCGGAGCTTGAACAGGCAGCTGCCAAGGTGCAGGAGGAAGTATCCCAGGCATACGCCGAAGCAGAGCGTGCGCTGGAGCTTCTGCGCCAGGAAGGCGAAGCCGAAGAGTTGGCAGCCGAGTAAACAACTATTTACTAAACAAAAAACTAAGGCGGGCTGGAGAAATCCAGCCCGTTTTTATTTTTGCCGCAGATTTGCGCGGATGGCGCAGATAAGCAAAGCTTTAGATATTTGGTGTGTCGGGAACTAAAACGGTGCTCTCTGGATATCTCTCAGACATGGCTTTTCGCGATATAACCAACAGTCTTTTTTGGCACGCCGCCGGGGAGCAGGCACTATCGATCCATTTTGTCATGGACTTAGTCCATGACTTAGTCCATAATGCAACTCATGGAAGTCAATGTACACGAAGCAAAAACCAATTTTTCCAAGCTACTGCAACGGGTGATACTGGGCGACGAGATCATCATTGCCAAAGCGGGGGTACCAGTGGCGAAGCTGGTCCGCTACATAAACAAAAAGGGCAAGAGGCCGCTGGGGTTCTACCGGGGCCAGATCTGGATGGCCGATGATTTTGATGCCCCATTGCCGGACGACATCCTTGCTGGCTTTTACGGCGAAGACGTTCCTGATCGCAAACCTGTCAAGCGCGCTCCTGCAAAAAAACGCAAGAAGGCATGAGCTACCTGCTGGATACGACCGTCTTTGTCTGGATTCTGAAGGAACCCGAAAAGCTCAACGAGAGAGCGCTCAGTCTTATTGAAGACGAGAGCCAGGATGTGTTTCTTTCTTCCGTTACGTCCTGGGAAGTAGTGATCAAATTTGCAATAGGGAAACTTACATTGCCAAAAAAGCTGGACGAGCTTCTCTCTGAAATCATGGCAAAGTTCTCGTTCCAGCCGCTCTCGATTACACACGTGCACAGCTTGGCAGTAGGAGAATTGCCGCTATATCACCGTGATCCATTTGACAGAATGCTCATTGCGCAAGCGCGAAGTGAAAACCTGGTGCTGCTGACCGCGGATTTCATTTTCGAAAAATATCCTGTCCAAACCCTCTGGTGTGGTAAATAGTTAGAGCATTCATGCACTTTACCCGGCTTCGTCGGGCCTTTTGGCAGGCCTTCCAACACGGTCAATTCTCGACGGCGAAAGGCGCGGCGTATTCGTCGATCCTTACCTTATTTCCGGCATTTCTGGTCGTCACCTCAGTGCTGGAGGCATCGCACAACACGGAAGGCTTTCTGCAACAGATTTCAGAAGCTGTAGGCTGGGTGCTGCCGCCGGGCGCGCGATCGGTGGCGCTTTCGTTTTTTCAGACCAAGCAGCATCATGCCACCCGGATCATCTACTCCGCCTCTATCGTCACGTTGCTGGCGGCTACGGGCGTGATGATTTCCTGGATGGATGGTTTTCGCAAAGCCTATGGCATGGCTAACACCTGGAGTTTCTGGCGTGAGCGCGCCGTCGCTCTCTATCTGGTATTGCTGGCCCTGATACCTCTGGGGTTCGCCACCATCCTTGTGGCGTTCGGCAGCGAGGTGGAAAATTGGGTGCAGAGCGGAACTATGCATCTTTTTAAGCCGTTCATCCTTCTGATTTGGGATGGCCTGCGCTGGAGCATAGCCCTGCTGACGGCGGTCGCACTGATGGCATTGATGTATCACCACGGGCTGCCCAAAACACAATCGTGGCGTCGGGTGCTGCCGGGAGCAATCTTCGCGGCTGTCCTCTGGTTTCCCGCCACAATGCTGTTTGGATGGTACGTTAGGGTCTATGCGACCTATACCGTGGTTTACGGTTCGTTGAGCGCGGCCATTGCCCTGTTAGTCTGGTTATACATTGTTTCTGTGATCGTATTGTTTGGCGCGGAAATGAATGCGCAGGTGTATCCCAAGCTGGCGGACAGCGCCACGGAAAAAAAGGTATGAACGAGTGACAACCGGAACAAAGGCCCTGGAGAAAAATTTTGCGATCGGTGCGCGTAAAGCCAAGATCGTCTGCACTATTGGCCCAGCGAGCGGTTCAGAAGCTGTGCTGCGCGACCTGATGCGGCTTGGCATGGATGTGGCACGGCTCAACTTCTCGCATGGCACACATGAAGAGCACGCGCGGATGATCGAACGCCTGCGCAAGGCCGCGGAAAAAGAAGGCCGCACAATATGCATTCTTCAGGACCTGCAAGGGCCCAAGATACGCACTGGAAGACTGAAGTACAGAACACCCATCGCCATTAAGACCGGCGGACGGCTTACCATTACGCCGCGTGATATCGCCGGCACGGCTGCGCTGCTCTCAACAACGTTTAAAACTTTGGCCAAAGAAGTGGGGCCCGGAGCGCGGATTTTGCTCTCCGATGGATTGATTGAGCTGCGGGTGACTGCCGTTCGAGGCGATGACGTTGAGTGTGAAGTCATCAATGGCGGCCTGTTGGGCGAGTATAAGGGCATCAATCTGCCGGGGACAGTAGTCAGTGTTCCGTCGCTGACTGAAAAAGACGAGAAAGACCTCGAATTCGGCCTGAAGCACGGGGTAGATATTGTGGCGGTTTCATTTATCCGGACGGCTGACGATGTGCGGCTGGTGAAACGCATGGTTCGTCAGCACAACTCTGATGCCTGGGTGATTGCGAAACTGGAAAAGCCGCAGGCCATCGATCCTGAAAACCTGGAAGAAATTCTAGACGTGGCTGATGGAGTAATGGTGGCGCGCGGCGACCTGGGCGTGGAAATGCCACCGGAAAAAGTGCCGATCATTCAAAAGCATGTGATCCGCCGGGCGGCCGACTGGCGCAAGCCGGTGATCACGGCCACGCAGATGCTGGAATCGATGATTGAAAATCCGCGTCCTACGCGGGCGGAGGCCAGTGATGTGGCCAATGCAATCCTTGACGGCACAGATGCTGTAATGCTCTCGGCAGAGACCGCAAGCGGCAAGTATCCGCGTGAAGCCGTGGCGATGATGGCAAAGATTGTGCAGGAAGCAGAGTCAGCCAAGGAAGAGCCAGTGCAACGGCGGCGCCAGCATCGCCATCTTTCCATTTCAGAAACCATTTGTGAATCGGTGGCGCACGCTGCGCAGGACCTGGAGATGAAGGCCATTGCGGTTTATACCGAGACAGGAACCACGGCGAGGCTGATCTCCAAGTACCGGCCCAAAGCGCCGATTTTTGCTTTTTCCGGAGGGGCCGCCGTTTGTGCGCGGCTCAATTTAATGTGGGGCGTCTCACCGCTCTCCTGTGAGATGACAGCAAATACCGAAGATATGGTGCGCGGTGCTGAAACATACCTCTTGAAACTTCACGCAGTGCAGCCCGGTGACGTAATTGCCGTGGTGGCGGGTACGCGCAGCAGCAGCGGCTCAACCAACTTTATGCGGCTGCATGTTGTAGGAACCGGCGAGCACGTTGGCAACAGCAGTGAGGAGCGCCGGAAAATGCCGCGCATGAAACCGGTTGAGACGGAGAGAAGGAAGCGGTAAATCTCTTCGCCGCCGATTTACGCAGATGGAGCGGATCAAGCCAAACTGGCCGCGAATTCACGCGAAAACTGCGAATATGCTGCGGTGTCAATTACTCAATTACCAAATTACTCATTTACAAATTTAATTCACCCACCCTCCCGTACTTCCACCATTCTTCTTGTCTTTGTCATCGGGCGGACGGAAGTTGCCGTACTCGTCAAAATAGTCTTTGGCATCCTGATTGTGCTTCTTCATATAAACCTGAAATTTCCGGCCTGCGCGGCGGCGCTTCCAGCGGTGATAGCGATTAGTGATTCCAAACGAGGCTTCGGACGCCGAGAACAATAAGCCCCGGCGCGGGACGAACTTTACATAAAGATAGCCGAATAACAAGCCGCTAAGATGCGCCACGTTCGCAGTTCCGCCTGCATCCCCCAGAGCTCCGACAAGTGCGATGAATGCAAGGATTCCCACCATGTATTTCAGTCGAATGGAGACAGGAAACGGAAACATATACACTTCCTGATCGCCAAACATCATGGCAACCGCCATGTAGATGGCGAAAATTCCTCCAGAAGAGCCAACAGTTCCCGTCATTGGAGAGAGATTTACGATATGTCCCAGGGTATAGGCCAGCGCCACTGTTCCTATGCCAGCACCAATCACGCCAAATAAAAAAAACTCCATGAATCGGCGGCTGCCCCATGATGTTTCCAGCATAGAGCCGAACATCCAGAGCATCAGCATATTGAAGAACAGGTGAAAGAAACCCGCATGAAGAAATCCATACGTCAAGAGCTGATAAATGTGGCCATGAACCACGTCATGGGCGCGCAATGCCAAAGGTGGAAAAATGAGGTTGGCAAGGGTTACCTGGCCCAACGCAACCAGTATCAGTGATAGCAGGTAAACGCCTGCGTTGATCGCAATCAATATCTTGATCGCCCGCGTGAAAGGCGGGAATGAAAGTGTGACTGATCTCGGCATGTTCTGCTATCTTTCCGGCTCAGGAATCACGATCAGGCTTTTATGCCCCTTGGCATCTACTGATCGTACTCCAAAAATCACGTTATCTTTGGAATCGCTGAGATCTACTTTGGGCTCTGTGGTGCGCTGCACATTTTCTTCCGGGAAATCCGCGTCCGTAGTTTTGCGCCACAACACTTCATAAGCAGTAGCTCCGGGGGCGGGTTTCCATTCGATTTTGGAATCGTTTTCCAGCTGCTTCGTCAATAAATGAACATCGGTGGGCGGCGCAGGCGCGGACGCCAATGATGCGAGTGTCGCCGCGTTTAATCGCGCCACGTTCGCTACATAATCAAAGTCCACAAATTTCAGCAGGTCACCATATTCGATGCCGTTTTCCGTCCTCACGTTTTGGTGCTGGTGGTTGTAATCTTCGCGATATTCAGTGAAGCGAACGGCAGCGAAGCCCTGCTCATTGAAAGCTGTGTGGTCGCCCCCACGCAGATAGCGGTCGCGGCGAAAGATGAGTTTGGGCGTGAAAGCCCCGAAATCATAGGTTTCACTCACGGAATGGATATAACGCGCGAGTTCGCGTGAGGAAGAATCACTCTCACCGCCAAGGTTGCGGATGCGCTTGACATCAGCGTCAGTCGCGGCCGCGGGAATGCCTTCAGAGAAGACGCGCACCCAGTTATCATTTTGCAGGGTGTCACCGGGAGTGCGATTGCCACCGACAATATCGTTGTTGAGAACACCTTCAAGCTGCCAGCCTTGCTCTTTGGCCATCTTGGCGAAGTGTGTGCTTCCGTTCAGGCCCTGCTCTTCGCCCGCCACGGTGAGAAAAATAATTGTGGCAGGAAATTTGTGCTTGCTCAGGACGCGCGCGCATTCAATCGATACGCTGGTGCCGCTGCCATCGTCATTTGCGCCAGGCGCTGGTGCGGTGGAATTCAGGGGATCGGTGTTGCGGGAATCATAGTGGCCGGTAACCAGGTAAATGCGCTTGGCCTGCTCAGGGTCAGTGCCTTTTAGAATGGCATAGACATTCTGGATTTCGGTGGGCTGGGGGATACGGCCTTTGACCGGCTCAATAAAAGTATCGGTCTTGACTTCCAGGCAGCCATTGCATTCTGATGAGATACGCTCAAATTCGGACTTGATCCAGTTTCTGGCCGCCACTATGCCCTGGGGCGAAGTAGCCGCGCCTGGATTGTTGACGGAGAGTGTGGCGCGTGTACCAAAGCTAACCAGCTTTTCATCAATTTGCTGGATTCGCTGGGGCGAGACATCTTTGATGATCTGCACTATGGCAGGATCTTTTTCGCGCCTGGAATGCGCCGATGCTTTTTGAGCAGATTCTGAAGCGGCAGCAGCGCCGGGTTTTGGTTTGTGTTTCTGGGCAACAGCCCACGGCGCAGCTAGCATCAGAAGCGCAATCGAGACATTCAAGGTGGTTTTAGTGCGGCAGCACAGAAGCAACATTCAGTCCCTCAATTTTGAGAACTTGACGACAATCCCCAGAGATTCTAAATATAATCACATGGCCATGGCCACCTTTGTAAGTACCCTGTAGGAGGAAGAGATGCCGATTTGTCCGGAATGCGATACCGACCTCGATTTAGACGAGGAAGAATTAGATGAAGGCGAAATTGTTTCGTGCCCGGAATGCGGCTCGGATTTCGAAGTGATCACCAAGCATCCTCTGGAACTGAATCCGGTGGACGAACTGGATGAAGACGACGAAGACGATGACGCTGATGAGGACGAAGAAGAAAGTGATTACTAAGCCGCGCTGGAGCCGGATCATGGCGGCATGTTTCGCGGTCTGCGTGCTCTCCGCTCTTGCGCAACCGCAAGCAGCCGGGCAGCAGCAAGCTGCTGATCAGTCCCAGACTGCGGATAAAAAGACTGCTGATAAAAAGAACAAACGCAAGGCTGAAAAGCCATACGCTTTAATTTTTGGCACTGCCTACGGCTCGGATGATCGTCCTTTGTATGGCGTAAAGGTCACGATCCACCCGCAAACCAAAAAGCGGCCCAACTGGCGACTGATTTCTGATCATCGAGGAGAGTTTGCCCAGCGCGTACCTCCCGGACCAGCCGATTATTTGGTTAGCGGAGAGGCCGAATACGTCCCCGTGGACGAGAACGGCAAGCCGCAACTATCCAAAAAGAAAAAACTAAAAGGCGAAACCAAGGTCCGCGTGGAAAGTGAGGAGCGGCTCGATATCGGCCTGCATCTAACAGAGTAGCTCAACCACAATAAGAAGGCGGATGTATGAAAAAGCTTATGGCGTTGGCCGCAATTTTTCTGGCTTCCAGCGGCGTTATAGCTGTCCCGGCGGCAACGGCCACGGAATTCGTGCAGCGCGGCTCACAGCCCGAATTGCGCACATTAACGGGACATGTATTGGACGACCGGGACGCGCCCGTGGCAAAGGCGATTGTTTATCTAAAAAACACGAAAAACGTGGCAATCAAAACATATATCAGTGAACCAGATGGCAGCTATCGTTTTTCAGGGCTTTCTTCCAACATCGATTACGAAGTTTATGCTGAGCACGAAGGCGCACACAGCGACGTAAAAACGTTGAGCGGGTTTGACAATCGCAGGCAGGCCAACATCACTCTAAGGCTTAAACCTAAATAAATTTCTTCCAGAAAACTTAAATTGCGCAGCCAATCGGTTAATCCTGATCGTTGCCTGCACGCTTCCAGTTGATGATGTCACCCAGCGTGGTGGTAGCCGTGGCGCTGGAAGCCGGATGCTTATAGGCTTCAACGTCGGCGCGACTGGCTTCTTCACCCACGGCGCGCAGACTCAATCCCACTTTCTTTTCCTCGGCATTCATCTTAATGATTTTGAAGTCATGTTCCTGGCCCGCATCAAGCTTTACGCCTGCTCCGGTAGAGTCTGTGGCCTCAGAGTTGTGGCACAGGCCTTCAACGCCTTCAGCGATCTCAACGAACGCGCCAAACTGGGCCAGCCGCAGAACTTTTCCGTGTACAACATCGCCGATGCGATGCGTCTGGAAGAACGTCTCCCACGCATCCGGTTGAAGTTGCTTCACGCCCAGAGACAAGCGACGCTGCTCCGGCTCAATGCCCAGAACAATGGCCTTGACCTTTTCGCCCTTTTTCAGGACTTCAGAAGGATGTTTTACGCGCTTAGTCCAGCTCAGATTGCTGACGTGGACCAGACCATCAATGCCGTCTTCAATTTCAATAAACGCGCCGAAGTCAGTCAGATTGCGGACGCGGCCTTCCACGGTCGATCCAATAGGATACTTCTCATGCAGCCGCTCCCATGGATTCGATTCAAGCTGCTTCAGTCCTAGCGAAATGCGGCGTTCGTTGGAATTTACGTTCAGCACAACGCATTCAATCTCATCGCCAACGTTCACCAGCTTTGAAGGATGCTTCATGCGCTTGGACCAAGACATTTCGCTGACGTGAACCAGGCCTTCAATGCCCTGTTCCAATTCAACGAAAGCGCCGTAGTCAGTCACGCTTAAAATGCGGCCTTTTACGCGTGCGCCAATAGGATAGCGCTCGGCAGCGTCAAGCCAGGGATCGGGCGTAAGCTGCTTAAATCCGAGCGAAACGCGCAGCTTTTCCGGATCATACTTCAGGACTTTTACCTGGATCTGATCGCCCACATGGACGAGATCGCGCGGATGCGTGAGGCGTCCCCAGGACATATCGGTAATATGGAGCAATCCATCAATGCCGCCCATATCCACGAAAGCGCCGTAATCTGTCAGGTTCTTTACTGTGCCGGTAAGGATTGCGCCCTCAGCCAGGTTCTCCAGGGTCTTGCCGCGCTTGGAGGCAATTTCTTCATCCAGAATGGCCTTGCGGGAAACCACAATGTTGCCGCGCTTTTTATTGAGCTTAATGACCCGAACTTCAATCTCATGGCCTTTGAGCGTTTCCAGGTTGCGCACCGGGTGTACGTCCACCTGGGAACCGGGCATAAACGCCTTTACGCCGATATCTACTGAAACGCCGCCCTTGACGCGCTCCACCACCGTGCCTTTTACGGCTTCCTTGGAGTGGTACGCCTTCTCAATGTTCTCCCATACCCGCACGCGTGAGGCCCGTTCATGCGAAAGCAGAACGGAGCCTTCTTCATTCTCGCCGCGCTGGACCATGACTTCAATTTCCTGGCCCGGCTCGAACTTCACATTGCCGTGAGCGTCAGTGACTTCAGCGATCGGCACAAGGCCTTCTGACTTGAAGCCAATGTCAACCACGACATGCGTTGCGGTGATCTTGATGACGGTGCCTTTGAAGACATTGTCTTCGCTGGGCGCCGGCTCAGTTTCAAGAGTGTAGGATTCCAGAGCTGAGGCAAAGTCGTCCATGTGAGTTTCTTCTTTATGAGTCACGCCCGCGGTGGGCTGCTCAGCAGATTGAGTTTGAGATTCATTCCCGGACATAGTGGTTGAATTTTCGTAGGACTGTGCGGAATCGGTTGAGCTGTTGGATTCAGCTTCAGACGAAAAATTATCGTTACGGGCTGTGTGCTCGACCAACATTCCTATTATTGCCAAACGGACCCAAAACACGGCTGGAACTCACTGAAGAGAGGCAGTAGTGCTGAAGGCGGACCCGGGGACACCCGAGTCCCACTGGCATGAATTTACTTCCGTTGTTTTAGCGGAAGGCTCGGAAACCAGCGGCCGGATCTTACGGCAGTCCTGAAAGGGCCATAAGACTCCTTCGACTATAACAACGCTCTTAGGCACTGTCAAACACTGCCGACCGCTAAAATTGCTTAAAACCCTAGTTCGTCTGATATCTTTTGAAGGCCCATGGACCTCCTCTTTACGCCCTGGCGTTACTCCTATATTACTGGCGCAAATGCCCCCGGCGAATGCCTGTTTTGCGGCCTCTTGCGGGCAAAAACCGACGAACAGGCGCTCATCATCCATCGCGCCCAATATTGCTTTGTGGTCCTCAACGCCTTTCCATACACCTCAGGCCACGTAATGGTGGTGCCGTACGAACACGTGGACGAATTAGCTAAACTTTCACAACCGGCGGCGCAAGAAATCATGGCGCTGACGCAACGGCTGGAAGGCATCCTCCGCGAGCTCTACCGGCCCGATGGTATCAATTTGGGAATGAACATCGGCAAAGCCGCTGGCGCCGGCGTGGCCGGACATATCCACATGCATATTCTTCCTCGCTGGGTTGGTGACGTGAACTTTATGACCTCGGTGGGCGAAACCAGGGTGCTGCCGGAAGATTTGGCGACGACATACAAGAAGCTGCGTTCCAAATTCTGATCGCATGTCTCGCCTACTTCGGCAATTGTGGGTTGGGTTTGTCTTTTCCCCTTTGCGTTCCTTCGTGTCCTTTGTGGTAACGCGCGTTTTTGTTTTCTGATCACGGCGATGTCCCGATCACCGGATCACCCGATGTAGGCGCGCCTTGCGCGCCCCTCCCCCTCCTACCCTCATCCCAGATTGGCGTGTACTTCAAGGGAGTCATCCCAGGGTCATCCCAGATTGGCGTAGGGTTCAGCGATTAGGCCTCGATTGGCGTAGGTTTGGTCACAATGCTCATTGTGGCACAGCCGCCCTCGGCTGTGGGTCCATCACTGCCAGTTGCTATCCGCTCAGTTTTCAAAGACCTTTTCCGCCAGGGCGGTCCTCACTCAGAGGATCCAGGCAGAACTTTACCATTTGTTCGCCTTCATGTCAAGCAGAAATTGGCCTTGAAAAACAAAAATGGTGGAAGAGCGGCCCTTTAGGGCCGCGTTAAGGGGCTATAAAATTCGGGCTTCAGCCTTGGCGACAAGGAACGTCGTCGGACTACACCAAATGTAAAAACTGCTTTAGCCCAGGTCCGGAAGCCCTGAGAAAATTTTGACGCACGGCATAAGGCCCCCGTAGGTGCATCCACGCTCTATCATTTGCCAGCCTTGGAACCGGCGCTGAGCCACAAACCGAATCCCATCAAGGTAATGACCAGCAAGACAACCAACGCCGCGATTGTCCGGTAATAGCGCCGCACACTGGCCGGTTCGCCCTCTTGATCGATCCAGAACACGCCCACAAGCGCATGGCGATGCTGCCAGACGACGGCCAGCATGGAAGCAAGAATAAATGCCGATATGCACAGTGCGCCCCAGGCGATGTGAAAAAACACGTTGATCATCAGGATGTTCGTTATAACCGGCAACGTCAGGGCCGCGCCCAGCAGCGCACTCTTGCGGAACAACAGCAGCGCGCCGCCGGCAAATTGGATCAGCCCCAGAATGACCGCATAGATATGAGAATAGCTGTAATAGAACCATGCAAGCTGGTAGCCGCTGAGCGATCCAACCGGCCGCAGCGCAATCTCCGGCGGAAGGGTGAACTGCCTGCCAAGCAGCTTGCTCGATGCATAGGTAAAGAGCAGAAACGCGGAAAGATAGCGCAGCCAATCGAGATATTTGGGATAAGGGGCCCTGAATTCAGCCTCAGCCATGCGAACCCGCCTTTTTCGTAATCTAGCATCGCACCGCATTTTCGATATTGGCAACGCTTGCTATGGTGACTCAGTGTGCAATGAATTTATTAAGTTCAAGATTACAAAAAGTGATGGAAACTCAAACTGCGCCACTACATGCAACTGAGATTACTTGTTAAATAAGTTGTCGAACCTGGAAAACTGACCAGAGGCTTTCAAAGATGACGGGTGGCCGAGAAAGCGAGTCCCGCGTTAGCGGGACGCATGATAGTAGCCCAGTACGTTCCCGAGGCGCGCATCGCGTGCTGAGGGATAAGTGCTGGGTTAACGAAAAGACAAAGACCATTCCGCTCTGCTGAAGGCCCGCACACAGCCAGCGGGCGAAAAGATTGGCATCGGACGATTCGATTCATCCGTCCTAAGCTAAGAATTACTGCCGGCAGCTCCCGATTTCAAGCCCTCTTCCACTTAGGCCTCCGCATCTTAACTAAGAAATACGTGACTAAGGAGCAGCTATGCCTCACTATGGCATTCTTCGTGACCACAAATTTGAGGACAAGGATATTGATGACGTGCGCGGTTCGGACGTATATGGCGTGAATGATGAAAAACTGGGAACAATCGATGACGTAATCTTCGATCATGCCACTGGCGATATCCGTTACGTTGTGCTCAAAACCGGCGGCATACTTTCCAGAAAGCGGGTAATGGTCCCGGGCAATCGAGTTGAGCCTTATGGACAGCATGAGGACAAGTTCTATGCTGAACTGGACAAAGAACGCCTGGAAATGCTGCCGGAGTTTAACGATGAAACGCTCAAGACAGAAGGCGATTGGGCCAAATTTGAGAAAAATTATGAGAAGCGCTGGAATGACGGCGCCGTGATGTACAACAAAGACACGGGTCGCATCATTACGCCACCCCATGAGGAAGCAGCATTGAGTCCTCCGGCCGCGGGCAGCAATACTTCAGCGCCAGTTCGCAAGGTTGACTTAAAGCCGGAAAAAATGGGCAAAGAAGACGATTATCTCGGCGTGGCCTCTGGTACAGGCAAGACAACACTACAGCCCAAAAAGCCCTCCATCGGCGGCAAGGAAGATGTAGAGCTGATGCAGCGGGACGCACGTAAGGCATCCCAGCGCGAAGGGATGAGCCCCTTTGGAACAGAGATTCCCCCGGAAGGACCCGCAGTTTCAGGCCCCGAAACAATGCGTGAGCCCGGCGTCTATAAACTGGATCCTGTAGTGGAAACCGAGCAGGGCGCAGGGCCAGCCGAGCGGCAGAACGTAAATCGCCAGGGCACAAATCGCGAGAGCATCAACCAGGGTCGTCGCTGGAATGATTTCCAACAGAACCTGCGTTCCAGACGCGACAAGATCGTGGTCGAGTGTCCCCAGTGCGCGTCACAGGATAAAGCGGCTTGATTTAACATCCCGAGCAAAGCGAGGGAACCCTATCGGCAGCAATGCAACCAATAGAGCTTCGTCAAGAGAGGCCACCTGCAACGGTGGCCTTTTGTTGATCTAAAACAATCATATCGCGGCTGTCTCAAAACTTTTGAGAGTTTTTCCTTCGTGTTCCTTTGTGTCCTCTGGGGTAAAAGGGTTTTGCTTTACTTCAACTCTGAGAAATCTTCTTCCCTGAATTCCTCCGGTCGTCGTTCCGCATTGCGCTCCGCTTCCGCCGTCCTCAACTGCACGCGGCGGATCTTGCCGGAAATTGTCTTTGGCAGATCGACAAATTCCAGCCGCCGCACCCGTTTATAGGGCGCAAGCGCTTTGCGGCTGTGCTGAAAGATGGAAAGCGCGGTCTCGCGTGAAGGCTGGCAGCCCGCGCGCAAAGTGATGAAAGCTTTCACCAGCGCGTGGCGCAACGGATCAGGCGTGGGCACCACGGCACATTCGACCACGTCCGGATGTTCAATCAGCGCGCTTTCAACTTCAAACGGGCTGATTCGGTAGTCGGAGGCTTTGAAGACATCATCGGCGCGGCCGACAAACGTAAGATAGCCGTCGGCATCGCGCTGCACCACGTCCCCAGTGCGATACACGGAACCTTCCAATGGAATCAAATTTCCATCGTCTCCCTGATAGCCGGGCATCAGCGCTGCCGGCGGAGGATCAAGCGGTAGGCACAGCTCGCCTTCGTCCGCATCTTTTTCACTGGCGTCAAGCAGGCGCACACGGTACCCAGGCAGTGGACGGCCCATAGCGCCGGCTTTCAATTTCTGTCCCGGTGGATTGCCAACCTGCGCAGTTGTTTCTGTCTGGCCATAGCCGTCGCGAATGGTGAGCCCCCATGCTGTGCGGACCTGCTCGATCACTTCCGGATTCAGCGGCTCGCCGGCGCTGGCTAGTTCGCGCATCTTGACTTTCCAGTCGCTAAGGCGCTCGGTAATCAGCATGCGCCAGACAGTTGGCGGCGCGCAGAATGTAGTCACGCCGCATCCGGTAAGGGCGTCCAGCAGGCCGCGCGCGCTGAAGCGCGATTGGTTGATCACAAACACCGTGGCCTCGGCATTCCAGGGCGCAAAGAAACAGCTCCAGGCATGCTTGGCCCATCCGGGCGAAGAGAGATTGCAGTGGATGTCGCCCGGCTGAATGCCAATCCAATACATGGTGGAAAGATGGCCTACCGGATAGCTGGTATGCGAGTGCATTACCAGTTTGGGTTTGGCCGTGGTGCCGGAGGTGAAATAAAGCTGTAAAGGATCGCCGGCGCGGGTTTCTCCCTCAGGCTGAAACGCGGCGGGTGACAAATATCCCTGCTCGTATTCGTGCCAACCTGGTGTTTTGCCGCCGATGGCGATACGCGTACAACCCCCGCAAGCAGCTTCAATCTTGGCTGCCAGATCGGCGGCACAGACGATATGCCGTACGCGTCCGCGGGCAATGCGGTCGGTAACGTCATTGGCTGTGAGCAACGTAGTTGCGGGAATAATGACTGCGCCGAGCTTCATCATGGCCAGCATGGTTTCCCAGAGCGGCGGGATGTTGCCCAGCATCAGCAGCACGCGATCACCACGGCGCACGCCCAGGCTGCGGAAATAATTCGCAATGCGGTTTGAGCGTTCGGAAAGCTCCGCGAATGTAAGCTTGTCTGCGTGGCCGTCTTCGTAGGCCACCCACAGCGCGGTCTGGTTGCGGCGATCACCCGCAGCGATCTGATCAAACCAGTCCAGCGCCCAGTTAAAGTGGTCAAGTCTTGGCCATCGGAAGCCTGAGTAAGCTGCGGCATAGTCGTCGCGATGCGCAAGAAGAAAATTGCGAGCGGAGCGGAAAGCGGCATGAGATTCGGATGGCATGCGGTGAAAATTTTACCAAAGCACTGTTTAAGGCATCGCAAATTCGCTGGGGGAACACAAATACTTTCGCGATGACCTAATATAATCCAGCCGTGCAGCGGGCATTTCTTATCTACAATCCGGCCTCAGGACGCAGGCGCGCCCAGCGAGTGCAGGACATCTCACGCGCAGTAGATGTATTGCGGGGCGGAGGTGTCCAGGTGGAAGCCTGCGCCACAACCCATACTGGCAGCGCCATTCAGCAGGTGCAGCAGGCGGCAGGCGCGGGCTATGACACTGTGCTGGCGTGCGGTGGCGATGGGACCGCCAATGAAGCATTAAATGGCATCATGCGAGCATCCGCCAACGTAGCTCTTGGTCTGGTGCCGCTGGGGAGCGGGAACCTGCTGGCTTCAGATCTGGGGCTTCCTTCCGATCCCGTGGCCGCAGCGCAAAAACTGCTTACATATCAGCCGCGCGACTTTCGTCCTGGCCTGGTGACTTCACAGGGAGCGGATGGATCGCAGAAGCGATATTTTCTGGTGGCTGCCGGCGTTGGGTCGGATGCGGAGTTGATGTATCGCACAGAAGTAAAGGCCAAAGAGCGCTGGGGACGAAATGCCTACTTTCTTGAGATGGCGCGCATGGCGTTTCGCCGCCGTTATCCTATGTTTAACATTGAGTGGGAAGATGAGCAGGGAATTCGAAAACAGGGCAAGGCAATGCTGGCAATGGCTGTGCGGGCCGGCAAATTTCCTGGGCTGCTAAGACGGGTAAAACTAGGGTCAGACCTGATGCGCAATGATTTTTGCCTGATGCTGTTTCGCACCAACAAAGTCAGCCGTTTCCTTTCCTATTTTGTCTCCGTTGCCAGCGGGAAGAACTGGAAAGTGCCGGAGGTGGATACAGTCCATTCCAAATGGTTCCGTTGTACGGCGATTCCAGGCATGGACGCAATCCACTCGCAAGCCGATGGAGAACTGCTGGGCACGCTGCCCGCTGAGTTGAGCGTGGAAAGTACCCCGGTGAAGCTGCTGATGAAGTGAGGCCGGGCGTTTATTGCGCTACAGTGTGGCGTCCAGCGGTTCCCAATGGGCGATCACGCAGCCATCGGGCTCAACTTTGGCCGTATAGCCGACCTGGATCTTTCTACCTGAACGATGCCGGAGAGTGATCCTGCCGGCCTGCCTTCCTTCGGCCACAAATTCCTGGAAGAGCGGATCAGCGACGTGCGTGGAACCATCCACAATGTCATCGATGCGAAGTTCCAGCAGCATGGCGCGATCATAGCCCAGCAATTCGCAGACAGGGTTGGTGGCATAGGTGTAATTGCGATGAAGGTCCGCAACCACAACGTACTTGCCGTCAGATTTGGTGTCATGATGGGTACGCGCATGCAGCATGGCTTCAATACGCTGGAGCGAATGCAGCATGGATTGTGCTCCCGCACGGGAATCCACCGCCAGATCCACATAAGGATTGCCCAGGGAACCGCTGTGATGCAGCACCAGAACTCCATTGTTGGGATTGCGCTGCTTGGCCTTTTTGGCAAGGGCCTTGCGCTCCTCGAAAGAAAGCGTGTGGTTCAGGACGATGACATCAAATTCTGTGCTTTCGATATGTTCACGGATTGCGTCATTTGAGGCGGCTGCTACCACCTCGTACCCTGACTTGAGAAAAACTTCTCGTTGCATGGCGAGCACCGAATCACTGTGCTGGGAGCATAAAAGCAACCGTGTATAGGGCTGGGGAGCAGAGTTCATGCGGTGGTTCTTATTATTTCATCGGTCACCCAGGGTGGACAACATCTCGTAAGGCGACGTGTTGCCGAGTGCATCAGAAATTTTCTTAGAATCTTCTTAACCCCTTTTTCCCTCCTGCCTTTCCGGCACGTGTTCCATTTTGGCACCAGCTTTTTAAATCCATAATGATCGCAGCGTCGATGGCCGATTATCAGTGTAATACTTTTTAGTTTCGTATTGATCTATAAGGAGTCACTTCATGAGATTCAGAAGCATTGGTTTATTTCTCGCAGCGCTGCTTGCAAGTTTTTCTGGGATTGCACAGATGCCTCCCAACCCAACCAGCCTGAGTTCAACTCTTCCCGCCGACGCTCCGCCTAAGCCGAATTTATCCACCACCGGCAACTTTGCTGTGATCCAGAGAAAATTCGATATCTTTGCCTGGCAGGAATTTGTTGCGCTCAACTGGCCCGTTGGAAAACCGGGACAGCCTGGCCCTGGCACGATCGGCAAGTCGATAAGCGGGGACAACGCTACTGTCTGGGAATCGTATATGGCGGCATCACAAGTGTTTCAGCCCGGCGCTGCGCCGCCGCCATCCTGGGGAACTACACAATCCATTCCTTCGTATTGCCCTGTGGCTCCTCAAGCCCTGCAAGGCAAAGTCGCCAAAGTTCTGCCTCTCATTGCCAAGGGAAATGTGCAGGATGAATTTACTGAAGCGTTCACGCTCTCTCCGCTGATCGACGTCACTGGAAAATACACGCGCTATGAGATCCGGATGAACAAGGTTGAGTTTGACAAAATTTTGCAAGGCTCAGCCAACGCGCCAGCACCGGCCAAGCCCTGGTATATTCCCGCCAACCAGATCGCGCCCATAAGTTTTCCTGCGGGCGTCTACCAGACGGATCAGATTGGATCAGTGGAAGTAAAGGCAGCATGGCGTCAAATCACGCAGAGCCAGGCCAGCCGATACCATACTGCCTGGGCCTATATCACTTACGCGCCGAACGCCAATGGCCAAAATACCAAGTGTGCCGGACCTCTTTTAATGGGACTGGTCGGGCTGCATATTATTCACAAGACCGCCAGCGGGCCACAATGGATCTGGGCAACTTTTGAGCATCTGGACAACGCTCCATCCGCTCCGCTTGCCGGCCACTATAGCTATTACAACAATCCAAAGTGCACTTTTTCACCAGCCTGCGCGGACCAGCAGCCGCCAAAGCCAGCGGGCGGATGGGATGGCGATCCCACAAAAACCAATACGCCAGTGCAGGTGATCCGGGCAACACCCATTCCTGCGGCAAAAAATAGCCCAACCAGCGGAATCAATCCGGTCTTTCAAAAGCTGCTGCACAATGCAAGCCCGAATTCAGTATGGCAGTATTACCAGCTGGTGGACACGCAATGGCCGCAACACCCCGGGACTGTACAGAACCCGCAGCAGTGTTATCACGATCCAAAGAACCCGAACAATCCTCTGAACTTCGCCTGCAATGGGCCGAATATCGACCAGGGGCCGCAACCGGTTCCATCGTCGCTCGCCAATACCACACTGGAAACATACTTTCAGCAAGCGCCGGGAAATAAACAGGCATTCATGGGAAATTGCATGGGCTGCCATAGCAATGGAACCGTGGCCAACGGAGCACCCAACACCAATCTCTATAGCGATTTCAGCTTTCTGCTCGGAGACGCTCAACCGCCTTCAACTTCAGCCACTCCGGAAAGGAGATTGCGAAGGACACCTAAGTAGCCAAAAGAGATACCGCGGATCCGTTGCGTATTCACGTTCTAGTTCGCGTGAATACGCTTGGGCCCGCGGTAAATTGGGATCGCGGTAAATTAGGTTCGCGGTAAATTGAAAATGAATATTTAGACGAGAGAACGATGATGAAAGCTTAGCGAACTGCACTGCGTCCCTAGACACGGCGCTTCTGCAACTGCTCAACCACGCTGTCAGGATCGGGATAGCCCGCTCCGAAGCTCCTTGTCAACCAGTTTCCACCACGCTGGGCAATCGTCTCGCCATCGGCGATCACTTCAAACTGACCCGTCTTGCCAGGCGTAACCACGGCTTGAATGCCGAGCCGCTTCTTAATGAGGTCCGCGAGACTCGCGACCTTGGCTTTGTTGTTCTCTCACGTCGGGCAGGAACGTATCTCAATCTTCATCTGTTATCTCCGTTCAAATCCAGCTTGAACTGTATCTTACTCTCTTCTCGATTGAGACCTTGTGAAATTGGGCGCTGCGGGGCGTTTAGCTCTTTTGTTCCTGGCAAAAACTAAACCGCGTACCCCACGAACTCACACTTTCAATCAGCGTGAATCCGCGTTGGTCCGCGGTGAAATTTGCGCCTTCAAACTATGCTTCCGCTTCCTTCTCTACCGTGACCTTCACTTTGCTGACCACGTCGCGATGCAGGCGGACAGGCACTTCAAATTCACCCAGGCTCTTGATGGGTTCGTTGAGCTGAAGCTTGCGCCGATCGATGTTAAAGCCCTTGCGCTCCAGCGCTTCTGCAATGTCAGACGTGGTGACCGACCCGAACAGGTGGTCTTTCTCGCCGACTTTGCGCTGAAAGCTCAATGCGGTGCCGTCCAGTTGTTTGGCCAGATTGTCGGCATCGTTCTTCTCCACGGCTGACTTGCGCACCGCGGACTGCTTCATCTGCTCGATCACGGCGCGGTTCGCCGTAGTGGCCTCAATGGCCAGCTTATGCGGCAACAGATAGTTGCGGCCATAACCCTCGGCGACTTTCACAACCTCGCCACGGTGGCCCAGCTTGGGAACATCTTCTTTGAGAATGACTTCCATTTCAGATCTCCAGTAAAAATCTCTATATCTAAACATCTCAGTACGCAGTCACTTTTGCGTCCAGTCACCGGGGTGGAGCAGGGCTTCAGCCCTGCGGGATAGCTCACAAATTTCCGGCTTTAGCCGCTGAGGTGAGCGTACCTCCTACCGTGCGGCAAACGGCAGCAGTGCGATGTTGCGCGCCCGCTTGATGGCCGCTGTAAGCCGGCGCTGGTGCGGCGTGCATACGCCGGTCAGCCGCCGTGGGACGATCTTGCCCCGCTCCGCCACAAACTGGCCGAGCAGTCGCACGTCCTTGTAGTTAATGTCGTCAATCTTCTCCACGCAGAACTTGCAGACCTTCTTGCGACGGAAAAATTTACGTCCGCCATCACGCCCGCCGGGGCCACGGTCCGGCCGCGGACCATCCGGCCTTCCACCCTGGGGCCGTGGCGATGGTGTAGATACTTCCTGGTTGTCGTCAGCCATAACTCTCCTTCAAACCGCGCGCTTCAATGGCGCGCAAATCTTTTTATGAAATCGTGTCCGGTGATAAAAAGCTCCGGGAATTGCAGTCTCTTATGCGCCATCTCATTGAGTCGGCAATCATAACGAGTTAAAGCCAATAGCCAATAGCTACAGGCTAAAAGCTGCTTTCTTACGCATTTACCGCAGAGCTTTCCGCTTCCGCCTGCTGTGACCCTGCCGGAGGCCGCTTTACCTTGGCCTCGCGCAGCTTACGCACTTTGTCCAGGCGCTGTTTCTCTTCGTCTGTGCGCACGGTGATGAACTTGATCACCGGCTCGGAGACGCGCATGCGGCGCTCCAGTTCGTGAATGGCTTTGCCGTCAGCCTGTAAAACCAGCAGCACATACTGGCCGTCAGAAAATTTCTTCACGTCATAGGCCAGCCGGCGCTTCCCCATTTTTTCAGTGTTCTGTACGGTAGCTCCCGCGTTGGTGGCATGGCCTTGCAGCGTTGCAATCAGCTTGTCCATGTCTTCTTCCAACAGGTCAGGCCGTACAATAAACATCACTTCATAAGTACGTTGCATCTTCTTCTCCAGTCGCTTCGCTCCAAACCGCTTTAGAGTTTCGATGAACCTGAAGCTCTTTCAGCACTTTGAAGCGGCGCCGCTCAGCGCGCCAGTCGGCTTCGCGGCTTTGATGTGCAAAAATTGCGGTTCACTAAATACCAAGTACCAAAATACTAAGTACGTTCTTCTTCCTGCTTATTCTTCCGATTAAACCTATTCATCGCGATAAGAATGTTTTCGTTCACAATCACATTCACTGCCTGCGCAGTCAGGTCCAGCGCTTCATCCACTGCCACCAGCTGCGACTTGCGAAACGGCGCGAGTATATATTTCGCTCCGCCTTTTTTCGGATCCTCCGGCGCCACGCCGATCCTGATCCGCCCAATTTCTTCGGTCTGCAGCGCATTGATGATTGACTGCATTCCGTTGTGCCCCGCCGAAGATCCCCGCGCTCGCACCCGAATCATTCCCAGCGGCAGGTCAAGCTCGTCATAAATCACCAGCACGTCCTGCTGTGCGACTTCATGTTTCCTGACCAGCTCCAGCACTGACATGCCGCTCAGGTTCATGTAAGTTTCGGGCTTGGCCAGCAGGACCTCTTCATTGCCGATTCTGGTCCTGCCTGTAAGCGCTTTGCAGTGCCGATTGCCCACCACAACGCCGCACTGCTCGGCGATCCGGTTAACCGCAAGAAAGCCGATATTGTGGGGCGTGAACTGGTATTCGATACCAGGATTTCCCAACCCAACGATCAGCTTCACCTCGGCTACTTCTTCGCCGGAGGCGCTTTTTCAGCTTCACCCTCTTCGGTTTCCTGCTTGCCCTTCTTAATAACTTCAGGCTCAGCCGGGCCCGCTGCTGCATCTGCCGCTGCCGCTTCAGGCGTAGCCACAACTTCTTCCTTCACCGCGGTGACGTGGGCGACTGCCTGCTCTTCATCGGTGATGAATTTCAGCTTGCCGCCGTGGGGCAGGTCTTTTACGCGCAGCACAACGCCAAACTCCAGCGCTGAAACGTCCGCATCAATGTGAGTTGGAATGTCTCCCGGCAGGCACTCGATTTCAACCTCACGCAGTACTTGGTCCATGATGCCGCCCTGCTGCTTTACGCCAACAGCTTCACCTACCAGGTGGATCGGCACGGACACGCGCATTTTTTCGTCCATGGCAACGCGCTTCAGGTCGATATGAAGGATGCTGCCGCGGATAGGCTCAAATTGCCAGTCCACGATCATGGCTTTAGTTTTTTCGTTAGTTCCAACTTGAAGGTCAAAAATCGTGTTATGTCCGGACTTGGAAGCCAGGATCCGCGAGATTACCTTCGGGTCCACGCTCACTGCCACGGTATTTTTCTTGGCGCCATAAACCACGGCCGGGACGCGTCCGCTAACGCGCAGACGCCGTGCTTCGTTTTTGCCGCGTGAACTGTCCGGCCTGGGTTGGGCTTCAACAACTTCTACCTGTGCACTCATTGTCTCTTCCTTCTTCTCCGCTTCCGTCAACGCTTAAGCAAACAGCGAGCTGACGGAAGTCTCTTCATGTATGGATTGGATTGCCCGGCCCAGCAGGCCCGCAATCGACAGAACTTTAATCTTGGGCTCGTCTTTTCCCGCCCGCGTCAGGGGAATCGTGTTCGTTACAATCACCTGCTCCAGTTGCGATTTTGAAATGCGCTCAATCGCCGGCCCGCTCAGCACCGGGTGTGACGCGCACGCAAAAACTTTTGACGCTCCAGCGCTCATCAGCGCGTCAGCGGTTTTTACCAGCGTTCCCGCCGTATCGATAATGTCGTCGATAATCAGGCACGTCCGCCCTTTTACATCGCCGATTACGTGCATCACCTCAGCCACATTCATATCAGTGCGTCGCTTATCCACAATGGCCAGCGCAGCGTCAACTTTTTTGGCGAAGAAGCGCGCGCGCTCCACGCCGCCTGCATCGGGTGAAACCACCGTCAGGTTCGGCAACTGCATCTTCCTGAAGTAATCCACCAGCACCGGCGACGCGAACAGATGGTCCACCGGGATATTGAAAAAGCCCTGAATCTGCGGCGCGTGCAGGTCAACCACCAGAGCCCGATGCGCGCCCGCTGTTGTCAGCAAGTCGGCAATCAGCTTTGACGACACGGGAACGCGCGGCTTGTCCTTGCGGTCCTGCCGGGCATAGCCATAATACGGAATCACGGTGGTGATGCGCCGGGCCGATGCGCGTTTCAACGCATCCACCAGCAGCAGCAATTCCATCAGGTGTTCATCCACCGGAAAGCACGTGGGCTGTACGACAAATACGTCAGCTCCGCGCACGTTCTCCATTACCTGGATATAAACCTCGCCATCAGAAAAGCGCGTGACCGTCGCCTTGCCCCGGGCCATGCCGAGGAATTCGCAGATCTCGTCGGTTAAAGCCTCATTCGCGGTGCCGCAGAAGATCTTGAATTTATCGTCTGCGCGTGACCGCTGAGGTTTGTGCTCGCTCTTCGGCTGCATCTGTTCGTGCTTCTTTTCCGCTTTTTCCGTTGCTGTCGCTATGGTCGCCATGGCTTTTCACTCCGTATGAGCTGGTTTGCTACATCGGAAATTCCACTTGCTTCTAGCTACTTGCTTCTACTGCTAGCTCCTAATCGAACCGCGCGGCTTCCACTTCAAACTAGCTTTATTCTTTCTGGTCCGCGCATATCCGCGTCAAGCTTGCTTTTCAATTCGCGCGATACAGCGCTCACTATTCGGTTCACCCGTTTCCGATCACTCGATCACGGCGATGACCCGATCACCAACTTGGCTGGGCCGCTAGGATTCGAACCTAGACAAAGTGCTCCAAAGGCACTTGACCTACCATTAGTCGACGGCCCAAAAGTCTTTCATTCAAGGGCTCTGTCGCAGAGCGACTTCGCCCTCGCCTCAGGTTCGCGCTGTACGGCGCTCACCGTTCGGCTCACCCACTTCACTTAAACGTCATCCCGACGGCCGTTGCATGAGCACGCGTTTTCTTCAGCGTGCGAATAGGCCGGAGGGACCTTGTGCTTTCTTCCGATCACCCGATTACGAGCGATGTCCCGATCTCCCGATTCCTACCCGATCTTTTCGACGCGCCGCTCACCCGGCCCAAACAGCTCTTTCCAGTATTGCTCTCTGGTCAAAGTCACTGTGGCCCGTGCTGGAATGTCCTGCACTTCCAGCTTCTTCACGGCTTCGGCAGCGGATTCCTGATCGCTGAACAGACCAAACACCGCAGACCCTGACCCGGAAAGCGACACATATTTCGCTCCAGAGCGTTCAAGCGCACGTTTGACCTCGCGTATTGCGGGATATTTAGGAAAAACGACACTTTCAAAGTCGTTTTCAATCCCGGTACGGACAAGGTCGAGAAGCAGTGCCTCGGCCCGGTCCCAGCCTTTGCTTGGGACACCGGTTGGGGTAAAACTCCCGTTCAACCATTCGTAAACCGTGCGGCTGAACGTACTTATTCTATCTGAGGCATTGGGGTCAGTCAATGTAGCGCCAGCCAATTTAGACGGCCACTTTTTGTCCCAGTCGGCAAAGGCGGCCGGCGTGGAAACCCCCACATCCGGCGTGGCAATCACGCAATGGAAGCTGGGCAGGTCTTCCAGCGGATACACCTGCTCTCCCCGGCCAGTTCCCAAAACCGTGCCACCCACCAGAAACAGCGGTAGGTCCGAGCCCACCTCTGAAGCAATACGCAGCCGTTCTTCCGGCGCTAGCTGCCTCTTGAGCTCCTTTTCCAGCGCCAGCATGGTAGCCACAGCGTTTGACGATGCCGCTCCCAAACCACCCTGCACCGGCAGGTTCTTCTCAATGGCAATGCGGATTTTGCCCCTCACCTTGAATGACCGCAGTATCCGGTCCGCCACACGCCAGCAGGTATTCACTTCGTCGTCCGGTACGCGTGTGTCTTTGCAGACAATCTCAATTCCCAGCCCTTTGCCCGCGTCCACGCGCAGTAAGTCACTCAGCGCGACGGTCTGGTAAATCGTCCGCAGCTCGTGAAATCCATCTTCACGCAGCGGCCCGATCTTTAATCCGATATTGATTTTGGCAAAGGACCGAACAGTGGTGGCCATACTTTGTAAGTCAATGATAAATCAGAATGTGGCGTTTCTTGGTCTGCTGATACGCAGCTAAGGCCCTGCGATGCTCATTCTGCTCTTGACCCATTTGTTAAACTCATCGCAAGGAGACCTAAAATGCCACTGTTTCGCAGGTGCGATGGAGTTGTGATTAAGAACATCGATCCCATACGCCGCATGATGCCGTTCGTCATGCCCGGACGTAACGACTCCGCCATTTACCACACCACGCAGTGGGACATTGCTGAAGCGCGCGCCTGGATTCGCAATTACAACCAGAACCGCGGCTCCCGGACTCCGGCCACGTTGTTCCATCTGGTCGCCTTCGCCTGCATCAAGATGCTGCATTCGCGGCCCGGCGTGAACCGCTTTGTCTCTGGCGGGCGGATCTACCAGCGCAAAGGTGTGTGGCTCTCCTTTGCCGCCAAAAAGCGCTTCACCGATGAAGCTCCCTTGGCCACAGTGAAACTCTCCTTTCCCGCTGATATTCGTTTTGATGATTGCGTAAGTGCCATTACCACGGCCGTTGCTGGTGGGCGCTCTGAAGGTGAGAGCCAGGTGGAAACAGAGGTCCGTCTTTTGAGCTGGCTGCCTACGCCGGTCCTTCATGGAGTGATCGCCGCCGTCCGGGGCCTGGACCGCTGGAACCTGCTTCCGGCCATGTTGATTGATCCCGACCCGCTCTATACCAGCATGTTTCTCGCGAACCTGGGTTCCATCCACATCGACAATGCCTCCCATCATCTATACGAGTACGGCACGTGCAGCCTCTTTGGCGTTATCGGGGGAGCCAGAAAAGTGCTCGTTCCCGGCCGCAATGACCAGCCTGAGGTGCGCCAGGTACTGCAAACGCAATGGACTTTTGACGAACGGATCAATGACGGCTTCTATTGCGTTGAGTCGCTGGAAATTCTGCGGCGCATCATGGAAGATCCTAGGCGCTACGTCGAAAACGAAACCGCACAAGCTTTCACTCGCGGGGCATCTTCCCTGGTTACCGCCTGATCTCTGGAAGGCTCCGCATTCAGGCTGCGCCTCTCAAATGGCTCGACGCGCATCCTAGGAGGATTGGGCTGTCGCGCCCATTGCGTCGGGCCGCTGATAATTTGCCGCCCTAATGACACCTTCAAATTTCTGCTGCGGGTTCCAGGGCTTTTTGAAAGTATCCAGCACGCTGCGCAGACCGAGCATTCTGTAGCTTTCAGTCTGCGATTCATTGAACCACTGGTTGCCTGTGCTCTCGTGGGGAAAAGCTGGGTTCGCAGCTTTGTAGGCCCTGATGTCAGGATCATCGCCCAACAGGACTACCGGCTTGATGTAGACCAGGTAGCCGTTTTCCAGGGCCGGGTCGATCTCTTTATAACGGATTTCCGCCACGGCGCAACGACTCTTTGGCGTTTCTCCTGGCGAGGAATGCGGCGGCAGGAAGTCGATCGGGATTTTCATGTCGATGCGGATCTTGCGCATCGCATTACCCAGGTCTTCATAGTTGTATTGGGCATCGCAGCCGCCATCAAGCACAACGATGTAGCGGCAGCGGCGCCGTACCATTTCGTAAAGCCCCAGGTTCTCGAAATGGCCGCCGTCAGAAAGATAAATATAAGGACTGCTCTCATCGGTACGGCCCAGGGCTTCGCGAATAATGGAATTGAAGGCCGAGTGCGGGCCGCTGTCGCGCCAGGTTTTGCGTTTCGGGTTGCCGAGCCAGGAGCCGAGCCGCGCATTGAAGAGCGTCATGATGAAGGTAATCGCCGGCGAGGAGTGATAGCCCATGTTTGGGCTGGCAGCGGCACCGGAGATGGCGACGGCCGTTCCCAGGGAAACACCGTCTGAACCGCCATATTCATTGCTTGGGCGATAGCCGAGGATTTCACTGCCGCAGTGCAGTGGCGAAGCAGTAAAGGATGCGGCCCGGCGCTGCTGCCAGGCCAGACGTTGGCCAGAAACCAGGTTCAACGCCATATTCACCACGTGGAACGGCTTGATTGAAGGCGCCAGATTTTTTAGGTTGATATTGTCCGTCCGGTCAAAACCGATGAAGCGGTTGATCTCCGGTTGGGCGTTCGAAGCGCCCAGATAGGCGCGGATGATGCGGCTGCGATACATGGCTTGAAGAGAAAATTTGTTGATGTCGATGAACTTGGCCATGGTCCAGCTAAACGCAAGGCAGGCAAGCGCCAGCAGCGCGCCGTGTTCAGGGCGGATCTGTTCCAGGAATTCTCTATGCGCGGTCCAACGGACATGCGAGGCCCATCTCACCAGAGGAGCTTTCGATAACAGCCAGTTGTCGAGGACCGCCAGAGAAGTCAGAAAGACAGCAATAAAGACCGGGGCAGCCAGCTTTCCCATGAGATCCATGCTGCTTCCTTGCTTGCCCTCACCCGCGCCGTTCTTAGTGAGCGCTTTGGTTTTGTTGCTGAGGCCGGCCAATGCGGCAAGGACGCCACTGATGCTTCCGGTAGCTATGAACGTGCTATCGGCCCACAGCTTGAGTTTGGTGTGCATCAGGAAAAGCAGGTCGGGCGCGAGCAGGCTGATTGCAGAAAGACCGATCCACGCAACTATGCAAAGCATACCCCAGGCCCCGGCCCGGGCCAGCCACTCGCGATCATCATCTTCCAGCACCCGGCTTGTAAAGCCGACAAAGATGGTCACCGCCAATCCAAGCGATGTAAACAACAACGGCATGGCAAAGGTGACGAACAGTCGCCAGCTCAGATGGCCAAATACCTCGCTGCTGAGCATCAGCGCCCCGGCTGCGATGCAGAAAGTAGTGAGGGTTGCCGCTGTCAGGAGTCCGAGAATCCATTTTGTTCTGGGCCTGCGGTGGAGAGATTCTTTGGCCTTGAGTTCCCGTAGTTTTTCCCCGACACGGCGCCAATAAATCAAGGCATACGCCAGATAGCCTGCGCCTCCGGAGATTGCAATACCTCTAAAATAGTCCCAGTAGCCGAATGCCCCCGCATCATGCCTGCCATTTGTGTAGTCAGCGCCTATGAACCAGGCTTCGCCCAGCAAAAGAGCCAGGGCGGCGAGCAAGATGGGGCCAAAACAATACCTGAGGAACTGGCCTTCCGTATGGTTCTTACGACCAACGCCGGGCAGATAGCGCAGGAGATTAAAGATCCCGATCGCGAAGAACACCCCGGCCAGAGGAAGTGCAATCAATCGCCCCTCGTAAAATTGGGCCCAGGTCAAGCCAAACCACAGGTTATAGTTGTCGCCCACCTTTCCCAGTGACAGCACAACGCGGGGCACCATCAGGGCGCACATCAGCAAGGGGATGAAGACTAGCCAGTTCAGGAACATGTTCCGCGCTACCGTAGCAACCAGGGTCCAGGTGTCCGCGGAGAAGAGGCCCAGCTTGGGCGAAAGATAATTGCTGTACTCGCGTAGATGCTGGACCGGATCAGAGTGTTCTTCTGGCGGGGGCAGCGCAAAGGGCTTCAACTGCGAGACAACAGTGGTGGTCTTATCGCCCAGCTTTTTGGGTGTGGTCAGCCCCTTCCATCGCTCTTTCCAGGCTGTGAGCCAGCTCCCGATGTAGCCTCCGCCGGAAACGGTCGAAAGATAGTCAAAATTTTCCAGGATGCCGAGTTCGGCCAATCCCTGCAGCGCGCCCAGAGCGAATGTGGCGCTGCGGATGCCGCCGCCGGAGATGCACAGCGCACTGCGCTGCTTTCCTCCCAGCACGGCGTCTTCCTGGGCCAGCACCTGCTCAAAGGTGAGCGGAGCTTCCGGGCCGTCTGTTCCGGGTATTGCTTGCGTAAGAGATTGTGGCGTGAGGGATTTCTGGTCTGGCATGCGGAGAATATCTATTCATCAGCCCCGCTAAGTCAAAGGATTAATGCAGATGAAAAGCTCTTCTAGGGCTTTTGGTGGTGCAGTTTTGATGATTAACACTGCTTTGTTACAAATAATCGTCATCTAGCTCGGTGGGTGGAGCAGGCCTTCAGGCCTGCGGTAAGATCAGGTACTTGGACGGCTTTAGCCGCTGAGGTGTTTTTTGACAATTCCTTATCGAGGAACAACCAGCGAGTCCACATACTTTGTCACCGCAAATGTGGAGCCGAGGAGAGACTTGTTCCAGGTTGAGAAAATTGCGCGACTGTTTATTGAGGTCCTATTCGATTACCGCAGGCAGAAGAAATATCTGCTGCATGAGTTTGTTGTGATGCCGGACCATTTTCACCTGATCCTGACGCTCACTGGGATCACTCTGGAGAGGGCCATGCAGTTGGTGAAAGGCGGTTTTTCTTTTCAGCTGAACAAGAACCTGAAAACCAAGAGGGATATCTGGCAGCCGAGTTGATCGGCGGGTGAGAGACTCACTTGAGTATGCAAAGTTCAAAGACTACATTTGGCAGAACCCGGTAAAGCGGCATTTGGTCCGGACACCGGAGGAGTATCCATAAGCTCGGCGCATCCTTCCTTTCAAAGCAGCCTGGATCTGGTACCTCAGCGGCTAAAGCCGATTGCATTGTCAACTTTACCGCAGGCATAAATGCCTGCTCCACCCCGTGGGCCACTGAAGTTCACATTTACTGTCGACCCCACCTTTTCACAAATACGCGAAAGGATGGAGCCAGCTTAGCGATAGCCCCTGTCGTAGTTCTATAATCCTAATCACAGCAACATTTTGGGGATCAAATGCAAAGCGGCAATCCGGTTTTCGGAACTCCCTTCGCTGTTGGAAAAGACAAGGCCGTTGATAACCGTTGGAATAACCTCAGTAAACCTCCAGTATCGAATGGCCCGTTGGCCTTCACTACTCCTCCTGCACAGCCTAGTTTTTCACTACCTAGCGACGGCCAGCTTGTCGAATTTGCATTGTCATATCCAATGCACGTTGTCGACCTAGCTGAATGGCCGGTATTGAATTGCAAACTGGGTAGCAGGAGCATCAAGATTCACAAGCCGATTCCGATCCAGAGTCCTTATCAACCCAAGGAGATGATCGGCAATGAACCACCTGACACGTTCTGCTCGATAATTCGCGTGAGCTGCGACCATGATCCTTCTCTTCCACTTCCCAGTGCAGTTGAGTTGTGGCCGCTAGTCGAACGTCTTTGTGAGTGGATCAGAATAAAATGTCGCCATTATTGGCTGTTACATGGGCAAGCGGGCTTCTCTGCTACGATGCACGCCTCAGTATTGACGCAACAGTCAAACACCATTTCGCAGAAGAACGTAGTCGGCTACGGTCGAAATCTGATTGTTCTGCCGATGGATATCGAGCTATGGAAAAGCATTGAAACGGAAATTACATCCAAAATTGACCCTCCCGTCTCAGAAGCGCTCTTTTGTGACGCTATGGTGAGTGCGTTTGGCGGAGACGAAATAAAGACTGTGTTGGAATTGGGTGTTGCTGCTGAAGTTGAAATAACTGATCTGCTTACTACAGCCGCGAAGATGTTGCCAGTCACCTCGGCAAAAAAGAAGTTCTTGAAGCAGCAACCGAAATTTGTTCCCAAGTTGTGCGAATGGCCCCAGAAACTCGGCCTAGGTGCGGCCGAGCAATTCATGCAACCTGGTTTTCCACCTGATTGGGTTGGCTCCGTGAGGGAGCTTTACCGTTTTAGAAACGGCGTCGCTCACAGCGGCAAGATCATCGGTTCTGCTCCCATGCAACATTTGTTTACGTATATAACTGCCGCGAGTGCCTTGCTTGCCTTCTCACGTAGTCAGCGGATCAAATTTGGAATGCCGCATTATTCCTATCCTGCCGGACGGGCACCATTCGGGCAGATACTGCTCTACAGGGATGGAATAATGACTGGGGAAACCAACACATCGACGGGACGGAAGGCCTGACCTTTAGTGGTCGTTCGGCGCATGGCCATCCTTCCTCCTGCTTTTCTTTTCCCAACCATACCGCCGTCCTTTGCTAGCAAAGGACGGCGGAGGAGATCCCTATAGTCGGCATCTTTCCTTTCGGGCAGCGGGGATCCGGTACCTCAGCGGCTAAAGCCGGGGTTCTTTATCAGCTTTACCGCAGGCCTGAAGGCCTGCTCCACCCCGTTGGGACATGAATTTCACTATTTTTGCTCCGAAGGAGAAAAAAGTGGCGCGCTCCGAGAATCCCGATGGGGCCAAACATCGCACAGCCCAAAAGTCTAATGCCAAAAAAAGCATGGGAAAAAGTTGCGGTACATGTCCAAGATCGCGGCGATTTTCACGAGGACTGATAATAGCAGTTGAGTTGCACTCAGCCGATTCGGGATCTGCCGATGGCGTGCTTGTAAATCTTTCCAGCTCTGCTGCTTACATCATTTCACAACGGCAAATTTTATCAGACATGGCCATTGTCCAATTTCGCTATTGATTCGTACATCAAAATTTGACTAAAGTTGGTCGATTGCGCCGAATTAGAATTTGAGCAGCGTCTAGCGCCTGATAAAAAGGGCAGGAAAGAAGGACCTAAACCATGGCTAACGGAACGCTGAACGGTAAATCATTCACAACCAATGAACATGAAGACCATCAGCGGCAGGAAATTGAGCAGCAAGAGCAAGTGCAGGATCAGGCACAAGCTTTGGCGCTGAAGCTGGCGCAGACATATGAAGAGCTGACGAGGCTGCTGGAGCGGAATCCGGAGATGAAGCGGCAGATAACGGAAGGCACGGCCAGGGAGGAGAAGCTTTACCAGAAGCTGAAACAACGGCTCAAGCTGGCGGACATGTCCCCGCGCTGCCAATGGGTGAGGCAGGACGGAACGAGTTGCCGGTCCCCGCAGATGAAGCGCCACATCTACTGTTTTGCCCACATGCAGATGGCAGAAGCGCGGGAGCTAATGCTGAGACTGCCGCCGCCGGAAGACGCCAACGCGATCCAGGTTGGAATCATGCGAATACAGAAGTCGCTGATTGAAGATACGATTTCGACGAAGAAGGCTGGGCTGCTGCTGTATTCCATGCAATTGGCGCTGACGAACGTGGGGCAGACGACATTTGGGCAGGCGAAGGACGAAGAGATGGTGCGAGAAACGGTGGATGAAGAAACAGCACTCAGGGTTCAGCACTCAGCAGTCAGCGAAAACCAAAATCAACATCAACAGCAAAGGTCTTTTACCACGGAGGAGGAAAAGAGTTTACCGCGGATGGACGCGGATGAGCGCGGATTGGAAGTGGAGATTCGTCCGGTGGAGTGGAAGCCCACGCCGGACATGTACAGAACAGACACGCGAGAAGGAAGAGAGGCTTACGAGGCGAGCTTGCGGTACAGCGGCGAGCGAAAGCCGATACAGGCTGTCATCGCACCGGAAGAACACGCTGAAACCTACGCCGTTCTGGGATGACCTGGAATGCAGTGGGATACCCAAGTAGGGGTAGGATCGGTTCATCGCAATCCCGTACCGAGTTGGGATGAATAAATGGAAAGCCTGCTCAGGCGGGCGTAGTAACGACGTTCTTTGACAATCGAATAATCGCCGGGATCGAAAAGCGAACACGCCTCGGCGCACGGGCCGTGATGGACTTGAGTGGATCGCTGTTCACTGCATTGAGTCGTTCAATACTCTCCGCCGCCGCTCTCATGCGCTAGATTCTCAAACCGTGTTGACCGCTTAATGAACGCCAGCTTCACCACGCCGGTTGGGCCGTTGCGCTGTTTGGCGATAATCAATTCCGCCTTGCCTTCAAGATCGGGGTCGTCAGGCTTGTAAACTTCTTCGCGGAAGATGAAGGCCACCACGTCGGCGTCCTGCTCAATCGCGCCTGATTCGCGCAGGTCGGCCAGTTGCGGACGGTTATTCCCCGTCCGGCTTTCCGGTGCGCGGCTGAGCTGCGAGAGCGCGATCACCGGACAGCGCATCTCCTTGGCCAGCCCTTTCAGTCCGCGCGAAATCGCCGACACTTCCTGCGTGCGGTTCTCATAACGCTTGCCCCCGCCCGTGGGCGTGCCCGCCACGAGTTGCAGGTAATCGACAATGATCAAATCCAGCCGGCCTTGTGCCTGCTGCAAGCGGCGGCACTTGGCGCGCATTTCAGAAATCGAAATCCCAGGCGTGTCATCAATGAAGATAGGCGCTTCCGCCAGCGCTGCCAGTGCGGTAACAAGTTTCTGATAATCATCGCGGCCCAAAAAGCCGGTGCGCAGCTTGTGTGAATCCACCATGGCCTGCGAGCACAACAGGCGCAGCAGCAATGACTCGCGCGACATTTCCAGCGAGAACACGCCAACCACTTTGTTATCGCGCACGGCGGAATTTTCCGCGATGTTGATGGCAAAAGCCGTTTTTCCCATCGAGGGGCGCGCCGCAATTATCACCAGATCGGACTTTTGCAGCCCGCTGGTCATCCCATCCAGATCTTCAAAGTGTGTTTCCAGGCCGGTAATGCGCTGGCCCTGCTCATATAGCTTGTCAATCGACCCGAACGATTGCTTTACGATCTCCGGAATTCCCAGAAATCCCTGCCCAATGCGCTGTTCCGCCACCTTGAAGATCGCCGACTCCGCTGAATCAATGATCTCTTCCGCAGGCGCTTCCTGCTCATATGCCTGTTGGATGGCGCTGGTGGCGGCATGAATCAGGCCACGCAGCAGCGCCTTGTCCTTTACGATCTTTACGTACTGCTCAATGTTCTTGACGCGCGGCAGGCCGTCGGTGAGCGACGTTACGTAGGCCACGCCGCCGACCGACTCAATCTCCTTATGCTGTCCCAGTTGTTCAGTGAGCGTGACGAAGTCGACCGGCTTTCCGGTTTCCGCCAGCTCCATCATGCGCAGGTAAATGCGACGGTGCGAGTCGAGCGAGAAATCTTCCGCGCGCAGATGCTCCGCGGCCTGCGGATACGCGGAGTTGTCCAGCAGGATTGCGCCCAGGATCGCGCGCTCTGCATCTATGCTGGCGGGCATCCCGCGATCAAGAATACGGTCAGTCGTTGCCATTCAAAGTCATTCCAGCACACATAAATACGGCGTTCTGCTGGAGAAAGCCCAGCGAAACGCCATCTTAGCATGAAATAAACCCGGCCTGTACCAGCCATACAGACCGGGCTAGCGGGGTGGATGTTCTTGCGCTGCCCGTTGCCGGAGCCGCGTCTGACAGTTCGGCGAATTTCTCTCACGCTCAACTTTTTCAAGTTGAGATAAGGCACGGCCGCAGCCAGCAGCCATGCCGACGCAGATTAAATTCCAGCACATCCCTTGAGTGTGCCGTCGGTTCCATTGGAACGGGACCGCACTGTCGCTCGGAACATTCACACTTGAGTAATGAAAATATCTATTAACAGAAGGTCGCGCGGCAATATGGCAGATCAAGATTCCAAAAGATTTCAGTGGCTATCCTGTGAATAACAGGCATTGATTGTGGAAGAAGGTGGAAAAGTCAGGTGTAACTTTTTGCCCGAGCATTATCTGCGACAATCCAACTTTAGTTTTTCGATTCTTGCTCTTTGCCGGAGCTGTTTCACCGGAGTCATTCAGGTTGCGCCAGCAGTTTGAACTCAACATCGCGCGATCGCGCAGTCACAGTCTTGTCCCCTGCTGTGGTCATCTCTTTCAACGTGCCTTTAAGGACGTAGTATGCGTCATCGCCTTTGGTCTTTCCCGGCCCGCGATCAAACTTACCTTTAAATTCAAACCACACACCGTGCAGAGCTCTTGTAGTGAATGAGACATCATGGCCCTGGACGTCAGCCTTGGCGAAAAACTGGTCCAGAAACACGCCGTTGTCGCTGTCTGAATCGCCCATGCGGGAGATGTATCCGGTGACCGCCGACTTTTCCAGTGTGATCTGAAGAAACTCTCCTTCTTTCAGAAAGCTGTACATGCCGGAGATGTCTTCCGCTGCGTGCGGAACCGTGGCATTGGCGGCATCGTCCTGGCTTGCCTTGTTTTGGCCGCGTGTGGCCAATCCACCCTGCGCGTAACAGGCGGTTGCGATTGTGACTAAGGTTAGAAAAGCAATGGTCTTTCGGCGCAAAAGCATAAGCTGGGTCATGTGGTAATACAGATATAATCGTGGTAATCACCGGGAAGTCAAGCTAAATGCAGTCGACGAAAAAAGCGGCTTCAAGCGAGGCATCCGCGGCTTCCGAACGCGGCCTTCAGTTCCTGATTGAGCCCGCACCGTGGCTGCATGTCTTCGTCCGCAATATTGCCGACCTTTTCCGCGCCGCCCCACCTGCCGTCTGGATCAGCGCCCAGCCCGCTGAATACTGGGCGGACGCTCTGGTTCATCGACCTGTGGCCTGGAAGCCAGTGCGCCGTTCCTTTCTTGGGCATGCGCTGGCAATCACTGCGGTTTATGCGATAAATCTGGCATGGCTGAACCAGCCGCAGGTATTGCCGCAAGCGCCACCAAATCAGTCCGTGCTGCATTATGAAGTTTCTGAATACCTTCCACCTGTGAACAGCAAGCCTCAGCCGCCAAGGCGCGCGCGCCCGCAGAAGGCCGATCCGGAGCTTGCGCCGCAGGAAATTGTGGTCACGAATGAGAACCACATCAGCACCAGGCAAAACATTGTGCAGCCGAGCTCATTTGTTTTGAAGCAGGATTTGTCGCTGCCCAACCTGATTAAGTCAACTTCGGTTCCGGGAGCGCCCGTGGCGGTGAATCATCCCATGCAAGTCCTGCCGGTCAACGTTCCTCAGATTGCGCCGCCACCACAACCTGTTTTGCAAAGCAGTCTTCATCCGCTGGTTTTTCCTCCGGCTGCGCGGCCAGAAGTAGCAGCGCCTGCGGCAGTTCCAGCCAGCCGTCGCGTAATCTCTTCTTTGCCCCTTGAGGGGGCCATCGTAGTGCCTCCTGCTCCTGATCTCACCGCCCGCAGGCCCAACGCTCTCCAGCTTCCCGCGCAAACTCCGCCGGCAGTTGCCGCGCCTGCGCCGGAAGCAGCTACGAATCACGCACTTCAATCTTTTTCGCTTCCAGTTGCCGCGCCGCAGGTAGCTCCGCCTGCTCCCGCATCCACGAACAGGAATCTCGGCAATATCGGGTTACCTTCTCAGAACGCCATAGTTGTGCCGCCCGCGCCGCCTATCGCAAACGGGAGCGCCGCACATGAAAAGGCTTTGGGAGAGATGTTGGTGCTAAACGCTCAACCAACAGCGCCCAGCGAACCTGTAACCGTCCCGGAAGGTAACCGCTCGGGAGAATTTGCCGCGAGCCCCTCAGGGCATACCAACGCAACGGCCCGCCCGGAAGTTAAAGAAGGCGCCAGCCGTGGCACAACTCATACAAGCGCTGAAACTCCATCCAACATTTACGTCTCAGCTCCGCCGGCCAAAGTTACTAGCAATAGAGTGGTTGCATCCGCCGCTCCACCTGCTGCGCGTCCACTCACGCCAGACCGTACTGACCTGCCGCATGACAGCGTCGATACAAGAATCTTTGGCACGCGCAGGCATTATTCCATGCGGCTGAGCATGCCTAACTTGTCCTCCTCTACGGGAAGCTGGAATATCCGTTTTGCGGAGCTCAACGCCACCGGCCATGGCGGATCTGACCTGAGCGCACCGGAAGCCATCCGGAAAGTTGATCCCGCATATCCGCAAGACCTGATGCAGGACCGCGTGGAAGGAACTGTGGTTCTTTATGCCGTTATCCATGCTGACGGTAGTGTGGGTGAAGTCCGGGTGCTTGAAGGCTTTGATGAGCGCCTGGACGAGAATGCGCGCAAGGCGCTGATTCAGTGGCGATTTCGTCCCGGAACGAAAGATGGCACGCCGGTGGATGTGGAAGCAGTGGTTCGAGTTCCTTTTAAAGTTCCGCGCAGCACATTCTGACTACCGCGCTGCCACCAGGTTTGAAACACTCTCAATGGCCTGATAAATCTTGGGATTGGTGCAGACTTCGTAATAGTAGCGGTCTGTAAAATTCTTGAAGGAAAAATCACGGGCATCCACGTGAGCAATGCAGCCTTCGCGCAAAATGATCTGGTGAAATGATCCCTGGCCAACCGGCACAACGCCTGCATAAACCCGCACCGTTGACTTCTGCCAGATCATTGGGACTTTCAGATCATAGGCCTGTAGGGATATCTCTCCGCTAAGCTTCTGGAAAGCGGCTTCATTAATGTGAATGCCGCCGATGTTGTAGCGAAGCAAAAATTCGTCCGGATTTCCGCCCGTGTTTTCGTCTTCCACCGACTTGAAAGAAAAAACATTGAACAGCAGCTCGCGGTCTTTCAGCAGCCGGCGCATGCCCTTACTGCATGAAGAAAGCCGGTCGCTTTCATTCAATGCCTTGGAAATCATGATTTTTTTGCTGCCATCCATCAGGTACATGGGCGCGGAATCCTGGTAGGAAATTCCAATTCCCAACTCCAGGCTCGGCAGCCCGGCAGCCAGCGAACGCTCATTATAGGCAGTCACCACCTGAATAATTTCCTTCGCCAGCACGCATGTCTGGGCCACCCCAAGAGCAGGCTCTCCTTCATGCTCAAACAGGGACAGAATCAGCGCGTCGCCTTCAATAAAAACTTTCTTCGCGTCGTATTTAGGCAGCAGCTTGTTGATGGGATCATAAAAATTCAGGCTGAAATAAGAAGCTGGATTCAGGCCTTTTTCCAGCAGCGTGCGTGTGAGCGTGGTCGATTCCCGGATGTCCGCTTTGAGAACAACGTGATGAATCACCTTTTCTTCCGCCGGCTTCTGTTCTTCAGACAATAAAAATTCGTAGAGCGTATTGTTGACGGCTGAAAGCTCCCGGAAGCGCTCATTGCCCAACACGTTGACGCTTTCCATTGCTGCGACTACTACTTCCATGCGGCGCAGGTCGCGATGATAACGGGTGAAGTCGGCAAAGAACCGGCCGGCATATTTCGCGCGCTCAGCAGGCTTGCAGCCTTCCACTTTTCGCACTGCGGCATGCAGCCCGTCCGGCAGAATTTTTCCGTGCTCTTCCAGCAGCGTCTCCACACGTTTGCGTTCCTCGCGCGAGATAAGCGCATTTTTGATTTGCTGCGGATTGATTGGCGGCGAATATTGCGCCAGCAGCGGCACCGTTTCATAAGAAGCGATCACGCTGCTGATCACGTTCTCCCGCTCCAGCAGCTCCGTCCATGCATTCAGCAGCGCCTTCTGGGCCTTGCTCTTGGGATTCATGTCATCGGGCACGCCGGCGGCCATGATTTCATGCGCATTTTCGGGCACATTCAGGAAGCCATCCACCCGGGCATCATCCGCCTCAGAAACTACTCCCAGCGACTTTAGATATTGCGACGCAATCTCCCGCATGGTGTGAAAGCGGTCCCTATCGCGATCATAATTGCCCAGCATTACATAATGCTCGGCATTAAGAAGATTGTCCTGGCCGTCTTCACTGAACACCAGCCGGTTCAGAAAAAGTTCATAGGTCGCTGCTTCGGCATCTCCGAATAATGAGCGACGGGTTCTTCCCAGCGTCTCCTTTTCCGCTTCACGCAGAAGAACGAACAAGTCCTGTCCAGCGCGGCGCAGCACCGTCTTCTTGTTGATCTGGAAGCCGGCCAGGCGCTCACGCATCTCCAGCGTGCGATTGTTGCCGGACTGTCGCGGTGCTTCGTGAAATTTTACCCGCGCGCGGCAGCGCTCCAGCACCTTGGCGTATTGGTTGAGCAGCTCGGTTCGCTGAAATTTGAGTATCGCCAGGCGGAAGAGCAGATCAAGAGAAATGCTGCCTTCCGTCTTGGCTCGATTCAAAGACACGATGTGAAGTTCTGTGAGAAGGCGCTTGAATTCTGCCGGATCAAAAGGTCGATTGGGAGCAGGGCGTTGCGAGCGGGCTGGAATTTGCCCTCCAATACGCTCCTCGGCCGCCAGTTCTTCTACATTACCGTGCTTAGCCACAAGCCTAAAAATGTGCTGGCGCGCGACCTCGCTGAATTTGGGGCTGAGATAAACATCATGGCGAAGGTTGTCAATGCCGGTGAGCAGGCCTTCCAAAACAAGTGACGGTTCATCGCTGGCCAGAACGAGTTGGCGCGCGTATTCAGGCAGACTTCCGCGTTGAAGAAACGAAAACGACATTTCGGCCGGCTGTGGAGGGGGAAGCTGGATTGTATCCCAGTTTTCGGCTTACCCTAACGTTACTATTGGCACCTTCACGGCCACGCCAAGACCTTGTTTGCAGTACTGTTCGCCTATTGACTGCCTTTTCGGGCCTTCTCAAATTCATCGCCCGGCTGCCAGCCCGCAAGCTCCGCCTGATTGGCCACTTCCCATCCCAATGCCAGTCCGAACTTAGCCAACTTCGCATCAGCCCTAAAATCCATGTCCGGCCGGTATTCATCCGACGGCTGGTGGTAGTGGTGTTCCACGTAATCCTTCTGCTTTGCTTCACCCCAGGCCAGATCATGTCCTTTAAAAAGCGCACCTTCATTCACGCTGAAAGCAGGTACGCCAACCCGCGCCAAGCTGAAATGGTCAGAGCGGTAGTAATGGCCTGCCTCGGGGTGATTGTCGGGCTGGATCGTCATTGAAAAAGACTTGGCCACTTTCTCAACCAGGGGATACACGCTGGTGCGTTCCGCTCCGGAAACAACAAGCTGTTGCGGCTCACCCAACGGCTGAATGTCGTCATAATTCAGGTCCAGCGAGATATTTTGCGCGGGCACCGGCGGATGCTCGCCCAGGTATTTTGATCCCAGCAATCCCTGCTCTTCTGCGGTGACAGCAGCAAAAATGACTGTTCGCTTTGGTTTCTGGGCGGCAGTAGCGAATGCTCGGGCAAGTTCCAGCAGGATACCGCAACCGGTTGCGTTGTCTTGAGCACCGTTATAGATGTTGTCGCCGGGTTCATCCGGATGAATTCCCAGATGGTCATAGTGCGCGGTATATAAAATTGCCTGCTGTGCGGCATGAGCATCAGACCCATTCACTTTTCCTATGACATTTCGTGAAGTGAACTCGCGCACATGGCTTACGATGGTTTCCTTCACCCTCACCGGCAGTTCCACCGGCTTAAAGCTTGGCGAGTTTGCATCGCTTAGCATTTTGTCCAGATCCATGCCGGCAGCCCGGGCCAGTTTGCGTGCGACTTCCAGTTGAATCCAGCCTGCGGATTTCAGCTTGGGGTCTTTGTCATCCTGCAACAGTGATGATTCGCCACCCCAGGAATTACGCACCACTTCCCAGCCGTAGCTGGCCATGTCGGTCTTGTGTATCAGGACCACGCCTGCGGCACCCCGCCTCGCGGCTTCTTCATATTTATAGGTCCAACGGCCGTAGTAGGTAAGGGCCTTGCCTTTAAAAAAATTAGGATCGTCGGAAGACGGCTCATTCACCAGCATGAGCAGCATCTTGCCCTTTACGTCCACGCCTTTATAGTCATCCCATTTATATTCGGGAGCGCTGATTCCGTAGCCCACAAAAATAATTGGGGCATCAATCTCAGACTTTTGCGAATGTGTCTGGTCGTTCGCCACATAATCATCGGCGAACTTGAGCGCGATCTCCGGGCCGGATTTGGGGACAAACGCGAACTGGGTCTGTTTGGAATCTGTAGTCACGCCGTAGAAATTGACCTGCTGAAAGTAGGTTCCCGAATCGCCGGCAGGCAAAAGCCCATAGCTCTTGAATTGAGCGCCGATCCAGTCAGCGGCCATGTCGCCGCCCTTTTGACCAGTGCCGCGTCCTTGCAGGGCATCTGCGGAAAGATATTTCACCGTTGCCCGGATCTTCTCCGCGTCAATGGAATTCATCGCCTTTTGCGCGCTTGCAGGAAGGTTCGCATGGTCCTGGGCCGCAACGAACGAAGTAAGAGCGATGAACAGAATTATGCTGAGCTTTTTCATTGTTCCTCTTGAATTGGATATTTAAAGCGCTGGCTATTCCGTGCTCTAGTCCGCGACCGCGGACTAATTTTTCGATTCTCAACCCGGCTTGAATTCAGATACATTTTCGCCCGGCTGAAAAATTTGCGCCGCCGCAACACCGCTGAGCGCGGCAAGCCGACGGTTCAACTGATTCACGTCCGCCTTGGACCAGCTCACCGTCGAAAACTCAATCTCGCCTTCCGGAGAAATCAAAAAAGTAGTTGGCACATTGGTCAGCTTATAAGCGTTTGAAACCGGATACTTTCCAACAGGATCAAGCAATACCGGAAATGTTATTCCAAACTGGCGGTTGAACGTTTTTGTATCGGCAGCATTGTCTTGGGAGACGCCAACAAATGTCGCCTTACCTTCCTTGGCATACGCCCTGAAGATACGTTCAAAAAATGGCAGCGCCATCTGGCACACCGGACAGCTCACCTTGTAAAACACTGCTACCACGGGCCCTTTCTTGCGCTCTTCTTTGAGCGAAAATTTCCGGCCGTCGAGATATTGCAGTTCAATTTCCGGCGCTTGTACACCGGCTTCCAATGCAGGCATCGGGTCGCCTCCAGCTAATACTCCTATTGTAGATAACTCAGCGGATTGTGGAAAATCGACCATTCTTACCAGTGAGTGTCTATTGCCCAACCTGAGGAATGCACGGCCCATTGTGATTATCTGGCAAATTTTTTAGCGGGCTCCCATGTTCATCACGGTTATCGAAAAAGCAGTTCTGTGATTTCTCTGAAGGTTTCTGAAACACGATTGCCATGCCTGCGCCGATCTGGTTGGACTGGTAAATATTGTCGCGGTTGGGTCCGGCCTCTCTGCCGGCAGAATAGTTTTTTATAGCGGTGGCCCTCGCCGCCGAAGGGGTATCAGGCACAATTTTATTACCTACGATTGCCGCGCCGGTGACATTCCCGATGAATATAAATCCGGCTGCTCCCGATCTATCTATATGCACTGTGTTGTTGAGAAATTTAAAATCTGCGTATGTCCCTGCTCCGCCAACCACAAAGCCATACTTCCGCGGATGAATAATCTGGTTCCGCTCGATCCTTACACCGCGATTCACCAGGCTGTCTATGTTGAAACCGTACTCAGTGTTGATGGCGATATTGTCATGAAAAACTGTTCCGTGAAGGTCCCAGCCACCGTAGCCGATCTGGTAACCATCCACTAGATTGTTCCTGACTTCAGCCGTGGCATTGGCCACTGCAATCGCTGTGCACGCAAGGTCAAAGGACCGCGACATAGTGACTCTCTCAATGATGTTGCCCCGGTTTTGGTCAGGCTTTGACTTGTTCACCGACACAATCCATATGGGGAAAGCCTCCCACCGGCTACTGATCGCCCCAATCTCCGCCGCTGCGTTGATCACAGCAACATCATGAATCCAGTGGCCACCCATGTCAGAGCGCAAATGAATTGCGTCCAGCGTGAGTGCCCTTAAACCCTTCGCGCGTGAGCGTGACTTCAACTCAGGATAGCTGCCATCAATCGTAAGATCAGATATCTCGATTCCTGATGCCTGGTCTGAATTGGTGCCAAAAACCAGATTGACGCCCGTACCTACCGGCATATTCTGCAGATTTTTGAGATCAGTGATCGGCAAGTAGTCGCTCAACTTCACCGTTGTAACATCCTTGCCGCTGCCGTGGATCTTCCATCCTTTGCCGATGGTGAAACCTTTTGGAGCGGCGTGCGGAATATCGATCATAAAATCATAAGAGCCGAACGTAGAAAACGTTCCCGGCCCCAGGCAGACGATCAGGTTTTCCGTTTTGGCAACTGCCTTGCCTGCGTTCTGTGCCGTGGTACAGCCTTCACTGTAACAGCGCAGAATGGTATCGAATGCCTGGGCCGTGCTTCCGTCGCGTGCATCGGTCATAGACTTGCCGCTGCCATCCAGACCATTGCGAAGAGCAATGTAAACCCGGTTCATGCCTGCAGGAATGCTATCTGAGTCCGCTGAGCAATCGTGGGAAATGGCCGTATTATCAGGAACGTCAGCGCCGAGGGGAGAGGAGATGGAGGCACACACAGCGATCAGGATTGTTACAGTTATTCCAAGCCTGCTTGGAAAGAATTTAGGACGCGGTTTCATGCATCGATTTCTTTTAGTTTGCCCAGAATTTTTCGTGTAAGGCCGGTGAGGGCCACTCGCCCGGTATTTCGCAGCGGAACCCATTGCCCTGGGCCGCTCTTGCCGGCAAAGACCAAAACTGAATAGTCAGTGATGGTGATTGAGTGTTTCAGCTTCATCAGTGGTACGGAAGTATGACGATCTCCGTTTTGCGACCCGCTTAAGATTGGCAGCTCCCACATGCCAGGCATAAGTGAACTGGTTTGAGCCCGTTGCTGAAGCAACACGCTTCCGTCCCTGAGACATAACGAATATTTCAGGACTGCTTTTTTTCGAGTGGCGCGTTTGGGCTGAGCGTGAGCTCCGCGGGACGCGCATAGCTTTATGATGGGGCACACCTCACATAAAGGAGTAGCGGGTAGGCAGACCATTGCTCCCAGTTCCATCATGACCTGATTGAAATCACCGGGTGACTTCACAGCAAGAAGCTCGCCGGCCATCTGCCAGTGTTGCTCTTCACTCAGTGATCGCCCAGTAAGACGCTGCAACACGCGTTTGACGTTGCCATCCACTACAGGCACCGCCTCGCCGAAAGCGATGCTGGCAACGGCATTGGCAGTGTAGCGGCCTATGCCTGGAAGCTCCCGGAGTGCTTCGGCAGTGCGAGGAAATTCACGGTCTTTAACGATCAGCTTTGCAGCGGCGTGGAGATTGCGGGCGCGGCGGTAATATCCCAGTCCGCTCCAGGCAGCCAGCACCGTTTGCTCTTTCGCGCGGGCCAGCGCTTTTACGCTGGGAAATCGGGCCACAAACTTTTTGTAGCGGTCCTCCACAACGGCCACTCTGGTCTGCTGCAACATGATCTCTGAAACCAGAATTCGATAAGGGTCGGTTTCACCGCGCCATGGCAGTTTGCGCTGATGCTTGCGGTACCAGCGCAGAAGAAGCTGACGGAACTGAGCAGCGCCTAGGGAATCGATGAATGACCGTGTGGTCATAAGAACGGATTGTAGCTTCCCGAGTGGAGATTAGTGTACCTCAGCCGACTATTCAGCGCGTTAAGATGCAGGACTCAGTTCAAGGAAATGCTGCGATAATCTGCGGGTATGCCGGAATATAGATTGCCGTTATGTACAAAGAAAATTGAGGTTCCAGTCGGACTGTCGTATTCACGGAGTACCAATAACCCGTCGCCATCTGGCGTTTCCTGCGGACTTCCAGCCTCTGACCAGCGCACATGCTGCATCTCATCCCGTGAGACTCTCGCTATGCCAATCAATGCTCCAACGTTATCGTAAACAATATGTCCATCAACAATCCACACAACCCGTTTGGTATTCTGGATTTTGTCCGTGGCCAGCAGATAAGCGGGATCATTAAATTCATTCTGCCCCGCCGCATCCAATAAAAGTCTGGAATGGCCGCTAGTTCCTGCTGGATCGATCCAGTTGATGAATGAAAGGTTCAGCTCTTCATCGCGGACGGGACGCCAGTTTTTCACGTCAGGAATGACTCTGGAATCAACTGCGGCAATTTCTTCGACGGGCTGGTGCCCCGCTCCTTCAACTTTCCTGTTTGAAGAGAGTGTGATGCCAACGCTGGCCAGTACGCCAGCCGCAACGGCGATTTGAAGAGCCCATGATCGTTTCTGCCGGGGAACAGGGTTAACTTTTACCTGTCCGGCATTTGGCATCTTTCTGCATTCCGCCGTAACAATTGCAATAGAATCAAGATGGTTTAGGATATGACGCGCCAGATTGAACGGAAACGTGAGTTCGCTGACTTCAATCTTTCCCTCAGAAAATCTGAGAAGGGTGTTGGACGAGCAGCACAGCTTTTCCAATTGGGCCTGTACCGCCGGTAAACTGAGAAAGATCCTGGCCTGAACAGGGTTGCTGGTGTAACAAGCAAAACTGTTGTCAAGCCGGGTATTGGTTCGAACAGAAACACCTTCTCCCGAAACAGGTCTCTCCTTGGGAACAAGTAAAAGAGGGAAGTTTACAGGAGCATGACAGAGAACGTTAACTGCGGGCGAAGTTCCTGAATGGGAAAAGCGGAGCATACTGGGGACATTACCGCGAGTTCCGGAAACAACAAGATCCGCGCCATCACGGGAGATTTGGGAGCGGAGGTCAGCAGCAATCTCTCTTACGTCCCTGGCGATTTCTCTGTAACCCGCAAAAATCCGCGCCTTCCTGGCAGTGATTACGATCACACCAATGAGCGAAATTATAGTGATCAACAATCCTTCTGGCGCCAGTGAACTAAACAAGCTCATACCTCTACTGACCTCAATTCATCACTTCGTGAAAAGCTAACACCTTGTAACCGAAAAGTCCCGCGAGCTTCGCGAACCAGCTGCCATCATATGTGAGCCCGTTGCCTCCGCCGCCGCTCCAGTCGTAAATTGCTTCTCCTAATGACGAGAGCTGGTGTCCGGCGCTGTCCTTAGTTTTAGCGAGAAAAATTCCCCCGGTAAAGCTACCATTGCCTCCGCCACTGCCTACCAGGTGGCCTTGTCCGATCACAAAAATCAGGCCGTTGTAGCTGGTGTTTCCCGCGCAACTGAGAGTACCGGTCACAACCAGAATTCCGGTGCCATTGCAATTGCTCCAATCGCCATTGATGAACGTGACCGGCGGGTTCGAACTGGGTGACATATTGACCGCCACACCGCCGCAGCCTGCAGGAGATGGGCTGGCATTGCACCCTGCCGCTGCCTGCAGCGCATCTGAAAGGTCCTGAACGCCTTGCACCGTGCTCAGGTTTCCCAAGTCCGAGGGCTGAATCACCTGTACCGACGAGGGACCTAACACGGGCGGATTCCCGGTTGCGCCATTGAAGTTAGCCGGACGGAATAAAGAGTTGTCGACGATAGTTTGTGAACCCGAATCGAGAACACCGATTGCAGGCTTTAAGTTTGCGGTATTCGACTGGTCCTGGCCGTGGATGCCGTAGTTAACGGAATGTGGCGTGCCAAAACAGACTGAGGTATCAGTAGGGTTGCAGGTTCCATCCAGGACCAATGCGGCTGGCATGGCGGGCATTGGGCTGGTAGGTGTCACCTCAGCTTGTACCATCCTTCTGGTACCGCTTGGGGTAATTGCTAATGCCGTAGCTACGTAAACAGGCGTGTTGCTTCCACAGTTCGCCAGCGCTGTCACAACCTCGGAGGTCGAATTCCAGCAAACGCGGTTGCTCGTCGCCGTGCCATCGACAGTCCTGCCTGGGGAAGTCTTGTTTGTCTTAACCGCAATACGCACCCATTTCCATGTCAATGTCGGCGAAGCAGCATAGCTAGTGCTTGCTGACACAGATGTATACCAGGGGCTTCCGGTGGGCGCGCCATTTGTGCAGGTAACTTCACTGCAGATCTCTGTGTCGGCATACGCATTGGTGGAAGTCCATGGCGCGACCGTCTCGGTCCCGCTAGGATTTAGCACGTAAAGAATTCCATTGCTTGAACCCGGCAATGCCGAAGGCAGGCTGGCGCTAAGGCTATTTGTGGCGCTGGGGCGCAGCCGGTCACGAACTTCTTCAATGGCCGCCCTTGATGCAAAGAAGGCAACCTGTTCATCCCGGAAATTGGCGCTGATATTGGATTCCAAATTTGACATAAACATCATGCCAACTCCCACTGCTGTGATCAGCATGATCGCCATCATCGCGACCACCAGCGCGATGCCACGCTCGGATTTTCTATGTCTCGTGTTCATAGCTAATTTCTCCCTACTTGCAACTCATCGGCTGCCCGTTGGCCACCATGGAACAGTTATTGACTGAAACTTCACCTTCAAAAGTCATTTCGATCGGCTGACCTGTTTTTGGGTCTTTAACGGCGGGGTTCTGCACTCTTACATTGATCTGAATCGATTTAATTGATGCCAGGGTCTGCGCACCTGCGCTTGTGCTTGTGTCAACAGGTAAGCCCGTAACTTGAGTGCCGTCAGCTTTGAAATAGCTAAAAATAGTGGGATTAACTACATCATTAATCTCGGTTCCCCAGTTTTGAGTCTGGCCCGTCAGCGGATCCCCGCTCACTTTATCCGTCTGGCTGCGTTGAAAACAAAGCGCGCAGGTGCCTGAGCCGTTAAGTCTGTATACAACGGTTTGAACTTTGCCGGTTCCGGCGATATCGCTTTCAAACCTTATTTCCTGGGCATCTGCCTTAACCAAGCCCACGGCCAAGCGATTGTCATTAGTCAACGGACTGCTGAGGGCAGGCACCCACGATGCGCTCGTGGTATCGACCATCCGCGAATTGGGATAACCAATCTGGTTGATATCGCGAAAGAACTGGTCGACAAAATCCCGCGATTCCTGCATGTAATCGAGCTTGACCTGCTCAGTCCGTCCGCGTTGCTGAACCGCAGCCATTTGAGCGTAGATGGCGCCGGAAACGACCCCTATAATGAGCAATACGACCAGGAGTTCAATTAAAGAAAACCCCCCGGCCTGGTTCGTGCGAATTTTCCGTGATCTTTGCATATCAGGTTCCCTGTCCCGCCATGGAGCGTATTGTTACTGGTAATGCAAAGACCTTTGGGTCATTGGCTGCCCCCTTCAGTTTTGCCGAAACCGTAATCAGCTTGACATAAGGAGAAATGGTTTGAATGTTCCAACGGATGTCATACGTGGCTTGCCGTTGGCTTGTACCGCAGTCGGTGAAAGACATGTAGTAGCCCAGTGGAGCGCCCGTGCCCCCGAGCGTCTTGGAAAAATCTACCGTTCCGTTAAGCAGCGTGGCGCCCGCACCCGAAGTTGACCCCGCAGTATTAATATTATTAGCGGTGCCTGCACAGTCAGTGAGCGTGATTGTGGGCGATGTGTTAGCCGGCACGCTCATGATTTTCTCTGTAACCATTTGCGCAATCACGGTTGCATTGCTGGCCTGCCGGTTCCGGCCATTACCGCCTATTGCCGTTATCACCAGGGTCACTCCGCCCAGGACTCCAACAATGAGGACGAACATCGCTACCATGAGTTCTGCCAATGACATTCCGGTTTCATTTCGCCTGAGGCTTGAGTCTGTTCTTTTGCAGATCATCAGTTGCTCCATTGCGTACCGTTCCATACAACAACTTGCGTGCGGCCACCTTTGGTCACCACTACTGCGGCCCAGGAAGAAGCCCTTGAACCCTGGAGATAATAGACAAAATAGCTGGCTGCTGGCGTCGCGCATGTGGCTGGAGTCGTGCTTGCATCGTAATTGCAAGGCAAACCTCTAGGACTAAACGCCACAGTGTTTCGATTGTCAAAAGGCGTTCCGGTGCTGGAATCCCCGGTCAACACATACGCGGTTGGCTGGCCGCTGCTGCCGGAAGGCGGGCCGCTTGCCGGAGTCACTCCATTGAACATTGTGACAGGCTCTCCGGCATCATACGAGCCGTTCAAATTGGCATCCACATAAGCAGCCCTGATGCCGCCGATCGATGTGTACTTTATGTCATAGACTGTGTTCTTCTTAGCCGCCAGGATTCTGGCCTCCTGCATAATCCCAGATAATTCTCCCGCTGCGGAACGAACACGGATGTTTGAGACGGCGTTGAGCAGGGTAGGAACCGCTATTGCTGCGACGATTAAAATTATCGCCACGACTATAAGGAGTTCGATCAGGCTAAAGCCTTTGCTGGCTTTTACACCATTTAAGTCTCTGGTTCTCACAAGGCCAACCTTCTCGGCGGAAAAGCTTTGCAATCTTCTACATAGGTGCCGCCGACTTGCTCCCCGTTCCATCCAGTGGGGGATAAATTCGGATATAACATCTCATTTTTCAGCTTGGGCATAAAGATTACCCAGGTACTGTATGGTTCTTCGACCGAAATCTGGGTTTAGAGTCATGGATCAGCAATTACTGGAGGAAAATCCCTTACGGATTGGAATGCCCAATCTCCCTTACTCTACCTATCGGCCCTGGCGGACCGAACTTTAGGACGGCCACAAACTGTTTAAGCCTAAATTAACCAAAGTTCCCGTACTTTTGTACTCAGTTCCGTTGGATAGGAGTGATTGCAGTAGCTGTTAGTATCCAGCCGGATTTCAGTTGCTGCCATACCGAAACCACCCGCAAACCGGCTCCCACGCCTTGCCCCGCACTCTGAAATTGCAGGATGTAGGTCAATTTCATGTCGGGGCCTTCCGGCTGTACCTGCACTTCACCCAATGAGAACTCGCCGACTGATGTGCTCTTCCAATGCTGGAGCCAGCCTGTACGGTCAAACATCTGGCCATCTGAAGTCACACCGACAAATGTTTGCGACAAATGGCGCTCTACGTTGCCCCAGTCCTTCCCCTGAATGGCCTTCCACAGCAGACGCTCGTGCTGTTCCGCCCCGGTTGCGTTCTTCCATGTTGGATGTTTGGGCTCACCAGCGCAGCCGAGGATAGAAAGAACTACCACAAAGGACACGAAGAAACGCAAAGGACGCGGATAATAGGTTTTAGACTTGGCAAAACCGTACATGATTCACTCACAAATCGAAGCTAGATGACAAAAAAGGCACAAAGCTGAACTTTGCGCCCTTCGTGTCCTTTGTGGTGCCTGCGTGTTAGTCTCCGAAAACTTCTTCCTTCTTCTTCTCCTGCTTCGCTTCCGCTTTTGGAGCAGCCGGTGCGATGGAACCAAGAGGAATAAATCCGCCCTGTGGCTGCGGCTTGGGTTCTTTCAGAATGTGCTCGCGATACAGCGCTTCCATGCGCGCATCTTCCGCGGACTTTTTGAGCTTCTGGTCGCGGGCGCGGAGCTTCTCTTCGCGGGCGGTCTTGGCAATGCCAAGCTCGTCAAGCGTAGTGTTGCGGCCCGCATGTACGTGCTCTTCATTCAGGTTCAGTTTGTGCGAGCTCTGGTTCAGCCCCACGGCTTTACCACCGGCGAAAATCTCATGGCGGCCATGCTCTTCATACCACTTGGTGAGCGTAGCGGTCATATGCATTTTCTCGATAATGTTGCGCCAGCCCACGCCGGTGTTATAGGCGCAGAAGCTGATCTCGCCTTCCTGCGTGGCGTATGGAATAATGCATTGCTCGGTGCGCCGGAAATCATAGTTATACAGGTCCTGGAACCACATTCCGGCAATGAACAGGAAGTTCCAGCGGTCAGTGCGGCGCTTCTTGATGTCTTCAATGGTGCGTTCGCCATCCACTTTTCCGTACTTGGTATCAGCTTTCTTGGTGGCGCCGAAAGTCTTGTCAAATTTACGCAGCAGATCGATCAATTTGAAGTGTTTGGGCGCCTGGAACGGGTCGTAATTGCGCGCCAGCGCCAGCGCCATTCCTGCTACTGAAAGGAAGCGACCACGGCCCGCATCATTCACTTTGGCAACATCCTGCGCGATACGGTCGCCGTTCAGGAAAGCCGTAACCGGAACTGCTTCTTTGGTTTCCTTGTCTATCATTACGGCCATACCGACGCCGCAGTTGGGGTGGCAACCGCAGCTTAGCTGTCCCCAATCCGCGCTGGGACCATGAATCAGGTCGGCCCAGTCAGAGAACGTGGACATAAAGGAAATCGGGAACCAGTCGCGCTTGGGTTCACCCAAGCCGGTCTGATTTTTAACGTCGTGCGCCAGATGGCTAAGCGTATAGCGCTGTGCCTGGCGCCGGTCATCAGTAATTTCTTCATCGCGGCCAGTAAATGAAACCGGCTGAAAGCTCAGGAAGCTGATGGTCTTAGGATTGTCGAGCGCGAACTGAATAATGCGTCCCACCTGCTCATTGTTGATTCCATTAATAATGGTGGTGACCGGAACAATGTCCACGCCATTTTCGTGCAGGTTATGGATCGCGCGAAGTTTTACATCAAACAGGTTACCGACCTGGCGATGCGAGTTGGCGGCGTTGCCAATGCCATCAAATTGCAGGTAAGCATAGCGCAGGCCAGCTTCAGCGGCCTGGCGGCAGAACTCAGGCGACTTGGCAAATTCAATTCCGTTGGTCGCGGCCTGCACTGAGTTGTAACCAACCTGCCGGGCATAACGGACCGCATCCAGGAAGTACGGAGACAGGGTGGGCTCGCCACCGGAGAACTGTACAGACATCTGACGGCGCGGCTTGATGGAGATCGCATTGTCCAGCATGGTCTTGATTTCTTCCCAAGTTAGCTCGTGCACAAAGCCGACCTGGTTCGCGTCCATGAAGCAGGGGTCGCACATCATATTGCAGCGATTGGTCAGATCAATCGTCAAAACAGAGCCACGGCCATGCTTTACAGTGCTGGTGCCGTGGTTGTGTAGTTTTTCGTCGTTGTGTGCGCGAATATCACGTCCGGGAAAAACTTCTTCCAGATGTTTGAAGAAATCCACGTCAACCGCCATCACATCTTCAAAGTGGCCATGGAGCGGGCAATCTTTCACCATCAGGATTTTGCCATCACGTTCAACAATGGTGGCTTTGATCTCGCCGGCTTTTTCATTGAGCAGGATTTCGTGCGGCAATTTGCCGTCTACAATCTGCTGCCGGATTTCAGGAACGCACTTGGGGCACAGAGAATCTGTGGAGCGAGGCCATCCCAACGGAGGCTTGGTCTTTTCCCACGACTTCAACATTGGCTTGTCTGACCATTTTGGCGTGAACGAAGGGCGGGGTTTAATGCTGTTCACTTTTTCAAAAACGGCCCACGTGCCTTTGGCTGCGTAGGTCAGGACTTTCTCTACATATTTTACCGGCTTGTGCATTAGTTGTGCCTCTCCTCGCGCCACTTTCGGGCGCCCTCTTCCAAGCTATGACACAGAAACAAAACGGGATAATTTGATTTCACTATTAATGTTACTTACTGGTCCTGCAAGTATTAAGCGGGTTTCTGTGAACGGCTGCAAATGGCAGCCCAGTGGCTGTGTCCGGCATTAAACGGTTGGTGCCGAAGGAGGTCTAAGTCGTTGGAATCAAAGAGCTATCAAGAATTCAGCCCAAAAAATTTGAGATCGGTTGGTCATCTGGTTGAATGCCTTTTCCCGACGCATCCTAGCGGAATCCTTTAAAATATCTATTGTGCGCGTGATCGCATCCTCGTTCATTACCCGTTTACAGATTCAGGCGGGCCTTTCTTCTGAAAGAGCCAGCGAAATAACCAATTATCTTTGGGTGGTGCTGGCAATTATTTGGTTGATCGGCGCAATCACCGCCAAACGGACGGAGCGCGGGCAATCTTCCGGTTCGCGCGTCACGCATCTCATTCCTGAAGTGCTGGCCTTCTTTCTTCTGTTTGCGCGCGATCCGGAGCGTCACTGGCCTCATTGGCTTCACCGGGGTTTCATACCGGAGCAATCAGCAGCGTTGACGTGGACAGGCCTTGCGCTCACAGCTATAGGAATTGCGTTTGCCATCTGGGCCCGCTTGTGGATCGGCAGCAACTGGAGCGGACGCATCACCATCAAGCAAGACCACCAATTAATCCAGAACGGACCGTATGCCATTGTTCGTCATCCCATTTATTCTGGTGTTCTGCTGGGGTTCCTGGGCACGGCGCTGATTCATGGAGAGTTGGGCGGACTGCTCGGGCTGGCGTTCGCCATTTTCGGCTGGTCATTGAAGCTGCATCAGGAAGAGGCCTTCATGGTGCAGCAGTTTGGCAGTGTTTATATGGATTACAAACAGCGGGTAAAAGCGCTGGTCCCTTTGTGGTCTAAACGGCCGCGCGTTGATGAATGCTAGAATCACGATTTGTTGGAGAATATTTCATGGAGTCTGCTAGCGCTGGCCTACAAGAACTTGCCCGCAAAATACTGCGCAGCCAGCCGGCCGGGGACTCCGCGGTGCTGGCCTGGCCGCTGGTCTGCGGGAAAGAAGTAGCGGCGCGTACCAGGGCTGCCGGATTTACCGAAGGCAGGCTGACCGTGGAGGTTCCCGATGCAGCGTGGATTGAACAGTTAATAAGTTTCCTGCCCAGTTATTTGCGCGGCTTCGCCCAACTGCTGGGACCCGTAGTACAAGAGATCCGGTTCGTGAAGCAAACATGAAGATCACTGATCGAGATGTCTCCTACGTCGCGAATCTGGCGAACCTTGAACTCACTGACCAGGAACGCCAGCGCATGCTTAAAGACCTGAATTCCATTCTCGATTATATTGACCGCCTCAACGAGTTGGACACGTCGAATGTTCCGCCCATGGCCCAAATATCGGCTTTAGAAACCAGTCTTGAAGGAAGCCGCGCTTCTCTTCGCGATGATGAGCTGCGTCCGTGCTTGCTCCATACTGAAGCACTGAAGAACGCGCCTGAAACTGATGGCGATTTCTTTAAAGTGCCCAGGGTGATTGAGAGATAGCAGCTTCCATAAACATGGATCTTAGCTCCCTCACTGTCGAATCCACTCGATCCGCTATTGCAGATCGTAGCTTTAGCGCCACGGACCTGATGGAAGATTTCTATAAAAAGATCAAAGCAGAAGACCCGGAAATTCATGCCTATCTCACGCTCTCTGAAGAGCGCGCATTCACGCAGGCCGGCCACATTGATAAGTTGGTCAAGCAAGGTTCGCCGCTTCCGCCTCTGGCGGGCGTGCCCATCGGGGTCAAAGATGTGATGGTCACCAAAGGTTTGCGGACTACGGCAGGATCCAAGGTCCTGGAGAATTTTATTCCGCCATACGATTGCACCGCCGTCGCAAGACTGGAAGCAGCGGGTGCGATCATTCTGGGAAAAATGAATTGTGATGAGTTCGCCATGGGCTCGTCGAATGAGAATTCCGCTTATGGTCCAGTGCGCAATCCTCGTGAAAAGTCGCGCGTCCCCGGAGGTTCCAGTGGAGGGTCTGCCGCTGCAGTTGCGGCGGGCACAGCCGTTGCCACTCTGGGATCTGATACCGGAGGCTCAATCCGCCAGCCTGCATCGTTCTGCGGCGTGGTCGGCCTCATGCCAACGTATGGTCGCGTGTCCCGCTACGGGCTAATTGCTTTTGCTTCTTCGCTTGATCACATTGGCCCACTGACCAAAACCGTAAAAGACGCGGCCATTTTGCTCCGTGTGATTGGCGGCCATGATCCCATGGACTCAACCTCCGCCAATCTGCCAGTCCCCGACTATGAAGCCGACCTTTCTGTACCCGTGGGCGGCCTCAAGGTCGGTGTGCCAAAAGAATATTTCGGCCAGGGGCTCGATAGTGAAGTGCGCGTATCTGTGGAGGCTGGGATTGCAAAACTCCGCGATGCTGGCTGCGAAATCATTCCAATTTCTCTGCCTCACACGGCGTATGCCATCCCCACCTACTATGTAATTGCCACGGCGGAAGCATCAGCCAATCTGGCGCGCTTTGACGGCGTACGTTATGGCTATCGCGCAAAGAGTGCACGCACGCTTTCTGATATGTATCGTAAAAGCCGCGACGAGAGTTTCGGCCCTGAAGTGAAGCGCCGCATCATGCTGGGCACTTATGCGCTCAGCTCAGGCTACTATGACGCTTATTATCTGAAAGCCCAGCGCGTCCGTACTCTCCTGACGCGCGATTTTCAGCAAGCCTTTGCCAGAGTGGATGCCATCGTAACTCCAACCGCCCCGACTCCAGCATTCAAAATCGGCGAGAAGTCGGACGACCCGCTGGCAATGTATCTCGCCGATATCTATACAGTCACTGCCGACCTGGCCGGTATTCCCGGCATTAGCGCTCCCTGCGGCCAAACAAAATCAGGCTTGCCCATCGGCTTGCAGGTGCTTGGAAAACATTTTGATGAGAGCACGGTGCTAAGGGTGGCGGCTGCCGTTTTTCCATAGTCCCGATAACGCAACTATCAAACCTAGCAGTATCGCGGCCATAGGGTTCCCTCACTCCGCTCGGGATTACAGAAAACCTAACCGCTTCCCTCATTTCCAGTCTAAGTTAATCGAATGGAAGTTACTGATGCAGCCGTAGTGGCGCAGGTCCTGGCCGGTGACAGGGACGCTTTTCGCGTGCTGGTCCAGCGCCATTCCCGCAGCATCTTTCGTGTGATTTACCGCATGACGGGAAACCAGCAGGATACGGAAGAACTGGTGCAGGAAACTTTTCTGCGGGCCTATAAGAGCCTGGAACGTTTTGAGCTTCGCGCCAACTTCAGTACCTGGCTTTACCGGATCGCCGTCAATCGCACGCTTGACTTCCTGAACGCGAGAAAGACGCACATGCAAACTAAAGATACATTCCAGATCGTTGATCAGCCAGATGCCAGAGAAGGCAATCAGGTGCAGTTGCCCACTGCCGAACCCGGGCCGGAGCGCCTGCTTCTCAGCGACGAAATGAAGCGCAAGATCGCTGGCGCCCTGGGCCTGCTTACACCGGCGGAGCGCGTGGCCTTTACCATGCGGCACATGGAAGGGCGTTCCATTGAAGAGATCAGCCAGACGCTGAACCTGAAAGCCAGTGCCGCTAAAAACAGTGTGTTTCGCGCGGTCCAGAAACTCCGGCAGCAACTTGAGCCATTTGCGGGGCCGGGTTCCCCAGCGCGTTCTGTGCGGTGGGGTGGGAGTGCAGTGAAATGAACCATTTAACTGAAGAACAAATCGTACTGCATTATTACGGCGACGTTGAAGTGCCATCGGACGAAATCGAAAGCCATCTCTTTGTCTGTGCTGACTGCCGCTCTGAATTTTCTCGCGTGCAGGCGATGCTCAAGCAGATTGAACCGCTGGATGTCCCAGAGCCACTGCAAAGCTTTGAAGAGAAAACATGGCTCAGGCTGCGCGACCAACTGCCCGAAAAAGGCGGATTTTTTCGAAAACTTTTCAGACCGCAACAGAAATGGGCATTCGCTGGAGTAATGGCATTGTTGCTGGCTGCGGCGTTTCTGGCCGGACGCTTCTGGCCTCGTCCGGTGCATCAGGTTGCGCAGCAGCCGCCTGCTCAGGTAAATCCACAGCGTGTGGTTCTGGTGGCCGTGGGTGACCATCTTGAGAGATCGCAGATGCTCCTTGTAGAGATCATGAACTCTGACAGTAAAGGTCCCATCAATCTTTCCAGCGAACAGGCTGAGGCGCGCGAACTGCTGGATGACAACCATCTGTACCGGGTAAGCGCGCAGCAAAATGACGATCCTCAGGTTGCGCGATTGCTGGACCAGTTGGGGCGCGTGCTGGCGGAAATTGCCAACGGCCCTGCTGAAGTCTCACCAGGAGAGTTGCAGCAAGTGCGTCACACCATCCAGTCTGAAGGTCTTCTGTTCAAGGTCCGAGTGATTGGTTCTGAAGTGAATTCAAAAGTGCGCAGGCCGGAGCCGATCTCCGGCAGCGTTAATCAGAGGCTATAACCTATATGAATCGCAAATTATTTTTTACTGCTTTATTTTTAAATTTCCCGATGTTTCTGGGGATTTCCGGCCGCATTGCCGCTCAGGATGTCCCTTCGGCTTCCCTGGTAAATTCACAAACCGCAGCTAATGTGCATGAAGAGGACGTGTATAACTCTGCCAAAGATGCGTTGGACGAAGGCGAGTATGACACTGCGATTAAGGACTTTGATCAGGTCATCGGGATGCGCGGCCGCAAACCCGATGGCGCCATGTATTGGAAGGCTTATGCACTGAATAAAGCTGGCAACAAAGCGCAGGCACTGACCGAAATCGGCGAGCTGCGTAAAAACTTCCCCAAAAGCACGTGGCTGCGTGACGCCGGCGCGCTGGAGCAGGAAATTCGTGGTGGCGGGAATCCTGAGAACATCTCCGATGAAGAGCTCAAGCTCCTTGCCTTACAGAGCTTGATGAATTCCGATCCTGAGAAGGCCGTCCCGCTGCTCGACAAAGTCATCACTGGAAATTATTCCCCCAAGCTGAAGGACAAGGCGCTCTTCGTGCTCTCGCAAAGTGGATCGGAAAAGGCACAGCAGATTCTGCTCTCACTGGCCAAGGCGAATAACCAGCCAGACTTGCAGAAGCGCGCCATCCGCTATATGGGGATGAATGGCAATGGCCGCAATCGCGCGGTGCTGAAGGAAATTTATAACTCTTCGCCGGACATAAGCGTCAAGAAAACTGTCTTTCAGGCATGGCTCATGGGCGGTGATAAAGACGACGTACTTGCAGTAGCCCGAACGGAGAAGAATCCTGAGCTGCGCAAAGAGGCGATCCGCTATCTTGGCATGCTTGGGGGCCGGCAGGAACTAAGACAGCTTTACAAGGAAGCCACCGACGCTGAAGCCAAAGAAGGGCTGCTCCAGGCCATGGGAATGGCAGGCGATGCACAGGGCTTGAATGAAGCGGCCACCACAGAAAAGGACCCTGCTGTCCGTCGGCATGCCATAAGAAACCTGGGCGTGTTTGGCGGCGGTGAGGGTGCACCCACGCTGGTGAACATCTATAACTCGAATACCGACATTGACACTAAAAAAGAAGTTATCAATGCACTTTTCCTGCATGGCGCAGGCAAGGAAATGGTGGCGCTGGCCCGCAAAGAAACCAATCCCCAGGTGAAGCGTGAGCTGATCCAGAAGATGTCCCTGATGAGTTCGCCTGAAATCAGCGACTACATGATGGAAATCCTGAACAAATAAGGAGAGCGCCATGAAAACCTGGCAAAAGCACGCAATCACAGCTTTCATAGTTTGCTGCGTAACCATGGCAGCAGCGCATAAGCCGGCAATTTCCAATGCCAAGATACAGGAACTCCCCACAACGGCAGGTTTAAAGGCAACGGTCGATGGCCTGGTGCAGAAGCAAACCACGCCTCTCTGGATTGGATACAGAATTCCTGCTACAGCAAAAGAACGGACCATGTGCTGCTTCGATTCGGTGGACCAGATCAGGAGTGCCGGACAGTGCTGCGGCGGATGCCGGATGGAGTCGGGAAAAAGCAGCTCGTTCAACGGTACCGTCACCGGCTGTTCCTCGCCGGAACCGTTGCCTTATGCTTTTATCTTTCTTCGGGCTGAGCAAAAGCAGATCACGAAGCTTCGCGTTTATAGCGCGGACTGTGCACTCGACTTTGCCAGTCTTCCGCTTTACTGGCTTGACGACGTGAAGCCAGAACAGAGCGTGGAAATGCTTGCAGCGATGGTGTCAGCCGGTGACACGGAGGATGAACATGGAAAGAAAGATCCTGCGCGCCAGGCAGTGATGGCCATTGCCCTGCATGACACACCGTCGGCGGACGCGGTGCTGGAGAAAATGATTCAGCCGGGCCAACGCGCGTCATTGCGCGAAGATGTGGCATTCTGGCTGGGGATTGAAAGAGGTAAGAAGGGCCTGGAGTTGCTGCGCAGGTACATAAAGGATGATCCCGATGACCGTGTACGCGAAAAAGGCACGTTCGCTTTTTCGCAGAGCAAAGAACCGGAAGCGCTGAAAGACCTAATTGATATGGCCCGCCATGATCAGAGCCCGCGCGTCCGTGGGCAGGCCATTTTCTGGCTGGCACAGATCGGCGGACGAAAGGAAGCCGGGCAGATTACAGAGGCCATTGAAAATGATCCGGAAACAGAAGTGAAGAAGAAAGCAGTTTTCGCATTGAGCCAGATGCACGATTCTGAAGCTGTACCCCGGCTGATCAACGTGGCGAAAACCAACAAGAACCCTGTTGTACGCAAGCAAGCCATCTTCTGGTTGGGACAGATGAATGATCCGCGGGCCCTGGATTTTTTGGAAGAAATTTTGACGAAGTAACGCTGATGGGAATTGCTCGATAATGGGGAGTATACTTTCGCCCTCAGAGTGTAAGCCTCCTTTTTTTCAGACGTTCTAGAGTCCGGCCAAGTGTTGTGCGCGCGCGCCAGCGAATGTTTAGAATGCTTGGTTAACTTTAGGGGTTTGATTGGATCCTGTCACTCACATGTTGACCGGCGCGTGTTGTAGCCGCGCCGGCCTTAATCGCAAAACCGGACTGGCAACTCTAACAATGGTGCTGGCCTTTGAAGCGCCGGACATTGATTCGCTCTATTACTTCTGGGGCCCAGTGGCCGGTCTGCAACACCATCGCGGAATTACACACAGCTTTCTGGGCGCGCCATTTGTGGCTGCAATGGTAGTGGCGATCGTCTATGGGGTGCATGTCTGGTCCAGGGGCCGGGGGGAACCAAAGAATGATTCCGCGGTTGTCCGCCCCAAGCTGGCCCCCAACTGGAAACTTCTGTATGGGTATGCTCTCCTTGGGGTGCTGCTGCACTTGTTCCAGGATTTCACCAATAATTACGGCGTGCGTCCATTCGCTCCCTTTAATTCCAGGTGGTATTCGTGGGACATAGTTTTTATCGTGGATCCGCTGATGCTGTTGGCGTTATTTCTTGGCCTGGTGCTCCCGGCATTGATGGCCTTGATAACGGAAGAGATCGGCGCGCGCAAGCCGCAGTTTCGCGGACGCGGTGCAGCCATTTTCGCCTTGTTCTGTGTAGCACTGATCATTTTTGGCCGCGACTTTGAACATCGCCGGGCAGTGAATGCGCTGAATTCCCGTATTTACCGAGGCGAGGAACCCTTGCGCGCCTCAGCTTTTCCACAAGCAGTGAATCCTTTCTCCTGGAACGGCGTAGTCGAGACAAAAGACTATTTTTATATGCTGCCAGTGGATTCCGGCTCTGGCGAGATTGATCCTTTGAATAAAAGCATTATCCGCTTCAAACCGGAGGAGACGCCAGTGACGCTGGCGGCCAAGAAGTCTTGGCTCGGGCGTGTTTACCTGGATTGGGCGCAGTATCCGCTGGTTACGGAAGAGTCACTGGCAGGCGGGCGCCATCAGGTGCAGTTTGAAGACCTGCGCTTTGAGAGCGTTGAGGGAATAGCCCAGCATCATCGGCCGCCCCTGACGGGCTATGTGGTGCTTGACCAACAATTGCGGGTGGTAGAAATGTTTACGGGGAAACCGCCAAGCTCTGCGCCAACGCAGAAATAGCCTGGATCAGCCTTCCCTTTGTCCCCAAGAACCCTTCCGTGCCGGGTCTGCTGGGCCTTGAAAGCATGGAACGAAGCTGCTAAAGCCACTGTAAATTTGGGCGAAACCGTTTATGGCAGCTCTGGCAGGTTGAATCGAGGTGCATGAAAAAGTTGATGACTTCCGTTGAGTCATGTTTTTGGGCTGCGCTGTGCAGTTCTTCTGCAACCCGTGACAACTGTAAACGCTTTTCATCGAAAAACTTCACATCGTCGCTGCCCCAGCCCTGCTCTTTGTAAACAGCAGAATATCCGCCAAGTTCTTTGGAGAGGTCCATTACCCGGGCGGAAGACGCCGCAATAGAATCCAGTTTGGCTGGAGTAAGGGGCCGGTCATGCCAGATGGTAAAGCTAAGGAATGTGTATTCATGGTGGACACGGTCCTGCATAAACCTGCGCAGATCCTCGTGACTCTGGGGCGATGGCTGCGGGCTGCTGTGCGCTGAAGCCGCTACATGCACGGTGCTGAGCTTGTAACCGGCAAGCGCAAGCATTGCGGTTAATACTGCAAGGGGGACTATTACTTTAATTCTGCTCATTACCGGCCCGAATCTCCGTTGGAATGCGCCGCCTCTGGATACATCTCCGAGAGCTTCACCTGAGGCAACGTGCCAGTCAGCGTTTTCAGAAATGCCAGCAGATCGGCCTTTTCCTGAGTTGTAAGGTTCAGCTTATAAATCAGCTTTGATTTATTTGGACCATCGTCGCCGCCGCGATCATACAGCTCAATTACCTGTTCGAGCGTAGCGACTGATCCGTCATGCATGTAGGGCGCTGTAAGGGTGATATTGCGCAGAGTGGGCGTCTTGAAGGCGTTGCGGTCTTCTTCTTTTTTCGTAATCGCGTAGCGCCCAAGGTCTGCTGGATTCCCGTGTCCCGGCAGCATGCCCAGGTTGTGATATTTATTGTCAGTAAAGTTAGGCCCTTGATGGCACTCAGAACAGGCTGCTTTGCCGATGAACAAAATCAATCCGCGCTTCTCTGCGTCTGTTAATGCGCTCTTGTCACCTGAGGCATAGCGATCAAAGCGGGAGTCCGGCGTGACAAGCGTGCGCTCAAAGGCGGCAATCGCCCTGGCTACATTGTCGAGCGCGGGCAGACCGTTGAAAATACTTTGAAAATCGTGCTTGTATCCCGGTATAGAGTTCAGGCGATCAACCAGGTGTTTCTCATCCAGCATGTTCATTTCCGCCGGAGCAAGAAGCGGCCCTTTGCATTGCTCGTCCAGCGTAGCTGCCCGGCCATCCCAAAACTGGGCTGCGTTATAGGCTGCATTCAATACCGTGGGCGAATTCCGCGGAAGCGTAGCTCCCTGAAAACCCTTTGCGCGTGGAAGTCCATCAGCAAATGCTTTTTCAGGAGCGTGGCAGGTGGCACAACTGCTGGCACGGTCCAGAGACAGCCGGGTATCAAAAAATAATCTCTTTCCCAGTTCAATCTTCGCAGGTGTCTGTGGGTTATCGGATGGAACCGGCACAGCGGTTAGCGCTGCCAAGCCACCAGGCAAAGTTTTTAACGAATCGAGCATTTGGGGCGTGATGCTGGGAGGCGACGGCCTCGGGTCATCCACCGAGAATCCTCTCACGCCGAAGAACAAAGCGGCGCTCAAGGTAACCGCAATACTCGACCTGTAAATGATCACACTTCTAGCCATAAGACTCTTGCTCCTTGCTATTGCTTCGCTAATGCTGACGGGACTGGTCCGGTTTCAAGAGTGACGTCCGCCGTAACATTTCCCGTGGCCGGCACTACGATAATTTTTTCCATCATGTGTGAACGCTGGTGCCAGGCTTTTAAGACATATCTCCCCGGAGGAACGTCTGTGAGCGTGAAGGAACGGCCGGGCATGCTGTTGGCAAAATATTTTGTCGGAACCACGAACACGCGCGCATGCATTTGATGGTGAACTGAGCAGAACACATCGACTATGCCCGTTTGATCAAGAACTACGGTCCGCATCTCACCTTTGCCATATAGCCCAAGGTTGAATTGGCTTGATCCAGTGAATGAATAGACATTGTGCACAACGTCGTCATCATTGGGCATTTCAATCTTCTGCCCCTTCACTGCTATGACGAATTCCGGAGAGAATTGAAGATTCCGTTGAGAAATTCGTACAGGGGTCTCTGGCGGTTTTAAGTCTCGCATTCCCTCCAACCAAATCACTACATTCTCATTTCCACCGGCGGCCTGGTTCGCCGCAGGCGAAGAAATCGTGGATAACCGGATTTTTCCGGAAACATTCCCTGCGTGTGCCGGCACTGGAACCAGCATTGCCGCCGCAAGTAACACCAGGATCGAAAACCTAATCACAAGACCCCCCAAATGTTGTCAAAATTTACAGGTGAAATCTGAGGCAGACAAGCCGACGACTGACGCGATCTCGCAAACGGGTGCTCTCCGGAAGGAAGTAGCGAGGTCTTGGAGGGAACAATACTGGCAAAGGCTTTAGCGGCCAATCTTACTAAGGTAATGGATGCTGTTCGGCCAATCTCAATTCGGAGCTTACCCCAGCTAGAAACCTGGCGATATGCGATGTTTCCTGTTTTGGGAACACAAAGTCTGGTAGGTCAGCGAAATTCGGCGCACGTTGGGATGGTGGACAAATCAACTAGCCAAGAGTATTAGTACCTACGGAGTAATGGCTGAACCGGTAAGGATTGAAGGATTGCGATGACGACGGGACGCGGTCTGTTCCGAAAAACGGTATTCAAGGTCGCGCGATTCCATTACGTATTTGCCTTTAAACCGCACATTTGCCACGGCATGAGTAAATGTGCGCAGCCACATGCCATCAACATCGGCAAAGCTCATGAGGATATGCAGATCGTGAATCCACCATGACGGATTCTTGACCGGACTGCCTTCAATGCGATGGATATTGAAGTTCTCGGCATCCACCCAGATTTTGCCGCGCAGCAGGTCTTTCTCCTCGCGTTTGGGGTTCAGGCCGAGAACATAACAATGCCTGCCATCAATATCTTCCTGGCCGAGCAATTGAAAATCGTAATTTTCTGCCGAGAGTTCCTTGCGTTGCGCATCTTTCGGGGGCTCAGTTTCTTTACTCAGGATGTCTCGCAGCACCTTCTCACCCATTCCGCCACTGCTGCTCACAATGTTGTATTCCTTGGCGTCGGGAGGAAGCAGAGTGATATTGGCCACGACGTGCGCTTTTTCCTCTTCTTGTTTATCCAGCAGGCGATAGCCACGTTTAACGGTAAAAGACCGCAGGCGGGCCTTGTTTTCCTGTTGTGCGCGCAACATCCGTTCAATGATATTTTTTGCGTCTGGATTTTTCAGCGCACTGCTGGTCTGTGCCGCAGCCGACACCATCAATAGACAAACAAGAGTTCCCAGTAACGTAAGTTCCTTTGCCACTTGAGCCTGCCACATATCGACTGAAACATTAGAAGCACTTGGCAGATGAAAGGAGGGCTATGATTCCATGGGATTAAGTGTCTTTTTAGGATGAGGACAGGAACTCGAAGTGGCCTGCAAGCGGTTTATATAAAAACCTCCCGAAAACATCCCGCCCAAAATGGGAGGCGGAGGTTACGCGACTTCCACCCCGGCACGCAACTCAGGATAAAGCGGAAAAGCCTCCGCAAGTTCCAGCACCTGCTTGCGAATGCGCGCCAGCGCTGAGGTGTCTTTGTGGTTATGGAGGGCTTCGGCAATCCACGCACCAGTTTGGGCCATTTCGGGCTCTTTCATGCCGCGCGTGGTGAGCGCCGGAGATCCAATGCGAATACCGCTGGGCTTAAGGGGAGGATTACTATCAAATGGTATGGCATTTTTGTTGACCGTGATTCCTGCCTGTCCCAGCGCGTTTTCAGCCTCGCTGCCCAGCAGGCCTGCGGCAAATACATCAATTAGCATCAAATGCGTATCTGTCCCGCCGGTAATCACCCGGAATCCTTCATCCATGATCTTGCGGGCCAGCGCCCTGGCATTCGCCACAACCTGATACGCGTAATCTTTGAACGCCGGTTGCAACGCCTCATGGAAGCACACCGCCTTGGCGGCGATGATATGGACCAGAGGGCCACCCTGAATACCCGGGAAAGTAATCTTATCCACGGCAGCGGCAAGCTCCTGACGGCAAAGCACCATACCTGCCCGGGGACCGCGCAAGGTTTTATGGGTGGTGGTGGTAACAATGTCCGCGTGCGGTACCGGGGAAGGATGCGCTCCACCGGCAACTAAGCCGGCAATATGCGCCATATCCACCATAAGTTTGGCGCCAACTTTATTGGCAATCTCCCGCATCCGGGCAAAATCGATAATGCGGGCATACGCGCTGCCGCCTCCTATGATCATCTTGGGGCGCTCGCGTAGAGCGATTTGCTCCATCTCATCGTAGTCAATAGTTTCCGAGTCCTTGGAAACGCCATAGGGGATGATCTTGTACATCTTGCCGGAGAAATTCAGCGGATGCCCGTGCGTCAGGTGGCCGCCATGAGCGAGGTTTAATCCCATCACAGCATCACCCGGCTGTAACAGCGCCATGTAAGCAGCCATATTGGCCTGAGATCCCGAATGCGGCTGGACGTTTACGTGCTCAGCTCCAAATAGTTGCTTTGCACGGTCCCGCGCCAGAGTTTCCACAACATCGGCAAATTCGCAGCCGCCATAATAGCGCTTGCCCGGATATCCCTCAGCATACTTATTGGTGAAAACCGAACCAGCCGCTTCCAGGACTGCCATGCTGACAAAGTTTTCCGAGGCAATCAGTTCCAGACCTTCATGCTGGCGGTCGGCTTCATTGGCAATCGCCGAAGCAATTTCAGGATCGGATTCGGATAAGGAGCGGGACATCCAGGTGTTTTTCATGTCAGTGAAATCTTATATCGGCTTGGCTTTTTACAGTTTATTTTGATGCATTTAGTGATGCACGCAGCATCTTGTGGCGTGCTGTGCCATCAACCGTGCAGAAATCGGTACTGATTTCATAGTCACCCTTTTACCACAAGTGGTGCATCAACTTTTCCTTGCTGCTCCGGCGATGTCCTCTTCCTTCTCAATGGCCATGATCTTTTCCATGCGGCGCTCATGGCGTCCACCGGCAAATTGCGTGGCCAACCATTTGTCCACAATCCGAAATGCTTCCTCAGGCCCGATGATGCGGGCACCAAGCGCCAGCACATTTGCATTGTTGTGTTCACGGCTCATCTGTGCTTCATATTCAGTGCTGACATTGGCCGCTCTGATTCCATCCACTTTGTTCGCCGTGATGGCCATGCCAATTCCACTGCCGCAGACCAGAATGCCCAGATCGGCACGCCCTTCGCTCACATCATGCGCGACCACGCGGGCATAATCAGGATAATCCACTGATTCGGCCGATGATGTTCCTTCGTCGCGGACGTCAATTCCGTGCTGTTGCAGGTGCTCTTTGATTTTGTCCTTCAATTCGTAGCCAGCATGATCGGCGCCAACGGCGATTTTCATAGAGACATTTTACTGAGGCGGCCCTGAACCTGCCATCCATGAAAAAAGCCGGCCATTCAGCCGGCTAAATCCTCGTTCAAAAGACTTGGGTGGTGCCAATGCTACTTGTGTTCGTGCTTCTCCCCGGATTCCATACCAGCTTTGACGTGGCGAATGGCATCGTCAACTGACTTGATGGCGGCCGCGCGGTGCCCACCTTTATCGTGCTTGGCTTCTTCCAGATGGTGCTTGGCCTGCTGCAAGGCTTCCAAAGCAGCCTGCATGTGGGGCTGATCGTCATCATCATAGCTGGCAACCGCCGTGAGGGGAACGCTCAATAAACCCAGGATGATGGTTAGAGCAAACAGCTTGGAAATTTTCCGCATAGAAACGACCTTCCTTTCGAATCACTCGCAGTAAAAGCTAATATCCCAAAACTCCCATTGTCAACCCGGAAAGCACGGTAATCCAAAAGGCCAACAACCTCCGGAAGCCAGGTGGAATGTACACTTGCGATACCTCATAGGGTGAATGTCGGCTTGTTTTGTGCCGGGTTTTCATCGCATAATCACGCTCGCAATCTCCCTGTTTGGAAAAATTGATTGAGGTGACTATGGGCACAAAGCCCGCGCACGAGACTGAAGCCGACCTCACTGGCGATACGCGAGTATCGGCTCCGGCGTACAAGTACATCCAGTTCGCTGTGATTGACTCCATCGCGCGGCTCACGCTGAACCACGCTCCGCACAATGTACTCACTGTGCCCATGATGAAGGAAATGGCGGAATCCATTGAAAGCCTCAATGGCCGCTCTGATGTGAAAGCCATCCTTCTTCAATCCGCGCAGCAGGCGTTTTCAGCCGGCATCTCACTCGAAGACTCCCGTCCGGACCGCGTCTTCCAGACCCTGGACGCTTTTACCCGCGTTTTTCAGGCGATGGTCGATATATCAAAGCCTGTTGTTGTGGTGGTAAATGGGCCGGCCATTGGCGCCGGATCAGAGCTCGTCGGCTTTGCCGACGTTGTCCTTGCCACGCCTAAAGCCAAATTCGCCCAGCCTGAAGTGAAGCTGGGCGTTTTTCCGCCTTTTGCCGCAGTGATGCTGCCACAACTCATTGGCACCAAGAAAACCTACGAACTCATCCTCACAGGCGAGGCTCTTTCGGCGGAAGAAGCCCTCAGGTTTGGCTTCGTCAACAAAGTGGTGCCGGAAGCAGACCTGGAAAAGCATGTTGAAGCACTCATCGCCAGAATCTCTGAATTCAGCGGCCCCGTCCTTGAAGTGACTAAGCGTGTGATAAGCAGTTCCATTGGCCGTCCGCTCAAAGAAGCTATGAAAACCTCACAAGACCTCTACCTGAACGAACTGATGAGCCTGGAAGACGTACAGGAAGGCCTGCGCGCGGTCATAGAAAAGCGCAAGCCCGTCTGGAAGAACAAGTAGCCTTCGCCGAACCCAAGCCGCTTAAGACGCTTTGTAGCTGATGCGATTCTTGATTGAGTTATAAATTTCTTCAGGGACCACCATGCGTCCCAGCAGGTCAATTTTACTGGGATACGGCCGATGCTCCACGATCCGCTCCGCCACTTCAGAGTCCAATCCAAGTGCCTGCATCAGCTCTTGCTGGCTCGCTTGATTGATGTTGAGCAGGTTGTTCGACCGGCTTACACTCCGGCGGCGTAACGCAACGATCCAAGCTCCTGAAAATATTCCGAAGCCTACCGCTCCCAGAAAAGACAGCACCTTCATCCGTCAGCTCCTTAAATGTTCTGCCTATTGGAAGGAGCTTTGTGCTCATGGGTTTGATGAACGAGAAAAATTCTTCCATCTAAATCGCCAGCAACTCACGCCTTCTCTGGATGTGAAAAGGTCACTGGTTCCCGTCACAAATTCTTTATCAAAAATCTCACCATGTGATACCCATCCAGATATTTGAACGGTGTTTCTCCCGTGGTGTAGTGTCCGCATGGGAGCACCACGGTTTTTAGATCAGCGCCATATTTACGAAAACCAGCTTCAGCTTCGCGTGAAAGCTCCGGCAAAAAAGTCAGGTCATAACGCGCGTAAATCAATAAGTTCTTCTTGGGGAAGCGGGCAAACTTATCAAAGTACGCCATCGGGCTCACGCACTTCCAGGACTGGCGCAGGCTTTCCAGCGTGATACCGTCTCGCTCCAGGCCTTCACGCACATGCCGGGTTGATTGCCCGGTCCAAACCACATCCGCCATGTAAGTGGAAGCATGGTTGAAAACATTTACTTTCACACGCGGATCATGGGCGCTGGCCAGAAATGCGTAACACGATCCCAGGCTTGTGCCCACAATTCCAATGCTTTCCTTGCCCTGTGAGACAAGCCAGTCAATGCATGCGCGAACGTCCAAAACGGCCTGACGCGCCGCATCCAGGGTGCGGCAGATGTTGGGAGAAACTGCATAATCAGAGCGAGCTGTCTCTTGCGGCCGACGAATATCATGGTAAGGCTTGCTCAGGCGCAGCATGGAGATGCCAAAGCGATTCAGGATCGGACCAAGCGCGTTGTAGGCAATTCCATTGGCATTCCAGTGCGGCAACACAATTACGGCGCGCTTTCCCCCCGCGGGAAACCACCGCGCATTTACCAGATCGTTTTCAGGATACGGAGTTGGCGCAGGCGAGGTAAACCGCAGAAAAGCGCCATCGCCCTTTGGAACTTTGTCGCTGGCGTTGCTGCCCGTTGGAAACAGCTCAATCTTCCGTGTTTCCAGCCGGAAATCCTGGGGTGTCTCGTAGGCAAAGAACTGATCGCTGTGGGCGACAATGTGGTCATTCAACTTATGTAGATAGCTTTCAAACTGCTGCTCTGAGCCCGGGAAGTTTCCGTTCACCAGCGGCCATCGGCGGGCCCATTCCATCCCCCACTCCAGAGGGCGCACAACCCGGTTCGTGTCCCGCATAGTGAGACGGGTCTCCCACGCATACATCCATTTTTGATAAATGCTTGCCATTAATTTGTAAGATTCTTGTTTAATTCTAAATGATTCAGAGTACTTTTCTGGTGCCTCATTGCCACGCGCAAACTGAAATCCCGTACACTGTGCTTACCGGAGCGCAGAAGCTTTGATCCCGACAAAACTTGACCGTATTGCTCATGAGATGGGTGGCCAGTTGCGCGGTCCATCTTCATCGCTCCTCATTGACCGTATCTGCACGGATTCACGCGGCGCAGCTCCCGGTGCGTTGTTTGTCGCATTAAAAGGCCGTCATACTGACGGCCACCGTTTCCTGGCTGAAGCATTCCGTAACGGCGCAACCGCTGCTCTGGTTGCTCAGGACCGGCTGACTGACCTTCTGCTCGAAGCCGATTGGCCAATCGTCGTTGTGCCTGGTCCTCTGCTTGCACTGCAAGCTCTGGCGCGCTGGCACCGGCGCGAATATTTTCAGCGCGTGCTCGCCATCACCGGCAGCAACGGCAAAACCATCGTCAAAGACGCGATTAAAGCTTTGCTTGCGAACCGCTCGGTGTTTGCTTCCCCCGGCAGTTACAACAGCCAGCTCGGACTTCCTCTGGCGATTCTTTCCCCCGAAAAGCCTGAGCCGCTCGCCATTCTTGAAATCGGCATCTCCGCTCCCGGCGAGATGGTAATTCTTGAAGACATTGCCCGGCCCGACTATGGGGTTCTCACCAACATTGGTCTTGCGCATGTTGCTGCATTCGGCGGACGTGAAGCCATTGCACGCGAAAAGATGAAGCTCTTCGAGCGTATTCCTCAAGAGGGCTGGCTGTTGCTGCCGGCCCACGAGCCGACGATTGATGCGCCATCACAAAAAATCAAATGTCCCTTCTACAGAGTTGGCGGCCAGCATGAACCACTCTCCTTGAACCCGCTTTCACTCAGCGCAGACGGACAAGCTCTCGAGCTGAGCATTGCGTCGCACGCCAGCAGAACCATCACTGTCAAAACGCGTTCGCCGGAAATCATTTCTGACCTGCACTTCGCCGCTACCGCTGCCCACCTTCTGGGGCTGGGCCTGGAAGAGATTTCTTCCGCTCTTGAGGGCTATTCACCCACTTCAACCCGCATGGAGCTCTGGTCATCGCCGCAGGGTATTCGCATCATCAATGATGGGTACAGCTCTGATCCTATTTCGGTCCACGCTGCATTGCGTTCTGCCACGCTGGGCGCATCGCGCAACGGCAGAAGAATGTTTGCTTTCGCGGGCATGCGCGAGCTCGGCGCCAGCTCAGCTCGTGAGCATCGGCAGGTTGGCGCGCAGGCCGCTGAATGCGGCTTCAGCCATCTTTTTCTTGTCGGCAACGGTGAGCTTGCCACCACCGCCGATGGCTATAAATCCGTGCGGCCAGATGGTACCGTTTTTCAAGTCAGCACCGCCGGTGAACTCAAAGACCGCCTTCTTCCTCTGCTGCGTCCCGGTGACACCGTTCTCTTCAAAGGCCCGCGCAACGCGGGCATGGTCAAGGCCGTACGTGATCTCTCCGGTGCAATCGCCCAGCGCTGTCTATGGGTCAATCTTGCCGCCATTGAAGGCAACATTGCGCGTTTTCGCCGCCACTGCGGCGGGTCGGTTCACATCGTCGCCATGCTAAAGGCCATGGCATACGGAACGCAGTTGGCGCAACTCGGGTCGTGGATGTCGCAGCTCGGCATTCATCACGTTGGCGTTTCATCCGCCAATGAGGGCGTGGCCGTGCGTAAAACTGGCGCCGATCAGGAAATTCTGGTCTTCCTTTCTGAGCGAGAGGACGTTGACAATCTGCTGACCTACCGCCTTACGCCTGTGATCTACTCTGCCGATCTGGTTGATTCATTCGCTGCGGCGCTGGCAGGCAGCGGACGCACACTCGACGTCCACCTAAAAATCGATACCGGCATGCATCGCCTTGGCGTTCCTCCCGCGATTGCAATTGAGCTGGCCCAGCGCATCTGTTCCAGCGGCGTCATGCGGCTTACCGGTATTTGCACGCATTTTGCTTCCGCGGAAGATCCTGCCTCTGACGATTTCACCAGCCAGCAGATCGCAACTTTCAATCAGGTCATTGCCGGACTTCAAACCGCAGGCTTTGATAATCTTCAGATTCACGCTGCCAATACCGCCGGGGCTATTCGCTTTCCTGAAGCGCACTACAACATGGTGCGCATCGGCCTGGGTCTCTACGGAATTTATCCTTCGAATGCTGCCCGTAAAATGATCGACCTCGAACTGGCTGTAGGCTTGACCAGCCGAATCACCAGCATCCAGGAGTTCGCGCCCGGTGACACGCTGGGTTACAACCGCACCTTCACGGCAAAGCGTCGTACCAAAATCGGCATCGTCCCTTTCGGCTATGACGATGGGCTTCCCTGGCGTCTCTCCGGCACAGGGCAGGTGCTGGTCGAAGGCCGCATCGCTCCCATTGTGGGCCGCATCAGCATGGACCAGATGCAAATCGATTTAACCGATATTCCCGATGTGAGTATTGGTGCTGAAGTCCTGCTTTATGGCGCCCACAACGGACACACGCTGCGTCCCGAACATGTTTCCCAGATGGCTGGAACCATTCCTTACGAGTTGCTCACTCGTCTGGGGGAAAGAGTGCATCGGATTTACGTGGAGCCCTAAGGCTGCCGCCTTTAATGCAAGATATCAGGAAGCTTTGACAAGCGCAGATTAGTGCGATCCGTGCTCATCAGTAGTGAGATTTTGGGGTTTTACGAGTGGGCCGCGCGTATAAGGTCGAAAAAAGTGCCCAGCAAAATCTTACGAGGGCTCTATTTTCCAGGAATATCCAGCGCGGAACGGTGGATTTCTGCCTTCAGAAAAAAGACGGATAGAGGAAACAGAGACGTTCATGCCAGTCATATCAATTCCGCTTAGTTCCAGCCGGTCCCAAACTTCCACGACGATTCCTTTTTCCATGATTCGGTCGAGCAAATCGTGTTCACTGGCAAATTCCGTGCCCAAATGCATGCGCACTGCTTCCCTCGATTTCTTGGACGGATTTTTGAAGCGGCGCAAAAATGGCAACGCTTTCTGCCAGGGGACAGCTTGCTATTCACTATACGCTAAATAATTGGGAGTAGCGGGAAAACCAGTAGTGGATTTAAACGCTTTTGGATAATTTATCTCTGCATCAGAGTGATTGCTTATTTGGCATCGCTGCGCGACGAGTTCGTTTTTGTATGTTAACGCCAGCCTGCGTTTACACCTCACTCTGAAATGCAATGGATGTGCCACGAAACTGGTCAGCATCGAAACCGCAGATGCTAGGCTGATTTTCTGGTGATAGCGTGGAAATCGATGACCTTGCCGCGTAACTCCGCCGGTGTCCAACGCGGTTTCGGCGGATGAAAAGTTGCCGGAACGTGAAATTCAATAATTTTCGCCATAACAACCTCCTTGCCGGGAACCAAACGGCTCTTTATCAGGAACCAGCGTAAAATTGTGCTGCTAGAAAGAACACAAAACCAACGTGAGAGTTTCTCCCGGCAGGCAGGGCTGATCCCAACTCTCTAAAAGAAAGCGCTTTAAAGTGTCAGAGCGCTGCCTGATTAGGATACTTGCGGCAAGCCACCAAACGTCCTGATAGACTCAGCGACACAAGCTAAGAATTAAGATCAATGCAGCACCTGGAGGAAAAAAGATGTCAAAAGGACAAAAGATTGTGATGTGGGTGATAACAATTCTGCTGACCGCCCTTTTCCTGTTTGCCGGGTTGTCCAAATTGCTGATGCCCGCAAAAATGCTGGCTCAGTGGATATATGCTCCATGGTTTCTTACGTTCATCGGCATATGTGAAACCCTGGGCGCGATCGGATTATTGATACGTCGCCTTGCTGCGCTGGCGGCGGCAGGCCTCAGTGTCATTATGGTAGGCGCTGTCTATACGCTTATCCGCGTGCATCAGCTCACGCAGCTTCCGACTCCAATCGTGGTTTTCATTCTGCTGATGGTCATTATTTCCCTGCGGCGTAAGGAAGCAAGGCAAATCCCGCTCTCGAATGTTGCGGCCAGTTAACCGCATGTTTCCTCGGTGATGCTGCCATGCATCGGCAGGATCACTTTGCAAACTTTGAAAAATATACGAGTGCCGGCTAATACCGAAATAAATATGACAGTTTGATAAATATCTGGCGGCCATCATTGATGAAATTGTTGCGCGTGTGCAGCAGGCCATCAAAGCTTTGTCCTGCGCCACATGGCAAGCCGCCGCAGACGCGCTGCAGACTGGGATCAAGGTTCTGCAGATCGCTGTTGTACCCGACATAAATCGCCGTGCCGGGGTTCAGCAGATACGTAAATAGCACGTCGCCATTAAACCCTTTGCTGTTTGAGAGTGTCGTGAGCGAGGGATTGGAAATCGTGGTGACATACTGTCCGATCATGCGCAGGGAAAATTCCTTGGTGAACTGATAATTCCATTTGGACCGCAGGATGTGGTTGTTAAAGATGTTGAGGTTCGTGTTCTGATCCAGCAGCCGCGTCATCAGATATGTGTTCTCAATCGTAAGCGCTTTGGTGGGCCGCACCACTGCCCGTGTGGACGCGGTGTTCTGATATGCAATCACCGGCGGGCCTGTGCGTGGAACAAAGTTCGTCGCGGTGCCCCAGTCCATTTCCAGGCTCAGGTTGACCCATTTGAAGTATTGCGTGTTGATCTGCGCGCCTCCCACCACATGCGCGTAATCCCGATTGGCAAGCAAAGTAGAAAAATCCACCGGACGCAACCGCTCATGCTCCCATAGGGCAAAGATGCTGAAAGAACTGTTGCGGGGGAAGTCCCATTCATAGCTGGGATTGATCTGGTGGTCCAGTCGAGTACCGTTGTGGTCCCATAGGCTTAATTGGAAGATACGCGGGCCGTGGGCGGTAAGGAACTTGCCTTCAGTATGGAAGGTCGGCCCGATGAAGTTACTGAAGCGGCGAATGTCCGTGCGGTTGATAAAGCCGGTTTCTGCGTCAAAGCCTGCCGCAATGTCCTGGTACATGGTATTGAATTCCAACGCGCGTGAACTGCGTTCGGCATAAACCATATAGGCCGGACCGGACAGATGCGTGCCGTCATTGAATTTGGTTTCACTGGTTACGGCCTGAGCCTGTAACTGCCAGTTCTGGTTGATCTTGATTTGCGTGTCCATGCCACCGACGCGGTTAAAGCCAACCACACAGCGTATGTCAGTGCAGAATGAATTTGGCGACGTGTGAAGCTCGCGGTCAGTGTAAATAAAGCCGACACTGCTATTTTTTCCCACTTCGCGATTCACGCGCAGCACGCCAAAGTAAGCGTTCTGTCCGGAGAGCGGGTCAGTATCAATTACGCTTCTGCCGGGGGAACGGTCATTTGCCAGCATGGCTCCAATGGCCCACGGACCTTCCTTGCCGGTAAGACGAATGCCATACAGGGGATCGACGATTCGCCGCGTGAAAACAAGGTCCAATGGTGTCTGGAAGAAGTTGGAATTTTCCTGGAAGAACGGGCGCTTCTCCGGAAAAAATACTTCAAAGCGCTGGTTCACGGTGACCTGAGGATCGTCGGATTCAATCTGGCCGAAGTCAGGATTAATGGTCGTGTCCAGAACAAGGCTATCTTTAATGACAATTTTGGAATCGAGACCCGCCTTTGGTTCAACGTGCTTGCCGGTGAAGCGGTCACCGGCGGGGTCGCGTTCATCGAGCGCGCGGAAGGCGCCCACGGACGTATAAGGAATGAACTGCATGTTGCGTCCGGGAGAAATTTCCTGGAAACCGTTCAGCGTACCTTCCTGCGTCAGCATGCCCTGAATACGGTTGGTATTTTGCGGAAAAAATGAATGCTCTGAATTGCGCGGGATCACCCGTATCAGGATCACGCCCCAGCTTACGGAAGGCTGCTCTTTGAAGCGCAGCGACTTGAACGGAATCTCAACAATCACCATGTAGCCATTGCCGGTGATCTTGCTGGTGGTGTGCCAGACCGTATCAAACGTGTTGTCGCCGCCCTGGTTTTCAGCCCAGAGGCCGTCCTGCTGGATGCCGTAAGCATTCGTGTAGAACATGTATGCGTGGCGCTGGTCATGGAATGAATCCAGCCATAGTCCTACCTGATCATCATCATCAATCAGCTCGCGGCGCAGCATGCGTGCCCGGAGTTTTTTCGGTTCTTTGTCGAAGGCCAGAAAGACGGCATAAAAGCTTTTGTCGGTGTAGCCCAGGTAGGCTTCGGTCGGCTGGCTCACCGGCGCGCCGTCATGCGGCTCTTTCTGCAAAAATTTATCGATTTTCAACATCTTTCTTGCAAGATCGCTGGCGGGTTCCATGCCTTCAAAGTCACCGAGCTTAGGGCCAGCCTGAATGCGTGGGATGTTTAGTGAGGTGAGTTCGGCCGTGAGGCTTGGCGCAGGCAGGCTGGGACCTTTATGCTGCGCGGACATAGGCAATGCCGGCAGAACCATGACCGCAAGGACCAATGCCAGATTCTGGAAATATCGCCATTTTGCCACGTCTTGTTTACCTGGTGGTTGGTAAAAGGTTCCGAGCTTTAGACTCAGATTGATAAGAAAGGTTAACCCTGCCAGATTGTGAATTCTACTGCATCAACATAGGGCAGCTTGGCTGAGGAAGAGCCTAAAACTTGCGGTGTTTTGCACTAACATGGCGGCTAAAACAACTCAGGTTGCCGCCCATACTTAATACCAAAGTGGTCATAGGCCATGCGCGTAGCCACGCGTCCGCGCGGGGTGCGATCGAGAAATCCAATCTGAATCAGGAACGGCTCGTAGATCTCTTCCAGCGCGTCCTGATCTTCCGCCAGTGCGGCGGCCAGGGTGCTCAAGCCCACTGGGCCACCATTATATTTCTGAATAATTGTCAGCAGCAGTCGCCGGTCAATCTCGTCAAAGCCGTGCTTATCGACTTCCAGCAGCTCCAGCGCTGCCTGCGCGGTGGCTTTGTCCACGCGACCCTCCCCGCGCACCTGGGCAAAGTCGCGCACGCGGCGCAGCAGGCGGTTGGCAATTCGAGGAGTGCCCCGGGCGCGCCCCGCCAGTTCGGCTGCGCCTTCTTCATCTATAGTCACGCCAAGAATTTCGGCTGAGCGCTCCACAATAAACTTGAGCTCCTCAGAGGTATAAAACTCCAGCCGCAGCAAAATGCCGAAGCGTGACCGCAATGGCGCGGAGAGCAGACCGGCGCGCGTTGTAGCTGCCACAAAGGTGAAGGGATGCACGTCAATGGTGTGTGTTCGCGCGGATGGCCCTTGCCCGATAATGATGTCGAGCTTGTAGTCTTCCAGCGCGGAATAAAGAATTTCCTCCAGGGCGGGCTGCAAACGGTGGACCTCATCCAGAAATAAAACCTGGCGGTCATGCAGATTAGTGAGGATGGCCGTGAGATCACCCTTGATCTGGATGGCTGGCCCTGCGCTTTGCTGGTACGCCACGCCCATTTCGTTGGCGATGATTGTGGCCAGAGTGGTCTTTCCCAGACCCGGCGGACCATATAAAAGAACGTGGTCCAGAGCTTCTCCGCGCGACTTGGCCGCCTCTACCGCGACTGAAAGATTCTCTTTTACCTTTTTCTGGCCGATGAATTCGCGCAGATAACGCGGACGCAGCTTAAGCTCATAGGAAGCGTCGTCTTCCGCCTGTACAGCGGATACCAGGCGGTCTTTGTCAACAGGTTTGTGCTCCGCGGCAGACACTCTGGCGATGGTAAAGCGAACTTAAAAAAAATGCCAGCAGCATTAACGATATTTTCGTCAGCTACGCATTTGCGCCCTGTCGGCTTTTCCGTATTGCCAGTACTCCGGGAGCAACCGAGACTGGATACGCCAGTTTGCCTGGAGAAATCTTTTAAAATGTTACTATTCTGTAACAAGGTTTCATCGAGTCCAAACGAAGATGTTTAGCAGTGTTCCGAACTGGTGGCCGTATCGTTTTCCCCGCGAGGGGAAACTCCGGTTTGTGCGTAGATTTGCGGTGATGTGTGGCTTGGTCTTTTTTCTGGGAGTAAGTGCTTCACTAGATTTCTTCTGTCCGGCTGCACGCGCTCAGCAGACTGATTCGGCAGCGCCCGTAGTGGTTCAACCAGGTGCACCCGGAAAACCGAGCAGGAAGCTGCCGGCGTCCACAACGGCAAAGCTGCCGCCACGCTCGCAAACGGACGTGGAGTTCATGCAAGGCATGATCATGCATCATGCGCAAGCGGTCGAGATGACGGCTTTGATTTCTTCGCACACAGAGAATAAGGACCTGAGATTGCTGGGTGCGCGCATCAGCAGCTCGCAATCAGACGAAATCAAGTTTATGAAACGATGGCTGGCCACCCGCGGAGAACCCATTTCCATGGCAATGCCGGAAATGCGAGATATGAATATGCCCGGCAATGACATGGCAAATCATCCGACGGCCCTTATGCCCGGTATGCTGACACCTGAGCAAATGGAAGCACTACGGAAGGCGAAGGACGCCGAGTTCGACCATTTGTTCCTGACAGGGATGATCCAGCACCATAATGGCGCTTTGACCATGGTAAAGGATTTATTTGACACTGCCGGCGCCGGGCAGGATGCCGAGCTGTTCAACTTCGCAACGGATGTGGACAGTGGTCAACGAGCCGAGATCAGAATTATGCAAGCAATGTTGCAAAAACAAATTCCAGAGGAGAAACAATGAAGCGAGTGCCCAATGTTGCTTTTTTCGTGGCGGTGGCCGCGATCTTTTTGTTTTCAGGTGGGAGCCGGTTGCACGCACAAACACCTACTCCATCGCCCACGCCAGCAGCCGCAGACGAAGAACGGAATCCATTTGCTCCCGAACCCGCTGCTGCATTGCCTCCGGGCATGACGGGGTCGGATGTAAACGATCCTCGCGCAAAGCTGACCCCGGGCCTCTATAACGCAGGGGAAGCAGCCATGGGCATCAAGCACCTTGTGCTCGTCAAGAAGCCTGAAGCATTTCAACTCGGCTCTGCTAATCCTGATGATCCAAAGGTGCAGAAGACGCTGAGCCAGATGGGCGTAAGCAATATCTCAAAGATGCCCAAGCCCGCGCAATTAATGCGCGCCCAGCTCGCTTTTGCGAATTCAGATCTTGCATTCCAGGGAAACCACCTGTTTCAGGGAAATTTTTATGGCGTGAATATCTATGATATTTCCAATCCGGCGAAGACAAAGTTGCTTACTTCGCTGGTGTGCCCCGGCGGACAAGGTGATGTGTCCGTTTATAAAAACCTGCTGTTCATGTCAGTGGAGGCGCCGAACGGGCGTCTGGATTGCGGCACCCAGGGGTTTCCAGCGGGGCCTCCCCCAACCCCAGCCGAGGAAAAAGAAAAGAAACGCCGTCCGCCGGCAGCACAAAAAGACCGTTTCCGCGGTGTGAGAATCTTTGACATTTCCGATATCAAGAATCCAAAGCAAGTCGCGGCGGTGCAGACATGCCGAGGATCACACACGCATACTTTGGTGGTCGATCCGAACGACAAAGACAATGTTTATATATACGTCTCAGGCACCTCGTTTGTACGTCAGCCCGAAGAATTGGCTGGATGCTCAGGGGAAGAGCCGGACAAAGACCCGAATACAGCGCTGTTTCGTATTGAAGTGATCAAGGTCCCGGTAGCTGCTCCACAGGACGCGAAAGTAGTTTCCAGCCCTCGCGTATTTATCGATCCGCGAACGGGAGCGATGAATGGCTTGAATAACGGCGGCACTCATGGCAAGAACGGCCCGGAAAAGCCGAAAGACACTAACCAGTGCCATGACATTACCGTATATTCGGCGATCGGGCTGGCGGCAGGCGCATGCTCCGGAAATGGAATCCTGCTCGACGTCAAGGACCCTGTAAATCCAAAGCGTGTGGATGCGGTGAACGATCCGAACTATTCATACTGGCACTCCGCTTCGTTCTCGAATGATGGGACTAAGGTGGTGTTTACTGACGAATGGGGCGGCGGCCTGGGGGCGCGATGCCGTCCGAATGACCCAAACAAGTGGGGCGCGGACGCGATCTTCGGGCTGAAAGATGACAAACTAACTTTCCAGAGCTATTACAAGATGCCCGCTGCGCAGGGTGATACAGAGAACTGCGTGGCGCATAACGGCTCGTTGATTCCCGTCCCGGGCCGCGATATCGAAGTGCAAGCCTGGTATCAGGGCGGCGTCTCCATTGTGGATTTTACCGACGCAGAGCATCCATTTGAAATTGCCTACTTTGATCGCGGGCCGATTGATCCCAAGGTGCTGGTGCTGGGCGGCGAGTGGTCGGCATATTGGTACAACGGCTACATTTATGGTTCCGAGATTGCGCGCGGCCTGGACGTCTTTGAACTGACACCGACCAAGTTTTTGACACAGAATGAAATTAATGCGGCCAAAACGGTTCGGGTGAGCGAGTTGAACGTGCAGAACCAACAAAAGATTGAGTGGCCGGAGAAATTGGTTGTCGCAAAGGCGTATCTGGACCAATTGTCCCGGTCACAAGCCCTGCCGCCGGACAAGATCGCGGCTCTGCAAAAGGAAATTCAAAGCGCGGAGCATTCGCACATGAGCAAAGGTACCTTGGAGAAGTTGAAGGGCCTGGCGACATCATTGCAAAAAGAGGCCGAAGCCGCGAAAAGTCAGACTGATTCCACACGGCTGCGTGCTCTGGCTGAGATTCTGGAGCATCCAGCAGCGTAAAAGCGTTGACAATCCGATTTGATTGACCCACTTGCGATTCGGCGCTGCCGAAAGCTGTGTGTCTTCGTCCAACAGTCATGGCCAACGTCAGGAAACCCCTGTTTTGCCTCGCGCTGATTGTTTCTTTCATTTCTCCAGCCCGCGCTATTGACCGTGACCACTATCTTGAACTCAGGAAGAAGATGGCGGAACGAGTGGCGCAGAAAGACTGGCAGGGTGCGCGGGAGTTGCTGACGGAAATGGGCCGTGAGCTGCCAGGCCCAACGCCACATTTCATGCTGACTGTGGCGTCAATTGAAGCTCGCCTGGGGCATACAGCGGAGGCGCTACAGTGGTTGAAAAAATATACCGCGACCGAACTTACTTATGATGTCGCCGAAGATGACGACCTGAAGGGCCTACTAGCTGGAGCTACCGGACAAAAAATTGCAGCGCAAATGAAGGAACGCAGTTCACCGGTTACTAATACCGAGTTCGTCTGCACGCTGCCGCAGACCGATATTATGCCGGAAGACATTGCGTACCTTAGATCTGGTGGCGCGAAAACGGCGGGAAACTTCTTTGTCACAAGCATTCAGCACCACACGATCTATCGAATATTGCTGCCTAAGCCCGGCAGTAAGGAATGTGCCATGCAAGAGCTGCCACTGTCTGCGGAAGCCAAACGCTGGCCCACGCTGGCGCTTTCTGCTGATCCCACGCGAAAGGCCCTTTGGGCCACTGCTTCCGTGATGCCTGGATTCAGCGGCTTTTCCAAAGAAGATGAAGGCAAAGCCCTGTTGCTTGAAGTGGATCCTGAAAGCGGAAAAGTTCTGCACAGCTTTGATCCAGGCACAACTGGCCCGGCAGTGCTGGGCGATATGTGCGTTACTGAAGACGGCACGGTCTATGTAACCGACAGCATCGGAGGCGGGGTGTATCGTCTCCGTGGGGACGTGCAAACCGCAAAGCTGGAAAAAATTGCCGGTGGACTTTTTTCTCCACAGACTCCGGTGCTGGCTCGTGATCGCAAACGCTTGTTTGTCGCTGACTACACCATGGGCGTGGCCGTAATTGATCTCGCTAGGTCTAATCCAGCAGCAAAAGTTAACTACTTGCCGCATCCGGATAGTGTCGCGGTCGTGGGGCTCGATGGAATGTATCTGAGCGGTGATTCGCTTATCGGGATACAAAACGGCACAGAGCCGGTGAGAATCCTGAGGTTGTTTCTGAACCAGGCGCAAACAAAGATTACAGGCACGCGGGTGATTGAACAGAGCATTGGGCACGATCCTACCCATGCGGTGGCCGTGGATGGCTGGTTCTACGTTTCAGCCAATGTGGGCTGGAACAAGGTGGATGATTCCGGCAAACTCAAGCCGGGAGAAAAGTTTACCGCCCCTGTGTTGGTGCGGTTCCCAGCCAAAAGCTCTGGAAAATAATCCCACCTTACTGGCGTTTGGCGGAAATGCTTAAGTCTTCCAGGCGTTTGGCTTCTGTCCTGAGTGCTTCTGCATTCGGCGAGTTGGGAGCGGCGGCCAGGTAGTCGCGAATTTCGTGGGCCGCACCAGCGTAATCCTGCTTATTCGAATAAATGTAACTCAGTAAAAGGCAAACGTCGGGATGGCTGTGTTGCGTATCCAGCGCCTTGAATTTCTTGGCGCTCTCTTCCGCAGCCTCCACATTATGCAGATTGTAATTGGCTGCGGCGTTGAAGAAGTATGCAATTGGGAACGCACCTGCATTCAGTTTTAAGATCTGGCCGCTCAGCCGGGCAACTTCGTCCCATTTTTTTTCCTGCGTGGCTATCACCGCCAGCCCATACGTGGGGTTCACAAATTGGGGATCAGCCGCTATTGCTTTCGCGTATTCAGCCCTTGCAGTGTCAAACTGTTGGTGTTCGCGGTGAATGTCGCCAAGCAAGGTCCAGGCCGCGGCGAATTGCGGGTAAATCTTAACTGCCTTGGTAAGTGCTTTCTCCGCTTCAGCAGGTTTTTCCGATAGTAACTTTTGCGCTTTTTCATAGTGCTGCATGGCGTCTTTGGGTGCGGCCATGCTGGTGACACTTATGGTGTTACCGGGCGCATTCCCCAGCCGTTTGAGAAAAATCGTGCCAACTTCATATCGCCACGTGTCGGCGGCGGCGTTCCGTAAAATCGCCACACTGGATTGGTAGCCGGCAAGAACGGCGCGCAATTCACACCCGCTTAGGTCCATGGTCCTCCTGTTGTTATTTCCTGGCTGCGCAATTGGACCGGGAGCAGGTCGCGTATCACTTTCGCTGGCATCCTGAAAAGTAGCGTTCATGCCCAGTTGAAATTCAAATTGCCCCTTCAAATCAGTGTAGCCCTCCCGGCGGGTTACTCCGGTGGTGCAGACGCTTTCAATGGCCACCGGTTCAGGCAGAGTTCCTCCGCCTTGCAGCAAGACTTTGCCGGAGATATACACCGGCTGGGTTGAAGTGGACGGCGAATTTGATGGGCCCGTGAGAGGAGGAGCTGGAGTCCGGGATGTCGGGCTTATTGAGCCGGTAGGACCGGTTGGGCCGGGAGAGCGGCGTTGCGCACCGGCAGCCTGGGAAATCAAAATGATTCCTATTACTATCCACATCTTGAACTGAGAGGAGATGAGCCGCATGGTACCCTCCAGCAACGCTTGCGTTGAGCGTAGATTTTCGACGACCCGCCAGATTAGAATTTTACGCCTTTTTCATCGCATTACCGTGAAGAATTCGTGATCTGCTGGATATGGAGAACAACCAGAGAAACGGAATACGAGAAGTCTTTGGGAAAGAGTCTCAAGCGACAGAACAAAAGTTGCACTTTGCTGTTGGAAACTATTGGAAATAGGCAGTAGAACTGGGAACGGCTATTATTTGCGCGTGTTGCCCAGCTCGGCGATGATCTCCTGCCCCAGCATCTTGCTGCCGTCATAGAGAACTTCAATCAGGCGCGTGCGAGCGGTGCGGGCATTAGCAATAGCGGTGGCGAGATCTGTGCTGGGGAACAGGCCGACGATCTCCCACTTGTTTTCAGAAGACTGGACCCATAGCTCGTATTGCTTCCACTTGGCCATTTCACAATAAGTGTCTCACATGAAGCCGAGTTTAGTGTGGGTCAATGAGCAGGGGCATCAGGGATGAAAACGGGCGGTTTTTTTCGCCAATTGAGGTAAAACTAATTTCTAAGCAAATTATGCCGCTGCTTCAGCATGCGGTTTGATCTTCTTGATTTTCTTCCTGATTTTTGGCCCAACACTGGCCAGCGCATAAGACGATTGCAAATTCATCCAGAATTCAGCCGAGGTGCCAAAGAATGCAGCCAGAAGCATTGCCATGTCAGCGCTTATGCCACTTTTTTAGTCGTAATATCGCTGACGCGCTGCGCTGTAACGCCAATGGCTTTTGCCAAAGCATAGCCTGAAACACCCATAGGCTTTAAGAATTCGTGTTTTAGGATATCTCCAGGGTGGGTCCCCCACGCTGATGGAGTTTTTCTTTCGTAAGACATTCTTGCCTTCTTTAATGATAGTCGGTTATTCAACGTCAAACGCATGACCATCTTTCCAGATAAAGCAAACTCTATACTTCGCGTTTATCCAGATTGCATGCTGCCCCAGGCGATCCTTCTCAAGAGCATGAAGTTTGTTTCCAGGAGGTACTCTCAGGTCGCGCAAATCTGTCGCCGCATCGAGCATATCGAGCTTACGACGAGCGACTTTGCGGACATTGGCTGGAACCGTGGTACTGGTGCCTTTCTCCCAGAATTTGCGAGTTCCTTCGTCTGCGAATGATTTAATCAATAGCGGCTTTTACGTTAGCGTCATATTTTAATCATGTCAAGCATTAATAATGTAACGAATGAAGCCGTAGTAGCTGATTGTCCTCTGGAACTAATGACAGAGATCTAGCAGAAAGGCGACGGGCAGGTTTTTGGCCGCCCATTTTATCAGCTGTCGTGCCAAGTTTTACCGGCTGGTGTGCCGAGGTGTGGGTTCACCGCCGGTGTCCATGCCTTGCCAGCCGGCTTTTTCACCCTGGTTCTGTTCGTCGAGCCACTTCTTTAGAGGCGCGAAGTAATCGAGAATCGCGGTGGCGTCCATCTGGCGCTGACCGCTGATAACTTCCAGCGCGTCCGGCCAGGGCTTGCTCTTACCCATGCTGAGCATCTTGTTCAGGCGCTCACCCGCAGCTTTGTTGTTGTAAATGGAGCAGCGGTGCAGCGGCCCTTGAATTCCTGCCGCCTGGCACAGCGCGCGATGAAACTGGAATTGCAACACGCGCGCCAGGAAATAACGCACATAAGGCGTGTTGGACGCGATGTGATATTTTGCGCCAGGATCAAAATCAGTTTCGTTGCGGTCCACAGGCGGCGCCACACCCTGATATTTGGCTTTCAGGTCCCACCATGCTTTGTTGTATTGCTCCGGCGTGACTTCACCGGAAAATACTTCCCAACGCCACTTATCGATCAGCAGGCCAAACGGCAGGAAAGCAATCTTATCCATTGCCTGCCTGAGCAGGTACCCGATGTCTGCGCTTTCAGGAGGAACCGTATCGAGCAGGCCGACTTCTTTCAGGTATTCCGGCGTGACGGAGAGTGCGATGGTATCGCCAACAGCTTCATGGAAACCGTCATTCGCGCTGTCTTCAAACAGAGTCGGCTGGTCTTTATACGCCCGCTGATAAAAATTGTGGCCTAGCTCATGATGGATGGTCACAAAGTCTTCGTCTTTCACCTCAATGCACATCTTCAGGCGAAGATCGTCTTTTTGATCGATGTCCCAGGCACTGGCATGGCAGACGACGTCACGGTCCTGGGGTTTGACGAACAGCGACCGCTCCCAGAAGGTTTCCGGCAGCGGGGCAAAGCCCAGCGATTTAAAAAAGTTCTCCCCATAACGCACCATTTTTTTTGCATTATCGAGGGTTGCCGGCCCTGAACCCAGACCCTGCTTTTCCAATTGCTTGGTCAGGTCATAGCCCTGTCCGCCATCCGCAGGCGCGACCAGCGGATAAATGTTGCCCCACTCCTGGGCCCACATATTGCCCAGCAGGTGCGCGGGAATCATGCCGTCAGGACGCTCGGCGATTTTGCCGTACTTCTTGATGAGCTGCTTGCGGACGTAGGTGTGCAACGAAACGTAAAATGGTTCCACCTGGCGCCACAGGCGCTCGACTTCAGCGCTAAACTCGTCTGGCGACATGTCATAGTTGCTCCGCCACATGGCACCGGTGTCTTTGAAGCCCAGCTCTTTTGCGCCCATGTTGGATAGCTTCACAAAACGCGCGTATTTGTCCTTCATGGGAATGGAAATTTTGTGCCAGCCGACCCATGCGTCCAGCAGCTCGTCAGGATTGGTGCTGGTAGCCATGATGCGGCTGAGGTCGTTCAGAGAAAGGCATTTCTCTTTTCCATCTGGGCCGGGCTTGCAGTATTTGCCTTTGCCATACATGCCATCCAGTTTGCTGGCCAGCTCTGTGAGTTCTTTGCGCTCGGCGTCATTGTTGGGAGCGGGGGCGGTGAGTGACAGTTTTAGCAGCAGGAATTTTCTTGCCAGCTCGGGCGGTAGTTTCAGCTTCTCAAACCGGCGGGCCTCGAGCGCAAACTGGGTCACCACAGCAGTGAGTTTTTCATTGGCCTGCGCTGCCATCGTCTCGGTGTCATCGGTAATGAAGTTTTCCTGCACCCAACCGGCGCGTCCTGCGCGCACGCCCAGATCAAGAAGCTGGTCTTCCACTTCCTTGATGAAAGCCTGCGCTTCCGCCACGGTGGCCGGCCCTTTGGCTGAAGGCGGAAGATTGGCTTGCGTCGAAGTTTTTGCTGCTTTTTGCGCCAGCGCGGCGCAGGCCAGCGGCAGGACCAGAATTACCAATCCATAAATTCGATTTGAAAACATTGCTCCTCCGGAGTGGGTAACGAAACTCATCAGGGTAGCCGTTCAGCGCGAGTGGATGCAAATCACTGACGGGTACTCACAATCCCGATACCGGTTTAGGCGCAGGTCTTTCCAGGTTGTTGGGCAGGTTGGCCAGCGCATAGGCCAGGACCGCCATCACGGCGGCATTTTCCTGCAACTCGCGTGGAACTACTTTGTCGAGCGTATCGGCGGCGGTGTGATGGTAGCTGAAGTAGAAGCGATCATCCTGGATCGGACCAAAACAGGGAACGCCAAGAGCGAGAAGTGGGCCAATATCGGTTTCGGTATCTTCTGTTGTGCGAATCATGGCAGCGCCGCTCGAAAGCAAAACCTGCGCGGCGGGCTGGAGCAACGGTATATTTGCCGCGGGTGCGGCCATGGCGAATCCTGTGGGATGTCCAGCGCCGAGATCGCTCTCAATGGCGGCGAAGTGTTTGGCGGCTTCATCTTTGTGCGCGGCGGAGTAGGCGCGCCCGCCAGAGGTGCCGAACTCTTCATTCATCCAGGCAATCACGCGGATAGTGCGCCGGGGATGCAGTCCGAGCTGATGGATGAGCTGCGCTGTTTGCATGGCTACCACCACCCCAGCGCCGTCATCGATGGCGCCGGTGCCGAGGTCCCATGAATCGAGATGCCCTGAAACGATTACAACCTGGTCTGGAAGCTCGCTGCCTTTTAGATCAGCGACCACGTTGTAGGAATCTACGTCGGCAAGCTTTTCCGGCGTAAGCACCATGTGCATGCGGACGCTGCCCTGTTTGGCAAGATAGGCGATCATCTCAGCATCTTCAGCGGTGACGGCGGCAGCGGGAATCTGAGGTGCGTCCGGCTGATAGGACATTGCGCCGGTATGCGGAATGCGATAGTCAGAGCCACCCACGCTACGCACCAGAGCGGCTATCGCACCCTGCTTTGCCGCCGCGCTGGCGCCGATGGCGCGATAAATCACTGCCTGTCCGTAAGCGGAACCGCCGTGGCCCGTGGCGGCAAGCTGCTTATCGAACGGATAATTAAAGAGTACGATCTTGCCGGCAACTTTGCTGCGGCCGAGCGCGGTAAGCTCCTCAAAGTTATTTACAACGACCACCTCAGCCGTGACTCCCTGTCCCGGTGTGGCGATGCTGCCGCCGAGCGCCGTCAAAACGACCTTCTGCGTGGTGCCGGGAGCCATGCCGGGGAATTCAACCAGCGCAGCAGTTTCTTCTCCTCGCACCCAGTGAGGCACAACAACTTTTTCCAGCTTTACGTCAAGCCCAAGCTTGCGCAGCTCGCCGGCCACATATTCCGCCGCAAAATTGGCCTGCGCCGATCCTGCCGGACGAGGCCCAATGTTGTTGGTGAGATGAGCAAGCTCGTCCCAGGCATAGCTGCTTTTGAGCGCTGCTTCCTGCAATTGCTTCAACTCAGCAGTAAGCTGCGGAGGATATGGAGACGGCTGCTGAAAATTGCGCTGGGCAAAAACGAAATTTGTACAAAGAAGAATTAGAACGAGACGGGATAATGTTTTCAACCTGCTCCTCCGCTACCGAATCCGGCGCTCTTGCTGAAAATCGTTCGAAGTGGCAGCCCATTATATAGATCAGGCGTGACGGGAGTTTAGCAAACTCTTCCCGTTCTAATTCGTGCAATGTCGCCGATCATCCGATCTTCTCCTTTTCCAGATGCTCTCGTTTTTTACCAGAAATTTAAATCGGCAACTCTACAGGCGAGTAGAATTTTAGGTGTCCTGCCCGGTTGACAATGTCCGACTGAAGGCATACTCAGCCATTCTAAAAAAGGAGATAACTCATGACTACATCCGCAAAACCTATTCCTGAAGGGTTCCACACAATAACGCCCGGCCTGGTAATACGGGACGCGGCCAAAGCGATTGAGTTTTATAAAAAAGCGCTCGGCGCGCAGGAACTGGTACGCATGCCGGGCCCCGACGGCAAGATCATGCATGCGGAGCTGAAAATCGGAGACTCCGTCATTTTCATTTCTGATGAAATGCCGAACCCCGGCAACGTGAAGTCGCCGCAAAGCCTGGGTGGCTGCACCGGAACTTTGAACGTGTACGTTCCCAACGTGGATGAAACATTCAAGCAGGCGGTTGCGGCAGGCGGCAAGGAAGCCATGCCGGTGGCAGATCAATTCTGGGGCGACCGATACGGAAGTTTTGTGGACCCCTTTGGATACAGCTGGGGCGTGGGCACGCATAAAGAAGACCTGAACCCGCAAGAAATGCGAGAGCGGGCGCAGGCTTTCTTCGCCAGCATGGCGCAAAAAAAGACGGCGTAGAAGCGCGAACAAGAAAAATAACCAGATAGAGGTGAGCGCAGTCGGTCCAGCTGCGCTTTTTTTTGGGTTGTTCAGCCGCGAATTAGCGCGAATCTGAGCGGGTCGCTCGGCGGTAGACGATTTCCCTTATTAACTCCTGCAATAAAACATGCGCGCGCCGAAGGTAAATTGAATTCAGTGATTGCGCGTGAGCTGCTGCCGCGCGGATAGAAATCACAGCCTGCGTTTTCAATTGCCTGGTCTGGCAGGAGACCTAGCGTGTGGCCAGAAGCGCAGTCATCACGGCGTCAAAGCCATGCATCCAAAGAATTTTGCGGATTGCGCGTGAAAGCATGGCGCGAGGAGGCACAGTGGATGGTGAAGACTTGAAAGCTGGAAAGAAGTGTGCTGCGAGTGAGTCGAGATACAACGATCTCGAGGCCAGGCCAATTTATCCATGGGAAATTACGCGGAGAGCATTTGTGGTCACGGCCGGCATCCTTACCAGTGGTGTCGTAATGGGCTTTCCTATCCGGGGAAGCGGCGCAACGGTGGCGGAAGTGGAAGAGAGCGCCTCGGTTGGCACTGTGCCGATGCAAATCACGATCAATGGAAAGCAGCACCAGTTGGCTCTTGATCCGCGAGTAACGCTGCTGGACCTGCTGCGTGAAAAACTTCAGCTGACGGGTAGCAAGAAGGGCTGCGATCACGGCCAGTGTGGCGCGTGCACCGTTTTGGCTAACGGCCGGCGGATCAATAGCTGCCTCTCTTTGGCAGTGACGCATGATGGTGAGCAGATAACCACCGTGGAGGGTCTGGCGCAAGGTGAGCAACTGCACCCGGTGCAGGCAGCTTTTCTGGAACACGATGGATTTCAATGCGGCTACTGCACGCCGGGGCAGCTGTGCTCCGCCGTGGCGCTGCTGAAAGAAGCGCAACGTGGCGACGCCAGCTATGTGACTGCCGATGTGAGAAAGACTGGAGCGGCTGAACTGAGCGCGCAGGAGATTCGCGAGCGTATGAGCGGGAATATCTGCCGGTGCGGCGCGTATCCGGGAATTGTTGCTGCGGTGCAGAAGGCGGCAAAGAACGGATGAGGAACTTTGCTACAGATTAACGCGGATGGACGCGGATCAGAACATGCCGTCGCGATAACAGCGTGAAGGAATTAACGACATGAACGCATTTGAGTACAAACGGGTGGAGCAGGAGCAAATGGCCATTGACAGCATTGTGGGTGCGAAGGATGCAAAGTTTTTGGCCGGTGGAACGAACTTGATCGACCTGATGAAGAATGGGGTGCAGACTCCATCGCGGTTGGTGGATATTAATCGCGTGCCGCTGGATAAAATTGAGCAACTGCCCGGCGGCGGCCTGCGGCTGGGAGCGCTGGCGAGAAACAGTGACACGGCAAATCATCCCTTGGTGCGGACCCATTATCCGCTGCTTTCGCAGGCGATTTTGTCGGGTGCGTCGCCGCAGTTAAGGAATTTGGCTACCAACGGCGGCAATCTGTTGCAGCGGACGCGCTGCCAGTATTTTATGGATATGGGATTTTCAAAGTGCAATAAACGCATGCCGGGAAGCGGATGCGGCGCCAGGGAAGGTGTCCATCGCAAGCATGCGATTCTGGGCGCAAGCGAGCAGTGTATTGCTGTGCATCCTTCTGATATGGCGGTGGCGCTAGCTGCACTTGGAGCAAGCATCCGGGTGCGCGGACAGAAAGGCGAGCGCACAATTGCGATAGGGGATTTTCATCGGCTGCCCGGAACCACGCCGCAAATTGATACGAATTTGCAACCCGACGAACTTATTCTTTCCATCGATCTACCGGCGTCTCCGTATGCGGCGCACTACCATTATTTAAAGGCGCGAGATCGCGCGAGCTACGACTTTGCCTTGGTCTCAGTGGCGGCAGCGCTGGAGATTCAGGGTGGCACGGTCCGCAGTGCGAGATTGGCTCTGGGCGGAGTGGCGCATAAACCCTGGCGCTCAGAAAAAGCGGAAGCGGTGCTGGCGGGGAAACCCGCTAACCGCGCTGCATTCGAAACTGCGGCTACGGCAGCATTGGCGGGCGCACAGCCCCTGAAAGAAAACGCATTTAAGGTTGAGTTGGCGAAGCATGCAATAGTCCGGGCACTGACACTGGCAGGAAGTGCGGCGTGAGTCTGATTGGAGCGCCACTGACGCGCGTTGACGGCCGGGCGAAGGTCACAGGCACCGCGAAGTACACCGCTGAATTTGATATTCCGCAGCTTGCTTATGCCGTAATGGTCACAAGCACGATTGCCAGTGGCCAGGTCTCGGGAATGGATACGGCTGCCGCAGAGCGAGCGCCGGGCGTGCTTGCCGTGCTGACACCGCGCAACGTGTTGAAGCTGCCAGGGGCGGAGCGTCGCATCACTGTTTTGCAAGATGCAAACGTTTATTACCAGAACCAACCGGTTGCAGTTGTGGTGGCAGAGACACTGGAGCAGGCGCAACATGCGGCGCAGTTGGTCCGCGTGCGTTATGACGCGAAGCCGGCAAAGCTCGACTTTGAAGCGGGATTTCCGGCCTCATATCCGGGAGAACACAATGGCGAGCCGGGCGATGCAGGCTGGGGCGACGTGAATGCGGGACTCGCACAGGCCGAGGTGAAAGTGGAAGAGGTTTACACTACGCCGATCCACCATCACAACCCTATGGAAATGCATGCGGCCATTGCACAGTGGGAGGGCGACAAGCTCACGCTGCATGATGCAACGCAATCCGTGACGCAGCGGCGCAGCTATATAGCAAAGATGTTCGGTATTCCGGAGGACAACGTCCGCGTGATTGCGCTATTTGTGGGCGGCGGTTTCGGCAGCAAAGGGCAGACGTGGGCCCCGGTGGTGCTGGCGGCTCTGGCGGCAAAACAGGTGAAAAGGCCGGTGAAGCTGGTGACGGAGCGTCCGCAGATGTTTGGCATGGTGGGCGCGCGTCCGCGGACGCACCAGAAGCTGAGCTTGGGCGCAACCCGCGATGGCAAGCTGACGGCGATCAAACATGAAGTGCATGCGCATACCTCAGTGATTGAGGATTACCTTGAGTCATCTGCGTTTGCAACGCGCGTGATGTATGACTGCGCCAATGTCCAGACCATTCATCGGCTGGTGCCGCTTAACCTGGGAACGCCGACCTATGACCGCGCTCCGGGCGTCGCCACGGGAACTTACGCGCTTGAAGTTGCCATGGACGAATTGGCTTACAAACTCAAAATGGACCCGCTGGAACTGCGGCTGAAGAATTACGCTGAGATCGACCCCGGCACCAAAAATCCTTTCACGGAAAAAAGTCTGAACGAGTGCTACAAGCGCGCTTCAGAGAAATTTGGCTGGGCGCGAAGGCAGGCTGAGCCGGGATCCATGCGCGAAGGCGACACGCTTGTCGGCTGGGGCATGGCGACGGAAACATATCCGGCGCGGCGGCTGCCTTGCAGCGCGTTGGTCCGCCTTCAACCCGATGGACGCGTTCTGGTCGCCTCGGGAACGCAGGAAATCGGCAACGGCATTTATACCGTCATAACGCAGGTTGCGGCCGATGCGCTCGGCATCCCGCCTGAGCTGATCGACGTAAAAATCGGTGACACCACTTTGCCGCCCGCGCCTATCTCAGCAGGATCAATGACCACGGCCAGCGTAACGCCTGCGGTGCATGACGCAGCCATGCAGGCGCGCAACAATCTGCTGGCGCTCGCCTCCGCAGACGCGCAATCACCGCTGCACGGCATTGCGGCTGACCAGCTTGATATGAACGGCGGAAACATTTCCGCCAAGGGCTCGCCCGACAAGACGGAAAATTTCCGTGCCCTGCTGGCCCGCCACGGGCAGCCGGTGGAGGGCCATGCCAGCCTCAAGCCCGATCTCGACACCAAGAAGTTTTCCTCGCACTCGTTCGGAGCAGTCTTTGCCGAAGTGGCCATTGATCCGCTCATAGCGATGCCGCGCGTGCGCCGCGTCACGGCTGTTTATGACGTAGGGCGCATCATGAACGCCAAAACGGCGCAAAGCCAGTTCATTGGCGGCATCGTGTGGGGCGTGAGCCTGGCCCTGTTTGAGGACACGCAAATGGACCCGCCGACCGGCCGCTTTTATAACTCCAACCTGGCGGAGTACCACGTCCCGACGAACCTCGATATTGGCGAGATTGATGTTTCCGCGCTCGATATCCCCGATCCCAAGCTTGATTCCATGGGCGTTCGCGGCATCGGCGAGATCGGCATTACCGGCACAGGCGCGGCCATCGCCAATGCCATTTTCCATGCCACCGGGAAGCGCGTACGCGACCTGCCGATTACGCCGGACAAGTTGTTATAGGGAGAGATGCTATCTGGTTATGGATCTGGGATTCTCGTGTAACCATAAGTCGAAGTAACTCTTGAGTTGCGCACCAGCGAGTGCTGGAATTAGATTTGTAGAACCGGAAAAAGTTATGGCACTCTTGGGCTACTGGATTAAGGGTTACTAGATGCAAATGATAAAGTCGGCGGTTCTCATGATACTGCTGGCGAGCCTGGCGGTTTCTCAGACAAGCACACATCAACAAAAAACACCTGACTGGAACTTCGCGGTATCCGGCGATTCACGTAACTGCGGCGATGTGATTGTTCCTTCAATCGCGGTAAGCGCCGCTAAGAATCATGCCGCGTTCTATTGGCATCTGGGAGATTTGCGCGCCATCTATGGCGTTGATGAGGATTATCAGTCCGCCCGCGACCGTGCGCAACCTGTGGAGAAAAGTGCATATCTTCAGAACGCCTGGGATGACTTTATCCAGAACCAACTGGGCCCGTTCGGTTCCATGCCGGTTTTTGTCGGGATTGGCAACCATGAAACGATTGCGCCTAAGACGCGCGAACAATTTATAGAAAAATTCGCCAAATGGCTGGACTCTCCAACCCTGAAAAAGCAGCGCCTGGCAGATGATCCTGAGGACAAAAGTCCAAAAGCATATTTTCACTGGATTCAGGGTGGCGTGGATTTTATCTATCTGGATAACGCTACACAGGACCAATTTTCTCCGCAGCAGGTAAGCTGGCTGGAAGGAGTGATCAAGCGTGCTTCCTCCAATACTGAAGTACATTCCTTAGTGGTTGGCATGCACGCCGCGCTGCCATACAGCGTGGCCAGTGGACACAGCATGAATGACTGGCAGGTGGGAACTGAAAGCGGACGGCGCATCTATACCGCGCTGCTGAATTTCAAAAAGCAGACCCACAAGAACGTTTACCTGTTGGCCAGCCACTCGCATTTTTACATGAGCGGGATTTTCAACTCGGATTACTGGAAAACGAATGGCGGCGAACTGCCGGGCTGGATCGTCGGCACGGCGGGTGCTGTGCGTTACGCTTTGCCGCCTGATGCCCCGCGGGCAAAAGAGGCGCGCACCAAGATTTATGGCATGCTTCTGGGAACCGTTCATAGCGATGGCAAAATCGATTTCAAATTTGAAGAAGTTAAGCCATCTGATGTCACGCCGGTTGTTACCAAACGCTATACACCAGCATTTATTAATTTTTGTTTCGACAAGAACACGGCTTTCCCGCAACCCTCCGAGCAGTCCGTCCATCCGTGAACGAATTGTCTTTGTTCGTCCCGCAATGTTTGTGTAATAACGTGCGCAATACTTTCAAACTGTAGCTCGCACATTTAAAAATTCGGAAAAAGGGAACTCTGTCGGACTTATTTTTCTTATTTTTTTGTTGACAATAGAACACAGGTACCTCAATATCTTGTATGTAAGCACACAACGGCACCATTCGTGGGGCTTCACAAGTGAGATCGGGGTTCCAAGGCGACTCAAATTCTTCTAAGGAGGCATTGACTCATGGCAACCAAGAAAAAAGCAGCCAAGAAAAAGAAGAAAAAGTAGTTGAGTAGCGGAGCCAAGTCTCCGTGAATCTTACAAGGGAAAATAGTTATGACGGGGTGTTCATCGGAACACCCTTTTTTGCTGCGCATTTCCTGGATTCTGGATTGAAGATGCGATTCGCTGCTCTTCTTTCCCGCTGAGCAACCAGAGGCTTGAACGGCTGAGATTGCAGCGAAAAATCACGTACAATTTCAAAGTGTCCATCCTTCGACCAGCCGCAATCCTGAAAATCCAAAAGCCGGTTTTGTTTATTGGGGCAATCCTCATTTTGGCCGGCGTATTGTCCAGCGCACAGACAGATTCAACTTCATCGAATGCTGCGCCCCGCAAAACCAGCGCATTGGGTGGGGATGACATTATTCCATTCCTCAACCAGACCATTGTTTGGTCAAGACAGTTAAGTACGCAGCAGCAGCTTGTGACTGAACCCAGTGACGCATTGTTCCTCAATGACAGCCGACAGATTGCAGATCAGGTTGTGCAGCTTGCTTTTGAATTTGCCCGGGCGCGGGCCCAGGCGCTGGCGAGTGAGGCGGACGGCGGCAAGAACAAAACTCAGGCTGCATCGTCGCAATACGGGGCATTGATCGATTCCGCCACAAAAGCGGACCAGCAGGTAAAGTCCCTGCAACAGGAATTGGATGGATTTCACCAGCAATTATTAAATGCCACCGGGCGCAAACGGACTACGTTGCTGGCAATAATTTCAGAGACTGAAGGCGAGCTGCAGCTTTTCCAGACGCGCCGCGATACTTTGCGTAACATGCTCCAATTTGCCACAGGGACTTCGGCAACCGGGTTAGGCTCGGGAAGTTTGCTCTCACAGGTTGAAGAACTGGCGCACACCATACCTGCGGCATCAGCTAATGGCAAAGATGCGGAAGGAACGAGTTCAACGCGGGCGAACGCAAATTCACCAGCCGTTGTCGCCTCACGTGAGCGAAAAGAAACGCCCAACGGCATTCTTTCGCTGGCCACAGATTTGTTTTCATTGCGCAGCAAGCTGCGAGCCATCGATGAGAATCTCCGCCAGACCGATACGCTCATTCAGGCTTCCAAAAACTTGCGTGCGCCAATGGTAGCGAAAGTCAGAGAACTTACAAAGCAAGGCGATGATGTCGCCGGACAGCCTGACTCTCAGGACCCCGCGGTTCTGGCACAACAAAAGAAAGACCTGGACGCGCTGACGGCGCAATTCAAGCAGATTTCAGCCAGCCTGCTTCCCCTTGGCAAGCAATCCATCCTCTTGGATGTGTATAAGCGCAGCGGCACTAACTGGCAGAACGCTGTGGAAAGTGAATATCAGGCTGAAATGAAGGGACTGCTGCTGCGGCTGCTTGGCCTTGCGTTGATTCTGGGGGTGGTGCTGGGTGTTTCTGAATTATGGAAGCGGGCCACGTTCCGTTACATCACTGACACGCGCCGGCGTTATCAGTTCCTGCTGATTCGCCGCATCGTCCTGTGGTGCCTGATTGCCATTATTGTGGCCACGGCATTTGCCAGTGAGTTGGGCGCCATTACGACTTTCGCAGGTCTGATGACGGCGGGCATTGCAGTAGCGCTGCAAAACGTGATTCTCTCGATAGCCGGCTATTTCTTTTTGATCGGAAAATATGGCGTGCGCGTGGGTGACCGCGTGAACATTGCCGGAGTCACGGGAGACGTGGTCGATATAGGCCTGGTGCGCCTGCAATTGATGGAAATTACCGGCGGCCCGGCGCCGCTGCCCACAGGACGCGTCGTAGCATTTTCCAATGCTGTGGTCTTCCAGGCCAGCTCGGGAATGTTTAAACAAATCCCTGGTACAAATTTCCTCTGGCATGAGATTACGCTCACGCTCGATCCCAAGAGCAATTATCGTCAGGTAGAGCAGCGCATGATGGAAGCAGTGAACAAGGTATTCGCCGAATATCGCGACAAAATGGAGATGCAGCGCCGCAACGTGGAACGCTCCTTAAACTCTTCCATTGGCGCGTTCTCTCCCGAAAGCCGATTGCACCTCACGCAAACCACGCTGGAGGTTGTGATTCGTTACCCTGTTGATATGTCCAGCGCCGGCGAGATCGATAACCGTGTAACGCGTGAAATTTTGGACGCTTTGGAGCGCGATCCGGATTTGCGAGTGCAGGTCTCCGGCGGCCCCGTCATTAAAGTGGAAGATCAATCTGCCGTACCAGTTAAAGGCTAATTTTCCGTTTGGGCAACAGGTAAGGGATAATAAGAAAAGCTGTCCCGCAAAGCAGGTTTTAGAAATTACTGGTGTATGCCTGCGTTGCGGATATGAGTTCTGTGCGAAACTGCTGGAGGAAAGCCAGTGAAAACCGTTTTTGTGATTGGCGCTGGACCGGCGGGAATGTTTGCTGCGCAGAAGATTGCTCAGGGCGGCCACGAAGTAATTATCCTGAATCGCGATATCAAGCCCGGCGGGCTGGCTGAGTACGGCATCTACCCCACTAAAGACAAGATGAAGATTGGCTTGCGCAAGCAGTTTGCCAAAGTGTTGAGCCTGCCCAACGTCCATTATTTTGGGCACGTGCCGGTTACCGGGCAGTCTGCTGTCACAATTCCCGACCTGCAAGAATTCAAGCCGGCAGCCATTGTCTTTGCTGTCGGCGCACAGGGGACAAAAAAACTTGGGTTGCCGGGCGAAGAAGTGCGCGGCGTTTATGCTGCGAAAGACTTTGTTTACAGCTACAACTTGCTGCCTCCGTTTACTTCACGTGATTTCTCCACCGGCAAGCGTGTGGCGATCGTGGGGATGGGCAATGTGATGGTGGATATCGCGCGTTGGCTGTTGATTGATGCTCCGCAAAAAACCGCCGAAGAAGTGGTTGTGATCGCCCGCCGAGGCCCGTTTGAAGCCAAATTCGACAAGAAAGAATTTGATTACATTGAGGAATTCCTGTATCGCAAAGCGTTTGATAAGGAGTTGCACCGCATACAGCCTCAGCTTTCCGCTGTAGGCCAGGACATCAGCAAACTGGCCGCGGAGACTTTTCCTGTGCTGGCAACACCTGCCATGGATCATCCGGCAAGCAAGCCGCGTCTGCGGTTTCGTTTCCTTTGCTCCCCCCAGGCAATTCATGCCGATGAAAGCGGACGCATTGACCGGCTTGCAGTTGTGGAAAATATTCTTTTCGAGCGCGACGGCAGCATGGCCTGCAAAGCGACAGAGAAGATTGCGAATGTCGACGTGGATACGATGATTTTTGCCATCGGAGATGTGGCTGATCCTTCACTCGGGCTTCCGTACAGCCGCGATAGTTACGTCATCAACCCCGATCAAACCGATCCCAAACGAGCAGCGTACGAATTATTTGATCCGCAAAGCGGCAAAGTGCTGGAAGGCATGTATGCGGTGGGTTGGGCGCGCAAAGCCAGCGATGGTCTGGTGGGTATTGCGCGGCATGATGCCGAGGTGGGCGCTGTTCATGTGTTGGAGTATCTGAAAACTGCCCCAGAGAGCAACTTTGGCGCTGCTGAGATTCAAAGCTTCCTTAAGAACAAAGGACTACAGGTGGTGAGCAAACCTGATCTTGAAAGCCTGGCCCGTGCGGAAGAACGGGAAGCCCAGCAGCGAGGCGTTCTCTGGTTCAAATTCGCTGAAGATAACGACATGCTGGCGGCCATTGATGCGGAGAAAGCGAAGGCAGTGACCGTTTAGCACACCTTGATTCTTCCGGCTGCTCACAATTAAAGTCTTCAAGTAGATGCCAGCGTGGGACACCAATCTATATTTGAAATATGCCAATGAGCGGGCTCGGCCTGCGGCGGACCTGATCGCGCAAATCCGCACCGATCCTGCGACCATCGTGGACCTTGGTTGTGGCCCTGGCAACAGCACGGAGCTGTTGCGGCAGCGCTGGCCGGATGCCGCCATTATTGGCATAGACAATTCACCGGAGATGCTGGCCCAGGCTAAAGCTAATCATCCAGACTGGCAATGGGTACTGGGCAATATTGAAGCCTGGAAGCCTGAGCCGGCTGTGGACCTGATCTTTTCCAACGCGGCGCTCCACTGGGTCCCCGGCCATGCCACATTGTTCCGCAGCCTGATCAACGGCGTGGCGCCCAGAGGCGTATTGGCCGTGCAAATGCCCAATAATTTTCATTCGCCAGCACACGCGGTATTGCAGGAAGTAGCGCTAAGCGGCGATCCTCGATGGGGCAAGGCATTGGCGGCCGCACCAGGAACATTCGCCGTGCAACCCCCGGCTTTTTATTATGACGTTTTGCGTAAACACGCCAGCCGCGTTGATATCTGGGAGACTGAGTACCAGCATGTAATGGATGGTCCTAAAGCCATCTTCGATTGGATCCGCAGTACTGGAATGCGGCCCTATCTTGATCGCCTGCCGGATGCGGAGCAGCGCCAACTTTTTGAGGAACTATGTTTGGAAGGCATTCAGGAAGCTTACCGGCCCAATGATCAGGGCAAAGCACTGTTTCCGTTTCGCAGGATATTCATTGTGGCCTTTCGATGATGCAGTTCTCAGGACGAGAGAAACTCGAAGAAAACTAATTGAATTTCATTAAAGATATGTTCTTGAACCGAAGAGCGTCTTGTTTGTTCGTCGCGGTCGTATTGCTGTGCTCTGTTCGCGCTTCAGCGGGATCTGCACACCAGATAGGCGCTGATCTCTACGCCTACATTTCAGACAATGATTCCAGCGCCAACAGTACCTTTATGGTTAGTCCGCAGGGCATTCTGGTGGTTGATACCGGCCTGAATGAGCAGGAAGGCCGCAAGTTGTTGGACGAGATTCGCAAAGTTTCTTCCGCTCCCGTGCGCTGGATCGTGAACACTCACTATCATCAGGATCATCGCGGCGGAAACAGCGTGGTGGGCCCGGATGCCATAATTATAAGTACTGAGTTCACAAGGGCCAAAGCGGCAAAAGACTATCCGATCAACGAGACAGTAGGAGCTAAGGACCTGGTGCTTTACATCGGCGGGCATGAGGTCCGCATTTATCACCCGGGCCCTGCGCATACCCTGGGCGATCTCGTTGTTTATTTTCCCGAGCAACATGCGATTGCCACGGGCGATCTTTTTCTCAACAATTCCTGCCCCGCCATGGATGATGGAGACATGGAAAACTGGATCGCAGCTCTTGACCAGATGCTGGCTCTACCGCTGGAGCACGTTGTTCCCGGGCATTTTGCATTGGCAGGGAAGGAGCAACTGCAACAGTTCCGCAATTATCTGGCCGACTTGCGCGATCAGGTTCACCGGATGCATGGCCAGGGTATTCCTTTGGCGCGCATTCAGGAACGGCTTGATCTGCGGGTATACAAGGACTTTCGACAGTATCCGCAGTACGAAGCCACGTTCAAGGACAATGCTGCGACATATTACAAGCAACTGGATAAACGCAAGGCGGAGAACCAGCAATAACTTTTTTGAATCAGAATCCTGTAATCACGTAACAGCATCCATCCTGATGAGTTGTAAAACTTGGGTAACGAAGGGCGTGAATGGAATATACGAATCTTGGCTCTACCGGCGTAAAGGTCTCGCGCATTTGCCTGGGCTGTATGACCTACGGCAAAAAAAGCTGGCGGCAGTGGGTGCTGGATGAGGAAGAAGGCCGCCCATTTATCAAACAGGCGCTTGACCTTGGCATTAATTTCTTTGATACGGCGGACATGTATTCGCTCGGAGCCAGCGAGCAGGTGCTTGGCCGTGCCTTAAAAGATTTTGGGCCATCGCGAGACAAACTGATCATTGCCACAAAAGTTTTCTTTCCCCTGGGCGACGATCCCAATCAGAAAGGCCTTTCACGCAAGCACATCATGCATGCCATTGATGACAGTCTTCGCCGGCTGAACACTGATTATGTCGATCTTTACCAGATTCATCGCTTTGATTATGAAACTCCAATTGAAGAGACGCTCATAGCGCTGCATGACGTAGTGAAATCGGGCAAGGCCCGTTACATTGGCGCGTCTTCAATGTTTGCCTGGCAGTTTGCGCGCATGCTGCACACCTCCGACCGGCTTGGTCTTACGCGCTTTGTGACGATGCAGAACCATTACAACCTTGTCTATCGTGAAGAAGAGCGGGAGATGGTCCCCTTATGCGAATCCGAGCGCGTTGGACTTATACCCTGGAGCCCGCTGGCGCGAGGAGTGTTGGCAGGGAATCGCAAGTCTGGAACTGTCCGTTCGCACGAAGACGATTACACCAAAAAACTCTATACGCAGGAAGCTGATGATCGCGTTGTGGAAATCGTGGCCCAGGTAGCCAAGACGCGTGGTGTGCCACCTGCCCAGGTCGCGCTGGCATGGCTTCTGCATAAGCCTGCCGTGACCGCGCCGATCGTCGGAGCTTCCAAGCAACATCATCTGCAGGATGCAGTGGCAGCGGTGAGCCTAAAGCTCACAAAAGATGAGATTAGCCAACTGGAGTCAGTCTATGTGCCGCATCCGGTTCTGGGCCACCACTAAATTTTTGACCAGGGCCTAAATTTGCTTTTGATTGAGGAAGCAGGTCTTAAGACTTGCTTTTACGGCCAATCAGCCATCCAGTGATCATGCCAATCGCGAATGCTCCGGCGGCCACGGTTGTAACCGAAGTCAGCGGACGATCTTTCACCTTCTCACGAATATCATCCAGCCGGTCATCAGCAGCCGCTTTGGCGCGCCGCACCGAGCCCCCTAAATCCTGATAGGTTGCGTCCAAACGTTCTTTCACCTGGGCGGAAAGGGTTTTGGCTCTTGAAGCGATCTCTGAAACGTTGTCCCTTAACTGTGCTCCCATCCGTGATACGTTCTCTGCGCTCATGAAAACTCTCCTGCTGAAATTTTACGCCTTTTTCCCGACAGTTGAAGAGATCAAAAACACGACTGAGCGCCAGCAAAGAGCTTCATGATTGCGAGATAATAGTAGCAATGGCTCTCTCAATAAATTCCGCAGATTGGAACAGCTTTGGCCGCGTCAATGCCAGTCAAAGATGGCGCAGGCAATCAGCAGCTTTGGGCTGTGACATGACCCGAGCAATAGTCGAGGCGGCGCAGGTGTCCTCCGGCATGCGCGTGCTCGATGTTGCCTGCGGCACAGGCGAACCTGCCATTACTTTAGCCATGTTGCTCGCCATCAGCGGCGATGTGATTGGTGTTGACCTTTCTCCAGCGCCACTCAAGATTGCAGAAGTACGAGCAGAGCAGCGCGGATTGACGAA
>DASXGZ010000013.1:0-2296 GCA_036488825.1 Candidatus Angelobacter sp.
TTGAGGCGGTCAAAGCTGCGGACCAGCGTCCCGGCGCAGACAAGCAGAAGCATGGAAATGCCGATTTGAACCACGACTAACGAATTTCCGAACAAGGCCCGCCGCCGGCTTCCCGTGTTGCCCCGGCCTTCATCGCGCAAGACCTGGTTCACATTAGTTCGAGACAATTGGAGTGCCGGAAAAATACCGAAGATCAGTCCCGTCAGAAGGGTAATTCCGGCCACAAAGAGAAGGACCCATCCGTCAATCACCAGTCCCGAATCGGGGAAGGTGTCTTTTGGACCAATTTGGGAAAATATCCGTATACCAATAAAACCCAAAGCCAGCCCCAGGACACCGCTCACTATGGCAAGCATCAAGCTCTCTGTGAGCAACTGGCGCAAAAGCGCTCCTCGGCCTGCTCCCAGCACTGATCTGACTGCGATTTCCCTGGTGCGGGCCAGCGCGCGTGCCAACAGCAGCCCGGCAACGTTGGCGCAGGCAATCAGCAGCACCAACGCCACCGCCAGGAAGAGAAACAATATGTTCGTGCGAATGTGGGCCACCAGTCGGTCCCGGAGATTTTTAACGACTAGGGCTATCTTCGGATGCGCATCTGGGAACTTCGGATATGCCTGTTTGTACTGCTGGTTCAGGATGTTCATTTCAGCAGCAGCCTGGTCCAGTGAAATATCCGGTTTCAGGCGGGCAATTGCCGTCAGGTATCCTGTGCCTGCCGCGCGGAGCTGGGGGGCCGTAGCTAGGTTTATCTCGAAGAACCGCGGGCTCCAGACGTCAATCGTTCCCAGCAACGCAAAACGGAATCCGGGAGGCAGTACGCCGATAATGGTGTAGTCCGTCGAATCAAGTGTTATGGGCTGACCTGCTATCGCAGGGTTGGCGCCGAACTGGTTCTTCCACAGCGAGTCGCTGATGACTACCACATTTTTGCCGGCTGGTTCGCCCTCGTCAGCGGCAAAGAAGCGGCCCATTTGCGGCTTTACCCCCAGCACATCAAAAAAATTCGCTGAGACGCGCGCGCCATGGACCTGCAACGGCTCTCCGCGCCCTGTGAGGTTGAAAAACTCAACAGCGTAGGCAGCAACTCCGGTAAAGGAACGGCTGTGATCGCGGATCATCTCATAACGAACGATGGAAAAAGGATTGACCGCTTCCGGTTCCCCCGCTCTGGCTACAGCCAGGGTCACCAGTTTTTGCGGGTCGGAATACGGCAGAGGGCGCAATAGCACTGCATTAAAGATAGTAAAAATGGCTGCGTTGCCGCCGATGCCCAAAGCCAGAGTGATGATGACCACGAAGCTGAATCCGGGGTTCTTGGTGATCATGCGGATGCCAAAGCGGACATCCTGCCACAACGCCGCCATCCACGCTCCTGCACCTGGCTTGGAATCTTCATGAACCTGCTTAGCTGGATCCATTTCTTTCTCCGATTGTCTTTTGGCCGTACGAATCTTAAGTCCGGCTGTGGTGAGGTTTTGGCTCTGGCTTAGTAGTGAGCTTTAAGCAAACTGAGACGGTTGCTCCGGCGTCGCAGACATCGTGACGGCTGGCCCCGCCTGCAATTCAAAATTGCGGTTCTCAGGAAGCGCCAGGCTTAGATAACGGCCATCCAGAAACAACATCAAATCCTTTTCCACAAAGTCTTTGAGCGCTGCCTCAACCCACGGGGCGGACCCAAAATTAGAGCTGATGTCCCTGGGCGTGCGGGCATCGGCGCAATATTCGTAGAGCGATGCCTGTTGATCGTGGTACCGATGTGTCTTCGGTTTCTGTTGCCGGCCGTCAAAAATAAAGATGGTGGCCAATGCCTTGCGGTACTTGAGGTAGGGTCTCTGGCGTTGGTTCCATTTCGCTCGCCAGTTGTCCACGGCATCGAAGGTGGCTTCGTAGCTCTCTTCTCCGGCGATATTGGTCATCTCCTGGTCAAAGAAATAGGAGATTCGTGACAGATCGAATTTCCCGCGCGGAAAGATGTATTGATAACACTTGAAGGGCACAAGCCTGGTGATTGACTGTGAGGCCGGATCAGTGAACATAGGGGACCCACGATCCGCCCGCGCCATGACTGCCGCATAAGGCGGCTGGAAGTGAGGGATTTTCGCCATGACCTCGCTTTGCGTACGATAATCTTCAGCGGTTTCGCCCGCAAACCGGCACAGGATGTTATAGGTCACGTTAATGCGGTAATGAGTACACCATTTCACTAATTCGATGTTCCGCATTCCGGTAGTAAATTTCCTCATACTCTTGAGGATGTTGGTGGAGAAGCTCTCCACGCCGGGCAATACCGAATGCA
>DASXGZ010000020.1:0-63714 GCA_036488825.1 Candidatus Angelobacter sp.
AACAAAGGCGATCCGCTTGCCGCCGAGGAATATGTAATCGCGCGTGATGGAGCCGCTGGTGGTGCCCACGGACAATGGTCTGAGAAAATCGTCTATCCAATAAAGAGTTCCGTCCGATTTTTGTACGCGACGGCCATCGCCGTCATATGTATAAGTGGTTCCAGAGGTTGGGGTCATGCGGCCTTCCGCGTCATACTTGAGAGCGTTGGTGGTGTCCCATGTGACGTTTCCGGCGGCATCGTAGGTGAATGCCGGCGAGGTAACCTGGTTCTTGGCATTCACCGTAAGCGCCATGTTTTCCGCCGTGCCTTTGATCACGTTCTTTTGCAACAGGTTTCCCCATGCGTCATACACGTACGAATCGCCCCAGGTTGCCGCGCTGGGCGTCTGGGCCGTGGCAAGGCGATTCAGTTGGTCATACGTGTAGGCTGTCGTTCTGGTACTGTCACGCCCATTGGTGATCTGCACCACGTTGCCATTGTTTTTTCCGCTACCCTGATCATAGCTGTAACTCATGTTCAACAGCGTCAATGGAACGGGAGAGACGGCCTGGAATTGCGTTGGCTCCAGGCGGTTGTTGAAACTGTTGGTCAGGGTGATGGCGTTCCAGCCGGTCACCGCACCGTGAATACCGCTGGTGAGCATTCCCGGAGGCGCATACTGCGGGCTGCTGAAGAAATTGATGCTGTGGGCCGTATCCACCAGAGAAGCGATTTGTTTGGCATTGTTGTAGGTATAGGTATAAACACGGCCGCTGGGATATGTCATGGTGGCAACGGAGCCGTCAAGATTGTATGTATAGCCGATGCTTTTGGTGACAGCGGAAATGGTCTGCTGCCGGGTAAGGATGCGGCCCATTTTGTCATAACTCCAAGCCGTTGAACCGGAGCTATCGGTCATACCGGTACGCAAGCCATTTCCATTGGTTATGGTCAAGCCATTGAATAAGGTTTGATCATAAGCATATGTCACGGCAGGAGTGGTATCGGAATATGTCTTTCCCGTGAGACGGCTGAGCGCGTCATAGGCAAGAGTGGTTGTTGATGCCGCGTGCGTCGGTAATGCGGCATCGTGCCGTAAAATTGCCGGCGCACAACGTTCCGCCGGCTGTTAGATGGCAAATTCTTTGCGCAAGCTGAAGCGCTAGTCCATTTATTTCAATCCTGGCACCCACTTCTTTGCAATGATAAATGTGACTGCAATACACAAAGCAGTACCAGTTGACAAAAGCAACAAAGGCATTTGCAATTGAAAATACGACGAGATCAAGATGAAAAAGATATTCGCCAATGCCGCACATCCCGCGAGTATCCAAAGCGCATAACATCGACGGTGCTGCCAAAATTCTTCAAATAATATAGCAACGATGCCGGGTGTGGAGAAAATCCCCCAAACGATTGGCCGAGGTATTTGTGGTATTCTACCTAGGCTATCGGCGCTATAAAAAATATAGAATGCCAGCACAAATACGATTGTTCCCGCAACCCCTAGATATATCAGATTGTCTTTTGTTGTATTTTTCATTAGAAAACCGGGAATGCAGCTGCACAAGTTCCATTAAGAGCCGATGCGCTAGTAGTAACGGTAGCATGAACAGCAGCAGCGTCTACAGCAAGTGTTTGCATTGCAGCGTTAGCTCGTAAACCCGAAGCAACCGCTCCTTCGGTTCCTTCAGCAATAATATTTCGTACTATGCTTGATCGAAGAGGTACAGTCAAGCCCCTCGCAGCAATATGCGCATCCACGGCTGCATATGTTGCAGATATTCCACTATTGAATGCGGTCGCTTGAGCGACTGTTCCTGAGGCTTCAAGTGCACCACTAGCACTAGGACTGAAGGGATTTAGCTGAGAACCCATATCCCGAAGTGCTTCACCCGCACAGGTTGGCACGTTTCCAGGCCCTCCAGAAAACTTAAAAAACTCGGTTAAAAAGTTTTTTGCATACCCCAATGGGCGATCAGATCTGAAGAGGTTTCGGAAACCGCCAAAGAAAGGACGCGATACCTGGGGAGTGGGACAACTAATGAAGACATCAGGCATGTCGTATAAAATCCCACCCTCACCGACTACTTTATGGTAGGAAACATTTAGCGCGCAGTCACCGAAGTACCCGCTAAAGTCTGTGCAAGGGCCCCCACAATCATTGTCGCGACCGGTAGGGTCGATGAATGTTAAAGGGTTATTTAACGCATACGAATATCGATTTAAGCTTCCTGGGTTGCTTGCGTCCATGTTGCTCATATCTGGATCGGGTGATAAGAAATTTCCCCATCGCCCTGCGTCAAATCTGGCATTCGCATAGTTATAGCCCGTTTCCGAGTCATTTTCATATCCTGTAAATTCGTAGTTGTTGCCAACAATATTAGTGAATAGCTGTTGAACTGATCCGAACGGGAAATAGTCTGCATCCCACTGAATCGTCTTTCCGTCGCCACTCGCGATAACAGAGGTTGACCCCAGATGATCAGAAAGATAATAGTATGGATTGCCAGAGGATATAGGCACCATTGCGATTCTTCGTGAGCCGAGAAATATGTAATCACGCGTAATCGAGCCGCTTGTTGTGCCCACGGACAGTGGATATAAATTATCATCTATCCAGTATACCGTCCCGTCAGACTTTAGGACTCTGCGGCCATCACCATCGTATGTGTAAGTCTTCCCAGAAACCGGAGTCATTCGACCTTCGGCATCATAGTTAAGGGCATGGGTTGTGTCCGATGTTACGTTTCCGGCAGCATCGTAGGCAAAGGCGGGAGAAATAATTTGGTTCTTATTATTAACGGTAAGCGACATGCTCTCGGCGGTGCCTTTTATTACATTCTTTTGCAATAAATTTCCCCAGGCGTCGTATGTGTATGAATTGCCCCAGGTGGAAGAAGTTTGAGCAGTCGCAAGGCGGTTAACTTGGTCATAAGAATAGGACACTGATCTTGAGAGATCGCGATTATTGGTGATACTTACCACATTGCCGTTATTTAAACCGCTGCCCTGATCATAGTTGTAACTAAGATTGAGCAACGTCAATGGGACTGGGGACACTGCTTGATACTGCGTTGGTTGAAGGCGGTTATTGTAGGAGTTGGTCAAGGTGATGGCGTTCCACCCAGTCACGGCACCATTTATTGCGCTGGTAAGCATGCCAGGAGGCGCATATTGGGAGCTACTGAAGAAATTGATGCTGTTCGCTATGTCCTTTAAAGTGGAGATTTGAGCGGCATTGTTGTAAGTATATGTGTAAGTTCTGCCGCTGGGGTACACAATAGTGGCGACTGTGCCGTCCAAGTTATACGTATAGCCAATACTCTTCGTTACAGTGGAGATGGTTTGTTGGCGTAATTTGGCCCGACCCATTGGATCATAACTCCACACCGTCGATCCAGAGCCGTCCGTCATACTCGTGCGCAGCCCATTGGGGTTGGCGATGTTTAAGGTGCCAACTGAAGTCTGGTCATACGCGTAAGTCACACTGGGTGTCGTATCGGAGTAAGTTTTGCCTGTCAAGCGGCTCAACGCGTCATAAGTTCTGCTGGTTAAAATCCCGCGTGCATCGGTGATTCGGCATGGGGCTATGGTATTGCCAGCGCACAACGTGCCACCTGAGGTTGTATAGCTGTAGGCCGTTGTACCAGACTCAGGAGAACTCATTTGCGTCAGCCTTGAAAGCCCATCATATGAAAAAATTCTTGTGCGCCATTGTAAACTCGGTGCTCCACCTTTCTGCGTGATGCTGACAATGTTGCTTAACGGGTCGTATGCGGTATCTGTTTCCCAATTCAACGCACCAGAACCATCTGGCTCAAGAGCGCTGGTGATGCGCCCCACCCCATCCATGCAAGTTTTTCGCTGCTTAGTTGCTTCATCAGTAAATGTCACACAATTCATCGAAAACGACGCTGATAGTGTGTTGTTATCTGGCTCGGTCACAGATATGACTCGCCCAATAGGATCATAAGCGTATGACGTGATGCCATCCGTACTGCCAGGAGCAGAACGATGGGGATTTGAAATAGAGTTAATACGCCCATTCACGTCATAAGTTATATCCACTGTGTCCGCTCCAGCAGGATCAGATATTAATTGCTGCTGTGAAACGCGACCATAAGGATCAAAATTTGAGGTGTTCTTAACCGTTTGTGTTCCGGTGAGCTTCTGGTCCTGCTCCACACTCGTCGCAGAATAGATATAGCTGGTTTGGCCTCCATCAGGAGCGTTGATGGTAAGCGGACGCAACTCAGAATCATAAGTGAAGGTTGTTGAATTTCCATTCATGTCAGTGTTGCTGACCGCAAGACCGGTATTGAACTCATACTGCGCGTGTGCGATATGAGTGACGGAACCTGTGGGAGGTAGCGTTATTTTCGTCGGATATGCGAATGTTGCTGTTCCAGTCGCGTCGCTAAAGCTGTCAGTATAGTCGAATGTGGTTATGTTATTCGCCGGGTCTTTGCTGGTGAGCATGTTGCCAGTATCATCATAGGTCATGATGGTTGACAATGTGGTCGTTCCAGCAACTAATCTGGCCAATGTTGTAATATTGCCCCGTGAACTGGAGGGAACTCCATGCTGTGGCGCTCCCGTGGGTGCCGGTGTGCCCTGATCGTAGGTATATGTGGTTTGCGCAAAGATATTATTGGATCCGTCTTTTACAGTTATTTGGGAAGGCTTGCTCACAGCATTCGTCAAGGATGCGTAACTGATAATCGTCTTACGAAGAATTGGTGCCGGACTGGAAGTGGAGTAATCAGACTCATCAATTTCGGTTGGCTGGCCCGTCGCAGGAATGGCATAGGTATACGTCGTGGTTTTGGATGGGCCTGATGGGAAGCCCGTCGTTGTTGTCAATTTCCGAATGAACGCAGAGCCACTGCAATTGGGTGTAACACACCCCATGCTCGTGTCCCATGTATTTTCCACAAATAAAATAGTACTGCTGCTATCGGAATAACTTGCGCTATCCTCCCACGCCCCATTATTTAGGTTAAAGGTGTAACTGATTCCACCTGCGACTGGCGGTTTGGTTACATCCCTGTAAGTTACACCAACTGTGTTTGACGTAATGGTCTGGGGAGCTGGTGAGATTTGCAGCTGGTCATTTCCAATTGTCTTGCTGCTTAACCAGCGTGAAACATTGCCGATGAAATCCGCGAAGGTTGTGTAGCCATAATTGACAGTGCCCCCGCTCCTCATGGTCATACTTGTCAATACGCCAAAATGGCCACTGGTGGTCCCCGTGTCGTAAGTAAAGGAGTAGCTAGTGTGGTCATCAAATGCAATGGATTGAATTGCAGTCATTGTGCACGAGGCACATTCGGAAATACCGCTTGCGCCAAAAGCGGTGGTTGCAGTGATCGTTTCTGTGGTCACGGTGATGTTTGTACGTGTTCCCGCCGTATTCAGCACGCCGTATGTGATGGTGCTTCCTGACGGGCTTACCGTGATTGGTATTCTCCCCAGTGTATCGGTGATATTTCCAGTCGCTGGGTCTTGAGACAAGAAGTTACCATTGGTATCCATGACCTTTGGATATACTTGAGTTCCATCTGGGGCATAAACAGTAGCCTGCGTATAGTTTGTGACCGACATAGTGAAGCCGCTGGCATCGGTGGCAAGCTCAGTACCTGACTTCACATCTTCAGCGCATATGGTACGGTCTTGCTGTGTAACAATCGGAAAAAGGTGAGATGTTCCATCGGGAGCAGTCCAAGTGAACGCATCATGAAAAGTTCTTGTTTGAATCGGCGGCGGGGAATCGCAAGCGCTGCTGCCTGTAACAAAAGTGACTGTTCCCGGCTCGCCACCGGTTATCAGACGCCAACCGCCCATTGAATTAGGGACATTGCTAGGCTGCCAGGTGTTACTCACTACCTTCCAGATCAAGCTGTCATAAACCAGGCGCGCATTGTAGGTCAGGCTGCCCCGCTGCGGAAATGATGCGAGAGGAATCTCAAGATGAAGATTACCATTCGCTACATTGGTAAATCCCATTTCAACCGGTAGCGCCGTTGTAAATGTGGGCGTTCCCGCGGCAGTGGTGTATTGAGCGTGCACTGGCATGGCGAGGGTCGCCATTACGAAAATTAAAATGCTGGCGAATTTAAGGCGGATTGCAATACTGCGGGGAGAAATATCAGACATGGTCTACCTTCTATCGAGAGTCTATGAAAATTTTAAGTGCTAACGGCGGGGCCCGATTTCACAGGTTGGTTTTGAAACCAACGGAATGCAAAGAATGTTTAGAGATTTCTTATCGACAAATAATTACGTCTGTCCCCAAAGGGAAGCTTCCAACTGGAAAGCGGCAGTAGACACATGAACGGTGGTTGTTAAAGCTGAAACAACAAAACTGAAGGAGATAAACCAGCACAGAAGACGGATGATCTTCATTGGGCGTCAACTTTCTGTTTCGATTGAACTCAGGGCCCGCTCACGATAAAAGGGGGGAAAATCAACGTGAGTAGCTGGATTAGAAAAGGAAGAAGCCGAGATGGTTGCCTAGCCAGATAATTTTTATTTTTAGCTCACTACCAGAGGCTTTGCGCACAGATGGTGGTATTGGCGGCTACGCAACCCAAAAGCTTTTCTGCTCCGATTTTGCTTGACTGAGAAGCGAACAAATGGTAAAGTTACACATTAACATTCGAGTGTGGTTCTCTGGATGGTGATTTTTGACAACATAGGTTTGGGTCTTGGCTCTTGGCCAGAAGGAACAACCCCGTTCAGCTGACTGGCCAGATAGCAGATGAGGTTTTAGCCGATTCAGCCCCGAAGCCAGGCATAGGAAGGGGAATCGACCGTTGGGTGACCGTTCGGTGGAATGGAACAAAGGTTTGTCTGCCATAGGCGATGACCGGAATATCGCCATACAAAACTGTCTACCCCTACGGTGGGAGTAGACAGCGATTTACCCAGGCCTAAAACACCGCTTCAGGCGTAGATTCCACGGAGCTTGATAGTATGAGCTACTCGCGAAATTGCGAGCATATAAGCGGCGATCCGATTATTAACGCCATGCGTGTCTGAGAAATCCACCACGCCTTCAAAGGCTTCGCGCAGGATGAACTCAAGCTGCTCATTCACTGCCGATTCCTTCCAGAAATATCCTTGACGGTCCTGCACCCACTCAAAATAAGACGCAGTAACGCCGCCGGCGTTGGCCAGAATGTCTGGAATGACAAAGACTTTTTTGTCGGCAAGAATTTCATCTGCGGCCGCAGTGGTGGGACCGTTGGCGCCTTCGCAAATAATCTTGGCGCGGATGCCCGCCGCGTTCTGGCTGGTGATAACGTTTTCCGTCGCCGCTGGGATAAGAATTTCGCAGGCATTCAGCAGCAGCTCTTTAGGATCGGCGGCTTCAGCCTCTTGAAAGCCGACAATCGACTTATTGCGGTCACGATGCTCCAGCAAATTATCAATGTTGATCCCGTTGGGATTGAAAAGGCCGCCATCGTATTCAGCAATGCCGATGATCTTGTAACCAGCGTCCGACATCAGCTTGGCCGCGTTGGAGCCCACATTGCCGAAGCCCTGAATTATCACACGCGTGGATTCGCGGCTCATCTCGAACTTTCTGAGCGCTTCGTCACAGTTGATCATCACACCGCGGCCAGTAGCTTCGCGACGGCCCCGTGATCCGCCAATGTTGATCGGCTTACCGGTCACCACAGCGGTAACCGTCTGGCGCATGTGCATCGAATACGTGTCCATCATCCACGCCATCGTCTGTTCATTCGTGTTGATATCAGGAGCAGGAACATCTTTCTCGGGGCCCAGGAATTCAATCAGCTCGGCGGTGTAGCGGCGGGTCATTTTTTCAAGTTCGGTAAGGCTCAGCTTTTTGGGGTCGACAATAATTCCCCCCTTAGCTCCGCCGAAAGGAATATTGACTACGGCGCATTTCCAGGTCATCCAACTGGCCAGGGCGCGGACTTCATCCAGCGTAACGTCTGGCGCATAGCGGACGCCGCCTTTCGCTGGTCCGCGTGCAATTGAGTGCTGGACGCGAAACCCGGTAAATACTTCCATCGTCCCGTTATCCATCGCAACGGGGATATGCACAATGATTTCCCGCTGCGGATAGCGCAGGATCTTCCACAGACCTTCATCAAGATTAAGTTTTTGCGCGGCAAAATCGAAACGAGCTGCCTGGGCTTCCCACGGATTCAGTTCCTGTTCAAGTGAAACGGTTTTCATCTTTGCTCCAAGGTTTTATGACGGAAAAATCTAAGGCGTCCTTATTGTAAGCACGCCAGCGGAATCCCGCATTCTTGACCTGTAGTACTATATTCGTGGTTCGGCGTGTCCGGGTCAAATGCTCTTTGGTTTCCAGCGGCTATCAATTATAGCTGTTTCCCTGATAACCCCCTTTCAGGCGGAAACCCTAGGGAGCTCAGTTATTGCGTGCGGTGCCATGCGCGTGCAGTGGTCTCAATTCTTTTTGCATGGATCAGCGCAGGGGCCTTTCACTTTTCAACTCGATTGCAGCTCCAGAACTTTATGCAATCCGCTTTACAAACTGGGGAAGCTTCCGCAGGCTTTGCTTCCTGATGTGTTGCGTATCTTGGCCTGATTTTCTGCCCATTCAAAATGCTGGGGCAAGCACAGGGGGAATTATGGCAAGGGTGCTCTTGGTCGGCTATGTTGCCGAATTTCTGCAAAGCTCCGACCGCGTTTTGCGGGCGGCGGGCCATCAGGTCACTACCGCGCCGTCTTTTATAACCGCCATCACCACCATTGAGCTTGGCTCATTTGACGTTGCCATTCTGGGCTTCAGTGTGCCGGCCCCGGAGCGTAGCGAACTGGCGCGCAGGCTTAAGCAGGCCAGCCCAGGGGCCAAAATCATCATGCTTTATTTTTCCGATATCGAACATACCGAACTGGCGGACGCTCTCCTGCCCACCACTTCCAGCGCTGAAGACGTGTTGCGTACCGTCAATCATCTCCTTGCCGGCCATCGGCCGTCGCAAACCGGCTGATCATTTTCTTTGATCTTCTCCGTGGTCCTCTGTATCCTCTGCGGTTAATGGTTTTGGTTTCGTGCACGAACTTGTGAATGCGCGATTCGGATTTTCTTTAATCTTCTCCGTGGTCCTCTGTGTCCTCTGCAGTTAATGGTTTTGGTTTCATCTTGGTTTTGCACGACCTAAAGCAGTTCCAGAGTTACCTTGTCCCGAGAGAGGGTGGAGCAGGCATTTATGCCTGCGGTATTGCTGTTAAGAAATCGGCTTCAGCCGCTGAGGTGAGGCCGTCAGGTAAATCATCTTCACAACCGCTCTAAATTGCATTAATGGTTGCACGAACTTGAGAATGCGCCATTCGGATTTTCTTTGATCTTCTCCGTGGGTCCTCCGTGTCCTCTGCGGTTAATGGTTTTGGTTTTGGTTTGGTTTTGTACGATCTAAAGCAGTTCCAGAGTTACTTTGTCCCGAGGGAGGGTGGAGCAGGCATTTATGCCTGCGGTATTGCTGTTAAGAAACCGGCTTCAGCCGCTGAGGTGAGGCTGTCAAAGGTAAATCATCTCTACAACCGCTCTAATTGCATCAATCGAAATTGCGTAAACTTGAGAATGTACGATTCGGATTTTCTTTGATCTTCTCCGTGGTCCTCTGTGGTGAATGGTTTTGGTTTCATCTTGGTTTTGCACGACCTAAAGCATTCCAGAGTTACTTTGTCCCGAGGAGGGTGGAGCAGGCATTTATGCCTGCGGTATTGCTGTTAAAAATCGGCTTGAGCCGCTGAGGTGGGTAATCATCTCCACAATCGCTCTAAATGCATCAATGGAGATTGCACGACCTGAGCATGCGCGATTCGGATTTTCTTTGATCTTCTCCGTGGCCCTCTGTGTCCTCTGTGGTAAATGGTTTTGGTTTCGTCTTGCTATGATTCTTGGGCGGAATTCTTTATCGATCTAAAATGAAGATTCGAAGCTTTGATCGCATTAATTGTCTTCGAATTTCCACCCGGTGACTCCTAAAATGACAATGTCGCAATCGCAAAAAGCTTCCCGGCTGCTGGAACTTCATCACGGCAGCAGTCCTCTGGTATTGATTAACGTCTGGGACGCCGCCAGCGCCGCCATGATTGAACACTGCGGCCTTCCAGCCGTGGCCACCAGCAGCGCAGCCCTGGCTAACGCGCTCGGCTTTCCAGACGGCCAATACCTTCCCTGGCCGCAGATGATTGAGAACGTCGCCAGGGTCTGCCGCGCCGTGCAAGTGCCCGTCACCGCCGATATCGAGGCCGGCTTTGCCCCTGATCTGAAAGGGCTGGAAGCTTCCATCATGCAGATCATTCAGGCAGGCGCAGTGGGCGTGAACCTGGAAGATGCTATGCCCGGCCATGGTGAAGGAGGCCCACTGTATCCGCTGGCCGATCAGGTTGCGCGCATCCAGGCTGCGCGACGCATCGCCCAGGCCCAGGGCATCCATCTGGTCATCAACGCCCGCACGGACGCCTATTGGCAGGGCGGCGTCACTCCGGAAGAAGCGCTGCGCAATACGCTCGAGCGCGGCAAAACCTATCTTCAGGCCGGCGCCGACTGCGTCTTTGTTCCCGGCCTGCGCGATCCCGGCCATATCAAAGCTCTTCTTGAGCATCTGCGTGGAGTTGACCAGCATGGCGTCGATCAGCAAGCCGCTAATCCGCAAGGCGTCCATCCTCAGGCCATCCATCCGCACACCCCGATCAATATTCTCGCCGGCCTCGGTGTGCCGACGATCCCCGAACTGGCCAAACTTGGCGTCAAGCGCGTGAGCTTTGGCTCCGGCCCGCATCGCGCAGCTATGGGCCTGCTCCGCCGCATCGCCGACGAAGCCAAAACCTCAGGGACTTATAAGGCTCTGACGGAGGGCTCGGTGCCATACGCGGAGATCAATGGGTTGATGGGGAAGTAAAATCCTAGAAAAATCATGTACATAACACATTTCGAAATCAACAACTATAAAAGTTATCGAGCTACAGTCGCGGTCGATTTTAAGCCTGGCTTCAATATCATTACTGGTAAAAACAACGCTGGCAAAACTTCCTTATTAGAAGCGCTAGCTCTGAATTTCAATGGTTTCCCGCACCGCAGTTTAGAAACTGTACCAGCGCCAAATGTAGATCCACCGCAGACTTCCAGCGCTTTAATAAATTTCAGGCTCAGTCGCGATGAAATTCTCAATTTAGTGCATGCATTAGGGAACACCGTATATTTGCCATACCCAGAGGATCAGTTTAGGCTACCGGATGGATCGGCGGTTCCCTCCCATACTGCCGCCCTACCTTTTATCAATTGGTTCTTGTCTGATCCTGAATTTAATGTTTGCGTTCGTCGCAGTGTGACTGTCACCAGCAATTCCGAACAGTGGCAAGCTCTCGAACCATCGCTTGGACGTTATAAACTTAGACCAGAGTCACAACCCGGCAGGCGTGATTTTATCCAAGTTCAGTTTCATCCGGACGGTAGTTTAGCCTCGATTGGGACTATTAATGCGGGTGAAGAAAATGGTATAAGCGTTTGGCTGGCGCAAGTCATCCGATCTTGGATCTATCGTTTTTTTGCAGAACGCTTTAACATTGGCCAGAGCGCATTTGGACAAAACTTCAGGCTTGCTGCAAACGCTCAAAATCTACCAGAAGTGCTGAATGTCCTCCAAGGTAACCCACAGCGGTTCCTTCAGTTGAATCAGCTGCTACACGAAATTCTGCCACAGGTGCATCAAATCTCAGTTCTTCCTAGCGGGAATGTCTTGGAAATCAAGGCATGGCCTCATGATCCCAATAGCCAAAGAGAAGATTTAGCATTACCGCTCAGCCAATGTGGGTCTGGGATTGGCCAAGTGGCGGCAATTTTGTACGTCGTTCTTACAGCGAATTTTCCTCAGGTCATCATTATTGATGAGCCTCAAAGCTTATTGCATCCTGGCGCGATAAGAAAACTCATCGAAGTTCTCAAGAGATACCCTCAGCACCAATATATTTTGGCAACACACTCTCCAACTGTCATAACAAGCGCAAGTCCTGCAACAGTAACTTGTGCACGGCTTGACGGAATGGAGACAACATTTCAGACCATTGACACGAGACAAACACAAGATTTGCAACTGTACCTCGCAGATATTGGGGCACGCTTATCAGATGTTTTTGGGGCGGACAATGTTCTTTGGGTAGAAGGACAAACCGAGGAATTAGCTTTTCCGCTCATACTTAGCCAAATAGCTCGACGATCTCTTATGGGAACATCAATTATTGGTATTAGACAAACTGGAGATTTAGAAGGTCGCGATGCAAAACGAGTTTTTGAACTATATCGCCGGCTTACTGGAGCAGCAGCACTTCTTCCACCAGCCCTCGCTTTTATTCTGGATCGAGAATGTCGTTCTGCAGCCCTACTTGAAGATTTGCGGAGGGAGAGCCAGAACAGAGCGAACTTTTTAACTCGGAGAATGTACGAAAATTATCTTCTCAATCCAACCGGCATTGCATCCGTAGTGAATAAAATCGAAAATTTCTGCCCAGAACACATTACTGAGGAAAAAGTCTCAAGACTGATTGAATTGAAATCCAGAGATATTAGATGTTTTTGTTCTGGTGCGCGCGACATACCGGCGAATTGGTTAACCGATATTGATGGTGCGAAAGTGTTAAGAGAAATTTTTGCAGAGTTATCTGAAAATCGAGTGTCGTACGATAAGGTTCGGCACTCGATTGCAATTACAAAATGGATCATTAGCAATGCGCCAAGGGAATTGCAAGAAATTGCAGATCTTCTAGTACGGATTCTGCAAAAATGACGGGGCAAAGCACCCGATGTATACACCTCGATGCAGCTAATCTGGGCTGTGAATGGCCGCTCTTTTCACCGCGATCGTCAACATCAAGTAAGGCTCTTCCGCGAATCGCGTTCGCACATTACACATGAAGATTCTTCGCGCCCTAGCGCGAAGAAGTGGTGAAAGAACGGCCCTTTAGGGCCGTGAAAGAATGCTTTTAGAAAACGGGCTTTAGCCCCGGTGGCATCGTACGTTCGCGACGGACGTGAAAAAGAATGTGCGGATTTCCTGCGGAGCGTTTTTCATTTCCACCAGCGCTAAAGCGCATATCTCAACGATCTTTATGCGGCCATAAATGGCCGCTCTTCCACCAGGCTTCAACATCAAAGGCAGTTCTTCCGCGAATTATCCTCGCCACATTACACATGAAGATTCTTCGCGCTTCAGCGCGAAGAACCGGTGGAAGAACGGCCCTTCAGGGCCGTGAAAGAAATGCTTTTAGAACACGGGCTTTAGCCCCGGTGGCGCCGGATCCAGTTCCATCCCAGGAAACGCGGAAGAATAAGGGTACTCAGACGGAATCTTTGCCAGTCCCGCCTTCACTGGATTGTGATGGATATATTCACGATGCCGCTGATAGTCCTCTGCATCGCGAATCCGATGGTTGGTAAAGCCTTTTTCCTGCCATACCAGAAACCGGAACGCCAGTTCCTTCTTGGCACGGAAGGAAAACCCGCCTTTGATATATTGACCAGCTTTTTCCAAAGAAACGTCCGCTGCGGGCGTCAAAATCAGATGGAAGTGGTCCGGCATAACCACGAACTCGTGCAATAGAAAGCGGCCTTGGCTGCGATAATCCTGGAGAACGTTGAGAAACAAGCGTGCCATCTCCTCTTTCTTGAAGAGAGGCTGCCGCCCGTTGGCGACGGACGTGATAAAAAATGTGCGGATTTCCTGCGGAGCGTCTTTCATTTTCCACCAGCGCTAAAGCGCACTATCTTAAACGATCTTTTACGCGGCCCTGAAGGGCCGCTCTTCCACCGTCGCCGCAGGCCCGACGGCGCGGCGCAACGAAGCGATAAAAGTTATAATCCCGCCCTGCCATGACACAACCTTATTGCAATTCAAGCCCCAGATACTTCTCGCAATTCAATTCGACATTTCTTTCTTCGCGCTTAAGCGCGAAGAGTGGTGGAAGAACGGCTTTTCAGGGCCGTGAAAGAATGCTTTTAGAACACGGGCTTTAGCCCCTGTTGGCATATCCGCAGGGCCGCCGCATAGCGCAGCCGATTGACAAAGCGATCCGACACAAAGCGATCCGACACAAAGCAACCCAACATTTCTTTCTTCGCGCTTCAGCGCGAAGAAGTGGTGGAAGAACGGCCCTTTAGGGCCGTGAAAGGAATGTTTTAGAACACTGGGCTTTAGCCCCGGTGGCATATCCGCAGGCCGTCGCGCAGTGCAGCGGAACCAAGATACGCTGCTGAAACTCCACGCTTGAAATGCGATCCCATAATCAGCGGACTGACAAAATCTTCTTGTTATCAGCCACTAATTCGCATCGCCCGTTACTTCTAAACAAAAAATAATTTCTTAAATCGACTCCATCCGCACATTACCTCTTGTATTCGTTCTTTATTCGCGCTATAAGATACCAGCTCGCCTGGCCGGCGGGCTGGTTCCAAGCGCCCTGCAACGTGTTGTTTTTCAAAACAGAATTCAAACCTATGGAGAAGTGTGTCTGCAAGCGCACTGCTCCGGTTGCGAGGGGTCTTCCCGTGCCAAAGTCCAAACGGTCCGCCAGGCGGTCGCCAATTTCCAAACGAACGGGCAAAGAGCTTTTTATCAAAAGAGCGCCAAAAACAAATCAACAGATCATCGCCGCTCTTAAGTCGGCAGCGCGCAAACTGGGGCATGCGCCCACCAGCAATGAGTTCACCCGCCTGAGCGGTATGACTATCAACCGGGTTAGGGAGCGCTTTAGCGGCTATCGCGTTGCGGTACGCGCCGCCGGGCTCACGCCTCGCCAGTGGGGCCTAAGGGTGGAGACCGCTGCCCTGCTTGAGGACTGGGGTAAGGCGGTTCGCCAAGTCGGCGGAGTGCCGTCACGAAGAGAATATGAGCGCCTTGGAAGCTATTGGTACGATTGCCTGGCAAACCGTTTTCAAGCTTGGTCGCAAGTCCCGGCAGCGTTTTCCCGGTTTGTCGCCGCCGGTGGACTCGCCGGGGATTGGACGGATGTGCTGGAAAAGATCCGGTGCGGTCCCATACCCACCCGTGGCGGGTGCCCCGATCTCCCAGAGAAGAGACTGGCCAGCCAGAGATCTATAAAGAAAAGAGAAGCCGCGCGATTGCCCTATGAAGCCCATGCCAGACAATCGGCACTGTCAAATCAGGCGCTGGCGCCGCAGGAAGCGCAACTGCAATCTGGCATCGATACTGCCAACGCGCAACTTCTTCCACCGCCTTTGCACGGCAGAAAATGTGTGACCACCACGATGCTTGCCGTCTTTGTGGCTGAGCTCGCGCCCTCAGCTTTGCAGTGGATCACCGGCGCATGCTTTCCGCGCAGAACTTTGCCGGGCCGTCCGCTATTAGGCGCGCCCACCCGCATGCCTGGCTTGGCCTATGAGCCGGTGAATGAAATGGGAGTAATGATGCTTTTTGCCATGCTCAGCCGGCAATTGGGCTTTGTTATTGAATCGGTGCAGGCGGGCTTCCCCGACTGCGAAGCCAAGCTTGAAGTGGAGCCGGGACGATGGCAGCATTTCCGGATTGAGTTTGAATATGAAAGCCGCGGCTTCAAAGTGCATGGCCACGACCCGAGTCAATGCGACTTGATTGTCTGCTGGCGGCACAACTGGAAAAGCTGTCCGCCGAACATACAGGTGCTGGAACTGAGCAAAATAGTCAGGTCACTGCAGATCGGCTGACGAACTGCGCGGGATATTTCTGCTGGATGACTTTAGCCTACTTTTGCCGGGACCATGGCTGGCTCGCTCTGGTTGTTGCTGTTGGATGGCAGCCGCATGAATCGCAAAGCCAGAATCAGCAACGCGGACACTAACGTAAGAGCAGCGGTGCTATAGAAAGCAGCGCTCCAGTTCCCGAACTTGCTGAAGAGCCACGCAGCAATACCGCCGCCGCCGATAGAAGCTACGCCTTTTGCGGTATAAAGAAAACCGTAATTGGAAGTGGCGCACTGTGGGCCATAGTAGTCGCCAATGATGGCCGGAAACAAAGAGAACATGCTGCCCCAGGTGAAGAAGACCAGAATCATAGTAACGATGAACCATGTGCTCGATAGCCGCCCCAGGGTAAGCACGCCGACCAGGCAGAGCGCCTGCAAAGTGAACGGAATGAACATGGCCATTTCGCGTCCGACAAGATCAGAGAACCAGCCCCAGAAAATTCTGCCGGCGCCATTAGCCACGCGGCTCCAGGAAACCGCATAGACAATTGCCGCGGCTGGTATTGCCAGACTCTTGCCCACGGGGGAGGCCTGCGCGGTGATCATAAGGCCGCCGACAGAAGTGAGCACGAATGCGAGATACATCACCCAGAATTGCGGGGTGGCAAGCATTTGCGCGCTGTTGAATTGTTGCGAGTTGCGGCGGATACGCGGCGAGACCGGCTTCCTGGCTGTCGGCGAGATCTGGAATTCGGGTCCGGGATTGTGCAGCACCTGCGCGGCAATAATGATCAGTACACCTTGTATAACCCCGGTGTACAGGAAAGCTGTCTTATAGTCAGAGTGGTGCAGCACGCGGGCAATGATGGGAATAAAGAGCGCTGATCCGGCGCCAAACCCCGCGGTAATGAATCCGGAGACCGTGCCGCGCTTGTCAGGAAACCACTTGAGCGCTGTGGCAATTGAGCCGCTATAGATAAAAGCCGCGCCAACTCCGGCGGTGCCATAAAGGACATAAAGCTGGGTCAAGGTTTGGGCATAACCCATGCCAGTCCAGCCCACCCCGACGAGCAGCCCGCCGACCGTTAGAAAGATACGCGGCCCCAGGCGGTCTATGAGCCAGCCTTCTACCGGGGTAATCCAGGTTTCAAGAAAAATGAACAGCGTGAATGCCCATTGGATCGCGGTTAGCCCCCAGTTCTTGTGCGCGGCTTGTATCGGAGCAACAAATAAGGTCCACGCATATTGCAGGTTAGCTATCATGATCATAGCTATCACGGCGCTGCCAAACTGTATCCACCGCTTGCTCATATCTACCTCTTCAGATTAGTTTTTCTGCGCCGCCGCGCTACGGCGCTCAGCCAGCAACTTTGTACAAGCGTACACGCTATGCGTATGTGGCATAGCTAAGCCTATTCGGGCCCCTACTTCCAAAACTGCTCCAACTATCGCTTCCAATTCCAGCGGCCGCCCTGCTTCAAGGTCCTGCAGCATGGATGTCTTATGCTCGCCTACCTTGGCAGCGCCGGCCATTCGTTGTTCAATAGAAACCTGCATCTTCACGCCTAGTTTCTCCGTTAGCGCTTCCGTCTCCTGCATGATGTTGCGGACCAGCTCTGTTGTTTCCGTATTGCTTAACATCTGCGCCAGCGTTGCTCCGGTAAGGGCGCTGATAGGATTAAAAGCTACATTCCCCAGTATCTTCACCCATATCTCATTGCGCAGATGAGTAGTCACGGGCGCTCGAAGACCGGAAGCAATCAGCGCCTCTGCAATCTTCTTGGTCCGCTCCGACCGCGTTCCGTCCGGCTCTCCCAGTGATATTCGATTGCCTTCGTTGTGCCGCACCACGCCCGGCTCGGTGATCTCAGTAGAAAAATAAATGAGCGATCCTATGACTCGCCTCGCCTCTATCGCCTGCGAGACGACTCCGCCTGGGTCCACGCGTTCCAATCGTGTTCCTGCCAATGGACCGCTGTCGCTCTGGAAGTACCACCAGGGAATGCCATTCTGTGTGCTCACCACAGCGGTATCAGGTCCCATTACCGGAGCAAGTTGCGCTGCCAGCGGCGGAAGACCGTGGGCCTTCACGCATAGGAACACTACGTCCATGATTCCGGCATCTTTCAGGTCAGCCACCAGCCGCGGACGTGCAACGAAGTCATCATCTGCGCTGACCACGCGTACGCCTTTTTCCTGCATGGCGCGGAGATGCGGCCCACGGGCGTGCAGGGTCACGTCGTACCCTTTGCGCGCCATCATCGCGCCAATGTACGCTCCCACGGCCCCGGCCCCTACAATCAGATACTTCACTTCTCTCCGCCGGCAAATGCGGCTGCTACCGCTCTGCGCTGAATCTTGCCGGTAGCGGTGCGCGGTATTTTTTCTACAATCAGGAATTTTTTTGGAAGCTTAAAGTCTGCCAGCCTCATTTTGCAGTGCTCCAGCAGCGCGGTTTCCGTCGCTGGCTCTTTCAGCACAATGGCCACGGCAACTTCTTCTCCCCAGGTTGGATGCGGCATGCCAAATGCCACCGCCTCAGATACAGCCGGATGCGTCATCAACACTTCATCAATTTCCAACGGAGCAATCTTCTCGCCGCCACGGTTAATAAGTTCTTTGATTCGCGCGGTCAGGTGCAGGTAGCCGTCGGCATCAATCGTTCCCTGATCGCCTGTGCGAAACCATCCATTGGTAAATGATTTTGCGTTTGCCTCAGGATTGTTCTCATAACCTTCAATCACGTTCGGGCCCTGGATCACTACTTCGCCACTCTCTCCGCTGGGAAGAAGATTGCCATCTTCATCCATGATCCCGACCTTGACACCTGTTCCCGGCCCCACCGACGCAGCCTTGCGGTCCCGCGGAGGCGGAGGGTTGGAGCACATCTGGTGTGAAGCCTCCGTCATGCCATAGGCTTCCAGCACCGGGACCTCGATTAACTTCTCTATCTTTTCCATCAGCGCCGGTGACAGGGCTGAGCTGCAGGAGCGTACAAAGCGCAGCTTCTCGATTCCCTCCGGCTTCTCATGCAACCGCGCAACCGAGAGTTGATGGATCGTAGGCACGCAGGAGTACCAGGTCACGCCGTAATCGCGCACCGTCCGCCAGAAGCTCATAGGGTTAAACTTGGCTGGGACCACCACTGTGCCGCCGGTCAGAAAAGTGGAAAGCGTTGAAGCCACCAGTCCATGTATATGGAACAGCGGCATCACGCAGAGAGAAACGTCATTTGCCGTCAGGCCGTAAGTTCTGGCCACGTTCGCGCAAGAGACAGCAAGGTTACGATGTTTCAGAGGCACGCGTTTTGGCCGTCCAGTGCTTCCGCTGGTATGGAGTATAAGAGCAATGTCATCCGGGCTGGGCGGCGCTACCGGAATACCTTTTGGGGCATCCACAATACTTACATTCCCGCGCTCATCCATCTGCACCGCATAGATGGGAATGTTCAGGTGTTTGGCGGCGCGGCGAACTTCATCGGCGCCATCCGGTGGGACGAGTAGCACCTTCGCAGAGGTGTCTTCCAGATAAAAAGAGAATTCCTCAAATCGGTACGCCGGATTCAAAGGCGCTGCTGTCCCGGCAATCGATCCCGCCAGAAACGCCACAATCGTGGGCAGTCCATTGGGCAGGACGTTGGCCACCCGCTCGCCCTTCTTGATTCCAATACCGGCCAGAGCTTCCGCCATGATCTGCACCTGGCGGCGAATCGAATCATACGTTACCGCGGTTCCGGTCTCTGGAATAATGATGGCCGTGGAATTCCCAGGGGCGGCGTTCAACAGCGAAGGAAGGTCATTCATAGAGCTTGGCTCCGTGACAAGGGGGTTTTGCCTTCGTATCAACGTTCGGGCGGCAAGTATATACCAGATAAACCATGATGCAAACGAGCTGCCTTTCGTGGCCCAAGTTGTCCAAATCAGCTCAAACCCTTGTTGAAACCGCCGCTCTCTCTGAAGGCGTACGAGCTTTCAGAGCGCCCGCTTACTCCAGGCAAGCATCAGTTTTGATGTTGAACCGTACATCACAATTTCCCCTGAATCGAACTGGAAAACCGAAAATTACAGGCCGCTGAAACGATGGCCAACAGCCCACAGCAGCTAAAACGCGACCCGCCGAAAGGCGGGTTTCTTATTGCTGGATGGCATTATGCACCGTGCTCCTAATCCACTCGGAAACGGTCTGATTATTCACCTTTGCCGCTGCTTTCATAGCTTTCAAGGCTTCATTGGTGAAGCGTACAGGCACGATTTTTCCCTTGGCTTCACCCTTCGGAAGTTTTGGCCGTCCAACTTTTTTCGCTCTAGGCATTGTTCCGGTACTCCTGAATGATGGCCGCTCTAACTGCGGTTTGTGGCGATACAACGGGCGGGACGTGCAAAACTGTAAGGTGCCGCATCTTGTCTGGTTCGTCTGTCTGGTGCGCCCAAGCATAGACGCGGTGAGTTTTCGGATGGCCGACCAAAAACTTCCACCACGCCATCCCAAACGATCTGCCCTTGATGCGTCTCTGTTATGGGAACGCTTTCGACATGCTGGGTAGGGACGCCATGCAACTCCCTGATTACGTCCCTGAGTCGCTCGATATGGGGTTTATCAGTCATGGTGTTAGTTTGCACCCCGAGCGCAAACAATGGAGTGAAAAAGCTAAAACTACAATCCATGCAAAGAAGAAAAGCACAGGCACCAGGTACATCCATCGGCTCGGATGCAGGCGACTTCCGGGGTGTTTCGATACAAAATCGAGTCCAGAAACCTTTAAGGAATTAGCGGCTTCGGCGGTTTTGATTGCTTCCCACCAGTAATCCACATACCGATGAAATGCCACGCTGGTAACAAGCCATGCAACTGCTGAAATAAGCCCTATAAGAGAAAACGCCAGACCAGTTCGCAGGTGAGAATGTTCCAAAATATACCAGCATCCACCTAGACCTGCCGTTTCCACGGCCAAAAAATAATTGCTGCGCTGCCAGTACGCATCACTTTGATAGCGCCACGTTTCAAAAATCGTTTTATATACATCTTGCTTTATCTCACTCATGCTGCCGCCTCTATCAGTTCGCCTACGCTCAAAAGTTTTGTTCCACCCCCGCAGCCATCGCGGGAGTACAGTGCAGGGTTTTGTGAATTTTCACGAAATTGTAATAGGCGAAATGCAGCGCCACTGCTGCCTCAAAATTCTCACGCTTCTTTCGGCCAATGCGCCGATTACCACGATTTGCTTGTCGGTATTGAGTATGTTCGACATATTAATTATTGTAATACAGCAATTGCAAGGAGTCAAGACTTTTCGTGTTACAATAATTCCATGGAACCGCTCGTTTTGGCCATGGTATTGGCCGTCATGCAGGCAACGCCACCAGTCCCACGGCAAACACCCAATAGCCCCGCGAGTAGTCGCCACAGCATTAACGAAAAGGCCGAATCCAAGCAGAATCAAGCCCCGTCGCCTACACCTGTAGTCCTTGCGCTCCATCCAATCACACCATCGCTCCATCCTGTACCAGATCAACACGCCGGAAGCCAGCCAACCAAAGCAAATGCACCAGAACCCATACTCGTCCGCGAAGTATCCCCCGTGCCGGTAGATTCCTTTTGGTGGAATCGTTTTTATGTCATTTTTACGGGGTTGCTCGTTGTGGTCGGGATTGCTGGTACCGTCTTGGCGAGGAGAACTCTTAAGCGTATTCGTGATGCCGGGGAGCAAACAGACAAACTTATCGCTCATGCGGAAACTCAGGCTAAAGCCGCACAAGATGCTGCTGGAGCTGCGCTCAAAAATGCTACAGCTGTCATGAATGCTGAACGAGCCTGGATTCTGGTCAGGATGATGCCAACCGGCCCTTATAAAAAATCTGGCATCGGGGCTGAAATTGAATATGTGTGGGAGGACGGAAGCGAGCTCACTGAAGAGGACATTCTCAACAGCAAGCATCTTGTTCCAGAGAGAGTAGTTTATATAGTTAAAAATTACGGGAGAACACCCGGATGGGTTACCTCCCAATGGTGCGATGCTAGGCTTGTTCGCACGATAAATGGACTGCCTCAACCCCCGGATTATTTTTTTAGGCGCGCTTCTATTAACCTTGAAAAACTCGATGATCTTTATGCGCCGGAAAGTGAGCGCAAGGGAACCATTGTTATTCCCGCTGAAGACCTTGAGCCTGCCGGAAACCGCGAAGCCTTTCTTTATGTTTATGGCATCATCAAATATCGAGACGTTTGGGGCGGAACTCACGAAACGCGATTCTGTTTCTACTGGCATGTTCCGACCGAGCGAGAACTCAATCCGCAAGGCTTTTATCAGGAGGGGCCGGAAGGCTATAACGGGCAGACATAAGGCCAGCATCCAAATTAGGACACTACTCCTTTTCGTGGCCCAAGTTGTCCAAATCAGCTCAATACACTTGTTGAAACCGCCGCTCTCTCTAAAGGCGTACGGGCTTTCAGGGCGCCCGCTCATTCCAGGCAAGCAGCCTCTGGAGCGGACAGATGCAGACCGATCATTGCCGTATAGAATAGACTTTCGGCCCTGGGGCACATGAATACCCGAAAAAGCCTGATCGCGAAGCATTTTGGCCTGCGCGGCATCGCCTTGTTAGAGGCATGCAAGGGGCTGCTTGCCATTTTGGTGGGTATATGGCTGTTAAGCCTGGTGCACAAGGACATACAAGATGTGGCCGAACATCTGCTGCATTTTCTTCACCGGGCGTTACGTTTAAATCCTGATGGCCATATCGCGCGCTCCATTCTTCGTGGGGCGCGCCGTGTTACTCCGGGAAATATCCATTTGTGGGTCGGGGGAACTCTGGCTTATGCAACCATCCGCTTTGTTGAAGCGACAGGACTATGGCTGGAAAAAGGCTGGGCGGAGTGGTTCGCCCTGATCAGCGGCGGTCTCTATATACCTATTGAGATTTATGAGCTTGCCCGTCACGCTACGCTTATTAAATGGGGCGTCTTCGCCTCAAATATCCTGATTGTGGCCTATCTGGCGTGGCTGCTGCGTGATTCACACGAAGACAAGAAGAGAACGGCTGAGGCCATTCTCGCGCCAAAAACATAACCTGCACCGTAACCCGGCCCCGAGTTCTGTCGTATTTCCTGCCTATTTTGCTTCATAGACAGTCTTGCCGCCCACCACCGTGCGCAGGACTTTCGTCTTCAGAATTTCCGCTGGTTCTACCTTGGTAATGTCGCGATCAAGCACCACAAAGTCTGCCAGCATCCCCGGAGCCAGCACTCCCTTTTGTTTTTCTTCAAACTCAGCGTATGCCGCGCCCGTGGTATAGGCGGCAATGGCTTCAGTGATAGTGAGCTTCTGTTCCGGAAAATACTCTTTGGTGCCCGCTTCATTCTTGCGCGTTACTGCCGCGTAAAGTCCACGAAACGGAGTGATTGGTTCCACCGGATAGTCTGTGCCGAATGCCAGCGCAACGCCGTTGTTTAGAAATTCTCTCCAGGCATAAGAATACCTGGCGCGCTCAGCCCCAATGCGCGACTCGGCCCAGTTCATGTCGGTCAGCAGGTGGTTCGGCTGCATGGAAGCGATTACGCCGATCTCTTTGAACCTTTTGAAATCCTCCGGCGCAATCACCTGGTCATGCTCAATGCGGAAGCGGAAATCTTTTGTCCCGCGCGGATAGTGCGCCTTGGCATAAGCAAATGCGTCCAGCGCCATGCGCGCTGCACGGTCCCCGATAGCATGGAAGCCCAATTGAAAATTCTCTTGCACCCGCTCGGCTGCCATGGCGTTGAGCTTTTCCTGTTCATAACGTGGGATGCCGGAGTTTTTAGGATCGTCGTTATAGGGCGCGAGCATGGCGGCAGTGCGTGACCCCAGCGATCCATCCATGAACCCCTTGAGCATGGTGGTGTGCAGCATGGAATCGCCGGCGGGGTGATAGGCCCGTGCCTTCTTCAGTTGGTCGACTGGTGCGTCAAACGGCAGCCATTCAGCAATGCGCAGGGTGAGCTTGCCGTCTTTTTCCATCTGCTCGTAGGTGAGAAAATCTTCCCAATCGGAGTTGTCCTGCGCTGAGGTGATGCCCGACTGCGCGGCGTCTGCGAGCGCCAGTTCCGCCGCGCGGCGGCGTTTTGCTGCTGTAGGCAGAGGAATCTTAGTGAAGACAGCGCTCATGGCGGTTTCGCGAAGAATGCCGGTTGGCTCGCCTTTGTCATCGCGATCAATTTTGCCGCCGTGCGGATCGGGGCTTTGTGCGGTGATGCCTGCGGCTTTCAATGCCGCACTGTTAGCAACGGCAATGTGCCCGTCAACGCGACTAAAGATTGCTGGATGGCCGCCGGTAACTGAATCAATGTCGGCACGCGTTGGCGTTTTCTGCTCCGCCCAAAGCGTGTGGTCCCAGCCGCCGCCCTGGATCCATTCGCCGGGCGGTACCGTTTTCACTCGCGCAGCGATGCGCTGCTTCATATCATCCAGAGATTTGCTGCCGATTAAATTTACGTTCAGCTTTTCAAAGCCGGCGGAGCCGAGATGTACATGCGCATCATTGAAGCCGGGCATGACGAAGTGGCCGCCGAGATCGATGACCTGAGTATTTGGGCCTTTGAGCTTTTGGATATCTTCGTTAGAGCCGACAGCAATAATCTTGCCGCCGGAGATGGCAAGTGCCTGTGCTGGCCTGGATACAATCGTTAAGTTCACAATTTGAGTGGCTGAGTCAACATGCTCGGCCCGGCTTGTACTGGCGCCAGTGAAAATATCGCCATTGATAAAAATCATATCAGCGTGTGTTGTTGGTTGCTGCGCTGAAGACAAACTTGCCATAGTAAGCACCGCCAGAACAGCCAGGAAAATTTTCATTCATTCACTCCGGTCAGGGCCAGCAAGACCAGCAGAATCCGCTTGAGGCCAAGATCACGATTGGTGCAATCGAACCATTCACGCATCGTATGCGCGCCGCCGCCATCACCGCCGGCGCCTATAGTCGTAGCTTCAATTCCCAGAGAGAGCGGAACGTTGGCATCCGTCGAAGCCAGCCGTGGAAAGGATTCTATCCGCAAATGTTTGTCCGCCGCCCGGATGATTTGCAGTATGCGCGCCTCCGGCGGCAACTCCGCGGCGGGCCGGTCGCCGATGCTCTCAATCGCCAGCGTGACCCTGGATTCACCGGCACGATGCGTGAGTGGGACCTCGCGCCACGCTTCCGTCACGCATTCCCGCAACCGGTCTTCCAGTTTTTGCAGCTCTTCCATGGAAGCTGAACGGAGGTCCACGCGGGCCGTTGCCGACTCAGGAATTGAGTTTACTGATGTTCCACCGGAAACCACGCCCACGTTGAAGGTGGTGCGCGGCGACTCCGGAGCATGCACCTCGCTGAAGCGGGCTACAGCGCGCGATAGAAGCACGATTGGATTGGGAACGCCGAAGTCACTCCATGAGTGTCCGCCAGGGCCGCGAAAAGTTACCTCAAATCGACGGCTGCCGAGCGCCTGGTTTACATAGGTGTCAGTGCCCGCGCCATCAATTACCAGCAGCGATTGGATGGCATCTCGCCAGCGCGGCATAGAAAATAGATGGCGCATGCCGCGCAGATTTCCTTCCCCTTCCTCGCCGACATTGCCGATGAAAACAACGTTGGTGGAGGGCTTCACCATGGTTCGCTTAAGCGCGGTGGCGATGGCTAGAAGCGCCACAACACCCGCGGCGTTGTCGCTCACGCCTGGGCCATACAGCCGGTTCGCTTCTTCACGGGTTTCCAGCGCGGTGCCGTGGGGAAAAACCGTGTCCAGGTGCGCGCTGATGCCAATCAGCGGAACTCCACGGTCGGGATAAAGAAGAGCGAGCACATTGCCTAGTTCATCCACTTCCACGTGTTCCAGGCCGAGCGACGCAAATTTTCCGCGCAGCCATTCGCTGCGGGCGGCTTCTCCGTAAGGAGGCGCGGGAATGTGCGTAAGTTCGCGCTGCCAGCGGCGCAGCTCCATTTCCTGATTGTGCAGAGAGACAAAAGCCGCGTGTACGCCACGCATCTCCGCGATACGGGCAATCTCGCGCGGCAGGGAAAATCGCGAGGGATCAGAAATCGGGGGGCGGCTGGCCATGCTTGAATGACTACTATATAACCCGCTCGCCAGCGATCCAAATGAGCACAAGAAAGCGGCCCTATTCAGGCCGCTTTGAAAGCAAATCAGACGGCAGTTATTTCGGGGTAGCGGTCCCGGTAGTGTCGGAAGAGCTCTTTTTGCTCTTCTTGCCGCCCTTGTGCGCAGTGGCCTTTTTGCCGGACTTCGTGGTTGCCGGTTTTTTATCTGTGGTTTTGGTGTCAGTGCTTCCGCCTGTAGCCTGGGCCAGCGAGAGGGTGGCGCCCAGGAGCATGGTAAACACAACTGCAAGTATCTTCTTCATTCGGTCTCCTTTTGAGGTGAAATCAGTTTTTTAAAAGCAGCTTCGACGACTGGTGAAAATCAGGTACTCACATTGTACAGAAGGGCACAAATAAAGCGGCCTGCGCAGGCCGCTTTACTGAAACAATTTCCAGGAAGTTATTTCGGGGTGGTGGTATCAGTTGTCGTGCTCTTTTTGCTCTTCTTACCGCTCTTGTGATGGGTCTTCGATTTCTTGCCTTTGGTGGTGGAAGTTGTATTGGTTTTGCCGGTGTCATTGCCGGCTGCTGGTGTGGGTGTCGTTGCCTGTGCAAAGCTCAGGGCGCTACCAAGGACCAGCGTGCATGCGAGTACAAAAAGCTTCTTCATTCGTTCTCCTTTAAAGGGAAGTTCAAAGTGTTATTAATCCAAACCCGTGGCTGGGGAAATAGTTTCGCCGTGCCTTAAGGCCTTTTATCGTAACTCCAGCTAAGTGCTAGCCGCAACGTTCTGGCAGCAGGCCAGAATCTCTTCCTCGGTAAGGCACCGGTCAGAAGCCTTGGCCCGCTGAAAAATGCTGTCCACCAGCTTCTCGGAACCCGCAATTCCCCTCCGCTCCAGCCAGAAGATCACATTTGACTTGCCGGACATTGGGCCAATCTCAATGATCTGTTCCAGCCCAAAGTAATGTGAGGGTACACCGGAGTAGACGGAATTAGCCAGCTCAATATCGCCTTTGCGGAATGCCTTTATGACAGCCGCGGCATGTACTCCCGTCGCTGTACGAAAGGCATCTTCTCCCATTACTGGGTAATTGCGAGGAATGGGCACTTCGGTCGAATTTGACACCGCCATGCAGTAATCTTTCAACTTCGTGAGGTCCTGCTCTGCCCAGGGTGAAACTCCCATCAGCTTCAGGTTGACCAGCATCTGGTCCATCTGGGTGTTCCCTACGCGTTCGCCGATCCCCAGGGCCGTCCCATGAACACAGTCTGCCCCGGCAGCAATGGCCGCCAGAGAGTTGGCTACGGCAAGTCCTCGATCTGAATGCCCATGCCAGTCCACGCGGATCTTCTGCCCTGAAGGCTTGACCACTTCATCCAGCACAAACCGGACCAGCGCCTGCACTCCGCTTGGCGTCGCATGGCCGACCGTGTCACAGATCACGATTGCCCTGGCCCCGCAGCTAATCGCGGTCGAATAGAGCCGTTTCACTGTCTCAGGGTCACACCGGGACGTATCTTCCGTTACATACATTACTTCCAGCCCCAGAGATTTCGCGTAAGTCACGGCGCTTTCCGTGGTGCGCTGGAGAAAATCGTCAGACCAGTTTTCCGTGTACCGGCGAATAGGGCTGGAGCCGAGGAAGCACGCAACTTCAATCGCTATTCCGGCCCGCTGGGAAATCTCTGCCACCGGACGAATATCATTTTCGTGAGTGCGGGCGGCGCAGTTTGGTTTGATCTTCATCCGGCAGCTTGCGATCTCACGCGCCAGCACTTCCACATCCGCCACCGCACGCGGTCCTGCTCCGGGTAGACCAATATCGGCAAAGTTGATTCCCAGGTCCTCCATCAGGTGAAGGATTTTGAGCTTTTCATCAATTGCGGGATCTTTTACTGACGGAGATTGCAGACCGTCGCGCAGCGATTCATCGTCCAGCATGACCTGCCGTTTAGGAGAAAGTTCCGTACCGGGAACCGAGTTCCAGTCATAAACCAGATGGGAGTGTTTCAGCATCACTTTTTAAAGCCCCGCCGCTTTATAACCCGATTTTACTCTCAAAGAAGGTAGCAGCGGATATAGGATTGAGTGCTTTTCGCGGCTACTCTCAGACGGTTTGTTAATTTTACGGAAACAGCAGCTCAACAAACCCGTTCATCTGCGGCACCATCCCAAAGGTCGTCTCCTCAAGGGTGCCACTTAAATGGCGAGCATATATCATCAGAGCTTTTTCGTGCGGGCCACCAGTTTGAACTAAGTATTTTTGGTCACACCGTTTCGTCCAAGGCCAAAGCGCCCGTGCGCCCATACCCATTTACAGGGTATGCAGTCTCCGCAGTAAATTAGAATTATTGAGAGCCCATGGACAACAAAGCCATCGCCAATGTTTTTTATGAAACCGCTGATCTGATGAAGGTCGCGTCGGCAGACCCGTTTCGCATTCGCTCCTATGAGCGCGCGGCAGAGGCGCTGGAAGGCTGGCCGGAACAGGTCTCCGGGATGGCCGAGAAGGCAGTGCTGGAAATTCCCGGCATCGGCAAAGGAATGGCGGCAAATATCCGCGAGCTCATGGCCACAGGCAAGCTGAGCATGCATGAGGAGATGTTGCAGAAGTTCCGGCCATCGATGCTGGAGCTGCTTAAGATTTCCGGGCTCGGCCCCAAAACCATTGCGCTGATCTGGGAGGCCTTTCAGGTCTGTGACGTTGAAGGCGTGGCCAAACTGGCCAATGAAGGCAAATTGCGTACGCTGCCTCGGCTGAGCGAAAAGTCAGAACAGAAGATATTGAAATCGATTGAGAACTACCGGCAGTTGACCGGGCGATTTCTGATCAACATTGCCGACGAGATTGCCACCAAGATCACACAGTTTCTCGCCGGGCTTCCCGGCGTGGAGAAAGTAACGCCGGCGGGGTCATTGCGGCGAGGCCGCGAAACCGTAGGCGATCTTGACTTGCTGGTAACGGGCAAGTGTTGTGAGAGTGTGTCGCAGCGCGATGCGGTCATCGAGCGCATCGTTAATTTCCCCGGAATTCTCGAAGTACTGGCCAAGGGCGAGAACAAAGTCAGCTTTAAACTGCGCAGCGGCATGCAGGTGGATGTGCGCTTGCTGCCGCCAGATTCTTTTGGCGCCGCTCTGCAATACTTTACCGGCTCCAAGAACCATAACGTTCAACTGCGCCAGCGCGCGCTCAAGCAGGGTTATACCCTGAACGAATACGGCCTGGTCCGGATGGAAGACAACCAGCGCGTGGCCGGCAAGACGGAAGAAGAGATTTACAAAACTCTCGGGTTGAAATTTATTGCTCCGGAGCTGCGTGAAGACTGTGGCGAAATCCAGGCTGCGGCGGAAGACAAGCTGCCGGACCTGATCACGCAGGCCGATCTTCAAGGCGATGTGCACATGCATACGGTTGAAACTGACGGTAAATGCACGATCGAGGAAATGGCTGAAGCGGCGCGTGAACGCGGCTACAAGTATATGGCCATCACAGACCATTCAAAAAACCTGGCCTTCGCCAATGGTCTGGATGACAAGCGAGCCGAAGCACATATCCAGAAGATCCGCGCCGCGTCAAAAAACATTGAGGGCATCACGATTTTCGCCGGCATCGAAGTGGACATACTCGCGGATGGCGAACTTGATTTGTCTGATTCTGTGCTGGAGCAGATGGACATCGTGATTGCCAGCGTTCATTCGCACTTCAATCAGGAACCGGCACAGATGACGGACCGCCTGCTGCGCGTAATTGAAAACCCCAATACGTCCCTGATGGGACATCCCACGGGGCGAATGCTGCTGCGCCGTGAAGGATTTACCTACGACTACGACAAAGTATTTGCTGCCGCGGCCAGGGCGGGCGTCGCAATGGAGCAAAACGCCTATCCTGACCGGCTTGATCTGCGTGACCAGCACCTGCGCATGGCCAAAGCCAAGGGCGTGAAGTTCATCATCAATACTGACGCGCACCACACATCGCACATGGAAAAAATCCGCTATGGCGTGCTGCAACTGCGCCGTGCGTGGCTCACCCGGCAGGACGTGCTCAATACGCTGCCGGCGGCGGAGTTCGCAAAGATAGTACGCAGAGGCAGACCCGTGCTGGCGGCCGTTTCATAGCGAAACAGCCTTTCAATTTCAGAGACTGTGATTTCAGCATCTCACAAGAGTATTCTGTAGCCGGAGCGATTCCATGCCTGAAGAAATTCAACCCACACCGCCACCACCATCGAAGGCGGAGACGCCTGCTAAACCTCACGCGGCAAATGCGCCCGATGCCGGACACGTTTCCATGGCCGAAGAAATGGACAGCGCCAAATGGACACTGCCTCCAATTGTTCCCTTACTAATAGCTGGTGCGCTGGTGGGGATATTGGTTGCGGTGATCGCGTTGTCTAACAGAACGAAACCCAGCGCGGCGCTGGCGATCACAAAAGTGGTTACGGCGGCGCAGGAAGCCAATACGATGGTGGCCGTCCAAATCAAACTGGATAACCAGGTCGAGGGACCGCTCTGGATTAAAGATGTCCGCGCGGAAGTGGAAACAGCAGACGGCAAAAAATACAGTGACAGTGCGTCGCCTGCCTCGGATGCCCCGCGATATATGGAGGCATTTCCCGCGCTGCAGGAAGCTAAAGCCGACTGGCTGCACGATGAGTTAAAGATTCCCACCAAAACAAGTTTCAACGGCGTCGCGATCTTTTCCTATCCCGTGGACAAAGCCGCATTTGACGCCCGCAAGCAGCTCACGTTGCGCATTCAGCTATATGATCGGCCAACGCTTGTCGCGGTCAGCTCGCCTGCTCCAGCAGAGTAGTGCCTGACTGAACTGGTTAGAGACACGGCATGTGCCCGTAATCAGACTGCTTCGATATTGAAATTAATTCTTGACTTTTCATTTCTCTGATAGACAATGGCCCGCGCTGGGAGCGGAGTGCTCCGGAATGGCGCGAACAGTCATGTGTTTCTTCTAGGTGGCTGTTTGAGTATACGTAAGCCTCTGTTCCATCCCCCTGGAGGAACCATGAAACGTTTTTCCGCAGTTCTCTCGTTTGCATTCGTTCTTTTCCTCTCCTGCAACACAGCGTTGGCGCAGGTCAGCGCCGCGGAAGCCCAATTGAATGGTTCCATCCGCGACCAGACGGGAAGCATGGTGGCAAAAGCTGCCATTACCCTGCGCAACGTGGATACGAACCAGGTTTACAAGACCGCGTCCAACGGCGTGGGCACTTATATTTTGACCAACATTCCTCCGGGGAATTACGAACTGACAACAGAGTCACAGGGATTTGCCAAATATTCCCAAACTGGCATCGTTCTGCGCGTGGCCCAGGTGGCAACCATTGATGTAAATCTAAAAATTGCCGGCACCACGCAGGAAATCACCGTCAATACGGAAGCGCCGGTCATTGAGCCCACACGCACGGAAATAAGCCAGGTGGTGGAGACGCAGCAGATCCAGGCCCTGCCGATCTCCGGGCGGCTGTTCACGGATTTTGCCTTACTCAGCCCCGGCGTAACCACGGGACGAATCAGCCTGCAATCCACGTTTACTGATCCATCTGTAACGCGCATTTCTTTTGGTGGCCAGCGCGACCTGAATAACAGCGTGACCGTGGACGGCGCGGACAATATCAACACCGCGACTGGTTCGCAACGCGCCACGCCTTCACAGGAAGCCGTGAGCGAATTTCGCGTGGTGAACAATAGCTTTGCTGCCGAATACGGCCGTGCGCTGGGCGGAATCGTGAACATCGTAACCAAATCCGGGACTAATGACGTTCATGGGTCTGTCTATGAGTACTTCATGAACAACAAGCTGAATGCAGAGCCACTGCTGACGCAACCTGGCTTTGATACGTTCCGGCAAAACCAGTTTGGCGCAACCCTGGGCGGTCCGCTGAAGAAAGACAAGACTTTTTACTTCGTGAATTATGAAGGCCAGCGGCGCGCGCAGTCGCCCCAGTATCCTGGTCTGCTGATAAGCAACATAGGCGCGATCAATGCGCTAAAAACCAGTCTGGGCATTGCGCCGGAAAACCTCAATGTGCTCAAGACCGCCGACGTGGACAATGGCTTTGTTAAAGTCGATCACCAATTGAGTGACAGGAACCGCCTTTCCGCCCGTTACTCCATACAAGATGCAACCAACCTGAACATGCTGGTGGGTGAGACGCTGGATGGTGGTGGCGTGGGCGCGCCCAGCAGCGGACGCAATGGATCTTTGCGTGACCAGGATCTGGTAGGGACCCTGAGTACGACGTTCAGCGAGAACAAGGTCAACTCGCTGCTTTTACAATGGGCGCGGCGCAATTATGGTTTTGCCGGCGTTACCGGCCAGCCCAACCTTGATGTGCCGAACCTGCTTCTTTTTGGGCACAACTTCGGAGCATTTGACCGTTATGACGAAACGCGGCTTCAGGCTTCCGACACATTTTCCGTCGTGCACGGAAAGCATTATGCCAAGTTCGGCGTCGATACGAATTATGTGCGCAATTTTGTGATCTGGCCGGGATTTACGCCGGCGCGCATCATCTTCCCCAGCCTGGGTGATCTGTTGGTTTCAGGCAAATCAGGATGGGGATCAGCGCCGTGTCCTGCTCCGCTGGTGGGATTGGTAGCTCCATGCCTCGCGGCTTTCTTCTGGGGCGCGCCAATCGGTCCCGGACCGTTTAATCCCAACGCCGCCTCGCCGTCAATTCCAACCACCTGGAACCAGGCATTTCTGCCTTCAGAAGCTTCAAATTTCTTCGTTCACTTGAATCATAGCTATTACGGGTTCTTCGCCCAGGATCAATACCGCGTGACGCCAAAACTTACGGTGAACTACGGCCTGCGCTATGACGTTGAAGCGGGACTTGGGGCCTTCGTCAACGGCGACCACAATAATTTCCAGCCGCGCGTCGGCTTCGCTTATGCGCCGGGTTCAAAAACCGTGATCCGTTCCGGCTTTGGCATCTTCAATGACAAATACAGCCTGACCTTCTTCTTTGTGCCGGCCCCGCAACGGCCACCAATCATTGCCGGATTGCCACTGGTCCAAAATCAGACGACCGGAACTTACCTGCTGAACAGCATCTTTTTGCCAACGCCATGCGTGATCGCCGGATGCCCGACGCCTCCGCCCGGATCTCCGCTGCCGCCAGGCACTGTTCCTCCGCCGCTGCTGACCTCAGCTTTTGAAAATCTAATCAACAATGGAGCATTCCCCAACAATTCGCTCTTTGCCCAGGGTGGAACGGCGGTGGACCGCAATTTGCGCTCGCCTTATACGGAGCAGGCCAATCTGGAAATTGATCGTACGATTGGCGGCGGACTTACAATGAGCGTCGGATATCTCTTTGTTGCCGGACATAAACTTGTCCGCCCCATTGATCTTAACGTGGGACCGCCCGTTGGCGTGGAGCCCGGCACTGGCAAGGACATTTATGCTTTTGCCGTTCGCGATCCCAACATTCCCGCGCCGCCGGCGGGCTCACCGGGGACTAATGGCATTTTCTACTTCACCGATTCCACCGGGAACTCGGTGTATCACGGCTTGACTCTGCAGGTGATCGAAAAAGCAGGCAAATATTTCTCGCTCAATGCCAATTACACGCTCTCGCACACGCTGGATGACGGCACATTTGTAACGTTTGTGAGCACGCCCCAATCTAACGCACAACGCAACCTGGAGCGCGCCAACTCTAATCAAGACGCACGGCACCGCTTTGTGGCCAACTTTGTGGCCGATGCTCCGCAAAATACCTTCCTGCGCAACTTCCAGTTGAGCAGCATCGTCACGCTGCAGTCCGCGCGTCCATTCACGTTGTTTGTGGGCTTTGACGCAAACAATGACGGCAATCCGGTCACAGACCGCGTAGGCAATTCGCCACGCAACAGCTATCGAGGAGACAACCTGCAAACTGTGGATTTGCGTCTGGCCCGGGCAGTGCATCTTGGGGAAAGAAAAATCCTGAACCTTTCCGTGGATGCTTTCAACCTTCTAAACCATTCCAATATCGACGAAGTATTTTCCGTCTATGGCGCGCCGGACTTTATTCCCGGACAAGTACCGACCAACTTCGGCGACGGAATCTCCGGGCCGAGCGGAGCTGTAGGCGCGCCGCGAACGGCCTTCAACACGCGGCAACTCCAACTGGCTGCAAAATTTACGTTCTAGCTTGGAAATAAATGAATATTCAAACGGCGCTGCGGCGCCGTTTTTTTCTTAGCTGCAAGTAGAGCCCTCGGCACTAGACATTTGAACAGCCGTCATCATCGCAAAGCATTTCTCGCGGGAAATCGCTATAGCTCATTTGTAAATTTTCCTATCACTTCAAAAAGTCCGTCGTCTCCTTCAGGAATAAATTCAGTTGATCGTGATGCACCCAGTGGCCGGCCTTTGGTACCCTGATCAGGCGATTGTTATGGAGAGCGTTCACACGCGGATCGTCTTCCGGGACCGGCGCAAAGCTTTCCAGCCCCCAGAAGAGCAGAGTAGGCGAGGTGATCTGGCCATAAATTTCCGCTGTCTCGGTCAGGTTGTGACCGAAAGGCGAAATCGCGCGGGCGTAATTATCAAACTTCCAAGTGAGGCAGCCTTCTGAATCCCAGTTGGTGCCGTGCAGGGTGAGATGGCGCGCAACCTCGTCGCTCAGGTGCGGATTGGCTTCCTTCATCCTGGCCATGGCGGCGTCAAGGCTGGGATAAGGTTTGCTCTTGCGCTTCTCCATGTCGCGCCGGGCCTCAATCCAATGCCGCAGCCTGCCGGATGCCGGCCCATGCACGCGATGACGCTGTGGAAAGCCGATGCCTTCAATGGAGACGGCTTTACTCACGCGATCGGGATACACGCCAGCATAATGCAGCACGATAATGCCGCCCAGGGAATGGCCAATCAGGCGGATGGGAAATTCGTCAATGATATCGAGCAGCGCGGAAAGATCGAGCACATGCTCAGCGACGTTGTACATTGCGCCCGGCGCCCAGGCGCTATTGCCGTGTCCGCGCAGGTCAAGCGCATAAACGTGGTAGTGCTCACGCAGAGAGCGCGCCACCCAGTCCCAGTTGCGCGCGTGGTCAAGTCCGCCGTGGACGAGCACCAGCGCGGGCTTGCCATCTTGTCCGTAGTCCCAGAACTGCAGCTTCAGGCGGTCAGAATAAAAAAAGTGCGAGATAGGTTCCATGTTTTCAGCCGAGTCAGTCCTGAACATTCTAAACGTGCAGCTCTGATTTTTGCCGGATGATTGTGCAGGTCGTCGCGCGGCTTGACACACATGAATCGGCGACTTAGACTCCCATGCTTCACGGCATTGTTTGCACTGGGCATCATCAGCTTTCACCGGAAGGGATCGCCCCAAATCTTCATTTTGGAGTCCTATATATGGATGTCTTTCAAGAATTTTGCATGCACGCTACACACAGAGGAGCAAGATACGATGCCATCCCGCATTTTGAAAACACTATCAGTCCTGGCGCTGGCTTTTTGCGCGTTGGGAATGGAGGCGCAGATGTTGCCTAACCCTTACGGCCCACCCGTCAGCGTGGAAGCCGCCAAGAAAGCTGCCGCGGCGGCCCTTGCCGAGGCGGTAAAAAATCACTGGAACATGGCCGTGGCCATTGTTGATCCTAATGGCACGCTCATCTATTACGAAAAAATGGACAACACGCAACTGGGTAGTGCGAATGTTTCCATCAACAAAGCGCGTTCCGCGGCGCTATACAAGCGGCCCAGCAAGGCATTTCAGGATGCTCTGGCCAGCGGCGGCGCAGGCCTGCGCGTTTTGGGGCTGGAAGGCGCGGTGCCGGTTGAGGGCGGTATTCCTCTGTTGGCGGATGGCAAGATTATTGGTGCGATCGGCGTCTCTGGTGACACCAGTGAGCACGATGGCGTATGCGCAACAGCCGGAGCTGCAACGATCAAATAGAAACGCCAACCAATCTGAGATAAGGAACGGCCTGCTATGAACCTGTCTTAGCAGGCCGTTTTGTTAAGAATGTGTTAAATGTAGTGGAATTTGGCATTTCCAGATAGTCCGCCCTCACATGACAACCAGAGCTGCTGGGCTCTCATCTTATCTGAGCAACTCTGGAAGTGAGTGGGCCCCATGATCAGTTCGAAAACGAAATTAGCTTTCTCGCAAATACTCTTCGCCTTCATCTTTATCTTTCTTTGTGGCTGCGGTAGCGGATTGGTCGCTGCTGGCGGTGGCGGTGGCGGTGGCAATGCAGGGCCTTCGCAGGCAGTCATTGCTATAGCGGCCTCGTCGAATACCATTGTTCAAGGCCAAAGCACCACGCTTACGTGGAAGGTCAGCAATGCCGCGTCTTTCACGATTTCTCCAGCGGTCGCCAGCGGTACGCTTCCCATGTCCGGCTCGGCTACTGTATCGCCATCGCAGACGACAACCTATGTGGCCACAGCAACGGACGCAAACGGCAAGGCCGCTACATCTTCGCTTACCGTGACTGTCGTTCCTGCGGGCTCCGCGCCCTCAATGTCGATGAGTCTTTCGCCGAGCGTCGTGGCTGCTGGGCAGACCACTACTTTGTCATGGGCGAGCTCGAACGCAACGTCGGTTGTTATCACGCCGTCAATTCTTGGCGATGACGTAACCTCGGTCACGCTTTCTGGCTCGGCGGCAGTTGTTCCTGCCGCGACGACCACCTACGTCGCCACTGCAACGGGAGCCAACGGGCTGACCGCGACAGCTTCTGCCACTGTGAATTTGCTTGGCGTCACACTGACCGCCAGTCCGGCCACGATCGGCCCCGGCCAGACCGCCAGCTTAACCTGGACCAGCAGCAACGCGACAACGTTGAGCATCGATCAGGGAGTGCCGCCAATCACTACCGCGAGCGGCAGCATTAATGTTTCACCGGCTGCTACAACCACTTACACCATCACCGCGACGAACGGCACTGCAACAGCTACTGCTACAGCAACGGTCAACGCTCCGCTGGCGGTTACGCTGAAGGCCACGCCAGCCAATATTGCTCCGGGCAGCTCTTCAACCCTGTCATGGATAGCGCAAGGCGCAGTGTCACTCAGCATCGATCAGGGCGTAGGCGTGGTTACAGGCCAAACCAGCGTATCCGTTTCTCCCACGCAAAATACCACTTACACCATCACCGCTACAGACGCTCAGGGACATATCACTACAGCCGCAACCACCGTCAACGTGGTCACAAATACAGGCTTGCAAGGCATTAAACACATCATCGTAATGCTGCAGGAAAACCGCTCCTTTGATAGCTACTTCAGTAAGCTTGGCGAGTATGCGACCTCGCCCCAACATAACATCCCTGGCTACCAAATCAATGCCGGTTACGATCCCAACATTATTCTTCCCCTCTTTAATGACAACGGCGGCACCGGGCATCTCTTCCATGAGCCTACGGTTCGCACAGACAATCTCTCTCCCGCGTGGAATGAAAGTCATTTTGATATCGACCAGCAGTCTGACGGCACGTTTAAGATGGACCGCTTTGCGCTGACCAGTGGCTCGGTCAAATCCGCTACAGATCCTCACGGTTTGCGTGCGCTCGGTCAGTATGACGAGACGGACCTTCCTTATTACTACGAACTGGCTACGCAATTTGCTACCAGTGATTCGTTCCATTCCTCGATGCTGGCCAACACCGTAACCAACCGGCAGTTTATGTTTTGTGCCACGTCTCAGGGCAGAATATTTCCATCGCCTACTGGATCGCCGCAATGGACGTGTCCAACCATCTTCTCCAGCCTTGAGAATGCCGGCGTTCGCTGGTCATACTACGACAAGGATGGAATTTTCCTGGCCGGCTTTACGGATTGGAACAATCCCGCAATTCAGACGAAAACTGCTCCCATCCAGAATTATTTTGATATTCTCGCCCGTCCCACCGCTGATCAGGACCTTGCTTCTGTGGTCTGGATCGATCCCGGCTCCGGCGGCAGCGGCCTGGACGAGCACCCAGACAACAATATCCAGCTAGGCGCAGCGTATGTAAAAACCATCATCGATGCGTTGATGAACAGCTCCGCCTGGAATGACTCTATCTTCATTCTTGCCTATGACGAAGGCGGTGGACTCTATGACCATGTCCCGCCGTTCACAGTAGTTCCGCCGGACAGCACTCCGCCACAGCTTGGCCCCAATGATCTGCCCGGAGACTTTACACTCAGCGGTTTCCGTGTGCCCATCATTGTGGTGTCGCCGTTCGTGAAGCCTCACTTTGTTTCTCACACCAACCGCGAGCTGACGTCAATTCTTGCGCTGATCGAAAAGCGATTCAGCCTCAGTCCGTTGACTGCACGCGATGCAGCGGCTGACGATATGGAAGAGTTCTTTGATTTCATCAATCCGCCGGCGTTTCTCACGCCTCCTCTGCTGCCGGCGCAACCAACCACAGGCTTGGATGACATCACCAAGCAAGCTCCCCCGCAGTAAGAAATTTGCTGCTTCCCCCGGGAAAGGCCGCCAGCCAGCGGCCTTTTTTTTCTCAACATTGTTCCTGGGCCGGGTTCACACTTCCATTGCATGCGTTCGCCTATTAAAATTTATTTGCGGACCTTCACCATCCATGAAAAAAGTCGTTGAACGTGAAAGAAATAAAAACTATTACCGTGTGCTTCACGTCCCTATCTGGATCTGGGTTTTCTGGATTCTTCCCGGCCATCTCACTGCTGCCTTGTATGCTCATGGCCCGGACCGTCGTCACTGGGTCTGGCTTGCAATCGTAACCGCCGTTTGCATCTGGCGCGGGTTCGCCGGACGGCTTCCCGGCGGAGAGCCCCGGCCTTATATCACGCATTATGGTGAGCCCAAGCCGAACCTCTGGTATAGGGTGGTCTGCTACACCGCCGCATGGATTGACCTGCTGGTGCCTTTCGCCATCAACCTGATCGGCTTGGCGATAAACTTTTTCACTGGCCGCTGGATCATCAATGATCTGTTCATCAAACTGTATTACCCATTAGCGGCGCTGGTCGTCCTGGCGACCATTCTTGATTTCACGCCGCGCGCCAGACGCTCCACGCGCAATGAGGGCGCGGAAAAGGGCTGGTTTTATGTTGCAGTCTGGACTGTGGTACCCACGCAACTTGCCGGCTGGGCCATGTGGCGTCTGGGAAAATTCTTTGATCTTTCTCCTGCCAGCCTGGGGCACATTCGGCTGGCGACCTTCCTGATCGTCGCCGGCGGTTTCGTTACCCTGGGACTGCTCGGCAAGTTGCCGCGAGCACAGCGCTATCACATTCCTGAGGGCGTTATCTCTGACATGCCGGTTTCCGCAGGCGCATAAAGCTCTGTCGTGTTTACGCGATCACGCCGCCATCGCGAAGTTGTGATTAAAACTCGCCGGCAATCTCAAAATTTTCTTGCAAGAGCGCTATGGAACATGGAAACAAAGCTTTATGAGAAATTGAGCTGCAAGCTAATCGGTTACCCGCGCCAGCGCTTCGCAGAACCAACCTTGCGGATCAGTCCAGCTCTTTTCTAGTTTAAAGCCGCTCCGGCGCAGCAACCGGGCAATGGAAGCGGTGTTGAACTTGTAACTGTTCTCCGTATGGATCCGTTCGCCCTTTTCAAAGTGGAAGCCGCGGCCCAGGTCTTGCACCCAGACCGTTTGCTCAAACATGCTTTCCAGGTGCATTTCAATGCGCGACTTGCGCCGGTTCCACAGGGCCACATGTTCGAATGCATCCAGATCAAAGCTGCCGCCCAATTCTCGGTTGATGCGAACCAGCATGTTCTTGTTGAAAGCGGCGGTTATGCCCTGCGCGTCATTGTAAGCGGCATGCAGAACGTCAGCTTTTTTGATCAGGTCAAAACCGATCAGCAGAGCATCACCAGGCCGAAGAGAGTTATAAACATTTTTTAGAAACGCCATAGCTTCGTCAGGCTCAAAATTGCCGATGGTCGATCCAATGAAGAGCACCAGTTTGCGCCCGGGCAGAGCGTTCAGGTCGGGGAGCTTATGGGTATAGTCCGCCACAATGGGGCTCACGCGCAGCCGGGGAAAGTGGCCGTTCAGAGTGGTAAGCGCTCCTTGTAATGCTGAAGCTGAAACGTCTACTGGATAGAAATCCGCGCGCAACTGGCGGCGCAACAGTGCCTCGATCAAAACCTGTGTCTTGCTGGCGCTGCCCGCTCCCAACTCAACTAGCGTGAGATTAGTGCCTGCCTGGCGGATGATCTCTCCGGCAGATTTTTTCAAAATCGCGCGCTCGGTGCGCGTGGGATAGTACTCCGGGGTCTCGGTGATTTGTTCAAACAGGTGCGACCCGGCGGCATCATAGAAGAGCTTGGGCGGCAGCTTGCGCGGCTGTGCACTCAGGCCGCGCAGCACTTCTTCGGCGATTGGACTAATGAGGATTGCCGGACTTTTAAATGCCGTCATCTGCCAGCCTTATGCCGGAAAACTGCCAACGCGTTTCCGGAGGAAAGAAGTTGCGGTACGTAGCGCGAATATGCGAGCGCGGTGTAATGCAGGAACCTCCGCGCAGGACCATCTGGCCACTCATGAATTTGCCGTTATATTCCCCCAGAGCGCCGGCAGCCGGCGTGTATCCCGGATATGGAAGATAGGCGCTGGCGGTCCATTCCCAGACATCGCCGAATAACTGGAGTGGTTGGCCGTCAGTCTGAGCAGGCGCCGCAGGTTCTGGATGAAACCTTCCATTCTCCAGAAGGTTACCGGCAACTCCCTGTGCGCGGTTTGCGGCTACTTCCCACTCAAACTCAGTGGGCAGGCGTGCTCCGGCCCAGCGGGCAAAAGCGTCCGCTTCGTAAAAACTCACGTGGCATACAGGCTCGGCTTCTTCCACCTTGCGCATCCCTGAGCAGGTGAATTGTATCCACTGGTCGCCGGATTTTTCCCAATAGAGCGGCGCTTTCCAGCGGTTGGTTTGCACGACCTTCCAGCCGTCAGAAAGCCAAAGCTCAGGGCGAGCGTAGCCGGCATCTTCCATAAAGGAGAGATATTCTCCACAGGTGGCCGGACGCATGGCAAAGCGAAATGGCCGCAGGAATACCTTGTGCCGCGAACCTTCATTGTCAAAATAAAATGACCCGCCGTCCGCGCCAATTTCGTAGAGGCCTTCTGGATAAAGCTGTGGGTTCTGCGGTGGCGCACTGTCTACGGCAGCAGTCGCAGTTGTGCCTTGATACGCGGGATGGAGTGGATTGCTCCAGAATCCGTGTTTGATATCGGTAATGAGAAGTTCCTGGTGCTGCTGCTCATGGTTCAGGCCCAAAACCGCCAGTTTTTGTGCTTCACCGGAAACTGCGCCCGACTGAAGAAGCTGAAGCATGTGCTCATCAACATGGGCACGGTATCTGCGTATTTCGTCCAGGCCAGGACGGGAAAATGTATTGCGCAGAGCTTTCTCCGGCTGCTGTCCCACGGCGTTGTAATAAGAGTTAAAAAGATCGCGAAACTGAGGATGGAAGGGACGATATCCAGATAAATGGTTGGAAAGAATGAAGGTCTCAAAAAACCAACTGGTATGGGCCAGATGCCATTTGGCTGGACTCGCCTCGGGACAAGACTGGACCATCATGTCTTCCGCACTGAGCGGAGAAGTGAGGGTATCAGTCTGCTGGCGCACCGAGAGATACTGCCTTGCGAGAGAGGCTGCCTGTTGCTCCTCCGCAGATGCCCCCGGGAAAGTTAAAACCGACTTCAGATGCGCCATAAAAGTTCCAGAGTTGCAGAGCGGCAAACATACTAAATGTTTGGCCCGCGAATTGCATCCTTAGAGAAGCTAACAGGCAGGCAAACTGCCTCAAATAAGATGCTCTCGTGGCAGCTAAAGTTTCGATGAATCCACTTGGTAGCAGAGCTTTTGGGTTGCGCTAAAAGCAGTTTCAGCCAGTTCAAAGGCTGTAAATGTCCCGGAAATAATCCGGCTAAGGGCCTTCTTAACTGGTGTATCTTCAAGGATGTGGCACAGCCTGGGCGAACAATTTTTCATGTTGATATGGACGCCTTTTTTGTGTCCGTGGAGGAGCTTTCCAACCCTTCGCTCAAAGGCAAGGCCGTGGTGGTGGGAGGGCAAAGAGACGAGCGTGGCGTGGTATCAGCCGCCTCCTATGAAGCGCGTAAATTTGGGGTTCATTCGGCTATGCCCCTGCGCACCGCAGCCAAGCAGTGTCCACACGCGATTTTTGTGGATGGTCATCCGGACCTTTATCGTGAATATTCGCAGAAGGCGAAGGAAGTGCTACATGACTTTTCACCCGCTGTAGAGATGGCTTCCATTGATGAGGCTTATCTTGACATGAGCGGCACGGAAAGGCTGCACGGCCCGCCACTGCTCTCCGCCCACAAATTACATCAGCATATGAAAGACCGGACTGGATTGAACTGCTCCATCGGAATTGGCAGCTCGCGGTTGATGGCCAAAATCAGCTCGGATAAAGCCAAGCCAAACGGCGTCCTGTATGTTCTGGCAGGGCAGGAACAGAGTTTCCTGGCGCCGCTGGATGTGGGAAAGATTCCCGGCGTCGGCAAGGTTACCAAGGCAAGGCTTAACCAGATTGGCATCATTTATATTGGCGACCTGCTCAAGGTTGAAGAGCAAATACTGGAAGAAAACTTTGGCAAATGGGGACCAAGTCTGGCCGGTAAGGCCCGTGGAGAAGACGCAGGAGCATGGTTTGAAGGTGACGTAGGTGAAGAGTGGGAGGCAAAATCCATCAGCCACGAACATACCTTTGATCGCGATACTGCTGACCGTGGAAAACTGGAACCTACGCTGGCCCATTTGTGTGAGAAAGTAGGCCGACGGCTGCGCGAGCAAAACTTCAGCGCCCGCACTCTCCAACTCAAGCTCCGCTACTCAGATTTCAGCACCATTACAAGGGCGCATTCCCTATCTACCCCCACCCAGATGGATACCGAGATCTTTTCAGCCATTGAAAAGCTGTTCCATCATAATTGGAACCAGGGCAGGAGTATCCGTCTGCTGGGAGTACATGCCTCCAACTTTGAAGACAAGCCCGGGCAAATGAACCTGCTGGAAGGTGAAAAGATGCAGAAGTGGGCTCGCGCTCTCTCCGCTTCTGACCGTTTGCGCGATAAATACGGAGACTCCGCCGTTTTTCTGGCAAAAACCATGGGCGGCACGTTCCGTGAGCGGGCGCATGAAAACCCGGTGGAAAAGCCTGATAAAAAGCGGTGAGATGAAAGAAGATTTAAGATTGCCTTGCCGGGGCTTGGATTCCCAGAGTTCGAACAAAATAAAATTTATCTAATTAAGCCATCAATTTAATGGTACTTTTATGTCCTTTGGTACCGAAAGTTTAACGTTATGACATAGATAGGCGTTACTCGAAAGTTCCAAACTGCTCCTATTTGAAATCCTTGCCCTGAGCAAGGATAGAATTCGCAGGCTGTATGTCTCCGCGTTTTGAAGAACTTGTCGTCTTCGCCGTAATAACTATCCTGGTTGCGCTATTCGCATGGATTTACGTTCGTGACCGGCAGAAGAGCACCGGCTTATGGATGCTGGGGTGGACCGCGATCCTGGTCCATTTCGCCGCGCCTGCGATGGATGATTATATTCCCCGCATGATCCGGCTCACTCCGTGGATCATGGTCTGTACGCTGATTGTTGCGGCCACCTGCTTCCTGCTTTCAGTTTCTGAGGTCTACCTCCGAAAGCCGCGCCGTATCGCGTTTGGCATTTTAATTAGTGCTGCAGCACTGCTCTACGTTACCGGCTTACAGTTCGGTTTCCGATCACGATGGTTTTATGCTTCCTTGTTGCTGATCAGCAATGTATACGGCTTAGGGCAGGCAGTTCATTACTATCGCTGGAAAAGCCGGTACCTTTATTGCCTGCTGCTCTTGCTGCCTTATGGCGGATGGGCCATTTTTAAAACTCTGCATGGCGGTTTTTTGCACGGTCTAAACTTCTATCTGTTCAGCTTCTTCTATGCAACCGGTCTGGCATATTTCCGCCGGTTTCGCAGATTCACTCCCGGAGTTCTTCTTACCTCTGCCTCGTTTATTGCCTGGGGAAGCGTGTTTCCCTTATCCGCGATTCTCGCCGCATTGGCTACAGGACCTGGCCGCGGGAGCTTCTTCTGGGACCTGCCAAAATTTTTTGTGGCGTTTGGAATGATTTTGACGCTCTTTGAAGACCAGGCTGACATGGCTTCAACGGTGGCCCGCCAGTACCAGATACTCTTTGAAAACAACCTGGCTGCGGTTTACGTCTCCACCTCGGAAGGCAGGCTGTTAAATTGCAACAGCGCCTTTGTGCGCATGTACGGATTTACGTCAAAAGAGGAGGCGCTGGCACATCCAGCCAACCTTCTCTATTTGCATCCGTCTGACCGTGAACAATTCCTGGAGGACCTGAGGCTGCATGGCCAGGTGCTGAACTATGAATGCGCGCAGCGACGCTGCGACGGGACCATGTTCTGGATACTGGAACGGGCCACTATCGTCGCAGACGTAGATGGCAAGAGTTTTATTGAAGGCACTGCGATTGACATCACAGAGCGAAAACAGAGTGAGATTGCGCTTAAACAATCCGAAGAGAGATTTGCCACAATATTCCGGCAGAGCCCAGTCGGGTGCGGCATTATTTCACTGGATGGGACCTTTCTCAACGTGAATGACAACCTTTTGCGCATGCTGGCGCTCCCGGCAGAAAAGGTGATCGGAAAAAACGCGGTTGAACTGGGGTTATGGAAGTCGCAACATGAGCGCGACGGATTTTACCAGAGACTCAGGAGCGAAGGTTCAGTGCAAAATGTGGAAATCGAATTCAAGGATGCCACTGGCGCTGAGCATATGGGCCTATACTTCGCCACCCTGGTGCGTATTGACAGTAAAGAGTGCATCTTTGGCATGCTGCTTGACCAAACTGAAGAGCGCGAATTGGAGGCAAAATTCCTCCAGGCACAAAAGATGGAAGCCCTGGGGCGGTTGGCCGGAGGCGTAGCACATGATTTCAATAATCTTCTTGGTGTGATTGGCGGTTACGCCGAGCTGCTGGAATCAAAGTTGGAAAACAACGAGAACATTCAACGATATTGCACCAAGATCATCGATACCACACAGCGCGCCAGCGGCCTCACGCGGCAATTGCTCACCTTCAGCCGGAAGGAAATTGTGCGACCCATGCCGTTGCAAACCGGCCAGGCGCTGCAGGAGCTTACCGCAATTCTGCCTCGTCTGATCGGCGAGGACATCGAATTGGTAGTGAACCTGGGCGCGAACGGGACCGTAGTAATCGATAAGACGCACTTCGAGCAAATCATTTTTAATATTGTCATTAACTCACGTGACGCCATGCCTGGCGGCGGCCAGATCTTTATAGAAACTGAAGACCTGCTTCGGCCGGTGCTCACTTCTTCCGGAAATGTAGCTATCGGGCAATATGTTGCCATTCGCGTCCGCGATACAGGCGTGGGAATGGACGAAGAAACCCGCTTGCATGCTTTCGAGCCCTTCTACACCACGAAAGAAGTTGGACGCGGAACCGGCCTTGGTCTGGCCACTGTTTATGGCATCATTCATCAATGTAAAGGCGAGATCACGATTGAATCCACACCCCGTAAAGGTACACAGATCGTCATTTTGCTGCCTGTTGTCGATCCAGGAGTGGCGTCCACTGGCGAAGCTACGGACCAAAACGTCAGAAAGGGCCACGGCAACATTCTGCTGGTGGAAGATCAGGCAGATCTGCGCACCGTGAATGCCGAATTTCTTACCTCACTGGGATATACGGTAAATTCTGCCAGCAATGGTCCGGAAGCGCTCGAATTTGCCGCCACCGCCGCCCCGATTGATCTTGTAATCACAGACGTGATTATGCCGAAGATGAACGGCCGCGAATTTGCCGACCAGCTTCTCCACTGCCGGCCCAATGTCAAACTGCTGTATGTCTCAGGTTATCCTGATGACGTCATCCTGCAAAACGGTATTTCCATGCAGGGCAAGCTCTATCTGCAAAAGCCTTATTCGCTGAAGCAGCTCGCGCGTCAGGTGCAAAGCTGCTTGTCCATCCCCGCTGCTTCGTAGCATTTGGATTGTAGGCTGATGAGCAGGTATTTGCATCTGGGCGTCATCTCTTTTGCTGGGAATCGCTGCTCTTGCGTCCGGGCCGCAACGCCCATTCCGCAGCGAAGCAGACTAACGCCAGAGCGCCTGCGGCTACACCGGAAATAACCCATGCTAGGCCGATCCAATCCGCGTCACCCATACGGTTTTTGATGTCCGCCGGGACCTCCCGGACAGAGAGATGAGGCCCCAACAGGCACAGCAGAAGACTTGCCGCCAGCAGCGTCCATCCCAACGCAAGCAGCGCGATACGCCTCCTTGCAGACGGCGCGCTCAGCCGCTCTTTCATGCGCCCTTGCTGACTAACTCAGGCATTTCTATTTCCTGTTGCGGCTTCAACTTCATCGGGAGCAAACCACGCACCAGGATGTACAGCACCGGAATAATAAAGAGGTTCAGGAACGTAGATACAATCATTCCACCGAACACGGTAGTCCCAACAGAGTGACGGCCCGCAGCGCCTGCCCCGCTGGCAAAAACCAGCGGCAGAACGCCAAGAATGAACGCGATAGAGGTCATCAGGATAGGCCGCAGCCGGAGCCGCGCAGCTTCAATCGCCGATTCCACCAGCCCCAAGCCGCGATGCTGCAATTGCTCTGCAAATTCCACGATCAGGATTGCGTTTTTACTAGCCAGGCCAATCAGCATCACCAGCCCTATCTGGCAGTAAACGTCATTTTGCAGCCCGCGCGCCGCTTGCGCCAGTAACGCACCCAGCACGGCCATGGGCACGGCCAGAAGAATAATGAAGGGCAAAACAAAACTCTCATACTGGGCAGAAAGCGTAAGGTAAACCACCAGCAGCCCAAGCCCGAACAGCATGACAGTTTGCGCGCCAGACTGGATTTCTTCCAATGAAATCCCCGTCCACTCAAACGTGTATCCCTGATGCAAAACCTCATTGGAGATTTCTTCCATCGCATGAATGGCCTGCCCGGAGCTATAACCGGGAGCAGCGCTGCCGTCGATCTCAACACTGCGGAACAAATTGTAATGGTTGATTACGCTGGCGCTGGTGCTTTCTTTTACCGTGACCAGATTGTCAAGGGAGATCATGCTGCCATCATCAGAACGCACATAGAACTGGCGCAGGTCACGCGGCTGCGAGCGGTATTGCTGGTCAGCCTGCACCATCACGCGGTAAGAGCGGTTATTGAAATCAAAATCGTTCACGTACTGTGAGCCCATATAAATCTGGAGCGCGCTGGTGATCTGGGAAAAAGGAACATTCAGGCTCTTGGCTCTTTCGCGGTCAATCTGCACCACAAATTGCGGATCGCGCGCGGTGAAAGTGCTGAATAAAGGATGGGCAAGTTCGGGACGGGTATTGGCCTTGGCAATAATTTGCCGCATCACGCTTTCCAATTCATCCAGAGTGCCGCCATTAGTTTGCTGTAGCTCGTAGGCAAAGCCGCCAAACTGTCCCAGGCCCTGAATGGCCGGCGGATCAAATGGAATGACCATGGCCTCATTGATTGGCATCAACTGGCCACGAATCGCATTCAAAACGCCTTCGGCGCTGTGCGCTTGGCCGCTGCGCTCGCTGATGTCTTTGAGGCTGGCAAAAATAATTCCCTGGTTGGCAGCACTGCCGCTGAAGCTGAAACCCGGTACTGAGAAAACGCCTTCCACGTCGTGGTTTGCGCTCACAATGGCGGCCGCACGGTCCATGACCTTGGTGGTGTACTGCAATGACGCACCGGGCGGGGCCTGCACAATCACAAAGAAGTAGCCCTGGTCTTCCTGCGGCACAAAGCTGGTGGGCACGCGCTGATAAACAAAATATGTGGCGGTCAAGCCAAGAAGGAAAACCACAACCACCGCAGCACGCCAATTTGTTAGCCGATGGAGAAGCGCCTGGTAGCCGGTGGTCCCACTGCGAATGACGGAGTTGATGGCAGAAAAGAATCGGCCCTTCGGGCGGTCCTGATGGCGCAGCAGCAATCCAGCCAGTGCGGGAGAAAGGGTGAGGGCATTGAACGCGGAAATCGCGATGGAAAAAGCAATGGTCAGCGCGAACTGCTGGTAAAGGCGGCCGGTGGCGCCGGGGAAAAGCGATACAGGCACGAATACGGCAATCAATACCAGTGATGTGGCTACAACCGCGCCGGTAACTTCGCGCATGCCAATCCGCGTGGCCTCATGCGGATCGCGCACTCCTTCCTCAATATGGCGCTCCACGTTTTCAATGACCACAATCGCATCATCAACGACCAGACCTGTAGCCAAGGTTATACCAAACAGCGTAAGCGTATTGATGGAGAAGCCGAACACCTTGGCAAAGATGAAGGTTCCGACAAGCGAAACAGGAATTGTGACTGCCGGAATAATTGTGCTGCGCCAGCCTTGCAGAAAAAGAAAAATCACGATGATTACGATCAGGATGGCTTCCGCCAGGGTCTTCAGCACCTCTCGGATGGATTCGCCGACAGCCCGCGTAGTGTCAAAGGCCACCTGATACTTGAGTCCGGGAGGAAAGCGTTTGGCCAATTCTTCAATCTTCGTCTGCACGTCACGGCGCACCTGAAGAGCGTTGGCATTGGAGAGTTGCATCACGCCCAGGCCCATCGCGTCCACGCCGTTGTAACGGAGCTGGCCGCCATAGCTTTCCGCACCCAGTTCGGCGCGGCCTACATCACGAAATTCCACCAGCGAGCCATCTTTGGCACGCTTGATCACCATGTGCTCAAAATCTTTGGGATCGCTCAAGCGACCGACAGCGCGCACGCTGATCTGGTATGCCTGATTTGCCGGTGCGGGCTGCTGGCCTACTTGTCCGGCGGCAACCTGGACATTTTGCTCGCGTAATGCCGCGGTAACATCCGCAGCAGTAAGGTTGCGTGCCGCCAACCGCACCGGATCAAGCCACAGCCGCATGGAATATTTGCGCTCGCCAAAAATCACCACGTCGCCCACACCCTTGACCCGCTTGATGGCGTCGCGCACATAAAGGTCAAGATAGTTGCTGATGAAAAGGTTGTCGTACTGTTTATTGTCGGAATAAAAGCCGTACGCCACCACAAAAGAACCGGTGTTTTTGTTGATGGTTACGCCTGTAGTCTGGACTTCCACCGGCAGGCGTCCCAGGGCGCTGGAAGCGCGATTCTGGACATCTACTGCAGCTATATCAAGGTTTCGGTCTAAATCAAAGGTGGCGCTGATGGAACTGCTTCCGTCATTGCCGCTGGTGGAACTCATGTAGCGCATGCCTTCCGCGCCATTGATGGCCTGTTCCAGCAGCGTGGTTACGCTGGTTTCCACAGCTAGCGAGTTTGCGCCCGTATAAAAGGCGCTTACGCTTACCGTGGGCGGCGTAAGGTTGGGATATTGCGCCACCGGCAGCGTGGGAATACATACTGCACCGCCGAGCACGATCAGCAGCGAACATACTGTGGCAAATACGGGTCTGCGAATAAAGAAATTAACCATGAATCCTGTCGCTTCGCTCCAAACCGCTGGAGCATCTTCAGCAAAATAGTTCGTTCGCGCGTGGTGGCAGGCGGCTCGGCTTGCAGGGGCCCTCGCTGGTGTTCCTGAAAGTTCCTGGACCAGCGTCTATCGCGCCAATCTGCGGCGAAAGATCTTTACGACTGCGGCACCACGGGCATGCCATCTGCCAGCATCTGAACGCTGGTCACAATAATTTTGTCGCCAGGCTTGATCCCGTCGAGCACCACATAATCATTTCCTATCAAATCCCCTACCTGGATGACCCGTTGACGCGCCACGGCTTGTTGTCCCTGGCCTTCGGCCACAAAGGCAAAAATCTTTCCGCTTAGGCGGGAAACCGCAGTTACGGGAATGACCGTAGCAGTACGCTCAGACCAGACCACCCGGGCGTGGACCTGCTCCGCGTTGCGGAACTTATGTTCCGCGTTGGGCACCTGTGTTTTCACCAGCAGGGTTTGCGAATCGGTATCAACATGCGGAGAGATAAAGGATATCCGAGTGCGCGCCAGGGTTTTGCCATTGTCATCAACAATGTCCACTGGCATTCCCATCCGCAGCGCCGAGGATTTTTCCGCCGGCACGTTGATATAAGCTTCCAGAGCGCCGCCCTGATCAACCGTGGTCAGCATTGTGGTGGCGCTCACGTGATCTCCTACATGAACCGGGATATCGCCGATGATGCCATCTGAGGGTGCGTGGACAGTGTAATAGTGCAATTGCACCTGTTGTTCGCGAATACCGGCCTCCAAGGCTTCGGCATCCGCTTTGGCGGCGTCATAGGTGTTTTGCGCCTGGTCAAGATCGGCCTTAGCGGTAACTCCCACTGCATAAAGCTTCTTTTTGCGTTCCAGGTCAACTGCGGCCTGCTGCATGACCGCCTGCTTTGACTTCAGGGCCGCTTCCTGATTATTGACCGTGGCTTGCTGCTTGCGCGGATCAATTTCCAGAATAGGCTCTCCGGTGGCCACATGCTGGCCGGAAGTGACAAAGATTTTCACAATGTCTCCTTCTACCAGGGGTTGGAGCGTGGCGCCATTCCTGGATTTCAGCGTAGCCAGATAGTCAGTGGAGAGCGGAACCACCTGGGACTGTGCCGTAATGACCTTTACCGGGAATGCCTGCGGCCCCGCCGGAGCTCCGGCCTTGGCGCCATCGGCGCATCCAATGAACAGGAAGGCAATACAAGCCGTTACGGCCGTCGCCATAAGTATCTTTTTTGGTTTCATCTGTAATATATGTTAACTAAATTTTGATTGCCGTGCTGCCGGAGCGTTATTCAATTTAGACGTGCCAGAGGTGCAGATGTGGCGCTTCGTCCCAAAATTAATCGAGAATTTATTTGATCACGGAGCTACGGAAAGCCCGCCATGCAGACAGACGATTCGCTGTGTTGCGCATCTTGTTCAAGATGCACGACATAGTTCACGTGCAAGAGATAGCGCTTAATTCTAAACAGGGGATGCTATAATTTTTTCAGGCCCTCCGCTGTGTTACCCCGTTCCTTACCAGCGGACTTTCCTTACCGTCGGGACGTGGCTCAGCCTGGTAGAGCACTCGCTTGGGGTGCGAGGGGTCGGCAGTTCAAATCTGCCCGTCCCGACCATTTATTTCTGCGCGGAAATCCTACTTGATCGTGAAATCCCCGTCGCGGGCCAACCCACGAAGCACCCCAAGGTCATGCGTAGAAGCGAAAAATCGTCGCCAGGGGCTGACAGTGAATTAAAAATCATTGCTTAGTGCTCCGGCTTTTTAGAGGTTCGTTCCAGGGTTGCCGGGCAACCGCTCGCAAGCTTCCATACTCTGTTTAAAAGCAGACCAGACAAGGTCGATCGTTGGGACGATTTCTGGTTGAGCATGAGTGTCAGTGCTCATGTGGCAAGCCCAGCGAGCAGAGCGTAAACTTGAGCCAGGATGAAGAACTGGACTACAGCCCTGATTTTGCTGGCCGCAACTTTTATTGGGAGTTCAGGCAGGCAGGCCGAAGGACAGCTCCGTTGGCCCGAGTATCCTCCCAAGAAAGCGCGCATGCGAGTGCGTCTGGTTGCCATAGGCTTAGCTGACCACCCGCGCTCTTCTTTCTTCTCGAGCCATGAAGAGTTCATTGCCGAAACGGAGATTGCCCGTGAGGAGTGGAGTCCCATCAAACTCGTCTTCACCTTCCTTCCGTATCAGCCAAGGCTCTCGGAATCCGGCTTTGATTACTCGGTGGTTCACGAGATTTCTGCCTGGCGAGATCCGGATTGCGACCAAACGGTTGCGGAGTTTACAGAGCGGGACCTGCCGAAGCGCCATGAGCCGTTGATCTATTCTCGCAATGTGCCCAGAGAGGATCTGGATCGCAGGCGCACCCCTATGGCTTGCTATGAAACGAATGCGGACGACTACATAAAGGCCAGCTTCGAGCCTGTCGGACCGCCCCCGAAGCCGCCTGAACCTGTCCTTGAGGTGCGGCCAAACCCGAAATGACACGTCACTCAGCCGCCAAAGCGGCTCAAGTATGCCATTGGCAGTTAAATAAGATCTAAGGCTCGTTGAGTGCGAAACTGAGGCGCGAGCAACGAAGAGCCACCAGCCAGTGCTACTTCTGCAGCAGAAAAGAAAACCCCTGAAATTTGTACTCTGACCAGTGTTCGGCTTTGACGGGCTGGATCTTTCCGCTGCGGACCTGTTTCATTGCAGCTTGTACGCGGAGAAGGTCTGACGGATCGGCAATCGGCACGTTGTGCGCCGGCAATAGCAATTTAGCTCCCAGTGAAGCCATCTTCTTGATAGAAGCTTCATAAGCATCAAGGTCAGTTTCCGGACGGAAGAGAAAGATCGCTCCCGGATAATACATGTCGCCGGTGAAGAGCAATTTGTTTTGCGCGTCCCACAGCGAAATAGAGTCTGGCGTATGGCCGGGAGTTGGAATCACTTGCAGCACGCGTCCGCCAAGATCGATCTTTTCGCCGCCGTGAATCCAATTTGTGATGTGGAAGGGCCGCACAGAATAAGCTTTTGGATCGAAACCGGCAGGGAGTTTGCCGCAGATGGCTCCGGGAACAATTTCCTCCTGCGCGGCTGCGACTGTGCCTTTGGCATGTTCGCGGGTAAACGGCGTATCCATGCCGTAAATTCTGCTGAAGCGCCAGTTGTCACTCACGTGATCATTGTGCGTGTGTGAATTCATGACGCTTACCGGCAGGTGCGTCAGCCCATCAACCATCTTTTTTATATTGCTGATGCCCATACCGGTGTCAAAGAGTAAAGCCTGCTTTTCACCCAGGATCAGGTAGGAGATGATCTCCTCCTGCTGGTGCGGCTCATAGATGGCAAAAATGCCAGGCCGGATTCGATAAACCTCAAACCATTTATCCGGCACATTCACGCGCGCAAGGTTGTGGTAAGCCGGACGCGGCAAATCACGGCACCATTCCGGACGTTGATCAGATTGAGAAGCCAGTAAGGCGATGAGAATGCCGGCGGCAAGGTGCATTGGTTTTCCTGATGAAAAGATTCCAGCCAAGCATACCTTTTCCGGAATGACATGAGCAGCGGAAGACAAAAAAAAGACGCCCATTCGGGCGCCCTTCTTTCGCTTGGATCGCTACTTACTGTTTAGGCGGCGGAGCCTGTTGCTGCTGTGATTGTCCGGGCTGCTGCTGGACCATCAGATCAAACTTTTTCTTCTGATCGTCATTCAATGAGGTGCGGACTTTATCGATCGTCGCTTGGCGTAGCGCATGAATTTTCTGGATTTTGTCTTCGCGCGCCAGAGAATTGTCTTGCACCACGGTCATGGCCTGGCTGTGCTGGTCTTCCAGCGCATTCTTTACTTTAGTCTGCTGATCGGCGGAGAGGTTGAGTCGGTCAGAGAGTACGCGCACCTGGTCATCAATAGAGGGCGGATGTCCGGCCATGCCCTCTGACTGCGATGTTGTTCCCGGCTGTTGTTGCTGGCCTGGCTGCATTGCACCCTGGTTCTGCGAAGGCAGGCCTTGGGGGGGTTGGGTCTGTGAAGGTTGTTGCGTCTGCGGCATTGTCCCTTGCTGCGGCTGTGCCTGGCCGCCTGAGGGGTATTGCCATGCAAAAGCTCCAATGGCAAACAGAAATGTGGTGGTAAAGAGTGCGGTCCTGAGAGTTTTCATCGTGTACTTGGTCTCCTTAAGCGATGGTGCGGCCAGTCACTGTGTGATGCGCTTTTTCACGCAGAAGAGGGTAGAGCAGCTCACGAATCAGGGGAAGAATCACAACCAGAGAAGACGTTCAGCAACATGGAAATATAGTGAACGAGCAGCAGCTCTGGATATCCAGTTTAGATACTTGATTTATCCAGATTTAGATAATGATACCTAGAATAAAAAAGGGCGTTTGCAAGGAGAAACGCCCCTCTGAAGAAATTTCTAACCAAAACTTATTTGGGAGCCTTATTCCCCGTCATGGCGCGGATGCATTTGTGCTTTCATGTCTTTCATCATGGCATCGAATTTCGGCTTCTGATCGTCAGTCAGGATGTCGCTTTGGTTTCGCTGACTCATGCAACTCCTTCATTTTGGCCTGCTTGTCTTCCTTTGACATGGCCTGGATTGAAAATGGATTTATTTTTAAATCTCAATTACTTAATTGCTAAATTACCCATTTACTAAATTCCTAAACGTGTTCCTCGGCTGTCGAAATCATGGGCATCAGCAGAACCGGCGCTTTCATGAACTCAAAATGGTTGATGGCTTGCACGGCCCGCTGCACCGTGGCTTCAAGCGTTGGTTCCAGCGTGATCACAAATGAGAGCCGGTTTTTTGGCATGTTCGGCTCCTGAATCACAGAGTCGATATTGATGCCCTCGCGTGCAATCGCTTCCGCTGTACGCGCAAGAATACCGGGCTGGTCGTCTACCGTAAGCCGCAGAAACCAATTGACTGGGTTTGGCCGCGACAATGGTCGCAGTGCATCCCCGCGATGAAACCCCGGCAAACGGCTGCCTTCGGCCTGACCTCGCGCGATCTGGCGGGCTATCTGCAGCACGTCAGAAAGCACTGCTGTTCCGGTGGCATTCCCGCCAGCGCCGCGTCCGTAGAGCATCTGCGTTCCTACGCGTTCGCCGGCAATGAAGATGGCATTGTTAGCTCCCGCTGCTTTGGCCAACATAGAGTCACGCGGCTCCAGCCACGGCTGCACGGCAATGTGAAGGCCTTGCCCAACTCGTTCGGCGGAAGCTACGAGCCGGATCGTTGAATTCAATCGGTGTGCGTAATGAAAATCGGTGGCTGTGATGTTTCGGATGCCTATCACTGGAATCTCTGATGCGCGGATAGCGTAACCAAAAGCGATGCGCGCCAAAATGGCGATTTTATCCCGGGCATCCAGCCCATCAATATCCAGGCTTGAGTCCGCTTCGGCGTAGCCGGCAGCCTGTGCTTGTTCCAGGGCATGGGCAAACTCAATTCCGTGCTGCTCCATCTGCGTCAGAATGTAGTTACAGGTTCCGTTCACAATGCCATACACAGATTGAATGCGGTCTGCCGCCAATGCTTCAGAGATGGCGCGGACCACTGGAACGCCTCCAGCAACGGTGGCTTCAATTCCGATAGGCAGGTCCTTTTCCTGCGCGAGCGCGAAAAGTTCATCTCCATGTAACGCGATCAGTGCTTTGTTCGCCGTGACCACTGCTTTTCCATTTTCCAAACTTGCGCGTACCACCTCACGGGCAACCGTCGTGCCTCCAATGGCTTCCACTACGATGTCAACGTCCTCTGCCGTAACAATTTCTCGCCAGTCAGATACCACAACGATCCCATTCACGCCCGTTTCAGAAGGCTGTAGCTTTCTGCGGGCGATCCGCGTCACGACAATGGCGATCCCGCCAGTTCGCTGGCTAATCTCTTCGGCGTGGCCGTGGAGAATCTCCGCCGTTGCCCGCCCCACCGTGCCATAGCCAACGATCCCAACTCTCACCCGCCCGGCATCTTGACGGGATTTGTTTTGCTTTTTTGCTGGTTCTTCAATGACGCGCATAAATCTTCTCCAAGGTCCTGATCACCGCGTCGCTATCGGCCTCCATCGGCCCGAGCAGACTCTGTCCCGGCGACTGCTTCATATAATCAACGTCTTTCAACATATGGCCCGTAAGAATCAGGACGATCTTATCCGCCGCCTTTACAAAGCCCGCAGCACTGAGCTTCTTGAGTCCAGCCAGCGTGGCTGCTGAAGCAGGTTCGCAGCCTATCCCTTCCGAGCCCAACTCTGCTTTGGCTTGGGCAATTTCGTTTTCGCTGACTTCCTCACACGCCCCACCGGTATTTTTGAGCACGCTTACCGCTTTGCGCCATGAAGCAGGATTGCCGATTCGGATCGCTGTTGCTCTGGTTTCGGCATTTACCCGGATGAGTTCTGTGCCTCCGTTTTCACGGATCGTGCGAACCAGAGGATTGGCGCCGGCTGCCTGAATGATGGAAATTTTAGGCAGCGATTGGATGAAACCAAGGCCGCGCAATTCAATAAAGCCTTTGCCCAGGGCAGAGCCATTGGCCAGATTTCCGCCGGGTACGATTACATGATCGGGCACTTGCCAATCCAATTGCTCCATCAGCTCAAACCCCACTGTTTTTTGCCCTTCCAGGCGATATGGATTGAGCGAATTGAGCAGATACGCGGGGAAGCGTTGTACTACTTCATGCAGGATCTTCAGACAGCCGTCAAAATCTGTGCGCAATTGCAAGACGTGAGCGCCATATTCCAGTGCCTGCGCCAGCTTGCCTGCGGCTACTTGGCCGGCAGGAAGAAGAACCATGCTCTTCATTTCCGCCCGCCCCGCATAGGCAGCCACAGAAGCTGACGTGTTTCCGGTGGAAGCACAACACACCCAGGAAAAACCAGCAGCTTTGGCCATGGTGATTGCGGCGGAAATTCCCGTGTCCTTGAAAGAGCCGGTTGGGTTCATCCCTTGATGTTTCGCCAAAAGATTCGGCAAGCGCAGCGTGCGGGCGGCTTTCCTGAGCGGAATCAGAGGCGTGTTGCCCTCGCTCATCGTCACAATGTTGTCTCGCTCCACCTGGGGTAGTAGCTCCCGGAAGCGCCACACTCCGCTTGCATTCTCTGGCAATGGTGATGCACGTCGCTCCTGCCAAATTTCTTTCAGGCGAAGAGCAAAGCCTGACGACGCGGCAGCCCACTCCGGGTAGACTACTTCCAGCAGTTCCGAACATTCAGTGCAGCGGAACATTCGGTCCGCCGTATTCTGCACTTTGCCGCAATGAACACACCGCAGCACGTGAGTAGCGACCTGAGAGTTAACTGGCACCGTGCTCATTGCGTCCCCGCTGCAACTAGCAATCCGGGTGCAAGACACAGGGGAATGTTGGAATTTGCTGACGTAAAAAACTCATCGTGCACGGCATGAACGATCTTTGCAGCGTATGAGGTCGGCACGGCAAAACAGATGCTCAGTTCACTAGCGCCCTGCGCCACGGCAATCACGCTGACCTCATGCCGCGCCACTGCGGAGAAGACACGCCCCAGAATGCCGCATGTTCCTTTCATTGATTCACCCAGCACCGCTATTACGGCAATGTCATTATTGACCTCTGCGGGGCGAAGCACGCCTTGCGCCAATTCCATGCGAAAAGTGGCATGAATAAGGCGGAGCACGCGCTCTGCGTCCTCTTTTCGCAACACCAGTCCCAGGGCATGCTCGGGTGAAGATTGCGTGGCAAACAGCACCTCAATCTGCTCCTGTCCCAGGCGCAGAAACAGCCGGCCCCACAGCTCTGCTGGATGTACGTCGCGGCGCGTGAATAGTGTGATAAGCGTGGCATCCTTCACTGAAGTCACTGACTTCACCGGCGAATTAGCCGGTCTTGCGCCGTGAGTAATCTTTGTTCCCGGCACCTCTGGCCGGAATGAATTTTTGATCCAGACCGGAAAGCCTGCTTCGGCTGCAGGATAAGCGGCCCTGGGATGGATCACTTTCGCACCGTAATATGCCAACTCAATAGCTTCCTCAAAGCTGATCTCTGGCAGTGTGGAGGCATTGGGGCAGATACGCGGATCAGCCGTCAGTACTCCATCCACATCGGTCCAGATCCAGACTTCATCCGCACTGGCGGCGGCGCCTATGATGGTGGCTGAATAATCCGATCCTCCTCGACCCAGCGTTGTGGTTTTACCTTGCGCATTGGCCCCACTGTACCCGGCAACTACCGGAGTAATGTTGCGGTCTAAAAGTGGCAGCAGTGACTGACCGCACTTTTTGCGCGTAGCTTCAATATCAGGGAACGCATTACCGAAATTGCTGTCGGTCACGATCACATCTTCCGCGCTCACGAATTCGGCATTGCCGCCTATTTGCTGAAGATGCCGGGCCAGCGCCCAGGCAGAAACGCGCTCGCCAAGGGCCACCAGCGCGTCAGCGGTTTGCGCGGAAATATCAGATCGCAATGCCGAGAGCGCATGGCATGCACTTTGCAATCTGGAGATGACTTCAGAAAGAAAATCGTTGGCCGATGGGAAGCAAGACTGTCCGAACAAACTGCCGATCAGCTCGCGATGTACGGTCTCAAATTTCTCCAGATGCGCCTTCGTCGCTGCCAAATCACCCTGCCGCGCCGCTTCAATAGTCTTGAAGATCAGGTCCGTTACACCTGCCATCGCCGAAACCACAACTATGACGCGGTCCTGCCTGGCCGCTTTGTCCACAATTGCCGCGCACTGGCGAACACGCTCCGCGTTCCCCACGGAGGTGCCGCCGAACTTCATTACGATAAGCCGCTTTCTGTTCATTACGATCGCTCCAACTTCTGTAGCACTGCTCCAAGTCTTTCTATTAACGGGATCAGTTCACGTGTTATTCCTGCGCCATTGTTGTCCGCCGAGGTGAACAGTGCTTCTGTCTCTATGCCCTCCTGGGCAAAAATCTTTTGCAAATCTTCAGCCACGTGCAGCTCGTCTCGCGTGGCGAACGCAATCACTGATGAACCAGATCCGCTGATCGCAACTCCCATCAGCCCAGGTCGCCGCAATCCAAGGCAGCGCTTCATTCCCGGCACAAGTTTCTGGCGATATGGCTGATGCAGTTTGTCGTCAAATAGTTCAGGAAAGAGGTCAAACCGTCCGGAGAAGCACGTGGCAACGAGCGCTGCGGTGCGCTGCAACGTGTGAACAACATCAACACGGCTATAAGACTGGGGAAGGACCTGACGCGCCTCATGCGTAGGAACGGTAATGGATGGAGTTACCACCACCAGACGAATGCTTTCAGGGAATTTCGTGTTCAGTGTCTGCACCTGGTCAGTGTTGTTGGAAAGAGCCAGAACCAGCCCGCCATAATAGGCAGCGGCAGCATTGTCGATATGCCCTTCAATCTCTTCCGCCCATCGAAGAACTTGTTCCGTTGCTGCTTCTTTGCCGCTATAGCGAACTCCAAGCAGTAAGCCGGCAATTACCGCAGCGGCACTACTGCCCAATCCCACGCTGATGGGAATATCGCTCTGTACCAGCACATGGCCTTTGGGCGGAGACGCGCCCAATTTTTCTGCGGCATATCGCAAAGCGTGCAAAATGAGGTTTGAGCTTTTCATGGGGAAGCGCTCTGGCGTTTTCCCCTGATACTCCAGGCTTAAGTCGGTGGCGGCAGAAGGCACAAAGAGCGCACTGAGGTACAGCTTGAGTGCCAGACCGGCGCAATCGAAAGCGCAGCCCAGGTTGGCGGAGGTAGCCGGCACCACCACACGCCAGCCGTATCCGGAGTTATCTGAATTCGATTTGTGCTTCGATCCGTCCATAGTCTTTAGTCTTTCCCAAATGCAAAAACCCACTCGCTTTCGGCGAGTGGGTCAGGAAACTCTATTATTGCTGGTTAGTTACGCTGCCGGCTCGCCCGATTGTCGCCTGGATGTAGTTGTGCATGTGCTTGTTACTATCAAACACATGACCATCGCGGCGGTATTTTGGCAAACCTGCACGATTCAGGCACTATAGCCCGGAAAAAAGGGAGAGTCAAGAAAAAGTCAGGGGTTTCGGTATTCCCAAGTAATCATCCAGAAGCTTTGGGCAGAGATTATAGGGTCACAAACAGTTGAGGAAGAGGTGAGTTCCGGGGTTGAACAAATGAATCCGGCTTACTCCGCTGGTCATCTGAAAAAATGTACAAGCTTCTTTGATGAATGATTAATCTAGCGCAGTTTCAAAATGGGTTTAGGCAGAAGGCGCGGCATAGATCGTGCTTGACAGCCAAGCTTGCCCCCATGTACCTTCCTTTCATGCGAATTACTCGCCAGAACATGTGTATGTGTTGTCGCAAGACACTTTCTGTGTCTCTGGCTGGAGAAACTGCTACCTAATTTTCATTAAGGTTTAGGAAACAGGCCCATCGCCAGAGCAGGCGATGGGCTTTTTGCTTTTAGCGACTAACTTACGGGTGAAAAATGAGCACGAACGCAGCCATACCAATCAAAGAAACTAAGGCCCAGCGGGCCGAGCGGCTCAAGCTGCAAAAGAACCCATGGGAGTGCTTTGATGAAATCCGGCAGTTTGCGCGCCAAGGGCATGCGGCAATTCCTGACGAATGGATCAAAACTTACCTGCGCTGGTGGGGTGTTTACACTCAGGGAGATGGTGGAGGTGTAACAGGAGGCTCGGGAGGCGAAGGACGCGCTACACCGTATTTCATGCTGCGCATCCGGCTGTCGAATGGGTTTGTTAATGCTAAGCAGTTGCGCGCGATTGCCGGCCTGACGGAAAAATATGCCGGCGGCGTCGCCGATATCACAGTTCGCCAGAATATACAGCTCCATTGGATCACCATTAAAGATCTTCCGGACGTTCTGCAAGTTCTCTTCGATACCGGCCTGACATCCATCGCCACATGCGGCGACGTCACGAGAAATATCACCGGATGCCCCCTTGCCGGACTGGACTCACACGAACTCTGCGATGCGTCACCGCTGGTTGATGAAGTGACCCAATTGCTGGTTGACAATCCAGATTTCTACAATTTGCCGCGCAAGTTCAAGATCAGCATCAGTGGCTGCCAGGACTGGTGTTCTTATCCCGAAATCAACGATCTGGCTTTCACGCCCGTTGTTCGTGAGCAGGGGAGCAAGCGCGAAGTCGGTTTTTCCGTACGCGTTGGTGGAGGGCTCTCCACGGAGCCGCACTTGGCGGTCCGGCTCAATGCGTTTGTGCGATGGGAGCAGGTAATTCCAGTCACCAAGGCTGTGAGTGAGCTGTTTCGTGACGCGAATGTTCTGCGGGAAAATCGGGAGCGCGCTCGCTTGAAATATCTGTTTTTACAGCACGGCTGGACTGCCGGCACGTTCCTGCAGGAAATTGAACGCAGGCTGGGATACAAATTAGATTCCAGCGTACCTGAAATTGCGCCGGACGATGTGTTTCGCGACCATGTCGGCGTTCATCCACAAAAACAAGACGACTTATTTTATGTTGGCGCGGCGGTGCTGCGCGGACGCGTCACACCGCAGCAATTGCATACAGCGGCGAACCTTGCCGAGCGCTACGGTAACGGCGAGCTTCGCACCACAAACACGCAGAATTTGGTGATTGTAAATGTTCGCCGGGAGAAGACGGCCGCAGTTGTCCTTGGTCTTGAAACAGCCGGTTTGCATGTGGCTGCATCCGCATTCTGGCGAGGCGCGGTCGCCTGCAGTGGCAGCGAGTTCTGCAAGCTGGCAATCACGGAAACCAAGGCGTTCACGCGCTGGCTGGTGGAAGAACTGGAAGAGCGGCTTCCTGAATTTGACGAGCAACTCAAGCTGAATGTCACTGGTTGTCCTAACAGTTGCGGCCAGCATCGCATCGCGGATATCGGATTGGAAGGCAAAAAACTAAAGATTGATGGCCGCATTCAGGACGCTTATTACTTCTGCCTTGGCGGCGCGGTTGGTGAACATGCAGGCTTTGGCCGTCCAGTGGGATACCGTTGCGCGGCAAGCGATGTTCCTGACGCAATTGAGCGGCTGCTGCGCAGCTTTCTCGAAGAGCGCCACCACGGAGAAAACCTGCGGCAGTTCTTTGCGCGACACTCGGAGTCATCGCTGCGTTCAAGGCTGGCCGGCCAGGAACTGCCGCCTGTCCTGCGGGATCCCTCACCCGGCAGAGTACCGCATGGAATGGAAGGATAACGCCATGTCACTGTATCCAATTTTCCTCAAACTTGAGGGCCACAAGGTACTGATTGTTGGCGGCGGTTTGATTGCCGAGCAGAAGATAGAAGCAGTGCTGCGTTCCGCCACGGATGTGACCGTGGTTTCGCCGCAGGTTACCCCGCGCATCCGCCTATGGGCACATCAGCGCCGGATCAAATATGTAGCACTGGCATTTCGACCGGGCATGACACGCGGCTATTTCCTGGTGATTTCCTGCACCGACTCCGAAGAGATAAACCGCGCGGTTTACAAAGAGGCTCGGGAATCCGGCGCCCTGGCAAATGCGGTGGATGATCCGGGATATTGCGATTTTTATGCCCCGGCAGTGGTCAGCCGAGGCGAGTTTCAAATCGCCATTTCAACTGGCGGCAACAGCCCCGCGCTCAGCCAGAATGTGCGTAAACAACTGGAGCAGGATTTTGGCCCTGAATACGAATCATGGACGGCATGGCTGGGACGTATGCGTGACCTGATGCGCAAAGTATTGCCGCGCACGGAGCGCCGCAAAGAATTGTTGATGCTGCTGGCCCAGTGCAAGCCAGGAAAGTTTGCAAAGCAACAGCTTTTAGATCGAGAATTAAATCATGAATCTTTAAACCACGAACTTACAGGAGAACACTATGGACCAGTTGAGAAGATCAGAGCTGGAAGCCAACCTGAGGCAAGCATTGAGAGAGCATCAGCATGAAGGGTTGAACATGATCGGCAATGCTGATCAGTTGCTTCACCGTCTGGTTGATGCGGTTGAAGAATGGATTGACGGCCGTGGAGTGAGCCGGCAGAAAAGCGCATAAGCATGTCCGGAAAAATCTATATTGTCGGCGCCGGCCCGGGAGCGGCCGACCTGCTGACCACGCGCGCCACGACATTGCTGCGGGCTGCACAAATAGTGCTGCATGACGATCTGGTTCCGGCAGAGATACTGGAGCTTTGCCCGGCGTCAGCTCAGGTAATCAATGTGGGCAAGCGCTGCGGACGCCATGGCAGCAGCCAGGAGCAAATCAACGCGCTTATGGTATGGCATGCCCAAGAAAGGCCGGAGCAGACGATTGTGCGGCTGAAATCCGGCGACCCGGCTGTCTTTGGCAGGCTCGGCGAAGAACTGGATGCCCTGCGGCGAGCGGGCGTGGCATTTGAAATCATTCCGGGAATAACTGCTGCCAGTGCTGCTGCGGCGGCGGCGGGGATTCCGCTTACGGATCGACGCCATGCCTCTGCGCTGATAGTGGTAACAGCACACAATGTGCATGGAGAAAAGCTGCGCACTTCTGGTTTTGATCCTCAGCGCACATCATTTGCTATCTACATGCCCGGACCAGATTACGGCAAAACGGCTCGTGAGTTGATGGAATCCGGGGTGGATGCAAGCACTCCATGCGTTGTGGTGTCTTACGCCGGGCGCAAGCAGGAGCAGGTGCGCTTTTTGAATCTTAATGAACTGTCCCGGACAAATGGAATTCAAGCGCCTGCTTTGCTGATTGTGGGCGAAGTGGCCAGAAATACTTCTGAAGATGCCGCCAAAGAGCTTGAGAATTTCATTGCTTCCACAAGAGGAAGCCTGAATGACAGCGTTGATAACCGCATCCAGGCGTCCACCCTGCCGTAATAGCTTTGTTATTCGATATCAGATACTTTGCCACTCATAAAAATGATTTTGATTTTTGGCTGATTATAAAAATAGAGCTGTTTTGTCCCAGCTCCTTTTGACTGGTTGGCCGGCTGTCCGCATGCAGCCACCACTTGATCAATGGTTTGCCCAACCTCAGGATTGCAGGCTGACTGGTTATTTTGGGGTTGTGAATCCTGGCTATCCTGAGATTGCTGGTTGTCTTGCTGTCCGCCACCCTGGGCCTGCTGGTCTCCGCCATCCGCGCTGAGGACTTCGGCTATCTTGTCTTCTATCTGGGTAACGGTTGCTGTCTTAAGCGCGTCTTTGGGAAATTCAATCACCACCTGCCCGGTGTAGGCTGCAGCCTGACCGGGATCGCCAGAGCAGTATCCGAACGAAATCTTTACATCGTCTTTGCCAACTTCAAGTTTTGTGGGAAAAATCTTGTCCCCTTTTTCCAGGTTGACCAGACTCTGCTTGATCATGTTCAGGTAATAAGTACATTTGAAGCCGGGTTTGGTGTAGCTGCCATTCCTATAGTGGGAGGCGCACATTAAAGAAGAGGTCTTCTGCGGTAACGCAGCAGGGCCGGCTTTCTGTAACGCCAGCGCGGTTTCCGGATTGCTCACGGTGCAGCCGCCTTTAGTGGTCATTTTGGCCAGCGGGTATTGCGCTTCAAGTTGCTCCTGTATTGAGGGCGAAGCGGATGTAGCTGAGCTCTGTGCCCCAGCCGTGGCCGCAGATGCGGCTACTACCA